>NZ_JAAFGZ010000026.1 GCF_010365105.1 Polaromonas sp. | reverse complement strand
CGCTGTGTTCGGCCGGTTCATCCCGTCGGTCACGATCAGCGGAATGACCGGTCACGATGCCGGAATCATCGGTCACGATCACCGGAATACGCACAGTGTCAGACCCAAGCAATGCCAGGGCTACGACATAATCCGGCCAGTGCCACGCCTGGATGGGCGCTCAAGCCTTGACCCACACCTTCATACACAGGAAACCTCATGCTCATTCTTCATGGTTATTGGCTGTCGCTGGCAACCTACCGCGTGCGCGCTGCCCTCAAGTTCAAGGGCATCGCCTTTGAAGAACGCATGCACGACCTGGCTGGCGGCCATCAGCACCTGCCCGCGTTTCGCCACCTGAACCCGGCTGGCGCTGTACCCGCGCTTGAAGGCGGCACGCCCGAGCCGCTGACACAAAGCCTGGCGATTCTGGAGTGGCTGGAAGAAAGCTACCCCGACACGCCGCTGCTGCCGCCGGATGCCGCCGGCCGGGCGCGCGTACGGGCGATGTTTTTGTTGGCGGCGGCTGACACCCATCCGTTGGCTGTGCCGCGTGTGCAAAAGCGCCTGGCCGCACAGTTTGGCGCTGACGCGGCAGCAGGTCGCGAATGGGCTGCGCACTGGTACCGCGAAGGTTTGAGCGCTTACGAAGGGCTGCTGCGTGAAGGTGCCACGCGTTGCCACAACGAAACGCTCAGCCTGGCCGATCTGGCGCTGGCCAGTCATTTGGTTGGCGCAGAACGCTTTGGGGTCGATCTGGCGGCGTTTCCCCGCGTGGCAGCTGTCGGTGCGTCGCTGTTCAAGCTGCCGGAGTTTGAATCGTCGCATCCACGCCATCAGGCGGGAGCTGTTCCAACTTGAAGTGCAGGACTGCCATCAGGCCGTTGAAAGCCTCCGCCATAGCCAGCAAGGCGGGTAGGCAGAAAAAAACTTTCAACTTTGTCCGCGTTTTGTCACGGGATTCCAGCCTTCGCAAAATGACAACACGCAAGGTGAAGCGCGCACCGACAATTTAAGGCAAAAAATGCCTTTTCCGCACGTGTGACGAGCGCAAGCCACTATTTAATAAATAGCAGCCTGCGCCCTTTTCGTCATCCTTGTTCCGCCGCCGCGAACTTGAACACGCCCGGCTCATGGATCGGGTCCACATCGACTGGGATCGTGCTCTTGGGCGGAAAACGGCCTTCGAGCAGCAATTTGGACAGCGGGTTTTCAATCCGCTGCTGAATTGCACGCTTGAGTGGCCGGGCGCCAAACACCGGATCAAAACCGACCTTGGCCAGCTCGGCAATGGCTGCCTCGGATACCTCCAGCGTCAGGTCCATCTTCTGCAGCCGCGCCATCAGCACCTGGAGCTGGATGCGGGCAATCGACTCGATGTTCTTGGCGTCCAGCGCATGGAACACCACCGTCTCGTCGATGCGGTTGAGGAACTCGGGGCGGAAATAGTTCTTCAGCTCGTCGGTGACCGCGTCCTTGATCTCCTCATACGGCTTGCCGACCATCGACTGGATGATGGGCGAGCCGATGTTGCTGGTCATGACGATCACCGTGTTCTTGAAGTCCACCGTGCGCCCCTGGCCATCGGTCAGCCGGCCGTCGTCAAGCACCTGCAGCAGCACGTTGAACACGTCCGGATGGGCCTTTTCCACCTCGTCGAGCAGCAGCACGCTGTACGGCTTGCGGCGTACGGCCTCGGTCAGGTGGCCGCCCTCCTCGTAGCCGACATAGCCGGGTGGCGCGCCAATCAGGCGGGCGACCGAATGCTTTTCCATGAACTCGCTCATGTCCACGCGGATCAGGTGGTCTTCGCTGTCGAACAGGAAACCGGCCAGCGCCTTGCACAGTTCGGTCTTGCCGACGCCCGTGGGGCCAAGAAACAAAAAGGAACCCGTGGGACGGTTCGGGTCCGAAAGGCCCGATCGCGAACGACGAATCGCATTGGCGACGGCGCTAATGGCTTCATCCTGGCCAACGACACGCTGGTGCAGCCGGTCCTCCATCTGCAGCAGCTTGTCGCGCTCGCCCTGCATGAGTTTGCTGACCGGAATACCGGTTGACCGCGCCACGACTTCGGCGATCTCTTCAGCGCCGACTTGCGTACGCAGCAGCTTGGGTGCCGTGCTGGTGCCGGGCGTGGCCTCGCTGGCCTGGGCTTCTTTCAGGCGCTTTTCCAGATCGGGCAGCTTGCCGTACTGCAACTCTGCCACCTTGCCAAGGTCTCCCTTGCGGGTGAAATCTTCAATCTGGAAGCGGATGCGGGCAATCTCTTCCATCACGTCCTTGGAGCCCAGCGCCTGGGCTTTTTCAGCTTGCCAGATCTCATCCAGGTCAGCGATTTCCTTGTCCAGCTTGACAATTTCTTCTTCAATCAGGCTAAAGCGTTTCTGCGAGGCTTCGTCTTTTTCGCGGCGAACGGCTTCGCGTTCGATCTGCAACTGGATCAGCCGGCGGTCAAGCCTGTCCATGACTTCGGGTTTGGAGTCACGCTCAATGCTGATCTTGCTGGCGGCTTCGTCGATCAGGTCAATCGCCTTGTCGGGCAAAAACCGGTCGGTGATGTAGCGGTGGCTCAACTCGGCCGCCGCCACGATGGCCGGGTCCGTGATGATCACACCGTGGTGCGACTCGTACTTTTCTTTCAGGCCGCGCAAGATGGCGATGGTCGCCTCCACACTGGGCTCGCCCACCAATATCTTCTGGAAACGGCGCTCCAGCGCGGCGTCTTTTTCAATGTATTTACGGTATTCGGCCAAGGTAGTAGCGCCAACACAGTGCAGCTCGCCACGCGCCAGCGCGGGCTTGAGCATGTTGCCGGCGTCCATCGCGCCTTCGCCCTTGCCAGCGCCCACCATGGTGTGCAACTCGTCAATGAAGACGATGGTCTGGCCTTCTTCCTGCGCCAATTCCTTGAGCACGGTTTTCAGCCGCTCTTCAAATTCACCACGGAACTTGGCACCCGCCACCAGCGCGGCCATGTCTAGCGACAGCACACGCTTGCCCTTGAGCGAATCGGGCACCTCACCCGCCACGATGCGCTGCGCCAGGCCTTCGACGATGGCGGTCTTGCCAACGCCGGGCTCGCCGATCAGCACCGGGTTGTTCTTGGTGCGGCGCTGCAGCACCTGGATGGCGCGGCGAATCTCGTCGTCCCGGCCAATCACCGGGTCGAGCTTGCCCAAACGCGCACGCTCGGTCAGGTCCATGCAGTATTTCTTCAGGGCTTCGCGCTGGCCTTCGGCGTCGGCGCTGTTCACATTCTGGCCGCCGCGCACCGCGTCAATTGCCGCTTCAAGGGCCTTGCGGCTCAGGCCGTTCTCTCGGGCGATCTTGCCCACGTCAGCCTTGCTGTCGGTCAGGGCCAGCAAAAAGAGTTCACCGGCAATGAACTGGTCATTGCGCTTGATGGATTCCTTTTCGGTGGCCTGCAGCAGCTTGGCCAGCTCCGGGCCGACCGTGATCTGGTCCTGACCCTGGACTTGTGGAAGTTTTTTAACGGCGGCGTCGGCGGCCTGCATCAGGCCGTTGACGTTGACCCCGGCCCGTTCCAGCAGCGCGCGCGGTCCGTCTTCCTGGCGCAGCATGGCGGCCAACAGGTGGGCCGGTTCGATATAGCCGTTGTCATTGCCCAGCGCCAGCGACTGGGCATCGCTCAGGGCTTCCTGGAACTTGGTGGTGAGTTTGTCTTGTCGCATGAAATCTCCGGTAGAACTTTAAAAAGTTTGACCCGGAGAATCTTGGGGCTTTTGCACAGCTTTACAAGCAGCCGTGGCGCCGTGAGGCGGTCGGACTCGGCAAGAAGCTTGACAAAGGTCAAGCCCGGGCGATGCCGGGGCTCAGGCGTTGGGCGCGCTGATGCCCCATTTCGCCAGCGCCGCATCGTCGCTGACGCGGGCATCGACCCAGCGCGCGCCTTCGGGTGTCTGTTCTTTTTTCCAGAACGGCGCCTGGGTTTTCAGGTAATCCATCAGGAACTCGCAGGCCTTGAAGCTCTCGCCCCGGTGTGCGGAGGTGACGGCAACCATCACGACCTGATCGAGCGGTTGCAGCAGGCCGACCCGGTGAATGATGCGGGCAGCAAAAATATCGAAACGGCTGATGGCCTCGTCAATCATCGCCTCGATGGCTTTTTCGGTCATGCCGGGGTAGTGCTCCAGTTCCATGGAGCTGACGCTCAAGCCGTCATTGCGGTCCCGCACGGTGCCGGTGAAGGTGCAGACGGCGCCGACGCGCTTGTCGCCGCTGCGCAGCACCTCGACCTCGTCGGCCAGGTTGAAGTCGCCGGTCTGGACGGTAACGCGCGCCGCCATGCCGGTCAGCCTCCAGTGACCGGCGGAAAGAAGGCGATTTCGCAACCGTCGGTCAGCAGTGCGGCTTCACCCGTCATGACCTGGTTCACGGCCATGCGAACCGCGCTGCCGCGCGCCAGACTGGCGGCGTGCGCCGGACTGGCGGCCAGCAGTTCGTCGCGCAGGTCAGCCAGCGTCAGGGCGGACGTTTGACGAAACTCGCTGCCCTGCCCGATGGCTTCGCGGATCGACGCAAAGTATTTGATGGTGACGTTCATGGGTCAACCGGCCTTCACGACAGCAATGATGAAAACGGGATGAAACGCACCGTGTCGCCGTGCGCAATGGTCTGGCCGGCGGGGTTGTCCACCAGCCCGTCGCCCCAGACCGCCGAGGTCAGCACGCCCGAACTCTGGTTGGCGAACAGTTCCAGCCTGCCCGCCACATTCAGCCTGACGCGCAGGAATTCACGGCGTTTGTCGGCTTTTGGCCAATCAAAATCAGCGCGAAGCGCTATGGACTCAGGCGCAAGTGAGTTCGCTCCCTGCAGTTGGAGGATGAAAGGCCGCACCAGCAGCAAAAAGGTCACGAAGCTGGACACCGGATTGCCCGGCAAGCCAATGAAATGGGCTGCGCCGATCTTTCCATAGGCAAACGGCTTGCCCGGCTTGATGGCGATCTGCCACAAGTTGAGTGTTCCCAGCGCCTGCACGGCGGGCTTGATGTGGTCTTCCTCGCCAACCGACACGCCGCCGCTGGTCAGGATCAGGTCATGCTGCTGGCTGGCGCCCTTCAGCGCGTCGATGGTTGCTTCAAGCCGGTCAGGCACGATGCCCAGGTCGGTCACGGTGCAGCCCAGCCGCTGCAGCAAGGCCTTCAGGAAAAATCGGTTGGAGTTGTAGATCGCGCCGGGCTTCATGTCGGCAGGCGCCACATCGCCCGGCATCACCAGTTCGTCGCCGGTGGAAAACAGCGCCACACGCACGCGCGGCGCGACCTGCAGCCGGTCAAAACCGATACTGGCGGCCAGTCCAAGGGACGCCGGCGAGAGGCGTGTTCCGCGTTGCAGCACGACTGAGCCGGCGGCCACGTCTTCGCCACGGCGCCGTATCCACTGGCCGCATCGGGGCTGCGCAGCGATGCGAATGCCGCCCTCCACGACCTCGCAGTCTTCCTGCATCACCACCGCATCGGCGCCCGGCGGCATCGGCGCGCCGGTAAAGATACGCGCAACGCTTGCCCCCGCCAGCGCATGCCCGCTTGAGCCGGCCGGAATGCGCTGGCTGACGGGCAGCAGCGTATCGGCGCCCTGCCAGTCGGCGCAGCGCACTGCGTAGCCGTCCATCGAACTGTTGTCGTGCGCCGGCACGTCCAGGGCGGACAGCAGGTCCTGCGCCAGCACTCGGCCATCGGCATCGAACGTCGAGAGGCTTTCGGCTGGCGCCAGGGTCGTGGCGAAGGCCAGCAGTTCGGCCAGCGCCAGGTCGAGCGGCTTCATGGGCGGGCGTGCGGGCGCTGGCGCGGGTGAGGAAACTGAAGGCATGTAGCGTGTCTGGAATGTTAAAGACGGTAAAAACGGTTGAAAAAACTCACTCAGTCGAGCCGGTTTTCAAACGAATAATCAAACCGGTCCTGATTGTTGACCAGGAAATCGGCCAAGGCGTCGGCATCGTTCAAATCCAGCACCGGACGCAAGGTTGCCACCGGCAGCTGGCCGGGGGAATCGGTGGCGATGGCCACCACGTAGTCGTCGTCAGGATAACGCGTCGGCTTGCCGGACGAGGCCCGCCAGACCTCGATCTTGAGCAAGTCGCTGTGCTTGAAACCTTCGACCAGCACCCAGTCCACGCCGTCGTACAACTCGGCAATCAAATGGTGCACCGTGAGTTCGGCGGGCTGCTCGAACTCGCGCATCAGCGCCAGCCGGTTTTGCGAGGCGACGACCACTTCAAAAGCGCCGGCCTCGCGATGGCGAAAGGTGTCCTTGCCGGGATGGTCGATGTCAAACTTGTGGTGCGCATGCTTGACGACCGACACCCGCAGGCCGCGCAGCTTGAGCGCTGGAATCAGCTTTTCGACCAAGGTGGTCTTGCCCGAGCCAGAGTAGCCGGCAAATCCGACGACTTTCATCCGGCAAGCTCCATGCAACACGGCTCGCTATTAAATAAATAGCTGCTTGCGCCCGTGGAATATGCGCAAACGGCCAATTTAATGCACATTTTCGGCAATGTACTGCTTGATGGCCATGGCATCGGCCGGCAACAGCGTAACCCGCTTGGGCAGCGCTTCAATACCCTCGAAGCCCGCAGGCCGCACCGGCGGCTGGCCCAGCGCTTCTTCGATCGTGGCGGCAAACTTGATCGGCAAGGCGGTTTCCAGCACGATCATCGGAACGCCGGGCTGCAAATGCTCGCGCGCCACCTTCACGCCATCGGCGGTGTGGGTGTCGATCATGGTGCCGAAGCGCTGCCAGGTGTCCCGAATCGTCGCCAGCCGGTCGGCGTGCAGGCTCTTGCCGCTGACAAAACCGTAACGCCCGGCCGCCATGGCAAACGCCGGGTCGGCGCCCAGCTCGAAACTGCCCTGGCTGTTCAGCTGGTCGTGGAACAGCGAGCGGGTCTTGCCACCGTCACGCCCCAGCAGGTCAAACACGAAGCGCTCGAAGTTCGACGCCTTGGAAATGTCCATCGACGGGCTGGAGGTCTCAATCGTGTCGGCGCTGGTCCGAACGCGGTAGATGCCGGTGCGGAAGAACTCGTCGAGCACATCGTTCTCGTTGGTGGCGACCACCAGTTGCTCAATCGGCAACCCCATGCTGCGCGCCACATGGCCGGCGCAGACATTGCCGAAATTGCCCGATGGCACGGTGAAGCTGACTTTTTCTGCGTTCGAAGTTGTCGCCTGGAAATAGCCTGCGAAGTAATAGACGACTTGCGCCATCAGGCGCGCCCAGTTGATCGAGTTGACCGTGCCGATCTTGTACTGGCGCTTGAAGGCCAGGTCGTTGGACACAGCTTTCACGATGTCCTGGCAGTCGTCGAACACGCCGTCGATGGCAATGTTGTGGATGTTTTTGTCCTGCAGGCTGAACATTTGCGCCTGCTGGAACGGGCTCATGCGGCCGTTGGGCGAGGTCATGAAGACGCGAACGCCCTTCTTGCCGCGCATGGCGTATTCAGCGGCACTGCCGGTGTCGCCGCTGGTCGCGCCCAGGATGTTCAGTTCCTCGCCGCGCCGCGCCAGCTCGTACTCGAACAGGTTGCCCAGCAACTGCATCGCCATGTCCTTGAAGGCCAGCGTCGGGCCGTTGGACAGGGCTTCGAGGTACAGGCCACTTTCCAGCGGGCGCAGCGGGGCGATTTCCTTCGTGCCAAAGACTTGCTCGGTGTAGGTCTTGTCACAGATCGCCTTCAGGTCGGCGGCAGGAATGTCGTCGATGTAGAGCGACAGCACTTCGAACGCCAGCCCGGCGTAGGACAGGCCGCGCCATTTCGTGAGCATGGCGCCATCGACCTGCGGATAGTATTCGGGCAGGTACAGGCCGCCGTCGGGCGCCAGGCCTTCGAGCAGAATTTCGCAAAAACGCTTGCGCTCGGGCGGATTGCCCGACGATGCGCGGGTAGAGATGTAATGCATCAGGCCAGTTCCTCCTTGCGGATGCGCGTGATGGGCGCCAGCACGGTGGGCAGCGCCTGCATCTGTGCGATGGCTTCGTTCATCCGGGCCTCGACGCAGTCGTGGGTGAGGATGATCAGGTCGGTCTGTGTCGAACCTTCGCCGCCCACCTCGTCGGCTTCGCGCTGCAGCACCGCGTCTATGCTGATGCCGAGCGACGCCAGGATGCCGGTGACATTGGCCAGCACGCCGGCTTCGTCGGCCACGTTCAGGCGCAGGTAGTAGCTGGTGACGATTTCCGACATCGGCACGATGGCCAGGTCGCTCATGGCATCAGGCTGAAAAGCCAGGTGCGGCACGCGGTGCTCGGGGTCGGCAGTGTGCAGGCGGGTGATATCGACCAGGTCGGCAATCACCGCACTGGCGGTCGGCTCGCTGCCGGCGCCCTTGCCGTAGTAAAGCGTGGTGCCGACGGCATCGCCATGCACGACGACGGCGTTCATCGCGCCTTCAACATTGGCCAGCAGGCGCTTGGCCGGGATCAGGCTTGGATGCACGCGCAACTCGATGCCTCCTGACACGCGCTTGGTGATGCCCAGCAGCTTGATGCGGTAGCCCAGTTGCTCGGCGTAACGGATGTCCTGCGCCGCCAGAGCCGTGATGCCCTCGACATAAGCCTTGTCGAACTGCACCGGAATGCCGAAGGCAATGGCACTCATCAGCGTCGCCTTGTGCGCGGCGTCCACGCCTTCGATGTCGAAGGTCGGGTCGGCTTCGGCGTAGCCCAGGCGCTGCGCTTCCTTGAGCACCACGCCGAAGTCCAGGCCCTTGTCGCGCATTTCAGAAAGAATGAAATTGGTCGTGCCGTTGATGATGCCGGCGATCCACTGGATGGAGTTGGCGCTCAGGCCTTCGCGCAGCGCCTTGATGATCGGGATGCCGCCTGCCACCGCCGCCTCAAAGGCCACCATCACGCCCTTGCGCTGGGCGGCAGCGAAAATCTCGGTTCCATGCACGGCGAGCAGCGCCTTGTTGGCCGTCACCACGTGCTTGCCTGACTCGATGGCTTCGAGCACGAGTGCCTTGGCAATGCCGTAACCGCCGATCAACTCGATCACGATGTCCACGTCAGGACTGGCCACGACCTGGCGTGCGTCGTTGACCACCTGCACGCCATCGCCAACCAGCGCCTGGGCACGCGCCACGTCGAGGTCTGCGACCATGGTGATTTCGATGCCGCGTCCGGCACGGCGGCGAATCTCTTCCTGGTTGCGCTTGAGCACATTGAAGGTGCCGCTGCCCACGGTGCCGATGCCCAGAAGGCCTACCCGGATAGGGCTCAAATTCGTCGTTGTCGTTTTTAGGTTCACCTGGAGTCCTGCGAATCGTGGTTGTGCAAACTGGCCGTTTGAATCATGGCGCAGCGGGAAAATAAAAAGTCACAAGGTCAAATCAGCTTGTTGCGGTATTTTTCAAGAAACAGCGCAATGCGGCCAATGGCTTCGCGCAGGTCTTCCTCATGCGGCAGAAAGACGATACGGAAATGGTCCGGCGCGGCCCAGTTGAAGCCCGTGCCCTGCACCAGCATGACCTTGGTTTCCTTGAGCAATTCGAGGAAAAACTGCCGGTCGTCCTTGATCGGATAGACCTCCGGGTCGAGACGGGGAAACATGTAGAGCGCCGCGCTGGGCTTGACGCAGCTCACACCCGGAATGGCGGTGATCAGCTCATACGCCAGGTCGCGCTGGCGCCGCAGCCGTCCGCCTTCGCAGGTCAGGTCGTTGATGCTCTGGTAACCGCCCAGGGCCGTCTGGATGGCCCACTGGCCCGGCACGTTGGAACACAACTTCATGTTGGCCAGCATGTTCAGGCCTTCTATATAGTCCTGCGCCCTTTTCTTGGCACCGGAAACCACCAGCCAGCCTGCGCGGTAGCCACAGGAACGATAGCTCTTGGAGAGGGAATTGAAGGTCAGCGTCAGCACGTCTGTGGACAGGCTGGCCAGCGCGGTGTGCCTGACGCCGTCGTACAGCACCTTGTCATAGACCTCGTCGGCCAGGATCACCAGGTTGTGTTCGCGCGCAATCTCGACAATGCCTTTGAGCAGCGCGTCGGAATACAGTGCGCCGGTCGGGTTGTTGGGATTGATGACCACAATGCCTTTGGTACGCGGCGTGACCTTGGCGCGGATATCGTCCAGACTGGGCATCCACCCATTGAACTCGTCGCAGATGTAGTGGACTGGCGTGCCGCCCGCCAGGCTGACCGAGGCAGTCCACAAGGGGTAGTCGGGCGACGGCAGCAGCAGCTCGTCACCGTTGTCGAGCAAGGCATTGGTGGCCATCGAAATCATCTCGCTGGCGCCGTTGCCCAAATAGATATCGTCCAGCGTCACGCCTTTGATGCCCTGCTTTTGCGTCTCGTGCATCACCGCCTTGCGGGCTGCAAAAATGCCCTTGCTGTCCGAGTAGCCGGCTGACGCCGGCAGGTTGCGGATCATGTCCTGCTGGACTTCCTCGGGCGCATCAAAACCGAACACCGCCAGGTTGCCAATGTTGAGCTTGATGAGTTTTTGGCCCTCTTCTTCCATCTGCTTTGCCGCGTCCATGATCGGGCCGCGAATGTCGTAGAGCACGTTGGCCAGTTTGGCGGACTTGTTGATCGGTTTCATGTCGCTTTTGATGAGAAGTTGTGCAGTGCCGCTTCGCCAATGGAACGTGCCAAAGTTGAAAACCCGGTGCAGCCACCTGAGTTTTGGACGGAATCTATAATTTGACCACATAAAACACTGATTTCTACCTTCAACTCCGCAGCCTGGCGGTTGTAGCCAGCCCGGCCGCTGGAGCAAACGCCACCACTTTCCAAACCGTATGAAACTTCAACCAGATCGCCTTGATGTCCAGTCCATTCTTGCCTACGGCACCGGATGGGTTGGTCTGGGCAACAACGGCGTTGCTGAAAAAATCGACTACAGCGTCGTGATTGGCTCACGCGGAGAAAAACTGCCGTGGAATTGCCAACGCTTCGAGCAACTCACCGCCGAGCACTTCGCATTGCTGGCGGACATGAAGCCGGAACTGGTTATTTTTGGCAGCGGCACGCGCCTCCGGTTTCCACCCCCGGCTTTTTTGCGCGGACTCATGGATCAGCGTATTGGCCTGGAAACCATGGACACGCTGGCGGCGTGCCGAACCTACAACATTCTGGCCGGCGAAGGACGCCATGTGGTTGCGGCGCTGCTGATAGACCCGGATGCAATCTGAGAGTCGGGCAATGACCCTTTCAGGGTAAAATATAGGGTTGCACTTGGCACCGCACCCCGTGAACGACATCTGTCTTCACTGGCAAAGGCCGCGGCTAATTACAACTACTTTCGTCAGGGTACCCTCAGTATGGCAGTCGTCGTCAATAAACCTCTTCCCGAATTCGAAGCGCTCGCCACCGGCGGCCTCAAAGTTTCGAATCAAACGCATCTGGGCAAAGTGGTCGTGCTATTTTTCTACCCGAAAGATAACACGCCGGGCTGCACCACCGAAGCGATGCAGTTTCGAGACCATTACAAGGATTTTCTCAAGGCAGGAGCCACTGTTTTCGGCGTCTCGCGCGACAACATGAAATCTCATGATGAGTTCAAGTCCAAACTTGAACTTCCCTTCGAGTTGATCGCCGATACCGAAGAAAAAATGTGCCACATGTTTGGCGTGGTGAAGAACAAGATCATGTACGGCAAGAAGGTCAAGGGCATCGAGCGCAGCACTTTTCTGGTCGGCGCAGACGGCCTGTTGAAAGAAGAGTGGCGCGGTCTGAAGGTTCCCGGCCATGTCGAGGAAGTCCTGAAGGCTGTCAAGGGCCTCAAGAAAGAAGCCTGAAACCTGCTTCACGCCTGTCGCAAGGGCGGTCATTTGAGTTGTGCATAATGAGTTCATGCAATTGACCCCAGCGACAGCGTTCAAAAAAAGCCGCCCCGGCCCTGAGGCGGCTTTTTTTATTTCTGAAACTTCATGGAAAGAGTTCTAAGCACCATGCCCCTGCCTCCCGCCCCGACCAAACGTGCTGCCCTGCTTTCACCAGACGTGCTTGATGCGCCGGTACGCGCGTCCGCAAAGGCACCGCGCAAATCCTCCAAACCCGTTGAATCGGCCATCCAGCCTGTTGCCGTTGGACTGCTGGAAAGACGTGCTGTCACAGAACGTGAGCAGCCGATCATTTATGCAGAGAAAAAGGCTATTCCCGCAGTAGATACGCGGGCCATCAGCTCTCAAAAAGAGAGCGTGCCGCGTGCCCAGCCCGCCTTCAGGCCGAAAAAGACCCGACCGTCCAGCCAGCCCAAGCTCTTCGTGCTCGATACCAATGTCCTGATGCACGACCCGATGTGCCTGTTCCGTTTCGAAGAACACGATATTTTCCTGCCGATGATCGTGCTGGAAGAACTCGACGGCCACAAGAAAGGCATGACGGAAGTGGCCCGCAATGCGCGCCAGACGAGTCGTACGCTCGACGGACTCGCCGGAGCAAACGGTGCCGACATCGGCAAGGGCCTGAAGCTGAACACCACCGGGCACCCTGAAGCCAGTGGCTGCCTGTTTTTTCAGACCAAGGTGTTGGACTACACCTTGCCCATGAGCCTGCCGCAGGGCAAGGCCGACAACCAGATCCTTGGCGTGGTTGAAGCCCTGCGCAAGGAATATGCACCGCGCGAGGTCGTGCTGGTCTCCAAGGACATCAACATGCGCGTCAAGGCGCGTGCTTTGGGACTCAATACCGACGACTACCAGAATGACAAGGTTCTTGAAGATGGCGACCTGCTGTATGCAGGCTCGCTGGCCCTGCCGCCCGACTTCTGGACGCGCCAGAGCAAGACCATTGAAAGCTGGCAGCAAGGCATCCACACGTTCTACCGGATCACCGGCCCGATCGTGCCGAGCCTGCTGATCAACCAGTTCGTGTTTTTCGAGTCTCCCGGCGAACCATCGCTGTATGCGCGTGTCACGGAAATCCAGGGGAAAACAGCTGTCCTGAAAACCCTGAAGGATTTCACCCACCTGAAGAATTCGGTCTGGGGCGTCACGATGCGCAACCGCGAACAAAATTTCGCCATGAACCTGCTGATGGATCCAGAAGTGGACTTTGTCACCCTTGCCGGTACGGCAGGCACCGGCAAGACGCTCATGGCTCTGGCCAGCGGGCTGACACAGGTGCTCGATGACCGGCGTTACACCGAAATCATCATGACCCGTGCCACGGTGTCGGTTGGCGAAGACATCGGCTTTCTTCCCGGTACCGAGGAAGAAAAAATGGGACCGTGGATGGGCGCGCTCGATGACAACCTGGAAGTTCTGGGCAAAACCGACGGCGGAGCGGGCGAATGGGGCCGCGCTGCGACCAATGAACTGATCCGTTCACGAATCAAGGTCAAGAGCATGAACTTCATGCGCGGCCGGACCTTTATGAACAAGTACGTCATCATTGATGAAGCGCAGAACCTGACACCCAAGCAGATGAAAACCCTCATCACCCGTGCCGGGCCTGGCACCAAGATCGTCTGCATGGGCAATCTGGCGCAGATCGACACGCCGTATCTGACAGAAGGATCGTCGGGCATGACGTTTGCTGTTGACCGCTTCAAGGGCTGGCCGCATGGCGGCCACATCACACTGGCGCGTGGAGAACGTTCGCGACTGGCGGATTTTGCCAGCGAAGTGCTTTAAAGGCACTTGTCCGGATTTCGTGCGGTTGGCTGGTCGCAGGACAAAAACCAAGACGGCCATGGCATGAATCCAGTAAAAAGCCAGGTCAGTTGACCTGGCTTTTTACTTTTTTAACTGGTGAAGTCGAGTAGCCGCCACTTTGCTGAATCCATGCGCAACGCCGGAAAAATGTATACCCTGTAAGCCGGGGAAACAGATAACAGATTTTTTGGCGAGATGGATTCTTCAAATTATTCTGTTTTCAAATTAATCCGATATGTCGTTACTTGGCCTTGCCGTGCTGCAGGCTGTTCTCCGGCTTCACACCTCATCGCGGATTGATTTGAAAATGGAATCAGGAGCTTTGAACGTTGTCAATAAAAAAAGGACTTAGCGAGATGCGTAAGTCCTTGATTTCATTGGTGGGCGGTGCAAGTTTCGAACTTGCGACCCCTGCAGTGTGAATGCAGTGCTCTACCCCTGAGCTAACCGCCCTGTTGGTCAGCTTTCGATTATATGCTGCTTTTCAAGCATTATTTGTAACTCCCGAGTTTTCCAAACGCCAAATTGTTTTTCCGCGGCTTGCCTTGTCGAGCATTGCCAGGACTTTTTCATGTGCTTGCATCTCATGATGACTAGGCAGTACCACTGGAAGGTCAAAAATGCGCAGGTCGATCATGAGTTCGTCATTGTCTGACTGTACCGGGCTGCCGATATCCATCATCAGGCTGTTCTGACCGCGGGTAAGGTTGATGTACACATCCGCTAGCAACTCAGCGTCCAGCAATGCGCCATGCAGGGTACGACCGGAATTGTCGACCTCAAGGCGGTCACACAGGGCATTGAGCGAATTTCGCTTGCCCGGGAACATCTCCTTCGCCATCATCAGGCTGTCGGTGACCTTGGCCACCCAATGCATGAGGGGTTCCCTGCCGATCAGTTCGAGTTCCTTGTTCAGAAAACTGACATCGAAAGGCGCGTTGTGAATGATCACCTCGGCGCCTTGCAGGTAGTCAAGCAACTCGTCCGCCACGGCTGCGAACCTGGGCTTGTCTTTCAGGAATTCATTGCTGATGCCGTGAACCTTCAATGCATCTTCGTGGCTGTCGCGCCCGGGATTGAGATAGAAATGCTTGTTGCTGCCGGTTAACTTGCGCGCGACAAGTTCCACGCAGCCGATTTCAATGACACGGTCACCGTTTTCGGCAGAAAGGCCCGTGGTTTCAGTATCCAGAACAATTTGGCGCATGGTCAGAATTCTCGGCTTGAACGCATTTAATGATTTTCCTTGGCATGATTGATTGAATACTTGGGGATTTCAACAGTGACATCCGCTTGTGCCAGAAAGGCCTGGCAACTCAGGCGTGAGTTAGGTTCCAGGCCCCAGGCCCGGTCCAGCAGGTCTTCCTCGCTTTCATCAATCTCGTTGAGCGACCTGAATCCCTCGCGCACGATGACATGGCAGGTCGTGCATGCGCAGCTCAAGTCACAGGCATGCTCGATGTTGATCTTGTTGTCGAGCAACGCTTCACAGATGGAAGTACCTGCTGGCGCCGATATTTCGGCGCCTTGTGGACAATATTCGGGATGGGGAAGAATCTTGATGATGGGCATGGTGTCGATCTGTGGGTAATAAGAGTGCGAAGAGTGCGGCAAGGTGGTCAGACCGACTCGATGTTCTTTCCGGCCAGTGCTTTCTGAATGCCCCGATTCATGCGCTGGGCTGCAAAAGCTTCGGTGCCTTTGGCAAGCGCCTGCGTTGCTGCCTCGATGGAAACGGCATCGCCGTTAATACGGGCATCGGCGAGCGTAGCCATCAGGTGGTCAGTCTGCACACGTTCGCTTGAACTGAGCAGGTCCGCATCAGCTTCCAGCGCACTTTGAATCGCCAGGATCATACGATCCGCATCCACCTGCGCCTCCACCAACGCACGCGAACGCATGTCTTGCTGGGCGGTGGCAAAGCTATCCTGGAGCATGCGGGCGATTTCATCGTCCGACAAACCATAGGAGGGCTTGACGTCGATTTGTGCTTCGACACCGCTGATCTGCTCACGGGCATTGACGCTGAGCAGGCCATCGGCATCCACCGTGAACGTCACACGAATGCGTGCAGCGCCAGCGACCATCGGAGATATGCCGCGCAATTCAAAACGCGCCAGGCTGCGGCAATCAGCCACCAGGTCGCGCTCACCCTGCACCACATGCAGCGCCAGGGCAGTCTGTCCATCCTGGTAAGTGGTGAAATCCTGTGCCATGGCCGTGGGGATGGTCTGGTTGCGCGGAACGATGCGCTCGACCAAGCCGCCCATGGTTTCGACGCCCAGTGAGAGGGGAATCACATCGAGCAACAAGAGGTCATCACCCGTGTTGTTCCCCGCCAGTTGATTGGCAGAAATGGCCGCCCCGAGTGCCACCACTTCGTCGGGGTTGAGATCGACCAGCGGTTCACGTCCGAAAAAAGTTGCGACGGCCTTGCGCACCTGCGGCATGCGGGTGGAGCCGCCCACCATGACCACGCCATCAATTTCTTCACGCTTCAGGCCAGCGTCGCGCAAGGCTTTGCGCGCGGCATTCAGGGTACGCTGGGTAAGATGCGCTGAAACAGCTTCAAAATCTGCTGCATTTATTTCAAAATTGATCGATGCCTTCGACAGGCGTACGGAAAATGGCACTGATGGCGCTTTGGACAGCGCCTCTTTGCAGGCTCGAGCAGTTTTTTGCAGTACAGCCTTGTCTGATGCGCTCAGCGTATCCACGGTCACCCCGCCCTTGGTCAGCGTCCATTCAACCAGTGCACGATCGTAATCATCGCCGCCAAGGGCAGAATCTCCGCCTGTCGAGACCACTTCAAACACCCCTTGAGACAAGCGCAGGATGGAAATATCAAACGTTCCGCCCCCGAGGTCATAAACCGCATACACGCCTTCGCTGGCATTGTCCAGCCCATAGGCAATGGCCGCGGCAGTGGGTTCGTTGATCAGGCGCAGTACATTCAATCGGGCCAGTTGCGCCGCATCTTTGGTTGCCTGGCGCTGGGCATCATCAAAATAGGCGGGCACGGTGATCACGACCCCATAGATATCATCGTCAAAAGTGTCTTCGGCGCGCTGTCGCAGCGACGCCAGAATTTCGGCACTGACTTGCACCGGACTTTTTTCACCGGCTGCGGTTTGCAGCGTGACCATGCCCGGCTTGTCGATGAAGCGATAAGGCATTTGCTCGCGTTTGCCAATGTCGTCGATACCCCGCCCCATCAGCCGCTTGACAGAAGAAATTGTGTTGCACGGATCGTCAACCTGGGCCGTGAGGGCATCAAAACCGATCTGCGTCCGCCCGTCCTCGAGGTAACGCACGACACTTGGCAGCAACACCTGACCCTGGTCATCGGGCAGGCATTCTGACAGCCCATTTCGCACGCTGGCCACCAGTGAATGGGTGGTGCCGAGGTCAATGCCGATGGCGATGCGCCGCTGGTGCGGGTCTGGCGTCTGGCCAGGTTCGGATAATTGCAAAAGTGCCATGGCGCTGTTCTTTACTGAGTTTCTTAAATAGCTTATTGTTCCAGCAGATCAATGCGTTCATCGACCTCACGGGTAAAGCGTTCGATAAACATGAGGCTTCTAACCTGTTGAGCAGCTTCGAAAAAATCTCTCTTCTGATCCAGCATCTGCTCTATTTTTAATAGCTGTCTATGCCCGCCATTCCTTGCCTGAATGGCAATTTTATCCAGGTCTTCGATCCCCTCGGCCTCTTCCAGCGCTTCGCGCCATTCCATTTGCTGCATCAGGAAGACGGCTGGCATGGCGGTGTTGTTCTCGGCATTGATCGGCGCGCCATGCAGTTCGCACAAATAACTGGCGCGCTTGAGCGGGTCCTTGAGCCGCTGGTACGCCTCATTGATCCGGACAGACCACTGCATGGCCAAACGCTGCGCCGCCGCTCCCTGCGCTGCAAATTTGTCAGGATGAGCTTCGCGCTGCAGTTCTTTCCAGCGCGCGTCAAGTTGCGCCCGGTCCTGGACAAACTGCATGGGAACGCTGAAAAGTTCGAAGTCGTTGGATTGAAGGTTCATGGAATGAAAAAGCCGCCAGCATGGTCAGTGAAGGCGGCATTGGAAAAAATCGATGCGCAATGCTGCGCCGTGCAAGATATCGCCGGTTTGCCACTCAAACGCGAAAACTTTCACCGCACCCACAGCGGTCACGCTCATTGGGGTTGATGAACTTGAAGCCTTCGTTCAGGCCTTCGCGCACAAAATCAAGCTGGGTACCATCAATGTAGGCCATGCTTTTGGGATCCACCAGCACCTTGACGCCATTGTCTTCAAACACGACATCTTCGGGTGCGATTTCATCGGCGTATTCCAGCTTGTAAGCCAGTCCAGAACAGCCGGTGGTCTTGACGCCCAGGCGCACGCCCACACCCCTGCCACGCTTGCTCATGTAGCGGGTAACGTGGCGGGCGGCAGCGTCGGTAAGGGTAACGGACATATCAATCGCTTGAAGTAAACAGGGGTTGATCAGAGCGCGGCTGCAACGGCAGGCAGATGCTTTTGCTTGTAATCGTTGACCGCTGCCTTGATGGCATCTTCTGCCAGGATGGAGCAATGAATCTTCACAGGGGGCAACGCCAGTTCCTCGGCAATGGCACTGTTCTTGATGCTCGCCGCCTGGTCCAGCGTCTTGCCCTTGACCCATTCCGTCACGAGTGAACTGGAGGCAATGGCCGAGCCGCAGCCGTAGGTTTTGAAGCGCGCATCCTCAATCACGCCGGTGACCGGATTCACCTTGATCTGCAGTTTCATCACGTCGCCGCAAGCCGGTGCGCCGACCATGCCGGTGCCTACCGTTTCGTCGCCCTTTTCAAAAGAACCGACGTTGCGGGGGTTTTCGTAGTGGTCCACCACTTTTTCACTGTAAGCCATTGAAGTACTCCTTGAATGCTGGTTATCGGGCAAATGGCGGGTTCAGCGCCATCGGGATGCCTGTTTGATTAATGGGCTGCCCACTGGATGGTGGACAGGTCAACACCATCCTTGAACATTTCCCAAAGGGGCGACAGGTCGCGCAGCTTGGCCACATTTTCCTTGATGGTGGCAACGGCGTAGTCGATTTCCTCTTCGGTGGTCCAGCGGCCAATCGTCATGCGCAGGCTGCTGTGCGCCAGTTCGTCGCTGCGGCCCAGGGCGCGCAGCACGTAGCTGGGCTCCAGGCTCGCCGAGGTGCAGGCTGAACCGCTCGACACCGCCAGACCCTTGATGCCCATGATCAGCGACTCGCCTTCGACGAAATTGAAGCTCATGTTCAGGTTGTGCGGCACACGCTTTTCGGCATGGCCGTTGAGAAACACTTCCTCTACATCCTTCAGGCCATTGAGCATGCGCTCATGCAATGCACGGATGCGTTTGTTTTCTTCATGCATTTCGGCCTTGGCAATGCGGTAGGCCTCGCCCATGCCGGCGATCTGGTGCGTCGGCAAGGTGCCTGAGCGCATGCCGCGCTCATGTCCGCCGCCGTGCATTTGCGCTTCAAGGCGCACACGCGGCTTGCGACGCACATACAGCGCGCCAATGCCTTTGGGACCGTAGGTCTTGTGCGAGGTCAGGCTCATCAGATCGATCGGCAGGCTGGCCAGATCGATATCGACGCGACCAGTGGCCTGCGCTGCATCCGAGTGGAAAATAATGCCTTTTTCGCGGCAAATCGCACCAATGGCGGCCATGTCCTGGATCACGCCGATTTCGTTGTTGACGAACATGACGCTCACAATGATGGTGTCCGGGCGGATTGCCGCCTTGAACACGTCCAGGTCCAGCAGACCGTCAGCCTGAACATCCAGGTAAGTGACTTCAAAGCCCTGACGCTCCAATTCGCGGCAGGTATCGAGCACCGCCTTGTGCTCGGTCTTGACCGTGATGAGGTGCTTGCCCTTGGACTTGTAGAAATGAGCCGCGCCCTTGAGCGCCAGGTTGTTGGATTCGGTGGCGCCGCTGGTCCACACAATCTCGCGCGGATCGGCACCGATCAATGCTGCCACCTGCTCGCGGGATTTCTCCACCACGGCTTCGGCCTCCCAGCCCCAGGCATGGCTGCGGGACGCGGGATTGCCAAAATGCTCGCGCAACCACGGGATCATCGCGTCCACTACCCGTGGATCGCAAGGGTTGGTAGCGCTGTAGTCCATGTAAATCGGGAAGTGTGGGGTATCCATAGGGCGGGCTCTCTTGTTTTTACGGGCTGGCGACTTGATGAAACGATGGCATTCCGGCGATGTATTCCGAACCGGTCAGGATTTGGAAAAAGCGTTGCCGAGTGCAAACACGGAGTTGGGCGCATTCACGCGGACGGGCTTGACAATGGGGGAGGCAAAGACTGCCTTTTTGACCTGCGGCGTGCTTTCCACCATGACGCCCTTGGCAAGTTGGTCGTCAACCAGCTTTTGCAAACTGACCGAATCAAGAAACTCGACCATCCGGGTGTTCAACGAGGACCACAGGTCGTGCGTCATGCACCGCGTGCCATCGTCCTGGCAATTTTCCTTGCCGCCACACTGGGTGGCGTCAATGGGTTCGTCCACCGACACGATGATGTCGGCAACGGTGATTTCGGACGCCTTGCGGCCCAGCGTGTAACCGCCGCCGGGGCCACGGGTGGATTCGACCAGTTCATGGCGACGCAGCTTGCCGAACAACTGCTCCAGGTAGGACAGGGAAATCTGCTGGCGCTGGCTGATCGCTGCCAGCGTGACCGGACCGTTGTTCTGGCGTAATCCCAGATCGATCATCGCTGTGACCGCAAAACGGCCTTTGGTTGTAAGACGCATAACAAGCTCCTTAAAGTGCGCTTGACTGTCGTTTTGACCCCGAAAGCTTGTGACTCTCAGGGAACTTATCCCTCAATGTCCCGACTGGCTTCAAAGCCGCTTGCAGGAGTTTTTTTATGGGTGTCAGGTTCTTGACTAATTTCGTCAAGTATACCACGCAAGGTCATTTTTCGCAGGCTGAAGCTCCGTTGCGTATGGCAATAACCCCAATCAAATCAACATCCCGAAGATCCGATCCGGCAACGACGCTGTCATGCGGCCGAGGAAATCGGCACCACATTGTCGGTTCCGGGCGCTCCGAAAGCCTGCTCCGTGCAATTGGTCGCGCACCCGGGCCGCCTTTTCGAACTCCAGGTTTTTCGCATGTTCGACCATCTGCTTTTCGAGGCGCTTGATTTCACGCGAAACGTCCTTTTCGCTCATGTCCTCAACCAGCGCTTTTTGCATCTCCAGCTTTTCGGCTTCCTTGCCGGATTTTTCGCTGTACACCCCATCAATCAGGTCCTTGATGCGCTTGACGATGCTGCGCGGCGTGATGCCGTGCAGGGTATTGAACTCCAGCTGCTTGTTTCGCCGGCGCTCGGTTTCACCCATCGCCCTTTGCATTGAATCGGTGATCCGGTCGGCGTACAGAATCGCCCGGCCGTTCAGGTTGCGGGCAGCGCGGCCAATGGTCTGGATCAGACTGCGCTCCGAGCGCAGGAAACCTTCCTTGTCGGCATCCAGAATCGCCACCAGCGAGACTTCCGGAATGTCCAGCCCTTCGCGCAGCAGGTTGATGCCGACCAGCACATCGAAAGCGCCCAGGCGCAGGTCGCGCAAAATCTCGACCCGCTCGACGGTTTCCACATCGCTGTGCAGGTAGCGCACCTTCACGCCGTTTTCGCTCAGGTAATCGGTCAGCTGCTCGGCCATGCGCTTGGTCAGCGTGGTGATCAGCACCCGTTCGTTGATCTCCACACGGATGCGGATTTCCTGCAGCACGTCATCGACCTGGTGCGTGGCCGGCCGAACCTCCACCTGCGGATCGACCAGCCCGGTAGGCCGGACCACCTGCTCGACGACTTGTCCGGCATGCTCGTTTTCGTAAGCGGCCGGCGTGGCAGAGACAAAAATCGCCTGCCTCATCTTGGTTTCAAACTCCTCGAACTTGAGCGGCCGGTTGTCCAGCGCGCTGGGCAATCGGAAACCGTATTCGACCAGCGTCGTCTTGCGGGCCCGGTCGCCGTTGTACATGGCGTTGAGCTGGCCGATCATGACGTGGCTCTCGTCCAGGAACATCACCGAGTCTTTCGGCAAATAGTCGCACAGCGTCGATGGTGCCGAACCCGGTGGCGCGCCGCTCAGATGGCGGGTGTAGTTCTCGATGCCCTTGCAGTGGCCAATTTCGCCCAGCATTTCAAGGTCAAACCGGGTGCGCTGCTCGATGCGCTGGGCTTCGATCAGCTTGCCGTCGGCGATGAACTGCCCTACCCGCTCGGACAACTCCAGCTTGATGGTTTCCACGGCCGTCATCACCTTGTCGCGCGGCGTGACGTAATGGCTTTTCGGATACACCACGAAGCGCGGGATTTTCTGCCGGATACGGCCCGTCAGCGGGTCAAACAATGAAAGCGTCTCGATCTCGTCGTCGAACAACTCAATGCGAATGGCCAGCTCCGAATGCTCGGCTGGAAACACATCGATCACGTCGCCACGCACCCGGAAAGTGCCGCGCGAAAAATCAGCGTCGTTGCGGCTGTACTGCATGCGGATCAGCCGCGCAATCACATCGCGCTGGCCCATCTTGTCGCCAATGCGGGCAATGAAACGCATCTGGGTGTAATCCTCGGGCGCGCCAATGCCGTAGATGGCACTCACGGTCGCGACGATGATGGTGTCGCGCCGCTCCAGCACGCTCTTGGTCGCCGACAGCCGCATCTGCTCGATGTGCTCGTTGATGGCCGAGTCCTTTTCAATGAACAGGTCGCGCTGCGGCACATAGGCTTCGGGCTGGTAGTAGTCGTAGTAGCTGACGAAATACTCGACCGCGTTTTTCGGGAAGAATTCACGAAATTCGCTGTACAGCTGCGCGGCCAGCGTCTTGTTCGGCGCAAACACGATCGCCGGCCGGCCCAGCCGGGCAATCACATTGGCCATGGTAAAGGTCTTGCCCGAGCCGGTCACGCCGAGCAGGGTTTGAAAGACCTCGCCGTCCCTCACGCCGTCCACCAGCTTGTCGATGGCCTGCGGCTGGTCGCCTGCGGGTAGATAGGGCTGGAACAACTCGAAAGGCGAATCCGGAAAACGGATGAACTGGCCGACGCCCCCGGCATCGGCCGTGACTTCCATGATTTCTGGCATAAAAAATCCCATCAGGCCCCGTTAAAATCCGGGGCAATTAAACACACTATGACATTCGGGCAAAGGCGGGAATTGCAATCCCTGCCGCTCGACCACCAGACCTTTTGCCGGGACAACACCCGGCGCCATCCGCCTTGCCCAAGGCACATTTTTCACTTCTAAGGATATTCCATGTCTTTGTTTACCGCCGTCGAAATGGCCCCGCGCGACCCGATCCTGGGCCTGAACGAACAATTTGGCGCCGACACCAACCCCGCCAAGGTCAACCTCGGCGTGGGCGTCTATTACGACGACAACGGCAAGCTACCGCTGCTCGAATGCGTCCAGATTGCTGAAAAACAGATGATGGAAGCGCCCAAGGCACGTGGCTATTTGCCGATTGACGGCATTGCCGCCTACGATTCGGCCGTCAAGGGCCTGGTGTTTGGCGCCGACAGCGAACCTGTTGCCTCGGGCCGCGTGGCCACGGTGCAGTGCATCGGCGGCACGGGCGGCCTGAAAGTCGGTGCCGACTTCTTGAAGCGCCTGAACCCGGACGCCAAAGTCCTGATCAGCGACCCAAGCTGGGAAAACCACCGCGCGCTGTTCACCAACGCCGGCTTCACGGTCGAAAGCTACCCGTATTACGACGCAGCCACGCGCGGCATCAACTTCGACGGCATGCTGGCCGCGCTGAACGCTGCGCCTGCTGGCACGGTCGTCGTGCTGCACGCCTGCTGCCACAACCCGACTGGCTATGACATCACCGCCGCCCAGTGGGACCAAGTCGTTGCCGCCGTCAAGGCCAACAACTTGGTAGCCTTTCTGGACATGGCCTACCAGGGCTTTGGCTATGGTCTTGAAGAAGACGGCGCGGCTGTCGGCAAGTTTGTTGCGGCCGGCCTGGACTTTTTCGTCTCCACCTCTTTTTCCAAGAGTTTCAGCCTGTACGGCGAACGCGTCGGCGGCCTGAGCGTGGTGTGCGAGAGCAAGGAAGAAGCCGGCCGCGTGCTGAGCCAGCTCAAGATCGTCATCCGCACCAACTACAGCAACCCGCCGATTCATGGCGGCACGGTGGTCGCCATGGTGCTGAACACGCCCGAGCTGCGTGCGTTGTGGGAAAAGGAACTCGGCGAGATGCGCGTGCGCATCAAGGCCATGCGCCAGAAGCTGGTCGATGGCCTGAAAGCCGCTGGCGTGAAGGAAGACATGAGCTTCATCACCCAGCAGATCGGCATGTTCAGCTATTCGGGCTTGAGCAAGGACCAGATGGTGCGCCTGCGCAGTGAGTTTGGCGTCTATGGCACCGACACCGGCCGTATGTGCGTGGCCGCGCTGAACAGCAAGAACATCGACTATGTTTGCGCATCGATTGCCAAGGTGATCTAAAGCAGTCGCGGGCGTGCCGAAAAGACGCCGCTTCAAACCCATGCCAGTCAGCCCCGCGCTGACTGGCATTTTTTTGCATCAAATCAGCCTTTTGCGCAGGCTGCACGGGCGCTGATAGCTATATTTTCAATAGCAATTAACGTGAACATGGCAGCGCATGCGCACTATCAGCGCTGGCGGGCCTGCCTGACGGCCAGCGTCAGCGCCATCACGGCAATCAGCGCAAAGCAGACAAAAGACCAGTTGGCAATCGAGCCGCCCAGAAAGGTCCAGTCAATCGCAGTGCAGTCGCCACTGCCCTTGAAAATCAGCGGAATCGCGCGCTTGAGCGGAAAGGTTTCGATCATTCCGTAAAAATCACGGCCACACGAGACGATTTCAGGCGGATACCACTGCAGGAAACTCTGCCGCGCCGCCACGAAGGCGCCAAAACCCGACAGCAACACCAGCAAGCTGGCACCGGTGATCAGGAAATTCCGCCGGGCGCTCAGGGCGCTGACGCCTGCAACGATGGCCACCAGCGCCAAGGCATAGCGCTGCACGATGCACATCGGGCAAGGCTCCAGCCCCACCACATGCTGCAAGTAAAGACCAAAAGCAAGCAGCGCCACACATACTGCGGCCGTCAGTGCCAGCAAGCGGCGCGGCATGGTGTCGAAATACGTCAAAAACATTCAATTCCCTCTTGGTTGATCGATTCAAGGATTGTCCGATGGTTCGTTGAAACCGCCCCGGATTAGTTCCTGCACGCGCATGCCCCGCTGTGCGTATGCCTGAAGAACAAGTTCGGGGGTGTCGTGACAAGTCGTTCGGATAACGCTGGCCGGAATGCTCAGTGAACCCAAATGGCTCAAATGACCCAACATTCTTTTGCTATTGAATAAATAGCTGTCATCTCATATGCAGCCTGCGCAAGAGACCTTTTTGATACCAAAAAAATATTTTTTGTCAGAACCGACGCTTGCTAGCCGTGCTTGCCGTCAAATCCCCTCGCCCGCATCGACAAACACGCGTGCCTTGCGCGGCGTGATCACCAGCTTTTCTCCCTCTTTCAGTCCCATGTCCCTGAACTGATGCGATGGCATTTGCACTTCAATCAGGGATTCGGCCGACGGCTTGTCCGAATCAACCGGAACCAGTTCCAGCCGGGCAATCGGGCCGATGACGATGGCGCGGTCCAGTGTCGCGACGATGCCGTCGGCCCCTGGCGTATAACGCGCCACATCGAAATCGTGCGGCCGCACATAGGCGAAGGCCTTGGCGTTTTGCGCGCCGCTGTGCTCCGGCGCATCGAGTGTCAATCCGTCGAGCTGGATTTCGCCTTCATGGGCGCGGCCATGAAACAAGTTCACGTCGCCGAGGAAGCCATAAACGAACGGGCTCGCCGGATGATCCCAGACCTGTTGCGGCGAGCCGATCTGCTCGACCTTGCCCTGGTTCATCAGCACCACGCGGTCGGCGACTTCGAGCGCTTCTTCCTGGTCGTGCGTGACAAAGATGCTGGTGACATGCAGGTCGTCATGCAGGCGGCGCAGCCAGCGGCGCAACTCCTTGCGCACCTTGGCGTCCAGCGCGCCAAACGGCTCGTCAAGCAGCAGCACCTTCGGCTCGACCGCCAGCGCGCGCGCCAGAGCGATGCGCTGGCGTTGCCCGCCCGACAGTTGCGACGGAAAACGGTCAGCCAGCCAGTCGAGCTGCACCAGGCCGAGCAGCGAATGCACTTTTTCCTTGATCTGCGCTTCGCTGGGCCGCTGGCTGCGCGGCTTGACGCGCAGGCCGAAGGCGACGTTCTCGAACACCGTCATGTGCCGGAACAGCGCGTAATGCTGGAACACAAAGCCGACGCCGCGCTCGCGCACATGCACGTCGGTGGTGTCCTCGCCGCTGAACAAAATGCTGCCCTGGTCGGGCGTTTCCAGCCCGGCAATGATGCGCAGCAGCGTGGTCTTGCCGCAGCCCGAGGGGCCGAGCAAGGCGACGAGTTCGCCGGCTTCAATGTCCAGGCTCACGTCACTCAAGGCCTGGAAGTTGCCAAACTGCTTGCTGACGTTGCGAATTTCGATACCCATGATTTTTTCTTTCTTTCTCCCTCGCCCTTCGCCAGAAGGTTGGGGTGAGGGTCTGCGTTCAATTAAGAGCGGGCCGCTCAGGCGGCAGCTGGGCTGCGGCTTTCATTTCAGCCTCGTGCCGCCATTCGGCGACCGATTTGATGGCCAGCGTGACCAGCGCAAGGATGGCCAGCAGCGAGGCCACGGCAAAGGCAGCCACCGACTGGTATTCGTTGTAGAGGATTTCCACATGCAGCGGCAAGGTGTTGGTCTGCCCGCGAATGTGGCCCGACACCACCGATACCGCGCCGAATTCGCCCATGGCACGCGCATTGCACAGAATCACGCCGTAGATCAGCCCCCACTTGATGTTGGGCAGCGTGACGCGCCAAAAGGTCTGCCAGCCGGTCGCGCCCAATACGATCGCGGCCTGCTCCTCGTCGTTGCCCTGCGCCTGCATCAGCGGAATCAGTTCCCGCGCGATGAAGGGAAAGGTCACGAACACGGTGGCCAGCACGATGCCTGGAACGGCAAAGATGATCTTGATGTCATGCGCCTGCAGCCACGGGCCAAACCAGCCCTGGGCGCCGAACAGCAGCACGTACATCAGGCCAGCAACGACCGGCGAGACGGAAAACGGCAGATCGACCAGCGTCGTCAAAAACGACTTGCCGCGAAACTCGTACTTGGCGATCGCCCAGGCGGCGGCCACGCCGAACACGAGGTTCAACGGCACGGAAATCGCGGCGGCGATCAGGGTGAGCTGGATGGCCGACCAGGCGTCAGGCTCCTTCAGTGCTTCCAGATAAGCGCCAAAACCCTTGCGCAGCGCCTCGGTAAAGACGGCAGCCAGCGGCAGGATCAAAAACAGCAGCACGAACAGCAGCGCCACGGTAATGAGCAGGTAGCGGACCCACGGCGCCTCGGTTGTGCCGGCCTTGGCGCGGCGAATGGGTTGCGAAGACGGACCGCTCATGACGACGCTCCGGTGGTTTTTCGCTGCCAGGTCTGCAGCGCATTGATGACCAGCAGCAGGATGAACGAGATGACCAGCATCACCACCGCCACGGCCGTGGCGCCGGCATAGTCATACTGCTCCAGCTTGCCGATGATGATCAGCGGCGTGATCTCGGAAATCATCGGCATGTTGCCGGCAATGAAGATGACCGAGCCGTATTCGCCGATGGCGCGGGCGAATGCCATCGCAAAGCCGGTCATCAGGGCCGGCGCGATGTGCGGAAAGATCACCTTGGTAAAAATCTGGAAACGGTTGGCGCCCAGCGCGGTGGCGGCTTCTTCAAGCTCTTTTTCGGCGTCTTCAAGCACCGGTTGCACCGTGCGCACCACAAACGGCATGCCGACGAAAATCAAGGCAATCACCACGCCGGCGGGCGTGAACGCCAGCTTGATGCCCATGGGTTCGAGGTACTGGCCGAGCCAGCCGTTGCCGGCCAGCAACGCCGTCAGCGAAATACCGGCGACTGCCGTGGGCAGCGCAAACGGCAGGTCTACCAGCGCATCGACGATTTTCTTGCCCGGAAACTTGTAGCGAACCAGCACCCAGGCCAGCAGCAGGCCAAACACCAGATTCACCAGTGCGGCAATCAGCGACGCGCCAAACGTCAGCCGGTACGAGGCCATGACACGCGGCGACGTGACGGCGAAGACAAACTGCTCCCACGTCAGCGTGAAGGTCTTGAAGAATAGCGCGGCTATAGGAATCAGCACGATCAGGCTGAGGTACAACACCGTGTAGCCCAGCGTCAACCTGAAACCCGGCAGCACCCGCTGCGGTGTTCTCTTGGCGCCGGAACGAAGAGGGGGCGCCACCCCAGCGGATGGCGCCCCGGAAGTCAAGGCACTCATGTTTACCGGACGGTGTAGAGCTTGTCGAACTGGCCACCGTCATTGAAGTGGACTTTTTGCGCTTCGCTCAGCGAGCCGAACATTTCCTGCACCGTGAAGAGCTGGATCGGCTTGAAAATGTCGCTGTGCTTTTTCAGGATGGCTTGCGAATACGGACGCATGGCGTGCTTGGCCGCAATTTCCTGGCCTTCATCGGAATACAGGTAGTCAAGGTAAGCCTTGGCCAGAACCGCCGTGCCTTTCTTGGCCACTGTGCGCTCCACCACTGCCACTGGGTTTTCAGCCAGGATGCTGATGGACGGGTACACCGCGTCGGCCTTGCCTGCGCCGAACTCCTTGTTGACCGACACGACTTCGGATTCAAACGTCACCAGCACATCGCCGATGTTGCGCTGCAAAAAGGCCGTCGTTGCGTCGCGTCCGCCCTTGCCCAGCACCGGTACGTTCTTGTACAGCTTGCCGACAAACTCGGCAGCCTGCGCGTCGGTCGCGCCCTTTTTCTTGGCGTAACCCCAGGCGGCCAGGTAGGTGTAGCGGCCATTGCCGCCGGTCTTGGGGTTGACGACGATGACCTGGATGCCGGGCTTGGTCAGGTCGTCCCAGTCCTTGATGCCCTTGGGGTTGCCGTTGCGCACCAGAAACAGCATGGTCGAGGTGGTCGGGGAGGCATTGCCGGGGAAACGCTTGGCCCAGTCCTTGGCCACCACGCCGGCATTCGCCAAAAATTCGACATCGGTCGAGGTGTTCATGGTCACCACATCGGCGTCCAGGCCGTCGGCCACCGAACGCGCCACGGCGCTGGAGCCGGCATGCGACTGGTCGATTTTCACGTCCTTGCCGGTGGTTTTCTTGTAATGGGCGATAAACGCCGCGTTGTAGTCCTTGTAGAACTCACGAGCCACGTCATACGAGCCGTTCAGCAGGGTCTGGCTAGAGGCGATGCTGCTGGCGGCCAATGCCAGCGTTGCCAGGGCAATCTTGAATTTAGAGGTCATGCGGGTTCCAGGAAGGCAAAGGGAAAAGTCGGAAAGGATAGCTGATGCGCTGTTTACTTGTTGGGCTGGGGCTAGCCGGTAATGGCCGCATAGGTGAAGGTGGCGCAGATGACTTTTTTCGGATTGATGAAGCACATCGCTGCGCGCCGTTGCCTTCGTGGAAGCATTGGGGTCATGACTCGCTCCTTGAAAGGTTGGGAATCGGGTATTCTGGCGCGAAATCTTTAAAACTCAAAAGAATATATTTCTCTTAATTTATGATTTAAATAGAATATAGAAATTCGATTGAATTTGATACAGCAGACGACAGCCAGCCTGTTTTCACTATATTTTATATAGCTGTTCATGCATGCTGGGTGTGCGAAAAGTATTGATTTGGCTTAAAAATTCACCTGTCATAAAGGCGGCGATGCATGGCCGACCAGTTCATCGCCCTGCATATGCTCGCCCAGAAAGTCCAGAAAACTGCGCACAGCGGGTATCTGACCGCGCCGCGAAGGAAACACGGCATGCGCCATGCCCGGCCTGGGTGCCCATCCCGGCAGCACGGGGACCAGCAGTTGCGCCTGGATTTCGGCCTGGCTCAGGCTGTCCGGCAGAAAACTGATGCCGGTGCCGGCCAGCACCGCCAGCTTGAGCGTTTGCAGGTCATCGGCCACATAGCGCGGCTGGTGCTGAAAGACAAATTCCTGGCCTTGCGGCCCGACCAGCGTCCAGGCGCTGCGCCCGACGAACGATGACATGGCCACCGTGTCCAGCCGCGACAGTTCGTCCGTGGTCGCCGGCACGCCCTGCCGGCGCAGCTGATCCGGACTGGCCAGCAAATGCCCGAAGGTGGCACCAAGCTGCTTGACGACCAGGCTGCCGCTGTCGTCCAGTGTCGGCCTTACCCGAAGCGCCACGTCGATGCCCTCGTCCACCAGATCGACCACCCGGTTGGTGACCCGCAGGTCCAGCTTGACGCGCGGATACAGCGCCAGATAGCAGGGAATCAGGTAGCCCAGCGTGCTCTGGGCCAGCGTGACAGGGCATGTCACGCGCAGCAGGCCGCGCGGCTCGACCTGCAACTGCGCCACAGCATCGGCAGCGGCCAGCGCTTCATCGCGCATGGCGCTGCAGTGGCGCAGGTAGATGTCGCCCACCTCGGTCAGCGAGAGCTTGCGGGTGGTGCGCTGCAACAGGCGAACACCCAGCCGCGCCTCCAGTTCGGCGACACGGCGCGACAGCCGGGACTTGGGCACGCCCAGCGCCCGTCCGGCAGCGGCAAAACCGCCGCGCTCGGCGACTTCGGCAAAGTACAGCATGTCATTCAGGTCTTCCATTCACGTGCTCCGTGGCTTGTATTGTCCTGTACATAGAACGATCAATCGCGATATTGCCGGCTTATCAAGGTATTGGCTTGCCCGGACAATCTATCCATGGTTAAAACCAGATCGTCGCTTTCACACAACCTTTAAATCCGGAAATTTTCCATCATGACCAAGCTTCTTCACATCGACTCCAGCATCCTCGGAACCAACTCCGTATCGCGCCAGCTGACGGCGCAAATCGTGGCCTCCTGGCGCGCGGCCCATCCGGCCACCGAGGTCAGCTACCTTGATCTGGCGGTGGACACGCCCAGCCATTTGTCGGTCGAGTCGCTGGGTTTTCGCCTGCCTGCAGGCGCAGCCGAGCTGAGCGATGCGCAGCAGCGCGAAAACGCCGTGTCCGAAGCACTGGTGGCGCAGTTCCTGGCCGCCGATGTGGTGGTGATCGGCGCGCCGCTGTACAACTTTTCCATTCCCAGCCAGCTCAAGGCCTGGATTGACCGGGTGGCCCAGGCTGGCCGCACCTTCAAGTACACCGACAAAGGCCCGGTCGGCCTGGCTGGCGGCAAGACCATCATCGTGGCCTCGACGCGCGGCGGCATGTATTCGACCAGCGATGCGGGCAACGCCATGGAGCACCAGGAAAGCTATCTGAAAACCGTCTTCGGCTTTTTTGGCGTGACCGATGTGCGCTTTGTCCGGGCCGAAGGGCTGGCGATGGGCGAAGCCGGGAAAGCCGCCGCACTGGCTTCCGCTGAATTGGACATCCTGGGGCACACGCACAGCGCGGCCAACCAGCCCCAGGCCGCGTTGGTGGCCTAAAGCCCGCTATTTGGCAACAATGTCGAGCTTATAGACCTTTTCCGTACCCATCCGGTCTGATTTGGTGGTGTAGTAGCCGTCCGAGGTCTTGATGATTAATCGACACCATTCTTCATTATCGGCACGGTTCCAGTCGATGAGAATGCAGTAACGCCCGTCATCGGACAGATGCCACTTGCCCCGCGCTGTAGCATTTCGGCCCGTAGTAGAACGGTTGTCCGACGAGACCACGAAGGAACCATCGGTATCGTTGGTCCAGGCGTGGGTGTTGCCTTTTTCATTGATTCGCCGGATTGCAGCACCAGGCAGGAGTTGCTGCAGTTCGTCTTTGGACAGGATGTGGGGCTGCAGGGGTTCCAGATCGCGCAGCACCTTGACAGGCTGGGCGGGTTGGCCCACAGCCAGCGCAGGAAAGATGAAAAATGGGAAAAGTGCAATAGCCGGGCTGATTTTCATACCAATCTCCTGAGTTTTTGACAGTTTAATTGGACTCCTGACGAATACTTTCTTTATAGCAAGCGCACTCCAATTCATGAGCGCTGGCTAATTTCGGTCTTGCACTGCGTAAAGCGTATCGCCGCCCGGCGTCGGCTAATCTTCAGGCGTGTTGCTTGACCCAGGCCACATAGGCATCCACCCAGCCCTGCAGGAATTTCAGGCTGGCCTCGCCGATGTTGCCCGCCGCGTCATACAGCCCTTCCTTGTTGTGTATGAAGGCTTCGGGCTGGCCGAGCGTGGGCATGTTCAGGTAAGCCAGTATGTTGCGCAGGTGCTGCTGCGCCATGGCCGTGCCGATCGGGCCGACCGATGCGCCTATTACCCCGGCTGGCTTGCTGTTCCAGCTGCTTTTGCCGTACGGGCGGGAGGCATGATCAATCGCGTTTTTCAGCACGCCGGGGATGGACCGGTTGTATTCAGGCGTGAAAAACAGCACGCCCTGCGCTGCCGCGATCTCAGCCTTGAGGCGCGTCACCTGCGCCGACGGACTGCCATCGTCGTCCTGGTTGTACAGCGGCAGGTCGTCAATCCGGACATGGATGAAACTGAAATCGGCCGGAAACAGTTTTTCAAGCGCCCCAGCGAGTTTTTTGTTGAACGAGTCCTTGCGAAGACTGCCCACCACGACGGCGATTTGGTACTGAGCCATGAAATACCTCCAGAAAACCGACCGGCAACCCGGTCAGGCGGTTGATGAAAGAAAGCGGCACGAACGGCTCCATTATGCAAAGCACAGCCAAATTCTGCGGGCCGAAGCCGGGCAGCCCGGCCACGCAATGCACGGTCATTGATCCAAATCCTGTTTCCCGGACGTTTACTGCATCGCACTTCAAACTCGGACGTGTCAAAGCATTACCATTATGGGTATTGACAAGTGCATTCCTTCAGACACGCAAATCTTCAGGAAATGCCGAAGCGCTTGACGGCGCCTTCACCCCCTAGCTACAAGGATCCCGATGAAAAGAGTTGATGATTTCCGCCTGAAATTCGGCCAAAAGGAACTGGTGCCGATCATCATTGGCGGAATGGGCGTCGATATTTCCACCGCCGAGCTGGCACTGGAAGCAGCGCGACTGGGCGGCATCGGCCATATTTCCGACGCGCTGGTCCATGACGTGTCCGATCGTCGCTTTGACACCGAATTCGTCAAGGGCAAGACCAAGTTCTACAAAAGCAACATATCCAATTCTGACAAGAGCAGCGTGCAGTTCGACCTGGGCGAGCTGGCCGAAGCCACACGGCTGCATGTCGGCAAGACCATGGAAGCCAAGCGCGGTGACGGCATGGTGTTCGTCAACGTGATGGAAAAGCTGACGATGAACTCTCCGCGCGACACGCTGCAGGTGCGTCTCAATTCGGCGCTGGATGCGGGCATTGACGGCATTACCCTGAGCGCCGGCCTGCATTTGGGCTCGTTCGGCCTGATGGCCGAGCACCCGCGCTTTCGCGATGCCAAGATGGGCATCATTGTGTCGTCGGTGCGTGCCTTGCAATTGTTCCTGCGCAAGACCGCCCGCCTGGGCCGGCTGCCTGACTATGTGATTGTCGAAGGCCCGCTGGCCGGCGGCCATCTGGGCTTTGGCATGGATTGGGAAAAGTACGACCTGGCCACCATCGTGGCCGAGATTGCCGCCTTCCTGAAGACCGAGCAGCTTGACATTCCGCTGATTGCCGCCGGCGGCATTTTCACCGGCAGCGATGCGGTCGGTTTCCTCGAAAACGGCGCGGCGGCGGTGCAGGTGGCCACGCGCTTCACCGTGTCCAACGAATGCGGCCTGCCGGCCAAGGACAAGCAGGAATACTTCCGCGCCAGCGAAGCCGACATCACGGTCAACACCATCTCGCCGACCGGCTATCCGATGCGCATGCTGAAGAATTCCCCGGCCATCGGCTCGGGCATCCGGCCCAACTGCGAGTCCTACGGTTACCTGCTTGACGGCAACGGCAACTGTGCCTACATCACCGCGTACAACGAGCAGATCGCCCTGCACCCGGACGGCAAGAACATCTCGGTCATGGACAAGACCTGCCTGTGCACGCACATGCGCAACTACAACGTCTGGACCTGCGGCAGCAGCACCTACCGCCTGAAGGACACGTCCCGCCTTCAGCCCGACGGCACCTACCTGGCCCTGAGCGCCGAACACATCTTCCGCGACTACCAGTTCAGCGTGGACCACCAGGTGATGCTGCCCGCGTAAGCATCCGCATGCCGCTGCTCACTTCAGCCATGCCGCGCCTCACGGAAGAAATGCATGAATGAACAGGCGGCCCGGGAAGTGGTCATGGTTCGTGCCATTGAAACGGCGGACCATGCGCACGAAATCCTGAGCGAGGACGACCGCCGCCATGCCAGCCGCAGCGCCACGGAACTGGCACAGTGGCAGGCGTCCCACGCCGGCTCCCCCGTCACGGCGGACACGTTCCTGCAGCAGCGCGCAGGGCAGATTCTCCAGCGCCTGTCGGAGCGGCATGCGGCGTTCGGTCCAATGCTCAGGCTGCCCGGGGCGCTTCATGTATTCTGGACCGGGCTGCCGGTCCTGGCCCTGTTGGCCGGCATTTTCCTGGACCAGATCACCGACCCGCACCGGGTTGATTTGCTGTCGCCGCCTTTGCTGCTGATCATCGGCTGGAACCTGGCGGTCTATGCAAGCCTGCTGGTCTGGCGCTGGCTGCCGTTTGGCAAACTGAAAAAGCCGGGTGCGGACCTGGTTCACCTGCTCAGCCTGGGACGGACACGCCTGCCGCGCAAGCTGCCACCCGCCCTCGTCAGTGCCTTGCTGGCGTTCATGGCCGAGTGGACCCAGCTCAGCCGGCGGCTGACACTGGCCCGGCTGGGCCGCACCCTGCACCTGGGCTCGGCCCTGTTTGCCATCGGTGCGGTGCTTTCGCTGTATGCGCGCGGCTATGTCGCGCAGTATTCGGCGGGCTGGGAAAGCACTTTTCTGGATGCCGGGCAGGTGCATGCGCTGCTGTCGGCGCTGTTCATGCCGGCCCTGACGATTTTTCCGCTTCAGGGGTTTTCGCTGGCCGACATTGAAGCGCTCCGGTTCGGGCAGGCACCCTCCTCGCCACTGGGTGGCGCGCGCTGGGTGCATCTGTATGCCGCCACGCTGTTCCTGCTGGTCATGCTGCCGCGCCTGCTGCTGGCCGGCGCCGCCCAGTGGCGCATTAAAAAATGGAGCCGTAATTTTCCACTGGAGCTGGAGCAGCCCTATTTCCGCAGGCTGCTCAAGGCACTTGGCGGTGCGCCCGGCATGCTGCGGGTGCTGCCCTACAGCTTCGCGATCGACGAAGCGCGCGACAAGGGCCTGAGCCAACTGGCGGCACGACTGCTGGGCGAGCAGGCCCGGCTGATGCTGCGCCCGTCGATTGCCTATGGCGACGAGCCGCACGAGGCACTGCGCGACGTCAAGCTGAACGACAGCGACGCCACCATCACGGCGGTTCTGTTCAGCCTGGCGGCCACGCCCGAAAAGGAAAACCATGGCGCCCTGCTCGACCACCTGGTGCGGGTGTCGTCACGCGGCATCGCCGTGCTGGTCGACGAATCGGGCTACCTGGAACGGGTCGGCACGCAAGCCGGCGGCAAGGACAGAATGGCCGAGCGCATCGCCCTGTGGCAGCAGTTCTGCAGCTTTCACAAGGCGCCCGCCACCTTCGTCAACCTGCTCCATCCCGATGCCCATGCGGTGGACGTCGGCGCAGGCCTTGCCTTGTCGGCAACCGCATGAGCGCCGCCCCGGTCCAGATCCAGCTGGCGCTGGTGTCGCACACCAACAACGGCAAGACCACGCTGGCCCGGACCCTGCTGGGCGCCGATGTCGGCGAAGTGCGCGATGCAGCCCATGTCACCCTGTCGTCCGAAGCGCATCCGCTGCTGACGACCAGCGCCGGCGATGCCCTGCTGCTGTGGGACACGCCGGGCTTTGGCGATTCGGTGCGGCTCCTCAAGCGGCTGGGCATGGCCGACAACCCGATAGGCTGGTTTTTGCGGGAAGTGCTGGACCGCTACAGTGACCGGCCGTTCTGGCTCAGCCAGCAGGCATTGCGCACCGCCCGCGATGCGGCCGACGTGGTGCTTTACCTGGTCAATTCGGCGGAGCATCCCGGCGACGCCGGCTACCTGGCGGCCGAGATGAACATCCTGCAGTGGCTGGGCAAGCCGGTGATGGTGCTGCTCAACCAGACGGGGCCGCCGCGCCCGGCACCAGAGGAGCAGGCAGAACTGATGCGCTGGCGCCGCCACCTGGAAGCCTTTCCGATCGTGCGCAAGGTGCTGGCGCTTGACGCCTTTGCCCGCTGCTGGGTGCATGAGCGGGTGTTTTACGAAGCCGTCGGCCAGTGGATCGAACCTGACAAAGCCGCCGGCTTCGCACGCCTGCTGGCCGCCTGGGACGCCCACCATGACACACGCTTTCAGGCGTCGATGCGGCTGGGGGCGCAGCAGCTGGCGGCAGCGACGCAGGACCGCCAGGCGGTAGAGCCCGAGAGTCGTTCGCTGCTGAATTCAGCCCTGCAGGCCACCGGCCTGCGCAAGACGGGCAAGCTGAAACGCGAAGACCAGGCCATGGGCATCCTGGTCGAGCGGCTCAACGACGGCATTGCCGACACCACGCGCCAGCTGCTGACGCTGCACCGGATCGACCCCGGCGAAGCGACGCGCATCAACCAGCGGGTGCGCGAGAATTTTGCGGTTCGCGCGCCCATCGACAAGGCGCAGGCGGGCCTGCTAGGCGCGGTATTGTCGGGCGCGGCGACCGGCCTGTCGGCGGATCTGATGGCGGGCGGCTTGAGCCTGGGCGCCGGTGCGCTGCTGGGCAGCGTGGTCGGCGCCTTGGGGTTTGCGGGTGCGGCCTGGGGCTTCAATTCAAGCACCGACCGGGAACAGACCACGGTGCAGTTCACCGATGAATTCTTGCGCACGCTGCTGGTGGCCAGCGTGCTGCGCTACCTGACGGTGGCGCATTTCGGGCGCGGGCGCGGCCATTTTGCACAAAGCGAGGCGCCGGCTTTCTGGCAGGCTGAGGTCGAGCGGGCGGTGGTGGCCGAGGAAGCCGCCGTGGGCCGCTTGTGGCAGACGCTGCGGCAGCCCTCTTCTCCTGCAGAAACATCGGCCGGCGCTGCGCAAGCGCTTCTGCTGCGCATCACCTCTTCGGTGTTGCAACAGCTGTATCCGGCAGCGGCCCTTGCCCACCGCGCCTAGCGCACACGGGTTTCAGTTGGTCCACATTTTTTAGTATCAAAAAAGGCCATCTACGCCCGTCCAGCTTAATTTTCAAGCTATTGATTCAATAGCAAAATCTGCTGCAGTCTTGAATGCCACGAGACAAGGCCCGGTTGATTTCGCGCTAACCAACAGCCCCAAACAGCGCACCAACCCCGGCGGTGATGGCCATGGCCAGAGCGCCCCAGAAGGTGACGCGCCAGGCACCCGCCACGATGGCAGCGCCTCCCGCACGTGCGGCCATGGCCCCCAGCAGGGCCAGAAACCCGAGTGAAGTGACGGATACCCAGACGGTCAAGCCATTGGCTGGTGCCAAAGCCGTAACCGCCAGCGGCAGCGCAGCCCCCACAGCAAAGCTCGCGGCCGATGCCAGGGCGGCCTGGATCGGGTTGGCGAGCAAATCGTCGGAAATGCCCAGTTCATCACGCACATGGGCGCCCAGTGCGTCATGATTCATCAGTTGACCGGCCACCTGGCGGGCCAGTTCAGGGGTGAGCCCGCGCTTGATGTAAATGCCCGCCAGTTCGGCATGTTCCGCCTCGGGATGCCGCTCCAGTTCAAGACGCTCGCGCTCCATTTCGGCTTTTTCGGTGTCGGCCTGCGAATGCACCGAGACATACTCGCCTGCCGCCATCGACATGGCCCCGGCCATCAGCCCGGCAACGCCTGCCACCAGAACGGCTTGCGGGGTGGCACCGGCCGCCGCCACGCCCAGCACCAGGCTGGCCGTGGAAACAATGCCGTCATTGGCCCCCAGCACGGCGGCGCGCAGCCAGCCGATGCGGTCGGTTCGGTGGCGCTCCAGGTGGCGATTCATTGGCTTCATGGAAGTGGCGCTCCTGTTGTGGGTAAAACGATGTCTGATGGGATGCGCGATTATTGAACGCTTCTTCCTGCAGGAAGCTTGCATGAAGCCTGCAGTTGATTTTCCGCCGGGCAAAGACAACGTTTTACAATCCTTTTTTGCTACTGTATTAATAGCTGTAAATGCCCATCCATACAGCGCAAATGCTATTTTTTCTTCGAAATGACGTGTACAGCCAGCCCGCCCAGTTCCGCCGAATGCCCGACCTCGATTTCCAGCCGGTGCACGGCCGCAATGCGCCGCACGATGGACCAGCCCAGACCGCTGCCGCTTTCCAGGCTGCCGGTCACCCGGAAGAATCGCTCGCCCAGGCGGGTGCTGTCTGCATCCTCAAGGCCCGGCCCGCTGTCTTCCACACTCAGCGCCACCTGCCCGTCCTGTAACCGAACGGCCACCTTGATGCGCGCCAACGGCGGGCTGTAGCGCACCGCGTTGTCGACCAGGTTGCGCACCAGCACCGCCAGCAGCGTCGCGTTGCCCGGAATGGGGCAGGACCCGGCACCGTCGAATTCCAGCGTCTGGTGTTTGCCAATCGCCTTGGGCGCCAGCTCGGCCACCACCCGCTGCGCCACGGCGCGCAGATCGACCGCCGCCATGACCGGCGCTTCCAGCGCTTCCAGCCGGGACAGGCTGAGCAGCTGCTCGACCAGGCGCGTGGCACGGTCGCAGCCTTCCAGCGTGCCCTGAAGGGCATGCTTGCGCAAGGACTCGTCCGCTTCGCCCATCGCCACCTGCGCCTGCACGCGAATGGCTGCAATCGGGGTGCGCAGTTCGTGGGCGGCATCGGCGGTAAAACGCCGCTCGGACTCCAGCAGGTGCCCGATGCGCTCGAACAGACTGTTCAATGCGGCGATCATCGGCGTCATCTCGGCGGGCGCATTGCGCAGGGTGACCGGATCCAGCGCCTGCGGCTGGCGCGCTGCCAATGCGCGCCCGAGTCGCCGAATCGGCTGCACACCGCGGTACACCGCCCACCACACCGCCAGCCCCAGCAGGGGCAGCGCCACCAGAATCGGCCACAAGGTACTGCGCAGCACGGCCCACAAAATGGCGTCCCGCGAACTCGTCTGTTCGCCCACGTAGACCTGCACGTCCTGCTCGGCTCCATACGCCGCAAAAACACGCCATGCCATGCCACTGATCTGCACCGTCCTGAAGCCGGACTTGAAGCGCTTTCCGGCCTCGATCATCGGTGTCACGGGCGCATTGGCTGAACGCAGCACCGGGCGGTCTTCATGAAACACCTGGAACGCGACCTTGGGCGCATACCGGTGCAGCGTGGGCGCGTCGATGCTTTTGTCACCGTCTTCGAACGCCTGCGCCTGCTGCACCACCAGCAGGGCGGCAGCCTGCGCCAGGTGACCGTCAAGCAACTCGTCCAGTTCGTGGCGAGCATCGAACCAGGTCAGCGCCGCCGCGACCAGCCAGACGGCCACCACCATTGACAGCACCATCACCAGCAGGCGGCCTTGCAGCGAGCGCGGCGACCGGATCATGGTTTGGGCACGTCGCGCTGCAGCATGTAGCCGACACCGCGCACCGTGTGGATCAGCGCCGGCCCCAGCTTGCGCCGCAGGTTGTGGATGTGCACCTCGATGGCGTTGCTTTCGACCTCCTGGCCCCAGCTGTAGAGCTGCTGCTCCAGCTGTTCGCGCGACAGCACACGGTCGGCGCCCAGCATGAAGGCCTGCAGCAAATCAAACTCCCGGGTGGACAGCGTGACCAGCTCGCCCGCCTGGCGCACCGTGCGGGAGGCCGGGTCCAGCACCACATCCTGCGCACTCAGGCATTCCTGCGGCTGGCCGTGCGCCCGGCGCACCAGCGCGCGCAGCCGTGCGGCCAGCTCATGCAGGTCCACCGGCTTGACCACATAGTCGTCGGCGCCCACATCCAGCCCGCGGATACGGTCTGGCACGGCGTCGCGCGCGGTGAGCACCAGCACCGGCGTCAAAATGCCCGAACGGCGAATGTCGGCCAGTACATCCAGCCCGTCCTTGCGCGGCAGCCCGAGGTCGAGCACGGCGGCCTCATAAGCTTGTGCGCGCAGTTCGCGCTCTGCGGCCTCGCCATCACGCACCCAGTCCACCTGAAAGCCCAGCTGGCGCAACCCCGCCCGCAGGCCGTCACCCAATAAAGAATCGTCTTCAGCGAGCAGAATACGCATGTGGGGGCTCTTTCAATCGCTATCGTCGTTACTGTGATTATCGATCCGCACCGTACCCTGGGACACTGCATGGTCCTGCGGCGCCTCGGTCCACTGCCAACCCCAGAAACCGATCACGCAGGCCAGCACCGCCGCCGCCAGAATGCCGTGGTTGCGCTTGGCCAGATCCGGCCCGGGACCTGCAGCGCGGCCGGTCAGCATGGGCAAGGCCTGGTTCTTGCGCCGCAGCAGGCTCAGCAAGGCGATCAAGCCGATATGAACCAGCACGACTGCAAGCATGGCATTGCCGAAAAACTCATGCACGTCTTCCAGCCATTCGCCGCCCCACTCGTCCCATACCGCATAACCGCTGAGTGTCAGCGGAAGGATCACCACCAGTATCAGCGCCACGGCCAGCGCCATCATGAGGTTCTGGCCCTGACGCCAGGCCGGCTGCAGCGTCGCCTGTGAATTTACATCGGGCAGCGACTTCAGCCAGTCCGGCAGGCCCTTCAACTTGCGCCACAGCACCGAAAGCCGGGCCTGGCGCGGACCGAACAGGCCCCACAGCACACGGCAGACCAGCAGCCCGGCCAGGGTGTAGCCCAGCGTCACATGCACCATCCGCCAGTGCTCGCCGTCGGCGGTGAGGTAGGCGCCGGTAAAACTCAGCGCCATCAGCCAGTGCAGCATGCGCGTGGTGGCGTCTGTCACCCGGCGGCTTGCGGGCCGGGGCGCCTGCGCTTGTAGTCCAGACGGTGCGGTGGCAGATTCTGAAGAAGGAAAGGTATGGGCAGTCATGGTTTTTCTTACTTGGGTATGCGGACGTTGTCTTCATCGAAGTCGCCCTGGTCGGCGCGGGTGTGGCAGGCGGCGCAGTTGGCCCGGCTGCCAATGGCGGTCCGTTTCCAGACATCTGGCGCTACCTCGCGGTGCTTGCGCACAAACCAGCTTGAGGTGGTGATGCGGTCCTGCGGCGGCTCTTCATTGACGCGTTTGTAGGTTCCGGCGTTGGCGCCCAGCCAGGTCGAAAGCGCCTTCACCGTCGCCGGGTCCAGCGATGCATCGGTGCCGTAATGCCTGGGCAGATTGGCCATGACCCTGTTCCAGGAGGCCGCTGGCAGCATGCCGGGCGGATACGCCAGATGGCAGGCGGCGCATTCCTGCTGGTATTTGGGCAACAGCGGCACCCTGCGCTGGTCACCGTCGGCCATCGCCGCTTGCGCGATGCCAAGGGCTGCGAGCAAGCCGAACAGGACTTGGGGAACGCGGGAGTGAAATCGAAGTGACATGGTTTTTATCCTTGACGCATAGAGGAAGTACGGACGGTCAGCGCTTGAGTGCCATCAGCCAGCTCAGCACATCGGCTTTTTCGGCGGCCGTGCATTCGCGGCCCGCCACATCGTTGCAATTGCGGCGAAACCACTTTTCGGTCTTTGCCGAATCGGTGAAACGCTCCGGGTTGAAAGCCGGCGCCAGCGCGCCGATGGTTTTGCCAGTGGACGCATGCTTGCCAGCCTGCGTGGGCAAAGCGCCGTGACAGGAGCCACAACTCCAGTCACGGCCCTGGCGGTTGTTGAAAAACTGCTGGCCCCGCGCTGGCACCGCAGGCGCTCCGGACTGGGCGGTGTAAGCCCCCAGTTGTTCCGCCGGCGTCGTGGCATGCGCCGCCGGGGTGATGAGCGCACAGGTCAGACCGGTCGTGGCCAGCAGGGCCAGAAACGACGATTGGCGCAGGGATGACCGCTTCATGAAGACTCCTTGTTTTTAGGTTGCCTTCATGTTGCGGCCGCGTTCTTAGCGCTTTCTTAAGCTGCGATACGCGCGCTAAGACGGCCTTAAGCGCCAGCCGCCAGGATTGACTCATTCGCCACTACCCAAGGAAATACCTCATGCATCCCACCCTCAGCCTCTTCATCCGTCAATACCTTTGGGTCGTGTGCGCCGCACTCGTGCCAGTCATCATCACGGCTTTCATGTCGATTCCCATGAGCTTGGGCAATCACCCTGGCGAACCCCGCACGGTTGGCGCGATGGTTGACAGGCACATGAGTTGAAACGCGCATTGACGCCGCTCTGATCCTGCCCCTGTCTCGCATTGGCAATACGCCACAAGGTAAGCTCTGCGCCTGAATCCCGGGCATCCGCTCGCCATCCAACAACAACAATAATTTCCCATGAATTTCAACGACCTCGCCGATGATCCCGAAGACGCCCAACACAGCCTGGCTGAACGCGCGGCAGCCGCCTCGCGCAGTACCTGGGTCAGCGTGGGTGTCAACATTGTCCTGACGATTGGCCAGATCAGCGCCGGCATCCTGTCCAAGTCGCAGGGTCTGATTGCCGACGGTATCCATTCGCTGTCAGATTTGATCTCGGACTTCGTGGTGCTGTTTGCCAGCCACCACAGCAAGAAGGACGCCGACGAAGACCACCCCTACGGCCACCAGCGTTTTGAAACCGCCGCCTCCCTGGCGCTCGGGGCTATCTTGCTGGTGGTCGGCGTGGGCATGATCTGGTCGGCCATCAGCAAGCTCCAGTCGCCAGAGACGGTGGCGCAGGTCCATATCAGCGCCCTCTGGGTCGTGGGCAGCGCCTTGATTGCCAAGGAACTGCTGTTTCGCTACATGCTGGCCGTGGCCAAGCGCGTCAAGTCGAGCATGCTGGTGGCCAATGCCTGGCATGCACGGTCGGATGCCGCGTCGTCGCTGGTCGTGGGCATCGGCATTGTCGGCAACCTGGCGGGCTACCCGATCCTGGACCCGATTGCCGCGCTGATTGTCGGCTTCATGGTCGCCCGAATGGGCTGGAGCTTTGGCTGGGACGCCATGCACGACCTGATGGACCGCGCCGTGGACGAGCAGGAAGTCGCGGCCATTCGCCGTACGCTGATTGAAACGCCCGGCGTCAGGAATGTGCATGACGTGCGCACCCGCAAGATGGGCGACATGATCGTGGTCGATGCGCATATCGAGGTCGAGGCCTTCATCACAGTCGAAGCCGGCCACGACATTGCCGTCGAGGCGCGGCAGCGCGTGCTCAGGCGCCACCGGGTGCTGAACCTGATGACCCATGTGGACCCGTGGAAGCGTCCCGACCTGGACCATGCCCCGGATAGTCAATCCGAGCCCGTCATCACGCCTTGAGCGCTGTGGCAGGCGGCATGAAGTCGCCCGTCGCCTACAGCATCCGTGAGTTCAGGCCGACGATGGCGCCGGCGGGCGCTTGGCACACTGGTTTGCAGAAAGCTCTTGATGTTTCAAGGCGCCTGAAAAAAACCATGAACCTTCAACATTTCTACCAACTTGCCAAAAAGTCGGTCGTCGCCTGGATCGACGACTACGCGCCGAGCATGGGCGCGGCCATTTCCTACTACACGGTGTTTTCCATTGCGCCGCTGATGATCATCGTGATTGCAGTGGCCGGCTTTGTCTGGGGGCGAGAGGCGGTGCAGGGGGAAATCGTCGGCCAGTTGTCGGGCCTGATCGGCCAGGAAGGCGCTCAGGGCATACAGGCCTTGATCGAAAGCGCCAACCAGCCCACCAAGGGCCTGGTTGCCACAGCGATCAGCATTGTGGTGCTGGTGATTGGCGCGACCACGGTATTTGCCGAGTTGCAAAGCGCGCTGGACCGGATCTGGCGGGCACCCAAGGCACCGCAGGTGTCGGGCATCTGGGCCATCGTGCGCAGCCGCCTGCTGTCGCTGGGTTTCATCCTGGGACTGGGCTTTTTGCTGCTGGTGTCGCTGGTCAGCGGCGCGGCGCTGGCCGCCTTTGGCAGCTGGATCGGCAGGCTGCTGCCGGGATGGGAAAATCTGCTGTTCGCCATCAACATCGTGTTTTCCATCGGCATAGCCACGGTCTTGTTTGCGATGATTTTCAAGGTCATGCCCCAAGTGAAGGTCGGCTGGCGCGATGTCTGGACAGGCGCCTTGGTCACTGCCGTGCTGTTCGAGGTGGGCAAGTGGCTGATCAGCCTGTACATCGGCAAAAGCAGCATCACCTCGTCATTCGCGGCCGCCGGGTCGCTGGTGGTGCTGCTGGTCTGGGTGTACTACTCGGCGCAAATCTTTTTGCTGGGCGCCGAATTCACCTGGGTGTTTGCCAATGAACATGGTTCGCTGGCCGGCAAGAAAAAACCAGACACTGCCGCCCTACCGGCCGAACCGTTCAGCACCTCCAGCAGGGAGGACAAGCACCGCCAGCCCGTTGCCAAGCTGCCGGACCTGCCTCTTCAAAGCGACCTGGTCATCATTGGCCCGTTCTCGTCACCCTCAGCCCCGGTTGGCATCGAGGCTCCCCCTAAAGCGCCACGCCATGTCAGCCTGAAGCAACGCGCCATGGTGTATGCGGGCAGCGCCGCTGCCTACCTGGCGCTGCGCTTGCTGTTCAAGCGCAAAGGAAAAGGGCGCGTGGGCATGGCCGGGGTCCTGACGGGTAAATCCGGGACGCAGCGATAAGCCTCAGCCGTCGATTTCCAATGGCTGAGCGCCTTTGTGTCGAGCGCATAAGATCGCCGGACCGATGATTGTTAACAAGGACTTCACCATGGGTTTACTGGACGGAATGATGGGCAATGCATCGAAAATCGATGCCGACAAGATTCAACAGGAGTTCAGCCAGATCCTTGCGGCGGGCGAGCAGGTCGAGCATGCCTACCAGTTGATCCGCGACTATTTTGTCTTCACCAACAAGCGACTGGTGCTGGTGGACAAGCAGGGCGTGACCGGCAGCAAGGTCGAATACCACTCGTTCCCCTACAAAAGCATCACGCATTTCAGCATCGAGACCGGCGGCCATTTCGACCTGGACGCCGAGTTGAAAATCTGGATTTCAGGCACTGCCGTGCCAGTGCAAAAACGCTTCAACAAGAAGCTGAGCATTTATGAAGTCCAAAGCGTTCTGGCGGGTTACGTGCTGCGTTAAAAGGCACAGGTTTTCGCCGACCCACAACTTTTTTTAATCAAATACGCTTCTTGCGCAAGTGCGGCGTGCGCAAGAAGCTATTATTTTGGTAGCAAAAAAAATGCTGGCTTTAGAGCCTTCCGTGATGGCCAGCCGAACGGGTTGCGCTCTAGATATCACGCTCGGCAATCGCCGCAACGGCCAGTCGCTCACTTTCGCGCATGAAGTGCTTTGCCATGCCAAGGCCTTGCCTTTTTTCAATCGCCTTGCCAATCGGCTCGATCAATGCCTTCAACTCCAGCAGCGTCGAGGCCCGTTCAATGCGAAGCTGGTAGATGAAGCCGCGAAGTCCCAGCAAGGCCTTGGTTTGCTCGACCAGGTAGGCATACAGCGCATTGAACCGTTCCAGCGTGCGGGCTGGCGTTGCCGCCACAGGCGCCAGCGGCTCGGCAGGGCTTGGTGCTTTTCCTTCGGCAGGTGGTGCGCTGCCCTTGAACTTACGGTCGATAAAGCCGCCGTGAAACAAAATCTCCAGTCCATCGACCGGCAAATGACCCTCCTGGGCCAGCCGGTTGACTTCGTCGGATTCCCGGGCGCCGTCCACCAGAATCAGCACACTGACCAGCCTTGCGTCAAGGCTGTGTGTCGAGGCCAGCAGTTCATTCATGCCCTTTTCTGTCTTTTTATAAACAGCCATAAAAGTGCGCTTCTTTTAAAGCATTCAGTCTACAAAAATTTCACCCGTCTGCCTGATTCATGTCAGGCGATGCGATGGCAGTTGGGTAGGCGCCAACCTGCCCTGCGGCGTGAACCTTTTGCCGAACCGCAGGTCATCACCACATTGCGCCTGTCATAGCAGCAAGGAGCCCGGGATGCCGGATTTCACACTGCGACAGGCTGTCTTCACCACCCATTCGTCGGCAAATTTCACCTTTCAAAAAGACAGGACAGGCCGCACAAGTTTCCTCGTGATACAAAGAATCAGGGCAGCCCTTGCAGCAGATGCGTCGCAAATCATGCCCTGCCTGCAGCGCCATCGTCCGGCAGGCGGGTCCTGATCCTTGCGCTTGCCCAAAAACCATGTCCCCACCCACTTCTTCCCCCTCGCCTGAACGGCCGCGCAAGTCGCGTGTGCTGAGCATTGTTCTATGGAGCCTTGTCGTTGCGGCAGGCTATGGGCTTTACAGCGGACGCCTGGTAGTTCCCGAACGCTTCAACCCCTGGGCGCCGCTTGATGTCATGGCAACGCCCAATTTGCTGACCTCCTACAAACTCTCGCGCGCCCGCAGCAGCCCTGAACACTGCCGGGCAGCGCTGGCGCAGACCGGCATGCAGTACGACGTGCTGCCCGACCGCATCACGGCGCCGGGCTGCGGCTTTGAAAATGCCGTGCGCCTGAAAAGTGCAGGTGTTCGCATCGGCTCACCGCTGTCGCTCAGTTGCCCGATGGCGCTGTCGTTTTTCATGTGGGAAAAGCATGCGCTCCAGCCCGCCGCGCAGCAGCATTTCGGCCAGCGCGTGGCCGCCATTGACCACCTGGGCAGTTACGCCTGCCGCAACATCAACCGGGGTGAAGGCGCCCAACCGGATGCGGCGGGGGGTGCGCGAAGCCGGCATGCCACGGCCAATGCGCTGGACATTGCCGGCTTCACGCTGGAAAACGGCCAGAAAATCACGGTGTTGAACGCCTGGCCGCGCGCTGCAGACCGCTCAGCTGCCAGACCGCAAGGGCAGATGCTGAACGATGCGCATGCTGGCGCCTGCCGGTTTTTCAATGGCGTATTGGGACCCGACTACAACGCGGTGCACCGCGACCATTTCCACCTGGAAACCGGCGGCTACAGCATGTGCCGCTAGAGCGCGACGCGCTTGACGGGCAAGCGCTGCATTCCGCAGCCCAGTATTTATCGCTACTTAATTAATAGCTGCTAATGCATACGCAGGCGCGGTTGACACGGATGATGGCGTCGCCCGGATGCTCGATGCAGGGCGCGGATTTTTTCTCAGCGCGCACCCGGTAGGTACTACGGCAGTTCATTGCCAGCATGCTTGTTCCTTGGTTCAACAGGTCGGTGGAGACAACCACGCGAATGAAAGCTGGCAGCCGCCTTCGTAGGCTGGTCAACGCAGACAGGGTTATAAGCGTCTGACGATGCGTGTCCCGAAAGACGCCCATGCCAGTCAGGACCGGCAGCCACTGCGTTTGGGCTACACACCGGCAAGCGGCGGCGCAATCTGTGCTGAATTCAAGCAAAAACAGGCTTTTGCGCACGTCCCTTGTGCGCAAGCAGCTATGGATTCAATAGCAGCATGATAAAACGCCCGATGCCGGCCTGACGGGCGTGCCGGCATCATGGACGAACGCCGAAAGGGCCGGGCTTAAACTTGCGGGTTCTGGCGACAACCGGTCGCAGCCCCCAACCGGCTTTCGGCGTCTTCTCTTCGTCTCTTCTGCCTTTTTTCCGAGCACTTTTCCATGCCCTTTTCATCCCTCGGCTTTTCGCCGGCCCTGCTGCCCGCGCTGTCGCGCGCGATTGCCGACATGGGCTACCTTGCGCCCACGGCGGTTCAGGCAGCGGCAATTCCAGCCATTCTGCTGGGCCGCGACATCGTCGCTTCGGCCCAGACCGGCTCGGGCAAAACGGCGGCTTTCGCCCTGCCCTTGCTGCACCAGCTGGCCGAATCGCCTGTTGGCGCCCGCCGGCGCATTCGCGGCCTGGTACTGGTGCCGACGCGCGAACTCGCGGCCCAGGTGGGCGAAGCCATCGTCAGCCTGGGCAAGCACCTGCAGCAGCGCCTGAAGGTCGCCGTGGTGTTTGGCGGCGTGTCGATCAATCCGCAGATGATGAACCTGCGCGGCGGCGCCGACATCATCGTCGCCACGCCGGGCCGGCTGATTGACCTGATCGACCACAAGGCGCTGACGCTGGACGCCGTCGATACCCTGGTGCTCGATGAGGCCGACCGGCTGCTCGACCTCGGGTTTGGCGAGGAGCTGGGCCGCATCCTGCAAATGCTGCCGGCGCAGCGCCAGAACCTGTTTTTCTCGGCCACCTTTCCGCCAGCCATCGAAGCGTTGGCCGCCAGCATGCTGCGCGAACCCTTGCGCATCGAAGTACAGGCTGCGCCGCAGGCCGAGCCCGACATTGCGCAGCGCGCCATCGAAGTCGATCCGAGCCGGCGCACGCAGTTGTTGCGCCATCTGGTGCAAACCGAGAAATGGAGCCGGGTGCTGGTGTTCGTCGCCACCAAACATGCCGCCGAGATCGTGGCCGACAAGCTGCGCAAGGCCGACATCGAGGCCGAGCCCTTCCACGGCGAGCTGAGCCAGGGCAAGCGAAGCCAGGTGCTGCTCGATTTCAAGGAAAAGCGCGTGCAGGTGGTGGTGGCCACCGACGTGGCGGCGCGGGGCCTGGACATTGTTCAGCTGCCGGTGGTGGTCAACTACGACCTGCCGCGTTCGTCAAGCGACTACACGCACCGCATCGGCCGCACCGGCCGGGCCGGTGAAAGAGGCATGGCGATCAGTTTTGTCAGCGCCGGCACCGAGGCGCATTTCCGGCTGATCGAAAAGCGCCAGCGCCTGAGCGTGCCGCGTGAACAGGTCGCCGGTTTCGAGCCGGTTGAAATCCTCCAGCCCAATGCCGCCGATCCGCTGTCGGTGGGCGGCGTCAAGGGCAAGCGCCCGAGCAAGAAGGACAAGCTGCGTGAAGCAGCCGGCCAAATCAAGCCGGCTCAAGGCGAATAAGCCTTGAGGCCACGGGGCGTGGGCCTGGCTTATTCGAAGTCTGTGTCGTCGCCAGAATCGGCTTGTGTGCCCTGCGGCCGGGCGCTGCGATGGCCATGCTTCGTGACCACCTCTACATAAAACTGCTCGGCGCCTTCCTGCACGGCGGTGTCGATCAGCGTCATGAGCGTGGCAAAGTGAACCACGGCCGAAGCGCTTTCATTGCTGCCGAACTTGCAGTCAAAATCCCAGAAGTCAACGCCTGCAGGCAAGGCCCGGCTGCGTTCGCGCTTGACGTATTTGCGGATATCGTGCTTGCTGGCCTCGACCAGACGGTCACGGTTCTTGCCTTCGAGGTTGAGGAGGAATGTTTTTCTCACGGAATGGTCCTAATGGGGGTTTGATGCGATTCACCCCTTGCGGACGTGACTCAGAAGCGGACCATTATCGGTCCACCGCTGGCGCCTTCACGGCGGCTGGGCTCAACTGCGCTGCAGCAATGCCTTGTCCACCGCCTCGTGAAGATGCTCGAGGCCGAAGGACACGTCGGTCAAAACGCCGTTGACGTAAAAGGCCGGCGTCGAGCGGACGTCCAGGTGCCGGCCGCCCAGCACATGCTCCTGAACCCGCTGTAGATAGACATGGTCGGCCATTTCATTGCGGTAGCGTGCCATGTCCAGACCGATCTGACCGGCATAGTCCAGCAGATGCTTTTCCTTCAGGTGCTGCGCATGGGTGAACAGCAGGTCATACATCGGCCAGAAATGGCCCTGCGCGCCGGCTGCCTCGGCTGCTTCCGCGGCAAGTTCGGCATGCGGATGCACTTCACGCAGGGGAAAATGACGAAACACGAAGCGCAACTGATCGCCAAAATGCGCCCGCAGGATGTTGACTGCGCCATAGGCCTGGAAACAGGCCGGGCATTCGAAATCGCCATATTCCACCAGTGTGACTGGCGCAGACGCAGGTCCGGAAATGTGGTCGGTGGCCTCGTCAGGATGCAACACGTTAAGTTTTCTGGAATGGGGATTCATGACGGGTTTCCCTTTGCGAGTCACTTGAGGATGAATGACAAAAATTTTGGTGTGCCCGGCAGCGCACTGTACGCAGCCGCAAACCACAAAATCAAGCCCGGGTCAAGCCAGCAAACGCCGCAGCCCACCCGGCGAACCAGCAAAACCTCAGGCCGCAGACGCGGCGGCTGCGGCAGCCGACGCAGCGGCAGCGGCCTCAAGCGCTTCATCCAGCCCCTTGCAGGAAGGCGAGCAGACGGCCTGGGACTTGCCCAGCACCTTGCGGGTGCCCATCAGGGAGCGGGCGCGGTGCTTTCCGCACATGAAGCACGACATGGTTGCCGCTCCGAACGACGTGGTGGCCGCAAAGGGCGAACCCGAAACTTTGGATTTGTAGCGCAGGCCGTCTGCGAGTACGGCGGTTTTGGCGTCAGCTCTTGCCATGGGTGGGGTCTTCCTTATGTGATTGATTGGAGCGGTCCATGGCCCGGCGCATTGCGCGGTCCAAGGCCTCTTTGGCTTGTTGCTCCGCAGCGAGCGAAGCGTCCAGCGCCGAGCGGCAAAGCCCGGCATGCTGGTAATAAACGTTTTCGTACAGTTCGGCGGCGGCAGGATGGCTGTCGAGCAAGGCACCAAGGGCCGTTCCCGGCTCGACTTCACCCAGCTCGCTCACCAGATGCTGCACGACGGATCGGTACTGTTCGGCGCCGACAGGCACCGCACTGCACTCCAGGCGCTCAAGCAATTCAGCGAGCACATGGGTCACGGTCAGATCGGTTTTACGGGCGTTTGGTTTGGTTGCGTTCATGTAACAGATTTGGGGGTTCCTTCCCCAAATTCAAGCGCTTTGCCAGTCGGCTTCTCCATGGGTGGATAGGCTGCCAGGCTACTGAAAGCCCGGCCCGACAAACGTTAGCGCTATATTTTTAATAGCTTTTCACGCTTGCCTGTCGTGGGTTGGAGCCGCATTTTACCGTTAAAACCGAATACCGTCACTATCCTGATTTGCAACGCGGTCTTTCGGGCTGCCTTTGCAGCCGATCCGAAAGGCGTCGCGGCAAGCCGCTCATGGTGGGTTCAGACCGTATCGCCCCCCTGCCGGGGCGGCCAGAACCATTGCCATGGCGGCGTGAATGCAAAGCTTGATAAAGTGGCGACACGACCTCAGGGTTTACGCCGTGTTCCAGAAATGCCGCCAAATGCGGACAAAATGGACTCTGGATTCAGGCGTTCCTGTTCAAGACGGATAAAACATCGTTTTTATTCGAAAAAATTTCCTCCCATATCTCAACTTCCCAACTTCAAAAGCAAGAAAGAACTTCTCACATGGCACGTCTCGTCAATTGCATCAAGCTCGGCAAGGAAGCCGAAGGCCTGGACTTTCCACCGTACCCCGGCCCGCTGGGCAAGCGCATCTGGGAAGAAGTCAGCAAGCAGGCCTGGGCTGACTGGATGAAGCAGCAAACCATGCTGGTGAATGAAAACCGGCTGAACCTGGCCGATGCGCGCGCCCGCCAGTACCTGGCGCGGCAGATGGAAAAGCATTTCTTCGGCGACGGCGCCGATGCGGTGCAGGGCTATGTTCCGCCGACACCTCCCGGCGTCTGAGCGCGGCGGATGGCCGAGCGCATTGAGTGGCTGGAAGACGGCACGGCAGGCGGCAGCCCCTACAGTCCGCGCTTTGGCGACCGCTACCGCAGTGAGCTCGGGGGCCTTGAACAGGCGAAGGCCGTTTTTCTTCAAGGCTGCGGCCTGCCTGAAGCCTGGGCTGGCCAGTCGCAATGGTGCGTGCTGGAAACCGGCTTTGGCCTGGGGCTGAATTTCCTGGTCACCTGGGCGGCATGGAAGGCCGATGCGCAGCGCCCTCGCCTGCTTCATTTCGTCTCGACCGAGGCTTTTCCGGCCAGCGCCGAAGACGTCTTGCGCAGCGCGCGCAGCCATCCCAAATTGCTCCCTTTTGCTGAGCAATTGCAGCGCCAGCTTTGGGGACTGTTGCCCGGCTTTCACCGGCTGAGTTTTGAAAACGGCCAGGTGCTTTTGACGCTGTGCATTGGTGACGCCAAAGCGATGCTGCGTGAACACAATTTTGAAGCTGATTCGGTTTACCTTGACGGTTTCAGCCCCTTGCTGAATCCCGATATCTGGGACGTGCATACCTTCAAGACCGTCGCCCGTTGCTGCCGGCGCGGTACACGCCTTGCCACCTGGACGGTGGCGCGCAGCGTGCGCGACGCGTTGGCGCAATGCGGCTTCGTGGTGAAGAAAGTCCCCGGCATTCCGCCCAAGCGCGACAACCTGCAGGGCGAATACCAGCCCGCATGGGAACCCAAAAGAAAATCAACCACAGAACATCGACCCACGCCAGCGCGCTGCATCGTTATCGGTGCAGGCCTGGCGGGCGCAGCCGTGGCGGCCAGCCTGGCGCGTCGTGGCTGGCAGGTGACGGTACTGGATGCAGCCAGCACGCCGGCCGAAGGCGCGTCGGGGTTGCCCGCCGGAGTATTGGCGGCGCATGTTTCGCCCGACGACAGCGTGTTGTCGCGCCTGTCGCGTAGCGGTATCCGGGTGATGCTGCAACAAGCGGAGTCGCGGCTGCAAACCGGAACCGACTGGCACCCCACCGGCGTGCTGGAGCACTGCATCGAGCATGCCCGCAAGCTTCCTGCAGCATGGCAAGCCGGGCAAGCGCTGGCCGTTGCCGCACACGACTGGACTACGTTGGCCACCGCCGAACAACTCAAACACTGCGGCCTGCCACCCGAAACCCCGGCCTTGTGGCATGTTCGGGCCGGCTGGATCAAACCGGCGAGTTTGGTGCAGGCGTGGCTGGCAACGCCGGGCGTGACATGGCGCGGCCAGTCCGAGGCGCGTCAGTTGCTGCATAAAGCGGATCAATGGCAGGTGCTCGACGCCGCAGGCCAATTGCTGGCGCAAGCCGAACTGTTGGTGCTGGCGGCTGGCCACGGCAGCGCCGCGCTGGCTACATCGGCTGGAGTGGTGAATCCACTGGCGCTGCAGCCCATTCGCGGCCAGGCGTCCTGGGGGCTGCATTCGCCGGACACGGCGTCCGCCATGCCGGCTTTTCCTGTGAATGGCCACGGAAGTCTGGTGCCAAACGTCCCGTTGGCGCAGGGAATGGGTTGGGTCATCGGCTCGACGTTTGAACGCGACAGCCGCAGCCGTGACATCCGGCCTGCAGACGAACAACACAACTTCAGCAAGCTGCAGACGCTGCTGCCCGTTGCGGCGCAGGCTTTGGCCAGCCAGTTTGACCATCATCAGGTGCAAGGCTGGGCCGGCGTCCGCTGCGCCACACCAAGCCGCCTGCCTTCCTTAGGTCCGCTGGAAAACGTGCCGAATGTTTGGGTCAGCAGCGGCATGGGATCGCGTGGCCTGAGTTTTGCCGCGCTGTGCGCTGAACTGCTGGCGGCGCGGCTGCATGGCGAGCCGCTGCCGGTGGAGCAGCGCCTGGCCGATGCGCTGCTGCCCCAATACGCCAAACATCACGCTAACGTCCTGAAAACCTGATATTTAGATGAAAAGTGGCGCTTGCGCATAGTGGGCCTGCGCAAGCAGCTATTTATTTAATAGCAATTTCACTTCATCGCTTCTGCCGGTCGTCTGGCTTTGACGTAGGCGTCGCTTGGCAAATAGGCTTTTCCGTCGGCATAGCGCCAGTTCACCATCGTGCCCTTGTTGCCGCGCAGATCGAGCTTGCCGACATAGGCGCCCATTGTCGATTGCTGGTCGACGGCCCTGAATTCAGCCGGACCGAACGGCGTGCTGAACTTCACGCCGCGCAGCGCTACGACCAGCTTTTCGTTGTCCGTCGAGTTGGCTTTCTTGATGCCGGCAAAAATCGCCTGCATGGTCGAATAACCGACCACCGAGCCGACCTTCGGGTATTCCTTGAAACGGCGGTAGTAGTTGGCTGCAAAGCTGGCATGTTCGGTGGAGTCGATCTGGTCCCACGGGTAGCCGGTGACGATCCAGCCCTTGGGCGTTTCGTCTTTCAGCACGTCGAGGTATTCGGGTTCGCCCGACAGCAAAGACACCACCGGCGTTTTTGGAAAAATGCCGCGCTGGTTGCCTTCGCGCACGAGTTTGGCCAAATCTGCGCCAAAAGTGACATTGAAAATCGCGTCGGGCTTGCTTTGCATCGTGGCTTGCAGCGTGGTGCCGGCATCGAGCTTGCCTTGGGCCGGCCACTGTTCGCCGACAAACTCCACATCGGGCCGCTTGGCCTTGAGCAGCTCCTTGAAGCTGGCGACGGCGCTCTGGCCGTATTCGTAGTTGGGCGCAATCGTGGCCCAGCGTTTCGCCGGCATCTTGGCCGCTTCCTCGACCAGCATGGCCGCCTGCATATAGGTGCTGGGGCGCACGCGGAAGGTGTAGCGGTTGCCTTTTTCCCAGACCAGCGCGTCAGTCAACGGTTCGCTGGCGATATAGACGCGCTTGTTTTTCTGCGCAAAATCAGCCAGGGCCAGCCCCACGTTGGACAAAAATCCGCCGGCCAGCACATCGACTTTTTCGCGCGAGGTGAGTTCGATGGCATGGCGCAGCGCTTCTTCGGGCTTGCCTACGTCATCGCGGGCAATCACTTCGACCTTGCGTCCCAGCAGGCCACCGGCCGCGTTGATTTCTTCCACGGCCAACTGCCAGCCCTGGCGGTAAGGCAGGGTGAACTGCGGAATCGTCGAATAGCTGTTGATTTCCCCAATCTTGATGGGCACATCCGAAGCGGCCTGCACAGACAGCGCAGTGGCCAGCCACAGAGTGCCCAGTAAGGCAGATTTTGCAAATTTCAAGATTTTTCTCCAAAAGTAAAAAATTCGGCGATCAGGTGGGTTTGCCTCTACGAAACCAACCCGAAAAAAAACAGACTTTACCGCGCACAGTTCGGCTTGCATTGCGCGCAATCATGAAACCAATATTTGGTTTCTCCAGCCAGTTGTCAGAAATGCCTGCAAACCCGCGTGCGCATGAGTGAATATGCTTATTCGCATAAAGGAAGAACAAATCTATAGTTTGAATTCATAAGCAGCGCCGTTACATTCTCGGTCTTATGCATGAATTCGCGTTTATTTTTGCCGGTTTTTTCGTGGGCCTCGTGGTCGGGCTGACCGGCGTGGGCGGCGGTTCCCTGATGACGCCGCTGCTGATCTTCGTGTTTGGCGTGAAGCCGCACCTGGCGATTGGCACGGACTTGCTGTTTGCCGCTTTCACCAAGATGGGCGGCACGGTCAGCCTGGCGCGCGCCCGGGTGATTGACTGGCGCATCGTGGGGCAGACGGCGTTGGGCAGCATTCCGGCGTCTTTGGTCACGCTGTATTTCCTGCAGCGCCTCGGCCCGGCAGATCCGCAAACCCAGTCGATCATGACCACCACCTTGGGTCTGGCGCTGCTGCTGACGGCAGCATCGACCTTCTACAAGGTGTGTCGCGGCAAGACGCCGCCCCAGCACATTGCCCCTGAACTGCTGGCCCAGGCCACGCACGCGCGCCATTGGGCGCTGCCGATAATTTTTGGCGCGGTGATCGGCACGCTGGTCACGCTGACATCGGTGGGCGCAGGCGCCATCGGCGTGATTGTGCTGATGCTGCTTTACCCCGCACTGCCCTTGCCGCGCATCGTGGCAGCGGATATTGCCCATGCCGTGCCGCTGACACTTGTCGCTGGCCTGGGCCATGCGTCGATTGGCTCGGTGGACTGGCCTTTGCTGCTCAAGCTGCTGGCCGGCTCGCTGCCTGGCATATGGCTCGGAACGCAGCTGATGCGCAAAACGCCTGATCGCGCCATTCGCTCGCTGCTGTCGATGCTGCTGGCTTACGCCGGCGTGAAACTCATTTCCATCTGATCCATTCTTCCCTTTTCACCTGACCTTTGACCTCTATGTACCAATACACCGAATTTGACCGCCAGTTTGTAAAAGCCCGTGCCAGCCAGTTCCGCGACCAGCTCACCCGCTGGCAGGCAGGCACACTGGCCGAAGACGAATTCAAGCCACTGCGCCTGCAAAACGGCTGGTATGTGCAGCGCTACGCGCCCATGCTGCGCGTGGCCGTGCCTTATGGCGAGCTGGCCAGCCACCAGCTGCGCGTGCTGGCCAGAATCGCCCGCGAATACGACCAGCCCGACGCTGCCCTGCTGGCCGACGCACAGGCCATGCAGGACAAGCTCGGTGCCGTGCCTCTGAAAAACGGCCTGTCGGTGCACACCAAGTTGACCAAGGGCTACGCCCACTTCACCACCCGCACCAACGTGCAATACAACTGGATTCCGCTGAGCGATGCGGCCGACGTGATGGACTTGCTGGCCAGCGTGGACATGCACGGCATCCAGACCAGCGGCAACTGCATCCGCAACATCACCAGCGACGCACTGGCCGGCATTGCACCCGACGAGATTGCCGACCCGCGCCCGTTTGCAGAAATCATGCGTCAGTGGAGCACGCTGCACCCCGAATTCGCCTTCTTGCCGCGCAAGTTCAAGATTGCCCTGAACGGCGCGCTGGAAGACCGCGCCGCCATCGGCTGGTACGACGTGGGCCTGCAATTGCTGCGCAACGAGGCTGGCGAGCTGGGCTTCAAGGTGCTGGTCGGCGGCGGCATGGGCCGCACGCCGGTGATTGGCAGCGTGATCCGCGAGTTCCTGCCATGGAACCAGATCATGAACTACATCGAAGCGGTGATTCGCGTCTACAACCGCTACGGCCGTCGCGACAACGCCTGGAAAGCGCGCATCAAGATTTTGGTGAAAGCCGAAGGCCAGCGCTACATCGACCAGGTCGAGGCCGAGTTCAAGCAAATCGTCGAGCAGGACGGCGCGCCGCACCTGATCACGCAAGCCGAGTTCGACCGCGTATCGGCCTGCTTCGTCGCGCCCGTTGTCACGCAGCGCGTGCGCACGCCCGCCGAGCAAGCCGCACACGAAGCATTGCGCACGCAAGCACAGGGCAACGTCGAATACACCCGCTGGCTGGAACGCAACGTCAGGCCGCACCAAAACCCCGCGCTGCGCGCCGTGTCGCTGTCCTTCAAACGTCTGGGCCAGGCCCCCGGCGACGCCACTGGCGAACAAATGGACATCGCGGCTGATCTGGCCGACCGTTTCAGCGCCAGCGAATTGCGCGTCACGCACGAGCAAAACCTGTTGCTGCCGTGGGTGCATGCCGACGACCTGCCCGAGCTGTGGCAAGCGGCCCGTGCTGCGGGTCTGGCCCGCCCGAACATTGGCCTGCTGACCGACATGATCACCTGCCCCGGCGGCGATTTTTGCTCGCTGGCCAATGCCCGCTCGATTCCGATTGCCGAAGCCATCACCGAGCGCTATCAGGATCTGGACGAGCTGCACGACCTGGGCGAGATTGACCTGCACATCAGCGGCTGCATCAACTCTTGCGGCCACCATCACAGCGGCCACATCGGCATTCTGGGCGTCGATAAAGACGGCAAGGAGTGGTACCAGGTGTCGCTGGGCGGCGCTGACGGCACCTTGCTGTCCGGCCCAGCCATGCCCGGCAAAACCGTGGGACCGTCGTTTTCTGCCGCCGAAGTGCCTGAAGTCATTGAAGCCTTGATTGCGACCTACGTGGCCCAGCGCAATGGCCGCGAAACCTTCATCGACACGCTGCGCCGCACAGGCCCGGATGCGTTCAAGCTGGCTGCCAACGCCGCCCGCATGAGCACCCGACGCCCCGAAGCCGCCGAAAGCGTTGCCGCTTGAGTGGCTTGTTGACCTTCATACCGAACCTCTAAACCGGAGAAACACCATGAAATTGATAGCAGCCAACAACCACGCCGTATGCGCCAATGACCAAAACAGCATTGAATTGACCAATGACGCCGATCCACGCGACGTGTCGCTGGAAGGCGTGGCACGTGTGCAGCTGAATTTCCCCAAATTCAGTGATGGCCGCGCGTTCAGCCAGGCGTTCTTGCTGCGCCGCCGGCTCGGCTTCAAGGGCGAAATCCGCGCCACCGGCGATGTGCTGGTCGACCAGCTGGCGCAAATGAAACGCAGCGGTTTTGACGTGGCCGTGCTGCGCGCCGACCAGCCCCTGGACGTGGCGCGGCGCGTGCTGGCGGCTTACCCCGGCTACGGCGTGGGCAAATACCAGGGCGACGCCGTCGATGTTTTGCCGCATTTTGGTGCCGCAGCCCTTGACCCCGTGGCCGCCTGAGAAAGCCCCCTATGCGTGCCATTTCCCTTTACGCCAAACCCTCGCCGGAGTTCGCGCAAAAACGCGCGCGCAGCCTGGCGCTGCTCCAATCGGCTGCAGCCACCTACTCGCCGCTGACGCAAGCGTCCAGCCTGGGTGCTGAAGACATGGTGGTGACGCATCTGATGCAGGAAGCCGGCCTGCTGGACAACGCCAGCACCAGCATTTTTGTGCTCGACACCGGCATGCTGCATCTTGAAACCGTGGCGCTGATTGAACGGATTGAAGCGCGTTACCCGGTCAAGGTCGATGTTTACCGTCCTGTCGAAGCCGCCGCCTCAGCCTTTGTGCAAACCAACGGCCTTGAAGCGATGTACCAAAGCCTGGAACTGCGCAAGCAGTGCTGCCATATCCGCAAGATGGAGCCGCTAGAGCGCGCATTGGCCGGCAAAAAAGGCTGGCTGACCGGCCTGCGCCGCGAGCAATCCGCCGCCCGAGCCGAAGTCCACGATATCGAGCAGCAGCCGGAACGCGCCAAGATCAACCCGCTGGCCGACTGGACGCTGGGCGATGTCTGGCACTGCATTTCGGTCAACGCCATTCCCTACAACCCGCTGCACGACGCGTTTTTCCCCAGCATCGGCTGCGCGCCCTGCACCCGCGCTGTGACGCTGGGCGAAGATTTCCGCTCCGGTCGCTGGTGGTGGGAAAACGCAAGCGCCAAGGAATGCGGCCTGCACGTCGCTGCCGATGGCACCCACGAAGCCCAGGAACCCGCCGCGTTTGAACCGCTTTCCAGCCTCCTTCCCCCCAGAGAGACCACCGCATGAACGCCAGAGCCGAACCCCAGTTGCTGAACACGCTGAGCAATTCCCACCTTGATGCGCTGGAAGAAGAAACCATCTTCATCCTGCGCGAAGTCGCCGCCGCCTTTGAGCGCCCGGCGCTGCTGTTTTCGGGCGGCAAAGACTCGCTGGTGATGCTGAAATGCGCTGAAAAAGCCTTTGGTGCTGGCCGTATTCCGTATCCGCTATTGATGATCGACACCGGCCACAACTTCCCCGAAGTGACCGCCTTTCGTGACTTGCGCGCGCAGGAACTCGGCGCGGAGCTGATCGTTCGCCATGTCGAAGACTCGATGAAGCGCGGCACGGTGCGCTTGGCCCATGCGGACGAGCCGCGCAACGCGCACCAGTCGGTGACGTTGCTGGAGGCGATTGAGGAATTCCGTTTTGACGCGCTGATTGGCGGCGCGCGTCGCGACGAAGAAAAAGCGCGTGCCAAAGAGCGCATTTTTTCGCACCGCGACAGCTTCGGCCAGTGGCAGCCCAAGGCGCAGCGGCCCGAACTGTGGACGCTGTTCAACACGCGCCTGCAGCCCGGCGAGCATTTTCGCGTGTTCCCGATCAGCAACTGGACGGAATTGGACGTGTGGCAATACATCGAGCGCGAGCAAATCGCGCTGCCGTCGCTGTACTACACGCACAGCCGCCAGATTGTCGAGCGCAAGGGCTTGCTGGTGCCGGTGTCGGAACTCACCCCGCCGCGTGCCGGCGAAACCGTGCTTGAAAAAACCGTGCGTTTTCGTACGCTGGGCGACATCACCTGCACCTGCCCGGTCGAAAGCCCGGCGGCAACGGCTGCTGAAATTGTGATTGAAACCCTGACAGCCGATGTCAGTGAACGCGGCGCCACACGCATGGACGACAAAACTTCCGAAGCATCAATGGAAAAGCGCAAGAAAGACGGGTACTTCTGATGACTACTATAGATTTGATAGCTGGCAGCGCAGGTGCAGTGTGCGCTACAGGCCAAAAAGACCTGAAATCTGCGTTGAAATTCATCACCTGCGGCTCCGTCGATGACGGCAAGAGCACGCTGATTGGCCGCCTGCTGGTGGACAGCAAGGCCGTGCTGCAAGATCACCTGGCCGGTGTGCAACGCGCCGGCGTTACCGACCTGGCGCTGCTGACCGATGGCCTCTCAGCCGAACGCGAGCAAGGCATCACGATTGATGTCGCCTACCGCTACTTCGCCACCGAACAGCGCAAGTTCATCATCGGCGATGCGCCCGGCCACGAGCAGTACACGCGCAACATGGTCACCGCTGCATCCAGCGCCGACGCTGCCGTGGTGCTGGTCGATGCCACCAAGCTCGACTGGAAAAACCCGGCGCTGGAGTTGCTGCAGCAAACGCGCCGCCATTCGCTGCTGGTCAACCTGCTGCGTGTGCCGTCCATCGTGTTCGCCGTGAACAAGCTGGACGCGGTGGAAGACGCCACGCTGGCGTTCAACAACATCAGCGCCGCGCTGGCCGCTTTTGCCCACGCTGCAAAAATCCCGGTTACGGCCACCGTGCCCGTGTCGGCACTCAAGGGTTTCAACATCGTCGATGGCACGCCCGGCTGGTGCGGCTACGAAGGCCCGTCCTTGCTGGCGCTGCTGGAGCAACTGCCCGCCACACCTGCCGAGACGGATGAAGCTTTCTCCTTTCCGGTGCAGTGGGTCGAAAAGTTTTCAGCCTCGGCTGACACCTCGCAAGGCCGTCGCATTTTCTGGGGACGCGTTGCTACTGGCGGCGTTCAGCCCGGCCAGACCGTGACCCTGTTGCCGAGCGGGCAAACCGCCGTGGTGGCGCAGGTGCTGGGCCATACCCGCCAGCCCAAATCTGTCGTGGCCGGCCACAGCGCCGGGATTGTGCTTGACCGCGAAGTCGATGTCTCGCGCGGCGACTGGCTGCTGGCACCAGACACGTTCACGCCATCGCGCGAAATTGCCGTCACCATCGCCTGGATGGACGACGAGCCGCTGGTGGCCGGGCGTGTTTACTGGGCGCTGCAAGGCCATCGCTGGGTCAAGGCCAAGGTCAAACGCATTGTTCACAAACTCGATGTCAACACCCTGGCCGAGGAAGATGCCAGCGAACTGCCGCCGAACGCCATCGGTCATGTCGAACTGAGCCTGCAGGAACCGCTGGTGACGCTGCCTTACGTGCGCTCACGCATCCTCGGCTCGCTGGTACTGGTTGATACCGCATCGCACAAAACCTCTGGCGCTGCGCTGGTTTTGTAACTTCAATTCTTTTTTAAACCGTTCAACCCTGCTTTTTAAATCGCTCGACCCGCTTCGACGCTTGACGTAACACCTGGGGAATCCGTTGATTTCCACAGGTATGCGTTGGGTCAAGTGAATTTGTCAGGCATTGCCTTAAAATTCAGGGTTTTCACCGACCCGCCCATAACACCATGACCCACGTCGTTTCCGATCCCTGCATCCGCTGCAAATACACCGATTGCGTGGACGTTTGTCCCGTGGACTGCTTCCGCGAAGGTCCGAACATGCTGGTGATTGATCCGGACGAGTGCATCGACTGCGCCGTGTGCATTCCAGAATGCCCGGTCAACGCCATTTATGCCGAAGAAGACCTGCCCTCCGACCAGCTGCATTTCATCAAGATCAATGCCGACCTGACCAGCGCACCCGGCTGGAAAAGCATCACCAAGCGCAAGGACGCGCTGCCGGACGCCGAAGAATGGAAAGACAAGACCGACAAGCTGTCCGAACTGGTGCGCTGACCGGCCTCATGGGCAAACGGGCGCATGACGTTCGGGTTGCACCCGCCAGCCATTTAAAAATTCAAGTCAAAAAATCATGGAACCTCAACTGAACCAAGAAGTGATCAACACCGCAGCCCAGCACGATGGCCCCATCGAAACCGATGCGGTCATCGTGGGCGCAGGCCCTGTCGGCCTGTTCCAGGTGTTTGAACTCGGCCTGCTCGAGATCAAGGCGCACATCATCGACTCGCTGGCCTACCCTGGCGGCCAGCCGATAGAGCTTTACCCCGACAAGCCGATTTACGACATTCCGGCGATTCCCGTGTGTACCGGCAAAGAATTGACTGACAACCTGATGAAGCAGATTGAGCCATTCGGCCCGACCTTTCACCTGGGCCAGGAAGTCAGCGTGGTTGAAAAGCAGGAAGACGGCCGCTTTTTCGTTGAAACCTCCAAGGGTACGAAATTTCTCACCAAGACCATCTTCATCGCCGCTGGTGTAGGCGCATTCCAGCCCAAGCTGCTGCGCGTTGAAGGTCTGGAACAGTTCGACAACAGCCAGTTGTTTTACCGTGTCAAAAATCCGGCCGACTTTGCCGGCAAAAACCTGGTGATCATCGGTGGCGGCGATTCCGCTCTCGACTGGGCCTTGAACTTTGTCGCAGAAGGTCCGAACAAGGCTGAAAGCGTGATCCTGATTCACCGTCGCGATGGCTTCAAGGCTGCGCCCGCGAACGTCGCCAAGATGAAGGAATTATGCGATGCGTACGAAATGCAGTTCCTGATTGGCCAGGTCACCGGCTACGACGAAAAAGACGGCAAGCTGACGGCGGCCAAGGTCACGGGCGCCGATGGCATCACGCGCGTCGTGCCGCTTGATGTCATGCTGGTGTTCTTTGGCCTGTCGCCCAAGCTGGGGCCCATTGCTCTTTGGGGTCTGGACATCGAGCGCAAACAGCTCAAGGTGGACACCGAGAAATTTTCTACCAACATGCCAGGTATTTTTGCGGTGGGCGACATCAACACCTACCCCGGCAAGAAAAAGCTGATCCTGAGCGGTTTCCATGAATGCGCCCTGGCTGCGTTCGGTGCGGCGCCCATCATTTTTCCGGACAAGAAAATTCACCTGCAATACACCACCACCAGCCCGAAATTGCACAAGGTGCTGGGCGTGGAGTCGCCAGTTTTCGACTGACAGGCGTTATATCCTTTCAATTCAAGCCCGCTTAGTGCGGGCTTTTTTCATTGTCCACCGGCGTGTCCGCCACCCTGGCGGAAAAGTCCTTGGCCAGGAAATCCTTCTACAATTCCCGCTGTGTTTGCAAAAACACTTTCGCTGGGGGTGTTACCGGGTCTTGCCAAGGGTGGGCACGGTGACTGAGAAAGTCCCTTTGAACCTGATTGAGGTAATCCTCGCGCAGGGAAGCATGTCTCAAGCATCCGCCGTTCGGCACGGATGCCCGGCAAGCCGCCCTGCCATTGACGAACGGAACTGCAGATGGCCGCCACTTCTCTTTCATCACCGGGCGGCAACACCGCGCTGACGCCCTTGCCTGCAGACGAACGTCTGTTCGGATGGCGCGACCATGCGGCGCTCTGGCTCAGCCTGGGCGTGGGCCTGCTGGTCATGCAGATCGGCGCTTATCTTGTGCCGGCACTTGGAACCCGTGCCGCATTGACGGTGATCGTTTTTGGCTCGGTGCTGGGCGCAGGCTTGCTGGCCTGGACGGCCAAGATCGGCTGCGACAGCGGCTTGTCCAGCGCCGGCCTCATGCATGCCACTTATGGAAGCAGTTTTGCGCGTCTGCCCGTCCTGCTGAACATTGTCCAGCTCATCGGCTGGACCACGTTTGAATTGGTCGTGATGCGGGACGGCACTGTGGCCATTGCACGGCAATCGGGCGGTTTTAGCGCCAACTTGTGGCCCGTGCTGGTGACAATCCTCTGGGGCACCGTGCTGCTGGCCCTGCTGTCGGGCTCAATGGTCAAGCTGGTGCGCAAGTTTATCGGCCGTTACGGCCTGCCGCTGGTCTTTGCGTCACTGCTGTGGCTGAGCTGGCAATTCCTGTCCAAGGCCAGTGCGCAGGGTTTGTCCGAAATATGGAACCGGACCGGCGATGGCAGCATGAGCACCCTGTCCGCACTGGACCTGGTGATCGCCATGCCGGTGTCCTGGTTGCCACTGGTGGCTGACTTCGCGCGACATGGCCGCAATGGCAACAGTGCGCTTCGGGGCACCTGGCTGGGTTACGCCGTAGCCAATATGTGGTGTTATTCCCTGGGTTTGCTGGTGGCATTGACAACGCCCAGCACCGACCTGGTGGCGGCATTGTTATTAGCCCAGGGCGGACTGATTGCACTGGGTCTGATCCTGATCGACGAGGTGGACAATGCCTATGGCGACGTTTATTCGGGCTCGGTCGCTGGCCACAGTTTGAAGCCGGCCTGGAGTGTTCGGCGCTGGGGCATGGCCCTTGCGGTAGTTTGCACAGCGCTCGCGCTGGTGCTGCCGATGCGCAGCCTGGAGCCATTTTTGCTGATGCTAAGTTCGGTGTTTGTTCCACTCTACGGTGTAATTCTGGCGCGACTGGCTGGCCAGCCAAATGTGGAGCAGCTGATGACACAGCGCAAGGTCAACACCAGTGCGGTGGCCATCTGGTTGCTGGGCGTAGCCTGCTACCACCTGTTCGCACAGCTGTCTCCCCAGTGGGGAGCGGCACTGCCAACGCTGGCGCTGACTTTTGTGCTGGCGTGGTTGACACGCAGTCTGTTGAACAGCCCAGAGGTCAGCGCAGCGGTTTGAGACGCATGGTCAGCGGTGCATAGCTGTGATTAAGCGGCCCGCTACCCGCCCCGGTACGCACTGTCGCACTGGCCTCAAGCGCGGCACGCACGTAGCATCGTGCGGCCTCCACCGCTTCCTGCAAGCCTGCGCCCTGCGCCAAATGCGCAGCAATGGCGGAAGATAGCGTGCAGCCGGTGCCGTGGGTATTGGCGGTGTGGATGCGCGGCGCACGCATCCAGTGCGGCGCACTGTTTTTCAGCAGGAGCAGATCGCACACCTGATCGCCCGCCAAATGGCCGCCCTTGAGCAGTACCGCCTGAGCTCCCATGGCCATCAACTCCTGTGCAGCAGCTTCCATGTCCTGCTCGTGATGCAAGGCACGTCCGACCAGCAGCGACGCCTCATCCAGGTTGGGCGTGACCAGCAGAGCGCGTGGAAATAACTCACGCACCAGAAGGGCTACAGCCGGGTTGTCAATCAGCACGGCGCCGCTGGTTGCAACCATCACAGGATCTAGCACGACGTTTTGCAAGGCATGGCGATCAATGGCACTTGCCACAGTCTGCACAATGTCGGGGGAGTGGAGCATGCCGATTTTGACCGCATGCGCGCCGATATCCTCCATCACCGCATCAATCTGGTCACGCAGCATCTTTGGCGGTACACCATGAATAGCGCGCACGCCCTGCGTATTTTGGGCAGTCAAGGCGGTAATGGCGGTCATGCCGTAGCAACCCAAAGCCGCAAAAGTCTTGAGATCGGCCTGAATTCCCGCGCCGCCGCCGCTGTCCGATCCGGCAATGGACAGAACACGAAAAAATTCAAAAGTTGGTAGAAACCGTGTGGTGTTATTGGTCATGGCTTTTTTTACGCGTTTTTAGTTCTTCATCACACAGGGATCTAAGGTACGCAGCCGCCGCACGCGGGTCTGATGCCGAGCACACCGCGCTCACAACAGCCAGCCCATCGGCACCAGCGCGCAATGTATCGAGCGCATTGTCCGCATGAATCCCGCCAATCCCGACCAATGGGATGCAGGTAGATGCACGTACCGCTGCCAGGCCTTCAATTCCCCAGGCGGTTTGGGTGTCTGTCTTGGTGGGCGTGGAAAAAACTGGACTCACGCCGAGGTAGTCAACAGGCAACCGGGCACTTTGCAGCACTTGCGATATGGACTCGACCGACCAGCCGATGAATACTTCGGACGGCAGCAAGCTGCGCGCCTCAAGTACAGGGAGATCGCTCTGGCCCAAATGAACGCCCTCAGCATGACAAGCAAGAGCAATATCGATGCGATCATTGATAACCAGCGGTACACCATAGGGTGCCAGCAGCTTTTTCAGCAACAGCGCTTGTGCGAGAAAATCGCGTGTGCCTAAATTCTTCTCGCGCAGCTGTACACAGCTCACACCGCCCTGCACCGCAGCATGGACCACGTCAAGCAGGCACCGACCTCGCAGCGATGACTGGTCAGTGACGAGGTACAACCGCAGAAAATCAGGATTCAAGCGCAGCATGCCATCACACAAGCGTCACCAACTTGCCACTTGCAGTTTCAGCCGACTTTCCAAGGTGGCCCGATCCAGCAAGTGAATCTCATCCAGCAGGCTAACGGCCATGCTGCCCAATCCCAAGCCACGACACTGGGATTTTTCAGCGGCAACTTCCCCGGCGACCCCCAAAAAAGCCATCGCAGAGGTGGTTGCGCGCCAGGCATCTGGCTGAACGGCACAGAATGCACCGATCAAAGCAGTGGCTGAACAGCCTACCCCGGTGATTCGCGTCAACCATTCATGACCATTGGACAGGCGCGACCAGCGTTTTTTTGCATCCAGGATGTGATCTGTCTGGCCGCTGACGCAAACGGTTCCGCCCGTGTAGCAAGCCAGCTTTTGTGCGGCATCCAACGCATCCACGGCAGCAGCGCTGCTGTCAACGCCGCGAGTTGTCATGCCAGAGCCGGACATACTCATGATTTCAGAGCCGTTACCGCGTACCACTGTTGGCGCAGCCAAGGCAAGCAACGCCTCGAGTGTCTGGTTGCGGTAAGGCGTGGCGCCAGCACCTACCGGATCAACTACAGTCGGAATGCCTCGCCGAGTCGCTTCAACCAATGCAAGTTTCATGCTTTCCACCCAGTAGGGATCAAGCGTGCCGATGTTCAGTACCAATGCGTTTGCAATACCAGCCATGTCACGCACTTCTTCATGTGCATGAGCCATCACGGGCGAAGCACCAGCAGCCAGGAGAATGTTGGCCGTGAAGTTGATAACCACAAGGTTCGTGATGCTGTGGACTAACGGCGACTTCTTACGAACCGCAGCAATGTCTTCCCATATGTGTTGGGGAGAAAGATGTGTCATCTGTCATTTATTGAAATTAAAAGGCGGAGTTTATGACAAACACCAATACACAAAACGCGAGCCAAAAGAAAAAGCCCGGTCAATCGTGAGATCAACCGGGCTGGTTCAGGGGGGCTATAAGAGCCTGACGATGACCTACTTTCACACGGGAATCCGCACTATCATCGGCGCTGAGTCGTTTCACTGTCCTGTTCGGGATGGGA
>NZ_JAAFGZ010000025.1 GCF_010365105.1 Polaromonas sp. | reverse complement strand
TCTATCGTCTCAAATTCAGTGCTTGCCCAGCCCATCGGTTTCTTTCAACTTTTCTTGGGAGGAATTTTGCAGGGAATTGTGTATAACGAAATGGCCCTAACCCAGCTACAGCGGACCGTTACAGCGGACCGCTACGCGCCCTCTGAACTCACACGTTAGAACAGTTCTAGCGGACAATTCAACCTCCAGGAGCCCCGGCCCCATCCCTGGCCGGGAAGCACATTAATCCTATCGAGCGGGAGAACTTGCGTGGCCCAACAGCAACCCTCATTCGACGCAGAGAAGTACAAGAACGCGCAACGGGAGCAATGGAACAAGGACGGCGCCGCTTGGCGACGCTGGAATCCCACTTTGGACCGTTGGTATGGCGGAGCGACCCGCCAGATGCTCGATCTGGCGCGCATTCGCCCAGGTCAGCGCATCCTGGACATCGCCGCCGGCGCAGGTGAACCGGCCGTCAGTGCCGCCGAACGCGTTGGCCCCGAAGGCTACGTGCTGGCGACCGACATATCGGAAGGCATCGTCGAACTTGCGCTACAGGTCGCCCGTAAAAAGGGACTTGAACAAATCGAGACCCGCGCAATGGACGGCGAGAAACTGGATCTCCCCGATGCCTCCTTTGATGCCGTTCTGTGTCGGCTTGGTCTGATGTACATGCCGCACCCGGTAACAGCACTACGCGAGTGGCGCCGCGCCTTGAAAACGGGGGGCCGGGTCGCAGTCCTTGTCTTTTCCACGCCCGATCGAAACCCTTGGGGGGCCTTGCCAGCTTCCATCATCCGTCAGCGCGCCCAACTCTGCGCCCCCGCTCCGGGGCAACCCGGGCCATTCGGTCTTGGCAGCCCCGGAATGCTCCAGGATCTATTCAGCCAGGCCGGTTTTGCCGACGGCGAGGTTCACGCCGTGCCGGTCCCCCACAGAGCGACCAGCGCCGCCGAATACGTGCGGGTCGCCCGCGAAGCCTTCGGTGCATTCAATGCCATGATGGCCAAGCTGCCTCCTGCAGAACGCAACTCCGTGTGGAACGAAGTGGAAAGCTCAATGCGCAACTTCGAATCGCCGGATGGTTTTGAGGTGCCGGGCGAATGCCTTATCGGTGCAGCAACGAAATGAACGTACGCAACTGCTTGTACGGCGATCCCGGTCACGGGTCCTTGCTACCGGTGCGCCGGCCAGGCGCGTGAAAGACGACGACTTCACCGGCCTTGCAGCGTCCGGTCGCAAAGATTGATGTAAGCAATGGCAGCAGTAGTGATCTTGCTGTTCTGGTCTACCTTCTCTAAAGCTGGCGACTCGAAATCCCTAAGTTTGCTTGTGGTGCTGCCACTGGTAAATTTGATCCTGTTGTATTTCCTTGCCTTTTCTCAGTGGCCGAGCCAAAGAGGTATCAACACATGGAAGCAAATCCGTCGAAAACCCGCTGTCTGCGCCAGCAGTAGGCGATTTCACTCAGGCATTGGATTTTGTAAAGTCAACCACGCAAAAATTCATGCCAAAAGTGCCGCTAACGCAAGTCCTGCCTGTGCTTACAGCTATGCTTTTCGTAGTAGCGGTGATTGCGCGCTTGCCGCTGGGTCGTGTTTTCAGCCGTACAGGTTTTGATACCAAGGTCCTAACCGGGCGTTACATTGGGGTTGATTCGCCACCCACTGAACTCATACATCAGGCCGCTAAACTAGTGTTCCAGCCAGTCACACCGGAGGTTTCCATGCCCTACCCGACCAAGACTCTTGCGTTCATCGTTGTGCTGTTCATGAGCGCTCTCGCGAACGCTCAACCACAAGGGACTGCCAAGCCTGAGTTGGTCCTGAGTGAGGTGGTCTCCGGCATGCCGACACTGGAACGCCAGGCCGTGCGGGTATTGACTGCGAACTTCAAGCCAGGCGATCAGACGGTATTTCATACACATCGCTCACCGGTCACCGTCTACATCCTGGAGGGCGCATTCACGCTGGAGCTGGAAGGCCGCCCCCCGGTCATCGTGAAGGCCGGCCAGGCTTTCGTCGAGCCCCCAAACGTCAAGATGACTGGGTATAACCGCAGCAATACCGAACCTCTTCGTTTGGTCATCTTCTACGTCAGCGATCCAGATACTCCGTTCCTGGACGTATTGCACTAGCGCAGGCTCGGCCGGCGCTTACAGCTATGCTTTTAATAGTAAAGTGCCTGGCATATTTCACCTTGGCACAGTACCGGCCACGCCAGTCCTGGCTGCAGTTTCATGACCCGCAGGGCGCATCCTGAAAAAAATGACGTTCACGCCATCGTCATGACATTGACGCTGTACACGCCGCGCAAGCTATTCACACAAATCAGCATGCGCCGCATGCGCCGAAAAAGAGATCATGGGATGATGTGAAACTACCAATATGAAGCCTGACACCATGTCTGAAATCCTGACATTGAACTCTCTCCCGCTCTTTCCCCTGGGCACCGTGCTTTACCCGGGCGGTTTGCTGCCGCTGCAGATTTTCGAGGTCCGTTACCTCGACATGATTGGCAAATGCCACAAGACCGGCGCGCCGTTTGGCGTTGTTTCGCTGACGCAAGGCTCGGAAGTGCGAAAACGTGCTAACGCCAGTGTCAAAAATGAAGCGCCTAACGGTGACGCTTTTGCCAACGAGGCGTTTAACACGGTCGGCACGCTGGCCAGGATCATCGAATTCTCGGTGCCGCAGGCGGGACTGATGGTGGTGCAATGCCAGGGAATTCACCGCTTCACCATCACCCGCCGGGAAAAGCTGATACATGGCCTTTGGATTGCCGATGTGGTCCGCATGGAAGACGACCTGCCGGTCAAGATTCCACACGATCTGCAAAAAGCCGCCGATGCGCTGGGCAAGCTGATCAAGGGGCTGCTGAATGGCGACACGCCGCCCGATAAGATGCCCATGTTCGCGCCCTACCATCTCGACGACTGCAGCTGGGTGGCCAACCGCTGGTGCGAGTTGCTGCCCATCCCGCTGACCGTCAAGCAGCAGCTGATGGAACTGGACAATCCGCTGCTCAGGCTGGAACTGGTCTGCGACATCCTGGAACGCAGCGGCATTTCACGCTGATTTTCTGCAAGCGCAGCCCGGGATTGCGCGCAAAGAAAGCTCCAGGGCCGATGGCGCGTCAAAACGCGTCCTTAAAAAACTAAAATCATCGATTCGGCGTTTCATGCTCCCTTCACGGGTGGCACGGCGCCCGACGTTTTCAGCATCCTTTCTTTCCGGAACACCGATCTATGTCCAGCCACCCGACTTCTCCCGCCACCGTCAGCACCGCCCCCGTCCACCACGACGAAAACCAGCTCATGGTCGAGCGCCGGGAAAAGCTTGCCGTGCTGCGCCAGCACCAGGCCGATGGCCGGGGCGTGGCCTTTCCCAACGACATCAAGCCGGAACACCGCGCCGAAGCGCTGTTTGCGCAGTACAGCCACCTGAGCAATGAAGAGCTGGAACCGATGGCGGTGAAGGTGAGTGTGGCCGGCCGCATGATGCTCAAGCGCGTGATGGGTAAGGCCAGCTTTGCGACGCTTCAGGATGCCTCGTTCGGCCCCACGGGCGGCCGCATCCAGCTCTACATCAACAATGCCGGCGTGGGCGAGGAAGTCCACGCGGCCTTCAAGCACTGGGATCTGGGCGACATCGTGGCGGCAACCGGAACGCTCTTCAGGACCAAGACCGGCGAGTTGTCGATTCATGCCGACAGCATCCGGCTGGTCACCAAGAGCCTGCGCCCGCTGCCCGACAAGTTCCACGGCATGGCCGACCAGGAGGTCAAGTACCGCCAGCGCTATGTCGATCTGATCATGGACGAGGAAGCGCGCAAGCGTTTCATGGCGCGCAGCAAGGCGGTCAGCGGCATTCGCGACTTCATGGTGTCGCATGATTTCCTGGAAGTCGAAACGCCGATGCTGCACCCGATTCCGGGCGGCGCCAATGCCAAGCCGTTCAAGACGCACCACAACGCGCTGGACCAGGAAATGTTCCTGCGCATTGCGCCCGAGCTGTACCTGAAGCGGCTGATCGTCGGCGGTTTCGAGCGGGTGTTCGAGATCAACCGCAGCTACCGCAACGAGGGCATCAGCGTTCGCCACAACCCCGAGTTCACCATGATGGAGTTCTATGCGGCGTGGTGGAACTACACCGATTTGATGGCCTTCACCGAAGACCTGATCCGCGACATTGCGCAGAAAGTCTGCGGCTCCCTGCAGCTGAGCTACGCCGGCAAGCCGGTCGATCTGAGCCAGCCGTTTGAACGCCTGACGATTCGCGAAGCCATCCTCAAGCACACCGATGCAAGCGACAACGTGGACAACGCCGAATGGCTGACCAACGCGCTGAAAAAACTCGGCTTGAGTGAAGCCAAGAACCGCCTGGCCGGCCGCTCGCTGGCCAGCCTGCAGGTGATGTATTTTGAGGAAACGGTGGAAGACAAGCTCTGGCAGCCGACCTTCATCATGGAGCATCCGACCGAAATCTCGCCGCTGGCCCGGGCCAACGACGAGCGGCCGGAAGTCACCGAGCGCTTCGAGCTGTACATCACCGGCCGCGAATTCGGCAACGGCTTCAGCGAGCTGAACGATGCCGAGGAACAGGCCGCGCGTTTCAATGCGCAGGTCGATGCCAAGGACAGCGGCGACGATGAAGCCATGTTCTACGACCACGACTTCATCCGCGCGCTGGAATACGGCATGCCGCCGACCGGCGGCTGCGGCATCGGCATTGACCGGCTGATGATGCTGCTGACCGACAGCCCGAGCATTCGCGACGTGATCCTGTTCCCGGCGCTGCGCCGCGAAGCTTGACGCACAAGCGCTTTAATGGGCGATTTTTGCTAGCTAATTAATAGCTGGAAGCGCTTATGCAGCGTGCGCAACAGGCCTTTTCAGCATTGAAAAGGCCTTTTTTTCGCCAGAGTGACTCCGGTTTAACAGAACTGGACGCGCTGCTTTTTCAGTTCAAAACAGGCTGCTTTCTTTCCGGCGCGGCCGTCGCCCGTTCCACCGGCAGGCGCAGGTCGTCCAGGTAGTCGCGCGCAATATCGACGCTGCATTCGACGCCCAGCATGGCGTAGCGCCGGGCCAGCCATTGGCCCGCGCACAGCCTGCCCAGATCGCGCAAGCCATGAATCAGGCCGGCGTCGGTTGACGCCTTGGTCGAGGCGCTGTAGCCGTCCAGCACTTCACCGCCGTCGATGCGGTGCATCAGCACGTCCTTGTACTGCGATGCTTCGAGCTTGCCTTCGGCCAGCAGGCGCTTGACGAAATCGATGGCGCGCATCTCGGCGACCAGCCCCGCATTGAAGGTGATTTCATTGAGCCGATCGGCAATTTCGCCCGGCTGGGTCGGCAGCTTGTCGCGCCGGATCGGGTTGATCTGGACCAGCATGATGTCGCGGCTCTGGCATTCGTAGAGCAGCGGGTGCAGCGCCGGGTTGCCGGTGTAGCCGCCGTCCCAGAAATGATCGCCTTCAATCTCGACCGCCCGGAACACCATCGGCAGGCAGGCCGACGCCATGACCGCGTCAGCCGTCAGCCGTTGGCCTGAAAACACTTCAGCCTTGCCGGTGCTGACGCGCGTGGCCACCACGAACACCTTCGGCGTTGCCGGGAAAGGATGCGCAGCCAGCCGCTCGAAATCGACCTGGGACGCCAGAAAATCCTTCAGCGGGTTGATGTCAAACGGGTTGCTCTGGTACGGCGACACGCTGCCTGACCAGTAGCGGGTGAGTTCATCGGTCCAGCGAGAAGCCGACCAGATGCCGCCGCCCAGTTGGCCCAGCAGGATGTTGAAAGGCGCGCGCTGCCACAGCGACAGCGACTTGGACAGGGAAGACGACACGGCGCTCAAGTCAACAATGCCGTTCCAGAAAGTTGCCAGCGCCTGCCGGGCCGCTTCATGCCGTGCGACCCGGGACTGGCCAGGGGCGCTGGCCAGCCCATGCGCCAGCACCACGGCGTTCATGGCGCCGGCGCTGGTGCCGCTGATGCCCTCAATGTCAATGCGGCCGTCTTCCAGCAGCGCGTCCAGCACGCCCCAGGTGAAGGCGCCGTGCGATCCGCCGCCCTGCAGCGCCAAGTTGACCAAGGGGTGACCGCTGGCAGGAAGAAGGGGTAAGGCACCGTTGGAAATTTTCATCTTCCGAGGGTACCAAACCGCAAGGGCCACCATTCCCTGCTCAACTTAAGCCGGCGCTGCGCGGAATCGGATGTGGCGCGCTACGGAGCCGCAAGCACCGCCACGCGACCAGGGCTCATCATGCTGGTGCGCACATCCACATCCACATCAGCCCTGCCACCACTTCTGCCAGACCTGGTTGTCGGTGCCGCGAACAAACACATGCTCGTGGTTCGGGCCCATCGAGCCCAGCGCCGGTTCGGAGGCCAGCACGCCGCCGTCATTGTGACGGCCCCAGTCGTGCCAGGCGTTGTTGAACCAGGCTTTTTGCCAGAGCGCGTTGTCGGCGCCGCGAACATAAATGTTGCAGACCGTGCCGTTGCGCGAGATGACCGATGGCGCACCGATGAAGCCGCCCGGAGGCGTGCCCAGGGCCACCCAGCCCGACCAGCCACCCGCGCCTGTCCACCACTTCTGCCAGACCTGGTTGTCGGTGCCGCGAACAAACACATGCTCGTGGTCAGGCCCCATCGAGCCCAGCGCCGGCTTGGAAGCCAGCACGCCGCCGTCGCTGTGGCGGCTCCAGTCATGCCAGGCGTTGTTGAACCAGGCCTTTTGCCAGAGCGCGTTGTCGGCGCCGCGAACGTAAATATTGCATACCGTGCCGTTGCGCGAGATGACCGCCGGCGCGCCGGTAAAGCCCACCGCAGGCGCGCCTAGCGCGAACCAGCCCGACCAGCCGCTCTCGGCTTTCCAGAACTTCTGCCAGACCTGGTTGTCGGTGCCGCGAACGAACACATGCTCGTGGTTCGGCCCCATCGAGCCCAGCGCCGGCTCGGAGGCCAGCACACCGCCGTCGTTGTGGCGCCCCCAGTCGTGCCAGGCGTTGTTGAACCAGGCTTTTTGCCAGAGCGCGTTGTCGGCGCCGCGAGCGTAGATGTTGCAGACCGTGCCGTTGCGCGAGACGACCGCCGGCGCGCCGGTAAAGCCCACTGCAGGCGCGCCTAGCGCCACCCATCCCGACCAGCCAACCTGACGCGGAAACAGGCGATCGTCCCAGCCGATCTGCTTTCGGCTGAAGGTGCACATTTCCAGGGTGTTGGCGTTCATCAGGCAAGCCAGCTGGGTCCCCGGCGGAAAACAGTTGACGCAGTTGCTGTTGGGCACGGCCAGGTGGCCACTGGTGGTGCCGCAGCTGCACGAGCCGTACTCGTCGGCAGCGCCGAAAATATGGCACGACTCATGGGCGAACACCCGGTTGATGTTGTCGGGTCCCCAGCCGTCGTTGGCATAGTTCATCACCACCTTCTCCACGATGGCGTAGGCAAAATGGTTCAGCGGGTATTTGGTGAAAAAGGCCACGTAGGCCCAGTCGGTGTGCCGGCTGGCACGCAGGTCGCTGGCGTATTTCTGGTAGCCGGGCCGACCGGCGGCATAGCCCATGCTTGCCAGGGCGGCATCGCGCCAGTCGCGCTCGTAGCTCTCATAGGCATCGGCAACGCCGGCATAGGGACCGGGCGCGGACGACACGGTGACCGTGCGAATGTCGTACACAAAAGATATCCGTGCCCGTGGCTCGACGCCGGCCAGCCAGCCCAGCCCCTCCTGCACTTCCTGGATGATCTTGACCCGTTCGGCACTGCTCAGGACTTCCGCGCCGGTGTTGCGCGACACCAGCACGACGCCGACTGCCACCGAACCGATCAGGTAGCGGCTGGTCGGCGTGCCGGTCGATTCGGACGGGACTTCGGGTGCGCCGGCCGCGCGCGTCCTGACTTCAAGCGTTTCCAGTTCGCGCGGCGGCTCATAACCCGGGGTATCCCAGCTCAAGTCCTCGGTCGCCGACCGGGCCTGGCCGGCACGGGCGCTTCTGGCCTGGACGCCGTTGGTCCACGCATCAACGGCCAGTTGCGAGGCCTCGTCAAGCGGCTGGGTCGGCTGGTCCGTCGATGCGGTCATTGCCGCTTCATCGACGGCATCCGGAAGTTCGGCCACAAAGACTGTCGGGCTGAACTGCTGGGTGATACGGCCGCCCCATCGCGCGACCTCTTCGCTGGCTGCGGCCATGGTGTGGGTAAATCGCAAGACATTTTTTGCCATGATGCTTCCCCTCAAACAAGCTTGTCGACCTGCAAGCACTTGCGCTTGCAGGCGCTTTTCAGTTCGCCGGGCATTGAGACCAAGGCCGTCCTGATGCGAACCGGCTTGCGATTGTTCTCGCCTGCCGCATCTACATCCATGAGAATTACTTTTCAATACACAAACAATGCGCACGGAGCGGGCCGGTGTTGCGGCTTTCGTCAAACCGGTCCGGCCGCCATCTGATCAGTGGCCTGCCGGTTTACGCTACCATCCGGCAGCATTCCACAACTGCCATTTTTAGAATGAAAACAGCCGCTTGCGCTTTATCCATAAGCACTTTCAGCTACAAAAAGAATAGTGAATTCCATGAAATACCTTGCCGGCTATCCGGAAAGCCTTCAGACGCAGGTTCAGCAGTTGCTGGCCAAAGGCAGCCTCGGCGACACGCTGCTGGCCAAATACCGCCATGCCCACGCGGTACGCACCGACAAGGCCTTGTATGACTACGTCATGGCGCTGAAAAATGAGTTTTTGCGCAATTCGGAGCCGCTGTCCAAGGTGGCGTTCGACAGCAAGCTGCAAATCATCACCCACGCGCTGGGCACGCACACGACGATTTCGCGGGTGCAGGGCAACAAGCTCAAGTCCAAGCGCGAAATCCGGGTGGCATCGCTATTCAAGGAAGTGCCGGTCGAGTTCTTGAAAATGATCGCGGTGCATGAACTGGCGCACATCAAGGAAAAAGGCCATGACAAGGCCTTCTACCAGCTCTGCACCTACATGGAGCCGCTCTATCACCAGTACGAGTTCGACCTGCGCGTGTACCTGACGCACATCGACGCGGCGGGCAAGCTGGAATGGCCGGCCATGACCTGAAGCGCTTTAGGGAATCAGGCCCAGCGCATGCATATAGGCCGGATGCACCATGAGTTCGTCCCACTCCAGCGCCGGCGTCTGCGGCAGCAGGGCCTCGCGGCGCAACTCGCTGGCCTCCAGCGCTTCCCATCGGCCTTTTAGAAGCGCCTCGGCCATGCCATCGAGCAATTCATCGACCGGCTTGCCCTCGCCTGCCGACTGGTTGCACAGCAGCACCATGTCACATCCGGCGTTCAGCGCGGCGATGGCGGCCTCGGTGTAGCTCACTTCCACACCATCGATCAGCCGGGCGCCGGCCATGCTCAGGTCGTCGCTGAAAATCGCGCCGCCAAAACCGAGCTGGCTGCGCAGGATGAAGTTCAGCCATTTGCTGGAAAAACCGGCCGGCCGGGCATCGACCTTGGGATAGATCACATGCGCCGGCATCACGCTCGACAGCGTGGTGTTGAGCCATTCATAGGGCGCGGCATCGTCCTTCAAGATGGCTTTGAGGGTGCGCGTGTCCACCGGAATGTCGGTGTGCGAATCGGCCTTGACGAAGCCATGGCCGGGAAAATGCTTGCCGCAGTTGGCCATGCCGCTTTGCAGCAGGCCGTGCATCAGGCTTTTGGCCAGCAGGCTGACGACGCGCGGGTCGCGGCCAAAGGCGCGGTCGCCAATCACGCCGCTCTCGCCCCAGTCCAGATCGAGTACCGGCGTGAAGCTGAAATCGACGCCGCAGGCGCGCAGTTCGGCGCCCAGCACATAGCCGCAGGCGGTGGCGGCGTTGGTGGCGGCCAGTTGGTCACGCATCCACTGCGCGCCCAATGCACGCATCGGCGGCAAATGCGTCAGGCCGTCGGTACGAAAGCGCTGCACCCGGCCGCCTTCGTGGTCCACGCAGATCAGCAGGTCGTCGCGCAGGTCCTTGATCTCGGCGCACAGCTTGCCAAGCTGCTGGCGGTCTTTCCAGTTGCGGGCGAACAGGATGATGCCGCCGGTCAGCGGATGCTTCAGGCGGCGGCGGTCGTCCTTGCCCAGTTTGAGGCCGGCGATGTCGATGATGAGTGGGGCGTGCTGGGTCATGGAAGTATTTTCAGGATCACTATTAAATTCATAGCTGCTTGCGCAGTCGGGGCGTGCGGAAAAACTATTTTTTCTCTACTACGCAAAAACTGGCGGCATAGTCGGTTTCGTCGGTCACGGTGATATGGGCTGTCAGTTCGCGCGCATCAAACCAGTCCTTGAGCGCGGCATGCAGCACGATCTCGGGCTTGCCGCTGCTCATCTTGGCGATTTCGCAATGCTGCCAGGTCATGGGCATGCGCATCCCCAGGCCAATCGCCTTGCTGAAGGCTTCCTTGGCGGAAAAGCGGGTGGCCAGGTAGCTCACACCCCGGTCGGGCCAGCGGGCGCTACGCTCTGTCCAGGTCGCCAGTTCGCCGTCGCTCAGGATTCTTTGGGCAAAGCGTTCGCCGTGGCGCGCCAGGCTGGCGCGGATGCGGCGGATGTCGCAGATGTCGGTGCCTATGCCGTAGATCATCAGGCCACGGCGGCGGGCGCAAACGCCTCGTTGATGCAGCGCAGGTACTCCTTGACCGTGGCCGCGTAACCCAGTTCCAGCGCGTCGGCAATCAGCGCATGGCCGATGGAGACTTCAAGCACACCGGGAACCGCGCGCAGGAATTCAGCCAGGTTGTCACGGTTCAGGTCGTGTCCGGCATTCACTCCCAGATTGATAGCTATCGCTGCCCGCGCCGTCTGCGCAAAGTGGTCTAAAGCCTTGTTTTTTTCAGGGCCGGACCATTTGCGGGCATAGCTTTCGGTGTACAGCTCGACCCGGTCGGCGCCGATGGCTTTGGCGGCGGCCATGGTCTCGGGAATCGGGTCCATGAACAGGCTGACCCGAACGCCGCGCGCATGCGCATATTCGATGTGCGGCCGCAGACGTTCGGCATCCTGCGGAAAACTCCAGCCATGGTCGCTGGTGAACTGGTCTTCGCTGTCGGGCACGAAGGTGCACTGGTGCAGTGGCAGGCCCCGGGCCGACAGGTCACGCACAAAATGCATCAGGTTTTGCAGCGGATTGCCTTCGATGTTGAACTCGCAGTGCGGCCAGTCCTTCATCATCGCGGCGATTTCATAGACATCGTCGGCGCGGACATGGCGCTCGTCGGGCCGGGGATGCACCGTGATGCCGTGCGCGCCGGCCTGCAGGCACAACTCGGCGGCGCGCAGCACGCTGGGAATGTCCAGGTGCCGGGTATTTCGAAGCAGCGCCACCTTGTTGACATTGACCGACAGCACGGTTTTCAGGGTGCCGGGCGGATGGGGCAGGTGCGAACGGGGGCCGGAATGGAATAAGGCGATCATGGCGACATCAATCGAATAAATCGTTAAAGGGCTTGCAGGTCCATCATCATCTGCCGGGTTTTCAAAACCCTGACGCCGCAATGGTAGTGCAGCAAGGCGCGCAGCTGTATTTTGAGTTCATTGGCGGCTGGCACGCAGGCCCGCAGCGTGTCGGAAAACAGTCCCTTGTTGCCAAGGGACTGCTGCAGCGCCTGCCAGTGTTCGCCGATCAGGCTGAAACGGTCATCGTCATGGGCGGGCCGCAGGCCGGCTTCGGCAACCAGCACGTAACGCTGCTGCGCGGCCAGCGGCGCCAGCGTCGCGGTTTCCACGTCCAGCCGGGGCAGCAAGCCAATGCCCTGCAGCAGGCGCAGCTCGAAGGCGCGCAGTGCCAGCTGAAGCGTGTCGGCATTCTGGCTGGCGAGCAGCTGGACCGTGGCGGCATAGGCGTCAAACAGCAGCGGATGCGGGTCGTCCCTGGCCAGCAGGCGCATCAGCAATTCATTGAGGTAGTAGCCCGAGAGCAGCGCATCACCGCTGGGCATGACATGGCCGCCCTGCCATTCGGCGCTCTTGAGGTTGCGGATTTCCGCATCGCCGCCAAAGGCGACATGCAGCGGCTGCAGCGGCAGCAGGATAGGCCGGAAGCTGGAACTGGGCTTCTTGGCGCCCCGCGCCACCAGCGCCACCCGACCGTAATGACGTGTGAACACGTCCAGGATCAGGCTGGATTCGCTCCAGTCGTAACGGTGCAGCACATAGGCGGGCTCGTTACTGATGCGTTGGGTGGCCAAGGTGGAGGTGTCAGGTCAAGCGATCACGTAGAAGTGGCAAGCAGGGTCTGCGTTTTCCCAAGCAGGGGCCGCGCAACCGGCTCTGCCGGGCCGCAGGCGCAGCGACCCCCTCGGGGGGCAGGGAGCCACACGCAGTGGGCGACCGTGGGGGTACATCTTCCCAAGCAGGGGCCGCGGAACCGGCTCTGCCGGGCCGCAGGCGCAGCGACCCCCTCGGGGGGCAGGGAGCCACACGCAGTGGGCGACCGTGGGAGTACATCTTCCTAAGCAGGGGCCGCGGAACCGGCTCTGCCGGGCCGCAGGCGCAGCGGCCCCCTCGGGGGGCAGGGAGCCACACGCAGTGGGCGACCGTGGGGGCTCTATTCATAGCCGAAGGTCTTGACTCTGGCCTCGTCGTCGGCCCAGCCTGATCGGACCTTGACCCAGATCTCCAGGAACACCTTGCCGCCGGTCAGGGCTTCGAGTTCATGCCGCGCCTCGGTGCCGATGCGCTTGAGCTTTTCGCCCTTCTCGCCAATGATCATGCCCTTGTGGCCGTCGCGCTCGACGACGATGGTCGCGGCAATCTTGCGCAGATTGCCCTCTTCCTCATACTGGTCGATGATGACGGTCGAGGTGTAGGGCAATTCGTCACCGGTCAGGCGAAACAGCTTTTCGCGGATGATCTCGGCGGCCATGAAGCGGTCGCTGCGGTCGGTCAGTTCGTCGGCGCCATACATCCACGGCTGCACCGGCAGGTATTTTTCGCAAATCCCGAACAGACGCTCGACATCCTTGGCATTGTTGGCCGACATCGGCACGAATTCGGCAAAGTTGTGCCGCTCCTGCATGGCGCGCAGCCAGGGCGCGATTTCGGCACGGCGGTGGATCAGGTCGAACTTGTTGGCCAGCAAAATCGCCGGTGTTTTCTCGGGCAGCAGCGCCAGCACCTTGGCATCGGCCAGGTTGAACTGGCCGGCTTCCACCACGAAAACGATCAGGTCCACGTCATTGACGGCGCCGACCACGGTGCGGTTCAGCGAACGATTCAGCGCATTGCCGTGCCGCGTCTGAAAGCCAGGCGTATCGACAAACACAAACTGCGTCGCGGCGCGCGTGCGCATGCCGGTGATGCGGTGGCGCGTGGTCTGCGCCTTGCGCGAGGTAATGCTGACCTTCTGGCCGACCAGCGCATTGAGCAGCGTGGACTTGCCGACGTTGGGCTTGCCGACGATGGCAATCAGGCCGCAGCGCTGCTCGCCCACAGGCGCAAGGCTGGGCGCGGCGCTGTCGGCCGGCACGGCCGCGCCACGCGAGGCCGTCGCCTGTGCGAGCATGGCGTCAATGGCGTCCTGGCTCTGCGCCGGCTCCAGCGATGCGGGGGGCGCCGCCGTTTGCCCTGCCAGGGGCAAGGTGTCGGCAGGTGGGCTGGTTTCTTTTTTTCCGGTACTCATCATCAATTCAATCGTGTTGGGTGGCCAGCCAGAGGCGGCGTTGGCAAAAAGGCCGTCAAGCGGCCAGGGTCTTGACGTAAAGCAGCATGGCGCTGGCGGCGGCCTGTTCGCCAGCGCGCCGCGAAATACCGGTGCCGCGTTCAGCGCGGCCGAATTCGGTGATTTCGCATTCCACTTCAAAGGTCTGCTGATGCGCCGCACCCTGAGTGCCGACCACCTTGTAGGCTGGAAGTCGCATTTTGCGCCCCTGAAGCCACTCCTGCAATTCGGTTTTCGGGTCCTTGCCAATGGCTTTCATTTGGGGGTTCACCTGGACATCCTTGAACAGGCGGCGCACCAGCTGGTCGGCCTTGTCGTAACCGGCATCGAGGTAGACCGCGCCGATCACGGCTTCCAGCGCATCGGCAAGCATGGACGGCCGGTTTTTTCCGCCGGAGCGAGCTTCGCCCTCGCCCAGCCGCAGCAGGTCGGGCAAGCCCAGCACCACGGCCAGATGGTGCAGCGTGTCCTGCTTGACGAGGTTGGCCCGGACGCGCGAAAGATCACCTTCGGGGAGTTCGCTCAACTGCTCGTACAGGAAGCCGGCCACGGCCAGGTTCAGCACGGAATCGCCGAGGAATTCGACACGTTCGTTATGGTCAGACGAAAAGCTGCGGTGCGTCAGCGCCTGGGCAAGCAGCTTGGGATTGGCGAATTCATGCTGCAGGCGCTTTTGCAGGGCCTGCAGGGCAGGACTGGAGAGGGAAGCCGTGCGCACTTTATTTGGATCGCCCGCTGTACTTCAGCAGCAGGTAGGCGGGTCCGGCCATGTGGATTTCACGCGTATAGGCAAAAGCCACCACCGTCTTGTCGCCCTCTTTCGTCACATCCAGGTCTTTGCCGGAAATTGAATGAATGTCGTCGATCTGCCCGGCCTTGTCGAAGATCGCCCTGACTTCGGGTACCGTGCTGCCTGCCGTGGCCTTGGTCGCGGCCTTGGTGATGGCCTGGAATTCGATCAGCGTCGGCAGCACCTGAGCACCCAGTACAAAGGCGCACGCCGCGATGGCGCCGACAAACAGGATGCCGATGAAGGAAATACCACGTTGCTTGTGTTTCATTGATGCGGGTTCCAGGGGAAATTCATGAAGAAAAGATTTTTCCGGCGATGAAGGTGCCAGCGGTTTTGCGCTTAATCAAAGGAACCGATGCGCTTGAGATTGCCAAAGTTCATCCAGACAAAAAATGCCTTGCCGACAATGTTCTGCTCGGGAACAAAGCCCCAGTAACGCGAATCGAGCGAATTGTCGCGGTTGTCGCCCATCATGAAATAGTGACCTTCAGGCACCTTGCACACCACGCCTTCGGTGCTGTAACGGCAGTTGTCCCTGTAGGGGAAATTGTCGGCACCAGCAATGAAGGACGGACGGTCGTCATCATTCAGCAGCCGGTATTTGCGCTCGCCGTTGGTTTCCTCGAACTGCTTGGCATAGCGCATCGAATCGGCATCGAAAAAATCCGGGAGCGCCACTTTGGGCAGCGGCTTGCCATTGATGGTGAGCTTCTTGTTCAGGTAGGCCACCTCGTCGCCGGGAATGCCGACCACGCGCTTGATGTAGTCCAGGCTGGGCTTGGGCGGATAGCGAAACACCATCACATCGCCGCGCTCGGGGCTGTGGTTGTCCAGTATCTTGCGGTTGATGACCGGAAGGCGTACGCCGTAATGGAATTTGTTCACCAGGATCAGGTCGTTGACCAGCAGCGTCGGAATCATCGAGCCCGACGGAATCTTGAAGGGCTCGAACAAAAAGGAACGCAGCAGGAAAACGATGATGATCACAGGGAACAGGCCGGCGGTCCAGTCCAGCCACCAGGGCTGCATGATCAGCCGGCTACGGGCTTCGGCGGTGTTGTCATCGACCTGGTTGATGCCCATTTTGGCCAGCTCGGCCTGGCGCTGTACGGCATTCGCATCCAGCGCCGCCACGGCCTTGCGCCGCTGCGGCAGGAAATAAAGCCGCTCGGCCACCCAGTAAATTCCGGTCACGACGGCAGCCAGGAACAGCAGGGCGGAAAAGTTGCCTTCGAGCAGGCCGAAGTACCAGGCGGCGCCGTAGCCGACAAAACCCGCCAACACCACGGCGGTGATGGAACTCATGACGCCGCGCATCAGTCTTCCACCTGCAAGATAGCCAGGAATGCCTCTTGGGGCACTTCCACTGAACCGATTTGTTTCATGCGCTTCTTGCCTGCTTTCTGCTTCTCAAGAAGCTTCTTCTTGCGGGAAATATCGCCGCCATAGCACTTGGCGATCACGTTCTTGCGCAAGGCCTTGATGGTCTCGCGGGCAATGATGTTGGCGCCGATGGCCGCCTGGATTGCGACGTCGAACTGCTGGCGCGAAATGATTTCGCGCATTTTGGCCACCACCGCCCTGCCCCGGTAGGCCGACTGGCTGCGGTGAACGATGATGGACAGCGCATCGACCTTCTCGCCGTTAAGCAAGATATCGACCTTCACCACGTCGGATGCGCGAAATTCCTTGAACTCATAGTCCATCGACGCATAGCCGCGTGACACCGACTTGAGCTTGTCAAAAAAGTCCAGCACGATCTCGCCCAGCGGCATTTCATAGGTCAGCATGACCTGCTTGCCGTGGTAGGCCATGTTCAGTTGCACGCCGCGCTTCTGGTTGGCCAGCGTCATGACGGCACCGACATAGTCCTGCGGCATGTACAGGTGAACCGTGACGATGGGTTCGCGAATCTCGTTGACGCGTCCGCCATCGGGGATTTTCGACGGGTTTTCAACCCGGATGGTCTCGCCATCAGACTTGAGCACTTCATAGACCACGCTGGGCGCGGTCGTGATCAGGTCCTGGTCAAACTCGCGCTCCAGCCGCTCCTGGACGATTTCCATGTGCAACAGGCCCAGAAAGCCGCAACGAAAGCCAAACCCCAGAGCTTCGCTGACCTCGGGTTCGTAATGCAGCGAGGCGTCGTTGAGCTTGAGTTTTTCCAGCGCATCGCGCAGCGACTCGTATTCACTGGCTTCCGACGGATACAGGCCGGCAAACACCTGCGGCTGGATTTCCTTGAAACCCGGCAGTGCTTCGGTCGCGGTGAAGGCGGCGCCGCCGGTGCCGCCCTTGATCAGGGTCACGGTGTCGCCGACGCGCGCCGCCTGAAGTTCCTTGATGCCGGCAATCACAAAGCCCACTTCGCCGGCTTCGAGCGCCTGGCGCGGCTCGGTGTGCGGCGTGAAAACGCCCAATTGCTCGGCGTTGTAAGTCGCTTCACTGGCCATGAGCTTGATGCGGTCGCCCTTGGCCAGGCGGCCATCGACCACGCGCACCAGCATGACCACGCCGACATAGGCGTCGTACCAGCTGTCAATGATCATGGCGCGCAAGGCGGCGTCGGGGTTTCCCTTCGGGGGCGGAATCAGGGCAACCACGGCTTCGAGAATCTCGTCAATGCCCATGCCGGTCTTGGCGCTGCAGGGAATCGCGTCGGTGGCGTCGATGCCAATGACTTCCTCGATTTCCTGCTTGGCGTTTTCGGGGTCGGCCTGCGGCAGGTCCATCTTGTTGAGCACCGGCACCACCGTCACGCCCAGGTCCAGTGCGGTGTAGCAGTTGGCCACGGTCTGCGCTTCGACGCCCTGGCTGGCATCGACCACCAGCAGCGCGCCCTCGCAGGCCGACAGCGAACGGCTCACTTCATACGAAAAGTCAACATGGCCCGGCGTGTCGATCAGGTTGAGGTTGTAAACCTGGCCGTCCTTTGCCTTGTAGTTGAGCGAGGCGGTCTGCGCCTTGATGGTGATGCCGCGCTCTTTTTCGATGTCCATCGAGTCGAGCACCTGCGCGCTCATTTCGCGATCCTGCAAGCCGCCGCAGCGCTGGATCAGCCGGTCGGCGAGCGTGGACTTGCCATGATCAATGTGCGCAATGATCGAAAAATTTCGAATGTGATTCATCAACAAAAACGCCTAATTACTTGAATATATTGCAGGAAAACAAACAACCCACGGCCAGCAGCATAAAAAAAGGCGCGTCTTTCAATGACGCGCCCTGAACCAACAATCTATGGCAACTGCGAAAGTTGGAGCTTCATTGTAGGCAAAAAGCCGGGAGCCACCGGTTTCAACATCTGCGGCTTGTGACCTTGAGGGGCGCCAGGTTCCACCTCAACTTGGTCAGCTGGCCAGAAAAATGCGCGGATGCCGGTGTGAAAATCTGCTGAAATGCTGCTGCATTGTAACGAGCCGCACCGCCAAACCGGTTTCAAGGCTCTGCAGCCAGCCGTCAGCGCGCCGGCCGGATGATGACAAATTGCGCCAGTTCACCACGGCGGACCAGCACGGTGATATTTTTGGTCTTGTCAATTTTCGCCAGTGCCGCTTCAAAACTCTTCACCCCGGTCACTTCGGTATTGGCCATTGAAACGATCACATCGCCTTCGCGCAGGCCGGCACGGGCCGCTGCGCCATCGGCCGCATCGACCTTGACGCCACCCTTGACATTGAGTTCCTTTTTCTGCGCTTCGCTGATCTCGCTGACCGACAGGCCCAAGGCTTGCGCCGGGCCGGCCACGGGCGGCTTGGACTCTGACTTGGCAGCCGCACGCGCAGGCTTGTCGGCTTCCACCTCGGCAATCGTGACGGACAGGTCCTTGCTGGCACCGCGCCGAAACACGGTAACGGTCACCTGGGTGCCCGGTTTCACATTGCCCACCATGCGCGGAAGGTCGCTGGCCTTGTCGATCTGCTTGCCTTCGAACTTCGTGATGATGTCGCCCGCTTCAATACCTGCCTTTTCAGCCGGCGCGCCGCTTTCGACACCCCTCACCAGCGCGCCCTGCACCTTGCCTAGTCCGATGGACTCGGCCACGTCCTTGGTGACCTGGTCGATCTGCACGCCAATGCGCCCGCGCGTCACCTTGCCGGTGATGCGCAGCTGCTCCGACACGCGCGTAGCCTCGTCGATCGGAATGGAAAACGAAATGCCCTGGAAACCACCCGAACGCGAGTAGATCTGGCTGTTGATGCCGACGACTTCGCCGCGCATGTTGATCAAGGGGCCGCCCGAGTTGCCGGGATTGATGGCCACGTCGGTCTGGATGAAAGGCAGGTAGTCGCCCGTATCGCGCTGCTTGGCGCTGACGATGCCCGCCGTCACCGTGTTGTCAAGCCCGAACGGCGAACCAATGGCCATCACCCATTCGCCCACCCGCAGGCGGCTGATGTCGCCAATCTTGACAGCAGGCAAGCCGGTGGCTTCGATCTTGACCACGGCCACGTCGGTGCGCTTGTCGGCGCCAATGATCTTGGCCTTGAATTCGCGCTTGTCGGTCAGGGTGACGATGACCTCGTCCGCGCCCTCGACCACATGCGCATTGGTCATGACAAAGCCATCGGCCGTCAGGATGAAGCCGGAGCCGACGCCGCGCGGCTGGTCTTCATCGGGCTGGCCCGGTTCGGCGCGTGGTCCGCGCGGCATGTTGGGCGGCACGGGAATGCCGAAGCGCTTGAAGAACTCCAGCATCTGCTCGTCGATGCCACTCGCGGTTGCCGAAGCCTTGGCTTTTTCAAGGGTGCGGATGTTGACCACCGACGGCCCCACCTGGTCCACCAAATCGGTGAAGTCCGGCAAGGTGCGGGTTTGCGCCCACACCGGCGTCACCGGCAGCACCGAGGTTGTTGCGGCGATGGCCATCAGGCCTGCAGCCAGGTAGGGCCGCAGCGGGTTAAGGTTCAATTCACGCATTTTCAGCCTTGTCATCAATAGAGTTGTATCAAGCAAACCAGCAAATTTTCAAAACAAACAGGTCAATGGAAATCGGCATGCGAAAGGCAGATGCCTGAGCCGACAAATACCGAAGATTTTCGGCCGTGGCGCCAGATTCTTACTTTTTGCGCTCCAGCGCACTTGCAAACATCTGCAGGGTCGGGACGGGAACCTCACCCACCAGGGTGATCCAGTGGGCGTCAAGCTGCCGCGTCAGGGTCTGCGTGGCGCCCAGCGAAAGCGTGGACTCGCGCACATGCCGCTGCGAATCGAACGGTTCCACAAAAATCGACACCGACGCCAGGCCATCTGAAAAAATCCATTGCAGCGGGCCGTCGCCAGTGGGGCCCTTTGCGCCACTGCCGGCTGCCGAAGCCGGCCGTTTGTAGCAACTCATGGCATTGAAGCCTGACACAGGCGTTTTCAATGCCCAGCCTTCGGCCGCTGCAGTCGTCTTGACCAACACAGGCTTGTCGAGACGGTAGCCTTGAATCTTGCCCATCATCTGGATGAGCTTACTCATGCTGACGGGCGCATCCAGCTGAAGCTCTGAAAATGCCGCTTCTTCAATCACCTTGCCGTCAGTGTCGAGCGTCTGGAGCTTCACGATCAAGCCATTTTTGCGCTCGCTCCAGACCCGGTAGCCAAAGCGCAACCTGTCCCTGGGGACGAGCATGATGACGTCTGCATCGACGCCCGCCACCCGTTCCAGGCCTTCCTGCCGGAACTTGTAGAAGTCGGCAATACGGCTGTCAGCCGACTGGAACAACTGGGGAAACAGACCCAGCGACTCACGCTTTTCACTGCGTGCCACCTTGTGCTCCGGCATGAAGGTCGTGACCTGGTCGTTGTGCCGGAAGATGGAACGCGGCGCACCGGTCAGGGTTTCGACCCGCTCGACCTGCTGCGTGCCTTCACAGACATGCCATATCTTGGCGCTGGACATGTTGCCGCCCGCCGACACCACGAAAGTTCCAATATAGGAACGATTCACGGAAGCCTGGTGCATTCGCATCAGCCAGTCATTCAGGCTGCGCACCTCTGCGGGCGATGCGGTGGGTGGCACGGCGACCGCTGGCGCCTGAGCAGCTACATAATTCATAGCTAACAACCCATACAGGACTAGCGAAATCAGCCTTAAATACTTAAAAATCATGGATTTCAGGAATTTTTCCGGCACTCAACGCGCGCTGGCAGCCTGTGGATTGCCGGGCATTTCAAACGTCGCATTGCGCAAGAAGCCCGAAGACTCCTGCAAGGCCGAAGCCGTTCCAAACTGCCGGTGCGCCGCGAGCAACTCCTCCAGCCTGGCATCGCGCACCACCGGCCCTTGCGGTGAGGTGACCACGATCTGCGGGGATGCATTTTGGGCCAGTTGCTGTCCGGACGACGACGCCATCAGCCCGGAGGCATTCCACACCATCGCGGAAACAGCGGCAAGTGACGCCACACCGGCCACCAGTTTCCAGCGGAAATTGCCATCGTTCGATGCCGGTCCACGGTGATGAACCATCTCGGGAGAAGCCTGCAAGCTTGCAGCCGGAAGTGCCACTGCGGTGGCGACCGTCTCTTGCGCAAGTCGCGCGCTGAGCCGGCTGGCAAACCCGATTTCGCCCCCGACCGCCTGGGATGATGGACGCAATTCGGCCGGCGAACGCAGGAAGTCACCAATCAGGTGGTAGGTATTCCAGCAATCAAGCGCGCCATCGTTCTGGTCGCAGGCTTCAAGCGCGGCGGCAAAATCCTGCTTGTCTAGCTGGCCGTCCGCCAGTGCAGAAAGAAGTTCGGGAGTCGTCATGCATGATTTCATGATGTTTTAAGGGCAGCGGGTCTGCCGGTTCTGTTCACTGACTGCCTGGGCTGGCGAATGACTGCGGGAGGGCAACAAACTCACCAGCGTTTGCCGGTCTGGTTTTCCAGCAAGGGTTTGACCTTTGCAGAGATCGCCTCGCGGGCTCTGAAAATGCGTGACCTTACCGTACCGATAGGACAATTCATGGCTTCGGATATCTCCTCATAGCTCAAACCTTCAATCTCCCGCAGGGTGATTGCTTCACGCAATTCCTCCGGCAAATCCTGCATCGCCTGGTTGATGATGTTGGCAATTTCCTTGCTGGCCAATACCGTTTCAGGGGTCTCTGGACTGGTTAGTTCGTTTTCGACCCGGGAAGTTTCATCGTCATCGTCGGATTTGTAGGCATTTTCAGAAACGGTGGGATTTCGCTTCAGGTCCATCAGGGCTTTCTTGGCCGTATTGACGGCAATACGGTAGAGCCAGGTGTAAAACTGCGCTTCGCCCCTGAACTGTCCCAGGGCGCGATAAGCCCGTATGAAGGTTTCCTGTGCAATGTCTTCCACCAGGTCGACATCGCGGACCATGCGCCCGATCAGACGCTGGATGCGACGCTGGTATTTGATGACCAGCAGTTCAAACGCCTTCTGGTCACCCGCGACCGTGCGCTGGACCAGCAACGCGTCGCTGTCCGCGGCTTTCTCGGCGGCAGGCGGGAGCAGGTCATCACTCATGATTTGGCCTGCGGAACTTGTTGTGATGGCATAGCCTTTGATAGTGCCACAGCAGGCGGAGGCGAGCCGGAAGCCTCCTCAGGGACAAAGTCGTGCGGATTCAGGGAGGCGCGCGACCTGTGCGGCGAATACACGGCGCGGCGCAAATCAAGCCAGCGCTCGGGCATGGTTTTTTGCTCCACCCACAACCACAGACGCGCGCCGTCCGGGTTTTCAAGCCGCAACAAAAGTCGCTGCTGAAAATCGGCAATCACCGACAGCGCATGCTCGCCAGCGCCAGTCTGGTAGCCAGCACTTTCCCAGCGCCAGACGTCGCCATCCCACGCCAGTTGGCCGCCAGGAAGGTTGTCCCAGGTGATTCGTGCAGCAAGGCCTGCAAGCAGCACCGAAAATCCCGCCAGCAGCATGCGCCAGTCAGGCTGCCGTGTGGCATTCCACCACAGCAATGCTGAAAAAAGGCCGGCAATCCAGAGGACCAGCAACAAGCCGCCCAGAAAAGGCGACCGCCCGAGAGGATAAACCACCGGCGGGGCATTGTGGCGGCTCAAGGCAGTGCGTGCCGGGGTCGGCGCTGCTGGAGTAAGACCTGTGGCTCTCAGACGCGCTTGAATACTAGCGAGCCGTTGGTTCCGCCAAAGCCGAAATTGTTTTTGACAGCAATATCGATGGTGGCGTCACGCGCGGTATTGGCGCAGAAATCGAGGTCGCACTCGGGATCCTGGTTGAACAGGTTGATCGTCGGCGGAATTTTCTGGTGGTGCAGCGCGAGGACGGTGAAAACCGATTCGATACCGCCGGCACCGCCCAGCAAATGACCCGTCATGGACTTGGTCGAGCTGACCACCAGCTTGTCCTTGGCATGTGCGCCAAAGGCTGCCTTGATGGCGTTGGTTTCATTCAGGTCACCCAGCGGTGTGGATGTGCCATGCGCATTGAGGTAATCAACCTGGTCCGCATTGACGCCTGCATTTTTCAGGGCCATGACCATGGAGCGGCGCGGGCCGTCAATGTCAGGCGCTGTCATATGGTAGGCATCGGCGCTCATGCCAAAGCCCAGAACTTCAGCGTAAATCTTGGCACCACGCGCCTTGGCGTGTTCGTATTCTTCAAGAACCACCACCCCGCTGCCTTCACCAAGCACGAAGCCGTCCCGGTCCCGATCCCAGGGGCGCGACGCGGTTTTGGGGTCATCGTTCCGAGTTGACAGGGCACGGGCTGCTGCAAAGCCGCCCACGCCCAACGCCGAAACCGTGGCTTCCGCCCCGCCTGCGACCATGACATCGCAGTCGCCGTACTCGATCATGCGCGCCGACAGGCCGATGGCATGCAGGCCCGTCGTGCAGGCTGTCACGACGGCAATGTTTGGCCCCTTGAAACCGAACTTGATCGACACATGCCCGGAAATCATGTTGATGATGGTGGCCGGCACAAAGAATGGCGAAATGCGGCGCGGGCCGCGCTCCACCAATTCACCATGCATGCGCTCAATCAGCGGCAAGCCGCCAATTCCTGATCCAATGTTGCAGCCGATGCGGGTTGCCAAGTCATCGCCAAGGGCATCACCGGTAGGCAAACCGCTGTCGGCCACCGCCTGGCAGGCCGCAGCCAAACCAAGATGGATGAAGCGGTCCATGTGCCGGGCTTCTTTTTCGGGGATGTAATCCGCGATGTTGAATCCCTTGACTTCGCCTGCGAACTTGCAGGCTAGGTTGCTTGCATCAAAATGGGTGATCAGGTCAATACCGGGTGTTCCGGCAAGCACATTGGCCCAGGAATCAGCCACGGTATTTCCTACCGGGCTGACGCAACCCAGACCTGTGACGACGACACGACGACGGCTCATTCAGTAATCCTGGAAAAAAACCTGAAAGACCGAAACTGGTTTTTCAGGTAAGTAACGGCAAAGGCGCGAATGCCTTAAGCCTTGTGATGGGTGTTCGCGTAGTCAATCGCGTTCTGGACCGTGGTGATTTTCTCGGCGTCTTCGTCGGGAATCTCAATGCCAAATTCGTCTTCGAGTGCCATGACCAGCTCTACGGTGTCAAGGGAATCAGCGCCCAGATCAGCCACAAAGGACTTTTCGCTGGTGACTTGACCTTCTTCAACGCCAAGTTGTTCGGCAATGATTTTCTTAACACGTGCTTCGATATCGCTCATAAATCCCTCTGAGGGTTGTAAATTAATCCGTGATTTTACCGCGTTGGGATTGTCTTCCCAAGCACCGGGCCGGACGGATAAAAACCGGCTTCGATTTCCTGTGTTTTACCACTGTCAGGCAGAGGCCTGGCAGGCCGGCTTGCCGAACCTGTCGCTCAAGCCCTACAGCTGTTACATATACATGCCGCCGTTGACATGCAGTTCCTGCCCCGTGATGTAGGAGGCCTGCGGACTGGCCAGAAAAGCCACGGCATTCGCGATGTCCTGCGGCTTGCCCAGATGCCCTAACGGAATTTGTCCAAGCAGCGCTTTTTGCTGTTCCTCGGGCAAGCGGGCCGTCATGTCGGTTTCGATAAAGCCGGGCGCCACGCAATTGACGGTGATGCTGCGAGAGCCGAGTTCGCGCGCCAGCGCACGCGTCATGCCGGCCACGCCAGCCTTGGACGCGGCGTAATTGGCCTGGCCGGCATTTCCCGAGGCGCCCACCACCGAAGTGATGCTGATGATGCGGCCGTAGCGTTGCTTCATCATGCAGCGCATCACGGCCCGGCTCATGCGAAACACCGCCTTCAGGTTGGTGTCGAGTACCGCGTCCCAGTCGTCGTCCTTGAGGCGCATGGCCAGCATGTCACGGGTGATGCCAGCATTGTTCACCAGCACCTGCAAGCCGCCAAACTCGGTCACGATGCGGTTGACCAGCGCATCGCCGGCGGCCACGTCGTTCACATCGAGAACCTGTCCGGAGCAACCCGGGTAAGACGCCAGCATACGGCTGATTCTTGTGGCTCCCTCATCGGTGGTGGCGGTGCCAGTGACACTGAGTCCCCTCCTGGCAAGCTCCAGGGCGATGGCCGCGCCTATGCCGCGCGAGGCACCCGTCACCAGGGCTGCTTGCCCTTCAAATTTGATTTCGCTCATGCCAGCACCTCTTTCACAGCCACCAATGATGCGGGATCAAACAAAGGCACCCCGGTCAATTCCGGATCAATCCGTTTCGCCAGACCCGCCAGAACCTTGCCCGGCCCACACTCGACCAGTGTCGTCAAGCCAAGCGCCTTGATGGCCTGCACACATTCGACCCAGCGCACCGGACCGAAGGCCTGCCGGTAAAGCGCATCACGGATACGGTCGGCATCGGTTTCGACGGCGACATCGACATTGTTGATGACGGGAATTCGGGGGGCTGCAAACTCGATGCCGGCAAGCTGCTCCTTGAGCCTGTCGGCTGCGGGCTTCATCAGGCTGGAGTGAAACGGCGCTGACACGGGCAAGGGCAAGGCCCGTTTGGCGCCATTCGCCTTGAGGATTTCACACGCCTTGTCCACCGCCGCCTTACTGCCGGCAATCACGGTTTGCATCGGGTCGTTGAAATTGACAGCTTCGACGATTTCAGACGTAGGGGCGCCAAAGGTCCGCATGACTTCAGCGCAACCTTCAATGACTTTGGCGGCGTCCATGCCCAGGATGGCAGCCATCGCGCCCATGCCGACAGGCACGGCGTCCTGCATGGCCTGCGCCCGAAAGCGGACCAGGGGCACAGCCTGCGCCAGGCTCAGCACGCCTGATGCGACCAGCGCCGAATATTCACCGAGCGAGTGGCCGGCCACTACAGCTGGTGCCATGCCGGTTTCAGCCATCCACACCCGGTAAGCCGCCACACCGGCGACCAGCATCACTGGCTGGGTATTGGTGGTCAGCGCCAGCGCCTCCTTGGGGCCGCTCTTGATAAGCTGGCCGACGTCTTCAGCCAGCGCATCGGAGGCTTCAGCCAGGGTCTGGACCACGACGGGGTGGTCACCCCAGGCGTCCAGCATACCGACCGCCTGCGAGCCCTGGCCAGGAAAGACAAAAGCAAATGATTTCAAATGATGACTCCGGTTATCAATCGCATGGTGAGAATTGCGCTCATTGTAGAAAGGTGCATGACCTGCAGACCGGGTTGTTTTCGCTGCATCAGGGCGGCGCAGGCCGGGCCGCCGGAGCACGAAGACTGTACCGGTGCAGCACACTCCTCGCGCCAGCCTTCATGCAGTGAATCACGGCCCAAATAGCCAGCCAAGGGTCCATCAGGTAATCCCACAGATTGCCTGATTCCATCCATCCTGCGACCCAGGCCAGCAGCGCCAGGCCCACCAGCGCCGGCAAAAGCCGCAAGCCGGCAAGCCAGCAGGCAAGCGACAGCAGCAACAAAATGCCCAGCATGCCAAACGAGCCCCATCCCGACCGATAGGCATCCCAGTCACCCCATCCCAGGGCGGTTGGATACAGCACGACCGCAGCCACGGCAAGGGCCACAGACAAAACCATCCCTTCGCGCCGCGCCATGGCAGGCAGGCCGAACAGGCGCCGGCCCAGACCGAGACAGGCCAGCGCTACCAGCGTCGTGCTCAGGTCCGAACTGACGCCCCTGACATAAGCCAGCAGCGGCAGTTGCGCTGAGCCAAAGGGGACCCACAACAGGATAAAAAAGGCGATCACGGCCCATTTGGCCCACCGGATGACGCGGTTGCGGCCACTCAGCAGCCGCAGGCCGGCTGCGCACAGCACCAGGTCAATGCCCAGCAGGGCCACCACATCAGTGAGCGGCGGAAGCAGCATGGCGTTGAACTGACGATGCAGCGTCGGGTTGAAGAACTTGCCGGGGATCGAGCCGGACATGCTTGATGCGGCTGCGGTGCCAGGTGTACACCAAGTGCAGACAGCCATCCCGGCTTTGCAGCAGGTAGGGATAAGAAAACTCCTGCAGGCAGGTGGCTGGGCCGCACAGCTGGCGTTTGGCGCTGGCAACATCAGCCTGGATTTGCGCCTGGCTGGCACCTTGCTGGCGGAGTTCATCGCCCAGCAGACGTTCGTAGTCGCTGACTGAAAAAGGCTTTCCAGGCGTAGGCGAAGACTCCACAACCCACGGGATGGCCTCCTCGAACGAGCTCGCTGCGCTGGCCTGCAACAACGCCAGGATTTCGCGGTTTTTCGGTTTGGGATTGAGGGCAAGCCACTGCTGGCCTGAAGTTGTCACAAGGCCGGCCAGCGCTGAATCGGGATTGGGCCAGGGGGTAGCATGGGTAGCTGACCATGTTTTGCCTGCATCGACCGTTTCGGAAGCCATCACGGCAGTGCTCTTGCCCGAGCGCATGTAAATTTTTGCCTCCCGGGCACTATTCACAAGCACCACGGGTTGCAGGCTGGTCTGGCTACCCGGAACGCGCATTTTGTCGAGCACGCGTCCCTCGGGACTGATGCGCAGGATTTCAGCAAACTTGGTCACGAACTCGTGGTACACCGGCAAGCCGATCTGCCCATCCTGGTAAAAAATGGGTGCTCCCTTGGCGAGCGTGCTGATATTGAGGAAAGGCGAAGTCACCAGCCTTGCGGGAAGGCTCCAGGACAGGCCGTCATCGGTGGAGCGCAGCCAGGTGATGGAACTGCCCGCCCAGCCGCCCAGCGAGACATTGACCATCCAGAGCATGAGCGAGCCGTCAGGCATGCGGGCAATCACCGGATTGCCAATTTTTTTCACATAACGCCACAAGCCCTGCTGCAGTTGCTGGCGGTCCAGGAGCGTTGTCTCCTCGCCCCACTGCAGGTTTGCCGCGTCCATCACGGCGGTCTTGATGACCACGTCCCTCGCCCCTTCCCGCGAACCTGAAAACCAGACAGCGCGCAAACGGCCGTCACGCAGTTCGACCAGCGACGCGGCATGTACCGCCTGTCCAGGTGAAGAAGATACAAACCGGGCGTTAAATTCGAAACGGCCATCTGGCGAGGATTGCCGGACCGGCATGACCGCTGCGGGAACGGCAGTCTGCAACTTCGGCAGAATCTTTGTTGCCGACACTTCCGGCCGCGGCAATAACAGAAAATCCGGCGCAGACAGTTGGTTGCCAATTTTCCAGCCAGCCAGAAGAAAAATGGCTGTCAATACCAGCGCCAACAGCAAACTCATGCGGCGTGCAAAGCCTTGGCTGCTGAAGCTCAAGAAGCCCCCTGCCGGAAAGGCGAGCCCCTGTGGAAGCAACAAAAAACCATTTCAGTACTTGAGAAGCACGGCACCCCAGGTGAAACCGCCGCCAACGCCTTCCAGCATGACGATATCTCCCTTTTTGACCTTGCCGCTGCGTACCCCTTCGTCCAATGCCAGTGGAATGGACGCCGCCGAGGTGTTGCCGTGCTGGTCAACCGTGACAATCATTTTTTCCAGCGGTAATTTCAATTTTTTGGCCGTGCTCTGCATGATGCGCAGGTTGGCCTGGTGCGGAATCAGCCAGTCGATATCGGCTTCGGTGAGTTCCGCCTTGGCCAGCGTGGCACGGGCGGCACTTTCAAGCACCCCGACAGCCAGTTTAAAGACCGCCTTGCCATCCATGGTCAGGAGCGGGCTGCCGATCACCTTGCCACCCGATACATGGCCGGGAACGCAGAGGATGCCAACATGCTTTCCATCGGCATGCAGGTCGCTGGCCAGAATCCCGGGGGTTTCCGAGGCTTCCAGCACCACGGCACCGGCGCCGTCACCGAACAGCACGCAGGTCGTGCGGTCGGAAAAATCGAGGATGCGCGAAAACACTTCAGCACCGACCACCAGTGCCTTGCTCGCCGCGCCGCTCTTGATCATGGCGTCCGCCACGCTCAAGGCGTAAACGAAACCGCTGCAGACCGCCTGCATGTCAAAGGCCGGGCAACCGGCGATGCCAAGCTTGTGCTGCAGTATGCAGGCGACTGAAGGAAACACCATGTCGGGCGTCGAGGTGGCGACGATGATCAGGTCGATGTCGGCGGCTTGCAGTCCGGCAGCTTCGATGGCGCGTCTGGACGCCTCAAGCGCCAGGTCGCTGCTGGTCACGTCAGGCGCGGCAAAGTGGCGTGCGCTGATGCCCGTGCGTTCGACGATCCATTCGTCAGAGGTTTCGACGCCCCTGGCTGCCAGGTCGGCGGCCAGTTGGGCATTGGTCAGACGATTCGGCGGCAAAAAGCTGCCGGTGCCGGTAATGCGTGAATAGCGGGTCATTGGATTAGTGTGCCGGGGTTGAAACAGGGAATTCGGCTGGCAGGCGGGAGGCCGCCTGCGCGTCGTCGGTGGACACTGCCCCTCTGGCGGCTACCAGCAGGGGCGCTGCATGGGCAATGCGTTCGCGCACCCTTTCCAGCAGGTTGTTCCGGGCTGCATCATAAGCCCGGCCCAAGGCCTGCTCGAACGCAAAAGCGTCCGCCGAGCCGTGGCTTTTGAAGACCAGGCCGCGCAGGCCAAGCAGGGCCGCACCGTTGTAGCGCCTGTGATCAAAGCGCTTTTTAAACGCAGACAACACCGGGTAGGCCACAAGCGCGGCCATCTTGGTCAGCAGGTTACGGGAAAATTCGGCCTTGATGTAGTCGCCGATCATGTGGGCCAGGCCTTCGCTGCTTTTCAGCGCCACATTGCCGACAAAGCCATCACACACCACCAGGTCGGTCGTGCCCTTGAAAATGTCGTTGCCTTCGACATTTCCATAGAAGTTGATATCGCCGGAATCGGAAGCGGCCCGCAGCAAACGGCCGGCCTTTTTGATCATGTCGCCACCCTTGATGGCTTCCTCGCCGATGTTAAGCAAACCCACCGTCGGCGAGGGAATGTCGGCAATGGCAGCGACCAGCGCCGAGCCCATCACCGCAAACTGCAGCAAATGCTCTTCGGTGCAGTCCACGTTGGCGCCCAGATCAAGCATGGTGGTGGCCTTGCCTGCTGCATTGGGCAACTGGGACGCAATGGCGGGGCGGTCAATGCCTTCCAGTGTTTTGAGCACATAACGGGCAATCGCCATCAGCGCGCCGGTGTTGCCGCCCGAGACGGCCACCTGGGCGCGGCCTTCCTTGACCTGGTTGATGGCCACGCGCATCGAGGAATTTTTCTTGCGGCGCAGGGCAATTTCGATCGAATCGTCCATCGTGACCACTTCGCTGGCGGCAACGATCTCGCATCGGGCTTGCGCCAGCAACTGGGCATGCAGGGGATGTGCTGCAAGCACCTCGGGCTGGCCCACCAGCAACAGTTCGGCATCCGGGTGCGCCCGCAAAAAGGCCAGACTGGCCGCAAGGGTGACATCGGGACCGATATCACCGCCCATGGCATCGACAGCAATCCTGATCATGCGCGGCCCGGTCCCCTCAAAAATGAAAATTTAGGCAAAAGAAAGGCCCGCAGGATGAGTGCGGGCCATGGCTTGGAACGTGAAATTACGCTTCAGCTTTTGTTTTCAGCACCTTGCGGCCACGGTAAAAACCGGTGGGGCTGATGTGGTGACGCAGGTGGATTTCACCAGTGGTGGATTCCACGGCAATGCCCGGCACGTTCAATGCGTTGTGCGAGCGGTGCATACCGCGCTTGGAAGGGGACTTTTTGTTTTGCTGGACAGCCATGATTCGCTCCTGACAGGGGTGATAGTGTTGGTAAATTTCGCACCAAATTTCAGAGTCTGGTGAACTGCATTGCTCTGTTCAAGCTAGAAGCCAGTATCACTACCTTGGTACGCGAAGCCTTGGATTATAGCCCGATACCGGAAGGCAACCCGCACCAGGTGCCGAGGCCGTCACACGACTGCCCTGCCAGCCCTTGAACTGCACCCCCTGAAAAATCGCAATCGGGCTACTCGCTTTTCTTTTTCAACTGGGCCAGGACCGCAAAAGGATTGGGCTTTTCACTGGAAGTGGCTTCTTCGCCACTTTCGCCATTCCCGCTTTTCTCGTTTTTCTCGTTTTTCCCGCCAGATCCGCTGGCCAGCGCGTCCTCGCCGACCTGCATGACGGGCGCCACCGGACATTCGTCATGCATGGGCACCAGCGGCAGCGCCATCAGCAGTTCATCCTCCATCACCGCCAGCAGGTCGAAATGCGGCTCCATGACCAGCAGGTCCTCCTCGGACTCGTCGTCTTCGGCCATGGCGACTTCTTCGGTGGCCACGAAGCGGTACCACTGATCGACCTCCAGCGGCGTGGCTACCGTGCCCATGCAGCGCTGGCAGATCAGCGGGACCGATGTGCTGGCCAACAGATGCAGCCAGACATCATCTTCTGCGCCCGAGCCGGGGCGCAACTCGGCGCTGGCTTCCCACTTGAGCATCAAATCAGGTGCCAGCGCTTGTGCCTCATGCGCCAGGCGCTCCATATTTTGTAGCGGGGTGGTTTCAATGAGCGGAACGCCTTCGCGGGCGAAGGCTTGCATGTTCAGCCGGGTGGCATGATGAGATTTGGACATGCGTGCAGTGTAAGAGAATCAGTGCATGAATCCTGCGACCCTTCCTTCACCTGCACTCCCCGAAAAACCCGGTCTGTCCACGATCCGCCACCTGGCAGGCCGGCCACTGGTTCTGGGCTCCACCTCACCCTACCGGCGCGAGTTGCTCCAGCGTCTGCAAATTCCTTTCGAGGTGGCTTCGCCCGAGGTGGACGAGACACCGCTGCCGCATGAAGCGCCCGATGCGCTGGCCGCACGCCTGGCACTGGCCAAGGCGCGCGCCGTGGCCAGGAACTTTCCCCAAGCGGTCGTGATCGGTTCCGACCAGGTGGCAGACCTCAACGGGCTGGCGCTGGGCAAGCCCGGCAACCATGAACGGGCGGTCGTTCAATTGCGCCAGATGCGCGGCCAGACCGTGATTTTTCAAACAGCGGTGGCGGTGGTTTGCCAGGAAAGCGGTTTCGAGCAAACCGCCCTGGCGGCCGTCCGCGTGAAATTCCGCGACCTGAACGATATTGAAATCGAAAATTACCTGCGTGCCGAGCAGCCCTACGACTGCGCCGGCAGCGCCAAAAGCGAGGGACTGGGCATTGCGCTGCTTGAATCGATTGACAGCGACGACCCCACCGCACTCATCGGCCTGCCGCTGATCCGCACCTGCAAAATGATCCAGGCCGCCGGCACCGTCCTGCTGGCAAACAAAAAGGCCGCCCCATGAGCATCGCCAAAGGCAAACTCTACCTGGTGCCGGCACCGCTGGATTTCGGTTGCGACGAGCAGGCCCCGCTGCACGGCGTGATGCCCCAAGGCACACTGGAAATAGCTGCCCGGCTGTGCTGCTGGATTTGCGAAAACGCCAAAAGCACGCGCGCCTACCTCAAGCGCATCAACGAGCTGCACCCTTTGTCCACGTCGATCCAGGCGCTGCAGATACAGGAACTGACGCGCGAAGTTCACAAGAAAGGCGACCACACAGGCCACTTTGATGCCCGGCCACTGCTGCTTGCTGCCGTGGAAGGCCGCGACGTGGGTCTGGTCAGCGAAGCCGGCATGCCGGCGATTGCCGATCCGGGCTCGTCGGTAGTGCGCGCTGCGCATGATCTGGGTATTGAGGTGGTTGCGCTGACGGGCCCGATGTCGCTGGTGCTGGCGCTGGCGTCAAGTGGACTGAACGGGCAGAACTTTGCGTTCGTCGGCTACCTGCCGCAAGACCCTTCCGGCCGCGCCCAGCGCATCCGCGAACTCGAATCGCTGGCCCTGAAGACGGGCCAGACGCAGATTTTCATTGAAACGCCTTACCGTAATGCCGCCTTGCTGCAGGGCTTGCTGCAATCCCTGCAGGGCAACACCCGTCTCGCCCTGAGTTGCGGCATCACGCTGGGCAGCGGTGCATCGCGAAGTGCGCTGGCCAGCCACTGGAAACGCGACAAGCCGGTGCTCCCGCTCGACTTGCCGACCGTTTTCTGTATCGGCCGTTGATCCGCCTGCACAGTAAAAAGGCGCAAAAAAGCCCGCGACCTGCGCGGGCTTTTTTGACTCCGGTTGTTTAACGAAGCGCAGGAATCGCCTGGAAAGCCTTCATGGCTCCCTCGCCCATGGCGGCACCAAACTTCTTGGCAAGACGTTCGGCCACATTGTCACGGCGCGTGTAGTCGATGATTTCCTCCACCTTGACGACCTCGCGGGCAACATAGTCGAGGTTGCCCAAATGGTCCGCCAGGCCGAGTTCCACCGCCTGCTGGCCGTTCCAGAACAGCCCCGAGAACATCTCGGGCGTTTCCTTCAGGCGGCTGCCGCGACCTTTCTTGACCACCGCAATGAACTGCTGGTGAATCTGGTCCAGCATGCTCTGGGCGAAGGCCCGCTGCTTTTCGCTTTGCGCGCTGAAGGGGTCGAGAAAACCCTTGTTTTCACCGGCCGTCAACAAACGGCGCTCTACGCCGAGCTTGTCCATCAGACCGGTAAAACCAAAACCGTCCATCAGCACGCCGATGCTGCCGACGATGCTGGCCTTGTCGACGAAAATCTGGTCGGCGGACACGGCGATGTAATAAGCCGCCGAGGCACAGCTTTCCTCGACCACGGCATAAACCGGCTTCTTGTGCTTGGCCTTCAGGCGCAGGATCTCGTCGTTCATCATGCCGGCTTGCACCGGGCTGCCGCCGGGCGAATTGATCAACAGCACAATGGCCTTGGAACCCTCGTCCTCAAAGGCCGAGCGCAAGGCGGCATTGACAAACTCGGCGCTGGCATCGGCACCCTGGGCAATTTCACCCTTGATCTCGATCACGGCGGTGTGCGCAACGCTGGCGTCAATGGCCGGGGTGCCGCGCTGCAGCGCCATCCACAGCAGGACAACAAAAAACAGCAGCCATGACAGACGCACAAAGGTTTTCCAGCGGCGCGTAGACCTTTGCTCGTTAAGCGTGGCAAAGACCAGCTTTTCCAGTGTCGCCCGCTCCCAGCCGGGAACGCTGGACGCGTCTGCCGATGCGTACTTGCCTGTCAATTCGGCGTTCTCTTTCGCCTGACGGGCAGGTGCTTGCGACGGGTCGGGTGAAAATCCCGGCTCCCGGGATGGATCGAAGGAGGGGTCGGAATTGCCGGGTCGGTTGGAATCGTTCATGGGGCTAGTTTAGAGAAGTATTCAAAACGGCAAGGGCTTGAGGTTGTAGGTGGCGTGCCAATAAACCACATCGTCGCGCTCGGAAAGCATGATCTTGACCAGTCCAGCGCGGCATGGACCGCCGGCGCACTGCCCGGTATCGGGCCGGTAGGCCGCACCGTGGCTGGCGCACAACAGCCACTGGCCGCTGTCGTCGAACACCCGGTTGGGCAGCCAGTCCAGTTCCATCGCCACATGGGTGCAGCGGTTCAGGTAGGCCTGCGGCAGGCCCTGGAAACGGACGGCGAAGGCGCGGCAGGTCTGGCCGGCGTACACCACGTCAAACCCCACGGCCAGATCGCCGTCCGCCAGTTCGCGGCTGTTGCAAAGCGGCAGCGATTCGTCCATGGCGTCAAGCCGCCTTCAGCCGTTGGCCAGCAGCCATTGGTGCAGGTCCTGCACCGAATGCGCCACATGCAGCGGATTCAGAATGGTGAAGGTGGAAGGTTCATGCGCGCCGTAGCTCACGCCGACGCTGGCGCAGCCGGCGTTCAGCGCCATCTGCAGGTCGTGCGTGGTGTCGCCGATCATCAATATCCTGCTGGCCGGCAGGTCAAACTGCGCCATCAGTTCATGCAGCATCAGCGGATCGGGCTTGCCGGCGGTTTCGTCGGCGGTCCGCGAGCCGTCAAAAACGCCCCTGAGCTCAACGCTTTTCAGCGTCTCGTCGAGCCCGTGCCGTGACTTTCCGGTGGCCACCGCCAGCAAATGGCCACGCGCCTTGAGCGCGTCGAGCAGCGGCAGGACGCCGTCAAACAGGCTCAGGTCATTGAAATGGCTGGCGTAATGGTGGCGATAGCGCGCGCCGAGTTCCGGGTATTTGTCGGGCGAAACGTCGGGCGCGGCATGGGCCAGCGCCTGCATCAGGCCCAGACCGATGACATAGGCGGCGGCTTCCTGGGTCGGCGGCTTGCCGCCCACATCGCAAACGGCTGCCTGGATACAGCGCACGATGATCTGGGTAGAGTCGTATAGCGTTCCGTCCCAGTCGAAGGCAATCAGGTCAAAATTTCGAGTGTGCATGAGCCGGATTGTCGCTGGACGGCATGACCGATGCGTGACCGGCCGCGGAATTCTTCAGGAATCGCCGGTTTGTGCAGACGGCTCGGCGGTGCGATAAGGCAGGAACTGCTGCAGTTCCGCCGGCAAGGCAGACTGCAACTGAACCGCCTTGCGGGTCTTGGGGTGGTTGAACTTCAGGCTCCAGGCATGCAGAAACATGCGTTTCAGCGAAGGCGAATCAAGGCTGCTTTTTTGCAATGTCTTGTTCAACTCGAAATCGCCATACTTGTCGTCGCCGGCAATCGGATGCCCTTCTCCTGCCAGGTGGACACGAATCTGGTGCGTGCGCCCGGTCTTGATGGTGACTTCAAGCAGGCTGAACGGTGTGTTGAGCGCCAGCGGATTGGCGGCGATCTGGCTTTTGACCTTCACCAGCGTGACGGATCGCATGGCATCCGGATGGTCGTTGGCGACGATCTTGACGCGCCGCTCGCCGTTGGGCAGCAGGTATTTGTGCAGCGCCTTGTCAATCACGCGCAGCCTGGCAGGCCAGTTGCCGCTGACCAGCGCCAGGTAGACCTTGTCGGTTTCGCGCTCGCGGAACTGCTCCTGCAGCAGCTTCAAAGCCATGCGGCGCTTGGCGATCAGCAGGATGCCGCTGGTTTCGCGGTCCAGCCGGTGTACCAGTTCCAGGAAATCGGCTTCCGGCCTGGCCATGCGCAGTTGCTCGATGATGCCGAAGCTCACGCCGCTGCCGCCATGCACGGCCACGCCGGCCGGCTTGTCGATGGCCAGCAAAAAGTCGTCCTCGAACAGGATCGGGAACTCGGCAGCGGGCGCGTAGCCGCCGACGGTCGAGCTGGCGCCGTGGCGCGCCACTTCCGTCATCACGCTTTGCATGATCTGAGCCTTTTGCTCGGCCCGCTCCGAGGTGCGCACCGGCGGCAGGCGCACGATGTCACCGGTCTCTACACGGGTATCGGCATGCGCCCTGCCCTTGTTGACGCGCACTTCGCCGCTGCGGATGATGCGGTAAACATGGGTCTTGGGCACGCCCTTGAGTTGTCGGATCAGGAAATTGTCCAGCCGCTGGCCTGCATAGTCCTCGTCCACCGTGACCAGCGTGGCCTGTGGCACGGTCACCTCTTCGTCAAGGGTTGGGGGCACTGGCATGGCCTGGAGAATCGGCGGAGCCGCTGCAGGAACGGGGCGGAATGGCGCTTTTGTCGGGCGTTTTGCCTTGCCGGAAGCTGCCCCTATAATGTGTTTCACTAGCGATGCGCTGTAAGTAGTTGATTTGTCTGGAGTTTAGTCCACACCAATCCAAAGCCCCTGAAAAGGTCTGCAAACAGCCTCGCTGGAAGGTCGATGCCACTGGTGGCAATGGCCCACAAGCGACGCGTGCCAGGCACCTCGCGACACGGGAATTGCCATGCAGACGAGTCGATGCTTTGCGAATAAAACCACGGAATACCAAGGGATGCAGCTTCAGGTCACGGGCCCGGGGCTGCATCCGGATCCAGCTGAGATCAAGTCTTTTAACGGGTCACCCTCTGATGACAACACGGGTCAGTCTGATGTTTAGTTGCCTGCCGCGCCTCCTGGCCCTGCTTCATGGCATAAATCAGCCTGTAGCCCTTGCACAGCGGGCGCAAATAGCTACTAATTTTGTAGCAAATCCTGTCAGATACCTGCTCACTCCATCCACGCGCCTACGCCCAGACTGACACGGGCCGACCGACAACCGGTCGGCCCGTTTGCGGTCAAAAGCTCTCCGGCAATTCCCCACGTTCGCATTGCGTTGCTCCCGGCGTCGTTCAGCCATTTTTGGGCTTTAGAACGAAGAAAAGTTAGGAACACTCATGAAACGCATGCTGGTCAATGCCACCCAGTCCGAAGAACGCCGCCTGGCGATTGTCGATGGACAAAAACTCCTCGACTACGAAATTGAAATCGAAGGGCGCGAGCAGCGCAAGGGCAACATCTACAAGGCCGTCGTCACCCGCGTCGAGCCGTCGCTTGAAGCCTGCTTCGTCGATTACGGCGAAGACCGCCACGGCTTTTTGCCGTTCAAGGAAATCTCCAAGCAGTATTTTGCGCAGGGCGTGTCGGTCAGCCAGGCGCGCATCAGCGATGTGATCCGCGAAGGCCAGGAACTGCTGGTCCAGGTCGAAAAGGAAGAGCGTGGCAACAAGGGCGCGGCGCTGACCACCTTTGTCTCGCTGGCAGGCCGCTATGTGGTCCTGATGCCCAATAACCCGCGCGGCGGTGGTGTGTCGCGCCGCATCGAAGGCGAAGACCGGGCCGAGCTCAAAGAAAACATGGACAAGCTGGAATACCCGGCCGGCGCCAGCATCATTGCGCGTACCGCCGGTATCGGCCGCAGCGCGCCCGAACTGCAGTGGGACTTGAACTACCTGCTCAAGCTGTGGACCGCGATTGACGGCGCCGGCAAGGGTGGCAAGGGCGCTTTCCTGATTTATCAGGAATCGAGCCTGGTGATCCGCGCCATCCGCGACTATTTCAACAGCGACATCGGCGACATCCTGTTCGACACCGACGACGTGTACGAGCAGGCGCGCCAGTTCATGGCGCATGTGATGCCCGAGCATGAGCACCGCGTCAAGCGCTACCGCGACGACGCGCCGCTGTTCTCGCGCTTCCAGATCGAGCACCAGATCGAGTCGGCCTATGCCCGCACGGTTCAGTTGCCTTCGGGCGGCGCCATCGTGATTGACCACACCGAAGCACTGGTGTCGGTGGACGTGAACTCGGCCCGCGCCATCAAGGGCGGCGACATCGAGGAAACCGCCACCCGCACCAATCTGGAAGCCGCCGACGAAGTGGCGCGCCAGATGCGTCTGCGCGACCTGGGTGGCCTGATCGTCATCGACTTCATCGACATGGAGGAATCGCGCAACCGCCGCGACGTGGAAAACCGCCTGCGCGACGCGCTGCGCCAGGACCGCGCCCGTGTGCAGTTTGGCACCATCAGCAAGTTCGGCCTGATGGAAATGAGCCGCCAGCGCCTGCGCCCGGCGCTGAGCGAAGGCGCATCGATCCCCTGCCCGCGCTGCGGCGGCTCCGGCCATCCGAAAGCTCGGCGCTGCAGATTTTGCGCATCATCCAGGAAGAGTCGCTGAAAGACAGCACGGCTTCGGTGCTGTGCCAGGTGCCGGTCGATGTGGCGTCTTTCCTGCTGAACGAAAAACGTTCGGAAATCAGCAAGATCGAGATGAAGCAGCGCATCAACGTGCTGCTGGTGCCCAACAAGACGCTGGAAACGCCGAACTACAAGCTGGAGCGCCTCAAGCACGACGACCCGCGGCTGGACAACATCGAAGCCAGCTACAAGATGGCCGACGAAGCCGACGACGCCACGACCGTGACGCGCCGCAGCCAGGAAAAGCACAACAAGCAGGAGCCGATCATCAAGGGCGTGCTGCCCGATGCGCCGGCGCCGATGGCCATGCCCAAACCCGTGGCCGTCGCCCCCGTGGCGGCCAAGGCGCCGCCTGCGCCCCCGGTTCATGTGCCGGCGCCCGCTCCTGCCGAAAAGGGCTTGTTTGGCTGGATCAAGAACCTGTTCGGCATGGCCGAAACACCCGAGCCAGCGCCTGCACCGGTCCTCAGGGAAGTGAAAAGGGATGCGTCGCAAGAAACCGCACAGCGCGAAGGCCGGTCTGGCGAAGCACGCGGTGAGCAGCGGCCCGAGCGCGGCGGCCGCACGGAGCGCGGCGGTCGCCCTGAAGGCAGCAGGAATGACGGCGGCCGGGGCGATGGCCGACGCAACAGCGGCCGCGGACGCCCTGAAGGCGCAGCGCCTGAAAGCCGTGCCGAAGCACGTCCGGACACCCGTGGCGGCGAGCAGCGCCGTGAACGCAGCCCGGAAGGCCGCGCCGAGGGCGGCCGTCCCGAGCGCCAGGAACGTCAAGAGCGCCAGGAGCGTCCTGCCGGCGAATTCCGTGCAGAAAACCGCAGCGAAGGCCGTGGCGACAGCGAATCCCAGGCGCGCAATGAAGCGCCGGGTCAGGTCCGCGAAAGCCGTGGCGGTGAACGCGGCCGCAGCCGCGAAGGCCGTGCCGAGCGACCAGAACGCAGTGACCGTCCTGAACGTGGCGAGCGCATTCCGCGCGATGCCGTCGAGCAGGACCTGGCACTGGCCAACCAGGCGGCCATGGCTGCCGCCATGGGCAACGAAGCCGCTGCACCACGCCATGAACGGGCGTCCGAGGAAAATGAACGTGACGGCGAGCGCCGCCCGGCCAACGGACGCGATGAAGCGCGCAACGAAACCCGCACCGAAGGCAGCAACGAGCAGCCGCCGGTCGAAGGCCGTCGTGAACGCAACGAACGGGGCGGTGAACGGGGTGCAGAACGCTCCGGTCGACGCAACGAACGCCGGGGCGAACGCAACGACAGCGTTGCCGCACCGGTTGCCGGCGCGCAGGCTGACAGTTTCGATGCGGCACATCCGGCGGTCGTGTTAGGCCTGTCCGGTCTGGATGAGGCAGGCAATGCAGCGGCACCGCTGTCATCGACCGATGTTCAGATGCGCCCTGAAGGCCAGGAAGAAAGCACAGAGCGCCAGCCGCGCGAGCGCAAGAGCCGTGACCGCTATGGCCGCGAACGCCGCGAGCGGAGCGATCGCGGCGAGCCAGCCGCGCAAGGCGGGGAAACCGTGGCCAAGGCCAGCGCTTTTGAGCCAAATCCGCCTTATCCGCAGGATGGACAAGCGTATGCAGCTCCTGAATTGGTAGTGCCGCAAGCAACTCCATTGGCAGATCCAGTGGCAGTGCTTGCGGCAACGCCTGTCGCTGTCGCCATTGCGGCGCCAGTGCCTGCGATTGCCCCGGCGCCTGCACCAGCACCGGAGCGCATGCCCGCAGCCACAGCACCGCAAGCCAAAGCCGGCAGCCTGCCCAAGGTCCAGGCCTATGACCTGCCTTTGCAGGACCTGGCCCAGGTGGCCGAGGGTTCAGGCCTGCAGTGGGTGAATTCCGACGCCGCGAAGATTGCTGAAGCGCAGGCGGCCATTGCCGCCGAAGTCAAGCCGATCATGGTGAAACGTGAGCGCCCTGCCCCGGTGGTACGGGAAGAAGCTCCGCTGGTATTGGTCGAGACCAAGCGCGACCTGGCCAGCATGCCCCTGCCGTTCGAGAAATCGGCCGACTGACCTGACCCGCCCGACAGCCTGAGTTCCTGAAAAGGGACTTCAGGCAAAGTCCAGCCGCCAAGGCCGCATCCCGAGGGATGTGGCCTTTTTTTTGGCTGCTGAAGCGGCCCGGTTCAGCCGCATGGCGCGTTCACGGGGCTCTTGCAGATTTCGTGTCGAGAGCGCGCCGTGATTGCCGGCATTCGGGCAGGGACTTGCCTGAATGGCGACGGGTGAACACCAGGGGGTCAGCATGGTCTGTGTAGAAGCGCGATGCGCGGTGGGGCGGAACACGGGTCAGCCGACGAATTTTGCATAAAACAGGTCTTTTACGCAGGTTATATATGCACCTGTAGCTATTAATTCAGTAGCAATTTACCAAAATTCTCATGTTGTGCCTGTCAGTCACGCGGGTTGGGTTCCTGCGGCATCGCAACGCATCAACCTCTACGCGAGGCAGCAGGAAAAGCTGGCAAAGGCCGGTCAGGGCTGCGCGGCGCGCTTGTAGGCTTCGGTGGCAGCGGCATTGTCCTGGCGCTGCTCGGCCAGCACCGCCAGGGCGCGCCAGGCGTTGCGGTGCAGCAGCCGGTCCTGCAGTGCCGGCGCGGCCTGGCTCAAAAGCTGGCGCGCCTTGCCCCAGAGTTGCCGGTTCAGGCAGGCCATGCCAGCCAGATACAGCAAATTGGCATCGCGCGGCCGGCTTACCTGGGCCGCCTCGATGCGCGCCAGCCATTCGCCATCGAGCGTGTCCATGCCGGCTTCCAGCAAGGTGATCAGCTTGATGCGCAGGTTGTCGCCCAGTTGGGAGCGCGGCTCCAGCATCTGCTCCCACACCGGCAGCAGCCAGGAACGGGCCAATGCCGTATCGCCATGCAGGCTCATCAGCCGGGCTGCTGCATGCACGCACAGCTCGGGCATGGCGCGCTCGCTGTCGTCCAGCAATGTCCAGGCCTGCTGCAACTGCACCGGGTCATGGGCTTCGTCGAGCAGTTCCAGCGCCAGGCCGCGCAGGATGCTCTGCGCAGCAACCGGCGAGAACGCGCGGTGCTTGGCCAGCAGACGCGCGGTTTCCAGCGCCTGCAGGGTTTGCCGTCCGTACCGGGCGGCGCGCAGCTTCATGCGCAGGGCCAGCGTGCGGCGCGACGCGCCCTGCGGCAGCTGGCCGAGCCAGTCGAGGGTGGCGCCGGCATCATGGTCTTCAAGCGACCAGCGGGCGGCGCGAAACAGCACGCCTTCGCGCACTTCCTGGGCATGGCGGGCGGAAGAATTTTGCAGGGCAAGCGCCAGATGCTGGTTGCGCAGGGCCTTGTTTTGCAGCGCCTGCGCGCTTTCGGCCACGAGCAGGTGCGACAGTGAACGCAGCTGGCTGGCCAGACTGTCGCTGTGGCCGGTGGGGTGCCCCGTCGTTTCGGTGGTCACGCCCAGGCTTTTTTCCTGTGCCAGCGCATTCTGGGCCGATTTGGTCGCGCGTATGAAGCGCCCGGCCATCAGGTGCGCCAGCGAATCCATCAGCGCGCCGTACATGGCACGCTCTTTTTGCTGCGCACGCCAGCGCCGCGCCTCGACCGGCAGGGAAAACAGCGCCGACAGCGCGCGCGAAGCCAGGTACAGCAGCATGAACAGCCCGACCAGCAGCAGCACCGTCAGGTTGAAGGACACATCGACCCGGTGCGGCGGCCAGAATACCGTGACGACGGCCTGGTTGTTGCCGGCAAACAGGGCAACGGCGACGGCAATGCCGAACAGGGCGATGAACCAGAGAGCGGCGCGCATGGTGTGGTCTGAACTGCCTGTGTCTGGCGCTTGGCGTTTAACGGCCGGCGGCTGCAGTGGCCAGTGCGGCCAGGGTTTCATCGAGCCGGGGCAGTTCGGTGTTCTTGAGCTGACCCTGCACCTGGACCAGCAGCTGACGCGCGGCCTGGGTCTTGCGCGCTGCAGGGTCAAAGTACTTGCCCAGCCAGTTTCCGGCATTGAGCAGGTCGGCACGCGCGGCGTCGGTCTGGCGCGACAGCAGCGCCAGGCGCGCGTTGAGCAACCGCAGCTTGAGATTTTCGCGCAGGAAAAAGGCCTGCTCTGGCGCCAGCAGGGCTGCTTCAGGCTGGTCGATGCGGCTGACCCGCAGCAACTGGCTGGCTTCCAGCCACAGGCTGCCCGCCACCCGGCTCGACCAGGCGCGCAGCGCCTGCGTGTCAACGCCCGGCAGCCAGGACTTCTTGCCGGCGTCACGGGCATCACCCTCGGGCTCGGTAGCGCTGGCATCGACCTGGCGCGGAATATTGTTGCTGGCCACTTCATTGACCACCGGCAGTTCGTCCACCAGTCGGGCCAGCTCGTCCAGCTTGAGCATCAGCGCCGGAACGTCGGCAATACTGGCGTTTTTGACGCGATCGATGTCGCGGGTGACGGCGCGCTGTACGGGATTGAGTCGCGGCTGCGCGGCGCGCGTCAGCCGGGTTTCGGCCGATTTCAGCGCCGCCAGCAAGGGCTCTGCGCTGCCGGTGAGCAAGGCGCGCTGCTGGGCCAGCCGCAGGTCGGATTCGACATCGACGACCAGGTTTTCGTCGCGCGAGCGCGACAGGCTCTGCATCAGTTCTTCGAGCTGGGTGCGCTGCAAGCTGACTTCGCCCAGGCGGGTTTCCAGCAGGGCCAGGCGCACCGACTGCTCTTTGGTGCTGTCCTGCGCATCCTGCGCCAGGGTGCGCGCTTCGATGGACTGGGCGCTGGTGTCGGTTGTGCGCCGCGCGAGTTCTTCCTGGATGGAGCCCAGCTTTTGCCACAGCGCCGCGCTGCCCAGCAGGCCGGCGGCCGCCAGCGCCGCGACGCCCAGCGCCCAGCTGCGCGGCACCAGCCAGGCGTCCAGCGGGGCGGCGTACGCTGTGGCGCTGGAGGGCACGCCACGGTCTGTCGGCTCGCCTGCGGGCGGCGGGTGACTCATTGGGGGCAAGGCTGGAGGACTGTCGCTCATGGATGCTGCGATTCTATCGAGCCAAGCGTCTGCCGGATGTCCTGGAGCGCCGGGCGTGACTCCACAACAACACCCCAGCCGACAGCGCGCACGGCCTGGGCGATGCGGGGGTGGGTGGCGATGGCGCGGGCTCGGCGCCAGTCCACGCCCTGCAGGCCGGCCAGCCGGAGCAAATGGGCGACGGCTTCGGAACTGCTGAACAGCCAGACCGAACCATCGGAGCTGGCCTGGCGCGCGCGCGCGACTTGCGCGTCGCTCAGGCAGGGGGCACGGCGCTGGTACACGCCGACAAAATCGACGCTGGCGCCGGCATCGTGCCACTGGCGGGCAATCCAGTCGCGCCCGGAACTCGGGCCTTCAGCGCCCGCGCTCTGGCCGCGAACGACCAGCACCCTGCGGCCCTGCCAGTCACGCGCCCCAATGGCTTGCCACAGCGCTTCGGAATCAAACTGGCGGGCATCGGCCGCCGGCGCGTCGATTTGCGCGGCGGGAACGCCAGCGGCCCGCAGCGCGGCCACGGTGCCGGGGCCGGGCGCCATGAAGCGCAGGTGCGGCGGAATTCCTGGAAATTCCCCATTTGCTACGTTATCAATAGCTGCTTGCGCACGTACAGCCTGCGCAAGAGGCATTTTTTGCTTGAAAAAATGGTTGACGGCATGTCCGCTGACGAACATGCAGGCGGCGTAATCGTCCAGCGCCTGCCAGGCCTGGTTGAGCGCCTGAGCGTCGGCGGCGCCTGAAAGGGGCGCGATGTCAATCAGCGCCAGGGCCTCGGCGTCAATGCCGGCCTGCGCCAACTGCTGCACCCACAAGCCGGCATCGGGTTCGGGCCGGGTCACGATGACGCGGGCGCTTGTCATGCGTTCATGCGGTCAGGCCGGTGCGGGTCAAGCTGGCAGCGGCGTATTGCCGGCCCAGACCGCGCCGCCAGCGCGCAGCTGCGCCGCCACGGCTTCGCCCAGCGCCTCGGCTTCGGCAAAGGTCCGCACGACAGCGCTTTGCCGGGCATGCACCAGCGGCGCGGGCGCGGCTTGATGGGCGCCGGACAGCGCATCGGCCGTGGCCGGCTCTCCCCAGGCGGCGTCAAGACGCAGCGCGCCGTCAGTGCCGGCGGTGACAAAAGCGGCCAGCGGCATCGAGCAGCTGCCGCCCATGGCACGCGAGACAGTGCGTTCGGCCGTGACCGCCAGCCAGGTAGGCGAATGCGCCAGCGTGGCCAGCGCCTCGACCAGATCGGCGCGGTCGGCCCGCACTTCAATGCCCAGCGCGCCTTGCCCGGCTGCCGGCAGCATGTCGTCGGGCACAAAGGTGTGGCGGATGCGCGATTCCAGCATCAGCCGCTTGAGGCCGGCGGCAGCCAGCACGATGCCGTCGTACTGGCCTTCGTCGAGCTTGCGCAGCCGGGTGTCCAGGTTGCCGCGCAGGGGCTGGATGGCCAGGTCGGGCCGCAGCGCCTTGAGCAGCACCAGCCGCCTCAAACTCGACGTGCCGACGACGGCGCCCTGCGGCAGTTCAGCCAGCGAGGCATACCGGTTGGAGACAAACGCATCGTGCGGGTCTTCGCGCGCCAGGACGCAGGCCAGCGCGAAGCCGTCGGGAAGGTCCATCGGCACGTCTTTCAGCGAATGCACCGCCAGGTCGGCCCGGCATTCTGCCAGCGCGACTTCGAGTTCCTTGACGAACAGGCCCTTGCCGCCGACCTTGCTGAGCGAGCGGTCGAGGATCTGGTCGCCCAGGGTGGTCATGCCCAGCAGTTCGACCTGCCAGCCCAGGCGGGCTTCCAGCAGCGCCTTGACATGCTCGGCCTGCCACAAGGCCAGGCGGCTTTCGCGCGTGGCAATGACCACCTTGAGCGTTTTTGGGGGAGTTTGAAGCGCTGCTGCCACTGGTAACCTGTTGGTAATCTATAGAGGGAGTGAATGCTAGCATGTACGCTTTGCCTCACATTTCACCCGCCACCAGACGCAAAGGGCCAGGATGCCAACTTCCGCACGCACGAAAAAAGTCAAGACCGTTGTCAAGTCCGACATACTTGCCGCCGTGGTTGAAACCGTCAAGCCCGCCGTAGCCTCGGTGCGTGCCAGGAACAACGAGCGCCCGCTGGTCGAGGACATCCGCCTGCTGGGCCGCATCCTGGGCGATGTGATCCGCGACCAGGAAGGTGTGGCGGCGTATGAGCTGATCGAGCAGGTGCGCACGCTGTCGGTGGCCTTCCGGCGCGATGCCGACCAGGAAGCGGACAAGGCGCTCAAGACCCTGCTGAAGGACCTGAGCGGCGACCAGACCGTCAGCGTGATCCGCGCCTTCACCTACTTCAGCCATCTGGCCAACCTGGCCGAAGACCGCCATCACATCCGCCGCCGTGCCATCCACGAGCGCGCCGGCGACACGCAGGAAGGCAGCATCGACGTGGCGCTGGCGCGGCTGCGCTGGGCCGGCATTGCCCCCAAGACCATCTCGGACACATTGGCGCGCAGTTTTGTCTCGCCGGTGCTGACCGCCCACCCGACCGAGGTGCAGCGCAAGAGCATCCTGGATGCCGAGCGCGGCATTGCCCAGCTGCTGACGGCGCGAGACAGCATCAAGGCGATGGCGCTGGCCGTCAGCAGCGCCAAGGATGCGCTCACGCCGCGCGAACTGGACGCCAACGAAGCGCAGTTGCGCGCCCGCGTCATGCAGCTATGGCAGACCCGCCTGCTGCGCATGTCCAAGCTGACCGTAGCCGACGAAATCGAGAACGCGCTGAGCTATTACGAGGCAACCTTCCTGCGCGAGATTCCGAAAATCTATGCCCACCTGGAGCGCGAGCTGGGCGCGCAGCCGGTGCACAGCTTTTTGCGCATGGGCCAGTGGATAGGCGGCGACCGCGACGGCAACCCGAATGTCAACGCCGATACGCTGAACTACGCGCTGCGCCGGCAGGCCGACGTGGCGCTGCGCCACTACCTGACCGAGGTGCACCTGCTGGGCGGCGAGCTGTCGATGTCGGCCATCCTGGTCGAGTGCAGCGCGGAGATGCAGCAACTGGCCCAAAGTTCGCCCGACACCAGCGAGCACCGCCAGGACGAACCCTACCGGCGCGCGCTGACCGGCGTTTATGCCCGGCTGGCGGCCACGCTCAAAGCGCTGACCGGCGGCGAAGCGGCGCGTCATGCAGTGGCGCCGCAGAACGCCTACGCGACAGCGGAAGAGTTTTTGGCCGACCTGCGAACCCTGCAGGCCTCGCTGGTCAGCCATCATGGCCAGGCACTGACTGCCCAGCGCCTGCATCCGCTGATCCGCACTGTTGAAGTGTTCGGCTTTCACCTCGCCACCGTCGATCTGCGCCAAAGCTCCGACAAGCATGAAGAAGTCGTCGCCGAGCTGCTGGCCGTGGCGCGGATCGACGCCGGCTACGCCAGCCTGAATGAAGCGGCCAAGCGCACGCTGCTTTTGAAGCTGCTCAACGACGCCCGGCCGCTGCGCGTGCTGGGCCATGTTTACTCGGAACTGGCCCGCGTCGAACTGGCGATTTTTGAAGCCGCCCTGAGTGCGCGCGCCAGGTTCGGCAAGGAAGCGATTCGCCACTACATCATCAGCCACACCGAAACCGTCAGCGACCTGCTCGAAGTGCTGCTGCTGCAAAAGGAAGTCGGCCTGATGCACGGTGTGCTGGAGGATGCGCAAAACCAGCCCGGGTCGCGCTGCGACCTGATCGTGGTGCCCTTGTTCGAGACCATCGAAGACCTGCGCAATGCCGCGCCCATCATGCGCGAGTTCTATGCGCTGCCGGGCATTGCGCCGCTGCTCCAGCGCAGCGGCGCCGAGCAGGACATCATGCTCGGCTACAGCGACAGCAACAAGGACGGCGGCATCTTCACCAGCAACTGGGAGCTGTACCGCGCCGAAATCGCGCTGGTCGAGCTGTTCGACCAGCTGGCGGTGTCGCACGGCATCACGCTGCGCATGTTCCACGGCCGCGGCGGCACCGTGGGCCGGGGCGGCGGCCCGAGCTACGAAGCCATCCTGGCGCAGCCGCCGGGCACGGTGCGCGGCCAGATCCGCCTGACCGAACAGGGCGAGGTGATCGGCTCCAAATACGCCAATCCGGAAATCGGCCGGCGCAACCTGGAAACGCTGGTCGCGGCCACGCTGGAGGCCACGCTGCTGCAGCCGACCAAGCCGGCGACGCAGGCCTTTTTGCAGGCCGCCGCCGAACTGTCGCGGGCCAGCATGGCCGCCTACCGGGCGCTGGTGTACGACACCCCGGGCTTCACCGAATATTTTTTCAGCGCCACGCCGATCCGCGAGATTGCCGAGCTCAACATCGGCTCGCGGCCGGCGTCGCGCAAGCCCTCGCAGCAGATCGAGGACCTGCGGGCGATTCCCTGGGGTTTCAGCTGGGGCCAGTGCCGCCTGACCCTGCCCGGCTGGTACGGTTTTGGCACCGCCATCGAGCAGTTCCTGGACCAGGGCGGCACGCCGGACAGCCGCAAGGAGGCGCTGGCGCTGCTGAAAAAAATGTACCGGCAGTGGCCTTTTTTTCGCACCTTGCTGAGCAACATGGACATGGTGCTGGCCAAGAGCGACCTGGCGCTGGCCTCGCGCTATGCCGAGCTGGTGGGCGACGCCAAACTACGCAAAAAAATATTTTCCGCCATTGACGGCGAATGGCACCGCACTGCCCAGGCGCTGACGCTGATCACTGGCGACCGCCAAAGGCTGGCCGGCAACGCGGCACTGCAGCGGTCAATCCGCCACCGCTTTCCGTATATCGACCCGCTGCATCATCTGCAGGTCGAGCTGGTACGCCGCTACCGCGCCGGCCAGACCGACCAGCGGGTGCAGACCGGCATCCATATCTCGATCAACGGCATTGCTGCAGGGCTGCGAAATACCGGCTGACAGGGAATATCGGCCCGGTCCTACATTCCTAACAGTTTGTCGTTGATGGCGTTGTCGCCTGCCAGGTCATAGCATTGAAGGTATGCCAAGAATCCCGCGTTCCCAGCGCGTCAAGAGCATCAACTTTCAATAGGACCTGACCCATGACCGCTAACCATGCACAGTCTGCCCGCCGCCCTTCGCTGAGCGATGAGCTGGTGTCCAGCGACTTCATGGCGCTGGCCTCGCACATGACCGACTGCCAGCGTTCAAGGGGCCGCTTTTTCACCCTGCGCACCCGTCTTGAAAGCCTGCATGCCATCACCGCGCCCCGGTTGGTAACCACCGGTGCTGCCTTGGTCGTATGCAGTCTGGGCCTCGTGGGCCTGGGTCTGCTGACGATGGCTTGAGGAGGTGAATCCTGCCGTCCTGGACCGGCTTGCAACGCTCAGCCCCCATGCCCGAGAACTCCTGCTGTCGCAGGAAGGATCTGCCGAACCCCCTATCAGGGCGGAACTGTTCGGCATCCAGCGCTTTGAAGAACATGGCTGCAGCCTGGCGCAGGCGCAGGTTGTCGAAACCGATGCGCAGTCGCTGCGCCACACCCCCTTCTTTCCGCGCGTCGATGAAAACCTGGCGGCGCTGCGCATTGCCTACGACTATGTCGCGCTGACCTCGCACAGTGGCCATTACACCACCCCGGCGGCCGAATGGCTGCTGGACAATTTCCCGCTGATCGAAGCGCAACTGCAGCAAATCCGCGAAGGCGTGCCGCGCCGCTTCTATGCCAGGCTGCCCAAGCTGGCTGCGCCGCCGCTGCGTGGACTGCCGCGCGTCTATGGCATAGCCTGGGCTTACGTGGCGCACACCGACAGCGTACTGAATCCGGAAGTGTTCACCGCCTTCCTGAATGCCTACCAGCGCTGCAGCGAATTGCGCCTGAGCGAACTGTGGGCCCTGCCGACGACGCTTCGCGTCGTGCTGCTGGAAAACCTTCGCCGCATGGCGGACGACATTGCACGCAGCAAAATGGCGCGCGAAGTCGCCCATGCAGTCTGGGACAGCGGTCAAGGGCTGGACGAAGCGGACCTGGACACCGTCAACAGCCTGATGCGCCAACGCGGGGTGCAGCGCAGCTACCAGACCCAGTTGTGGCAGCGTCTGCCCACCGAAATTTCAGCCGACTCATCCGCCGTGCTCCGCTGGATCGAGAAGAACTGCCCTGACCGTCATGCGCTGATGCTGGAAAGCCAGAGCGCCCAGGTTGCGTCCAACCTGACCGTTGGCAACATCATCACCACCCTGCGCGTGATTGGCCAGATTGACTGGGTCGATCTGATCGAGCCGGTCAGCCGGTCCCTGCAGGTATTGCAGCAACTGCCCGGCTTTGCAGGCGAAAGCGAAAGCACGCGCCAGCAGATCACCCGGGCCATGGAGCAACTGGCGCGAGACAGCAAAAAAACAGAGCACGAGGTGGCCCAGGCGGTGGTTGCGGCGGCCCTGTCGGTGCCAGGCAGCCTGGCGCCGGACGCCGCCGAGCGATGCGCAGGCTTTTACCTGACGGGCGATGGCCGTGCCCGGCTGGAAGCCGACCTGGGCATGCCGGCGCAACGCGCCCGGCAACGCCTGAACTGGCGACGTTGGCGGCTGAGCCTGTACATCGGCTGCATCACCCTGGCGACGCTGTTGGCGGTGCTGCTGGCCACGCACCATGCAGACGGGCACCGCTGGCAGACCCTGGTGGCGCTTTTCCTGCTGGCCGGTCCTGCCTTCGAGGCCGCATCGGCTCTGGTACACCGCCTGATTGCCGAGTCGCTGAAAGTCCGGCCACTGCCGCGCCTCGGCTTTGCGTATGGCATTCCGCCCGAACACCGGGTACTGGTGGTGATTCCGACGCTGCTCACCTCCACGCACGCCAACGAGGAACTGCTGCAGCAGCTGGAATTTCACTGGTTGGCCAATCGGGAAAACGAAGCCCAGTTTGCCCTGCTCTCCGACTGGCTCGATGCGCCCGAGGCCAGCCTGCCGGGCGATAACGGCCTGCTGCAGGATGCGCTGTCCCGGCTGGAAACGCTGAACGCACGCTACCCGGCAGGCGCAGGCAGCCCGCCTCGCTTCCTGCTGATTCACCGGCCGCGCAGCTGGTGCGAAACCCAGCAGCGCTGGCTCGGCTGGGAACGCAAGCGCGGCAAGCTGGAGCAGCTGATGCGCCTGCTGGCCACCGGCAGCATGGAAGGCTTCCTGCCACTGGCCGCACCTTTGCGGCTGGCCGGTGACATCCGCTACGTGGTCACGCTGGACAGCGATACCGGCCTGCCGCCCGGCGCGCTGCGCGAACTGGTCGCCATTGCCGCCCATCCGCTGAATGCGCCTCGGGTGGACGTCCACCTGCGCCGCGTGGTCAGCGGCTACGGCATCCTGCAGCCGCGCATGGTCACGCCCCTGCCTGACCGTCTGGAGGACACTGCCTACCACCGGCTGTTTGCCGGCCAGTGCGGCATCGACCCCTACAGCAGTGGCGTCTCAGATGTGTACCAGGACCTGTTCGGCACCGGAAGTTTCAGCGGCAAGGGCCTGCTGCATGTCAGCGCGCTGCATGCCGTGCTGGACCGCCGCCTGCCCGATGAAGCAGTGCTCAGCCATGACCTGCTCGAAGGCAGCATGGCACGCTGCGGCTTCGTCAGCGATGTGGTCATGGTCGAGGATGCGCCCCATCATGCCGGCGTGGCCGCATCGCGCCAGCACCGCTGGACGCGCGGCGACTGGCAGCTGATTCCCCTGCTATGGCATGCCCGGCAGTACGGCATCGACGCCCTGGGCGTCTGGAAAATGCTCGACAACCTGCGCCGCTCGCTTGTTTTTCCTGCTGCGTTCGCACTGCTGGTCTGGGTGATCTTCACAGGCGCATTGCCCTTGGGCACCGCATTTCTGGCCGTCATTGCGGCGCTGCTGGCCGGGCCGCTGCTGGGTGCGCTGGCCGGACTGGTGCCAACCCACCCCGGCATCGCCTGGCGCCATTTTTTCAGCCGTGGAAGGGCGGAGTTGCGCACCACCCTGGGTGCTGCTGTCTGGCAGTTCAGCCAGATACCGGCGCAGTCGCTCCTGCTGCTGGATGCGGCGCTGCGTTCCATCTGGCGCATGTGCGTCAGCCACCGCCGGCTGTTGGAATGGACCACTGCGGCACAGGCGCAATCGGCGTCGCGCAAGGCGCTTTTTGTGTTTGTGCACCAGCATGCCGCAGCGTCGCTGCTGTGCGCTGCGCTGGCCATGGCGGCACCGTGGGCGGCGCACTCGTGGGCCGGCATCTTCCTGTTTCTCTTCTGGGGTGCATCACCGATTGCCGCATGGTGGGCCAGCCAGCCGCGCCCTGCCAGCGCCGAGCATGCGCTGTATGCCGCAGACAAGCGCTACCTTATGACGCTGGCGCGCGATACCTGGCGCTTTTTCGAGCGTTGCGTCGGGCCTGAAGACCACCACCTGCCGCCCGACAACCTGCAGCTGGTTCCCGACCCGACGCTGGCGCATCGTACCTCGCCCACCAACATCGGGCTGTACCTGCTGGCCGTCTGCTGCGCGCGCGAATTTGGCTGGATCTCGACCCCTGAAGTCATCCGGCGCCTGCAGGCATCGCTGGACAGCATCGACAAGCTGGCCAAGCACAATGGCCACCTGTTCAACTGGTATGACACGCGCACGCTGCAAATCCTTTTGCCGGCCTATGTGTCGTCCGTTGACAGCGGAAACCTGGCCGGCATGCTGCTGGCCGTGGGCCAGGCGTGCCGGCAGCTGGCGCAGCAGGGCGAGAAGCAAGACCCTGATGACGATCAAGCACAGACACAGGCAGCGCTGCGCGGCCTGGCCGGCCGCTGCGCCAGCCTGTACGAAGCCATGGATTTCAAGGGCCTGTATGACCCCAAGCGCCGCCTGTTCCACATCGGCTTGCGGGTTGACGACCAGGCGCTGGACATCAGTTACTACGACTTGCTGGCGTCCGAGTCGCGGCTGACCAGCTTTCTGGCGATCGCCAAGGGCGATGTGCCCAAGCGCCACTGGAGCGCACTGGGCCGGCCCTTTCTGTCGGTGGGCGGTGCGCCCGGGCTGGCTTCCTGGTCGGGCTCGATGTTTGAATACCTGATGCCGTCGCTGCTGATGCACGAGCCTGCCGGGGGACTGCTGCAGACCATGGCGCGATCGGCCATTGCCGCGCAGCGCGAATTCGGCCGGCAGCAGCTGATGCCCTGGGGCGTTTCGGAATCGGCTTATTTTGCCCAGGACCATTCGCTGGCCTACCAGTATTCGCCCTTTGGCGTTCCCCGCCTGGCGATGCGCCGCACGCCGCTGACCGACAGGGTGGTGGCGCCTTATGCGACCCTGCTGGCCACGTTGTTTGAGCCCGCCGCATCCGCAGCCAATTTGCGGCGGCTTGAAACGCTGGGCGCGCGCGGCGAACTCGGGATGTTCGAAGCGCTCGACTTCACCGCCTCGCGCCAGCCTGAAAGGCAGGCCTTCAGCATTGTCCAGACCTTCATGGCGCACCACCAGGGCATGTCGCTGGTGGCGCTGTGCAATGTACTGTGCCTGGATGCGCCCCGGCGCTGGTTCTGTGCCGAGCCCCAGGTGGCCGCGCATGAATCCCTGCTGCATGAACGCACGCCGCGCCAGATCATTGAGACCGCCAGCCCGCGCCAGCCGCCCATGCTGGACGCGCACAGCAGCGCACCGGTATTCCACTCACGCGACGTCAACCCGGTGCAGCTCGGCTGGAAACCGACCCACCTGCTGTCCAACGGGCGCTACAACGTGGCCCTTCGCGCCAGCGGCGCGGGCGTCAGCCGCTGGCAGGGCCGCAACATCAGCCGCTGGCGCGACGACCTGCTGCGCGACAGCCAGGGTTGCTTTTTCTACCTGAACCTGGGCGGCAACGAAGGCGCCGGATCGCTGACCGCGGCGCCGGCGCCCCTGCCTGGCTGGCGTTATCAGGCGCGCTTCATGGCAGACCGGGTGCAGTTCGATGCACAGGGCGAAAGTTTTAACACCAGCATCAACGTGCTGGTCAGCCCCGAGGACGACACCGAACTGCGCACCGTGCAACTGCACAACACCGGCCGGACCGCGCGCGTCGTCGAACTGGTGTCGTGCTTTGAGGCAGTGCTGGCTGACCCGCGCGCGGACGAAGCCCATCCGGCGTTTTCCAACCTCTTCGTGCAGACCCGCTGGGAGCCGCAGTGGCGAGCCCTGCTGCTCAAGCGCATGCCGCGCCTGCATGGCGACCCGCAAATGGCGGTGGCGCATTTCCTGGCCGAGGCCGATGCCGAGCTGCTGTCGGTCGATTGCATTGCCGACCGCAGGATTTTCGCCGGGCGCCACCAGCCGCAGCACCGGCCCGCCATGGGCAGGCAGCCGACGGACGCCGACGGCAACCCGATCAACGGCCTGGACCCGGTGGCCAGCCTGCGCCTGACCTTGCGGCTGGCGCCAGGTGCCGTGGCCCGCCTGACCTTTGCCACGGCGGCAGCGCAGACGGAAGACGAACTGATCGCGCGCATCGACAAATACCTGCAGCCCATGCACATCGTGCGGGCCACCCAGATGGCGGCCACGCTGGCGCAGGTCCGGCTGCGCGACCTGACCCTGACGCCCGAAGAACACCTGGCGGTGCAGGACCTGACGACTGCCCTGATGTACAGCACGCCCCGGCTGAATGCCGTGGCCGGGCCGCTGGACCAGCGCCAGCTGTGGCGCTTTGGCATTTCGGGCGACAAACCCATCCTGCTGGTGCGCATCCAGGCCGCCAGCGGGCTGCCCATGGTCGATGCCTTGCTGCGCGCCCAGCCCTGGTGGACCTTCGGCGGCCTGGCGGTTGACCTGGTGGTGCTCAACAGCGAGCCCAATTCCTACCTCATGCCCTTGCAGCGCGACATCCTGGCGATGCGAGACCGGCTGATGCAGCATGTGCAGAACAGCTTTTCCAAGGGTTCCGAGCTGACATCAAGCTTTCACCTGCTGCGCGACCCTGAAACCTCCGCCGCCGAGAAGGCCGCATTGGCCGGACTGGCGCGGGTGGTGCTGACGGCCGACGGCCGGGGACTGGAAGCGCAGGTAGCCGCCCTGCGCGTCGGCGTCTGGCCGGCGCAACAGGCCAGCCTGGCCAACGGAACGCTGCTTTCGGGCCGGCCAGACACAGCTCCGGCCAACGGCATGCCGGCGCCTGCACCCGTGCCGCAAGGGATCGGCCAGTTCGACCCGGCCAGCGGCGAATTCTGGTTTGACCTGCAGGGCGGCCAGTCCCTGCCGCGCCCCTGGGTCAATGTCATCGCCAATCCCGAATTCGGCTTTCAGGTGTCGGAAACCGGCAGCGGCATGAGCTGGGCCGGCAACAGCCGCATGCACCAGCTCACGCCGTGGTCGAACGACCCGGTCAGCGACCCGGCGTTCGAGCACTGGCTGCTGCAGGACATCGACAGCGGCCAGGTGTTCCCGCTGGCGCCCTCCAGGCTGGCAGCCAGCGACAGCCGCTGGCGCGTACGCCATGGCCAGGGCTATTCGGTGTTTCATGGCGTGCAGGACGGGCTTCAGGTGGAAACCACCTTCTTCGCCGACATGCAGGCCGCCGCCAAGATTGTTCAGGTCAAGGTGCGGCTGGACGGCGGCGCGCGCAGGCGCCTGCGCGCCGTGGCCATGGTCGAATGGCAGATGGGCGACGCTCGCGGCCGCCGGCGCACGCTGGAAACCTGGAAGGCTCCCGCTCAGGCGGCGGTGATGGCCCGGCAGCAGGAAACCCGGGACGGCTATGGCGGCAGCACGGTGTTTCTGGCCATGGCAGGCGCCTCTGGCGACGCGCAATGGACCTGCGACAGGGGAGAGTTTTTTGATACGCTGGGCCGGTTGTTCCTGCCCGACACCCTGGCCGGCCAGAGTGGCACCGGTTGCGACCCCTGCGCCTGCCTGGCCAGCGAATTTTTGCTCGCTGGCAACGAAGAACTGGCGTTCAGCTTCATCCTCGGCCATGCCGCTGATGGTTCTGAAGCAGAGCAGATGGCCGCGCGGTGGACGCCACAGGCCTGCACCGAGGCCCTGGCCGGTGTCAAGGCCGCCTGGTCAGGCCTGCTCGGCAAGGTGCAGGTCAGTACACCCGACGCCAGGTTCGATGCGTTGATGAACCACTGGCTGCTCTACCAGACGGTGGTGTGCCGTCTGTGGTCCAAGGCCGGCTTTTACCAGGCGGGCGGCGCCTCGGGTTTTCGCGACCAGTTGCAGGATTCGATGGCGCTGGCGCTGGCCGACCCGGCGCGGCTGCGCGCCCAGATCATGCTCAGTGCTTCGCGCCAGTTTCCCGAAGGCGACGTGCAGCACTGGTGGCACGCGCCCGGCGGCGAAGGCGTGCGCACCCATTTTTCGGACGACCTGCTCTGGCTGCCGTATGCCTGTACGCATTACCTGCAAGTCACGGGAGACGCCAGCCTGCTGGACGAGGACGTGGCCTTCATCGACGGGCCGCCGATTCCCGACGGAGCCGAAGACGCCTACTACGCGCCGCAAATCAGCGATCAGTCGGCGAGCATCTATGAGCACTGCGCCCGCACCATCGACCACAGCCTGGCGGTGGGCGCGCACGGCCTGCCCCTGATGGGCACCGGCGACTGGAACGACGGCATGAACCGCGTCGGCCATGAGGGGCGCGGCGAGTCGGTCTGGCTGGGCTGGTTTTTGTGCAGCGTGGTCGAGGGCTTTGCGCCGGTGGCCGCGCAACGCGGCGACACTGCGCGCGCGCAGCGCTGGCGGGAGGCGCGCACCGGCTGGATCGCCGCGCTGCACGACGCCGGCTGGGACGGCGCCTGGTTCCGCCGCGCCTTTTTTGACAACGGTGCGCCGCTTGGTTCGGACGCCAATGCCGAATGCCGCATCGACCTGATCGCGCAGGCCTGGGCCGTGCTGTCGGGTGCCTCGACCCCGGCCTTCATCCGCTCGGCCATGCTGGCACTGAACAACCAGCTGATCGACGAAAAGGCCGGCCTGCTGCGCCTGCTCGATCCCCCGTTCCGCGACTCGGCCAACAACCCCGGCTATATCCAGGCCTATCCGCCGGGCGTGCGCGAGAACGGCGGTCAGTACACGCATGCCGGGGTCTGGGCACTGATGGCGCAGGCGCTGACGGGCGACGTGGAAGGCGCCTGGCGCAGCTTCGAGGACCTGAGCCCGGCCCACCGCAGCGCGCATCCCGGACGCGGCCCGGCCTATGAACTGGAGCCGTATGTGGTGGCCGGCGACGTCTACAGCGCCGAACCGTATGTGGGCCGGGGCGGCTGGAGCTGGTACACCGGATCGGCGGCCTGGCTCTACCGGGCGGGGCTTGAAACGCTGCTCGGCCTGGCAGTGCAGCCCGGTCGCCTGTCGCTGTCGCCGCGCCTGCCCGCGCACTGGCCGGAAGTCGAGCTGCGTCTGCAACTCCAGGGTCACGACATCACTGTGCGCTGGAAGCGTGAACCGGCAGGCGCCACGCCGCTGGAGGTAGACAGGCAACTGTCTTGGGGCGAATGGACCCGGCTGGACACGCTGCCCGCAAAGGCCGTGTTGCTGGTCCGTGGCAACACAGCGCTGGCATTACCTGATTGCTATCAATAAAATAGCTATTACCCCATGCGCAGCATGCGGAAAAGGCATATTTCATGCTTGCAAGGGGGTGAAGGTTCAGCGCGCCTTTTTTTCGCGATGGGTGCGCTGTATCGCCGCCACGTCGATGATCAGCGCCACATTGCCGTCGCCCAGTATGGTGGCGGCGGAAATCCCCGGCACCTTGCGGTAGTTGGTTTCCAGGTTCTTGACCACCACCTGGTGCTGGCCCACCAGCTGATCCACCAGCAGCGCAAAACGCGTTCCCTCAGCCTGCACGATGACGACAATGGCCTGCGTCGGGTTATGCACGGCACCGGCCACGCCAAACAGCTTGTGCATCTCGACCAGCGCCAAGTACTCGCCGCGCACGTGCAGCACCTGCTCGTCGGCAGTGATCGCATGCAGGTCTGCAGACTGGGGCTGCAGCGACTCGATGACGTAGTTCAGCGGCAGGATGTAGATTTCATTGCCGATCCTGACCGACATGCCATTGAGGATCGCCAGCGTCAGCGGCAGCACGATCCGGATCGTCGTGCCCTTGCCCTGCACCGAGGAAATCTCGACATGGCCGCCCATTTCCTGGATGTTGCGCTTGACCACATCCATGCCGACGCCCCGGCCCGAGACATCGGTCACGGCTTCGGCGGTTGAAAAACCAGGCGCCATGATCAGCAGCCAGACTTCTTCATCAGGCGCGTTCTCGGCAATGGCGATGCCCTGCTGCCGGGCCTTGGCCAGGATCTTGTTGCGCGCCAGCCCACCGCCGTCGTCCTTGACCTCGATCACGATGCTGCCGCCCTGGTGCTGCGCCGACAGCGTCAGCTGGCCCGACGCGTCCTTGCCGGCCAGGGTGCGCTGCGCCGGCGTTTCGATGCCGTGGTCCAGGCTGTTGCGTACCAGGTGGGTGATCGGGTCGATGATGCGTTCGATCAGGCTTTTGTCGAGCTCGGTTTCCTTGCCAACCGTGACCAGTTGCACCTGCTTGCCCAGCTTGGCCGACAGGTCGCGTATCAGGCGCGGAAAGCGGCTGAACACATAATCCATCGGCATCATGCGGATCGACATGACCGATTCCTGCAGGTCGCGCGCATTGCGTTCCAGGTGGCCCAGGCCGCTGAGCAGGCGCTCGTGCAGCACCGGATCCAGCGTGGACGCGGTTTGCGTCAGCATCGACTGGGTGATCACGAGTTCGCCGACGAGGTTGATGATCTGGTCCACCTTTTCGACATCGACCCGGATGGAATTGGATTCCCTGGCCTGGCCGGCGGCGGCTGGCGCGGCTGCAGCCGTCCCGGGAACGGCGCCCGGCAGCAGCGCGGGTTGCGTAGCCGCCACGTCAGCAAGGACGGCCGGGCTTTCCGGCTGGCCAGGCTGGTCCGGATGTTCCGGCTGCGGCTGCGGTTCCGACACCTCTGAGGGCGTTGCGGTGCTGATTTCAATCTGTTCGGTTTCCACAATGAAGCAACTCACCGCCACCAGGTCATCGGCATCGCACGCGGTTTGCAGCCACAGCGTCAGGCTGTCGGCCTCGGCGGTCTGCGCCAGCACAGTCCCCAGGTTGGCCATTTCCTCGGCCAGCAGTTTCTGGTCATGGTCCGAAACCTTGGTAAAGCGGACCTTCAGCGTGGGAACGGCTGGCGGGCTGCCCTCGTCCCGCGCCAGGGCAGCGGGAACCGGTGCAGGAGCGGGTGCCAGCGCTTTTATGGCGGGCGCCGCCGAAAGCACGGGCGAAGCAGCGGCATTGGCCTCAAGCGCCAGCTGGCGCAGCACGGCGCAAATCTGCTCGACCATTTGCGGCTCGGGTTCCTTGCCCTCGCGGTAAGCGCTCAATTCTTTTTGCAACACGTCCTTGGTCTCCAAAAAAACATCCATCATCTTGGTACTCAGCGTCAGCTCGCCATGCCGGGCGCGGTCCAGCAGGTTCTCCAACAGGTGGGTGGTATCGGTCAGCGCCACAAAGCCGAAGGTGGCGGCGCCGCCCTTGATCGAATGCGCCGCGCGAAACACGGCGTTCAGGTCTTCACTGTCGGGCGCCTGAAGGTCAAGCCCCAAAAGCAGCTGCTCCATTTCCGCCAGCAGTTCGTCGGCTTCTTCAAAAAAGGTCTGGTAAAACTGGGTGATATCCATCTTTTAGGCTTTTCGGGTTGGGTTCTGGCGGCTGACCAGTCGATTGAGGCAAGCGTGCCGCAAGACGGGTTCATCTGGCCGCCAGGAATTGGCAGGCGCGTCAGCTCCGCTGGCCGGGAGCAACGGTTGACAGCTTCACGGCCGTCTGGCTGGCACGGGCTGGCTGCGAAGCGACCGGCCTGGCCAGCCCGCCGGAGGCATTGGCTGCATTGGCTTTCTCGATGGCAGCCTGGGCACGCTGGTTGAGCACGACAATGCTGATGCGGCGGTTGATGGGTGCAAAAGGGTCTTCCTGGTTCAGGTTCATGCTTGACGCAACGCCCATGACCCGCAGGATCTTGACCTCCTGAAGGCCGCCGGCCACGAGTTCGCGGCGCGACGCATTGGCCCGGTCGGCTGACAGCTCCCAGTTGCTGTAGGACTTGTCACCCTGTGCGTATCGGGTGGCATCGGTATGCCCCGACAAGGTGATCTTGTTGGGCTGTGCATTGATGACCGGGCTGATCTCGCGCAGGATGGTGTGCATATAGGACTGCACCACCGCGCTGGAGCGGTCGAACATCGGCCGGTTGCTGCTGTCGACAATCTGGATGCGCAAGCCTTCGGGCGTGATGTCGATCAGCAGCTGCGGGCTGAACTGCTTGAGCAGCGGGCTGGACTCGATCATCTCGTCAAGCTGCTTTTTCAGGTTGTCCAGGCGGGCGACGTCCTCGGCATTGGCCATCGCTTCAAGGTCTTCCTCGTTTTTCGGCTTCTTGATCTCGTCCTTGGTCAATGGAGGATCGCCGCCGCCCGGAATCACGCTGGGGCTGTTGTTGATGGCCGGCCCGCCCTTGAGCGCTTCGCTCAGCGGCATCTGGAAATGTTCGGCAATGCCTCTCAACTGTTTGGGCGAGGAGGACGACAGCAGCCACATGACCAGGAAAAAAGCGAACATCGCCGTCATGAAGTCGGCAAAGGCAATCTTCCAGGCGCCGCCATGGTGGCCGGCCGCCATCACTTTGCGCTTGATGACGATGATCGGGCGTTTGGCGTCGCTGCTCATGCTGGGGCCTTGCAGGGTTCAGCGGCTCTTGACATCGCGCACATGCCCTTCGAGTTCGCTGAAGGAAGGCCGTTCGGTGGATAGCAATACTTTTCGGCCAAACTCCACCGCCAGCTGCGGCGCATAGCCGTTCAGGCTGGCCATCAAGGTGACCCGGATGCACTCATAAACCTTGAGGGACTCGGCCACCTTGTGCTCGATCAGCGTGCCCAGCGGGGAAACGAAACCATAGGCCAGCAAGATGCCCAGGAAGGTTCCAACCATCGCATGCGCAATCAGCTGGCCCATCTCGGCCGGCGGCAGGTCGGCTGAAGCCAGCGCATGCACCACGCCCAGTACCGCCGCCACGATGCCCAGCGCCGGCAACGCATCGCCAACACGCGTCAGGCTGTGCGCAGGAATCTCGCCTTCGTGCTTGAAAGTTTCCATTTCCTGCTCCATCAGCTCGCCGATCTCATGCGGATCGGTGTTGCCGCTGACAACCAGGCGCAGGTAGTCGGTCATGAACTCCAGCACATGGGCATCGGCCAGGATCACCTTGTAAGGCGCAAAGACAGGGCTGTTCTTTGGGTCCTCGACATCGGACTCCAGCGCCATCATGCCGTCCTTGCGGCCCTTGGACAGCAGCACGTACATCAAGGCAAGCAGTTCCATGAAAAGCGCCTTGTCGTGCTTGCCGGAACTCTTGACCAGGCCGGGCAGCGCCTTCAGCGTGGCACGTATGGTCTTGCCATCGTTGCCCGCAATGAAGGCGCCCACAGCCGCACCGCCGATGATCAGCACTTCCAGGGGCTGGTAGAGCACGCCAAAATGCCCGCCCATCAGGGCATAACCGCCAAACACCGACCCCAGCACCACCACATATCCAAGAATCACCAGCACGCCGCTCTCCCCATTCAATGTTTACTTCGCGATTCGCCGCCACCGCCCTGCGACAGGTCAGATACGGGCACCGTTCATCACATCGGCCAGCCATTGCGACGACGAAGGCGACGCCACAAGCCCAGGCTGCTTCGGCATGGCGGCTTTTGCCGGCACAGCGCGCGGCGTCTTGCTGGTCTTGCCGGCACGCGATGGCGGCCGGCACAGCACGCAGACGTAATGGTTTTGCGGTTCGTGCGCATGGGCGACAAACTGTCCGGTGCAGCGTGTGCAGGTGCTCAGCTGCAGCATGTCGCTGTCGAAAAAGCGCACCAGCGTCCAGGCCCGCGTGAAATCGAGAATCGGCTCACCGCCCTGCTGCCCGACCTGCTCCAAATACAGCCGGTAGCTCTTGATGACCGCCGGAATCCGCGCGCAGTCGCCATGCGTCACCATGAAGCGGTAGATGTTGTAGAACATCGACGAATGAATGTTCGCCAGCCAGGTCATAAACCAGTCGGTCGAAAACGGCAACAGGCCCTTGGGCGGCGAAACGCCCCGGATTTCCTTGTACAGCTTGATCAGGCGGTCCCGGCTCAGCGTCGTTTCCGCTTCCAGGAACTGCAGGCGGGCGCCCAGCTTGATCAGGTCGATCGCCAGATGGATCTCGCGCGCTTCACGAATGACGCTTTTAGCAACCATGATGACTTTCACGTTCAGCTTGGGTAACTATTTTTGAAAGATCTGAAGGCGCAATATGTAACATCACTGCAGGGCGTTAATCCGCTGGCCCGACAACACAATGGCCGCATGCGCCTGCTGCAAGGGCAGGCTTTTGCCGTCCTGTGTCAGTGCCGACAAAATCGGCTGGTCGTCAAACCGCAGCCGGCACAGGAACAGGCTGGAAGCCGCCAGCTTCACGATTTGGGAAAGTGACAAATTGCCCAACAAATCAGCCACTTCCCGGCTCAAACCCAGGCGAAACATGGCTGTGGCAACGTCTTCCCGCACCAAGCGCTGGGCCAACAGCAAATAGGTCAGGTTCAGATCACCAATTTCATTGGTGTTGGTGGTTTCAGCCATAACTTTTTCCTTTTTCTCTTGTTTAGCTGTAATTTCAAGCAAAACAGAGAAATAAATAAATGAATCGAATATTAAAAAAATGACGTTGAATGAAATATCCAGCAAAGATGTTTTCTAAATCTGCTTTTGCCATATTCTAGATATTTTTACATCTATGTCACACTTTTATTTATTTTGTTTCAGTTTTGCATCACTTCCATCAATTAGCAGAAGTGCAAGTGCATCTGAAAATTTGATGAAATTCAGGCGGAATGGTCAGGTTCGAGCCGGTAAAGCCAGGCCAGCACTTCGGCGACGACCAGGTACAACTGCGGCGGGATTTCGTCGTCCAGGCTGACTTGCATCAGCAACTTGACCAGTTCCGGCGATTCATGCACGTACAAACCGCTTTCGCGCGCCCGCTTGACGATGGAATCGGCCACGGCGCCATAGCCTTTGGCCACCACCAGCGGCGCCCGGTTCTTGTTGGCATAAGAAAGCGCGATGGCGCTGGGCCGACCGGCCATGTCGCGGGCGGCCGGATCGTCACCTGCAGGGCTAGTCTCCATCGTCGGCTTTCGGCGTGTTTGCGTCGGCAGGTTCGGTAGGTTCGGCAAGGGAGCCAATCTGCAGGCTCGTCAGTTCGAGCCCCAGAGCACTCAGGCGTTCCGGCAGTTCGGCGCGGGCTTCACGAAGCCGGTCCTGGGTGACGTCTTCGCTGGCAGCCAGGCGAACCTGCAGGGCATCGCCGGTCAGGCTGATCCGCACTTCAATGTTCCTGAGTGTCGGAAGGGTCAAGGCCAGCCGGGTGCTCCAGCTGCGGGGCATGGCCTCGTCGCCGATTGCGGCCTGGCGTTCATCTTCCCGGATTTCCCAATCCATGGACACGGCGGGCCAGGCTTCGCCGCTCCAGCGAAATACGGGCTGTGCCAACAGTTCGAGTTGCTGGCGCACCAGGGCCACCGCATCCTGGTGAATTCCCGCCAGTGCAGGCGTGGTTCCGCGTGCCGCATGCGTCGCGCTGTCGTCGTGGCTTTTTGCCGCAGGCGTTGACCCATCAGCCTCTTGCATGGACGCGTAGGCACTCTTGTGTGCATGGGCCGCCTCAAGGCCTGGTGCAAGCCGGGCTGATTCCGGGTCGTTAGCCGGCGGCGGGGGAACGGCGACACCCGGCTTGTTACTCCCGCCCGGTGCTGCCTCGTCGGCCTGCGTCATGACAGGCTGGGCGGCGCGGCTGTTTAACGGGGCCACGGCCCGTTCGCCATCCGGGCCAGCCCCCTCTGGCAAGTCCGCCTGGACCGTCGCGGCCTTAAGGATTCCCTCCATGCGGGACTGCGGCTCCTGCGCCAATTCGGCCAGCGAGCGCGCGCCGGCAGCGAACTGCGCCAAGTGCGATTCATAGAACAGGCCAGAACGGCTGACAGTGCGAGCCAGCGTTTCGGCAATCACCGGAGACGGCGGCAGTTGCGACGACGGCAACAGCGGGCCGCTGCCGATGACCCGCGCTGCTGCGCCGGTGTGTCCGTCCAGGATGGCGCTGACCGCGCGCGCCGCAGCACTCAGTGTCACCGCCTGGTCGGGCCGCGCGCTTATGTCGCCATGGCCACGCAGGCCGCTTTTCAGCGGTCCCACGCCCAGTTGCTGCTCCACGGCCGCACGCGACGGCAGTCGGACGTCGTTGATCACTTCCTCGACCTGCGTGACCGGTCCCGGGCCGGCAAGCTGCACTTCGGGCTTGAGCGGCACCAAATCCACCCGCTGGGCCAGCCGGGTGGCCAGCAGCGTGTCAACCAGAGGCGTCAGGCCGCTCATCGGGTTTCCATTTCAGGGCAGGATCAGGCGCAAAACGGCTGACAGTGCGTTAACGGCCAAGGCCAGGCAAGGACATGACTGGTGAAAATGGAATCACAATCGTATGTCGGAATGCGGGCCGTAGGCTTTCTGAAGGCTTTCCTGCTGCTCAAGATTCCGGACCATTTCACCCAGCTGCCGCAGCTGGGGCATGACCAGGCTGGAGATTTCCGCTTGGTGCGACGCGATACGGCTGAGCAGCAGATACTTGCGCGCCACCTGCTCTTCATGCAGCGATTCGAGCGCTTCGATCTCTTTGAGCCGGTCCACCATGCCGCTGTACATCGTTTCATGCGCCGGCAACTCGCCCCACTGACAGGTGCGCGCCAGCGACAGCATCTGTTCCGCCAACAGCGCAATCTGTTCGTAGCAATGCATCACTTCACTTTGAGAACTCATGGATCAGGCTCCTGCAGAAAAACGTGGGGTGGCATGGTCATTCGACGCTTCGGGCATCGAGTGTGATTTTTGCGGATCGATCTCGCGCCAGGCCGAACCGATGTTTTCCAGCAGCCGTTCGGCCTCGTCCAGCAGCGCCGGGTCGTTGCGCAGGTTGGCCTGCATCAGGCGCTGGTTGATGTAGTCGTACAGCGCTGACAGGTTGGCGACCAGTTCGGCCCCGGCCTTGCCGCCCGCTTCTGCATCCAGGCTGGCCTTCAGCCCGTTATCGATGATGTTGATCGCCTTGGAAATTGCCTTGCCTTTGGCGGCGATTTCCTTGTGCGCCATGTGGTGGCGGGCCATGGCGATGGCGGTCTTGGCGCCATCGAACAGCAAAGTGATCAGCTGGTGCGGCGACGCGCTCATGACCCCCGACTGAAGGCCGACCTGGGCATAGCTCCGGGCGCCGGCGCTGCTGATGGCGTTGCGTGTGTACATGGGAGAGCCTTACTTTTTGTTGTCGCTGTTGTTCAACGCATCGAACTGCTGCGTCAGGTAGTTGCTGGTCTGGTTCATGCGACTCATCATCACGTCAAGCGCCGTGAACTGGGCTTTGTAACGCGCCACCGTGGACTCCACTCGGGCAGAGGTCGCCGTGTACTGCTTTCCCAGCATGTCCAGCGTTGCATTGATGCCCTTGGTGGCCGCTGTCAGCACGCCGCCTGTGGTGTCGGTATAGCTGGTAATCAGCGCGGCAATCTTGGTACCGTAACCGCTGGCCGCGCCTGAAAACAGATGGGTCACACCGCTAATGTTGCCGTCAAGTGCAGCCTTCAGCTTGGTCGAATCCAGTGCCAGGGTGCCGTCTTTTTGAAACGACACGCCAACCTGCGACAGCATCGTAAGGCCGCTGCCATCGTCTGTTTGCGCCGAAGTCAGCGCCGAACGGATGCCCACCTGAATATTGCGCAAGGTCGAGTCGCCCAGCAAAACGGCGCCTGACTTGCTGGCAGCATCAAAGGCGGTCAACCTTTTGGCAACGCTCTGCAGGCTGTTGAAAGCATTGACAAATGTGGCGATCGCATCTCCTGCGCTGTCGGTGTCTTTTTGCACCGTAAGGGTGCTGGTGCCGACCTTGCTCACTGTCATGGTCACATCCGCAACTGCACCGGGCACGCTATTGGTGGCGCTGGTGATGTCAATGCCGTTCACGGTCAGTTTTGTGTTTTGGGCGGCTACAGTTTGCTGCAAGGTTTTTGCGGCCGCCGGGTCGTTCGTCAGCAAACCAGCAATCTTGGCATCCGGAAGACGAGCCCCACCCGTATTACCAGGGTCAACCTGGTCTCCGGCAACCGTGATGCGCATGCTGGAAGCTTCGCCGGTTTTTGTCGAGGTCAGCACCAGACGGAACGGTGTGGCGCTGCCGTCATTGACGATGGAAGCGGTCACCCCCAGCGTAGTTTTTGCATTGATGGCCTTGGCAATGTCCGACAGCGAGCTGTGCGCGGGGTCAATGTCTAGCGATTGCGTACGCGAGGCATCCGCATCCTTGGTGAACACCGCACCCACCGTCTTGCCAAATTCAAACTGCACACGGATGGCTGTCGTGCCATCGCCAATGTTGGTGCTGGCATCGGCTTGTCCCGTGGTTGCCAGCGACTGCGCTTGCGACAACTGCGTCACGTTCACCGCGTAGCTGCCGCTCACCGCCGCTGGCAGCGCTGTCGCCGTCAGCACATCGGTGGCGGTCGAATTGGCCTTGATGCCCTGAAACAATTCCGGCTTGGCCAGTGCCGCCGCTGCAGACTGCAGCCCGCTCAAGGCACCGTTGAGCTGGCCATAGGCGGTCAGCTTGGTGGTGTAGCTGGTTTGCTGCTTCTGAATCGCCGCCAGCGGTACTTGCTCGGCGGTCTTCAAGCCCGTCAGCAAGGTATTCAAATCAAGGCCGGAGCCAATGCCGAGAGAAGAAACTGAAGCCATGGTCAATCCTGTTTTTTCTGTTCTGAAAAATCACACCGACTGGGCAAACAACAGCCCTTTCAGGTTGTCCATCGCCTTGGACATCTTCACCACATCCTCGGTCGGAATCTGGCGGATCAGCTTGCCGGTGTCCTGGTCCACCACCTTGACGATGAATTCCTTGTAATCTGGGTCAACCTTGAACTGCACGCTGATTGAAAAGCCGGCCAGTACCTTGTTGATGTCGTCCAGCGATTGCTGCACCTGCGTGGCATTGGGTTTGGCAACGTCGCCATCCTTTGCATCCACTGCAGGTTTCACAACGGGCACGCCGGAAAGGTCAGCCTTCGCAAGGGCAGCCGGTGAATTAGAGGCCACGACTTGCGCGCTCTGGCCGCCAATGGCCAGCTGAGCTGTTTTTTGACTGTGCTGCAAACCAGCGCTTGCGCCAATCGAACCCGTTGAAATCGACATATTCATTCTTTCGTCAAAAGCGCTAGCCGCTCGCGCCTGAAACCTTTTCAAGCGGGACTGGGCAGCGCAATCAGGTGTTGCCTGATTGCCTGACTTTTTTTGCAAGTGGCAGCCCGCAGGCCGCCGCTTGATTTAACTCGTCAAGGGCTTTCCCTCGACGAATCCGCTTACTTATTGCAGCAGCGACATCACGCCCTGGGTCGACTGGTTGGCCTTGGCCAGCACTGACGTACCAGCTTGCTGCAGAATCTGTGCGCGCGTCATGTTCGAAACTTCAGTCGCGTAGTCTGCATCTTCAATGCGTGAGCGTGAAGAAGACAGGTTGGTGATGGTCGAGCCGAGATTGGAGATGACCGAGTCAAAACGGTTTTGTACCGCACCGAGTGAGCCGCGCAGTTTGTCTACTTGTGACAGAGCTGCATCCAGTGCCTTCAGAGGATCAACAGTTGCCGTGGCGTTGCTGACTGCTTTGGTCGTCAGCTTGCCAACGCTGGTTGCATCCGCAAAAACGGTGTTCGCCTTGCTGTCGGTAACGATGCCGTTTTCGTGCATCGTGATCGTTTCATTGGTGCCGGCCGAGATTGCACCGCTGATGTCGACGAATTGCGCGGCAGCACCGACCGTAACAGCGCCCGTGGCGGCCACACCGTAGGCAGCAGTAGCACCACCAGCGCCGTCGATGTCAATCGTCGCGGGAGCCGCGAACGTGTTAACCAAAGCATTGACCGTCGAAGCGGCCACTGGCTCGTTAGTGACGCTCATCGTGCCTGCAACAGCGGTGGCCGTGAACACGGTGCCGGTGTTGTTGATCTTGATCGTGTCGGCGACGGTACCCATCTGGGTGGTCAGTGACGTAACGCTTGCAGCAACGGTGGTACCGTTCTTGGTCGCTGTCAGGTTGCCATCGGAAGTATCGACAAACAACGCGGAGCCGTCGGCGGCAGTAATGCCGCCGCTGCTGTCGATCTTGATGTTGGTCGACGCGCCGCCGAGAGTCACGGTGGCGGATAGGCTCTGTCCAGCCGGCGCCTTGAGCGAATCCGTCAGGGCGGTGCCGGTACGACCCGTTTCAGCCAGCGTGTAGCTCTTCGATGCAGCGGCGTAGGTGTAAGTGGACGTACCGACGACGACCGTACCCTTATCCTGCATCTTGCCAAGCACATCGTTTGCCGTAGCAGCGACAGTAGCTTTCGTGAAAACAGTGTTGCCACTCGTTGTAGCGCCCTTGGCCCAGCCTGCAACCAGAAGATCCGATTCGCCTGCGGCTTTGTTGGCCGGGCCCGTGCCATCCACGTTGAAGCCGGTCAAGCCCAGTGTTTTCGAGCTAATTTCCGACAGACCAATCTTGATGGTTTCGCCGTCATTTGCACCGACTTGCACGCTCAATTCCTTGGCGCTGGATGACAACACCTTAACGCCGTTGAAATCGGTTTGTGCGGAAGTACGGTCAATTTCAGACAGTCGCTGGGTAATTTCAGCTTGAATCGAAGCCTTGTCGTCAGCAGAGTTCGAACCGTTGGCCGATTGCACAGTCAGCTCGCGGATACGCTGCAGGTTGGTGTTGACTTCGTTCAACGCGCCTTCAGTGGTTTGCGCCAGCGAGATGCCGTCGTTGGCATTGCGCTGGGCCTGGCTCAGTCCCTTGATGTTGGCGGTGAAACGGTTGGCAATGGCCTGGCCGGCAGCATCGTCTTTGGCACTGTTGATGCGCATGCCGGAAGACAAACGCTGAATCGCAGTGTTCAGTGAAGCCTGCGACTTGGTGAGGTTGTTCTGTGTGAGCAACGAGAGCGAGTTGGTGTTGATAACTGAAGACATGAAAGGCTCCTGAATACAAAGTTTATGGACTCCGGCTAACTTGCCGTCACGTTGGCCTTGTTTGCTAGAACAGGTTGCAAGCCACCGTTATTTGAGTTATCGGCCAGTGCCCGGAAAACCTTTAGGCCTGCAGACAAATAATTTGCCTGTTTTTCAAAAACAGCCATCTTTCAATAAAACAGCGGTAAAAAAATTCCTGATTTTTTGATAGAAAAGGCTTGCATCGCTTTTTTGGCAAGCCTTAGCAGCTATTAATAAAATAGCATCTACAGGGTGACCTGGTGCATTGCGGGGTCATGACGCCTGGCTACCTTCCGTGCACGGCCCAAGTGGTTTTTTCCAGCCCAGCGGCTTTAAATTTATATTAAATACGGCTGAAGCGCTTGCCGGGCAAGCGCAAGCAGCTATGAATAACAGAACAATCCGCCTCAAGCTGACATGTTCATGACTTCCTGGTAGGCGGCAACCACCTTGTTGCGCACCTGCAGACCGGTCTGGAAGGCGATGTTGGCTTTTTGCATGTCGACCATGACGTCGTTCAGCGCCACGCCGGGCTTGCCCATTTCAAACGCCTCGGCCTGGCCGTAAGCGCCTTCCTGCGCACTGCTGATGCGTGCCAGCGACTTTTGCAGTTCGCCGGCAAAACCGCCGGCCGCCGCTTCGCCACTGGATGCCGGTGCGGAGCCCATCGACGGGGCCAGGGCGCGCATTTGCTGCAGGACGGATTCAATGGACGAAATGGACATGGTGTGTGGGGCAGACTGAAAACGAGCCCATGGGTGAGGATAGGCTGAAGCGTACCAGCGCCCCCTGCGGCCGCATCGTGCCAAAAGATGCCAAAAGCCCCGGCTATTCAGCCGATCAAGCGCGGGCCTGCACTCTGACAATTGTCCAACAAGGCCGGGGTGACCTGGCCGCAATGCACGGGTCAGCCCCTTTACCGCTTTACCGCTTCGCTTCTTTACCTCCCGTCGTATGCCACCCCTCGTCCTGCCGCGCCAAACGTCCTGCCTGCACTCCACCGGCCTGCTTGCCGCCCGTGCTGTTGAGCCGCGCAACGCTGCGCTGGACCGGTAACGCATGAGCACCCTTGCTGCAACAACTGGCGCGCAGGCAGCGCCTGGCGCTCTGCCTTTCCTGCAGCAACTGCGCGCCAACCCGCGCCTGCCGCTGATGATTGGCGCGGCTTTCGCCGTGGCGGTGATTGCCGCGATGTGGATGTGGAGCCGCCAGCCCGACTATGGCGTGCTGTACAGCAACCTGTCGGACCGCGACGGCGGCGCCATCATTGCCTCGCTGCAGAAGATGAACGTTCCGTACAAGTTTGCCGAAGGCGGCGGCGCCCTGCTGGTGGAAAAAGGCAAGGTGGCTGAAGCGCGTTTGCGCCTGGCCGCCGAAGGCCTGCCCAAGGGCGGCACGGTCGGCTTCGAGCTGATGGACAACCAGAAATTCGGCACCAGCCAGTTTGCCGAGCAGATCAACTACCAGCGGGCGCTCGAAGGCGAACTGGCGCGCTCAATCAACTCCATTTCGGCAGTCGAGTCGGCACGGGTTCACCTGGCGCTGCCCAAGCCGTCGCTGTTCGTGCGCGACCAGAAAAAGCCCAGCGCGTCGGTGGTGTTGTCGCTTCACAGGGGGCGCAGCATCGACGAGGGCCAGGTCAGCGCCATCGTCCACCTGATTTCCAGCAGCGTGCCCGAGCTTTCAGACAAGAGCATCACGGTGGTAGACCAGGCGGGCAACCTGCTGTCGGCGGCCAATTCGGGCACGCGTGGCCTGGACGTGAGCCAGCTGAAATACGCGCAGGAAATCGAGCAGGGTTACATCCGGCGCATCGAAGCCATTTTGCAGCCGCTCATGGGCACTGCCAACGTGCATGCGCAGGTGGCGGCAGAGATCGATTTTTCGGTGGTCGAGAACACCGACGAGAAATACCGCCCCAACCAGACACCTGGCAGCGCGGCGATTCGAAGCCAGCAGTCGAGCGATTCCATCCAGACCGGCAGCAACCCGCCCGGCGGCGTTCCGGGTGCGCTGAGCAACCAGCCGCCGGTCAATCCGGTGGCGCCCATCGCCCAGCCGGCTGCTGCTGCTGCTGGTCAGGCAACTGCAACGGCAGCAGCCCCGCCGGGTACCACGCGCAAGGACGGCACCACCAACTACGAGCTGGACCGCTCGATCCGGCATGTCCAGCAAGGCGCCGGTGGCATCAAGCGGCTGTCGGTGGCGGTGGTGGTGAATTACCGGGGCAGCGTCGATGCGCAGGGCAAGCGCATGGCCAAGGCCTTGACGGCCACCGAACTGGAACAGGTCAACAACCTGGTCAAGGAAGCCATGGGCTTCAGCGCTGACCGGGGCGACTCGGTGAACGTGGTCAACAGCGCGTTTGTCTCCGACGTTGCCGAAGCGGTTGAACTGCCGCTATGGAAGCAGCCCGAGAACATCGAGATGGCCAAGACCGGCGGCCAATATCTGCTGATTGGCATGCTGGCGCTGTTTGCCTGGTTTGCCGTGTTTCGGCCCTTGCTGCGCAAGCACCTGGCCCCGCCAGTCCTGCTGGAGGCAGAAGAAGAGGCACAAGCGCTGCCGGCTCCGGGCAGCCTGGAACAGGCGCCGTCGCAGGCACAGACCGCAGCAAGCCGCCAGGCCGAGGCCAAGGAGCGGCGCGAGCTGCGCAATGCCGAAAACATTCAGTACGCGCACGCTACCTCGGTGAAAAACCCGCAGGTCGTGGCCATGCTGATCAAGCAATGGATGGCGGAAAAAGATGAATAAGCACTTGAGGAAAAGCGCCATCTTGCTGATGTCGCTGGGCGAAGAAGGCGCCGGCAGCGTGCTGCAGCACATGTCGCAGTCTGAAATCCAGCTTCTGGGTGAAGCCATGGCCAAGCTGACGCAGGTCAAGCGCGAGGAAGCCAATGCCATCCTGGAAGAGTTCAGGGTCGAGACCGAGCAGTACTCGGCGATTCACATCAACTCCGGCAGCTACCTGAAAACGGTGCTGAACAAGGCGCTGGGCAACAACCGCGCGGCGACCCTGCTCGAAAGCATCTTCGAGCCAAGCGAGACGGCCACCGGTATCGACCGCCTGAACCACCTGGAGTCGGGCGAGGTGGTCGAGCTGATCCATGACGAACATCCGCAGATCATTGCCACGCTGCTGGTGCACATGGACCGCGACAAGGCCGCCGCTGTGCTGGAAAAACTGCCGGAGCGGGTGCGCGACGATGCGGTCATGCGCATTGCCACCTTCGGCGGCGTTCAGCCGGCGGCGCTCAAGGAACTGACTGATGTGCTCAACACCATGCTGTCGGGCGAAGGCACCAAGCGCAGCCGACTGGGCGGCGTGCGGGCCGCGGCGGAAATCGTCAACCTGATCAACAGCACGCAGGAAGAAAGCGTGATCAAGCACCTTCGCTCGCACGACGAACAGCTGGCGCAGAAGATCATTGACGAGATGTTCCTGTTCGAAAAGCTGCTGCTGATCGAGGATCGCGGCATCCAGCTCCTGCTCAAGGAAATCGAGTCGGAGTCGCTGATCATTGCGCTCAAGGGATCACCTCAGGAAATGCGCGACAAGTTCCTCAAGAACATGTCCACCCGGGCAGCGGACATGCTGCGCGAAGACATCGAAATGCGCGGCCCGGTGCGGGTCTCGCAGGTCGAGGCCGAGCAAAAGAGCATTTTGCAGATCGTGCGCCGCCTGGCCGATTCGGGCGAGCTGGTGCTGGGCGGCCAAGGCAACGACGCGTATGTCTAGCAACACCCGACTTCACGGATTCGATGCCGGCAAGTTCTTGCCGCAAGCGTCAATGGCACCGCAGGCGCTGGACGGCAAGCCATCGCAAACCGCCTGGGAGCGCTGGGAAATGGCGTCGTTCACACAAAAAAACGTTTTGCCCGCCAGCGTCCTGAACACGCCGGCACCGGAACCGGCTTCGCTGGTGCCGACGCTGCAGATCGACGAGGCCGAACTGGCCGCGTTGCGGCTTCAGGCCCGCCAGACCGGCGAAGCCGAAGGCCGCAAGCAAGGCCATGCGCAAGGGCTGGCCGAAGGCCATGCCGCCGGACTGGCAGCCGTCCAGGCGCAGGCCGCGCAACTTCAGGCCCTGGCGCAGACCCTGCCCGCCGCCCTGCAGCTGGCCCAGAGCAGCGTGGCCGATGACCTGCTGGCGCTGGCGCTCGACATTGCGCGGCAGGTGCTGGGCCAGGCGCTGGCCGCCGAGCCGCAGGCCATTTTGGCCGTGGTGCATGAGCTGCTGCAGGCCGAGCCCAGCCTGTCGGGTACGCCGCAACTGCTGCTGCATCCCGACGATGCGGCACTGGTGAAGGAATTGCTGACCGACGACCTGAAGGCCGCCGGCTGGCGCGTGCGCACCGATGCACAAATCGCACGCGGCGGCTGCCGCGTCATGGCCCACAGCGGCGAGCGCGACGCAACCGTGCAGGCGCGCTGGGAGCGGGTCAGCGCAGCGCTGGTGCGCCACCCTCCCCCCGAACACCTGGCGGTGCCCGAAAGTGCCGAGCCAGCATGACGGTACAACCCGTGACTGCCGACGCCAATCCACACCTGTCCGCATGGCAGTCGGCGCTGGGCGAGGCGCGGGTGGCGGTCGGCCTGACGGTGCCGGTACGCACCTACGGGCGGCTGACGCGCGCGGTGGGCCTGGTGCTTGAAGCGGTAGGCTTGCGCCTGCCGGTGGGCAGCGACTGCCTGATCGAGCTGCCGCCCGGCTACCCGGAAAAAACTGCCGAAGCCGAGGTGGTCGGCTTTGCCGGCGACCGTATCTTGCTGATGCCGCTGAGCGTGGTCGACGGCCTGCTGCCGGGTGCGCGCGTTTATGCGCCGGAGTCGCCGGTCGGCGGCGGCAACGCCGGTCCGCGCACCAAGCGACTGCCGGTAGGCGACGGCATGCTGGGCCGTGTGGTCGATGCCTCCGGCCGGCCGCTCGATGGCCTGGGCCCGCTTGATGTGGACCAGGAAGTGCCGCTGTCGCGCGCGCCGGTCAATCCGCTGACCCGCGCGCCGATCAAGGACGTGCTGGACGTCGGCGTTCGCGCCATCAACGCCATGCTGACCGTCGGGCGCGGCCAGCGCATGGGCCTGTTTGCCGGCTCGGGAGTGGGCAAGAGCGTGCTGCTGGGCATGATGGCCCGCTACACCAGCGCCGACGTGATCGTCGTCGGGCTGATCGGCGAGCGTGGCCGCGAGGTGAAGGATTTCATCGACAACACGCTGGGCAAGGAAGGCATGGCCAGGGCCGTGCTGGTGGCAGCGCCGGCCGACACCTCTCCCCTGCTGCGGCTGCAGGGTGCGGCCTATGCCACCTGCCTGGCCGAGTATTTCCGCGACCGGGGCAAAAGTGTGCTGCTGATCATGGATTCGCTCACCCGCTATGCCATGGCCCAGCGCGAGATTGCGCTGGCAGTCGGAGAGCCTCCAGCCACCAAAGGCTACCCGCCGTCGGTGTTTGCCAAGCTGCCGGCGCTGGTCGAGCGTGCCGGCAACGGCGAGATCAATGCCGAAGGCCATGGCGGCTCGATCACCGCGTTCTACACCGTGCTGACCGAAGGGGACGACCAGCAGGACCCGATTGCCGACTCGGCCCGCGCCATCCTGGACGGCCACGTGGTGCTGTCGCGCAGCCTGGCCGAATCGGGCCACTACCCCGCCATCGACATCGAGGCGTCGATCAGCCGGGCCATGACGGCGCTTATCGAACCGTCGCAGTTCGAGTCGGTACGCAGCGTCAAGCAGATGCTGTCGCGCTACCAGCGCAACCGCGATCTGATCAGCGTGGGTGCCTACGCGCCCGGCCACGACGCGCAACTGGACAAAGCGATTGCGCTGTACCCAAAGATCGAAGCCTTTTTGCAGCAGACGATGGACGAGCGCGCCGATTACGCCACTTCCGTCAGCCAGCTGCATGCAATTTTCAATGCCCGCTAGCCCTCTTCAACCTCCGCCCAAAGCACACCATGTCTGAAAAACTACCGCTTGCCACGCTCATCGAACTGGCCCAGACCAGGACTGACGAGGCCACGCGCCGGCTGGGCCAGCTGCAAAACGCCCAGACCAGCGCCAGTGCCAAGCTGGAGATGCTGGTGCAGTACCGGCAGGAATACCTGGAGCAGTTCAACGGGCAGATGCAGGGCGGCTTGGCAGCGTCGCAGGTGCGCAATTTCCAGAACTTCATATGCACGCTCGACGGTGCCATCGAGCAGCAGCGCGCGCTGACGCTGCAGGCCGACACTCGCCTGGGACAGGGACGCACCGACTGGCAAAGCAGCAAGCGCCGCCTGAGCTCGTTTGGCACGCTGGCGGACCGGGTTCGCCAGTTCGAACTCGGCGTGGCCAACAAGAAGGAACAACGCGAAAGCGACGAACGCTCCGCCAGGCAGTTTTTCCTGCGTTCCACAGCATTGACCGACTAATTCATTCTGTTCACGGAGCCCGTCATGACTTTCATACTGTCACCGCAAGCCGCCGTGCCGGCGCCGCCAGCCAGCCCTGGCAGCCCGGGCTGCCGGGCGCTAGCACGATCCGGCGATCAGGACTCCGGCCAACCGGGCAGCTTTGGCGAAGCCATGGCCCGCTCGCGCGAAGCCCGTCAAGAAAAGGCGGTTGAACCGCCTGTCAGGCCCGGTCCGCCCAAGACCGTGCGGCGTCTGGCCGACGAAGAAAAAGCGCCTGCGCAGGACAGCGTCAACCTGATGTCAGGGCTGATGGCGGTTCCCCTGGAGAGCAGACTCGCCGCTACCTCGATGAAGGGCGGCGCCGCAGCCGCTGGCCCGATTGAAAACCCTGGAATACCTGAAGATGCTGGTTTAAGGCACGAAGCGGGTCAGGAAATAGCTGAGGAAACCGCTATCAGGTCTGTACCGCCCAAGTTTCTGCAACCTCTTGTCGATGCTGAAAAAGCGTCTGCGCAAGACAGCGTCAACCCAATGGCGGTGCAGTTGGCGGTTCTGCAGGAAAGCAGGCTTGCCGCCACCGCGCTGACGGGCGGTGCTGAAGCCTCTGGCCAGATAGAAAACCCTGGAATATCTGTCGATGACGGCCTGAGCAAGCTGCTGGCAGCAGCGTCAGCGGCGTCAGGCGGCCTTGCCGCCATCATCCCAAAAGGCGCTGACCTGGCGCCGGCCCAAACCCGGGCGACGGCAGCCCCTGTCGGCATGCCCACGTCTGCAGATCCACACGCGGTGACGGCGCAGGCCGATGCCGCCAGCGCAGGCCTGTCGGACCCGTCGTCCGGACAAGGCGGTAATGGCCTGAACCGCGCGGCCCCGGCGCTGGATGGACATACCGAACTGACGCCAGAAGTAGCAGACATCACGTCCTTTGCAGGCACGGGCCCACTGACGCCGCCTTCAGGTGCTGCGCTGCAGCAGCCCGGCAGCCTGGCCACGCCGAACGCGCCAGCGCCCGTGGCGTCGGCACTGCTGACACCCGACGTGGGCAGCATCGAATGGGGCAAGGCGCTGGGTCACCAGATCATCCACCTGAGCGCGGCCGACCGGCAGGTGGCAGAACTCCAGCTCAATCCACCCGGGCTGGGACCCCTCAAGGTCACGCTGAGCATGAACGACCAGCAGATGCAGGCGGCCTTTGTCTCGGCGCATTCGTCGGTTCGGGTGGCCGTGGAAGCGGCCTTGCCGCAGCTTCGGGCGCTGCTGGCCGAGAGCGGCATCAGCCTGGGCCAGACCTCGGTCGGCGCCGAAAGCCAGCCGCAGACAGCATTTTCCAACAACCAGGGCGATTCCGGCGGTTCCTCGCGCGCAAGCTACCGTGGCCGCGAAGCCGACAAGGCCGCGCTGCTTTTCTCGGCCCCGCCGGCTGCGTTGCAGCGCCGCACCGGCCAGGGACTGCGTATTGACACCTACGCCTGAGCCGGCCTGAAGGGATGAATTCCCGGCGCGATGCAAACGCCTGAGTTGAAGCGCTTTACCCCTTTTTATCAAGCCATGAGGGCAAGCCCTTCTGGCCAACAATAGCCTTTCCACCCAAGGCACACCCCTCATGGCTACCAGCAAAGAAGAAACCGCACCTCCCGTCAAAAGCAAACGGAAAATCCTCATCATTGGTTCGCTGGCGTTGGCACTGGCAGGCGTGGGAGGCGGCGGCTACTTTTTCATGAAGGGCAAATCCGCGCCAGCCCATGAGGAAGTCAATGCCGAAGCGCCGATCTTTTTTCCGCTGGAGCCCTTCACCGTGAATCTGCAGCCCGGCGGCAGAAACCGTTTTCTGCATGTCGCCGTGACACTGAAAATGGCCGATGCGGCATCGCAGGCGCAAATGACCCAGTACCTGCCTGAAGTGCGCAGCCGGGTGCTGAGCACGCTGTCCAACCGCGAAGCCGAGTCCCTGGCGACGCCCGAGGACAAAACCCGCCTGAGCGGTGAAATCATGCAGTCGCTGGGCCAGCCTTTCGGCCCGAACACGCCGCAGCAAAAAATCGCCAGCGTGATGTTCACCACCTTCATGCTGCAGTGAAGCCACCCGAATGAAATTTTTCCATGGCTTATGAACAGCAGCTGTCGCAGGACGAGGTCGATGCCTTGCTCCAGGGTGTTACGGGCGATAGCGATACGCCTGATGCATCCCCTGCGGCCGCTGGCGTGGCGTCCGGGCCGCCGGCCTACCGCTTCGGCACCGACGAGCGCGTTGTGCGCAGCCGGATGCACACGCTGGAAGTCATCAACGAGCGTTTTGCCAGGCATCTGCGCGGCGCACTGCTGACCTACATGCGCCGCAATGCCGATATTTCAGTCGGCGCGATACAGATCCAGAAGTACGGCGACTTCATCCGCAACCTGCCGGTTCCCGCCAACATCAACCTGATCCAGATGAAGCCGCTGCGTGGCACGGCGCTGTTCGTGTTCGACCCGAAGCTGGTGTTCCTGGTGGTGGACAACCTGTTCGGCAGCGACGGCCGCTACCACGTCCGGGTCGAGGGCCGGGACTTCACACCGACCGAGCAGCGCATCATCAAGCGCCTGCTCGACCTGAGCCTGGAGAGCTACGGCAACGCCTGGCAGCCGGTCTATCCGCTCGACTTCGATTATGTGCGTTCCGAAATGCATGCCCGGCTGGCCAATATCGTCACGCCCAACGAGCTGGTCGTCAACACCACTTTTCATATCGAGTTCGGCCCCGTGGGCGGCTCGCTCAATGTCTGCATTCCATATTCGATGATCGAGCCCATCAGAAGCCTGCTGTCGAATCCCCTGCAGGACGAGATCGAGGTCGACAAGCGCTGGGTCAAGCAGCTGGCGCAGCAGGTTCAAAGCGCCGATGTCGAACTCAAGGCCCAGTTCCTGACCGTGCAGTCGAGCATCGGCCAGCTGCTCAAGCTCAAAGTGGGCGATGTGCTGCCGGTCGATATTCCGGAAACGGTGCTGGCGCGGATCAATGGCGTGCCTGTCATGGAATGCAGCTATGGAATGTCCAACGGCCGCTATGCACTCAGGGTCCAGAAAATGATCAAACACCAACACCTAGATTCAAGCAAGGCAAACGAACATGAGTGATCTCGAGAAGTCCGACCCGGTGGACGACGCGATGGACGACTGGGGCAGTGCCATGGCCGAACAGGCATCTGCGTCCCAGCCGCCAGCGGCAGCACCTGCCTTGCCGGCCGCCGGCCGGGTGTTCCAGCCGCTGCAGGGCCAGGCCGGGCCGGACGCCGGCCAGGGCGACATGGACCGGGTGCTTGATGTGCCGGTGCAGTTGACGGCCGAACTGGGCCGCGCGCGCATCACCATCAAGAGCCTGCTCCAGCTCTCGCAGGGGTCGGTTGTCGAGCTTGACGGCCTGGCCGGCGAGCCGATGGACATCTTCATCAACGGCTACCTGATTGCCCAGGGCGAAGTGGTGGTGGTGAACGAGAAGTTCGGCATCCGCCTGACAGACATCATCACGCCATCCGAGCGCATCCAGAAACTGAGCCGATGAAAGCGCGGGTGCTGGTGCAGGCGGCGGCTGCATTGACGGCCCTGTCGTGGCACACGGCCCATGCAGTGCTGCCCACCGTGGCAAGCCCGGCCACCGAGCCGGTGCGCTCGTTCGCGGCGGCCGGGCTGCTGCAGGCCGGACTGGGCCTGGCCGTGGTGATCGGGTTGATCTTTCTGTTTGCCTGGATGGCCAGGCGCTTTGGCCTGCAGCCTTCGGGCAAGGGCAAGCTGCTCAAGGTGGTGTCCAGCACCATGGTCGGCCAGCGTGAACGCGTGGTGGTGGTGGAAATCGGCGACGCGTGGCTGGTGCTGGGCGTTGCCGGCGGCCAGGTCAGTGCGCTGCACACCATGCCGGCCGGCAAGCTGCCCGAAGCACCGGAGCCGTCCCTGGCCGCTTTTGCCGGCACGGGCGCGTTTTCGCAAAAACTGGTCGATTCGATGGCCAGACTGACGAAGTCCAGGGCAGGTTGAAGATGCTGGATTGCCTGCGCCTGCCGGTTCGTCCGGCCCTGCTGCGCATCATGCTCGCCGTGGCGACGGGCTTGCTGCTGCCTTGCCTGGCATCGGCCCAGGGCCTGCCGGGCATCACCAGCACGACCGGGCCGGGCGGGGTGCAGACCTGGTCGCTCAGTGTGCAGATGCTGGTGCTGATCACGTCGCTGTCGTTTTTGCCGGCGCTGCTGCTGTCGATGACCAGCTTCACGCGAATCCTGATTGTCCTGGGCCTGCTGCGTACCGCCATTGGAACGCAGTCGTCGCCGCCCAACCAGATTTTGGTCGGCCTGTCGCTGTTCCTGACGTTCTTTGTCATGTCGCCAGTGTTCGACAAGGTCTACACAGACGCCTACAAGCCGTTTTCGGAAAACACCCTGAGTGCCGAAAAGGCGCTGGAGCGTGGCGTCGAGCCGTTCAAGCAGTTCATGCTCAAGCAGACCCGCGAAGCCGACCTGGCGCTGTTCGCCAAACTGGCCAAGATTGACAGCATGGACGGGCCGGAGCAGGTTCCCCTGCGCATCCTGCTGCCGGCCTATGTGATCAGCGAGTTGAAGACGGCTTTCCAGATCGGCTTCACCATCTTCATTCCCTTCCTGATTGTCGACCTGGTGGTGGCGAGCGTGCTGATGTCCATGGGAATGATGATGGTTCCGCCTGCCACCATTTCGCTGCCTTTCAAGTTGATGCTGTTCGTGCTGGTGGACGGCTGGCAGTTGCTGATCGGCGCGCTGGCGCAAAGCTTTTACCTGTGATCCGTTGGTTTTTACATGTTCACGTTTTCAGCGCAGGAATGAATTGAAATGACCCCCGAGTTCGTCATGAGCATGGGCTATGAAGCCATGAAGCTGGCCCTGCTGCTGGCCGCGCCGATGCTGCTGGTGGCGCTGGTGACCGGCCTGCTCGTCAGCCTGTTCCAGGCCGCCACGCAGATCAATGAAGCGACGCTGTCCTTCATTCCCAAGCTGCTGGCGGTGTTTGCCACTGCCGTGATCGCCGGCCCCTGGATGCTCGGGCTGGTGCTGGACTACATCCGCACTTTGTTTTCCTCGATTCCGCAATTGGTGGGCTGATGCCGCCGGTCTTTTCCGTTACGGCGGACCAGCTGAACGTCTGGCTGGTGGCGTTTTTCTGGCCTTTCGTTCGCATGCTGTCGCTGGTCGGCACTGCGCCGCTGTTCAGCGAAAAGGCGGTTTCGCGCACGATCAAGGTCAGCGTGGCCGGCCTGATGGCCATCGCCATCGCGCCCACGCTGGGCCCGCTGCCGCAGGTGCCGCTGGTCTCGGCGGCGGGCCTGTGGATCGTGGTGCAGCAAGTCCTGATCGGCGCGGCCATGGGCTTTTCCATGAAGCTGGTGTTTGCCATGGTGCAGGCCGCCGGCGAATACACCGGCCTGCAGATGGGTCTGTCCTTTGCGTCCTTCTTTGACCCGACCAGTGGCGGCAACACAATGGTGCTGGCGCGGTTTTTGAACGTCATGGCCATGCTGGTATTCCTGGCGGTTGATGGCCACCTGGTGCTGATCGCCACGCTGGCCGAAAGCTTTCAAATACTGCCGATTGCCGATGCGCCGCTGGCGGCCAGCGGCTGGTTCCTGCTGGTGTCGGCGGGCGGCCAGGTATTTCTGGGCGGACTCATTCTGGCGCTGCCGCTGATTGCCACGCTGCTGACCCTGAACCTGGCCATGGGTATCCTGAACCGCGTGTCACCCCAGTTCAGCATTTTTGCCGTGGGCTTTCCCATCACGCTGCTGGCAGGCATTGCCATGCTGCAGTTGCTGATGCAATACCTTGCGCCCTTCCTGGAACCGCGGTTTGCCGCCAGCTTCACCTCTATGCTGGAAATTTTGCAGGGTTTAAGGCCCTAGCGCATATCTGGCGGTCACAAGCAGCTATTTTTTTAATAGCATAACCAGACCGACCCGTTTACAAATAGTTGAACAGCGAAATCTGCTGGATCTTGACAAAAGTCTGCTGGCTGGCCTGCAAGGCTGTCTGGCGCTGGTAGAACTCGGCGATGGCGCTGCTGTAGTCCAGGTCCTGCAGGTCCGACAGATAGCTTTTGTCATACAGCGTGCGGTTGTCTGCGTTGACCGCCAGCGAGTCCAGTTCCTGCAGGCGCGAGCCGACCGAGGAGCGCACCGTCAGCACGTTGTCGTGGGCGTTGGTGAGCTTGCGGTTCGCGGTGCTCAGGGCGTTGAGCACCAGCGCCTGGTTTTCCGGACCATCCACTGGCGTTTTGAGTGCCTTGATCGCATCGCCGATGGCAGCAAAGACGTCCGAACCGGCATTTTTTGCAGTGACCACATTTACCTGGTCGCCCGCAGCGGGCGTACCGCTGATGCTGATCTGCAGCCCGCCAAACGCGATGGCGCTGCCCGGTGTGAAAGGCGTGGCAGCGACCAGCGGGGTTGGCGGCACCGACACGGTGTCCACGCGATAGCTGCCGGTGGTTGGAAAGCTGATGATGAAATCCTTGCCGTAATTCACGTCCTTCGGGTTGACCACCGAGGTCGCGCTGAAAACGCCGCTGCCGGTGTTGCTGGTGGGCGCCGACGCCACATAGCCCGCGCCTGACTGCACCGACTGGAAAATACTGCGGCCGTCGTCCGTTCCGGCCATCTGCCGCGACGCATCGACCTGCACCTGGCGCTGGCCCTGGTCGCCGTTGTACTGGATACTGCCGTCGGCCTGGCGCACAAAGGGTGCGCTGCCGCTCCTGAAGCCGGCGAACAAAAACTGGCCGTTGCCGTCGTCGGTATTGGCCAGTCCCTGCAACTGGTCCAAGTTGCTTTGCAGCGTGGTGGCAATGGTGGCGCGGTCGGCGTCGGTCATGGTGCCGTTGCCGGCTTCGATCAGGCTGCTCTTGACGTTTTGTAGCAGGGTGGTGACGCTTTGCAGGGTATTTTCTTCCAGCGACAAGGTTTGCACCGCATGGTTGCGGCTGGCCGAATACTGCGCCGTGAGCGAGATAGACTGGGAAACGGCCAGCGCGCGGGTGGCGCCCAGCGGATCGTCCGAAGGAGCCAGTATCCTGGTTCCCGCGCCAAGCTGCTGCTGCACGCGCAGCAGGCTGCTCTGCTGCGAACCCATGCTGGTGCGGCTTTGCTCGTAAAAAGTCTGGGTGCTGATGCGCATGGGGGCTCCTGGGGTGCGTTTAGCGGATGCCCAGCACGGCATCGAACATGGTCGATGCGGTCTGGATCACCTTGGCATTGGCCTGGTACATCTGCTGGAACATCAGCAGATTGGCGGTTTCTTCATCCTGGTTGACGCCCGACACCGACTGCTGGGCAGTGCGGATCTGAAGCGTCAGGCTGGACTGGGCAGTGTTCGAGATCTGCACCTGCCGCGCCTTGTTGCCCACCGTGCTGACCAGTTGCGCATAGGCATCGTTGAAGCTGGCGGTGCCGCCGGCCATGGTTTTCTTGTTCTGCAGCGCGCCCAGCAGCAAGGCATTGCTGCCGTCGGACACGCCGCCGGTCGTGCTGGTGAACGGCGAACCGGCAGCGGCCACCTCGGCCGGATCGATCAACACCACAGCAAGATCGCGGGCACCCGCGCGCGTGGGCTGGAGCAGGAAAGAGTCGCCGGCAACGCCGCCGCTGAAGTTCAGTGTCAGGCCGTCATACGCACCCGTGGAATCAGCCGTCACCGGGGCGTTGTCCGACAGGCGCGTCACCGTGTAGGCCGAGGGTCCGGTGGCATCGACCCGGTAATCGCTGGTGGTCAGCTTGCCGATGTTGGCAAAGCTTGCCGTCAGGGCACCGACCGGCGCGGCCTGGCTGTTCGTTGCGTTGGATAGAACGGCAGGGCTGGCTTGCGAAAAGAAATTCTTGCCCGACGCGCCATTCAGGTCAAACCCTGCCCGTTGCTGGGTATTGAACGTCTCGGACAACGAAATAGCAATGCGGCCAAGGGAATTTTGCGCAGCTGTCAGCGTTTCGCTGCGAAACTGCAGCAAGCCTCCCAGCGCGCCGCCGGTGATCATGCCCTCCTGCAGCTGCACGGCCTTGCCGGCAGGGTTTATGGCCGCCAGGGTGGTGCGGTTCGGATCACTGGCGGAGTTGACAGCGGCCAGCATCGTGGCCTTGCCGCCCAGCACCAGCGTTTGCCCGTTGCCGATGAAAACGTTGAACTGGCCGCCGTCCTGCACCACCACCTTGGTTCCGACCAGTTTGCTCAGGTCGCTGACCAGCTGCTCACGCTGGTCCAGAAGGTCATTCGGGGCTTGCATTCCCGAGGCGTTGCCGAACATGGCCACCTGCTTGTTCAGGCTGGCGATCTGCCCGGCGTAGGTGTTGATCTGGTCGGCCATGCCCGACACCTGGCCGTTCACACTCGCGTTCAGGCCCGTCAGGTACTGGTCCATGGTGCGGAACTGGTTGGCCAGCGCCTGGCTGGAGCCGATCAGCTGCTGCCGCGCCGATGGGTCGGCCGGGGTGTTGGCCACCGCCTGCACATGGGTGAACAGCGTCTGCATCTGCGGCGCCAGACCGGCCGTCTGGTTGGCCAGCAGGTTGTCGATCTGGCTGATCTGCGCGCCATAGGTGGTCAGCGACTGGTTCGTTGACTGGGCCTGGTTGAGCTGCGACGTGAGGTACTGGTCGTAACTGCGGCTGACGTCAGTGACCTTGGCGCCGTTTCCGAAAAAACCCACACCGGGGATGTTCGAGCCGCCACTCGCGGAAATCTGTGCAGTCTGGCGGCTGTAGCCCGGAGTATTGACGTTGGCGGTGTTGTGACCTGTCGTCACCAATGCCGCCTGCGCGGCATTCAGGCCGCTAAGCCCGGTATAAAACATGCTGTTTGACATAAACCTGATTTCCTGAAGCAACGACCTGTACCCCAAAGGCTTTTGAGGGTCTTCATAGTGATTAACGACAAGCCGTCAGAAAAACTTGAGCGTGGGACGGGCGAATTTTGTAACTTTTGATTTCCGTACGAGCAAGCCAGGCGATGCAGTCGCGAAGCGCATCAAGACAAGGCCATCCAGTTGGCGCTGGCAGCCAAGCTTCGAACCAGCGAATCAATTGTTGCGGCGTCTGCGTCATAAAGATCAAGTGAGCCAGAAAGGTTGAATTTTTGAAAAACCTTTTTGGTTTCATCGTTCCAGGTGAGCAAGCCCATTGACCAGCCGGGAAAGGCACGCTCGGAAATCGCCTTGCTTTCCAGAATCTTAGGTTCGGAGTGGCGGGGATCTTCTTCGATTCGCTTGTACAGGGTGGTGACGACGCTTGCATCGCCCTCAAGATACTGCAGATAGAGTCCGTCAAGAAAGCCCATGGCCCCGGTGACACGCAATGCGCGGTTGTTTTTCCGGGACGAGGCAAGGATATCTTTAAGCTCAAGCGGAAGTGAAGAGCTGGCCCGACTGACATAAATAATGCGAAGCAACATGGCGTTTACCTTGATGACACTAAATGCGCTGCGTTCTTGTGCTGTTGGCTGCACCAGAGCGCACATGAATTACCAGCCGGCCCACCTTGCGGCAGACAAGGCTGCCTGCAGGCGTGAAAAGCCTGGATTTTTTCTGTGTCCTTGCGGCATGTAGGGTTCAAAACTCCTCCCACTGCCCGGCGGCACTCGCTGCAACCAGTTGAGGGGTGGGCGACGGAGTCTTGTTGCCCTTTGGCGCTGGCGCGGCAATGCCGCGCTTGGCCGCAGGCGGCTGCTTGTGCGGAACATCTCGCCTGGCTGTCGCAGGCCGCACCGGGGAATGACGGCTTGACGAAGCAAGTTGCGTGTCTTGGCTGCCCAGCCGGAACACGCTGACCACCTGGCTGAGCCCGCCGGCCTGCTCCTGCAGCGAAGCGGCCGCCGCTGCCGCTTCCTCCACCAGCGCAGCGTTTTGCTGCGTCACCTGGTCCATCTGCGTGATCGCCTGGTTGATCTGCTCAATCCCTTGCGTCTGCTCCTGGCTGGCCGCCGTGATCTCGGCCATGATGTCCGTCACCCGGCGCACGCTGTCAACAATTTCCTCCATCGTCTTGCCAGCGTCGGCCACCTGCCGGCTGCCCTCCTCGACCTTCTCGACCGAGTCGCCAATCAGGGTCTTGATCTCCTTGGCCGCTGCAGCGCTTCTTTG
>NZ_JAAFGZ010000064.1 GCF_010365105.1 Polaromonas sp. | reverse complement strand
CCCAGTGGCTGCGCCTACTCTTTCACCTCTCAAATTTGCATCTTCGCAAAGCCACTAATTCACCACTTTCTGGATTGTGCAAGTGGCTCGAATAAATAGCTGCTGACGCATATCCCGCTTGCGTAAACGGCATTTTTTGCTCAAATTTTTTGATTGGCTTGCATGGACCGGGCTTTTGGCGGATTCTTGCCGGCGGGCCAGCCCTCGCGCTGCCGGGTCCGGTCGCCGTCGACCTCTTCCGTCTGGTCATGCAACAGCACCACCGACGTCGGGAATGGCAAATCAACGCCGTGCGTCCTGGCGGCTTTCGCAACCGCCAGAATCACGCGGCCTTTGACATGCACCTGGTCCAGACGCGAAGAAGCGCTCCACCAGCGGACCTTGAGATCGACGGTCGAGTCGTTCAAAGCCCAGGGAATCACTTCCACCGCCGGATCAACCGAGACGCCCTCGACGCCCATGACCGCCTGGCGAAAAAACTCGACGGCTTCTTCCGGGTTGTCGCCATAACCAATGCCCACCACCAATTCATTGCGATGCTGTTTATACGCCGTGTTCACCACCACCGGCGATGTATAGACGTCGCTGTTCGGGATGATCACCTGCAGTCCGTCATAGGTTTTGAGGATAGTGGCGCGGCTTTCGATTTGCTCGACAGTGCCTTCGTAGCCTTTGACGATGATCTGGTCGCCCCGCTTGTACGGGCGCCTGATCAACAGCAGCAATCCAGCCAGCAGGTTTTGCAGGATGTCCTTGAAGGCAAAACCAATCGCCACCGAACCGACACCCAAGGCTGCAAAGATGTCACCCGGATGGACTGTCGGAAAGACGATGGCGCCAGCCACCAGCACCGCCATGATGATCAAGGCAACGCGTGCAAGAGAGCCCAGCAATGCCCCCAGGTCAGGACGGTTGCTCGCAATGCTGATCCGCTTGATCAGTCCCGCGAAAGCCTTGCTGGCAAACCAGACCGCAACCAACAGCAGGATGGCGACAAGGATGTTGGGCAACTGCAGGAAGAAAGCTTGGCCAGCGCCCAGGAGTTTTTGGCGCATGAGTTCCAGGGGAGAAAACATGGAGGACCTTTTGTGTTTGTATTCAAGGAGGAGCTGGCGCTTTGCCTGTATTGGTCACCGGCTTTCTCATACCGCGCGCAGGATTGGAATGCCGGATGGACAAAGAACATCATTCGCCCTGTGGATGGGCGGTGCGGCCATAGCCCTTGACCGCCAGCAATGTGTCTTCCGACTTGCCGGCATGGGTGATGACCGTGAATGAGGCATCCGTTTCAATCACCACCGCACGAACCGAGTCCAGCTCACTGTGACCAGCGGCGCGTATTGAAGCCAGCACCTCATCCCGGGTGACGCGCGCACTGCGCAACGCCTGGTCCAGGTACCGGCCCTGGTAAAAAAGGATCTGCTGTTCGCCGACGACGGCCCTGCGGACCCACTTGAACCGCACACTGAGCCAGGTCACGATGAACTGCAGGCCAATCAATACCCCGAACGCCGTCGCGCCCTGCGCAAGCGAAGCATCCTTGCTCAAAAGAGTGCTTGCCAAGGTGGAGCCAAGCGCCACAGTGACGACAAAATCAAACGCGTTCATCTTTGACAGCGTGCGTTTGCCGAACATTCTCAGCATCAAGACAAGGGTGACGTAGGCCAGCACACCCAGGACCGCCGTGCGCAAGATGGCGTTCCAGCCATTGAACAACAGATGATCCATGAAAGCCTTTTTTAAATAATCAACGTTGCGAGGGAACCAGGCCATTTGCCCAGTTCGGCCTGCGTTGCGTCAAGAACCGCGCGCCGGTCGTCCGGTGAAATGCGCGCGGAACGGGTGAACTGTTCATTGCGTCACCGGACGGACGTTTGCCGTTAACCACCCGACAGCTCCAGCTTGGCAGGAACCGATCCGTCTTTGGCCACAGGCACCTCCGCGATGCGACCGGTCTGCACCCTGGCGTTTTCCAGGCCTTTGCGCTGCAGGTAGCCGGCAATTCCCAGGGCCCTGCCCGCTGCCAGCTGCTGGACAGCGCTCTCGTTCACAGGAAATCCTTCAACAATGCTTTCAAACATGCGGCGGTACAGCTCGCCACTGGCCTGGCCGGGAACGAGGCTGGCGCGAAGGCGTTCGGCGGCGCCGCTTCCCGCCTGTTGTTCAAGCAGGCGTTGCAGGGAAGCCTGCGTGGTTCTGTCCTCGTAGGCGACGGGTCCCAGGTCTTCACCGGGACGCACGTTTTGGCCGTTGAGTTGCGCAACCGCCACGCGAGCCTGTGCCCGGCGCAGCGCCTGGCCATCCACTTGCGAATCGTAGGGCGCTCTCACGACCAGCCGCAGCTTGGGTCGCTCCCCCAGCGCTTTGGTCAGCTTGTCCAGCTTTTCCTGCTGCTCCGGCCGCAGTGACTGGCTGCCCGGCGCAAAGTCGATGCTGGCCAGAGTTTCTCCTGAAACACCGAACAAGCGCCCCAACAGTCGAAACGGTGCGGTGACCACACGCTGCAATGCATTGCCGATGGCCGCACGAACTGCGCCGCCAAAGCTGAAACGGGGATTGTCCAGATCGCCCAGCACCGGCACTGACAGCTTGATTTCACCATCGCTGTCCGTCAGCAGGGCCACCGCAAGGTTCAGCGGCAGATCGACAGCGCCAGGTGCATCCACCCGATCCCCCAATGTGAAGTCGGCCAGCCGAACATCGTTCTTTCCATCCAGCTTACCGTCTTCGACCTTGTACGCAAGGTCCAGCCACAGCTTGCCGGACTCGACCGTCCGGCCTGCGAACGTGGCGGTGTAGGGCGACAGGGGTTTGACCCGCACGTTGTTGAAAAGTACACGCAAGTCGGTGAAGACGGCAGGGTCGAAAGGAACAATGCTGCCCTCGACACTGGCGGAGCCGTATTGCTGGATGTCGCCTTTTGCGCTGACCCCTGCGCGGTGGGTCTTGTCGCTGGAGATGTCGACGATCGTGCCGTCGAAGCGGGTTACCTGGGTGGCAAACGGCAGCACCAGGCTCTGGTCGGCGTAGTCAACCGTGCCGTTGCTGAATCGAATCTTGCCGATTTCCATGGTGAACGGCGGCGAATCGTCCTTTGCCTGTGCTTGTGCCTGCGCCGGCTCTTTGCCCGGTTCCTTCTTGTCTGGACCGTTGCCTCCCGCCAATATTTTTTTGATATTGACGGTTCGGTCCTTCTCAATCTCAAGTTTCGCGCCCGGCTCCGATAGATTGATTTCACCGATGCGCAATGAACGAGCGCCGAGGTCGAAGTCAAAGCCGTCGGCATTGAGCTGCTTCCAGGAAAACAATCGATTGCCAGACGACGCTTCCACCAAAAGCAGATCGTTGACCTGCAATGTTCCCTTGGCGCGCAATGCGTTTTGCTGCTGTTGCTGATAGTCCACCGTCAGCGAGGCCTTGGCCGTGCCCGAACGCAAATCGACGGCCGCACGCTGGCGCACCATCGCCTCCAGCGGCAGCAAGGAAAGGCCCTCAGCATCGACCTTGGCCTGCACGCTGCCTTTTGCCAGATCGGCCTTGCCCTGCAGGTCGACCGTGCCGCCCTTGGCGAGCGCAACCTGCGCCTTGAAGGAAGCCGGCGACTGGCTGGACAGCGTCTGGATATTTGCCCCAAGCTTGGCATCGATGGACCAGGCCGGACGCATGGATTTGTCCAGGTACTGAACATTGAAGCGGTCGATCTGCGTGTTGTCCAGCGTGTACTGCCAGGCAGCAGAATCTGGCGTCGGCGCAACCTTGGCGCCCTGCCCGGCTGGCTGCGGATTTGCGGTTGCCAGCATTTGCGCCAGCTCCATCCGGCCTTGCGCATCCCGCACGATGCGGCCCTGGCCATCCTGAAGCTTCAGGGTGGCAGCGCCTATCCGCTTTTGTTGCAGATCGAGGTTGCCCTTCTCGATGGCGACAGTGCCCAACGCCAACAGCTTGGCAGACGGCGTGTCCAGCGACGTCAGCGCGATGGTCTTGAACTGCGCGCCCAAATCATTGACAACGATCTGCAACGGCCCCCCGCCGACTTCGACGCCCAGATTCAACTGCGCATCCATGCGGGCGATGTCGAGCGCGACAGGGGTAGACCGGCTGCGGTCCAGGAAACGTGCGCCGATCTGCTCCAGGGCAAGCGTGTTGACGTTCACACGCCAGGGTGGACCGTCAACGTTTGCGGAGGTTTTGGTTGCCGGCCTAGCTGCAACTTGCGGCGCCGACGGCTGCCAATCCACACGGCCATCACGCGCAATGGCTGCAGCGACGTCGCCACGCGAGAGCTTGACACGGCGCAAGCCAACGCGGCGCTCCGCCAGGTCAAGCGAGCCGCCAGCCAATTCAAATTGCTTCAGCGACAGCAGGCGCGGGCCACCGGCCTGCCGGGACAGCAGCACGTCGGGCAGTGAAAGGGCAAGCGCGTCCACTTGCACGGTCGGCGCGCCCTTCGATGGCAACGCAAACTTCACCTGCCCGGACGATGACAGCGGACCCGATTGCAGTGACAACCCGGCATAGCGAAGGATCACGGGTCGCAACGGCCCGAGGGCCAGCTTGTCAAGGTTCAGAGCGGCCTGCCCGCTGCGGCCATCAGGCGCAACAGAACCTTTGGCGCGCAGCATGCCGCCCTGCGCCACGGCAACCGCTGCCTCAAAGGGAATAGCCACGCCCGTATTGTTCGTGATGTTCTGTGCAGTCGCCGACTGCAAGGTCAGCCCGTAGGCCACGGCAGGCTGGAAACCACGATCCACCAGATCGACCGATACGCCTCCCAACTGAACAGTGTCAATGCCGTAATTCCAATGGCTTGAATTACCGGCCGTATTCACCGGGGCGGGTTGTTTGATGGCCGATTTGTTGTCAGCCCCGACGCCGAGCAGCTCAAGCATCTCGATGGCGCCGTCCGCCTGTCGCACCACGCTGGTTTGTCCCCCTTCGGCTTTCAGGGACACTGCGGTGAACTGCCGCTCGGCCAGGTTCAGTCGGCCTTGCTGCAAAGTAACGCTATCGAGCGTGGCCAATGGCTTGGGGGCGCCATCAGATTTCAGCTGCAGCCCTTTCAGCGTCACGCCGATGCCGTCGGCCACCAGCTGAAGCTCGTCACCGCTGGTCAGCGACAAGCCCAGTTCAAAGGCAATGTCCGCCACTTCGAACGACACCGCCTGACGCGGGCGTCGATCGGTGAAAAGAACCCCGACCTGCGCCACCTGCAACTTGCCCACCGCCACATTCCACGCGGTTTGAAGCGGCGCAGCCGCGGGCTTTGGCTGCAAATCCGGCGCTGGCTTGTTTTGCGCCGAAGGCTTGGCAATGCCGGCCCAGTCCAGGCGTCCCGCTGAATCGATCTCTGCGTTGGCCTGGCCTTCTTCAATGCGAAGCGTTCCAAGCGTGAACTTTTTTTCTGCCAGAAGCAATTGACCATCGGCCATGGCAATGCGCTTCATGGCCAGCAGTGTGGGTGATTGACCGGCACGGGCGACCAAAAGGCCGGAAGCGGTGAGATTCGCGGCGTCCAGTCGCAGCGATTTAACCGTGTCATAGGCGTAACGCGTCGAGAAATCGACATTTCCCTTGACGTCTGAAAGCGCCACCAGATCACGAACAAAAGGCCAGAGCCATGCCGCGTTCAGGGCTTTAAGCGACATCTCGCCGTTCGCCTGAAGGCTGGGCTGCAGCACCAGTTCGCCTTTCAGACTCAAGATGCCGTCGAGCGGGAGGTTGGCCTTTAACTGGTAGGCGGCTGTCTGATCATTCAGGGTGGAAAGATTGCTGGCCGTGAAATCAATGGCGTCCATGCTGGCGGCCGCAGGTTCGGTGCCTGACAGGTCGGTGAACCGGACGCTGGCCTGCGGTATTGAGAGCCGATGAAGCATTGCCCGCACCGGTTCGGTTTTAGGGTCACCACCTTTTGCGAAACGTTGAAAAATTTCTGCAACATCCAGTGTTCCGTCTTTGCGGCGCAGAACGTTCAGCTTCAGGCCCTCCAGCGTCAGATCATCCAGCGTCCAGGTTCTGCGCAGCGCACCGGCACTGCTGGCCTCCACGTGCAAGCGGTCAGCGGTTGCCAGCGGCGCCTTGTCATCGCCGATGCGGATACCGGCAATGTCTGCGGTGAGAAGAAACGGGTTGACATGCACTTCACCCAACACCACCGCTCGTCCAAGCAACGACTGAAGGGCGCCGGGTGCGTAATGCCGGATTGCCCAGGGCGCCAGGAAAAATCCAAGCGCAGCATAGAGTGCACACAACACGGCAAGCGTGAAGATGACGTACTTCAGCGTCTTGCGGGAAAAAACCGCGTGCCAACGCGCATTCGATTTTTGAGTCAGTGCCAAAGCAGCGCCTTTGATTTCCAGACCTTTTTGGGTTGACCGTTTAAATCAAGCATGCCTTATAGAAGTGGGTTGACTATCGTGCGCTGCTTGTCTGCAAGCGTTTGATTTGAGCGGACAAGGCGAACCCGATACGCTTTGTTTTTGCCTGAGCGTATCTGCAGAGAACATCTAAAAATTAAAATCTCGGGGACTTTTTTGGGCATGGGCATCGTGTGAAGCAACCAGCAGACAGTCTGCTACAGCCCGGCGGCGGGTCAGGAAAGGAAACTTCCTTGCTGGATGCGGGATAACTTCCGAGATATATGCCCATCGGTCGCGACCAGGCCAATTGCAGCTGTTCAATGCCGAACAATAACTTTCGCTCATTGCTCTCACATCAGGCGATTCGGTTTCAAAGCTGAATGCATTCAAATGCCAATCGCTATTAATTCAATAGCTGCTTACGCCCGTCCAGCTTGCGCAAATGCTATTTTTTGCATAAATTTATGACGGTTGACGCTGCATCAGGCTGCAAAGCGCAATTTAAGACGACCCGAATAAAGCGAAGCCCTGGATTCAACGTTGCGGTACAGCACGCTGCCAGCACCCACCGACAGCGCAAACGCCGCCAGCAAACCCGCCCCATTGGCCAGCAAATGCGCAGGCCAAAATCGGCTGACCACCGCATTGACCAGCAGGCAGACCGGAAAGTGAATCAGGAAAATCGAATACGACATTTGCCCGAGCCCGGCCAGTTGCCGCTGCAGCCAGCGTGGCGCGCCTGGCCCTGAAGCGTGGCGCTGCAAAACCACCAGCCCGAACGCCACGGCCAGCGCCACCAGCAACCGTCCCCTGAAATCAAGCAGCAGCGCGCTGCCGGCCAGCACGCCCATGCACAGCAGCCAAGAAGTCCGCCGGTCTGAATTGCCCGCCCAAAAAGCCAGCATGCCCAAGCCGTAAGCGCCAAAGAAATACACCCCGGCCGTGTCCCAGCGGCTGTCGTTGTTGAACAAAAACAGCGACGCCGCGCAGACCATCACCGTCAACACCAGTCCAGGTGCGACCCGCCAATTCAGCAGGTCCGGCCAGCGCCGTTCCAGCCGCCGCGACAGGCTGAACAGCAGCACGGCCATGGCAAACAGCTGAAAATCAATCGCCACATACCAGACGCCGGCGGACAGCCCTTCCAATTCAAGCAAATCCTGCAGCAGCAGCCCATGCGCCAGCAACTGAAACAGCGTCGGGGCCGACGGCAGCGACGCATGGTCAAACCACGGGCGGACCAGCGCGGCCACCGCCACACTCGCCGCCACCGCCACCAGATAAGGCAGCACCAGCCGCCGGTAGCGGCGCGCCATCAACCGGCCCGGCGACGCATAAGTCGCCTGGCCTTGCGGCGCCAGCGACCTGGCCGCCAGAAAGCCGCCAATCACCAGAAACACCTGAACGGCCATGCGACCGTAGTCATACAGCCAGTCGGTCAACGCAGGCACATGGGGATACAGCACATCCGACATCGGCCCGTAAAAAGCCAGGTGGTGCCAGATGATCAGCACACAGGCCAGCCCCTTGAGCGCGTCAATGCCGGGTTGACGCAGGTGAACAGGCCGCCCCATCAGGCCAGCAGACGCTGGCGCGCGGGTTCAGTTTTGCGCAGGCGCCGTGCGGTAAGAACAGCGTTCACGCGGGCTTGACGGTCAGCGCCTGCCGCCGCAGTTCAAACTCCCGACGCAACTCGCGGCGGATTTTGGCGTCGGCGTAGCGACGTACCTGGTCGGGCGTTTCGGGTTCGAGCGGCGCAATGGCGGTGGGTTTGCCGTCTTCGCCCACGGCAACCATCGTGAAAAAGCAGCTGTTGGCATGCCGAACGCTCTGGCCCCGGATGTTTTCGGTGATCACCTTGACGCCCACTTCCATCGACGTGTTGCCGGTGTAGTTGACCGATGCCAGCAGCGTGACCAGCTCGCCCACATGAATCGGCTGGCGGAACATGACCTGATCGACCGACAGGGTCACGACGTACTCGCCCGCGTAACGGCTGGCGCAGGCATACGCAACCTGATCGAGCAATTTGAGGATGGTGCCGCCGTGGACATTGCCGGAAAAGTTGGCCATGTCGGGGGTCATCAGCACGGTCATGCTGAGTTGGTGATTGGGGAGAGGCATAGGGAGAACTGAAAAATGGAAAGCGCGATGTTACTGCTGATCGCTGCGCTGGGAGCGC
>NZ_JAAFGZ010000024.1 GCF_010365105.1 Polaromonas sp. | reverse complement strand
CCCGCCGCAAACAGCGCCGGCACCGAAGCGCCGGGCACCAGCACCGAATAAATGATGAAGGCCACCGACGGCGGAATTAAAATGTCTGTTGCCGCCGCCGCACCCACCACGCTGGCCGAGAACGCTGCCGGGTAGCCGGCGCGGTTCATCGCCGCAATCATCACGCCGCCCACAGCCGCCGCACAGGCCGGGCCGGAGCCCGAAATACCGCCCAAAAACATCGCCACGGCAATCGCCACCAGCGGCAGCATGCCGGGGCCACGCCCGACGATGGCGACGGCGAAATTCACCAGCCGCAATGCCACGCCCGAGCGGTCAAAAATCGAGCCGACCAGCACGAACATCGGAATCGCCAGCAGCGGGTATTTGCCCAGGCCGGCGTAGAAGTTTTGCGGCACGGCCAGCAGGCCGAACCATTGCGAGTCGCCATTGGCCAGCGCAATCGCCGTGGCACCGGCCAGGCCGAGCGCGGCGCCAATCGGCACGCCGACCAGCATCATGGCGATGAACGCCAGAAACAGCAGCGTGACGATCATGCGCGTCGCCCCCGGCGGATGAACAGGCCGACAGCGCGCAGCGCGATGCCCAGCGAAATGATGGGCAGCCAGATCGAATACCACCACTGCGGAATCCCGATGCCCGGCGAGGTTTCGCCAAAGCGGTAGTCGTCCCACACCAGACGAATGCTGAGCACGCCGATGAGCGCAAACAGCAGCGCGACCAGCACCGCGCCCAGACGTGAAAGCTTCTTGCGCCGCGCCATCGAGCCGTTTTCCGAGAAGTATTCGATGCGGATATGCCGGTCCCGCGCGACAGCGGCCGAACTGCCGACCAGCGCCAGCACGATCATCAGGAACACCGAGAACTCCTCGGTCCAGGCAAACGACTGGTTGGTGAAATAGCGGGTGATGACATTGGCAAAGGTGATCAGCGCCAGCGCGCCCATGACGAGGACGGTCAGCCAGTCCTCGATCTTGAGTGGCACCCGGGTCGGCTCGTCGATGTCATCAAGGGGTGGAATGGCTTCAGGCGCAGGGCCAGCGTGGGGAGGGGAAGACATGAAAGGGAGGCCTGGATTGCAAGAGTTGAAACAGCCGGGATTATCCTGCAGCCGGTCTGCATCGTAACGGTGCGGCGGCGCTTGGCGCATCGGGAGTTTCCTTGAGCCGGTGCGACAATTCGGCGCATGACTTCAGCCACCCTCACTCCTGCCACCCAGCTCACGATTACCCGGCCCGACGACTGGCACCTGCATGTGCGCGACGGCGAAGCCCTGCACACCGTGGTGCCGCACACGGCCGCGCAGTTCGGCCGCGCCATCATCATGCCCAACCTGCGCCCGCCGGTGACCACCGCCGTGCAGGCGCTGGCCTACAAGGCGCGCATCCAGGCCGCCGTGCCGCCAGGCGTGGCTTTCGAGCCGCTGATGACGCTGTACCTGACCGACAACCTGCCGCCCGACGAGATCAAGCGCGCCAAGGAGGCCGGCGTGGTCGCCGCCAAGCTTTATCCCGCCGGCGCCACGACCAACAGCGACGCCGGCGTGACCGACCTGCGCAAGACCTACCAGACGCTCGAAGCGATGCAGCGCGAAGGCCTGCTGCTGCTGGTGCATGGCGAAGTGACCTCGCCCGACATCGACCTGTTCGACCGCGAGGCGGTGTTCATCGACACGCAATTGATCCCGCTGCGGCGCGATTTCCCCGAACTGAAGATCGTGTTCGAGCACATCACGACGAAGGAAGCTGCGCAGTATGTGGCGCAGGCCGACCGTTTTCTGGGCGCCACGCTGACAGCGCACCACCTGCTGTACAACCGCAACGCGATCTTCACCGGCGGCATCCGCCCGCATTACTACTGCCTGCCGGTGCTGAAGCGCGAAACGCACCGCGTTGCGCTGGTCGAGGCGGCCACGTCGGGCAATGCGCGCTTTTTCCTCGGCACCGACAGCGCGCCGCATCCGGCGCACCTGAAAGAGCATGCAACGGGTTGTGCCGGCTGCTACACCGCGCATGCCGCGATGGAGTTGTACGCCGAGGCGTTTGATGCCGCCGGTGCGCTGGACCAGCTTGAAGCCTTCGCCAGCTTCAACGGCGCCGACTTTTACGGACTGCCGCGCAACGTGGGCACCATCACCTTGACCAGGGAAAGCTGGACGCCGCCCGAGAGCTTTGCCTTTGGCGAAGCGGAACTCAAGCCGCTGCGCTCAGGGGAAAGCCTGCCCTGGAAACTGCTTGCGGCATGAGCGACTCGTCCGGAGCGAACAGTGTCCGGCAAGCGGCGCTGCTGATTGACGCGGACAATTTTTCCGACCCTCAAGCCATCGACGCGGCCTGGGCTGAGTTCAAGGCCTATGCGGGCCGGGTCAGCGTGTGCCGCGCTTATGGTGCCGGGCCGCGTCTGGAGTGGCTGCGGTCGGTGTGGCGTTATCTGGGTACGCGCACCTTTCCCAATTTGCCACTGGAGAAAAACACCACCGATACCGCACTGATTGCCGATGCTGTCGCGCTGCATTTTCAGCAAGGCGTGCGGCTCTTTGCCATTGCCTCGGGCGACGCCGACTTTGCCCCACTGGCCGTGCGCCTGCGCGAATGGGGCTGCGAGGTATGGTGCTTTTCGATGGAAGGCATCGTGTTTCGGGATGCCGAAACTTATTACGACCGCGTGAGGTGCTTTCCGGCCCCGGTGTTTGCCCCAGCGCACATTACGCCGGCGCCACTGCAGCCCATGATGCCTTCGGCGTTGGATAGCAACGCTGATGCCGCCGTCGGTGCGAGCATTCCTATCGCAGCACCGACAGAGTACCGGGCCGCTACCGCGTCCTTGAGCACGCCCCCGATGTTCGATGCCGAGCTGCCTGATGAGGTGCAGCGCATCCTGAAGGTGTTGCCCGGCCTGCGCGAGGGCCCGCAGCACTTGTGCCATGTCGTGCCGGTGCTGCAGCAGCACGGTTTTTTCGACAAAAGAATCACCAGGTCGACGGTGTTTCTTGCCCGGCATGCGGCTTATTTCGAGCTGCGCCCTGCGCACAAGCCGACGCTGCTGATCTTTCAGCAACCATCCGCTTCGCCAGCGCCAGCGCCAGCGCCAGCGCCAACGCCAACGCCAACGCCAAAATGCGTTCCGCTGCCAGCACAACACCTGCTGTCGGTGTCCTTGCCGGTCTACCAGCCGCGTGTTATTCAGACCGTCATCACGCGACGCGAGGTGCATGCATTGCGCGCTGTGCTGGCTGCCGTGGCGCAACTAAAGGTATCGGTGGCCGACATCCTGCTGGCTGTTCCAGAACTGCTTCAGCGCCAGTCCTGCGCTGTCTCCATCGTGTCTGCGCGCCTGCGGCAAACCGGGCTGATCCGGCCTAGCGCTTCCGGCTTGTGGCTGCTGCAGCGCTATCCGCAATCGTTCCGAATCCGCAAAGGCTCGCCGGCCGATGCGGTGCAATATCTTGGCTGAGTCCGGTGGGTTTGCGCTGGCGCCCAAGTCAGTAGCGGAACTGGCTGCCATTGACTGGCAGCCCGCCTGGCTCGACGGCTGGCGCGACAGCGGGCTGTTTGTCCAGCAACAAGTGCTGTCGGGCGTATCCGTGGCGCTGGCCCTTAATACGGAGGGTCAGGCGCCGGTTCGCTTTGTCTGTCAATCCGACTTGCCGCCCGGCATGGCTTACGAGCAGTTTATTTTTGAGCGCGGCATGGTGCCCACCCGCGATAACCTGCACGATTTTTTCAACGGCTTGTGCTGGATGCGCTTTCCCGAAACCAAGAAACGGCTGAACCAGTTGCAGGCCGCTGAAATTGCCGTTGCCGGCGTGAATCCATTACGCGGCCCGGTACGCGATGCGCTGACCGTGTTCGATGAAAACGCCGCCTTCCTGCTGGCGCCGCCGCTGCTCTGGCAGGCGCTGGAGGCGCGCGACTGGCAGCGGCTGTTCGTCACGCTGCGCCCGCTCTGGAAAGAGGCGCAACTGGTGCTGTTCGGCCATGCGCTGCTGGAAAAGCTGGTTTATGCACGAAAACCGATCACTGCGCACGTCTACCAAGCACAACCAGCTATTGATTCGATAGCGAAACTCGATGCCTGGGTTGCCGGGGATTTGAGCGCCGCCAGGCTTGCCGTCAAGCCGTTCACGCCTTTGCCGGTGCTCGGCGTGCCCGGCTGGTGGCCCGGCAACGAGGATTTTTCCTTTTATGATGACGCGTCGGTTTTTCGCCCGCCCAGCCAGCAAAAAGAATCAGAAAAAGCCGGGTCTCTGGCCCGCCATATTCCATACGAAAAAGCTTGATTTGGGCTGAAGCTCCCCCATTTCCTGCCGAGATATGCACAATCCGGGCGTGTGCCCGTGGTGCTTTTTTACCCCTGTTTTTATTCAACGCCTCCCGGAGAATCCATGAAACGCATCCTTCTGTTTATCCTGACCAATGTCGCCGTCGTGGCGGTGCTGGGCATCGTGGCGAGCCTGCTGGGCGTGAACCGCTTCCTGACGCCCAATGGCCTGAACCTGCCGATGCTGCTCGGCTTTGCGCTGGTCATCGGCTTTGGCGGCGCGATCATCTCGCTTTTGATCAGCAAGCCCGTCGCCAAGTGGAGCGCCGGTGTGCGCGTGATCAACGGCGCCGAAGGCCCCCAGAATGCTGATGAAGCCTGGATTGTCGAGACGGTGCGCAAGCTGGCTGAAAAAGCCCAGATCGGCATGCCCGAGGTCGGCATTTTTGAAGGCGCGCCCAATGCCTTTGCCACCGGCGCGTTCAAGAACTCGTCGCTGGTGGCCGTGACCACCGGGCTGCTGCAGGGCATGACGAAGGAAGAAATCGAGGCAGTGATCGCCCACGAAGTCGCCCACATCGCCAATGGCGACATGGTCACCATGACCTTGATCCAGGGCGTGATGAACACCTTCGTGGTGTTTTTGTCGCGCGTGATCGGCTACGCGGTGGACAGCTTTTTGCGCAAGGGCAGTGACAGCAACTCCGGCCCCGGCATTGGTTACTACGTCAGCACCATCGTGCTCGACATCGTGCTGGGCTTTGCCGCCGCCATCGTCGTGGCCTGGTTCTCGCGCCACCGCGAGTTCCGCGCCGATGCGGGCGCTGCGCAATTGATGGGCAGCAAGCAGCCGATGATGAATGCGCTGGCCCGCCTGGGCGGCATGCAGCCGGGCGAGTTGCCCAAGGCGGTCGAAGCCATGGGCATCACCGGCGGCATGGGCCAATTGTTTGCCACCCACCCACCGATTGAAGAGCGCATTGCCGCGCTGCAGAACGCGCAGGGCTGAGCGGGGTTTGTTCTGTCTTGAAGGCCGGCTGGATGCCGGCCTTTTTCATGGTGCCGTGCCGGCCTTCGCTGTCGATTCCCCGGGGGATGCTTCCGGCATGGTTTCGGCCTTGGCTTCGCCCTCAGTCTCAGTCTCAGTGTCAGTGTCAGTGTCAGCTTCTGCTTCTGCTTCTGCTGCCACAGGGACTTCCTGTGCCTTGGCAAGCGCCGCTGCCTGCGCCGCCTGATCGGCACGTGCCCATTCCACCGTGCGGCTCACCTCGTCCGGGTTCATGCCGTACATGTCTGAAAACTCGGCCACCGTCTTGCCGCTGGCTTCAAACATCCTGAGCAGCGCATCGCGCCTGGCGGCGTGTTCGGCCAGTTCGGCAAAGACATCGTCGAGCAATGACGTGGACACCTCGTCCTGCTGGCGAATGCACAGCAGGTACTCTTCCCGGCTCAGGCCGGACGCGTCAATCGCCTCGATCAGCTGCGCGCGCGCATAAGGCCGCAAGTCCTGGTTCGAGCGCGCCTGGCGCCTGCGGAATACTTCCATGATGGCGTGATGGACATGCTCGGGCGCCACGGGCTCGACCGGCTCGCCGTTCAGGTCATGGCGCGGCAAGCCGGAAGCCACGCTTTCCAGGTAGCGGGTGGAGCGCGCATGCAGGCCGAGCGCGACCTTCAGCTCGTCGCGCTTGAACTCGTCAGGGTGCAGCGCCAGCAGGTCCTGGAACACGCCGAGCTTGAGCGGCAGGAACTGCGCGCCAAACATCTTCGGGTACAGCGTGAACAGCTGCCGCAGCGCCGGATGCACTTCGCGCGGTGCGCGTGCCTGGGCTTGCGGCGGCTTGGCCTGCGGCCGGCCACGGCCGCCTTGACGGCCTTGGCCCTGGCCCTGGCCTTGGCCCTGGCGTGGTGGGGTGGCGGTTGTCGTTTCAGCGGGTGCAGGCGCTGAATCGGTTGCGACGGGTGTGAGTGGGGTTTCGGTCATGGATCGCTTGTGTCAGGTTGAGGTTTGAACGGCGCCTTGGCGTCGCTTTGGAAAAAGGTGCGCCGGGTATTTTTGGGCGTTGCGGTGTGAAACCGTGAGGGCGAAGTATCCCCTATCCGGTCCCTCAGGGGGTTCAGGCGAGGGCCAGCCGCGCACTTTCGGCGCTTTCCAGCATGCTGCGCGCCACGGCTTCGGCCACCTTGATGCCATCGACGCCGGCCGACAAAATGCCGCCGGCGTAGCTGGCGCCTTCCCCGGCCGGGTACAGGCCGCGAACGTTCAGGCTCTGCATGTCGTCGCCCCGGCTCATCTTGATGGGCGACGAGGTGCGCGTTTCCACGCCGGTCAGCACCGCGTCATGCAGGTCGAAGCCCTTGATCTTGCGGCCAAAGGCGGGGAAAGCCTCGCGCATGGCATCAATCGCATAGCCGGGCAGGGCAGACGACAGGTCGCCAATGGCCACGCCAGGCGTGTACGACGGCATGACGCTGCCCAGGCCGGTGGACGGCCGCCCGGCCACGAAGTCGCCGACCAGCTGGCCGGGCGCCTCGTAGTTGCTGCCACCCAGCACGTAGGCATGGGATTCGAGCTGGCGCTGCAGTTCGATGCCGGCCAGCGGGTTGCCGGGATAGTCGCGCGGGTCAATGCCCACGACGATGCCGGCGTTGGCATTGCGCTCGTTGCGCGAATACTGGCTCATGCCGTTGGTCACGACGCGTCCGGCTTCCGACGTGGCGGCCACCACGGTCCCGCCCGGGCACATGCAAAAGCTGTACACCGAGCGGCCGTTGCTGGCGTGGTGTACCAGTTTGTATTCGGCCGCGCCCAGCGAGGGGTCACCCGCATGGCGGCCCCAGCGGGCGCGGTCGATCAGGCCCTGCGGGTGCTCGACGCGAAAACCGATAGAAAAAGGCTTGGCCTCGACATACACGCCGCGCGCATGCAGCATCGCAAAGGTGTCGCGCGAACTGTGGCCCAGCGCCAGCACGACCTGGTCGGCGCGCAATTCGTGCGTCTTGCCGGTTGCCTGGTCGAGCACCGTGAGGCCGCGAATGTGCTGGTTGTCAGGGCCGCCCTCGATCAGCACGTCGGTCACGCGCTGCTGGAAGCGAATCTCGCCGCCCAGCGCAATGATCTGCTCACGCATGTTTTCCACCACCTTGACCAGCTTGAAGGTGCCGATGTGCGGATGCGCTTCGTAAAGAATGTCGGCGGGCGCGCCAGCCTTGACGAACTCGTTCATCACCTTGCGGCCCAGGTGGCGCGGGTCCTTGATCTGGCTGTAGAGCTTGCCGTCCGAGAAGGTGCCGGCGCCGCCTTCGCCGAACTGCACGTTGGATTCGGGGTTGAGCACATTCTTGCGCCACAGCCCCCAGGTGTCCTTGGTGCGCTCGCGCACGGTCTTGCCGCGCTCCAGCACGATGGGTTTGAAACCCATTTGCGCCAGCACCAGACCAGCGAACATGCCGCAGGGGCCGAAACCGACGACGACCGGGCGCAGTGGCAGGCTGGCGGGTGCGCTGCCCACCGGGTGGTAGGCCATGTCGGGCGTGGCAAAGATGTGCGGATTACCGGCATGTCGTGCCAGCAGCTCGGCTTCCAGCGCGGCATCGGCGAGTTCCACATCGACGATATAGACCTGCATGATCACGGCCTTGCGGGCGTCGAAGCTGCGCTTGAACACCGTGAAGCTCGCCAGGTTGGCGGGCGTGATCTGCAGGGTCTGGAGGAGGGCCTCTTGCAGCGCGTTGTCGGCGTGCGTGAGCGGGAGTTTGATTTCAGTCAGTCGCAGCATGGTTCGTCCGGTTCGTGGCTTGTGGTTATCAAGCAGAAGGGCGTGATGATAAAACGCTCCGGGTTCACCCCCTGATGCGGGACGCACCCGGCGCCAGGCGTTGGATCGTCTTCAGAAGGGGCGGTTTACCTATTTTTTAAAAAAAAGGCTGCTAGCGCACTATGCATGGGCACTAGCAGCTATGCTATTTATAGCAAATAGAGGATAGGTGTTGCCCGCAGCGGCTGCGCTTCAGACCGGGAAAAATCCTTCGACCGACAAATAGCGCTCGCCGGTGTCATAGTTGAAGCCCAGCACGCGCGAGCCGGCCGGCATTTCTGCCAGTTTCTGCGCAATCGCCGCCAGCGTCGCACCCGATGAAATGCCGACCAGCATGCCTTCCTCGCTGGCCGAGCGGCGCGCCATTTCGCGGGCCGGTTCGGCATCGACCTGGATCACGCCGTCAAGCAGGCTGACATCGAGGTTTTTCGGAATGAAGCCGGCGCCTATGCCCTGGATCGGATGCGGGGCGGGTGCGCCGCCCGAGATGACCGGCGAGGCGCTGGGCTCGACCGCAAACACTTTCAACTGCGGCCAGGCGGCTTTCAGCACCTGGGCGCAGCCGGTCAGGTGGCCGCCGGTGCCGACGCCGGTGATCAGCGCGTCGAGCCCGTCGGGAAAGTCGGCCAGGATTTCCTGCGCCGTGGTGCGCGCGTGAACCTCGATGTTGGCCGGATTTTCAAACTGCTGGGGCATCCAGCTGTTCGGCGTGGCCGCGATCAGCTCCTGGGCGCGGGCAATCGCCGCTTTCATGCCGCCAGCGCGTGGCGTCAGGTCAAAGCTGGCGCCATAGGCCAGCATCAGCCGGCGGCGCTCGACGCTCATGCTGTCGGGCATCACCAAAACCAGCTTGTAGCCCTTGACCGCTGCGACCATCGCCAGGCCAATGCCGGTGTTGCCCGAGGTCGGCTCGATGATCGTGCCGCCCGGCTGCAGGGCGCCGGACTTTTCAGCGGCCTCGACCATGGACAGCGCGATGCGGTCCTTGATGGAGCCGCCGGGGTTTGAGCGTTCGGACTTGATCCATACATTCGCATCCGGGCCAAACAGGCGGTTGATGCGGACGTGGGGTGTGTTGCCAATGGTGGCGAGGATGCTGTCGGCTTTCATGGAGGCTCCCTTTCGTTTTCGATGAACAAAAGCACATTGTGGCGCACTGCCATAATGCAGGGGTGAAGCCTGCCAGACCGCCGCTGGTGCAATTTCCGAAAGGAAGCACTGGAGGAACGTCCGGACTGCACAGGACAGCGTAGGAGGTAATACCTCTCCACCGTGAGGTGAGGATCAGAGCAACAGAGACGAGCCGATTCAGTTCGGGTGAAACGGGCAATCTCTACGCGCAGCAACACCAAATAGGCCAGCGTTGACGTGGTTCCGCGGAGCTGGCGGGTAGGTGGCACCGAGCCGGGCAGGTGACTCCCGGCCCAGATTAATGGCGGTCACACCGGGCAACCGAAAGGAAGCCCGGCGCACAGAATCCGGCTTATCGGCGGGCTTCACACTTTATTTTCAGCAGCAAAGCGCCGCCTTGCGCTCAGCGGCTGCCCAGCAGCGAGCGGCCCAGCGCGAACACCGAGTTGGGCGCCGTGGTGTAAACCGGCTTGGGCTTGGGCGCGCTAAACACGCCGCGCTTGGCCGGACGGGCTTCGATTTTTACACCCTTCGCGCGCTGCTCGCTGGCCAGGTGGCGCAGGCTGATCGACTGCATGTGCTCGACCATCTTGGCATTCAGTGCCGCCCACAATGCCTGCGTCATTCCCTCGCCCGAGCCTTGCTGCATTGCCAGGTCTGCATCTGCCTTGCCCGGCTTGTCGGCATGCGTTTCGACGGCGCCAATGATGTCGGCCACCGAAATGCTCTCGCTCGCGCGGCTCAGCGAGTAGCCGCCGCCCGGGCCACGGGTGCTTTCGACCAGTCCGCTGTGGCGCAGTTTGCTGAACAACTGCTCCAGATAAGACACTGAAATTCTGTGCCGCATGCCGATGTCGGCCAGCGAAACCGGACCGGCGTTGCCCTGAAGGGCAATGTCAATCATGGCGGTAACCGCGAAACGGCTTTTGGTGCTCAGGCGCATGGAAGTCTCCTTTAAACATCAAAAAAATGACGTGATGGCTTGCACTATAAAAAGCTTTTCACTTCGTGTAAATTCGTATTTAAAACGATTTCATTTCGAAAAATACGATCTATTCAATAGATTCGGCAACCAGCATTCCATTTTTCAGGGAAACCAGCGCATGAACTTCAAGCACCTTCATTACTTTTGGGTCACTGCCAAGGCCGGCGGCATCGTTCGTGCCGGCGAGCAGTTGCACACCACGCCGCAGACGCTGTCCGGGCAAATCAAGCTGCTGGAGGCCTGGCTGGGGCGCCAGCTGTTCCGCAAGAGCGGGCGCCAGCTGGAGTTGACCGACGAGGGACGGCTGGCGCTGGGCTATGCCGACCAGATATTTGCCCTGGGCGCTGAAATGGAAACCGCCCTGCGACAGGCCAGCGGCGGCCAGAAAACGCTGGACTTCCGGGTTGGCGTGGCCGACTCGGTGGCCAAGTCGGTGGTTTATCATTTGCTGGAGCCCGCGCTGGCCATGAAGCAGCCGGTGCGGCTGATCTGCAGTGAAGGCAAGTTTCCGGATTTGCTGGCCCAGCTGGCGCTGCATCGGCTGGACCTGGTGATGGCCGACGAGCCCATGTCGGGCCGCGTCAGCATCAAGGCCTTCAACCACCCGCTGGGCAGCACGCCCATGAGTTTTTTCTGCACGCCGGCGCTTAAAGGCACGCTCAAGGGTGATTTTCCGCAGTGCCTTAACAATGCGCCGATGCTGATCCTTGGCGTGTCTTCATCGGTCCGCAAGCAGTTCGACAGCTGGTGTACCAAGCACCAGATTCACCCCCGCATCATTGGCGAGTTTGACGACGGTGCGCTGATGAAGGCCTTTGGACGCGAGGGGCGCGGCATCTTCTTGTCGGCCAGCGTGCTCGAAGCCGAAACGCTGACGGAATATGGCGTGGAAGTGATCGGCCGCACCGACGAGATGGTGGAAGACTTTTTTGCCGTCACGGTTGACCGGCGCATCACCCATCCGTGCGTGGCCGCCATCACCGAGGCGGCACGCGGGCAGTTGCTGCGTGGCCTGGGGCGGCGTGACGCTTGAAGTCGTCACGTCGCGCGCCCTTGCTGAAAACCTGAAAGCGCCTCCGACCACAAGGGGCAAAGGCGCTTTCAGGCCAACCGGTGAAGGGCTATTTCGATGCGGCTGCAGCCGGTGCGGGCGAAGCGCCTGCAGGGGCGGCGCCGAAGTACTGGGCATAAATCTTGTTGTAGGTGCCGTCTTCCCGGATACCGGCCAGGCCCTTGTTGATTTTTTCCAGCAATTCGGCATTGCCTTTCTTGACCGCGATGCCGTACTGCTCGGAGGCAAAGCTGCTGTCGGCGATGGTCTTGAATTTTGAATCGGGATTGTTGTTCACATAGTGGACCACCACGCCGTTGTCGGCCACCACGGCATCGACGCCGCCGCTTTCCATTTCCTTCAGCGCCAGCGGCGTGGACTCGAAGCGCTTGATGTTCGCGCTGTCCTTGCCTTGCAGCTTGGTGATGACCTCGTCGCCGGTGGTGCCGTTCTGCACGCCGACCTTCAGTTTTTTCAGGTCATCGAACTTGGCGATTTTTGAATCGCTTTTGACGGCAATCAGTTGCTGCGCGTCGAAATAAGGCTCGGAAAAATCCAGCGTCTGTTTGCGCTCGGGCGTGATGGTGATGGCCGACACCAGAAAGTCGCGGTCGCCCTGGGCCACCGAATTGAAAATGCCCTCCCACGGCGTGTTCAGGAATTTGACTTCGATGCCGGCTTTTTGCGCAGCGGCTTTCACCACGTCGATGTCAAAACCGACGATCTCGCCCTTGTCGTTCTGCGACTCGAAAGGCGCGTAGGCGGCATCGGTGCCGACGACATAGACCTTGGCGGCAGCGGCCGGGGGCATTGCCGCAGGCGCGCTCGCAGACGGTGCTGCCGGTTCCTGCTTGCTGCAGGCTGCCAGTACCAGCCCGGCCAGCAGGACGCTGGAGGTTTTGAGAAAGTGTCGCGTCGTGATCGTTGGCATGGAGCATTCCGTAAAAGTTAATTGGCAGTCGCCCGGTCAGCCCGAACCCTCAAGCGGCAGAACGACTAAAGAAAAGTATAAGGCTCTGGCAGTAAGTAATTGTTGCGCCTGCGCTGGCTTCATGCCTTAAGCAACACGCTGCAGCGCCTCGATCCGCTCCACGTGCGCCTGCAGCGAGCGCAGCGCGATGGGCCACAGACGCGGGTTGGTGTCGTCGTAAGCCAGCGCCACCCAGTCATGCATGGTGCCTTCAGGCATGGCTTTCATGGCCGCCTCTACCTTGGCTTCGCGCTTCAGTCGATGCGCCCTGAGCTGGGCAATCGCCTGCGGTGCCTCGCCCAGCACATGACCGTGCGCTGGCAGGATGAAGTCGATCTCGTGCGCGTTGCAGGCGCGGGTGAGCTGGTCCAGCGAGTCGAGGTAGGCACTCATTTCGCCATCGGGCGGGTTGATGATGGTGGTGCTGCCGTTGAGGATGTGGTCGCCTGAGAACAGCAGGCCGTCTTCCACCAGCACCAGGCACACATGGTTGGCCGCATGGCCGGGGGTAAAAATGACCTTGAAAGTGTGGCTTTCCGCTTGATGAGTAAGCCTTAGCAGCTCCTGATTTAATAGCGGTCGGTCGGGTGCGAAATGGGAGTCAGCGCGTGCCGTGTCGGCTGAAGGCAGCCCCAGCACCGGCGGGCGATGGGCGCACAGCGCCTGCAGTGGCCGGGCGCCCGGTGAATGGTCGGGGTGCGAGTGCGTGCAGACGATGGCCTCGATGCGCCCGCCCGTCGCCGCGTACAGGCGGGCGATGTGCGCCGCATCGTCCGGCCCCGGATCGATCACCATGTAGCCGGTGTCGGCCGTGCCGACGATGTAGCTGTTGGTGCCCGGGCCGGTCATCATGCCGGGGTTGGGCGCGGTCAGGCGCATGACGTTTTTCAGCAGCGGCACCGGGCGCTCGCATTGCCAGTCGAGCGAATGCACGATCTGGCCGTCGGGCGATGTCAGCGCCAGCTCGCCATAGGGCGAGTCGTGCTCCATGTAGCGCGCATCCTGGCCGCCCAGCAGGCCGGCGCGCGGACACGAAATCCACAGCGGCTTTTCATGCGCGCAGGCGCTCAGCACCGACTCGACGCTGGCGTACTTCGCCAGGCGCTCCAGCGTGCGCAAGGTCGGAAAAATCATGAAGAAGGTGCCGGCCTCGTGCCGCGCAAGTGCATCGGCCGGGCGCACCCAGCTGGGCTCGAACTGCTCGGCCTCGTCGGCCACGGGCGTCTGGCCTGGCGGCATGCGGGCGACCAGGAAGGGCACGTCGAAGCGGCGCGGCAAATCGCGGTCGGTGACCCAGTGCGCCAGGGTAAAGACATCCTTGCCCGCCAGCATGAGGCTCAGCTTCCGGCACTGCGCGGCGAACGGCGCCTTGCGGTCCATGGCGGCAATGTCTTCGGTGGTGGCATGGCTGCCGTCGGCATGGCGCGCCAGCAGCACGCCGAGTTCCTCGAAACTTTCGCGGATGGCGGCGATGGCCTGGGTCAGCTGCAGGTCGGACTGGCCGGCCCGGCGCGTGGACTGTGCATGCGCTGCCGCGTCGGCCGCATCGATGCCGCCGCCGGGAAAAACGTAGGCCCCGGGCGCAAAGCTGGCCGTCATGGAGCGCCGCGTCATCAGCACTTCAATGCCTTGCGGCGTGTCGCGCAGCAGCAGCACGGTCGCGGCCGGGCGGGTGGGCGCTGGATCGCGCTGGGGGTAAAGGAGTTGTGTGGGTCGGACCATGGCGGATTATGGCTTTGGGGGCGCATTCCTGCTGCACGCCGATAGCCCCTTGCTGTCCTGGTCCGGCAATGAATCGGTTCATTGCCGGCTTGATCCGGGCAATCGCCTGCAAAAACCAGGCGTCTAGAGAGTTCTTGACGTCACGCAAACGTTGCAGGCGATTGCCTCATTTCTTCAGGGCGATGAACGACTTGGGTAAACCGAAAAATCTTTCCGTCACGATACGGGCGTCCTTGAACAGACATTGGAACATGTCACTGGTCACCAGATCGGCATGTTCCACCAGCATCACCGCATCTCCAACGGATTGCGCTGTTTCAAAATGCCCCAGCTTGAAATGTCTTACCAGCCATACCCGAAAGGGTGCTGGAAACCAGTGAAAAAACGGCGTCATGAAATGCGGCTCGATAGGGAACCAGTAGTTCGGGGTTTGCACAAAGTAAGCCTGCGAGACGCGCTCGAGTTCCTTGGTAAATTGAACCTTTCGTCGCCAGTCGCCGACATGTTCCAAAACGGAATTTGAATGGGCGATGTGAAATGCCCGGTCACCGAAACGTGCCAGATCACAGCCATCCGATTCCACAAACACAAAAGGCCCATGGTCCGGCGGTAACCGGCTTCCCGGAAGATTGACCACGGTAATCTTGACATTGTGTTCCGTCAGATAGCGCAATGGCACGATGCCCCAATACTGTTCCGATCCCCCGATATCTATGACGGATACCGCGCCATGCGCATTGAAAAATTCTTCAATCATCTCCAGCAAGGGGGCAATGCGTTTGGTCCTTAACTTTGATCCTACGGACTCCTGGCTGTCGTAGTTTGAAATCCGCTTGGCTAAAACGCTTGTAATGGACACGATGGATCCTTCGCGATTGCTTTTCCGACAGGAAGATAAAGGTTTTTATCTGGCCTGTGGAGCACTACTTCAGCGGCTGGATGCTAATAGGGTTTCATGGATGAATTGTTATAAATTTTGAATATTCCTGTAATCCACGTGTCAAAGAAAAAACCCGTGCCAGATACAGGTGACGTTGGTTAATAAGATGTAACTTTTTCAATTGCCTGCATGGACAGTGCGTTTATATAAATATTTATTTATTACATTTTTCAAGGCACTTCAAATAAAGGTACTCGGTAAAAATCCCGTCATTGATTTACCGAGTATTTGCCAGTTGTATAGCGTCGAAACCTGGGCTGGTTTCCTGGTTCATGTGCAAAAAAGCGTGTCAATGGCGCCTTCAACCATGAGAATAAAACTGAATTTTTCATGTCGTCTGGACCCGATGACCACGGCGGCTGCAAGTCCTGTTCCTCAACCCGACCTTTCGTCTTGATGCTGTCGGGGTGTTGCCAACCTGTTGGCGCGATGCCACGAAGCGCGTCTTGACGCTGCTGCCATGGACAGGGCGCACGGATAATCGCCTCCATGCGAATCCGATTTACCAAAATGCAGGGCGCGGGCAACGATTTCGTGATGCTCGACGAAACCCGTGGCCCACTGGGCTTGACCGCCGCCCACTACCGCTTCCTGGCCGACCGCCACTTTGGTGTCGGCGCCGACCAGATCCTGACGGTGCGGCCTTCGCCAGGCGAAGGCATCGACTTTGAATACGTGATCCACAACGCCGACGGCGGTGAGGTCGAGCAGTGTGGCAACGGCGCGCGCTGCTTCGTGCGCTTCGTTCGCGAGCAGGGCCTTACCACCCAGGACGCGGTGAAGGTCAAGACGCTGGGCGGCATCATCGAGCCGCGCATGCAGCCCGACGGCCGCGTCACGGTCAACATGGGGGCGCCGGTGTTTGAACTCGACCGCATCCCGTTCAACCCCGCCGGTTTGACGCCCGAAGCCGCCGGTTCATGGCAAAAATGGCCGCTTGCGCTTGATGGGCGAGCGCAGGCAGCTCCTGTTTTAGTAGCGGTTGTGTCAATGGGCAATCCGCACGCGGTGCAACTGGTGGACGACGTGGACAGCGCCCCGGTCGCGCAAACCGGCCCACTGGTCGAGCACCACGCGGCTTTCCCCAAGCGCGTGAACGCCGGCTTCATGCAGGTCGTACATCGCGCCCAGATTCGCCTGCGCGTTTACGAGCGCGGCGCCGGCGAGACGCTGGCTTGCGGCACCGGCGCCTGCGCGGCGGTGGTGGCCGGCATCCGGCTGGGGCTGCTCGACAGGCGCGTCGATGTGCTGACGCGCGGCGGCGCGCTGACGATTGAATGGACGGGCGCGCTTGATGCGCCTGTGATGATGACCGGTCCGGCGACGACCGTGTTTGAAGCCGAGATTGAGGTTCCCGATATGCTGTGACCTGCCGGCATCCTGCGTAAGGGTGACACTGCTTTTAAAAAAATGGAGACAACGCCGCCATGAATCCTGCCCTGAACACTGCCCTGCAGCCGCTTACCGAAGACGACATTGCCGACTTCCTGGCCAACCGGCCCGACTTTTTTGAGCGCCATGCCGAACTGCTGGCATCGGTGCAACTGTCCAGCGGCTACGGCAGCCGCGCCATCAGCCTGCCAGAACGCCAGGCCAGCTTGTTGCGGGAAAAGATCAAGGCGCTGGAAATGCGCGCGGCCGAGATGATCCGCCACAGCCAGGACAACCTGGTGATTGCCGGCAAGATGCAGTCCTGGACGCGCCTGCTGCTGCAGACTGCACAGGCGCGCGACCTGCCGGATGCCATCGTCGAGGGGCTGGTCGGCGAGTTCCAGATTCCGCAGGCTGCCATCAGGCTATGGGGCGTGGACGATGTCCATGCCGGCGAAGGCTTTGCGCTGCTTGTCAGCGACGATGTGAAATGTTTCGCGGCTTCGCTGAGCGCGCCGTATTGCGGCGTCAGCGCAGGTTTTGAGGCTGCCCGCTGGCTGCCGCACCCCGCACAGGCGCAGTCGCTGGCGCTGATTGCGCTGCGGTCCAGCCTTGAAGCCCCGGTGTCCGGTTTGCTGGTGCTGGCCTCGCCCGATGCCCAGCGTTTTCACAGCGGCATGGGTACCGAATTCCTCGAACGTCTCGGCGAACTGGCGGGCGCCGCGCTATCGCGCCTGCAGGCGCCGGTCGCCTTGCCATTCCCTGAACCCGCCGAAAACCTCGGGTGACGCGCTTGCCGCCCGCGCCGTGCGCCGTGCCTGAAGCGCCGGACCCGCTGGTCAGCCGCTACCTTGCTTACGTCCGGGTGGAAAAGCGGCTCGCCAGCCGCACCGTGGAGTTGTACACCGCCGACCTGCAAAAGTTGCAGGCCCAGGCGCACAAGGCCGGTGTGGCGCTGCTGGACGTGAAGCACACGCATTTGCGGCGCTGGGTGGCGCAAATGCATTCCGCCGGACGCAGCGGGCGCGGCATTGCGCTGATCCTGTCGGGCTGGCGCGGCTTTTACGCCTGGCTGGGCCGTGAAGGCCTGGTGCCCGGCAACCCGGTGCAGGACGTGCGCTCGCCCAAGGTCGCCAAGCCGCTGCCCAAGGCGCTGAGCGTCGATGAAGCGGTGCAGCTGGCCCGTTTTGAAGCCGACGCTGCTGGCGTTGACGCCTTCATGGAAGCGCGCGACCGCTGCATCACCGAACTGCTCTACGGCTGCGGCCTGCGCATTGGCGAGCTGGTGGGGCTCGATGCCCAGGCCAGCGGCCAGGCGCGCGGCTGGATCGACCGCGATGCCGGCGAGGCGCATGTGCTGGGCAAGGGCGAAAAGCGGCGCAGCGTGCCGGTGGGCAGCGCGGCGCTTGCGGCGCTGGCGGCCTGGCTGGCCATTCGTCAAGCCTCGGCAGTTTCTGGGGGGGAAGGCCGCGAGGCGCTGTTCATCAGCCAGCGCGGCACCCGCCTGACGCCCCAGCACATCCGCGTGCGCCTGAAGCAGCGCTCGCATCAGGCCGGTCTGGCCACACCGGTGCATCCGCACATGCTGCGCCATTCCTTTGCCAGTCATGTGCTGCAGTCCAGCGGCGATTTGCGCGCGGTGCAGGAACTGCTGGGGCACGCCAACATCACCACCACCCAGGTTTACACGCGGCTTGACTTCCAGCATCTGGCGAAAATCTACGACGCGGCGCACCCAAGGGCGATGTCGAACGGCGCGGGCGCAAAAGCAGACGCGCCGCCGGGTGAGGGCGCACACCGCAAAGCGCCCGGGCCGCCGCCCGAAAACGGCTGAAAACTCCCGCGCTCACGCTGCCGTCACCGGTTGCCCCGGCACAGCGGGCGGCGGGCGTTTTTCAGACGCGACAATACCGCCATGAACATTATTCGATTGAAAGACGGCAAGGAACGCTCCCTGCTGCGCCGCCATCCCTGGGTTTTTTCGGGTGCAATCGCCAGCGGCGACGGCGATTCCGGTGAAACCGTGCGCATTGAAAGCCACGCCGGCCAGTTCCTCGGCTGGGCTGCGTTCAGCCCGACGTCGAAGATTCGCGCCCGGGTCTGGAGCTTCAACGAAGCGCAGTCCATCGATGCTTCGTTTTTCATAGCGCGTATTGCCCAGGCCATCAGCGCAAGAGGCCTTTTTGACATCAAAAGCGACGGCCTGAGGCTGATTCATGGCGAATCCGACGGCCTGCCTGGGCTGGTGGTGGACCGTTACGGTGACACGCTGGTCGCGCAATTTTCCAGTTGCGGCACCGAGAAGTGGAAAAACGTGATCGTTGATGCGCTGCTGGCGCAAACCGGATTGACGCGACTGTATGAACGTTCGGATGCCAGCGTGCGCACGCTTGAAGGCCTGCCCGAAGCCACTGGTTGGCTCACCGGTTCCGGCGACACCGGTATCACCATCACCGAACACGACTGGAAACTGAGCCTGGACGTCGCCGAAGGCCACAAGACCGGTTTTTACCTCGACCAGCGCGACAGCCGCCAGAAGTTTGCCGCCTACGCGCGCCGGCTCGGGTTCAAGGATGTGCTGAACTGCTACTGCTACACCGGCGGCTTCACCGTGGCGGCGCTGGCCGGCGGTGCGCAGCATGTCACGTCGATCGACTCGTCCGGCCCGGCCATCGAGCGCGCCAAGGCCAATGTCGCGCTGAACGGCTTTGACGACAGCCGCACCACGATGCTGGATGCCGACGTGAACGCCATGCTGCGTCAGTACCTGAAAGACGGCCGGACCTTTGACGCCATCGTTCTTGACCCGCCCAAGTTCGCGCCAACCATCACGCATGCCGAGCGTGCCGCACGCGCTTACAAGGACATCAACCGGCTGGCGCTGTCGATCCTGGCGCCCGGCGGCGTGCTGTTCACCTACTCGTGTTCGGGCGGCATCAGCGCCGACCTGTTCCACAAGATCGTCGCGTCGGCTGGAACCGACGCGGGCGTCGACGCCTTCATCTGCGAGCGCATGGGCGGCGCGCCCGATCACCCGATGACGGTGGCCTTTCCGGAAGGCGAATACCTCAAGGGGCTGGTGCTGGTCAAACGGCCTTCAAACTAGCTTTTTGAGAGATAAATCAGCCTCTTGCGCATGATGGACGGGCATAGATAGCTATATAAATCATAGTGATTGCTCTTGCCTTTCCCTGCTTGCACTACCAGCCTGGCATACACCAGGGCCCTTCGGGGTCTTGAAGGCGGGGCTAAAGTCCTCACCTTGCTTGTTTCGCCTGACTTCCCTGGCTTTCAGGCCCTTGCGTATTTCTCACGTTCCCCGTTTTTTAGGTCACCACCATGAGCTTGATTCCCGTCACCATCCTCACCGGCTTTCTCGGCTCGGGCAAAACCACGCTCCTCAAGCGCATCCTGACCGAAGCCCACGGCCAGAAGATCGCCGTCATCGAGAACGAATTTGGCGAGGAAAACATCGACAACGAAATTCTGGTCAATGACACGCAGGAAAACATCATCCAGATGAACAACGGCTGCATCTGCTGCTCGATCCGCGAAGATTTGCGCGAAACGCTGCAACTGCTGGCCGCCAAGAAACGCAAGGGCCAGCTGGACTTTGACCGCGTGGTGATCGAGACCACCGGCCTGGCCGACCCCGGCCCGGTGGCGCAGACCTTTTTCATGGACGAGGAAATCGCCGAGCAGTATTTGCTCGACTCCATCCTGACGCTGGTCGATGCCAAGCACGCGCAAACCCAGCTCGACGACCGCCAGGAAGCGCGCCGCCAGATTGGTTTTGCCGACCAGATTTTCATCAGCAAGACCGACCTGGTGGCCGAGGATGAAGTCCAGGCGCTGATGCACCGCCTGACGCACATGAACCCGCGCGCGCCGCAAAAAGCCGTGCATTTTGGCGAGGTGGCGATTGCCGATGTGTTCGACCTGCGCGGCTTCAACCTCAACGCCAAGCTCGACATCGACCCGGATTTCCTCAAGGCCGAAGAGCCGCATGACCACGCCCATCACGACCATGAGCACGGCGAACATTGCGACCATCCGTCCCATGCGGCAGAGCAGGGCAGCCACCATCGCCATGACGACGACGTGAAAAGCTTCGTGTTCCGCTCCGACAAGCCTTTCAGCCCGGCCAAGCTGGAAGACTTTTTGGGCGCAGTGGTCAACATCTACGGACCGCGCATGCTGCGCTACAAGGGCGTGCTGAACATGGAAGGCACCGAGCGCAAGGTGATTTTCCAGGGCGTACACCAGCTCATGGGCAGCGACCTGGGGCCAGCCTGGCTTGAAGGCGAGAAGAAAACCAGCAAGATGGTGTTTATCGGCATCGACCTGCCGAAAGATATTTTCGTTCAGGGCCTGGAGCAGTGCCTGGTTTGAGGCAGACTGGCGGTTTGCAGACTCAACCTTGTCTTCAACCATGAAAACGCCCATGCCGCCCGTATTTTCCAGCCGTTTGCTGTCGAGTTTTCGGCGTCGTGCCGGCAAGCCGCTACAATCGCGCGCCGACCAAAATACCCCGGAATTCGAATCGGGAAGCCAGCCCCGGGAGAACCCGCTTACTTCAAGGGCTGAACGCCGCCTCAAGGCGGTTTCAGGGGGTGGATTGGCGCAGACACACCAGATTATCTGGCACAAGGTAGGGCTTGGCGGCCCCAGGGCGGCCAGGCAAAGAATCGTTCCGGGACATCACCCCGGACCGCTTCCCAGAGGAGAGACTCAGTGAATATCCCAGAAAAGAAAATCAAGACGCCTGCGCAGACCCCTGTCAAGCCGGTAGCCAAGGATGGCAAGACGAGCAAGACATCGCCTGTCGCGCCCGTGCGCATGGACTCCGCGCCGCTCAAGCCCGGGCGCAGAAGCTCGGCCCGCACCGCGATACAGACCCCCGCGCCGTCGCCGATGCTGCCCACACATGCGCCCGACGCCGCCAAGGCCAGCTATTCCACGATGACCGAACGCGTCATCGCGCCGCCGGTTCATGCGGCCGCTCCCAAGGATCCGCAATTGGCCAACAACTGGAAGACCAAGCCTGCCAACCAGCTGACGGACCCGGAAATCAAGGCCATGCCTGATTCCGAATACATGAACGAAACCCAGCTGGCCTTTTTCCGCCACCGGTTGTCGGTGCTCAAGCAGGAAATCCACAACAGCGCCGGCCAGACAACCGAACACCTGCGTGAAGATGCCGCCATCGTTCCCGACCCGGCAGACCGCGCGACGATTGAAGAAGAGCATGCGCTCGAACTGCGCACCCGAGACCGGGAGCGCAAGCTGCTCAAGAAAATCGAGCAATCGATTGCCCGCATCGATTCGGGCGACTATGGCTACTGCGACGAAACCGGCGAAGCCATCGGTGTTGGACGGCTGATTGCCCGCCCGACGGCCAACCTGTCGCTTGAGGCCCAACAGCGACGCGAGCTCAAGCAAAAAATGTTCGGCGACTGAACCTTCATTCCAACGCAACGCCCTGACTGAACAGCATGTCCAAAGACGATACCGCTTCCGGCTTGTTGTCCAAGCTGGTCAAGTTTGTCCGCAACCCTGGTACCAACTGGACCGAGCTGGACTCCATTGACGGCGACAAGGATGACGCAGTCACCAAGCAGCTGCTCAATGAAATGATCGAACGCAAGCGGCGTAACGACTTTGTGCGCAAGCGTGAGTTCGACATGCTGCGCAAATTGCAAAAGCTTGAGGTACTGGCGGGAAGTGCAGCCGATGCGGGCAGCCGGCCCTCATTTTTTCAGAGCAGCATCACGTCCAATGTTGATGACCGCGCCACAACCCTGAAAAAGATCGACGAAATCGAAGCGCAGATGTCCATGCAATGGTGGAAAACCAAGAACCAGACCGCTTCCGGCGCAGCTACCCAACCCGCATCCCTGTCGCTTCGGCATGACGAACCGGAGTCGCCCCCGGTACAGGACCCGCTGCCTGCTGCCTACCAGCCGACGATGCCTGCAATGGACTCGGTCCATCACGCCGATGAGCCCGTCCCAGGCTTCCTGCTCGACGATCTTCTGGGCGGGCTCCCCAAAACCCCCGCCGGGGTCGGGTTTCCAGACATTGACAAGTCCAATAACAGCAGCGCGTTGGGACTGCTGCCGTCGATAGGTTCGGCGTTGGCTTCAGACCTGGAGCGCGAATCCATCGTGCATGATGCCGAACTGGAAGAAGCCGCCATTTTGTTTGCCAATGGCGATGATGCGGGCGCTGAAGCCGGCCTGCTCGAGATTCTGCGGCCAGGCGCTTCGCACGCCGACCATGTCCATGCTTGGCTGGCATTGTTCGATTTGTACCGCGCCACCGGGGAACAGCGCAAGTTCGAAGCGGCCGCCCTTGAGTTTGCCGGGCATTTCAACCGCTCTGCGCCACAGTGGTTTTCGCTGCCGGAGATGGTCAAGGCGTTGGCCCAGCCCGGGGAAACGCCAAGCCACGAGCGCATGGTTGCAGACTGGATCTGTCCTTCGGTCTTGAGCGCGCAGTCCATGAGCGTACTCAACACCGCGCTTGCCCGGTCCCCGATGCCGTGGCGCCTTGACTGGAGCTACCTCAAGACCATCGAAGCTGCCGCGCTTGAGCCTTTGTACAAGGTTTTCAGCAACTGGGCGGGCCAACCTGTTCAGTTGCGCTTCCTTGGCGATGCGCAACTGCAAAAAGTGCTGCATGACGCCACACCTTCGGGTGAACGGGCTACCGAGTCCAAATGGTGGCTGCTGCGAATGGAAATGCTGAGGGTCATTCACCGTCCCGATGATTTCGAACTCACAGCGCTTGATTTTTGCGTGACTTACGAGGTGTCACCACCTTCATGGGAAGTCGCCCGGTGTGATTACAAGTCGCTCGACGACGAGGGCGATGCCATGGGTCGGGCAACGATCATCGGCGAGCCAACCACCGAAACCGTCTATTCAACCCTGATGGAATTTGACGCTGATTCCGAAGCCGATTTATTGTCCAGCATGTCCATTCGCTTCCTGACGGTAGATCTGTCAGGCCAGATTCAGGGCGATGCCGTGGGGGTTCTGGAAAGGCTGGACGCCAGTCTCACCGGGGCCAACAGAATGCAGATTTCCTGTGCAAAACTCATTCGGGTCGACTTTTCAGCAGCAGGCATGCTGCTCAACTGGGTGTCTGCCATGCGCGCTGAAAATCGCTTTGTCGAGTTTTCCGAGGTCAACCGGCTGATTGCAGCTTTTTTCAACGTCATCGGGATCGTAGAGTATGCCAAGGTCAGCCCCCGTAACGACTGATTCGATGGTGAATGCCCAGTCCGGACAACACGGCCCGCCAAGCTGTTCCGGTAGCAGGCTACCCCTGCAAATGCGGCCTTGATTTGACGGCAAGCTAAAATCAGCGTTTGACTGCTGGCCGGCTTTATTCCATTCAATAAAACTGTCCGGTCTCGACGCGCAATAGTCCTTCATGGGACTTGCCGAATTTTTATTTCATTTTCTGATCAATCCGGTAGGCCCTTGCCTGGGTTTGCTGTACTCAAGCAGTGTTTGCGGTTTCGTGCCTCATCCTGGACTGTTTGAGAAACGAGATTAACGCTTCGCACCCAAACCTGAATCCCGCCGGTTTTGCAGTTTTGTTGAAAACAAGATGCGTAAATTGTTTTTTATTTATTGCAAAATAAACATTTTGTGGTGATTTCAGGCGGTTTAAAAGTCTTTCTTTGAACCTGAATTCGGTCTTTTGCAGGCTGAAAGAAATCTGCCTGATTTTGCATCCCTGGATTAGCCTGCAAGCCTGTGCAGACTGGAAAAGAAATTTGTATGCTACGTTTTTGCTAGCTTTCTAACTTGAAGGCTCAAGGCTGACAGCCAGTTTTTACCAAAAAGCTGGTGATGCAGTCATCACTTCCTTGGCGTTGGACGGCCTGAAAAGGGCGAGTACGCAAACCATTCCCCTTTTGACGCTTCGTGAGCAGTTTCCTTACCTGCCCGCGGCTCTTAATGTTTAACCTTCAGTATCTGCTCCAAGTGGTTAATACAAAACATATTTAAATCGTTTGGAAACTTTCATTTAACCCTCTAAGTTATTGATTTCATTGAAATAATTTGTGTCAAATTCGGGGTTGGCGAGGTGATCCCTGATACAGTGGGAAAATGTGCAATTTGGTGGTGATAAGTGTCCTTAGAGGGTTTTAAAGGTGTTACAAGGTGCGTCATTTCTAGCTCTCGATGCCAAAGGACGGTTATCCGTGCCTGCGCGCCATCGGGAGTCGCTGGGCGCAGATTATTCCGGCCGCTTCACCCTTACCAAGCACCCTCATGGATGCCTCATGATTTTTCCCTTGAATGAGTGGGAAAATTTTCGCGAGCGCATCGCTTCGCTGCCCATGCAGGCGCAATGGTGGAAACGTATTTTTCTGGGCAATGCGATGGACGTCGACATGGATTCAACTGGCCGCATCCTGGTTTCGCCTGAACTGCGCAAGGCCGCTGGAATCAGCAAGGACACGGTACTGCTGGGCATGGGCAACTATTTCGAACTCTGGGACGCTACGACATATGCAGCCCAGGAAGCCGAGCAGATGAAGGGCGAGATGCCCGATGTATTTAAAGATTTTTCTTTCTGAAAGTAGATGGTGAAGGGCACATGGACACACCGCACCGTCCTGTTGAACGAAGCCATCACGGCGCTTCAGGTCAACCCGGACGGTCATTACATCGACGCGACGTTTGGTCGCGGCGGACATTCGCGCCTGCTGCTGTCGCAACTGTCACCACTCGGCCGCCTGACGGCGTTTGACAAGGACCTTGACGCGGTTGCCGAAGCGCAGTCCATCAATGACCCGCGTTTTTCCATCCGCCACCAGGGTTTCATGCACCTGGATCAGATGCCCGAGGCCAGCATCGCGGGCGTGTTGATGGACCTGGGCGTGAGCTCCCCCCAGATCGACAATCCGGAACGCGGTTTTTCCTTTCGCAATGAAGGTCCGCTGGACATGCGCATGGACACCACACGCGGTCAGAGCGTGGCCGAGTGGCTGCAGGACGCTTCGATTGAGTCCATGACCGAGGTCATCCGCGACTACGGCGAAGAGCGTTTTGCCGGACTGGTTGCCAGAGCAATTGATCGCTACAGGCAGGCATCCGGCCCGCTTTCCACAACTGCCGAACTGGCGGATGTGGTGGCCAGTGCTGTCAAGACCCGCGAACCGGGCAAGGATCCGGCAACGCGGACTTTCCAGGCGCTGCGGATTTTCATCAATGCCGAACTGGAAGAACTGGAGCAGGCGCTGAAGGCGTCGCTCAAGGTGCTGCAGCCCGGCGGGCGCCTGGTGGTGATCAGTTTTCATTCGCTTGAGGATCGCATCGTCAAGCAATTCATGGCGGCACACTCGCGCGAGGTCTATGACCGGCGCGCGCCGTTTGCTGCACCCAAGGTTATGCAACTCAAGGCGCTGGGGCGTACCAAACCCAGCGACGAGGAAGTCGCCGGCAATCCGCGCTCGCGCAGCGCCGTGATGCGCGTCGCCGAGCGCACCGGAGAAGCCGCATGACCCTTGTGTTCGCCGTCGGCATGGGGGACAGGTCATGGGCCGTCTGAATTTCCTGCTGTTGCTGGCTGTACTGGCCAGCGCGCTCTACCTGGTGCAAACCCAGTATGAATCGCGGCGTCTTTATGTGGAACTTGAGAAAGCGGCCGCACAGAGCCGCAAGATTGAAACCGAAAGCGAGCGGCTGCAGGTGGAAAAACGCGCGGAAGCCACACCGCTGAAAATCGAAAAGCTGGCCAGGGATCGGCTGCAGATGCGCACCACCACGCCGGCGATTACCGAGTACGTCAAGTACAAGTCTGCAGCCGATGTGGCGGCCGCTGCCAGCCAGAGGGCGCAGCATGAGTAGGAAAAGCGTTCTTTACACTTCCAGCCCCCTGCTGGCCAGCAAGACCCCGGTCTGGCGCAGCAAGCTCATCGTGGCGCTGATTGCGCTGTCGTTTGCCGGCCTTGCGGTCAGGGCAGCCTATATCCAGGTGTACGCCAACGCATTTTTTCAGCGCCAGGGCCAGGTGCGGTTTGCACGCACGCTGGAACTGCCCGCCAACCGCGGCCGCATCCTGGACCGCAACGGCCTGATCCTGGCGTCCAGTGTGCCGGCCTCCAGCATCTGGGCCATTCCTGAGGACGTCAAGGCCAGTCCCGCCCAGCTGGCCGAGCTGGCCCGGTTGCTGGAAATGCCGCTGGCCGAGCTGAACAAGAAGTTCAGCGACGAGGACAAGACCTTTGTCTGGGTCAAGCGCCAGCTCGATGAGCCGGTCGCGCAGAAGGTCCATTCGCTGGGCATTCCCGGTATTTACCAGCGCAAGGAATACAAGCGAAAATACCCCGAAGGCGAAACCATCGCCCACATCGTCGGTTTTACCAACGTGGAAGACAAGGGGCAGGAAGGCATCGAGCTGACCTTCAACCAGGCGCTGTCGGGCAAGGCGGGTTCGCGGCGCGTCATCAAGGACCGGCTGGGCCGGGTGGTCGAAGGTGTTGGCGAGCAGGTTCCGCCCGTGGACGGCAAGGACATTCAGCTCAGCGTTGACAGCAAGGTCCAGTTCTTCGCTTATCAGAAGCTGCGCGATGCGGTGATTGCGCGCAAGGCGAAGGCCGGCAGTGTGGTGGTGATCGATTCAATCACCGGCGAGGTGCTGGCGCTGGCAAATTACCCCAGCTATGTTCCCGACAAGCGCCAGAACCTGACCGGTGAGCAACTGCGCAACCGGGCCGTGACCGACACCTTCGAGCCCGGTTCGACAATGAAGCCTATCACTGTGGCCATGGCTCTGGAGGCCGGGCGCGTCAAGCCGCAGACGCTGATTGAAACTGGTCCCGGCCGCTTCAGTATTGGCGGCTTCACCATCAGTGATACCCACAACTACGGCACATTGACCGTCGAGGGCGTGATCCAGAAGTCCAGCAACGTGGGCGCACTGAAAATCGCCCAGAAAATGACACCCCACGAAATGTGGGACACCTATGTCGCCCTGGGCTACGGACAAAAGCCGCAGATCGAGTTTCCCGGTGCCGTGTCGGGCCGCCTGCGTCCCTGGAAAACCTGGCGGCCGGTCGAGCAGGCCACCATGGCTTATGGCTACGGGCTGTCGGCATCGCTGTTCCAGATGGCGCATTCCTATACCGCTTTTGCCCACGACGGCCAGATCATTCCAGTCACCATGCTCAAGAAAAATGAGCCAGCGGTCGGCGTCCGGGTGTTTTCTCCCGAGAATGCGCACGCCGTTCGCCGCATGCTCCAGATGGCTGCGGCACCGGGTGGCACCGGCCAGCTGGCGCAGACCGTGGGCTATTCGGTGGGCGGCAAGTCGGGCACGGCGCACAAGCAGGTCGGCAAAGGCTATGCCAGCAACAAATACCGCGCCTGGTTTACCGGCATGGCGCCCATCGAATCGCCACGCATCATCGTCGCGGTCATGATCGACGAGCCCAGTGACGGCAAATACTTTGGCGGCATTGCCGCTGCTCCGGTGTTCAGTGAAGTGGTTCAGCAAACGCTCCGCATGATGGGCGTGCAGCCCGACATGAGCGTGAAGCCGCAAATCATCATGCAAACCGTGGAGGAGTCGTTTTGACCACCGTCCAGCTTCACACCCCTGAACAGGCTGCGCGCTGGCTGCACGAGCGCGTGGCCGGCACGCTGTGGGCCGACAGCCGCAAGGCGGGCAAGGGTGACGGCTTCATCGCATGGCCGGGGGCTGCCACTGACGCACGCCTGTATGTCAAGGCCGCTTTGGCAGCCGGCTCGGCCGCCTGCCTGGTCGAGCACGCGGGCGCTCAGGCTTATGGGTTCAATGATGACCGGGTGGCGACCTATGAAGGTCTGAAGGCCGCCACCGGACTGATCGCTGCCGCTTATTTTGGCGCCCCCAGCAAGCAGCTTGAAATCGTGGCCATCACCGGAACCAATGGCAAAACCTCCACCGCCTGGTGGCTGGCACAGGCACTTGGCCGGCTGGAGCGTCCCTGCGGCCTGGTTGGTACGCTGGGGATCGGCACGCCCGGTGCAATGGTTTCCACTGGAATGACGACGCCAGACCCGGTGCTGCTTCAGCAGCAGTTGCGCCTTTTTGCGGACCACGGTTTTTCAGCCTGCGTGCTGGAAGCGTCTTCGATAGGCATTGAGGAACGGCGGCTGGACGGAACGAAAATTCAGGTTGCGGTGTTCACCAATTTCACCCAGGACCATCTTGATTACCACGCGTCGATGGACGCCTACTGGACCTCCAAGAAAGCGTTGTTCAACTGGCCGGGACTGCGGGCAGCGGTCATCAATATCGACGACCACAAGGGTCTGGAGTTGGCTGATGTGCTGGCATCAACGCCGCTCGACTGCTGGACCGTGTCATGCGTTGGTCCTGCGCGGCTTGAGGCGCAGGCGATCCGGCAGGGCGCGCAGGGTCTGCGCTTCGACGTGGTGGAAGGCGCCGAGCGTCACACAATTTCAACCGTCATGGTGGGCCTGTACAACGTGTCGAATCTGCTGGGTGTCGTGGCCAGCCTGCGGGCGATGGCAATTCCGCTGGCCGATGCGGTCGCTGCCTGCGTGGACCTGCTGCCGGTGCCCGGCCGAACTGAAACCTTGGCGGTGGCCGGCCTGCCGCTGGTTGTCATTGACTATGCGCACACGCCCGATGCGCTGGAAAAAGTGCTGCTGGCGCTCAGGCCGGTGGCGCAGGGCCGAGGCGGCAGACTGTGGTGCGTTTTTGGCTGCGGCGGCGACCGTGACGTCAGCAAGCGGTCCCTGATGGCGACGGCGGCAGAAAAAAATGCAGATCAGCTGGTGTTGACCAGCGACAACCCCAGAAGCGAAAACCCGCTGGTCATCATTGAACAGATGCAACAGGGCCTGGGCCAGCCGCAGGCTGTGCATGCAGAGCCGGACCGGCGTGCCGCCATCGCCCATGCGCTGGCGCTGGCACAAGCACAGGACGTTGTGCTGCTGGCGGGCAAAGGGCATGAAAACTACCAGGAGATCAAGGGTGTAAAGATGGAATTTTCCGACCGCGACCAGGCGCAGGCTGCCCTGAATGCGATAGCGGCAGTGCGCCGGGCAAAGGAGGCCGCATGATGCGCCTGGATCAGATCGCGGCCTGGCTGCCATCGTCCCGGCTGGTGGGCGACGGCCGCGTGGTCCCCTTGCGGATTCATACCGATACGCGGAGCCTGCGGCCGGGCGACCTGTTTGTCGCGCTCAAGGGCGAGCACTTCGATGCGCACGACTTTTTGCCGAAAGCCAGGGCCGAAGGCGCTGTGGCCGCCATTGCACAGCACGGTCTGGCGCAGGCTGGCCTGCCCGGCATCGAAGTCGCCGATACCCGCCAGGCGCTGGGCCAGATCGGCGCCGCCTGGCGTTCGCAGTTCAGCCTGCCGCTGATTGCCGTGACCGGCAGCAATGGGAAAACCACGGTCACGCAGATGATCGCGGCGATTCTGCGGGCCTGGAAACCCGAAGCGGCGTTCGCGACTGAAGGCAACCTCAACAACGACATCGGTGTGCCCCTTACACTGCTGCGCCTGCGGGCTGTGCATGAGGCCGGCGTGGTCGAACTCGGGATGAACCACCCCGGCGAAATTGCCTACCTGGCCGATTTGGTGCGGCCCACGGTGGCGCTGGTCAACAACGCCCAGCGTGAACATCTTGAATTCATGGCTACGGTAGAAGCCGTGGCATTGGAAAACGGCTCGGTGCTGGCGTCGCTGGACGCGTCCGGCACGGCGGTTTTTCCGGCGGACGATGCCTATGTCAATGTCTGGCGGCGTCTGGCGGGCGCACGCCCGGTCATGACGTTTGCGCTGGAGGGGCCGGCAGATGTGACGGGCAGCGCGAAATGGAATGGCGATGGTTGGCAAGTTGATGCCCGCACGCCGTCGGGTCCGCTGGCGTTTGCGCTGCATGTTGCAGGCCGGCACAACGTCAAGAACGCACTGGCGGCCACGGCGTGTGCATTGGCCGCCCGCGTTCCTCCGGTTTTCATCAGTGCCGGCCTTTCAGCGTTCAGGCCGGTCAAGGGGCGTTCGCGCGCCCTGTCGGTCCCGCTGCCAGGACGCACGGTGACGCTGGTGGACGACACCTACAACGCCAATCCCGACTCGATGCAGGCAGCCCTCCAGGTGCTGGCCGAACTGCCCGCCCCGCGCCTGTTGGTCATGGGTGATATGGGCGAAGTTGGCAGTCAGGGGCCGCAGTTCCATGGCGAAGCCGGCCGAAATGCCCGTGCGCTGGGAATCGAAACGCTTTTCACGCTGGGCGAACAATCGCAGGGTGCAGGCGCCGCTTTTGGCGACAGCCGTCATTTCAGCTGCATGGCTGAACTGAGCGCCGCCGTGGTGGAGGAACTGCCGCACGTCGCCAGCGTGCTGGTGAAGGGTTCGCGGTTCATGAAGATGGAGCGCGTGGTCCAGGCGGTCATGGCCGCTGGGAACGATGTTCAAAAAGAAGACAAGAAAGCGCCTCATGCTGCTTAGCCTGGCCCAGTGGCTCCAGACCCTCTCGCCTGACCTGGGATTCCTGCGGGTGTTCCAGTACCTGACCCTGCGCGCCGTGATGGCCGCGCTCACGGCGCTCCTGATTGGCCTGCTGGCCGGCCCGTTCGTGATTCGCCGGCTGATCGCGCTCAAGATCGGACAGCCGATCCGTGAGTACGCGATGCAGACGCACCTGAGCAAAAGCGGCACGCCCACCATGGGCGGTGTGTTGATCCTGATGTCGATCGGCATTTCCACGCTGCTGTGGTTCGACCTGGCCAACCGCTTTGTCTGGATCGTGATGCTCGTCACTCTGGGCTTTGGTGCCATCGGCTGGGTTGATGACTGGCGCAAGGTGGTGCTCAAGGACCCGGAAGGCATGCGGTCGCGCGAAAAATACTTCTGGCAATCCGTCGTCGGCCTGGTGGCCGCGCTCTACCTTGTGTTCAGCATTTCCGAAAGTTCCAACATGCGCGTGCTGGAGCTTTTTGTCAGCTGGGTGCAGTCGGGCTTCGATGTCAACCTGCCACCCAAGGCCGGCCTGCTGGTGCCTTTTGTGAAGGAAGTCAGCTATCCGCTGGGCGTTTTCGGTTTTGTGATCCTGACCTACCTGGTGATTGTCGGCTCCAGCAATGCCGTGAACCTGACCGACGGGCTCGATGGGCTGGCCATCATGCCGGTCGTGATGGTCGGCTCGTCACTGGGCGTGTTCGCGTACGTGACGGGCAGCTCGGTCTATTCCAAATACCTGCTTTTTCCCCACATCCCCGGATCGGGCGAATTACTGATCTTTTGTGCCGCCATGGCGGGCGCGGGGCTGGCCTTCCTGTGGTTCAACACCCATCCGGCGCAGGTCTTCATGGGCGATGTCGGCGCACTGGCGCTGGGCGCGGCGCTGGGCACCATCGCCGTCATCGTGCGCCAGGAAATCGTGCTGGCGATCATGGGCGGGATCTTCGTGGTCGAGGCCCTGTCGGTGATGCTCCAGGTCACCTGGTTCAAGTACACCAAGCGGCGTTACGGCCAGGGGCGGCGACTGCTGCAAATGGCGCCGCTGCACCATCATTTTGAAAAATGCGGCTGGAAGGAAACCCAGGTCGTCGTGCGCTTCTGGATCATCACCATGCTGCTGTGTCTGGTCGGGCTGTCAACGCTGAAACTGAGATGAAAAACCTGGCGCATCAAAACATTTTGATTCTGGGGCTGGGCGCTTCCGGCCTGGCGCTGGCGCGCTGGTGCGCCCGCTGCGGTGCCCGCGTCACCGTGGCCGATACACGTCCTGCACCGCCGCAACTCGCTGCCCTGCAGGCCAGCGTGCCCAACGCCAGGTTCGTCAATGCCGCCATGGACGGCGAACTGCTGGGCGGTGAAAACTTCAACCTGCTGCTGAAAAGCCCGGGCCTGTCGCCCGTCTCCATCAGCGGGGTCGTGGCGGCAGCCCGTGCCCAAGGCATTCCTTGTGGCAACGAACTGAGCCTGTTCGCGCAGGCGCTGGCCGACCTGCAAGAGGACCGGGGCTATACGCCCAGACTCATCGGCATTACCGGCACCAACGGCAAGACCACCGTGACCGCCATGACCGGGCAACTCGTCGAGCGCGCCGGTAAATCGGTAGCGGTCGCAGGCAATATCGGGCCGACGCTGCTCGACACCCTGGCCGAAAAGCTGGATGCCCAGGCAAACGACGAAGCCCTTGCGCTGCCTGAGGTCTGGGTGCTCGAATTGTCCAGTTTCCAGCTCGACGGCGTCACGAATTTCCAGCCTGATGTGGCAACCGTCCTGAACATTTCTCAGGACCACCTCGACTGGCATGAAACCCTGCCCGCCTATATCGCCGCCAAGGCGAATATTTATGGCAGCGCCGGCCTCATGCTGCTGAACCGAGATGACCCGCAGGTGATGGCGGCATTGCCCGCACCCGTCAAGGGCAGGCAAACCCGCAATTACCTGACATTCGGCGGCGACGAGCCGCGGAGGCCGGGCGATTACGGCATCCAGACGGTCAATGGCATGGCGTGGCTGGTACGCGCCGCCGAGGCCGACGAGACCATCAAGCGCCGCAAGGCCGAGGAGCTGGTGCTGCACATCCAGCGCCTGATGCCGCTCGAAGCGCTGCGGATTCGCGGCCGCCACAACGCCACCAATGCACTGGCCGCGCTCGGCCTGGCCGTCGCCGTGGGTTGCCCGCTGGCGCCGATGCTGCATGGCCTGCGCGAATACCGGGGCGAGCCGCACCGCGTGGAGTCGGTGGCTGTGCTGGAGGGCGTGGAATACTTTGACGACAGCAAGGGCACCAATGTCGGCGCCACAGTGGCGGCGCTGGCCGGCCTGGGCGCTGATCGCAAGCTGGTGCTGATCCTGGGCGGCGAAGGCAAGGGCCAGGATTTCTCGCCACTGGCCGACCCGGTGGCGCGTTATGTCCGGGCCGTGGTGCTGATCGGCCGTGATGCGCCGGTGATCCGCGCCGCATTGGCAGGCCGGCAAATCGCACTGCTGGAGGCCGAGTCCATGACGCAAGCGGTCAGCCTGGCCGCCGCGCAGGCGCATGCGGGTGACGCGGTGCTGATGTCGCCCGCCTGCGCCAGTTTTGACATGTTCGACAACTACGAGCACCGCGCACGGGTCTTTTGCGAGGCGGTGCAGGAACTCGCCGTGGAACAGGGAGCCGTGCTGTGACTTCCAAACTGCGTCGTACCGGGTGGTTTTCAGGGTTCGGCAAGGCCGCTTCGGATGCCTTGCCGGTGCGTCTGGGTGGCCGCAGCCTTCCGGTCAATCTTGCAACGCCGGTTCGGCTGGCAGGGCTTGACTGGGCGCTGGTCTGGGTCACCGTGGCCTTGCTGCTGTCCGGCCTGATCATGGTGTATTCGGCCTCGGTGGCTATGCCCGACAACCCCAAGTTTGCGCGTTATGCGCACACTTTTTTCCTGACGCGGCATCTGTTTTCATTGTTGATGGCGTCGATTGCGGCTTATCTGGCATTCCAGATTCCCATGACGACCTGGGAAAAATACGCGCCCTGGCTCTTCATGGGGTCGCTGGTGCTGCTGGTGCTGGTACTGGTTCCCTTCATTGGAAAAGGGGTCAATGGCGCGCGGCGCTGGATTCCGCTGGGCGTCATGAACTTCCAGCCTTCTGAACTGGCGAAATTTGCCGTCCTGCTGTATGCCGCCAACTACATGGTGCGCAAGATGGAAGTGAAGGAACGCTTCTTTCGCGCCGTGCTGCCGATGGCTTTTGCCGTGGGCATCGTCGGCGTGCTGCTGCTGGCCGAGCCCGACATGGGCGCCTTCATGGTGATTTCGGTCATTGCCATGGGCATTCTGTTTCTGGGCGGCGTCAATGCGCGCATGTTCTTCGTGATTTCAGCGGTGGTGGTGGTGGCCTTCGGCATGATGGTGATGTTCAGCGAATGGCGGCGCGAGCGGATCTTTGCCTACATGGACCCGTGGAATGAAAAGTACTCGATGGGCAAGGGCTACCAGCTGTCGCATTCGCTGATTGCCTTTGGCCGGGGGGAAATCTTTGGCGTCGGGCTGGGCGGCAGCATCGAAAAACTGCACTGGCTGCCCGAAGCGCACACCGACTTCCTGATGGCCGTGATTGGCGAGGAATTCGGCCTGATCGGCGTGCTGGTCATCATCGGTTTGTTTCTGTGGATGATCCGCCGCATCATGCACATCGGCCGCCAGTCCATCGCGCTGGACCGGCTGTTTTCCGGACTGGTGGCGCAGGGTGTCGGTATCTGGATGGGGTTTCAGACCTTCATCAACATCGGCGTGAACCTGGGCGCCTTGCCGACCAAGGGCCTGACCTTGCCGCTGATGAGTTATGGCGGCTCTGCCATCGTGATGAACCTGATTGCGCTGGCGGTCGTGCTGCGCATCGACTACGAAAACCGCGTGCTGATGCGCGGAGGCCGCGTATGAAGCCCCAGCGCTGCGCCTTGGTGATGGCTGGTGGCACCGGCGGCCATATCTTCCCGGGTCTCGCCGTGGCCGAGGCCTTGCGCGCGGATGGCTGGCGCGTGCACTGGCTCGGTGGCAAGGGCAGCGCAGATCGCCCCAGCATGGAAAGCCAGCTGGTGCCGCCGCGCGGCTTTGCCTTCGAGTCGATTGATTTTTCGGGCGTCCGCGGCAAGGGGCCGGTGACCCTGGCCTTGCTGCCGCTGCGCCTGCTCAAGGCCTTCTGGCAAAGCGTGCAGGTCATCCGCCGCGTCAAGCCCGATGTGGTGGTCGGCCTGGGTGGCTACATCGCCTTTCCGGCCGGCATGATGAGCGTGCTGCTGGGCAAGCCACTGATCCTGCACGAACAAAATTCCGTGGCCGGCCTGGTCAACAAGCTGCTGGCCCGCGTGGCCGACCGCGTCTTCACCGCTTTTCCCCGGGTGCTGAAAAATGCCGAATGGGTCGGTAATCCGCTGCGCCCGGCCTTTACCCGGCAACCCGATCCGGCCGTGCGCTTTGCGCAGCGGCGCGGGCCCCTCAAGGTGCTGGTGGTGGGAGGCAGTTTGGGCGCGACGGCGCTGAACGAACTGGTTCCCAAGGCGCTGGCACTGATTCCGGCGGCACTGCGCCCCTGCGTCACGCACCAGAGCGGCGCCCGCCAGCTCGAAGCGCTGCGCGCCAATTACCAGGCCGCCGGCGTGGACGCTGAACTCACGCCTTTCATCGAGGACACTGCCCAGGCCTTTGCCGATGCCGACCTGATCATCTGCCGTGCTGGCGCCAGCACGGTGACCGAAATTGCCGCTGTCGGCGCTGCGGCGCTGTTTGTACCCTTTCCGTCTGCGGTGGATGACCACCAGACCGCCAATGCGAAATTTTTGGTTACCAATGGCGGTGGCTGGCTGGTGCAACAACATGACCTGACCCCTTCAATTCTTGCGATAATGCTACAAAAAACAGAGCGACTTGCGCTTGTCCAGTCTGCGCTACAAGCCAAAAACATGCAAAAAATAGATGCCACGACCCATCTTGTCGCCGCCTGCGAGGAGCTTGCGCGATGAAGCACGCCATCAAGCACATCCATTTCATCGGCATCGGCGGCGCGGGCATGTCCGGAATTGCCGAAGTCCTGCACAACCTGGGGTATGTGATTTCCGGCTCCGACCTGTCCGACAGCAGCACGCTTCAGCGTCTGGGCGGACTCGGCATCCAGACCTTTGTCGGCCATGCCGCCGACAATTTGGTCAATGTCGATGCGGTGGTGACCTCCACGGCGGTGCATGCCGACAACCCCGAGGTGCTGGCCGCGCGCGAAAAACACATTCCGGTCGTGCCGCGCGCGCTGATGCTGGCCGAACTGATGCGCCTCAAGCAGGGCATCGCCATTGCCGGCACCCACGGCAAGACCACCACCACCAGCCTGGTGGCCTGCGTGCTGGCCGAAGGCGGACTCGACCCGACCTTCGTGATTGGCGGCAAGCTCAACAGCGCCGGCGCCAATGCCAAGCTGGGCTCGGGCGACTACATCGTGGTCGAAGCCGACGAATCGGACGCGTCCTTCCTGAACCTGCTGCCGGTGATGGCGGTGGTCACGAACATCGACGCCGACCACATGGAAACCTACGGGCACGATTTTGGCAACCTGAAAAAGGCCTTTGTCGATTTCCTGCACCGCATGCCGTTCTACGGCACGGCGGTCCTGTGCACCGACGACCCGGTGGTCCGTGACATCGTGCCGCAGATGTCCTGCCCCATCACCAGCTATGGCTTGAACGAGAACGCCCAGGTGCGCGCCGTGAACGTGCGCGCTGTCGGTGCGCAAATGCATTTCACAGCGCAGCGCCGCAACGGCGTGCAACTGCCCGATCTGGAGGTGGTGTTGAACCTGGCCGGCCAGCACAACGTGCTCAATGCCCTGGCTGCCATTGCGATTGCGGTGGAACTCAATGTGCCCGACGCCGCCGTGCAAAAGGCGCTTGCGGGTTTCACCGGCGTGGGCCGGCGCTTCCAGCGCTACGGCGACCTGCCCGCCAGGGACGGTGGCCAGTTCACGCTGATCGAGGACTACGGTCACCATCCGGTTGAAGTGGCGGCCACCCTGTCGGCGGCGCGCGGCGCTTTTCCGGGGCGGCGGCTGGTGCTGGCGTTCCAGCCGCACCGCTACACCCGCACCCGCGACTGTTTCGAGGATTTCGTCAGGATCATCAGCAGCCATGCCGACGCGGTCCTGCTGGCCGAGGTCTATGCCGCGGGCGAATCGCCCATCGTCGCGGCCGACGGCCGCTCGCTGGCGCGCGCGCTGCGCGTGGCCGGCAAGGTTGAGCCGGTCTTCGTGGACGCCATCGCGGCCATGCCCCAGGCCATACTGGATGTGGCGCGGGGCGGCGATGTGGTCATGTGCATGGGCGCCGGCTCCATCGGGCAGGTGCCTGCCGGGGTCGTCGCCATGCTTGAGCGCCAGGAACTCAAGGTGCTGGAAGGGCAATGCGCATGAACGCCCGTCCTTCGAGCTTCGGCAAGGTCGCCGTCCTGATGGGCGGGCGCTCCGCCGAGCGTGAAATCTCGCTGATGTCGGGGCAGGGCGTGCTGCAGGCGCTGCGCTCGCAGGGTGTCGATGCCCATGCCTTCGACCCGGCCGAACGTGATCTGGGCGACTTGAAGAAAGAGGGCTTTGCCCGTTGCTTCATCGCGCTGCATGGCCGCTTCGGCGAAGACGGCACGGTGCAGGGCGCGCTGGAACTGCTCGGCATTCCCTATACCGGTTCGGGCGTCATGGCGTCGAGCATGGCCATCGACAAGGTCATGACCAAGCGCGTGCTGCTGTCCGAAAACCTGCCTACGCCACGCTATGTCCTGCTGCGCCGGGGCGGGTACGGTCCGGCAGAGGTCGATGCGGTGGCCGACATGCTCGGCCTGCCGCTGATCGTCAAGCCGGCGCGCGAAGGCTCGTCGCTGGGGCTGACCAAGGTCACGGAGCGCGACGGCATGGCAGCGGCCGTGGCGCTGGCCGAAAAGATGGATGCCGACATCCTGTGCGAGCAGTTCGTCAGCGGCGACGAGGTGACCTGTCCGGTGCTTGGCACCGGCGCGCAGGCGCGGGCGCTGCCGGTCATCCGCATCGTTGCCCCCGAGGGCAATTACGACTACCAGAACAAGTATTTCACCGACACCACGCAGTACCTGGTGCCCTGCGGCTTGCCGGCCGGCGAAGAGCAGGCCATCCAGCAACTCGTGCTGCAGGCTTTTCGCACGCTGAACTGCCGCGGCTGGGCGCGCGCCGACGTGATGATCGACCAGGCGACGCGCAAGCCCTACCTGCTGGAAATCAACACCTCGCCCGGCATGACCGGGCATTCGCTGGTGCCCATGTCCGCGCGCGCAGCCGGTATTTCCTACGAAGCCTTGTGCGTCCAGGTGCTTGAAACCGCCGCGCTTGATTGCCAGCCCCAGGACGGAACACAGCCGTGAGCCGCACCACCATGCCACTGCCAGCCACCCTGCCGCCGGACGTCAGGCTCATGAACACCGTGTCGGTGCTCCTGGGCCTGGTGTTTGGCGCCATGGTGCTGGCGCTGGGCATGGCCTGGCTGGTACGCCAGCCCGCCTTCAACCTCAGCGCCATACGCGTCGGTGGCGACCTGACGCACAACAATGCCGTCACCCTGCGCGCCAATGTGGCGCCCAAGGTGGCCGGCAACTTCCTGACGGTGGACCTCGAATCCACGCGCGCCGCCTTTGAGTCCGTTCCCTGGGTTCGTCGGGCGGTGGTGCAACGCGAATTTCCCAACAGGCTCAGGGTGGTGCTGCTCGAACACAAGGCCGTCGCCTACTGGGGCACCGAGGCCGAGGCCCGGCTGGTCAACACCCAGGGCGAGGTGTTCGATGCCAATCCGGGCGATGTCGAAAACGAGGAACTGCCGCTGCTGAGCGGCCCCAAGGGCCAGGCGCCGCAGGTACTGCAGGCCTACCACGAGATGCTTCCGCTGTTTGAAGAGATGGATGCGGTACTGGAGCAATTGCAGCTGAACGAGGTTGGAAACTGGCGCGTGCAGCTTGACAGCGGCGCGGTGATCGAACTTGGCCACGGCTCGCGGGCGGAAGTCCAGGCGCGTGCCCGGCGTTTCGTCGACACCGTGACGCAGATGTCGTCCCGCTTCGGCCGCGATGTTGAGTCTGCCGACCTGCGCTATGCCACCGGCTATGCGCTCAAACTCAGGGGCGTCACCACCGGCGAGATCGCTGACAAAGACGACAAGAAAAAGAAAAGGTGAATGAATGGCCAAGGAATATAAAGATCTGGTGGTGGGGCTGGACATCGGAACGAGCAAGATCATGGTCGTGGTGGCCGAGGTCATGCCCGGCGGCGAGCTCAAGCTGGCCGGCCTCGGAATTGCCGCCAGCCAGGGGCTCAAGCGCGGCGTGGTGGTCAACATCGACGCCACGGTCCACAGCATCCAGCAGGCGCTGAAAGAGGCCGAACTCATGGCCGACTGCAAGATCGGCCGTGTCTTTACCGGCATCACCGGCAGCCATATCCGCGGCATCAATTCCAGTGGCATGGTGGCCGTCAAGGACAAGGAAGTCACCCAGGCCGATGTCACCCGCGTGATTGAAACTGCCAAGGCCATCAACATTTCCACCGACCAGCGCCTGCTGCTGGTCGAGCCGCAGGAGTTCGTGATCGACGGCCAGGATGTGCGCGAGCCCATCGGCATGAGCGGCCTGCGCCTCGAAGCCAAGGTACACATCGTGACCGGCGCGCAAAGCGCGGCCGAGAACATCATCAAGTGCGTGCGCCGCTGCGGTCTCGATGTGGACCAGCTGATGCTCAATCCGCTGGCGTCCAGCCTGTCGGTGCTGACGCCGGACGAGCAGGAGCTTGGCGTGGCGATGGTCGACATCGGCGCCGGCACCACCGACGTGGCCATCTTCACCGGCGGCGCCATCCGGCACACTGCCGTGATCCCTATTGCCGGAGACCTGATCACCAGCGACATCGCCATGGCGCTGCGCACGCCGACCAAGGACGCTGAAGACATCAAGGTGGAAAACGGCTGCGCCAAGCAGTTGCTCGCCGACCCCGACACCCAGGTCGAGGTGCCAGGCCTGGGCGACCGCGTCCCCCGCATGCTCAGCAAGCAGGCGCTGGCCGGCGTGATCGAGCCGCGCGTCGAGGAAATCTATTTGCTGGTCCAGCAGGCGATCCGCGAGTCGGGCTACGAGGAAGTGCTGTCCTCGGGCATCGTCATCACCGGCGGCAGCGCCATGATGCCCGGCATGATCGAACTGGGCGAAGACATTTTTCTCAAGCCGGTGCGGCGCGGCCTGCCACGCTATTCCGGCGCCCTGTCGGACATGGTCGCCCAGACCCGGGCCGCAACCGTCATGGGACTGCTCGAAGAAGCGCGGCTGGCGCGCATGCGCGGCTTCAAGGTGGCGCAGAAGGCCGGCAGCGTGCACAGCGCCTTTGGCCGCGTCAAAGACTGGTTCGTGGGGAATTTTTGATGACACGTCTGTCCAGATTTTTCGGTCGCCCCTGGCGCCGAACCCATTCGGGAGGCGCTGATCCACCGGCCTGACCCGCCATGTTTCGCAAAAAAATTGATATGTATTCACCCACCCGATTTACCCCAACAGGAGGCTCCCCATGAGTATCGAAATGATTGAAATCCAGGAATTCAACCAAGGCACGCAGATCAAGGTGATTGGCGTCGGCGGCGGCGGCGGCAATGCCGTCGGTCACATGATCCAGTGCGGCGTGCAGGGCGTTGAATTCATCTGCGCCAACACCGACGCGCAGGCTCTCAACCGTGGCACCGCGCACAAGAACATCCAGCTGGGCGCCAGCGGCCTGGGTGCCGGCAGCAAGCCTGAAAAAGGCCGCGAAGCGGCCGAACTGGCGGTGGACGACATCCGCAGTGCCATCAGCGGCGCGCACATGCTGTTCATCACTGCCGGCATGGGCGGCGGCACCGGCACCGGTGCAGCGCCGGTGATTGCCCGCGTGGCCAAGGAAATGGGCATCCTGACGGTCGGGGTGGTGACCAAGCCCTTCGACTTCGAGGGCGGACGCCGCATGACCAATGCCGACCAGGGCCTGGCCGAACTCGAAGCCAATGTCGATTCGCTGATCGTCGTGCTGAACGAAAAGCTGCTCGAAGTGCTGGGCGATGACGTGACACAGGACGAGGCGTTCGCGCATGCCAACGACGTGCTGAAAAACGCTGTCGGCGGCATTGCCGAGATCATCAATGTTCCCGGCCATGTCAACGTCGACTTCGAGGACGTGCGCACCGTCATGGGCGAGCCCGGCAAGGCCATGATGGGAACGGCCCGTGCCAACGGCCCCGACCGCGCCCGCATCGCCGCCGAGCAGGCCGTGGCCTGCCCGCTGCTCGAAGGCATCGACCTGTCCGGCGCCAAGGGCGTGCTGGTGCTGATTTCGGCCGCCAAGGGTTCGCTCAAGCTGAACGAGTCCAAGCTGGCGATGAACACCGTGCGCGCCTACGCATCGCCCGATGCGCATGTGATCTACGGCACCGCCTACGACGACGAACTGGGTGACGACATCCGCGTCACCGTGGTGGCCACCGGCCTGAGCCGCCAGGAAGTGCGCAGCAATGTCGCGCCGCTGCAGGTGCTGCGCGGTGCCGGCCAGAATGCCGCTGGCGTGCAGGGCCTGAAGCAACCCGACTACGGCAACATGGCCCGGCCCAACGTGTGGGGTAACAACCGCATCCAGGCGGCTGCGAAGGTCGATGCGCTGGCATCGGGCGGCATGGACGACTTCGAGATTCCTGCCTTTTTGCGCCGTCAGGCGGACTGATCCTGCCTGCGCCTGTACCTGCCAGCCATGGCGGGCCGGGGCGCATGGCCTGCGGCCTGACAGGCTGCGGCTGTTGCACGCCAGCCTGCTGCATGGGCTTGGCGGGCCGGGCAGCGATGCTGCGCGCCTGACAATTTAAAATACGACATGCTCGCTCAAAGAACCCTCAAATCCCTGACACGGGCGGTCGGTGTCGGGCTGCACAGCGGCCAGCGGGTCGAGTTGACCCTGCGGCCGGCGCCGCCCGACAGCGGCATCGTGTTCCGGCGCGTCGATCTTCCACAGCCGGTGGACATCGTCATCTCGCCCGAAGCCGTCACCGACACCCGGCTGGCATCGACGATTTCCAGCGGCAGTACCAAGGTGCTGACGGTCGAGCACCTGATGTCGGCCTGCGCGGGACTGGGCATTGACAACCTGGTCATCGACATCACAGCTGAAGAGGTGCCCATCCTGGACGGCTCGGCATCATCGTTTGTGTTCCTGCTGCAATCCGCCGGCATTGCATTGCAGCCGGCGCCCAAGCGCTTCGTGCGCATCCTCAAGCCGGTCGAGGTGCGCGAAGGCGAGGGTGCGAATGTCAAATGGGCGCGCCTGAGCCCCTACGAAGGCTACAAGCTGAGCTTCGAGATCGATTTTGACCACCCGGCTGTCGATTCGACCGGCCAGCGCGTCGACTTCGATATGGGCAGCGGCGCCTACAGCCGTGACATTGCCCGCGCGCGCACCTTCGGCTTCACCAAGGATGTCGAGATGATGCGGGCCAACGGCCTGGCGCTCGGCGGCGGGCTGGACAATGCCATCGTCATGGATGACTACAAGGTGCTCAATGCCGAAGGGTTGCGCTACAACGACGAATTCGTCAAGCACAAGATCCTCGACGCCATGGGCGACCTGTATTTGCTGGGCAAGCCGCTGCTGGCCGCCTACAGCGCTTTTCGCTCGGGCCATGCCATGAACAACAAGTTGTTGCGCGAGTTGCTGGCGCATCCCGATGCCTACGAGATCGCCACGTTCGACGACGAAAAAAGCGCGCCCAAGGGGTTCGCCACCCTGGCGCGCGCCTGGTAGCGCATTTCTTCACCATCCGGAGTCCAGGCCATGCTGCTTTTTCGAGGGATGCTCTTGCTGGCGCTGCTGACATCGCTGGTGTGCTTCATGCTCTACGCCGGCACCGGGCAACTGCGCTTCAGGCACTATGGCTGGGTGGTGCTGAAGTGGGCATTGATAGCCGCTTTCGGATTTTTCGCCGTGCTCATCATGGAGCGGGTGGGGTAGGGGTCATCGGCTGCGTCCGGCGCGGTAAAGTCCGCCCATCTTGCCGCTGGCTTCGCTGGCCTTCGCCAGCCGCGCCATCGCCGCGCCCACATGCGCATGCGTGATGGCCAGCCCCAGGGCATCGGCGGCATCCTTTCCGGGCAGCGACGGCAGCTTCAAGAGGCGCATGACCATTTCCTGCACCTCCGCCTTGCCGGCCTTGCCGTAGCCGGCGACTGCCTTTTTCATCTGCAGCGCGGTGTATTCGGCCACCGGCAGGTCGGTGGACACCAGCGCCGTGATGCACGCGCCGCGCGCCTGGCCGAGCAGCAGCGTAGCCTGCGGGTTGACGTTGACAAACACGATCTCGACCGACGCGGATTCGGGCTGGTAGCGCTGCACCACCTCGCGAACGCCGTCGAACAGCACCTTCAGCCGGCCCGGCAAGTCCTTTTTGTCCAGGTGCGCGGTCTTGATGGTGCCGCTGGCGACATAGCGCAGGTGCGGGCCGTCCATGTCCACCACGCCAAAGCCGGTGATCAGCAAGCCCGGATCGATTCCCAATATATGCATTGCTATGATTAAAGGAGCTGCCTATGCCCGCAGGTATTGCGAAAGGGCACGAAATGACTCGTAAAAAAGAAAAATTCAGTGCTCATGGCAGTTCCACCCCGCCCATGCGCGCCGCGATGGTCCGGGCGCGCGACGCCAGGTAGCCCGAGCCGGTGTGGGTTTCAAAATACTTGGGCCGGGGCAGCATCACCGCCAGCCGGGCCGACTCGATGGCGCTCAGGCGCGCGGCTGGCTTGCGGTAATAGTGCTGGGCGGCGGCCTCGGCGCCAAAAACGCCTTCGCCCCATTCGACATTGTTGAGGTAAATCTCCAGGATGCGCTGCTTGCTCAGCAGCGCTTCGAGCATCAGCGTCAGCAGCAGTTCCTGGCCCTTGCGCAGCAGCGTGCGTTCGCCCGACAAAAACAGGTTCTTGGCGAGCTGCTGGGTGATGGTCGAGCCGCCGATGATTTTGGGTGGCTTGACCAGGGGCACTTTCGACTTGCCCTCGGCCTGCCGGCTGAGGGATTGCGCGGCACGTTCCTCGGCCTGGGCATTTTTCTCCCAGGCCTTTTCCAGCGCGTCCATGTCAAGCCCTTCGTGCAGCAAGAAACTGGCGTCTTCCGAGGCGATGATGGCGCGCTTGAGGTGGCTTGAGATTTCCGCGTAAGGCACCCACTGCTGGCGCCATTTGAGTGTGCCGGTGCTGCGGGCTATTCCCCAGGCTTCCGAGCGCTGGAAGGCGGTCGATTCCGGGTTGACGAAGCGCATCAGCGCAATGCGCCCCGCAAAATACAGCTGCAGGGCCAGGCCGGCCAGCAAGGCCAGGAGCAGCAGGCGCCCAAAGGCTTTCATGCCAGCCGCACCGGCTCACCGGCATGGACCAGCGCGAATCTGCTGCCGGCCATCGGGTTGCCAGGCGCGGAGAAATGCGATACGGCAGCGTGATCGCTGATCATGAAAGCATCTTTTCCATTTGGACTGTTGTTCAATGCAGGCGCCGCGCCGAGGCTCAGCGATCAGTCAGCTTCGTTTCCAGGCTGTCATCGCGCCCGAAATTGAAGCTCGACACCACCACGATCTGGTCGGCCTGGCTGCGCATGGCTTCGCTGAACGGCTCGAAAGGCCCGCTGCCCTGCACCAGGCTTTGCGCCCAGCGGTCAAGCGTCGGGTTGCCCGAGCCTTGCACCACTTCGGTCGTCAACACCTGACCGTCGGCATTGACCGTCATCGTCATGGTCAGCTCGCCATACAGTTTTTTCCCGGCCCGTTGCGGAAAGTTCAGCGTCCCCTTTTTCTCGATCCTGCGGCGCATCGCATCGTAATACACCGCATAGACTGCTTCGCGGGTCGAGGGGCTGATGTAGCGCCTGGACGGCTGGGCGCTGTCTTCGTTGATGCTTTTTTCAATTTCCGCGAGCAGCTTGACCAGTTGGCGGCGCTTTTCTTCCTGCTCGGTTTGCGCGCGCAGGCTGGACGGCATGCTCAGGTCGGGCGGCGGCAGCGCGGCCAGTTCCTTGCGGGTCTGCAGCAGCAGTTGGGCCTGCTGCTCCTTGAGCGACCGGACCTGGCGGCGTTCGTTTTCATCTTCCTGCGCGTCGCCGGTTTTCGCCGTCAGCGAAGGCGGCAACGGGGAGGTCGGCCGGCCGCTGTCAAGCGCGCCGCCGCCGGCCAGCGAAGCCTGCGCAATGGCTTTGGCGTTTGCATCGGGTGCGTCGCTGGACTTGGCATTCACCAGGATCACCTCCAGCGGCGTGTCCTGGAAGACGCGGTTGAAGCGCTCCGGATCGACAATCCGCACCGCCAGCAACGCGGCGTGCGCGGCCAGCGAAATGCCCAGCGCCACCTGAAGCGTGCTGGGCGACCGGGATTTCCCCGGCGGCCGGCCAGGTTTCAGCATGAAGGCACGATGCCGGGGGCCGGCCATCGGTGGCGCGCTGGACATCGGGGCGGCTTCAGGCGGCCGCAGCGGGAGCCGGTTCGGCATCCGCCTGCGCCTCGTTCATGTCAACGGCAATCGAAATCGGACCGGCGGCGATTTCGTCTTCGCCGTCTTCGCTGGCGTCGCTGTCCTGCGCCTCGGCTGAAGTTTCCGCAACCGTGTCGAGCCGCTCGATGACGGTGCCGGCGATGTCCAGCGTGATCTCGTCAATCGCGCCGAGCCTGATGCGCACCCGGGCGCCGCGCGGCAGGCCTTGCGCGCCCAGGGCGGCCAGAACCAGCGGCAGATCGTCGGCGCGCACCAGGTTGTCCTTGAAACTGGTCGCCGTCAGTTCGGTGATGCCGTTTTGCTCCAGGTATTTCAGCGTCCAGTAGCGCTCGATGCCGGACTGGAAGCCGTTGTAGGCGCTGTAGGCCGCGTCAAAGCACGAAATCACCGAAAACAGATCGGCATCCTTGGGCTTGAAGGGCGCGACCAGCGCGGCGCTACGGCCGTGTTTGGTGACGGCAATGATCTGCCACTGGTTCACCAGATCGGTGTAGCGGCGCAACGGCGAGGTGCTCCAGGCATAGCTTTTCACGCCGAGGCCGGCATGCGGCAGCGCCTTGGTGCCCATGCGCACCTTCACGCCCGGCGCCATGCTGGCCTGGCTGCGGTAAATGCCCGGAACGCCATGCTCGGCCAGCCACTGGCCCCAGGTGCTGTTGGCCAGGATCATCGCCTCGGCGACGATCAGGTCGAGCGGCGCGCCGCGCTGGCGGGTGCTGATGCTGACGCGCTCGTCGCCCTGCGGCTCGCCGCCCATTGGATTGTCGAGCTTGAAGTTGTAGTCGGGCCGGTTGAAGTTCTCGGGCTTGCCGCGAACGATTTCGCGCTGGCCTTTCAGGTGCCGGGCCAGTCGGTGCAGGAAGGTCATCTCCACGCCCCAGGGCACATCGACCGGCGCGGTCACTTGTGCGGCTTCAAAGAAGGCTTCGTTGAACACGTTGTCGAGCGCGTCGTGGCGCAGGTTGCTGACGATGGGCACCTGTTCCAGCCGGGTCACGCTGGCGGTGATGTCCAGCGTGGCTTCGTCCATCGTGATGTAGAGCGACAGGGCAGGGCAGTTGCGGCCTTCCTGCAGCGTGTAGGCCTGCACCACGTCGTCGGGCAGCATGGTCAGTTTGTAGCCGGGCATGTACACGGTGGACATGCGCGCGCGGCCGATGGCGTCAATCGGGCCGCCTGGCAGCACCGCCAGGCCGGGCGCGGCGATGTGAACGCCCAGCGTGACCGTGCCGCTGCCCAGGCCTTGCACCGACAGCGCATCGTCGATCTCGGTGGTGCTGGAGTCGTCGATGGAAAAGGCGCGGACATCGGCCAGCGGCAGCTCGTCCTTGATCGGCGGCGCCTGCAACTCCGGAAAGCGCGTGCCCTTGGGGAAGTTCTCGAACAAAAAGCGCTTCCAGTGGAACTGGTAGGGCGAGGCGATGGCGCCGGCTTTTTGCAGCAAGTCGAGCGGCGCGGTATGCGTGGCGCGGGAAGCATCGACCACCGCCTTGTACTCGGCGCTGTTCTTGTCGGGCTTGAAGAGGATCTTGTAGAGCTGCTCGCGGATCGGCGCCGGGCACTGGCCCTGTCCCAGTTCGTCGGCCCAGCTGGCAATCTGCGCCGTGATCTGTTTTTTCTTTTCGATGGCAGCGAGCGCCTGCTGCAGGATTTCGGGCGGCGCTTTTTTGAAGCGGCCCTTGCCGGCGCGGCGGAAGTAATGCGGCGCGTCGTACAGGCGGAACAGCGCGGCGGCCTGTTGCTCGGCCGAGGCGGCTTTGGTGGCGTCGGCACTGAAGTAGTCGCGCGCCAGTTCGGCAAAACCGAATTCCTCGTCGCTGGCGAATTCCCAGGCCAGGTCCAGGTCGATTTCTTCAATCAATCGCTGGCCGGCGGCAATGAACTCGGCCGGCGCGGGTTTCTCGAACTTCAGTAGGGCGTTGGCCGCCTTGACCTTGACGCGCTTGCCCGAGTCAAGCTCCACCTGCAACGAACTGTCCGCTTCCGACAAAATCCGGCCGGCCAGGAACTTGCCGGTTTCTTCAAACAATACAAACACAACAAAATCCTTTGGCCTGGGTGGAGCGGGGTGATGGCCCTTGCGGGGCGTGCGGCTGGCAGCCGACGACCCCCAAGTCCGACAGGCTGCTAGTGTAATCAGGCAGCGCCTGGCCCGAGACAAGCCGGCACTGGTTTCAGGCCAGGCCCAGGAAGTCCAGGACGGCCGGCAGGTGCGCGTCGAAGTCGCTCAGCGCATGGTCGCCGCCTTCCAGCATCCGCAGGCGGGCGCCCGCATAGCGCGCCGCCATCTCGTGCCAGTCCAGCACTTCGTCGCCCTTGGCGATGATGGCCAGGTAGTGGTGCGGAATTGTCAAAGGCCCGGCCTGCAGTGCGCGCAGTTCATCGACAAAGCGCGCTTCAAAGAAAAAATGCTCGTCGGGGTTTTGCCAGGTGGTCTGCTCGCCGATGTAGCGGACCAGGTCGCGCGCAGGATCGACCGCCGGGTTCAGCAGCACCGCCTTGCAGCCCATGCGTTCGGCCACCGCCGTCGCATAGAACCCGCCCAGCGACGAGCCGATGACCGCCATCGATCCAGCCGGCCAGTCTGCAAGGCCTTTTTCCAGCATCGCCATGGCGCACTGCGGCGAAGGCGGCAACTGCGGACACCACCAGCGTACCGCCGGGTGGTGCGCAGCCATCAGGGCGGCCATTTTTTGGGCCTTTGCCGATTGGGGCGAGGAGCGAAAGCCGTGCAGGTAAAGCAGGTGGGTGATGGGCATGGACCCATGGTAAACGCCCGGCTGCAGGCGCAGGACGCTCTGGTGCCAATGTCTTTCATTTTTCGCATTAAAAACGTTGTTTGCGCAGGCGATACGGGCATATTTAGCTATTATTTAGAGCCAATTGCACAATTCTGCGTCATAGGTTCAGAAGACTGGTTTTTCGTAAAAGCCAAGCTGGATGCGATCGAACTGAAGAGTTTTTCGA
>NZ_JAAFGZ010000063.1 GCF_010365105.1 Polaromonas sp. | reverse complement strand
TAGGGCCGCCACGCCGCCGCGGGCCAGCACGGCGACGGCATCCGCCTGCAGCGCCTGCAGCACCGCCGGCCCGGCGCGCGACAGCACGCAGGTATCGTCCAGCCCGCTCAGGATGGCCAGCAGCGCATTGAGGCGGGACGCGGTTTCGCTGTCGCCGCGCGAGCGGCTGCGCTGCAACTCGGGCAGCCCGCGCTCGACGACCTGCGGAAAGCCGGCCTGCGCCTGGCCGCGCGCGCCGGTGACGCCAAAGTCGCGGCAGGCGCTTTCGCCCTTGTTGCCGCTTACCAGCGGCGCGTGGCGGTCCGGCAGGCGGGCGATGGAAGCGGCCAGCTGCGCCGTTCGCGCCGGGCTGGCCGCGTCCGGCTCAATGGCCGCCGCCGCCACCAGCAGGCCCATCGCCCAGATCGCGCCCCGGTGGGTGTTGATGCCCTGCGTGACCTGCATCATGGCGGCCTCGGCTTCACGGCCCATCCGGCCCAGCGCCTCGCGCAGCGCCAGCGTGGGCGTCCCGGCATCACGGGCGGCTTCGGCCATGCAAGCGAACGCCGGCGCCAGCGCGCGGGCCGAGCGGCACATCAGGTCCAGGTCCAGGTCGGTGTGCGCGCCCCGGCCCCGGCGGTCCACCAGCCCCGGCTTGGGCGTCAGCCGTGCTTCGTCGAGCAGCGCATCAACCGCCTGCGCGGCCAGCCATGCCGAGTTGCCCTGTGCCGGGAGAAATTCAAGGTCAAGCGCCTTCATCACCAGCTCCTGAACTTGGCCGGCGGCTCGTACAGCCCACCCGACCAGTCCACCAGATCGGCCATGCTCTTGGCTGCGAGCAGCGAGCGCGTGGCCTGGGAGCGGTCCACGCCCAGGTCTTCGGGCAGCGCAATCAGCCCTTCGCTGCGCATCTGCCGCGTCTGGGCCGGGTCATGCCGCAGGCCAATCGGCGTGACGCCGGCCACGGCGGCGATCATCGCCTGGCGCTGCGCCAGCGACTGCGCCTTGTAAAGGTAGGCAATGCCTTCCTCGGTCAGCACGTGCGTCACGTCGTCGCCGTAGATCATGACTGGCGCCAGCGCCATGCCCGAATCCTTCGCGACCTGCACCGCATCAAGTTCCTCGACGAAAGTGGGCTTGCCGCCGGCCTGGAAAGTCTCGACCATCTGCACCACCAGCTTGCGGCCCTTTTCCAGCGGGCTGTCGGTCTGCAGCATGTCCAGCCAGGCGGGCGTGCAGTGGCGGCGGCCGCCGGGCTGGTGGCCCATGTTGGGCGCGCCGCCAAAACCCGACAGCCGGCCCCGCGTGACGGTCGAGGAATGGCCGTCGCCGTCGATCTGCAGCGTCGATCCGATGAACAGATCGACCGCGTACTGGCCCGCCAGCTGGCACAGCGCGCGGTTCGAGCGCATCGAGCCGTCGGCGCCGGTGAAGAACACATCGGGCCGCGCCGCGACGTACTTTTCCATGCCGAGTTCGCCGCCAAAGGAATGCACGCTCTCGACCCAGCCCGACTCGATGGCCGGAATCAGCGAAGGATGCGGATTGAGCGCCCAGTGGCGGCAGATCTTGCCCTTGAGCCCAAGCTGCTCGCCGTAGGTCGGCAAGATCAGCTCGATGGCGGCGGTGTTGAAGCCAATGCCGTGGTTGAGCGACTGCACCTGGTGGCGCTCATAGATGCCGCGAATCGCCATCATCGCCATCAGGATATGCACCGGCTTGATCAGGCGCGGGTCGCGGGTGAACAGCGGCTCGATGAAAAAGGGCTTGTCGGCTTTCACCACGAAGTCGATCCACGAGCCGGGAATATCGACGCGCGGCAGGTCGCCCACGTCATCGACGATCTCGTTGACCTGCGCGATCACGATGCCGTCGCGAAAGGTCGCCGCCTCGACCAGCGCGGGCGTGTCCTCGGTGCTGGCGCCGGTGTAGAGGTTGCCGGCGCGGTCGGCCGTGAAGCCGGCGATCAGCACGACGTTGGGCGTCAGGTCGATGTACAGGCGCGCGTAGAGTTCGATGTAGGTGTGGATGGCGCCGATCTCTAACTGCCCGTCTTCCAGCAGCTGCGAGATGCGCAGGCTTTGCGAGCCGGCATAAGAAAAATCGAGCTTGCGGGCAATTCCGCGCTCGAACAGGTCCAGGTGCTCGGAGCGGCTGACGCTGGGCATGATCATGTGCAGGCCGTTAACCTTGGCCGGGTCAACCTGCGCCAGCGAGCGCGACAGGAAATCGGCCTGCTTCTGGTTGTTGCCCTCCAGTACCACGCGGTCGCCGGGCGCGATCAGCGATTCGAGAAACGGCACGATGTCGGCCGTGGGCACCACGCGGCCGTCGGTGAAGGCGGCTGCGCGCGCCAGGCGCCGTTTCTTTTCGGTTCGGCGGGTATCCCACGACCGGCTGCTGGGTTGAGTCTGCATGCTTGCTCCATAAAATCGCTTTGAAAGCAAAGATATTCGAGCAGGCCGGCCAGATCAATGAACCTTGTCGCAGATTCATTACGCTGGGCGCAAAGGTTGAGGCCCGGAAGGACACAAACGCCATGAACGGCGGTGCCCGGCAGCAGGCAGGAAAGAATCAGCGCGTTCTGCTGCGTCGTTTCGACACCGTCCGCCATCGCCGGAAATGGAAACGGAAATCCCGTCAGAACACCAGGGTTTCAACACCCTCGTCGGTTCCCAGCAGGCACACATGCGCCTTCTGGAACGCAAACACCCCCACCGTCACCACGCCGGGCCACTGGCTGACCAGCGATTCGAAGGCCAGCGGATCGGCAATCTTCAGGCCGGTCACGTCCAGGATGTGCTGGCCGTTGTCGGTCACCAGCGGCTGGCCGTCCTTGTGGCGCACGGTGGCGGCGCCACCCATGGCCTCGAACTGGCGCGCAATGCGCTGCGCGGCCATCGGGATGACCTCGACCGGCAGCGGAAAACCGCCCAGCGTGGCAACGTACTTGGACTTGTCGGCAATGCAGATGAAGCGGCGCGACTGCGCAGCGACGATCTTCTCGCGCGTCAGCGCCGCGCCGCCGCCCTTGACCATGAAGCCAGCGTGATCGATCTCGTCGGCGCCGTCGATGTACACCGCCAGTTCGTCCACCTCGCTGGCCTCAAAGACCTTGATGCCCAGCGCCCGCAGCCGCTCGGTTGAAGCCACCGAGCTGGACACGGCGCCCTGGATCCGGTCCTTCATGGTGGCCAGCGCGTCGATGAACTTGTTGACGGTCGAGCCGGTGCCGACGCCGACAATACTGCCGTCCTCGACGTAATACAGGGCGGCCTGGCCGACCAGGGTTTTGAGTTCGTCTTGGGTCATGATTTGCTTTTCGTCAATGGTTTGAGGTGAAACGGGTTTTGCGACAATCAGGGCTTATGCCTTGCGGAGCCCGGCGTTTTGCCTGGCTCGCACACATCCACCGCTCTCTGCCCGAATTATCCAATGTCCCTGCTTCCCTACGCCCTGGCCCGTCCCTTTTTATTCGGGCTGGACGCCGAAACCGCCCACGAACTGACCATGGCCTCGCTAGCGCGCACCCAGGGCACGCCACTGTCGGCGCTCTACTGCAGCAGCAAGGTCAGCGACCCGATTGAGCTGGCCGGGCTGAAGTTCCCCAACCGCGTCGGCCTGGCCGCCGGGCTGGACAAGAACGCGCGCTGCATCGACGGTCTGGCCGCGATGGGATTCGGCTTTGTAGAAGTCGGCACGGTGACGCCCAAGGCCCAGCCCGGCAACCCCAAGCCGCGCATGTTCCGCCTGCCCGAAGCGAATGCGCTGATCAACCGCCTGGGCTTCAACAACGACGGGCTGGATGCCTTCCTGGCCAACGTGCAGAAGTCAAGCGTTCGCAAGCCCGGCGCCAAAAGCACATTGCTGCTGGGCCTGAACATTGGCAAGAATGCCGCCACGCCGATTGAAAACGCGGTGGACGACTACCTGATCTGCCTCGACGGCGTGTACCCGCATGCCGACTACGTGACCGTCAATATTTCCAGCCCCAACACCAAGAACCTGCGCGCGCTGCAGAGCGACGAGGCGCTGGACGCCCTGCTCGGCCAGATTGCCGAGCGCCGCGAAACCCTGGCCGGCCGGCATGGCAAACGCGTGCCGATTTTTGTCAAGATAGCGCCCGACCTCGATGAAGCGCAGGTCGGCGTGATTGCCGCCACGCTCAAGCGCCACGCGATGGATGGCGTCGTCGCTACCAACACCACGCTGAGCCGCGACGCCGTCAAGGGCCAGCGCCATGCCGAGGAAGCCGGCGGCCTGAGTGGCGCGCCGGTGCTGGCGGCCAGCAACCGCGTGATCAGCCAGCTGCGTGCCGCGCTGGGCACGGGCTTTCCCATCATCGGCGTGGGTGGCGTGATGAGCGGGCTGGACGCCGTGTCCAAGATCAAGGCCGGCGCCGACGTGGTGCAGATCTACACCGGCCTGATCTACAAAGGCCCGGCGCTTGTCACCGAAGCCGCAAATTCGATCAAAAAGTGCCGCTAGCGCAATAAGGACGGGCGTATTCAGCTATTATTTTCATAGTTTGCACGCGGCCGGAAAATCGCTTCAGTGTTTGCCCGCAGTCCTGGCAAGGCGTGTCGCCTGGAGCACCGCACGCGCTACCCAGGGCCATTTCCGGCGGCTACCATGCAGTCAACCCTGACCCGGAGACTGCCCTTGGCCACCACCGCTTTTCCCTCTGCCCTTCCCTTTCCCCACCTGCTGTCGCCGCTGGACCTGGGCTTCACCACGCTGAAAAACCGCGTGCTGATGGGCAGCATGCACACCGGGCTGGAAGACGGCCGCAAGCATTTTCCCGCCATGGCCGCCTACTTTGCGGAACGCGCGCGCGGCGGCGTCGGCCTGACGGTTACCGGCGGCTTTGCACCCAACGTCGCCGGCTGGACCAAGCCGTTTGCCGGCATGCTGGCCACCTCGGGCGCGGCGCGACGCCACCGGCAGGTCACCGATGCGGTGCACCAGGAAGGCGGCAAGATCGCGCTGCAGATTTTGCACACCGGGCGCTATGGCTACCACCCGCTGTGCGTCGCGCCGTCACGCATCCAGAGCCCGATTTCGCCGTTCACACCTTATGCACTGAGCGCCAGCGGCATCGAGCGGCAAATTCGCGCTTTTGTGCGCTGCGCCATGCTGGCACGCGAAGCCGGCTACGACGGCGTCGAAATCATGGGCAGCGAAGGCTACCTGATCAACCAGTTCCTGGTGACCCACACCAACCAGCGCACCGACGACTGGGGCGGCAGCTATGCCAACCGGATGCGGCTGGCCGTCGAGATCGTGCGGCGCACGCGCGAAGCCGTGGGGCCGGATTTCATCCTGATCTACCGCCTGTCGCTGATCGACCTGATTCCGGACGGCAGCAGCTGGACGGAAGTCGTGCAGCTGGCCAAGGCGGTCGAGGCAGCGGGCGCGACGTTGATCAACAGCGGCATCGGCTGGCATGAGGCGCGGGTGCCGACGATTGCCACCTCGGTGCCGCGCGGCGCCTTCACCTGGGTGACGAAAAAATTGCGCACCGAACTGCGCGCCGCCGGCTTGACCATCCCGGTCATCACCAGCAACCGGCTGAACATGCCCGAGGTTGCCGAGCAGGCGCTGGCCGACGGCTGCGCCGACATGGTGAGCCTGGCGCGGCCCTTACTGGCCGACCCCGACTTCGTCAACAAGGCCGCGCAGGGGCGCAGCCAGGACATCAACACCTGCATTGCCTGCAACCAGGCGTGCCTGGACCACGCCTTCAAGGCCAGGCTGGCGAGCTGCCTGGTCAATCCGCGCGCCGGGCATGAAACCGAACTGGTCATCCGCATCGCAGCAGCCAGAAAACGCCTGGCGGTGATTGGCGCCGGTCCCGCCGGCCTGGCGGCCGCCACGACGCTCGCCGAGCGCGGCCACGACGTGACGCTGTTCGATGCCGCCGGCCAGATCGGCGGCCAGTTCAACCTGGCCCGGCGCGTTCCCGGCAAGGAAGAGTTTGCCGAAACCCTGCGCTACTTCGGCCGCCGGATTGAACAAACCGGCGTCACGCTGCGGCTGAACACCCGCGTGGAAGCGGCCGAGCTGGTGCTGGAGCGCTTTGACGAGGTCATCCTGGCCACCGGCGTCACGCCGCGCAACCCGCGCATTCCCGGCCAGGACCATTCCCGGGTGCTGAGCTATATCGACGTGCTGACGGGCCGCCAGGTGGTCGGCGAGCGCGTGGCGCTGATCGGCGCGGGCGGCATCGGCTTTGACGTGGCCGAGTTCCTGGTCACGCCGCCCGGGCATTCCACCGCCCTCGACCTGCCCGCCTGGCTGGCCGAATGGGGCGTGGCCGACCCCGGCAGCGTGCGCGGCGGCGTGGTGCGTCCGCACATCACGCCGCCGGCGCGCCAGGTCACGCTGCTGCAGCGCAAGGCCGGCAAGATGGGCGCCGGCCTGGGCAAGACGACCGGCTGGATTCACCGGGCGGCGCTGAAGATGAAGCAGGTCGAAATGATCTCGGGCGTGAACTACGAGCGCATTGGCGACCAGGGAAGCGGCGTGGGCCTGTTCATCACGCATGGCCCGAAGCGCGAGAACGGCGCGGTGCTCGAAGTCGACCATATCGTCCTGTGCGCCGGCCAGGAGCCATTGCGCGAGCTGCTGGAGCCGCTGCGCGCCGCAGGCATGAAAACGCACCTTATCGGCGGCGCCGACGCGGCCGGAGAACTCGATGCCAAGCGGGCGATTGACCAGGGAACCCGGCTGGCGGCATCGCTGTAGCGGACTGAACGGCCGGCCGGCTTGCTCCTCGTCAAGGGCTTTGCAGTGGCGTCACACGCTTCACTGCGTAACATCAGTTACCCGATCCGGAAACTTTGTGCCGCCTGGAATGCCGACATCCCGCGGCTCTGCGTATAGAGTTGGCAAGCATCCGGCCCATGCCCGCCGCAGCCCGTCTTCGTTCTGGCCACTGATGGGCGCGGCAGACAGCCTGCCGGGCCGGCGTGAAACACATCGGGGGGGCCATGGAACTGCTTCAGCGGCTCAAGGAATCGATTGCCTGGCTCGGCGGCGCGCTGGCTGCATTGACTGCCATCTGCTATGCCACCGGCTACTACGCCTTTCATGCCCACCTGACGATGCTGGGGCTGGGCCGGGTGGTGGATTTCAAGCACGAGGACATGCTGCTGGAGGGCGCCCGGTTCTTCTTTGCCGTCACGGCCCACCTGCTGCAGATGGTGCTGGCCCTGGGCGCCGGAGGCGTCAGCGTGCTGGTGCTGCTGGCGCTTCTGGGCGAAATCGGGCCGCTGGCCAGAAGCGGGCAGCGTGTGCGTGAATGGCTGGCCCAGCGCCGCGCCGCACTGGCTGCGGCACGTCCGGCGCTCAAGGGCACGCTGCTGCTGACGGCACTGGTGGTCCTGCTGATTGCCCATACCGACCGGTTTTTCTACCCGCTGCTGGCGCTGGGGCGCATTGACAGCCTGCTGTTTCGCAGCAGCGCGCAGGCCACGGTGGACTGCCGGGCCTTGATTCCGGCGGTCGGCAGCGGATTGCCGCCGGATGTCGCGGCTTCGCTGCTGATGCAGGGCGAGCGCTGCAATGTGTTCCTGCTGGCCGAGTTCCGGCGCCTGCTCGACGGCTACCTGGTGCTGCTGATGGCCATCGGCGCGTCGTTTTCCTTCACCGCAGCCATCCGGCCCGAGCTGCTGGCGCGGGCCTGCCGCCTGGTGCTGGCCGTCTATGGAATGGTCTACACGCTCTTGCTGCCGGTGGCTTTCGGCATCCTGGTGCGGGCGGCGGTCTATCCGGTAGCCAGCCTTGAATTCAAGGACGGTGCGCTGGCCAGCGGCAACCTCATGACGCGCAACGATAAAAACCTGCTGCTGTGGCTGCCTGCCGAGCGAAAAGCCGTGTGGTACCCAAGCGAGACGATTGCACGGCTGCAAGTGACAGGCCAGGCCAACCTGTTTTTAGTTCCGGAAGGAGGCGCCAGATGACCCTGCCCCATATTCCCCAACTGTCCAGCCGCCTCAAGCTGGCCGTGCTGATTGCGCTGCTGCCGGCGTGCGCACCCCTGCCGCCCGCACCCCGGCCCACGCCCACCAGCCAGGAACAGGTGCCGGTGCTGCGCCCGGTCGGCCGGATCACCTTCATCGAGGGGCCGAATGCGTTTGTCGACCGGGGCAACCATGGCGCCGGGCAACCGGCCCAGCTGGGCCAGGCGCTGCTGGCCGGCGACCGTTTCTATACCGGCCCAGGAACGCGCATGAAGATCGATTTCTGGAACGGCGGCTACCTCGAAATCGACGAAAACACCGACCCCAGCCTGTTCCAGGACCTGAACTGTCTGGTGGTGAGCCTGTTTCGCAGCGGCCGGATTTTTGTCGACAAGTCCAATGCCTGCGTCGAATCGCTGGGCACCAAAAGCCAGCAGTTCAGCAAGGTAGCCTATTCCGTGATGCCAGCGGGCGCCTACCTGCAGATCACCGTGGTGGAAGGCGAGGCCCGCACCCTGCAGCCTGCGCCGGCCACGGTTCCGGCAGGCTGGCGCATCGACCTGACGAGTCGCGGCCTGCTCGGCGACGGCCGCGCCTACCGGGTTCCCGAGGAAGCGATCCGCCAGTCCATCGGCTGGACGCAGTACTACCGCAACCGCAGCCGGAGCACGCCTGCGCCTGAATTCCCCTTGTTCAGGTTGCCTTTCCCGCCTGCCCTGCCGCAGCCGCAATATCCAACGCCTGATCGCAGGACACCGGCACCAGGCCGCAACAGGTAAGCCAAATGCTATTAAATAGAGCCAATTGCACAATTCTGCGTCATAGGTTCAGAAGACTGGTTTTTCGTAAAAGCCAAGCTGGATGCGATCGAACTGAAGAGTTTTTCG
>NZ_JAAFGZ010000023.1 GCF_010365105.1 Polaromonas sp. | reverse complement strand
GCCGCCGATGCCGGCAGCTGCCACGCCGAGCGTGCCGTAGCCCAGCGCCGCGCCGCTGCTCCACTGCAGCGTCGGCGCGACGCCGGCAAAATAGCCGCCGCCCAGGTCGCCGCCCAGCAGGCGCAGCGCCAGCGCCGCCAGCCCGCTGCCCAGGGCGATGCCGGCCAGGCTGCCGACAATGCCCAGCGCCAGCGACTCGATCAGCACCAGCTGCAGGCGCTCGCGGCCGGTCAGACCGAGCACGCCGAGCAGCGCAAACTGCTGCGCCCGCTTGGCCACGCTGAGCGACAGCACCGAAAACACCAGAAAGGCGCCGGTGAACAGCGCCACCAGCGCCAGCACTGTGAGGTTGACTCGGTAGGCGCGCGACAGGTTGCTGACGCGTTCGGCGGCGTCGCCGGGCGCGGTGGCGGTGATGCCAGCCGGCAGCCGCAGGCTGTCGATGAAGCTTAGGCTGTCGGCGCCTGCCCTGAGCCGCACGTCGATGCGCGACAGCTGGCCGCCCCGGCCAAACAGGTCCTGCGCGCCGGCAATGTCCATCACCGCCAGCGGCCCGCCGCCGGCATTCACCGTGCCCGCCACGCTGACGCTGCGCAACTGCAGTCCGTCCTGCAACTGCAGCCGGTTGCTGGCAAACACCCGGCGCGCCGCCGGGTTGAGGAACACCGTGCCGGGCGCAAACAGCGCCATGCGGTCAGCGTCCTTCGCCGGCACCGGCATCAGGCCGGGCGCCACCGATGCCACGGCCAGCGCATCGACGCCGATGATGCGCAAGGACTGGCGCCTGGCCCGGTCGCTGTTTTCATCGAGCGCATAGGTCGAGAGTTCGAGCACCGGGCTGGCCATGGCCACCTGCGGATGGTTGGCCACCTGGGCGTACAGCGCCTCGTCAAAGCTGCCCTGCACGGCCCGCAGTTCCAGGTCCGGCTGGCCGTTGACCGCGCGCACCGCCTGCGAGAACTCGCTGAGCGCCGAGGCGTTGATCAGGTGAACGGAAAACGCCAATGCCACGCCCAGCATCACCGCCACGACCGCGGCCACGCTGCGCCACGGGTGGTGGCGGAGTTCCTGCCAGGAAAAGGTTTGCAGCAGGGCGCGCATGGGCTGGGTTTTTGCCACGCCTCAGGCCTCGATACCGGTGCTGCTCAGGTGCAGCACCCGGTCGGCGCGCGCAGCGGCAGCAACCGAATGTGTCACCAGCACCATCGCCGCGCCCTGTTCGCGGGTCTGGGCGATCAGCGCGTCCATCACTTTTGTCGCCGTTGTCGGGTCGAGGTTGCCGGTCGGCTCGTCGGCCAGCAGCAGGCCGGGCCGATGCACCAGCGCCCGGGCAATCGCCACCCGCTGCAACTGCCCGCCGCTCAGCTGCTGCGGCAGCCGCCGTCCCAGGCCGCCCAGACCGACGGCTTCAAGCAGCGCCTCAACGCGCGCATCGTCGGGCTCGCCCAGCAGCAGCAGCGGCAGGGCGACGTTTTGCGCCACATCCAGATGCGGCAGCACATGAAAAGCCTGGAACACAAAGCCGACCTGGCGGCGGCGCAATAAAGCGCGCTGGTCGTCGTTCATCGCGCCCAGGTCGGCGCCGTTCAGCACGACCGAGCCTTCGTCCCAGCTGTCCAGCCCCGCCATGCAGTTGAGCAATGTCGATTTGCCGACACCCGACTCGCCGACGATGGCGACGAATTCGCCCGGCGCCACGTCCAGCGAGACGTTGCTGAAAACGGCAGCATCGCCATAACGCTTGCCCAGCTGGCTGATTTTCAGGCGCATGGGAAGTTGCTCCTGTACGCCTTGACACGGTCCAGCACCTGCTGCAGCGCGGTTGGGTCATCGCAGGCCACCACTTCGCGTTGCGGCATGGAACGCAGCCAGGTGATCTGTCGTTTGGCCAACTGGCGCGTGGCAAAAATGCCTTTGTCGCGCAAGGCGTTGAAGTCTTTTGTCGAGAAACTTCCTTCCCGCCCGTCGGCCTCCAAGGCATCCAGCGCTTCCCACGCCTGGCGATAACCGACGCAGCGCATGGCGGGCAAGTCAGGCGTCAAGTCCCCCCGTGCTCGCAAAGCCCTGACTTCATCGACAAAGCCGGCGGCCAGCATCGCGTCAAAGCGTTGGGCAATGCGTTCGTGCAGCCAGGCACGATCTGTTGGTTCCAGGGAAATAAGGGTGTTCGCGCAGGCTGGACGTTCGCTGCCAGCTATGGTTTTGGTAGCGTTTCGCTGGTGGAAAAACGACAGCGGCTGGCCGGTCAGCCGGAACACTTCCAGCGCCCGCGAAATGCGCTGCGAATCATGCGGCGCCAGGCGCGCGGCCGTGACCGGGTCGATCTGCGCCAGTTGCTGGTGCAGCGCCGGCCAGCCCTTGGCGCTGGCTTCAAGCAGCAATGCCGCGCGCACTGCCGGGTCGGCCTTGGGCATGTCGTCCAGGCCGTCAAACAGCGCCTTGAAATACAGCATGGTGCCGCCTACCAGCAGCGGCAGCTTGCCGCGCGCGCTGATGTCTTCAATCAGCCGCTGCGCGTCCTGCACGAATTCGGCAGCGCTGTAGGCTTGCAGCGGGTCGCGAATATCGATCAGGTGATGCGGCACGGCTGCCAGTTCAGTAGCGCTGGGCTTGGCCGTGCCGATGTCCATGCCCCGGTAAACCAGGGCTGAATCGACGCTGATGATCTCGACCGGGTACTGCCGGGCGATGGCCAGCGCAGCAGCGGTTTTGCCTGACGCCGTGGGGCCGGCCAGGCCGATGCAAAAGGGACGGGAATATGGCGCACTGTGCGCCGGTACAAAAGAAACAGGCATGCGCTTGAGGCTACCAGAAAGCCCTGCCAGCGCAGGTGCCCTGGCATCCGGTTTGGGGTTTAGGGCTGCAGCAACTGGGGCGATACCAAAGGCATAACTGCGCGGGTGGGGCTGGCGCCAAACAGCGTGGCCAGCGCGACGCGGTACTGTGCCTGTCCCAGGGTGTTGGTGCTGTGGTGCGAGCCGCCCTTGACCAGCACAAACGCCTTGGGCTCATGTGCCGCGTCATACAGCTTGCGCCCCAACGCCGGCAGGATCAGCGTGTCATTCGCGCCATGCACCACCAGCAGCGGTGCGCCCAGGTGGGCAACTTTTTCCAGCGAATCGAAGGGCTGGGTGATCAGGGCGCGCAATGGCAACCAGCCCCATTTCATGGTGCCGAGCACATCGGCAATCGAGGTGAACGTGCCTTCGACAATCGTGCCGGCCTCGTCATCGACCTTGGCGGCCAGTTCGATTGCGACCGCACCGCCCAGAGAATGCCCGAAGATGTAGCGCGGCTGCTGAGGGTGCCGGGCGCCCAGCCAGTCCCAGGCAGCGCGCGCATCCTCGTAGGCCATATTTTCTGACGGCAGATCGGGCGAGCTTTTGCCAAACCCCCGGTAGTCAATCGCCAGCACCGAAAACCCCAGTTCCTGCATGCGGCGGATGCGCGGTGCCGAGCCTTCGACATTCCAGCGCGCACCGTGCAGGAACAGCAGCACCGGCGCCTTGGCACCATTCCAGGCAGCGTGCCCCGGGTCGGCGGGCAGCCACAGGCCGTGCAGCTTGACGGGGTTGCCCGTGGCTTTCGAGTCAAAATTGATCCAGACATCCTGCATGTCCCGCGCCAGTTCGGCGCTGCTGCCCCAGCTGCTGTTGCTGGGCTGGAAAATCCAGCCGCGTTGCTTCTGGTCCAGCGCCGTGCCGCCCGCCAGCAGTGCAAAGGCCAACAGCAGGAAAAAAAGAAGCGATAAAAAAATGGGCCAGCGTTTCATTACTTCATAGAGCGCGCTGGGCCACAAAAGTTCTCATGGCCCATGGCGCACTGGCCGCCGGGCTGCGGTGGCTAGGGCAGGAGCGGCTTTTGCGCTTGCGCCAGATCGCTGCGCGCCTTGTCCAGGTCGGCCTGCTGGCTGGCAATTTTCCGGGCATCCCCTTTGGCCTGCGCCTTGGCTAATTTTTCCTCCCGCCCGGCAACTTTTTCCGTGGCTTTTTTGATGTCGCTTTCACGATCGGCCGCCAGCGAGGCGTCCGTGCAGTTCGACTGGGTGGCGCGCAAAGCCTTTTGCAGGCCGGCAATCTGGTGCTGCCGGCCCTGCGCCTGGGCCTGGCCGACTTCCAGTTCGATGCGGGTGATCTTGGCGGCGCAGGCTGGCTCGGCCGCCAGCACAGGGGCTGCGGCAAGAACCAGCAGGCTGGCAATGAGTAAATGTTTCATGGATTTTTCTGAAGAATGGTGCCGATGGGCAAAAGGTCGTGGAGTATGCGCGTTTAACCAGACACAAAAAAAGGGGCTGTGATGCCCCTTCGTATTGTCTGTCGCAGGGGCGGGAGCTTACACCACACCTTGCGCCAGCATCGCATCGGCCACCTTGACGAAACCCGCCACGTTGGCGCCATCGACATAGCTGATCGTTCCGTCTTCACGGCGGCCGTACTGCAGGCAGGCGCTGTGAATATCCTGCATGATCTGCAGCAGGCGCGCGTCCACCTCGTCGCGCGACCACGACAGGCGCATCGCGTTCTGACTCATTTCCAGGCCTGACGTGGCCACACCGCCCGCATTGCTGGCCTTGCCCGGCGCGTACAGCACGCCGTTGTCTTCAAACACCCGCACCGCGTCCAGCGTCGAAGGCATGTTCGCGCCTTCTGCCACGCAGACCACGCCGTTTTTCACCAGGAGTCGGGCGTCGTCGATGTCCAGCTCGTTTTGCGTCGCGCAGGGCAGGGCAATGTCGACCGGCACATGCCACGGGCGAACGCCGGGGTGGAAGGCCACGCCGGTGCGCTGGGCATAGTCGTTGACCCGGCCATACAGATGGTTCTTGACTTCCATCAGTTCGGCCAGTTTTTCGGTGGTGAAACCGTCTTCATCGACGATGGTGCCGCTGGAGTCCGACACGGTGATGACCTTGGCACCCAGCGCCATGGCTTTTTCCACCGCGTACTGCGCCACGTTGCCCGAGCCCGACACGCTGACGCGCAGGCCGTCCATCGAGCGGCCTTTTTGTTTCAGCATTTCTTGCGCGAAATAGACCGTGCCGTAGCCGGTGGCTTCCGGGCGGATCAAGGAGCCGCCAAAGCTCAGGCCCTTGCCGGTGAACACGCAGTCCGAGCGGTTGGAGAGTTTTTTGTACATGCCGGCGATGTAGCCGATTTCTCGTCCGCCCACGCCCATGTCGCCTGCCGGCACGTCGGTGTCGCTGCCGATGTGGCGGAACAACTCGCTGGCAAACGCCTGGCAAAAGCGCATGACTTCGAGCGGGCTCTTGCCCTTGGGGTCAAAGTCCGAGCCGCCCTTGCCGCCGCCCATGGGCAGCGTGGTCAACGCATTCTTGAAAGTCTGCTCAAAAGCCAGAAATTTCAGGATCGACAAATTCACTGAAGGGTGAAAGCGCAGGCCGCCCTTGTACGGGCCGATGGCCGAGCTGTGCTGGATGCGGTAACCACGGTTGACGCGGACTTCGCCCCGGTCGTCAATCCACGAAACGCGGAACATGATGGTGCGCTCTGGCTCGATCAGGCGGTCAAGCAGGCCGTGTTCAGCGTATTTGGGATGCTTTTCAATGTAGGGCCAGAGGCTTTCAAGCACCTCGGTCGTGGCCTGCAGGAATTCCGGCTGGCCTGGATTGCAGCCGGCGACATGGCTTAAAAAGCTGTCCAGGGTTTGGTATTTCATCCGTTCAATTCCTCATATTGGTGCATAAACTCATGCGGAAACAGCATTTTGCCGCGAAAAGTTTGTATTTACGGCTTGTGTCCCCATCGCTTTCGTTGATATGCACCAAGTTGGAGCTTTTTAGTCCAGATGGAAAAGTGGGAAAGGCTTCCGATTCATGGCCGACAGCCGGTTGGATGAAGGCTGGCTCGCTGGCTTGGCTTGGCTTGGCTTGCGTAAGTTTTGTGCAGTTTTCCCACTTGGGGAAAGTTGCGCACGAAGGTGGCGTTCAGCCTCGCTGGAGTTTTGTTGCGCCTGGAAAGCAATCCAATGAAGACCCTTTACACCGAATAAATTGGTGACCCTTAAAAGGTATGTTTTGTTAAAAAATGTTGGCTATTGGTTTTAACTGATGAATTTCTTTCAGAATGGCCCGGCATTTCAGAGATTGAAAGGCAAACCATCAAGCCTGTTTAAAACAAGGCAGCATGAATATATCGAAATATAGCTATGATTAAATCGTTTGAAGGTGGGCGGGGCATTGCCGCTGTGTTTGTGGCGTTGTTTCATCTGGGTATCGGTGCCAGCTTTGTTTCCCCTCTTCGAAATGGGTACCTGTTTGTGGATTTGTTTTTTGTTTTGAGCGGATTCCTGATTTATTCAGTTTATTCAAAACAGCTTGAAAATACAGATGCCTTCAAACCATTCATGATCCGGCGTTTCGGCCGGCTTTTTCCATTGCTTGTATTTGCAACGGTCGCTTATGTCGCGGGTCAGAATCTGGTGGTGTTTGTCAAGAGCATGGCGGTCATGTTGGGCTATTCGCGATTTTTCCGTGAACCGGGCCTGCTGGAGTATTCTTATCCCAACGCTGCAGAAATCGTGTCAACCCTTAGCCTGACGCATGGCCTGGGGCTGTTTGACAAGCTGATTTTGAATTATGCGAGCTGGAGTATCAGCACCGAGTTTTATGCCTACCTGCTTTTTGCCAGTCTTTGTTTTCTGACACGTGGCAGAATCCGCCTGGCCATTATTGCAATGCTTGCCGTGCTGGGCTATTTGCTGACCGTCTGGGCTTCAGTCGATTTACACGATTGCCTCACAATTGGAAGATGCTTTGATGTGAGTTATGACTTTGGATTTGCGCGCTGTGTTTCAGCGTTCTTTTTGGGCGGGCTTGTCTCTCACTTTGTGAGATTTATAGATTTCAATGCCAATCGCCTGCAAATAATCGGTTTGGTTGCATTGACCGCACTTTTTTGGGCGGTCGATGATTACCCGATTTTGGGGATATTTTTCCCCGGCGTGTTTGCCATCCTGATTGTTTCAATCAGCAAGGACACCGGCTTTCTGGCGGAATTGTTGAAATGCAGGCCATTTCAAATCCTTGGTGAGCGGTCGTACTCGATCTACCTGATGCATCCTGTGGTCTTGCTGCCGCTGATGAGTTACCGGGACAGCATCAAGGGAGTTGCAATGAGCAGCGCCGTGCTGGTGGCATATCTGGCGGTTCTCTGGGTGGTGTCGGGCTTGACCTACCGGTTTGTCGAAAACCCGTTCAGGATTATCTTCAACCGCATTGCCAGGGGCTTTGCCCTGCCACGCCCCATTCCGCTGGCCTGATTCGCCTCATGCCCTGAACTGCCTTGAAATGGCATGGGACGCAAAGGCGGGTGCTCAGCGTCCGCGTAAAAACAGGCTGTCAAGTTCCTTCAGGCTGACCTGGCGCCAGGTCGGCCGGCCATGGTTGCACTGGTCGGAGCGCAGGGTAGCTTCCATCTGGCGCAGCAGGGCGTTCATTTCATCGACCGTCAGACGCCGGTTGGCACGCACCGCGCCGTGGCACGCCATGGTGCCTAGCAGTTCGTTCTGCGCCCGCTCAACCACGGTGCTGGCCTCCATCTGCGCCAGTTCGGCCAGCACGCTCCTGGCCAGTTCCACCGCATCGCCCGTCGCCAGGCTGGTCGGCACGGCCCGCACTGCGAGCGTTTTGGGCGAAAACGGCGTGATTTCCAGGCCCAGCAGGGCCAGCGTGTCGATGCAGGCTTCGGCCGTCGCCACTTCGTGCGGCGTGGCGGCAAACGTCGCCGGAATCAGCAAGGGCTGGCTGTCGATGCGCGAGGCTTCAAACTGGCTTTTCAGCCGTTCGTAAACGATGCGCTCGTGGGCCGCATGCATGTCCACGATGACCAGTCCCTGGCCGTTTTCGGCCAGGATGTAAACGCCCTGCAACTGGGCCAAGGCGCGGCCCAGCGGCCAGTCGCCCCGGGGCAGGGGGGCATCTGGCGACGAGCCGGACGGCGGGATTTCGGGCCTGGCAGTGGGAGCGCCGGGTAGCGCGCTGTCAGGCGCAACGGGCTTGACCGTGCCGGGCGGCACCGGCCACAGGGCTTCAAAGTCCGACACGCGGTTTCCCTGGTCTGCTCCGAATTTGATAGCTGGTTGTACCCACCCCTGCTGCGCAAAGGCCTGTTTTGGCTTTAAATTGAAGTTCTGCGACGGCTGAGCGGACGCCTCGGCTTGCGTGGCGTTTGCACTGGCCGCGCCGGCTCGGGGTGCGGCCAGCGCATCCTGCACGCCATGGCGCACCGCCTGGTGTACCTCTCGGCTGTCGCGAAAGCGCACCTCGATCTTGGTCGGATGCACATTCACATCGACGCGCGCCGGGTCGATCTCGACATACAGCGCATACACCGGCTGGCGGTGGCCGTGCAGCACGTCCTCGTAGGCGCTGCGGGCGGCATGCGTGAGCACCTTGTCGCGCACGAAACGGCCATTGACATAGGCAAACTGCTGGTCGGCGCGCGAGCGGGCGGCGTCGGGAATGCCCGCCCGGCCCCAGACGCGCACGGCCGGCGAGCCGTCCCGCCGGGTGGCGCTGCTCTGGTAGCTCACAGCCACCGACTGCGCCACGAAGTCGTCCCCCAGCACATCAGCGAGGCGCTGGGTGTGGGCTTGAAAACCGTCTGTGCCCTCTAGCCCCACGCAGGCACGCCACTGCTCGACCAGCTTGCCTTCGTGCCAGATGGCAAAACCCACATCGGGCCGCACCAGGGCATGGCGTCGCACGGCTTCGATGCAGTGCGCCAGCTCGGTGGCGTCGGTTTTCAGGAATTTGCGCCTCGCCGGCGTGGCGTAGAACAACTCGCGCACCTCGACGCTGGTGCCGCGCGCGCGGGGTGCCGGCTTGAGTTCACCGGTGCGGCCGTCAAGCTGCCAGGCGTGGTCGGTGTCCTGCGTGCGCGAGATCAGGCTCATGTCCGCAATCGAGTTGATGGCCGCCAGCGCCTCGCCCCGAAAGCCCATGGTGCCGACCGCTTCGAGGTCCTGCAGCGACGCGATCTTGCTGGTCGCATGGCGGCGCAGCGCCACCGGCAGCTCTTCCCTGGCAATGCCCAGGCCGTCGTCCTCCACCACGATCAGTCGCACGCCACCGGCCGACAGGCGCACCGTGACCTGCGTTGCGCCGGCGTCCAGCGCGTTGTCGAGCAGTTCGCGCACCACCGAAGCCGGACGCTCCACCACCTCGCCAGCGGCAATCTGGCTGATCAGTTCATCGGGAAGGTCACGGATGGGGCGGCGCGCGGCCGGGTCTTGAGGCGTCATGAAGCGCCAATTTTAGGCGCAGCATCCATGCGCCGCGCCCCGGCCGCAGGAAGCATGGCCGTGCCGGCTACCAATGGTGCATGCGTCGCGGACGGTTTCAGCGCCGCTCTCCAAACCGTGCAGGACAACGCCGCCGGATGTGACGTCCCGTCCTGGCGTCCGGAAAAAAGCGGTGGCAGACCTGTCAAAATCAGCTTCATGGAACTAGCCGCCTTTCTCATCGATTTCATCCTTCACGTTGACAAGCACCTCGAAACCTTCGTGGCCAGTTATGGCCTGTGGGTGTATGCGCTGCTTTTCTTGATCATTTTTGTCGAGACCGGCGTGGTCGTGATGCCGTTCTTGCCCGGCGATTCGCTGCTGTTCGTCGTCGGTGCGATGTGCGGCGTCGGCCTGATGAGCTACCCGCTGGCCGTCGGCCTGCTGTTTGCCGCGGCAGTGCTGGGCGACCAGTGCAATTATTCGATTGGCCGTTACATCGGGCCCAAGGTGTTCCAGTGGGAGGACTCGCGCTTTTTCAACAAGAGGGCCTTCAACCAGGCGCATGCGTTTTACGAGCGTTATGGCGGCGTGACCATCATCGCCGCGCGCTTCATGCCCTTTTTGCGAACCTTCGCGCCCTTCGTTGCCGGTATTTCGCACATGAGCCGCGGCAAGTTCTCGCTGTTCAACCTCGTCGGCGCGGCATTGTGGGTCGGAGGTATCGTCACGGCCGGCTATGCCTTCGGCAATGTGCCCTTTGTCAAGACGCACCTGGACAAGATCATCTGGGCCATGATCCTGATTCCCGGCCTGTTCGTGCTGTTTGGCGCCTGGCGGGCACGGCGCCAGGCGGGCAGCACGCCGGTCCAGCCTTGACGCCTGCGCGACGTGGCGGCGGCCACGGCTTTGCCGGGTGGCAGACAATTCATCGCTTTGCACGCCGTGCCTGACTGGCCGTGCTGCGTTTTTTTGAATGACCACGATGCCGATGCTCCTGACCGCCGTGCGCACCCTGCCTGAACTGCTCGCCTGGCGGCTGGCGCAAACCCCCGGCGGTGCGGCCTACCGCGCGTTTGACGAGGCTGCCGGCCAGTGGCAGACGACACGCTGGGCCGAGGCTGGCGAGCGCATCGCGCAGTGGGCCAGGGCGCTGGCGGCAATGCAACTGGCGCGGCAGGCGCGCATCGCCATCCTGCTGCCCAACGGCCTGGACGCCGTCTGCATCGACCAGGCCGCGCTGTCGCTGAGCCTGGTGCCGGTGCCGCTGCATGCCATCGACAACCCCGGCAGCATTGCCTACATCCTGTCGGACTGCGAAGCGTCGGTGCTCATGGTGACCAGCCTGGCCCAGTGGCGCGCCATTGAAGGGGTCGGCCTGGCACTGCCGGCGCTCCGGCAGGTGGTGGTGACGGCAAGCGAAACCCTGCCGGGCAGTCCTGCCAGCGTTGGTGCAGCGGTGGTTTCGCTCGTGGACTGGCTTGCGGCCGGGCAGGGTGTTTTGCCGGAAACCGTACAGCCGCCCGATGCCGGCGACCTGGCCGCCATCGTCTATACCTCGGGCACGACCGGCAAGCCGAAGGGCGTGATGCTGACGCATGCCAACGTGGTGTCCAACGTCCTCGCCATCCTGACGCGCGTGGTGCCGACGGCGGACGATGTGTTTTTGTCCTTCCTGCCGCTGTCGCACACCTTCGAGCGCACGGCTGGCTACTACCTGCCGTTGGCCACCGGCAGTTGCGTGGCCTATGCACGTTCGGTGGCGTTGCTGGCCGAAGACCTCAAGACCGTGCGACCGACGGTGCTGATCTCGGTGCCGCGCATTTATGAGCGCGTGTTCGGAAAATTGCAGGAGTCGCTGGCCGGCTCGGCCTTGAAGTCGCGCCTGTTCCATGCCGCGCAGGCCGTCGGCTGGCGGCGTTTTTGCAGGGCGCAGCACTTGACGCTGGCCGACGGTGAAGGCAGCGCCTGGGCGATGCTGGACCCGCTGCTGTGGCCCTTGCTCGACCGGCTGGTGGCCGGCAGGCTGCGGGCGCAGTTCGGCGGGCGGGTGCGTGTGGCGGTGAGCGGTGGCGCGCCGTTGTCGCATGCCGTGGCGCGCTGCTTCCTGGGGCTGGGCCTGCCGCTGCTGCAAGGCTACGGCATGACGGAAACCTCGCCGGTCGTGGCGGCCAATGGTGTCGATGACAACGATCCGGCCACGGTCGGCCGGCCGCTGCCGGGGGTGGAGGTGCGCATTGGCGACAACCGCGAACTCCAGGTGCGTGGCCCGCTGGTGATGCAAGGCTACTGGAAGCGCGCCGACGACACGGCCCGCGTGCTGGCGCCTGACGGCTGGCTGTCCACCGGCGACCAGGCCGACCTGGAGGGTGGGCGTATCCGCATCAGGGGCCGGATCAAGGAAATCATCGTGACATCGACCGGTGAGAAAGTGCCGCCGGGCGATCTGGAGCTGGCAATTGCGGTCGATCCGCTGTTCGCGCAGGTGCTGGTGGTCGGCGAGAACCGGCCTTTCATCGCCTGTGTGGCGGTGGTCAATCCGGTGGAGTGGCGCCGCCTGGCGGCCTCGCTGGGGCTGGATGCCGAAGCCGACGCCAGCCTGAACCTGCCGGCCGTTCGCCGGGCGGCGCTGGCGCGCGTGGCGGCCCAGTCCCGCGACTTTGCGCGTTACGCCACGCCCCGTGTGATCTTCCTGACGCGCGAGCCGTGGACACTGGAAAACACCCTGATGACGCCTACCCTCAAGCTCAAGCGCAACAACCTGACAGCGCGCTTTGCCGGCGAGATCGAATCGATGTACCTTCCCGATGTGCGCCAGGCGAAGGTGCGCGTATAGGCTTTCCTCGACTCCACCGGGTTTGCGGGGCGGTTTGGACAAAAAAAGACGACCCACTGACATTCATCAGGAATCGTCTTTTTGATTTCAGCCGGTCAGGCTGAAATCCGTTTTCGCCGCGTCGCCCGGGCTGGCCAGGGCGACGTTCAGGCGGAAAGGCTTAGTTGCGCTTGCCGACCTCATTGCCGATCAGCGCGCCGGCAGCGGCGCCGCCCACGGTTCCGAGCGTGCCGCCAAAGACGGCATTTCCGGCCACGCCACCGAGCACTGCGCCAGCGCCGGTGCCGATTTGCGCATTGGTCGGGTTCGTTCCGCAGCCGGTCAGGGCAATCAGGGAAGCTGCAGCGGCTGTCATCAAAATTTTCGTGATCATGGTTTTCACCTTTTCTGTTTGGATCCAGGCTGATTCACCAGCGATCGTCACGTCGTGACATCCCGGCGCAGCCTGTGAGCCTAGTCTAATGCCTGCAGCAAAGCCGGACTGTAGGAAGAAACCGCCGGCACTTGTCGTATGGACGTTCCTTGCGCAGGTCAGCCGTTTTACAGGGCGCGGTTGCGCGCCAGCGGCGGGTTCTTGGCGAAATAGCGCGAGATGCCGCGCATCAGCGCATCGGCCAGCTGGATCTGGTAGCCGTCGCTGCGCAGCCGGGCTTCTTCGGCCGGATTGCTGATGAAGGCAGTCTCGACCAGCACGCTCGGAATGTCGGGCGCCTTCAGCACGGCAAAGCTGGCCTGCTCGACCCGGGCCTTGTGCAATTTGCCGACGTTGCCGATCTCGCCCAGCATGGCGCTGCCCAGCTTCATGCTGTCGTTGATCTGCGCCGTGGTGCTCATGTCGAACATGGCCCGCTGCACCTGGGCATCCTTGGCCTTGACATTGATGCCGCCAACCAGATCAGCCGAGTTTTCCTTGTTGGCAATCCAGCGCGCCGCGCTGCTCGACGCGCCTTTTTCGCTCAGGGCAAAGACGCTGGCGCCCTGCGGCGTCTCGGTAAAAAAGGCGTCGGCATGCAGGCTGATGAACAGGTCGGCCTTGACGCTGCGCGCCTTTTGCACCCGGACATGCAAGGGCACGAAAAAATCGGCATCACGCGTGAGGTAGGCGCGCATGTTGGGCTGCTGGTTGATGCGGTCGCGCAGGCGGTGCGCAATCTGCAGCACCACGTCCTTTTCACGCGTGCCGCCCGGACCGATGGCGCCGGGGTCTTCGCCGCCATGGCCGGGGTCGAGGGCGACGATGACCAGGCGGTCGGTCTTGTTTTCAATCTCGGGCGCGGTGTCGCCCCTTGAAAATGGCGTGCTCTCGGCCTGCGGCCGGGACGGTGGCGGCCTGATGGCCGGTGGTTCCACGGATGCGACCACCGGCGGCCGGACGGCGTTGGCCGCAAGGCTGGCGGGCGGCGCGGCAGGCGCCGTCGCGGCAGGCGCGGAAGCGGCCTTGCCCGATTGCTGCGCCATCAGGTTGCCCAGCGGGTCATTGGCCTGTGCCTGTGCTGCCGCATTGACAGGCGGCGCCACGGGCGCAACGGCCACGGGCGCGGCTGGCGGCTTGACCGGGTCGGCCAGCCGTTCGGCAATCAACGCTTCGAGCGGGTCCACCGGCTGCGCCGGATACAGGTCGAACACCAGCCGGTGCTGGTAAGCGGCCACCGGCGCCAGGCTGAAGACCTGCGGCAGCATCGGCTTTTTCAGGTCCATGACCAGCCGCACCACGCCGGGGGAGTTCTGGCCGACGCGAATGCCCGAGATGTTCGGATCATCGGACTTGACCTTGGCGACGAGCTCGCGCAGCGCCGGGATCAGGTCGATGCCCTCGATGTCCACGGCCAGCCGGGGCGGCTCGGGAATGAAAAACTGGCGTGCCTTGATCGCGGTGTCGGACTCGATGGTCAGTCGGGTGTAGTCTTTGGACGGCCAGACACGCACCGCCACGATCGAGGCGCCCCGCGCAATGTGCTGGGTGCCCAGCAACAGCACGATGCCGCCCATTTGCAGCGCATGGCGGCGACTCGGACCCCCGGAAGATTTTTTCTTGTTGTTCATGCCAGTAACTCCGCCCCCGTGGGGGTATGGGCCGTCAGGGTAATGCGCCGTGATTCGTAGGGCTGCATCTCGATGGCAATCACCAGGTCGGGCAGGGGTAAATGATCCCCTGCCTTTTCCGGCCACTCGACCAGCTTGAGCCCGGGGCTGGCGAATGTCTCGCGGAACCCGGCTTCTTCCCACTCATGCGGATCATTGAAACGGTAAAAATCAAAATGCCAGATCGACAATTCAAGATTGTGGCCCGAGTCAAGGCTTGACGCCTTCAATGTGTAAGGTTCTACAACCGCATAGGTGGGGCTTTTGATGCGCCCCTGCACGCCCAGGCTGGCGAGCAGGTGGCGCACAAACGTCGTCTTGCCGGCGCCCAGGTCGCCATGCAGTTCGATCAGCGCCCGGCGGATCGCTGGCTTGGCGGCCAGCGCCCGCGCAAGGGATTGCGTGGCCGCCTCGTTGGGCCAGGTCATGTTTTTTACAATCAGCGGATGCCGACCTGCAATCAGTGGAACAGTCATCAATTCGTTTCTCAAATTCAAACCTGGGCGCGCGAGCTTGGGTTTTCGCAAACCGGCATCGCGGATGTTGACTTGTCGTCTGCCGAAGCCGGATTATCGGCCTGGCTGGCCGCCGGTTTTCACGGCAGCATGCACTACATGGCAGCGCATGGCCTTAAAAGAGCGCGTCCGGCCGAATTGGTTCCGGGAACGGTCAGCGTGATCACGGCACGAATGGATTATTTGCCGGCCTCCATCCCGCGCCAGCCTGGCGAATGGCAGGCGATGGAATTCAGCCGGCTGCAGCGGCCAGCTGAAGGCATTGTCTCGGTCTATGCACGGGGACGCGATTACCACAAGGTGTTGCGCGCCCGTCTGCAAAAGCTTGCCGAACGCATCGGCGAGGAGATCGGCCCTTTTGGCCACCGCGCCTTCACCGACTCGGCGCCGGTGCTGGAGGCCGAACTCGCATCGCGCAGCGGCCAGGGCTGGCGCGGCAAGCACACGCTGCTGCTGAACCGCGAGGCGGGGTCGATGTTTTTTCTGGGTGAAATCTACGTCGACATTGCCCTGCCGCCCAGCGCGCCGGTCACGTCCCATTGCGGCAGCTGCCAGGCGTGCATCGACATCTGCCCGACGCAGGCGATCGTGGCGCCGGGCAAGCTCGACGCGCGGCGTTGCATTTCTTACCTGACGATAGAGCACGCCGGTCCGATTCCGTTGGAACTTCGCCACTTGATGGGCAACCGCATCTATGGCTGCGACGACTGCCAGCTGGCGTGCCCGTGGAACAAGTTTGCCCAGCGCAGCAGCTTGAGAGATTTCGACGAACGCCAGGGCCTGAGCGGGCAGCAACTCGTCACGCTGTTCGGCTGGAGTGAGGAAGCCTTCCTGCGCTTCACCGAAGGCAGCCCGATCCGCCGCATCGGCCATGAACGCTGGCTGCGCAACATCGCGCTGGCCATGGGCAATGCCTTGCACGGCGGCATGGCCAACCCGGTGGACGAAACCGGTCTGCGCGCCAGCTTGCAGGGCCGTGCCGATCACCCGAGCGACGTGGTGCGCGAGCAGGTGGCATGGGCGCTGGACCAGCGGGCCGCTGAAGCGCCGGTTAATGATGAAAAGTGACGTTCACGCATGCTGTACATGCATGAGCAGCTATCAAATACGTAGCAACGAGTGTGCCGCGCCCGCCAACCTCAGTTCAGCAGGCCCAGCGCGAACGGCAGGCTCACCACGCCCAGCAGCGTGGACAGCGTGACGAGGCCTGCGACGTAGCCGCCGTTGTAACCCATGCGCGCAGCCAGCACATAAGCGCTTGACGCCGTCGGCAGGCCGGAAAACGCCAGCAAAATGGTGCTTTGCATGGCATCCAGGCCAAAGGTCCGGGCCAATCCCAGCGCCACCAACGGCATCAGGACATGCCTGATTGACAGCACCGCCACCGACAGGGTTTTGGCTTGCGACAGGTGTCCCAGTTGCATGCCGGCGCCGGCCGCCATCAGGCCCAGCACGATGGCCGAGGCGCCGAGGCGCGACAGCGTCGGCATGGACCAGGCGGGCAGGCTGAACCCCAGCAGATTGGCCACCAGGCCGGCCGCCGTGGCCAGGATCAGCGGATTGCGCAGCAGTTCACGCAAAAAACCGCTGCCCGCATGCCGCGCCATGGGCCACACCGCCGCCATGTTGAGCAGCGGCACGCTCACGCCGATCAGCACGGCGATGAGCTGCAGCCCCTGGCTGCCCGCCAGCCGCTCGGCCAGCGCCAGGCCGATGAAGGAGTTGAAGCGAAAAGCCACCTGCGCGCTGGCGGCATGCTCGCGAAGGTCGATGTGCCGACGCAAGCCGGGCAGGTAAGGCAGGCTGTAGACCAGAACGACGCCGGCCAGCCCCAGCGCCGCGCCGGCGCCGATCAGGTTGGAGGTCGCTGCCAGGTCGAGCGGGCTTTTGACGATGGACTGGAACAGCAGCAACGGAAACAAAAAATAATAGACCAGGCTTTCCACCGGACCCCATACCGTGCGGTTCAGCGGCGTGTAGCGGCACAGCAGGTAGCCGCACAAGATGAGCGAAAAGTCAGGCAGAAGCAGCTGGGCGTATATCACCGGGCGAAGAATAACCGCAATCATGGGGTTAGCCCTTATGCGTATTCCACAGGGGACTGCGCCAACGGCAGCGTTTACGATGCACGGTTGTCTTCTTCCAAGGAACTGATCATGAAACGTCGCTACCTGCTGGCTTTTTCTGCCCTTGCCCTCGGCGCTGCCCCGGGCGCCGTGCTGGCCCAGGGTTATCCGAACAAGGTCGTGAAGCTGCAGATTCCGTTTGCGCCGGGCGGCACGACCGACATCATTGGCCGCGTCATGGCCGAGCCGCTGGGCAAGGCGCTGGGCCAGGTGGTGATTGTTGAAAACAAGGCCGGTGGCGGCGGTGTGATTGGTGCCACCGAAACCGCGCGCGCGCAGCCCGACGGCTATTCGCTGGGCATTGCCACGGTGTCCACCACCGCCGCCAACCCCGCCATCAACCCGAAAATTCCCTACAACCCGCTGACCGACTTCACGCCGATCATCAACATTGCCGCCACACCCAACATCATTGCCGTGCATCCGAGCTTTCCGGCGCGCAACTACAAGGAGTTTGTCGCCGAGCTGAAGAAAAATCCGGGCAAATATTCGTTTGCCTCGTCCGGCACCGGCTCGATTGCCCACCTGCAGATGGAACTGTACAAAAACCTGAGCGGCACCTTCATCACGCACATTCCCTACCGTGGCTCGGGTCCGGCGCTGAACGACACGGTGGCCGGTCAGGTGCCGATCATTTTTGACAACCTGCCTTCGACCTTGCCGTTTGCCCTGCAAAAGCGGCTGATTCCCATCGTCGTCGCCGCGCCCGAACGTCTGGCCGCGCTGCCCGACGTGCCGACCTTCAAGGAGGTCGGCCTGGAGCCGGTCAACCGCATGGCCTACTACGGCATCGTCGGCCCCAAGGGGCTGCCGAAAGAGGTGGTGGACAAGGTCAACGCCAGCGTGAAAAAGGCGCTCGAAGACCCGGCCGTGCGCAAGCGCATCGAGGACACCGGCTCGCTGATCGTCGCCAACACGCCCGAGCAGTTCGCCGCCCAGATCAAGGCCGAGTACGACGTGTACAAAAAGGTCGTCGAAACCTCGAAGCTAAAGCTTGATTAATCCCCCGCTATTGCCATTGCCGCAGGCGGCCGATGCGCCGGACGCCCCGTCTTTGCTACCGGCGCCCGGCATGCACCCGCAAAGCCAGTCGGCCATCGACGCGTTCATCGACGCCCTGTGGCTGGAGGACGGCCTGTCCCGCAACACGCTGGCGGCCTACCGGCGCGACCTGTCGCTGTATGCCGTCTGGCTCAATGGCAACGAACAGCAGCAGCGCACGCTCGACGATTCGGATGAAGACGCCATCAAGGCCTACTTTGCGTTTCGTCATGCAGTGACCAAGGCCACCTCGGCGAACCGCTGCCTGACGGTGTTCAAGCGCTACTTTCGCTGGGCGCTGCGCGAAAACCTGGTGGCCGCCGACCCCACGCTCAAGCTCGCGTCGGCCAAGCAGGCGCTACGCGTTCCCAAGGTGATGTCCGAGCCGCAGGTCGAGGCCCTGCTGTCGGCGCCCGACGACGACACGCCGCTCGGGCTGCGCGACCGCGCCATGCTGGAAACCATGTATGCCAGCGGCCTGCGCGTCAGCGAGCTGGTCGGGCTCAAGACGTTTCATGTCGGCCTGAACGAGGGCGTGCTGCGCGTCCTGGGCAAGGGCAGCACCGAGCGGCTGGTGCCGTTTGGCCAGGTGGCGCGCGAATGGATCGTGCGCTACATCGCCGAGGCGCGGCCGGCCATCCTGGGGGGCCAGCAGACCGATGACCTGTTCGTCACCAGCCACGGCCACGGCATGAGCCGGGTGATGTTCTGGAAGCTGGTGAAAAAGTATGCGCTGCTGGCCGGCATTCATTCGCCGCTGTCGCCGCACACGCTACGCCATGCTTTCGCCACGCACCTGCTGAACCACGGCGCCGACCTGCGCGCGGTGCAGATGCTGCTCGGCCATGCCGACATTTCCACCACCACCATCTACACCCATGTGGCGCGCGAGCGGCTCAAGGCCATCCACGCCGAACACCATCCGCGCGGCTGAATGGCACACGCTCAGGCGCTGGCCGGGTACATGTAGTCACGCCGGAACGGGTAGGCCGACTTCGCGCCGCGGATGACTTCGCCCTGAAAGGCCGCTGCCGGCCGCGTCGCGAGCACCTGGTGCAGCGCAATCCAGCCCTGCTCGAAGCTCATGGCGCTGCCTGCCAGGTACAGCCGGTAGGCACGCAGTATCTTTTCGGCACGTTCGGGCGGGTTGTCAGCCGCCAGCGCCTGGCGTGCTTCGTCCAGGTGCGCTTCCAGCGCATCGGACCATTCCCACAGCGTGCGGCCATAGTGCGGCCGCAGGTTTTCGGTATCGACCATTTCCAGGCCTGAATTTGCCAGGTGGCCGAGCACGGCGCTGACATGCAGCAACTCGCCACCCGGGAAAATGTATTTTTCAATGAAGTCGCCCATGCCGGCGCCCATTTGGCGGTGTTGCAGGTCGCCTGCGGTGATGCCATGGTTCAGGACCAGTCCGCCCGGCGCCAGCAACTGCATGATCTTGCCAAAATAGGCGTCCATGTTGGCCTGGCCGACATGCTCGAACATGCCGACCGACGATATCTTGTCGAAGGGCTGTGCTTCGGGCAGGTCGCGGTAGTCGCGAAGTTCGATGCGCACCCGGCGCTCCAGTCCCTTGCCGGCGATCAGCTGCCGCACATGCTGGTACTGGTTTTCCGACAGCGTGATGCCGGTCGCATCGACGCCATAGTGCTCGGCGGCCCACAGCAGCAGCGCGCCCCAGCCGGCGCCAATGTCCAGGAAACGCTCACCCGGCCTGAGCATCAGCTTGCGGCAGATATGCTCAAGCTTGGCGTCCTGCGCCTGCGCCAGGGTCATGCCGCTGTCCTGGTAATAGGCGCAGGAATAGACGCGGCGCGGGTCCAGCCACAACCCATAGAAAGCATCTGAAACATCGTAATGGAACTGTATCTGCGCCGAGTCCCGGGCGCGCGTGTGGGTTGAAGCGGAACGTGCCCGGGTCATCAGGCGGGACCACCAGCCGGTGTCGCTTTGCATCGGGCTGTGCGGCAGGAGCTTGAGCATCACGCCCATCACATCGCGCATGGCACCCTCGAACTGCAGCTTGCCCTCGACATACTCTTCGGCCAGCGCGCCTATCTGTCCTGCCTTGAGGCGGGCGATGCTCGACCACCGGGACAGCGACAGCCGGACCGGCGCATCCGCCGCTCCGAACTGCTGGCCCTGCGGCAAGCGCACGGCCATCCCGTCGGGCAGGGCTGAAAGGGCGGACAAAGGACCGGAAGCCATGAACGAGGACATGCGCAACTCCTTGGGATTGCAAAAAGTCTAGCGCGCCTCCATACGGGCCGCCATCACCTGAAATGCCCAGTCTGCGGCCCGGACGCCGGCCTCCGCTCAGGGGCGGCTGCTGTCGAACCAACGCCTCAGTCGGTGAGCAGGTTGCGCATTTCATGCGCAAAGCACAGCGACGAATTTTTCCATCGGGCCACGTCGGCGCGCAGCTGCTGTATCTGGCTTTCGAGAAGCTGGATGCGTTGCTGCTCGGCACTCAGCCGGTTGAGGCTGAGCAGCCGGCTCGACATATCCGGCTGCAACGGGCCGGCCACGGGACGGACCATGGACCCGCTGACTTCACCGGGTTCAAAAAATTTGATTTTTGCCTTTTGAATCAGTAGCTTCATCATCATTGCGAGTCTCCTGTTTTCATTCGCCCCATGGTCTCCTGCCAACGTTTTCAAATGTAGCGCCGTCCAGTCCAGCTGTGCGAAAAGGTGATTGGACCGTTTGGACTAGGGCAGGGCACCCTCAGGCGCTGGCGTTCAGCTCGTCCAGTTCGGCTTCGCTGAAGCCTGCCTGGCGCCTGGCTTGCAGGTTCAGCGGCCCTTTCAGGCGTGGCGCGCCGTATTGCGCCGCCAGCAGCGCATAGGTGGCCAGCGGCTCCAGTCCGCGCTGGGCGCACAGGGTGCGGTACCAGTGGTTGCCGATGGCGACATGGCCAATCTCATCGCGCAGGATGATGTCCAGGATGTCCACGGCACGCAGCGCCTGCGGCGTGCCGACCTTGCGCAGCTTGGCCTGCATCGGCGGCGTGGCGTCCAGCCCGCGCGCTTCCAGCGTGCGCGGCACCAGCGCCATGCGCGCAAGCACATCGCCTTCAGTTTTTCGCGTCATGTCCCACAGGCCGGTGTGCGCCGCAAAGTCGCCGTAGTCGTAGCCCAGGGTTTGCAGGTGGCTGCGCAACAGGCTGAAGTGTTCGGCCTCCTCGGCCGCCACCCGGAGCCAGTCGAGGTAATAGGCGCGCGGCATGCCGGTAAAGCGCCAGATGGCATCAAGCGCCAGGTTGATCGCGTTGAATTCGATGTGCGTCACCGCATGCAGCAGCGCGGCCAGCCCGTCCGGCGTGAAGGGCGAGCGCCGGGGCATGTTCAGGTGCAAAAGCAATTCGGGCCGGAGGGGACAACCCGGCACACCGGCTGGCGCGCTGAAAGGTTGGTCGGTAGCTATGAAAATAGTAGCTGCTTGCGCTTGCAGGGCTTGCGCAAGCAGCACTTTTTGTTGTGGATCAGGCTCCAGGATTGCCTGCAGGGCAAGCTGGCGCAGTTCGGGCGCGGGGGGCGTGGCGGTCATGCCCGGATTGTCGTTGATGCGAGTTGAAGGGCAGAATCCCGGCCGGAACACGCTGGCCGGCGCCTGCCTACAATCAAAAGCCGTTTTCACCCCCTGCTCAACCTGCTACTCCCAAGGAATCCCATGGCTATTTACCAGCTGGACGATCTGCAACCTTCCATCCATGCATCGGCCTGGGTCGCCGACAGCGCGCAGGTCATGGGCAATGTGAAGCTGGCCGAGGGCAGTAGTGTCTGGTTCGGCGTGGTGGCCCGGGGCGACACCGCCACCATCACGGTCGGCAAGGGCTCCAACATCCAGGACAACAGCGTGCTGCATGCCGACGAAGGCCTGCCGCTGGTGATCGGCGAAAACGTCACCGTCGGCCACCAGGTCATGCTGCACGGCTGCACGATTGGCGACGGCTCGCTCATCGGCATCCAGGCCGTGGTGCTCAATGGCGCGAAGATCGGCAGGAACTGCCTGGTCGGCGCCGGCTCGCTGGTCACCGAGGGCAAGGAGTTTCCCGACGGTTGCATGATCCTGGGCAGCCCGGCCAAGGCGGTCAGGCAACTCTCGCCCGAACAGATCGAGGGTTTAAAAATGAGCGCGCAGCACTATATGGACAATGCCCGGCGCTACAAAGCCGGACTCAAGAAACTGGCCTGAACGGCCTCCAGAAAGACATCGAGAGCGACATCCAGAACATGAACCATTCAAAAACGCGGCCGTCCCCGACCCCGCACCGATTAGCAGGAGCTGCAGTACCGGCTTTATCTAGCCGCAGACGAACCGAAGTACGCAAAGCGACAAGCATGGAAGCGGTAGCGTTCCGGGCCAGCCAGGGCCACGGAACCGGCTTTGCCGGGCCGCAGGCGCAGCGGCCCCCTCGGGGGGCAGCGCAGTACGCGAAGCGACAAGCGTGGGGGCTCCATGTCTGAACTGCATAAATTCATCTTCGATGGCCTGCCGGTTCGCGGCATGATCGTGCGCCTGACCGATTCATGGCAGGAAATCCTCAAGCGCCGCGAGGCGGCCGGCGGCTATCCGGCCGAGGTCCTGCAGCTGCTGGGCGAAATGACGGCGGCCGGCGCCCTGATGCAGAGCAGTATCAGCTTCAACGGCGCGCTGATCCTGCAGATTTTCGGCGACGGCCCGGTCAAGCTGGCCGTGGCCGAGGTCCAGCCCGACCTGAGCCTGCGCGCCACCGCCACCGTGACCGGCGACGTGCCCGGGGGCAGTTCCCTGAGCCAGCTGGTCAACGTGAAGAACGAAGGCCGGTGCGCCATCACGCTCGACCCGAAGGACAAGTTCCCGGGCCAGCAGCCCTACCAGGGCGTGGTGCCGCTGTTTGGCGACCAGCATGAAAAAATCGAGAAGCTCAGCGAGGTGCTGGAGCATTACATGCTGCAAAGCGAGCAGCTCGACACGCGTTTGATTCTGGCCGCCGATGGCAACGTGGCCGCCGGCCTGCTGATCCAGCGCCTGCCGGTCAAGGGTCAGGGCAACCTCGAAGGCCAGATGAACCGCCAGGCCAATGAAGACCAGATTGGCGTGAACGAAGACTACCAGCGCATCGCCCTGCTGGCCGGCACGCTCAAGCGCGAGGAATTGCTCACCCTGGATGTCGATACGATCTTGCGCCGGCTGTTCTGGGAAGAGCCTGTCACGCGCTTCGAGCCGCTCACGCCGAGCTTTGCCTGCAGCTGCTCGCGCGAACGCGTGGGCAACATGCTGCGCGGCCTGGGAACGGCGGAGATTGAAAGCATCATTGCCGAGCGCGGCCAGGTCGATGTGGCCTGCGAATTCTGCGGCGCGCAGTATGAATTCGATCCCGTCGATGCGGCGCAGCTTTTCACGCACCCGCTCCAGCAGCCGCCGCCGACGGCAACGGTTCAATAAAGGCGCGACTGCTGTTCAGGCGTTGAAGCCACGCTGTCGCGCCGGGCCAGCAAGGCCGTCAGCAGCCGATGCTCGCACTGCGGGTCGCTGCACTTGTCACACATCCAGACCCAGGGCTGTTTTTTCAAGCCGCCCGTGAGGCTGGCTTGCCTTGGTCGACTGGCTGCCGGCAGCAGGCTTTCCACTGCCTGCTGCGCATGGGCAAGCCGCTCGCCGGCCGTGCCATACAGCACCCGGTAGGAAACGGCAGTCTCTGCCAGCGCGGTGCGAATTGAACGATCGACCGCTTCCTGGTCAGGAGCGGGAGCAGGATCAGGCCCCGTCTTGCGCAGCACAAAAAATGGCGCTTCAAGCCCTGACAGCAACACCAGGTCAAAGTCGGACAAGCCCGCGGGCAGGGCATCGGCGGTGCATGCTGTCACCAGCATAATTTGACCTTCCAGGGCTTTTACCGCCTGGTTCAGGGCGGCGGCAAGTTCGGACAGCTGAACCGGACAAGCACCCAACAGGGCAAACTTCAGCATGGCGATGCAAGTGGATGGAGCCGGCCATGAACAGACGCGTTTTTTGCCAGCCACCGGGCAGACAGCTTATTCGGTGAACTGGACAAACATTTCATTGGGCTTGACCATGCCGAGTTCGCTGCGCGCTTTTTCCTCGACCATCTCCAGGCCTTCCTGCAGGTCCTTGATCTCGGTGGCCAACTGGTCGTTGCTCGCCTGGTTCACCTTGTTGTTCGCCAACTGCTGCTCCAGACGCTGCTGCATCTCGCGCACGCTGGGGATGCTGCCCCTTCCCATCCACAGCTGGGCCTGGAAAAGCCCGAGCAGTATGAGCAGAACGGCAGGAACCAATAAACGTTTGCCCATGGGCTGGCGACTGCCTTAGCGCAGGTTGTAGAAAGCAGCCCGGCCCGGGTAAACCGCAACTTCGCCCAGGTCTTCCTCGATGCGCAGCAGCTGGTTGTACTTGGCCATGCGGTCCGAACGCGACAACGAGCCGGTCTTGATCTGGCCGGCGTTGGTACCGACGGCGATGTCGGCAATCGTCGAGTCCTCGGTTTCGCCCGAGCGGTGCGAGATCACGGCGGTGTAGCCGGCGCGCTTGGCCATTTCGATGGCAGCGAAGGTTTCGGTCAGCGTGCCGATCTGGTTGATCTTGATCAGAATCGAATTGGCGATGCCCTTGTCGATGCCTTCCTTCAGGATCTTGGTGTTGGTGACGAACAGGTCGTCGCCGACGATCTGCACATTCTTGCCCAGACGGTCGGTCAGGATTTTCCAGCCGTCCCAGTCGCCTTCGGCCATGCCGTCCTCGATGCTGATGATCGGGTACTTGTCGACCCAGGTTGCCAGCATGTCGGTCCATTCCTGCGCGGTGAGGCTCAGGCCTTCGCCGGACAATTCGTACTTGCCGTCCTTGTAGAACTCGGAGGCGGCGCAGTCCAGACCCAGGGCGATTTGCTCGCCCGCGACAAAACCGGCCTTGTCGATGGCTTCCAGGATCATCTGGATCGCCGCTTCATGGTTGGTCACATTGGGCGCAAAACCGCCTTCGTCGCCGACAGCGGTGCTGATGCCCTTGTCGTTCAGGATTTTCTTCAGGGCATGGAACACCTCGGCGCCATAACGCAGGGCTTCGCGAAAGCTCGGCGCGCCCAGCGGGATGATCATGAATTCCTGGATGTCCAGGTTGTTGTTGGCATGCTCGCCGCCGTTGATGACGTTCATCATGGGCACCGGCATTTGCACCGCCGCCATGCCGCCAAAGTAGCGGTACAGCGGCAGGCCGGCTTCCTCGGCGGCGGCACGGGCCACGGCCATGGAAACGGCCAGCATGGCATTGGCGCCCAGATGGGACTTGTTATCGGTACCGTCGAGTTCGATCAGCGTGCGGTCCAGGAAGGCCTGCTCGCTGGCGTCCAGGCCGAGCACGGCTTCAGAGATTTCATTGTTGATATGGCCCACCGCCTTGAGCACGCCCTTGCCAAGGTAGCGCGACTTGTCGCCGTCGCGCAGCTCGATGGCTTCGCGCGAGCCGGTGGAGGCGCCCGAAGGCACGGCTGCCCGGCCCATCACGCCGGACTCCAGCAACACGTCGCATTCGACGGTGGGGTTGCCACGGCTGTCGAGAATTTCGCGGCCCACGATATCAACAATTGCGCTCATTTTTTTCCTTGGGAAGTAAAAAGAAGAAGTTTTATCAGACAGGCTTTTGTCTAGGTGAAGGAAACGGTATTCGGGCCTGTGAGCTGTGCTGACGATTGCTTCAGTCCGGTCCCGAATCGGCAAGGCATCATGCCGATGCCACCACTTTGAGGGGAGTGGCTGCGTCCGCCGTCTGTGCCAGGCTGGCCGCGTCGCGGTGCGCCAGGGTGGCGGCAATGTAGGCATTGAACAGCGGATGGCCGTTCCACGGCGTCGAATTGAATTCAGGGTGGAACTGCACGCCGATGAACCAGGGGTGTACGGCCTGCGGCAACTCGACGATTTCGGTCAGGTGCTCGCGCTGCGTCAGCGCTGAAATCACCAGGCCCGACTTGCGCAGCGCGTCCAGGTAGTTGACGTTGGCTTCGTAGCGGTGGCGGTGGCGTTCGGTCACCACGTCGCCATAGATCTGGTGCGCCAGGGTATTCGGCGCCACGTCGGAGCTTTGCGCGCCCAGGCGCATCGTGCCGCCCAGGTCGGACTTGGCATGACGCGTCTTGATGGTGCCGTCGGCGTCCTTCCATTCGGTGATCAGGGCAATCACCGGGTGCTTGGTAGCGGGGTCGAATTCGGTGCTGTTGGCGTCCTTCAGTCCGGCCACATGACGCGCAAACTCGATGGTCGCCACCTGCATGCCCAGGCAGATGCCGAGGTAGGGAATCTTGTGTTCACGGGCAAAGCGCGCCGCGCAGATCTTGCCTTCGACGCCGCGAATGCCGAAGCCGCCGGGCACCAGGATGCCGTCGAACGCCGCCAGGCACGACACGGTGTCGGGGTTCAGGGTTTCCGAATCGAAGTAGGTGATGCGCACCCTGGCATGGTTTTTCATGCCGGCGTGGCGCAGCGCTTCGTTGAGCGACTTGTAGCTGTCGCTCAGTTCCACGTACTTGCCGACCATGGCAATGCTGACCTCGGATTGCGGGTGCTCGGTTTCATAGACCAGGTCGTCCCAGCGCTTGAGGTTGGCCGGCGGCGTGTTCAAGCGCAGCTTGTCGCAGATCAGGCCGTCCAGCCCTTGCTCGTGCAGCATGCGCGGCACCTTGTAGATGGTGTCCACGTCCCACATCGAGATCACGCCCCATTCGGGCACGTTGGAGAACAGCGAGATTTTCTCGCGTTCCTCGTTGGGAATGCGGCGGTCGGCGCGGCACAGCAGCACGTCGGCCTGGATGCCGATCTCGCGCAACTGCTTGGCGGTGTGCTGCGTCGGCTTGGTCTTGAGTTCGCCGGCGGCGGCAATCCACGGCACGTAGCTCAGGTGCACGAAGGCGGTGTTGTTCGGCCCCATGCGCAGGCTCATCTGGCGAACCGCTTCAAGGAAGGGGAGGGACTCGATGTCGCCCACCGTTCCGCCGATTTCGACAATGGCCACATCCACCGCATCCGGCGTGTCGTAACGCGCGCCGCGCTTGATGAAGTCCTGGATTTCGTTGGTGATGTGCGGAATCACCTGGACCGTCTTGCCGAGGTAGTCGCCGCGGCGTTCTTTTTCAAGCACGCTCTGGTAGATCTGGCCGGTGGTGAAGTTGTTGGCCTTGCGCATCCGCGTTTCGACGAAACGCTCGTAGTGGCCCAGGTCCAGGTCGGTTTCGGCGCCGTCTTCGGTCACGAACACCTCGCCGTGCTGGAAAGGCGACATGGTTCCCGGGTCTACATTGATGTAGGGGTCGAGCTTGATGAGGGTGACCTTGAGGCCGCGCGATTCAAGGATCGCAGCCAGCGAGGCTGAGGCGATTCCCTTGCCCAGGGAAGACACCACACCGCCGGTGACGAAGACAAATTTGGTCATGCCATGTACGAACCTGCAAGTTCGCTAAGGTGGTAAACGGAGATTATAGGGGTTGGCTGTCTGCCAAAGCCGGCCGCGTCCTTCACAAAAGAACATCCTGCCTTGGGGACACTGGCACGGCTGTGTCTGCCCGAACCCTGGAGCTTTAAATGGAAAGTCTGGATTTGCGTGTGCTGGCCGATGCCCTGGGCTGGCGCCGTGCCGGCTGGCCGGTCACGCTGGTCACGGTGGTGCAAACCTGGTGCAGCGCGCCGCGCCCACCCGGTGCGCTTCTGGCCGTGCGCGGTGACGGCGCGGTGAGCGGTTCGGTGTCGGGCGGCTGCGTCGAGGATGACCTGATTGCCCGCATCCGCTCGTCCGAGGGCGCCCACAGCAGCCCCAAGCCGGCCATGATGGCCTACGGCGTCAGCCGCGAGGAAGCGGCGCGCTTTGGTCTGCCGTGCGGCGGCACGTTGCGGCTGGTGCAGGAGTCGCTTGAGGAGATCGCCTGGGTCGAGGACGTGCTGCGGCGCACGGCCCGGCATCAGCGGGTGGCGCGCACCCTGACGCTGGCCACTGGCAATATCACGCTCAGCAATGCCTCGCGTGGCGCCGGTTTGCAGTTTGACGGCCTCACCTTGACCACGGTGTTCGGCCCGCGCTGGCGTTTGCTGTTGATTGGCGCAGGCCAGCTGAGCCAGGCGGTGGCCAATATTGCGCTGATGCTCGACTTCGAGGTGCTGGTGTGCGATCCACGTGAAGCTTACGCGGCCATACCGCATCTGTCGGGTGTGACGCGCCTGCCCGGCATGCCTGACGACGTGGTGCGCGAACTCCTGCCCGACGCGCACACGGCCATCGTCGCGCTGACGCACGACCCCAAGCTCGACGACATGGCGTTGCTGGAAGCGCTGACCTCGGATGCGTTTTATGTTGGTGCGCTCGGTTCGGCGCGCAACCAGATGGCGCGCAAGCAGCGCCTGGGCGAGCATTTCGAACTGAGTGCGCAGGAACTGGACCGCCTGCAAGGGCGGGTGGGGCTGCGCATCGGCGCCCGGACGCCGGCGGAAATTGCCGTGTCGGTCATGGCGCAGGTCATCGAAGTCAAGAACGCGCAGCTTGTGGGGGCGCGTCCCGCCAGTGCGGTGGTGCAGGGCTGAAGCCGTGGCCGTGCTGCCCATGGTGATCGTGCTGGCGTCCGGACGCGGCGAGCGGTTCGTGGCCAGCGGCGGTAGCGGCGCCAAGCTGCAGGCCCGGCTGGGCGGCTGCAGCGTGTTGGAGCACACGCTGAGGGCCGTGCAGGCCTCGGGTCTGCCCTGGCATCTTGAAGCAGCGATGCATCCCGGCATGGGCGACTCGATTGCCGCCGGTGTTCGCGTGACGGCGGGCAGCCCGGCCTGGCTGATCCTGCCGGGCGACTTGCCGCTGGTGCAGCCGGAGACGCTGCGCCAGATCGCGCAGGCGCCACAGTCGCTGGACGTGGTGGTTCCGCTGGTCACCTCGGGTCACGCGGAGGGTCCGGTCAATGGCCCGCAGCGCGGCCACCCGGTGCGGTTTTCGGCGCGCTGCGGGCCTGAACTAATGCAGCTCACGGGCCCGCAGGGCGCTGCCGCCCTGGTGCGCGCCTGGGGCGAAACGCTGTGGCCGGTGCAGGACGCCGGTTGCATTCTGGACATCGACACGCTGGAGGACCTGCACCGCGCCGAGCGACTGCTCGGCTTGAGGAGTTTTCCGTTGGCCGGATGAGCGCAGTGCGGGGGTTTTTGGATGAAAAAGGCCTTTTGCGCAATACGGGCATACGCAGGAAGCTATTAAAAAAATAGCAATCAGTCTGGCGCCATGACCTTGTCCGGTGTCATCGGTGTGCTGCGCACGCGCCGGCCGGTGGCGTGGTAGATCGCATTGCAGACCGCCGCCGCCACGCAGACCATGCCGATCTCGCCCACCCCCTTGGCGCCCAGGCGGCTGACGATGCGGTCGTCTTCTTCCACAAAGATCACGTCGATGTCATGGATGTCGGCGTTCACCGCCACGTGGTACTCGGCCAGGTTGTGGTTCATGAAGCGGCCCAGCGCATGGTCGCTGTGGGTTTCCTCGTGCAGTGCCTGGCTGATGCCCCAGACCACGCTGCCCACGATCTGGCTGCGTGCTGTCTTGGCGCTGATGATGCGGCCTGCCGCAATCGCGCTGACCACCCGCGTCACGCGCACGGTGCCAAAGGCCTCGTCCACCCGCACCTCGCAAAATACCGCCGAATGCGTGGCACGCACATAGTTTTTCTGCTTTAGGGCGTTGGGCAGCATCAGGTATTTTTCCTCGATGCTGTCCAGGCCAGCAGCGGCCAGGATGTCGCTGAACGGCACGGCCGAGCCCGGCATCTTGATCAGCTGCAGGCAGCCATTGACGCATTCGACCTCATGGGATGCGGTGACTTCAAACGGCGAATCGGGCATGGCCCGGGCCAGCTTCCAGAGCTTTTTCTGCAGCTTCTCGCACACGCCTTCGACCGCCGAGCCGACCGTGGCGACATGCGACGAGCCACCCTCGACCGGCGCAAACGGCAGCGTCGAGTCGCCAAGGCGAAACGTCACCTTCTCCAGCGGCAGGCCCATGGCGGCGGCGGCGATCTGGCTCATCACGGTGTAGGTGCCGGTGCCGATGTCGCTGGCCGCGCTGCTGACGACGAGCCGGCCGTCGGCGTGCAGCACCGCGCCCGCGCGGGCGAGCATCTGCAGCGCATCCCAGGTACCGGTGGCCATGCCCCAGCCGATCAGTTCGTTGCCCTCTTGCATAGCGCGCGGCGCAGCCGGACGGCTGGCCCAGCCAAAGCGCTCGGCGCCTTGCGCGTAGCAGGCGCGCAGTTCCTTGCTGGAGTAGGGCAGATTCCTGGCCGCATCGCGTTCAGCGTAGTTTTTCAGCCGCAGCGCCAGCGGGTCCATGCCAAGGGCATACGACAGTTCGTCCATCGCCACTTCCAGCGCATGCACACCGTGCGCCGCACCGGGCGCGCGCATGTCAAGCGGGCTGTACTGGTCGAGCGCGACCAGTTTGTAGTCCAGCCGCACGTTGTCGCATTGGTAGAGCTGGCCCGACCAGTTCACCACCACTTCGACGTAGTCTTCCAGCCTTGACGTTTCGGCTACCGCTTCATGCACCACGGCCTTGAGCGTGCCGTCGCGCTCGGCGGCGAGTTTCACCCGCTGCCAGGTTTCGGGCCTGTGGCCAAAGGTGAACATCTGCTGGCGCGTGAGCACGACGCGCACTGAACGTTTGAGTTGCAATGCGCCCATCACCGCCAGAATCAACTGGTATTGCGGCCGCAGGCCCGAGCCGAAAGCGCCGCCAACAAACGGGTTTTTCACCGTCACCTTGTTTTTGGACAGGCCAAACACCTGTGACACCATCCAGCGGCTGTTTTGTGCGCCTTGCGTCTTGTCGTAGATCGTCAGGTGGCCGTCGTCCGAGCGAATCACGGTGCTGGCGTGCATTTCCATCGGGTTGTGGTGCTCCACGCCGCTGTAGAAGTCGGCGTGGATGCGCACCGGCGCGGCTTCATAGGCTGCATCGGCATCGCCTGTGGGTTTGGGCGGCGGCGAAAATCCCGCCTTCAGCCGGCTCGGCTTGTGGCTGCGGTTCAGGTTGGCCAGCAGGTCCGTCTGGTGCGCTTCCTCTTCGTAGGTCACCTGCACCAGTGAAGCGGCGTAGCGCGCCGCCTCGAAGTTCTCGGCCAGCACCAGCGCCACTGGCTGGCCGCTGTAGAGCACGCCATCGCTGTAAAACGGCTTGAAGGGTGAGCCACCCGGCGCGGTCATGTCTTTGTAGAACAGGTCCAGCTTGCGCGCCTCATCCAGATGCAGTGCGGTGATGCGCCCCTTGGCAATCGTGCTGTTCACCACCACCCCGTAGGCCATGTCGGGCGCGCTGTGCTCGGCGGCATAACGCGCCTGGCCGGTCACCTTGGCCGGACCATCGATGCGCGAAATCGAATCGCCCTTGGCCACCAGGCCGGTGCCGGGTTCGGCCACCGGCTGCACATCCTCTATTAAAACTGCGTTCATGGCGCATCCTCCGCGTTGTCGTTGTCGTTGTCGTTGTCGTTGTCGTTATTGACTGTATTTGCCACGGTGCCAGCAAGCGCCATTTCCAGCGCCCGCACCACGGCGCGCTGCGCCATCGGAATCTTGAAGGCATTGCTGCCCGGCCCGACGCCCTGCGCCTGCGCGCCGCGCAACAGGTGCTTGGCGGCCTCTGCAAAGGCAGCAGGGCTGGCGGGCTGGCCCACCAGCAGCGCCTCGGCCTCGGGGTCGCGCCAGGGTTTGTGCGCCACACCGCCCAGGGCAATGCGCGCCTCTTTCACCAAGCCATCCGCGCCAATGTCCAGCGCGGCAGCCACCGACACCAGCGCAAACGCATACGAGGCCCGGTCGCGCAGCTTGAGGTAGGCCGAATGCGCCGCAAAGCCGGGCGCAGGCGGCGGCAGGTCGATGGAGGTGATCAGCTCGTCGTGCGCCAGCGTGGTATCGATGTCGGGCTGCCCGCCCGGCAGGCGGTGAAAGTCGGCCATGGCAATGGCGCGGCCACCGCGCGGCGACTGCACCTGCACCACGGCGTCCAGCGCCCGCAGCGCCACGCACATGTCCGACGGATGCGTGGCAATGCACTGTTCGCTGGCACCCAGAATCGCATGCAGGCGCGCCAGTCCGCTGATGGCCGGGCAGCCGCTGCCGGGAACGCGCTTGTTGCATGGCACGCCGGTGTCATAAAAATAATAGCAACGCGTGCGCTGCAGCAGGTTGCCGCCGTTGCTGGCCATGTTGCGGATCTGCGCCGAAGCGCCGGCCAGGATGGCCGCGGCCAGCAGCGGGTAGCCGCGTTGGACCAGCGGGTGGTAGGCGGTGTCGGCATTGCGCGCCAGTGCGCCCAGGCGCAGGCCGCCGTCCGGCAGGGCCTCGATGCTGTTCAATGCCAGCGGGTTGATGTCCACCAGCCGCGCCGGCCGCATCACGTTTTCCTTCATCAGGTCGAGCAGGTTGGTGCCGCCGGCAATGAACTTGCCAAAGCCTGCCGCCGTTGTTGAACCGGGGCCGGGGCCGATCTGTTCCAGTGCCGTTTCCACGGCACTCGCGGGGAGGTAGGCAAAGTTGATCATGCCGGCACCACGCCAGGAGTAGCCAAGCGGCCAGCTGTAGTGCCCGCGCCTGGTTTGCCTTTGCCCAGCGCCACCTCGCTGACAGCCTGCACGATTTGCGGGTAGGCGCCGCAGCGGCAGATGTTGCCGCTCATCAGCTCGCGGACGTCATCCGGCGTGCGGGCATGGCCTTCATTGACAAGCCCGACAGCCGAACACAACTGGCCCGGCGTGCAGTAGCCGCACTGGAAGGCGTCGTGGTCGATGAAGGCCTGCTGCAGCCGATGCAGCGCCGGGCCGGTCTCCAGCCGGGCCAGGCCCTCGACGGTGGTGATCTCGCGGCCGTTTTGCATCACCGCCAGCGTCAGGCAGGCGTTGATGCGCCGGCCATCGACCAGCACCGTGCAGGCGCCGCACTGGCCGTGGTCGCAGCCTTTCTTGGTGCCGGTAAGTTCCAGCCTGTCGCGCAGCAGGTCAAGCAAAGACACCCAGGCCTGCACTTCCAGCCGGTAATCCTGCCGGTTGATGCGCAACTCGATGGTGTGTTGTGGCGGTCCGGCCAGCGCGGCGGAAGGGGGTTGGTCAGCCATGGCAAGCTCCTTGTGGTGGGGTTTTTGACTGCAGGGCAGGTCATGAAATTGAATGCTAGAGCGCTGCCACCAGGCCGATTGAAAGCGGCAATACCGCCCGGTTGTCAGACAAGGCCGCATGGGGCATGGCGCTTTGGCGCGGACCTTGAAACTGCTACATTGCCTGCCATGACACATCAAGCAAACGCACCGGGCGGCAACGAAGCCCTTGAGCTGGCCGGCAAACACATCGTGCTCGGGATGTCGGGCGGCATTGCCTGCTACAAGTCGGCCGAACTGTGCCGGCTGCTCATCAAGGCCGGCGCCACGGTCCAGGTGGTGATGACCGAATCAGCCGCCCAGTTCATCACGCCGGTCACCATGCAGGCGCTGAGCGGCCGACCGGTGTACTCGAACCAGTGGGACGGCCGCGAGCCGAACGCCATGGCGCACATCAACCTGTCGCGCGAAGCCGATGCCATCTTGATTGCGCCGTGCAGCGCCGACTTCATCGCCCGGCTGGTCCAGGGGCGCGCCGACGAGCTGCTGAGCCTGCTGTGCCTGGCGCGGCCCGTGGACCGGGTGCCGCTGCTGGTCGCGCCGGCGATGAACCGCGAGATGTACGCGCACCCGGCGACGCAGCGCAACCTGGCGCAGCTGGCGCAGGACGGCGCCACGGTGCTCGGCGTCGGCACGGGTTTCCAGGCCTGCGGCGAAACCGGCGACGGCCGCATGCTGGAGCCGGCCGAACTGCTCGAAGACCTGATGGCCTTCTTCACGCCCAAGGTCCTGCACGGCCAGCGCGTGCTGGTCACGGCCGGACCGACCTACGAGGCCATCGACCCGGTGCGCGGCATCACCAACCTGTCGAGCGGCAAGATGGGCTTTGCCATCGCCCGCGCCGCGCGCGAAGCCGGTGCCGAGGTCACGCTGGTGGCCGGACCGGTCAGCCTGGCCACACCGCGCGGCGTCACGCGAATCGACGTGAAATCTGCATCAAACATGCTCTCTGCGGTTGCTGGACGGGCGCAGTCAGCTAGTATTTTCATAGCAACGGCGGCGGTGGCCGACTGGCGGCCGGCCGACCCGTCGATGCAAAAAATCAAGAAGGACGGCTCTGGCCAGGCGCCGCAGCTGGCCTTTACCGAAAACACCGACATCCTGGCCAGCGTGGCCTGCTCGCCAGCGGCGCAGGCCGGCCGGCTGTTTTGCGTCGGCTTTGCGGCGGAAAGCCACGATCTGCTGGAAAACGCGCAGGCCAAACGCTTGCGCAAGCAGGTGCCGCTGCTGGTCGGCAACATCGGCCCCGACACCTTTGGCCAGGACGACAATGCCCTGCTGCTGATTGACGCGCAGGGCAGCCTTGAATTGCCCCGGGCGTCCAAGCGCTCGCTGGCGCAGCGGCTGGTCGGCGAGATTGCCCGCCGGATTCAAACCCATGCGCCCGCCGGGCAGAACACCACGCTCTCATGATGCAGCCTTCGAACACCCCGCCTGACGGTGACTTTGTGCGCTACGTCGAGCGCCTGACAGCCGCACAGGCAGTCGCCAGGAGTGCACCAGCGTCTGGGGGGCCGATGGCGATTCCGGGCTTGCCGTCGGTGGCGGCGGGGCTGCAATCGGTGGCGCGCATTCCTTTTCTGCGACATGTGAAATGGATCGTCGGCCTGTGGGTCGCCACGCAAATCCTGGGCCGCTTCGTGCCCGGCGCCGGGTTTTTGTTCATTCCCATACTTGCGGTGTATGTCGCCTGGCTCATCTACCGCTTGAGATCGCAGCCACCGGGCGCTTTCGTCGACAAAATGGCCGCGCTGGCCAAACGCGCAGCCGAAGAAGCCCGAAAAGTACCCTCCAACCGTCCCAAAAACAAGCCATGAACATCGACCTCAAGATCCTCGACCCGCGCCTTCAGGACAAGCTGCCCGCCTATGCCACGCCCGGCAGCGCCGGCCTGGACCTGCGCGCCTGCCTGGACGCGCCCCTGACGCTGGGCGCCAACGCCTGGCAACTGATTCCTACCGGCCTGGCGATTTATTTGCACAACCCCGGCTATGCCGCGATGATCCTGCCGCGTTCCGGGCTGGGCCACAAGCACGGCATCGTGCTGGGCAACCTGGTCGGGCTGATCGACAGCGACTACCAGGGCCAGCTCATGGTGAGCGCCTGGAACCGGAGCGACGTGCCCTTCACCATCGAGCCCATGGAGCGCATCGCCCAACTGGTGATCGTTCCGGTGGTGCAGGCGCAATTCAATGTGGTGAGCGAATTCGTCGCCACCGAACGGGGCGAGGGCGGTTATGGCTCGACCGGAAAAGCCTGACCAGGCACCGCTCCAGGCTCATGGCATGCGTGAGGTCTGTCCTACGCGCATTGATTGCACCATCCCACGCACGCTAAGCTACGGACCTGACCTAAAAACCAGTGATCTGCCTTTCAAATCAGGGCTTCAGATTCCTTCATGCCTGGCTGAATTAAAAAAGAAAAGCCCAGGCAGGACGGAATCTCAATGACTTCATCCAGGAGAATTCCATGCGCCGTATTTCCCGCTTTGTCTCAGTGACCGCTTCAGTGCTTGTTCTGGCCGGTCTGGCCGCCTGCGGCACGGTGCCCATGGACAACCAGGGCCAGATGTCGTCGTATCCGGCGCCAGCGTACCCGGGCCAGAGCCCATACCCCAGCCAGTATCCGAACCAGTACCCCACGCAGTCGCAATATCCGGCGCAACCCCAGTACCCGGGGCAAACGCAGTACCCAACCCAGAACCCGCAAGGCAATTACGTGGAATACGGCCGTGTCAACAACATCGAGGTGTTCCAGAACCAGCCGCAGGCGCAAGGTCCCGGCCTCGGCGCGGTGCTGGGCGGTGTTGCCGGCGCGGTGGTGGGTCGCCAGATCGGCGGCGGCAGCGGGCGCGACTTTGCCACGATTGCCGGCGCCGTTGGCGGCGCCGTGGCCGGCAATGCGATCCAGAACAACAACCGCAATGCCAACGTCAGCCAGACCTACCGCGTCACCGTCCAGCTGGACAACGGCGGCGCACGTGCCTATGACGTGCCGGCCACCGGCGAATTGCGCATCGGCGACCGCGTCAGGATCCAGAACAACCAGCTGTTCCGCTACTGATTCGCAGGCAGCCTGACGCAAAAGCGGCGCCGCAGTTTGATCTGTGGCGCCGCTTTTTTATGGGCCAGTAGATAGCAGTAGCGCTTTTCAGTGCAGTGTGCCGTTGCCGCTCGCCGTGGACTCCAGCTTGAAAAACCCGGTGCCCAGCGAACCTTGGCCGATTTCCGACTCGGTAGCCTCGCGCACCGATTCGACCTTCAGCGCCAGCCGGATGGCAATGCCCCCCAGCGGGTGGTTGCCGTCCAGCACCACATGCTCGGGGTAGATGTCGGTCACGGTGTAGATGTGCTCGGATGGAATCTGCGCGGTGGCGCCTGCCGGCATGGCCGCGCCGTCAAAGGTCATGCCTTCTTCGAGTTCAGCCGGAAAAATTCTGCGCGGCTCAAGGAACACCAGGTTCTCGTCGTAGTCGCCAAAGGCATTTTCAGGCTCCAGGTGCAACTCCAGCGTGTCGCCGGCCGCATGGCCGAGCAGCGCTTCCTCGATGCTGGCCAGCAGGTCCTTGCCGCCGAGCAGGAACTCGACCGGCTCGTCCAGTTCGTCCAGTACATCGCCCAAAGTGTCTTTCAGCGTCCAAGTCAGGGCAACGACGCATTGCGGGGTGATTTTCATCGGACAATTGTCCCATGGATGTCAATCAGCCCCTCTCCCTTCTCGCCGGTCTCACCCCCGCCCAGTTCATGCGCCGCCACTGGCAGAAAAAGCCCTTGCTGGTGCGCCAGGCCATTTCCGGTTATCAGCCTTTTCTCAGCCGCGCCGCGCTGGCCAGGCTGGCTTCGCGGGAAGAGGTCGAGTCGCGCCTGATCGTCCAGCAGGACAATGGCTGGACACTGAAGAAAGGGCCGTTTGCCACCCGAAGCCTGCCGCCGCTGGGCCAGCAAGGCTGGACCTTGCTGGTTCAGGGCGTGGATTTGCATGAACCTGCCGGCCATGCGCTGCTGCAGCAATTCCGTTTCGTTCCCGATGCGCGCATGGATGACCTGATGATCTCGTTTGCCACGCCGGGCGGCGGCGTGGGGCCGCATTTTGACAGCTACGACGTGTTCTTGTTCCAGGCCAGCGGGCGCCGGCGCTGGAAAATCGGCAAGCAGAAAGACTTTTCACTGCAGCCGGGCGTGCCGCTGAAAATCCTGCAAAATTTCGAAGCCGACGAGGAATTCGTGCTGGAGGCTGGCGACATGCTCTACCTGCCGCCGCGCTATGCCCATGACGGCATTGCCGAGGCCAGCATCGGGCCGGATGGAAAGCCTGCTGACTGCATGACGTATTCGATCGGCTTTCGCTGCCCGGTGGAGGGCGAACTGACAGCCGACCTGCTGCACCGGCTGGCTGAAATGGGCGAGGACGCCGCCGAATCGTGTGACGAAGAAAGCGAAGGCGCGCGCGCCGTTCCCAAGCGCATGTACCGCGACCCGGCGCAGCCTGCCACCGAAACACCGGCCGCCATGCCGGCCGGCCTGGCGGATTTTGCCCGGCAGGCGGTGCTTGAAGCGCTCAACGACCCGCTGGCGCTGGCGTGCGCGCTGGGCGAATCCATGTCCGAGCCCAAACCCGGCATCTGGTTTGACGAACCCGAACAGGCTTGGGATGGCGAAGCCGCCAAGGCCGGCCAGACAGGCATTGCGCTCGATGCGCGTACCCGCATGATGTATGACAGCGAGCACCTCTTCATCAATGGCGAAAGCTACCGGGCCAAGGGCGCCGATGCCGTCTTGATGCAGCGCCTGGCCAACCAGCGCCACCTGGCCGCGAGCGATTTGCGCAAGGCCAGTAAAAGCGCCATTGCCCTGCTGGGCGACTGGCTTGAAGCCGGCTGGCTCCAGCAAAACGAGCCCTCGCTCTCTAGCAAGGGCTGAAGGTCGGCACTTCGGCTGAATTCAAGGAGCAGGCTTCATGACATCCGAACAAGCAGGTGCAGTCCCTTCAATGCTGCCCGAAGGCCGTTTCAGCGGCCGCAGCGAATTCGCCGAACTGGTTCGGCAGGCCATGGCGGCAGCCGCAGCGCAGGGCTGGCGCGAAATGATCTGGTGCGATCCGGACTTCGCCGACTGGCCACTGGGCGAGCGCGCCGTGACGCAGGCGCTGAATGACTGGGCGGGAAGCGGCCGCAAGCTCACGCTGCTGGCCGAGCATTACGATATCGTTTTACGCAAGCATGCGCGTTTCGTCACTTGGCGGCGGACCTGGGCGCATGTGGTCGAGTGCCGCAAGAGTGGTGCGGCTTCAGCGGGCTGTCTGCCCAGCGCGTTCTGGAGCCCGGCGTGGGTGTTTGAGCGGCTGGATAGCCCGCGCTGCACAGGTGTTGCCGGTGCCGACATGGCCCATTGCAGAGTTTTGAAAGAGCGCCTCAACGAGCACCTTTTGGCCAGTTCGGCGGGTTTTCCTGCGACCGTTTTGGGCTTGTAAGTGTGGTTTTCCGGTTGCAGACCGTTGTCCGATAGCTTATTTTGAGCGTTTAAGGGTTTCCATGCTTGTGCTCGGCAGCATATAATTTGAGGCTGCGTAGAAAGAGCTCGAGTCCTTTCCTCACAGGTCAGGACACTGCTCGAATTTTTGAGCTTGAAGTTTTGACAATTTCCGGAAATTGTTTTCTTAAATATCATCAAGGATCGTAAAAATGAACAAGTCCCTCGTACTGGCTGCCATCGTTGCTGCTGTTGCCCTGGCCGCCTGCGGTAAAAAAGAAGAAGTCGTTGCGCCTGCACCTGCTCCTTCCGTCGTTGTCGTTCCTGCAGAAACCCCTTCCGCCACCGCCGCAGCTGCAGCTGCCACCGGCGCCGCTTCTGCTGCTGCCGAATCGGCCAATGCCGCTGTTGGCGCCGCTACCGACGCAGCTTCTGCTGCTGGCAGCGCTGCTACTTCCGCCGATGCCGCTGCATCTTCTGCGAAGTAAGTTTTCCTGATTCCCAAAAAAGCCGCCTCCGGGCGGCTTTTTTCATGGCCGGCTCAAAGCTGCAGCCAGGGCGTGCCGCTGGCCGGCCCGGCGACCACGATGTCGCCGGGCTGGCAGCCCAGGGCGTTGGAGAGCACATCCTGGACCAGACCGGGCCGGTTGTTTTGGGTGCTCAAGTGTGCCGCCACCAGGTGCTTCAAGCCGCCATGGGTCACGGCGCTCGCAATGGCGGCGGCCGCCGTGTTCGACAAATGGCCATAATCGCCGCCCACCCGTCGCTTCAAAAAAGGCGGGTACGCGGACTGGTCCAAGAGGTCGGTGTCGTGATTGGATTCCAGCAGCAGGGCGTGGCAGGTCTGCAGATGCGCCATCACATGCGACGTTGCATGGCCCAGGTCGGTCAGAATGCCCAGCTTGGCCGAGCCATCGGTGCAGCTGAGCTGCAGCGGCTCCCGGGCATCGTGTGGAACGGTGAAAGGCATGATCTCAAGGCCGCCCAGGTCAATCGCCTTGGCGTCCCGCGCGATATGCAGCAAGCCGTCAAAGTCAGGCGAGCCAATCGCCGAATGCGTTCCCTGGCTCATCCATACCGGAATCCGGTAGCGCAGCGCCAGTGTATGCGCGCATCCAATGTGGTCGCCATGCTCGTGGGTGATGAACACCGCATCGAGGTCTTCCGGCAGCAGCCCGGCCTGGGCCAGGCGAACTGCGAGTTGACGAATGCCCAGGCCACAATCCACCAGCAGGCGAAAGGGCAGCAGGCCGCTTGCTTCCACCAGTGTGGCGTTGCCGCCGCTGCCGCTGCCCAGACTCCTGAATCGCAACACTGTCGATCAACTGCTTGCTGGTGCGCTGCCTTGGCAAATGCTTACTTCAGATCGTCGGCAATCACCTTGACAATGCGCTGGGCATTGGCAGACGACTCGGGCGTTCCCTGGGCATTCAGGACAGAAACCGTGCTCTTTTCACCTTCGCTCTTGACCGAAATGCGGTATTTCAACGGCATGACGGTCGCAGCCGAGCCGCTGAACAGCTTGCTGAAAAAGCCCGGTTCGCCCTTGTTGGCGGTTGGCTCGACATAACGCACGAAGTAGGTGCCCTGGCTGCGGTCGCGGTCCTCGACGGTAAAGCCGGTGCGGTCCAGCGCCAGGCCAACCCGTCGCCAGGCGCGCTCGAAGCCTTCGTCGATTTGTACCACGGGCAGGTTGTTGAGCATGGCGATGCGCGATGTCTGCGTCGTGGCACCGGCGGCAATCAGCGCCTTGGACTGCTCCTGCGTCACGCCCAGCTTGACCATCAGGCGGCGCAGGAACTCCGCTTCGAGTTCGGGATCGGTCGGGCGCGGCTGCCAGATCGTGCCGTCGCCGCCGGCCGAATTGCCACCGCCCTTGCTGCCGGTGACAATTTCTTCCATGCCGCGGTGGCTGATGTAGATTTCGGTTCCGCCGTCGGGACGGCGCTCCAGGCGGGTGCGAAACTTGTCGCGCTCGCCGGTTGAGTACAGGCTGTCAAAGACCTTGCCCAGGGCATTGCGGATGAAATCCTGTGGCAACTTGGCTCGGTTTTCGGCATAGTCGGTTTCCATGATGCCGAGGTTTTCCTGGTCCTGTGCCAGCAGGAATCCGCTTTCCAGCCAGAAATCGCGCACCGGCGTCCAGAGCTTGTCGGCTGGGCGATTGACCACCAGCCAGCGCTGGTTGCCGGCGCGCTCAATGCGCACGTCGCCAACAGCAGCGGCCGCCGTGGTAACGGCCTGCGCCGGCTGGCCGATCTGGTAGCTGCTGGCGCTGACGGCCGTGCCCGGTACCACGTAGCGGGTGTCGCGGCTGAGCTGCGTCAGGTCGGGCGGCACATCAAGCGAAGGGCCTTTGGTGCCACTTGACTTGTAATCGACCCGCTCGCCTTCCATGGTGTCCCGTATCGTGGAGCAGCCTGCCAGCAGGCTGGCAGCCAGCAGTGCGGAAAGTGCAGCCGCGCTGCGCGCTTTGCGCAGCGCTGGGCGTTGCGTGGATCTTGGAAATGTCTTCACGTGGGATTCCCTTAAAAATCAGATCAGGCCGCAAACGCGCAAGGCGTTCTCGACGGCAGCTTCGTTGCTGGATTCAAGCGGTGTCATGGGCAGGCGCAGCGTGTTGCCGCACAGCCCCATTCGGGCCATGGCCCATTTGACCGGAATCGGATTGGCCTCGACGAACAGGTTGCGGTGCAGCGGCAGGAGCCTGAACTGCAGTTCCATGGCCAGCCTGACGTTGCCGGCCACTGCGGCCATGCACAACTCGTGCATCAGCCGGGGCGCGACATTGGCCGTCACGCTGATGTTGCCCTGGCCGCCGCAGAGCATCAGCGCCACGGCCGTCGGGTCGTCGCCCGAGTACACGGCAAAGCTTTTGGGCACTTCCTTGATCAGCCACTGGGCGCGCTCGATGTTGCCGGTGGCTTCCTTGATGCCGACAATGCCGGGCACTTCGGCCAGGCGCAGCACGGTGGCATGCGCCATGTCGGCAACGCTGCGGCCCGGCACGTTGTAGAGCACTGTCGGCAGGTCGCCCACGGCTTCGGCAATCGCCTTGAAGTGCAGGTACTGGCCCTGCTGCGTCGGCTTGTTGTAATACGGAACCACCTGCAACTGGCAATCGGCGCCCACCTGTTTGGCGAACTTTGCCAATTCGATGGCTTCAGCGGTGGAGTTGGCGCCGCAACCGGCCATGATCGGCACCCGCCTGGCGGCCTGCTCGACCGAAACACGGATGATCTCGCAATGCTCCTCGACGTTCACCGTGGGCGACTCGCCCGTGGTGCCGACCACGCCGATGCAGTCGGTGCCCTCGGCAATGTGCCAGTCAACGAGTTTGCGCAGCGTGGCGTAATCGACGCTGCCGTCTTCATGCAAGGGGGTTGCCAGAGCAACAATGCTGCCAGTAATGGGGTTCATGTCGTGCTTGTAACGTCATGGCTGGAGTGATGGAGCGGCTTCAAGGCGTTGAAGGCCGGCCCAAAAAGCCAAATGTGCATTCTACCCAGAGCTCAGGGAAGGGGGTATCTGGGCGGGCCGGACACTGCCACCGGCAGCATAGCGCTTGAACGCGCCGTATTCGCCGCTTCCCGAACGGCGGTGATGCGCTGGACGAAACGCGGCGTTTTGCCTGCTGGCCCTTCAATAAAACCGTCTTCAAAGGCGACGATGCGCAGCGTGCTGCAGGTGTCCAGCAGTTCTCCGGGGCGCAGCAAAAAATCAGGACTTGAAGGTTTCCCGACCGTCTCGTTGCCCTGCGTAAAGGTTTCGTAAATCAGCACGCCGCCGGGCGCAAGGCTGTCCAGCAGCGTTGGCATCAGCGGCCGCCACAGGTAGTTGGCAACCACCACCGCATCGAACTGGCGACCCGCAAAAGGCCAGGGGCCATTTTCAATGTCGGCCACCACGGCTTCGCAAGCCTGCGCCGGGATGGCTATGGATTCAATCGCGGCCTGCGCCCGGTCCACCAGCACGACCGGATGATTTCGCTGATGGAACCAGCGCGCATGGCGGCCATGTCCGCAGGCCACGTCGAGCACCACACCGCCCGGCTTGACCAGATGCGACCAGCGCACCACCCACGGGGAAGGCGCTGCTGCGTCTGCATGAAAGATGTCAGAAGCCGTTTGTTTTACTATCATTTGTGTAGCTGTTAACCACTGTCCTGTTTGCGCAGAAGGCCTGAAAAGCTTGAAATTTTGAAAAGAAGTCCTAAAAACAGGACCACATCTGGTCGGCCAGGGTGATCAGGAACTCGGGCCGCGCGTACAGCGAGAACACGCCCAGCGATGCCAGGATGGCCAGGCTCCACAGCACCGCTTTGCGCAGCATGTCAGGCGCCCTGCGGCAAGCCGCCGGGGCTGACGCGGTGAATCGGCGTTTCCCGGACCGGCAGGTTGATCAGCGCCGCCAGCACGCCCAGCACAATCGCGATGTACCAGACGATGTCGTAGCTGCCGGTGCGGTCATACAGAAAGCCGCCCAGCCACACACCCATGAAGGAGCCGATCTGGTGGCTGAAGAAGATGAAGCCGCTGAGCATCGACATGTGCTGGATGCCGAAGATCTGCGCCACCACCGCGTTGGTGGGCGGGATCGTCGAGAGCCACAGCAGGCCCATCAGGCTGGAGAAAATATAGACGCTGGCCGGGCTCAGCGGCGCGGCGATGAATACGCTGATCACGATGGCGCGCGAGAAATAGATCGTCGCCAGGATCTTGCGCTTGGCCATCCTCTGGCCGAGCACGCCCGCCGCGTAGGTGCCGAAGACGTTGAACAGGCCGATCAGCGCCAGCGCGTAGCCGGCCACCTGCGGCGACAGCCCCTTGTCCTTGAGGTAGCTGGGCATGTGAACACCGATGAAGACGACTTGGAAGCCGCAGACGAAGTAGCCCGCCATCAGCATCTGAAAGCTCGGGTACTTCAGCGCCTCGCGCAATGCCTGGCCGATGCTCTGGTCGCGCTTGGCGGGCACGCCGCCGTTAAAACCGCTTTCGCGCAATCCCAGCGCCGCTGGCACGATCAGCAGCACGGCGCCGCCCAGCACCAGCAGGGCCGTCTGCCAGCCAAGCGTGCTGATCAGGAAGCCCTCGGTCGGCACCATCAGGAACTGGCCGAACGAGCCGGCCGCCGCCGCCACGCCCATGGCCCATGAGCGCTTGTCCGCCGAGATATTGCGGCCGATGACGCCGTAAATCACCGCATAGGTGGTGCCTGCCTGCGCCGCGCCGATCAGCACGCCGGCCGTCAGCGTGAACAGCAGGCCCGTCGGCGACAGCGCCATGCCGACCAGACCCAGCGCGTACAGCACGGCGCCGCCGGCAATCACCCGGAACGCACCAAAGCGGTCGGCGACCATGCCGGCAAAAATACCGAAGATGCCCCACGACAGGTTCTGCACCGCGATGGCAAAGGCAAAGGTCTCGCGCGTCCAGCCCTGCGCCTGGGTGATGGGCTGCAGCCACAGGCCAAAGCCGTGCCGGATGCCCATTGACAGCGTGACAATGGCCGCGCCGCAGGCCAGGACCTGGAACATCGACAGTTTTTGGGGAGACGAAAGCGCGCTTGGAGTCATGGTCAGACTTTAACGAAAATGTCTTACAGGGACTGTCGCCTGCGCAAAATTTGACTCGCCAATCTCTGGAGCGCGGAAATAGCCAGACTTGAAGGCTGTATGTTTGTACAGTTGACGGGGTCGCCCCGGTCTACAATTCAGGCAACACTTGAACTGCCATGGCCGACAAAAACATCATTGCTTCCCCCGCTTATTCCGAAAGTTCGATCCGCGTTTTGAAGGGCCTTGAGCCCGTCAAACAGCGCCCGGGCATGTACACCCGCACCGACAATCCGCTGCACATCATCCAGGAAGTGCTTGACAATTCGGCCGACGAGTCACTCGCCGGACACGGCAAGAAAATCAAGGTCACGCTGCATGCCGACGGCTCGGTGACCATCGAGGACGACGGGCGCGGCATTCCTTTCGGACTGCATCCGGAAGAGCAGGCGCCGGTGGTCGAGCTGGTGTTCACCCGGCTGCATGCCGGCGGCAAGTTCGACAAGGGCAAGGGCGGCGCCTACAGTTTTTCGGGTGGCCTGCACGGTGTCGGCGTCAGCGTGACGAATGCGCTGTCCACCCGGCTTGAAGTCACGTCCTACCGCGAAGGCAAGGTCGCCAGCCTGGCTTTTTCCGGCGGCGACGTGATCGAGCCGCTGGTGCTGCGCAAGAGCGAAGGCGGCGACCGCAAATCCGGCACCACGGTGCGCGCCTGGCCAGACGCCAAATACTTTGAATCGCCGGCGCTGCCGATGGCCGAACTGACCCACTTGCTGCGCAGCAAGGCGGTCCTGATGCCCGGCGTGACCGTCACGCTGACCAACGAGAAAACCAGGGACGTGCAGACCTGGGTCTTCAAGGGCGGCCTGCGCGACTACCTGATGCAGACCCTGACTGCCGACCCGGTGATCCCGATGTTCGAGAGCGAAGGCTTTGCCGACAGCGCGCACGAAACCTTTGCCGAAGGCGAGGGCGCCAGCTGGTGTGTCGCGTTCACCGAGGACGGCGCGCCGGTGCGCGAAAGCTATGTCAACCTGATCCCGACCAGCGCCGGCGGCACGCATGAAAGCGGGTTGCGCGACGGCCTGTTCACCGCCGTCAAGAGCTTCATCGAACTGCATTCGCTGCTGCCCAAGGGCGTGAAATTGCTGCCCGAGGATGTGTTTGCCCGCGCCAGTTACGTGCTGAGCGCCAAGGTGCTGGACCCGCAGTTCCAGGGCCAGATCAAGGAGCGGCTCAATTCACGCGATGCGGTGCGGCTGGTGTCGAGCTTCGTGCGCCCGTCGCTGGAGTTGTGGCTGAACCAGCATGTGGACTACGGCAAGAAACTGGCCGAACTCGCCATCAAGGCCGCGCAGACCCGCCAGAAGGCCGGGCAGAAGGTCGAAAAACGCAAGGGTTCGGGCGTGGCCGTGCTGCCCGGCAAGCTGACCGACTGCGAAAGCAAGGACCTGGCGAACAACGAGGTGTTTCTGGTCGAGGGCGATTCGGCCGGCGGCAGCGCCAAGATGGGCCGTAACAAGGAAAGCCAGGCCGTGCTGCCGTTGCGCGGCAAGGTGCTGAACACCTGGGAAGTGGACCGTGACCGGCTGTTTGCCAACACCGAAATCCACGATATTGCGGTTGCCATTGGTGTCGATCCGCATGGCCCGAACGACACGCCCGACCTGAGCGGCCTGCGCTATGGCAAGGTCTGTATCCTGTCCGACGCCGACGTGGACGGCTCGCACATCCAGGTGCTGCTGCTGACGCTGTTTTTCCGGCATTTCCCCAAACTGATCGACGCGGGCCATGTGTACGTTGCCCGCCCGCCGCTGTACCGCGTCGATGCACCGGCGCGCGGCAAGAAGCCGGCGTCCAAGGTGTATGCGCTGGACGAAGGCGAGCTGACCGCCATTCTGGACAAGCTCCGCAAGGACGGCGTGCGCGAAAGCGCCTGGAGCATCAGCCGCTTCAAGGGACTGGGCGAAATGAGCGCGGAGCAACTCTGGGACACCACGCTCAACCCGGACACGCGGCGCCTTTTGCCGGTCCAGCTGGGTAACCAGGATTTCTTGCAGACCGAAAGCCTCATCACTAAACTGATGGGCAAGGGAGAGGCCGCAGCGCGCCGCGAGTTGATGGAATTGCATGGAGACGCTGTGGAGATTGATATCTGATGACCACTGATCCGTTACCCGACACATCACCCACCGCGACAGCCGCCAGGGATCGACAGCCCTGGAAAACGCCGCGCAAGCGTGCGGGTTTCCTGGCAATGCTGGTGTTGCTGGCCCTGCATGCCGCGCCGGCACGGGCCGACATCTGGGGCTATGTGGACGAGGACCGGATTCCGCATTTCGCCTCCAGCCGCCTGGACGAGCGCTACGAGCTTTTTCTGCGCGACAACATCGAACCCTACCGCTTGATGGACGTGCCGCGCAAGGCGCAGGACAGGGGCCTGGACGAGGCTTCCGCATCTGATTTGGCCGGCGTGGCGGGTGCTGGCGTGCTCTCGCCCAGGATGGCGGCTTTTTTTGAACGTTCGCCAGGGTACAAGGCGGTCAGTCCACTCTTGCGGGAAGCTTCCAGCAAGCATGGCATCGACTATTCGCTGCTCAAGGCCCTGATCGCCACCGAGTCGGGTTTCAACACCTTTGCGGTGTCGCCCAAAGGTGCCGTTGGCCTGATGCAGCTGATACCGCCGACCGCCGAGCGCTACGGCGTCACGGCCGGCAAGGACGGATCGATTGAAAAAAAGCTGACCGATCCGAAAATCAACATCAGGGCGGGCGCGCGCTACCTGGCCTACCTGATCAACATGTTTCCGGGCCGGCTGGAACTGGCGCTGGCCGCCTACAACGCCGGCGAAGGCGCGGTGCAGCGGGCGGGCAACCGGATTCCCAACTACCCTGAAACCCAGAACTACGTGAAGACCGTCATGCAGCTTTACAGCGGCCTGGCACCTGCCGGGCTCAAGGCACCGGCTGGCCGGGTGAGTGTGGAGCTGATGGGGGGTAACACAGGCCGCACCAGCATGCCGACACCGGGCAATCCGGTTTATCCGCTGATGCGCACTCAGTTTCCCGGTGAGTAGCCACTTGCGTTTGCGCGACGGCTCAGGTTTCATCCTGAAACGATCAGACTCAGTGCATCGCGCCTGACTTCTTGCACTAACCCGCCACATTTAGCGTTACGTTACTTTTGTTGCATCACGTAGTGATGCCGCAAATGCCGCTCCTGCCATCGATTTATATCCACTTTCTCCCAGCTTGCTTTCATTTTCAGATCATTCTTTCCGGTCGTTTTTTCGCCCCGGCCCTTGCCGTCCTGTTTGTGGCTTCGCGTTTAATCCGGGAGATGTCTGTAAACCGGACCAGGCATCTGCCTTGTCTTTTTCAATGCTTGATTTATTACTGACTGATTAAAAAAACCATGGATCTTTTCACGCCAGATACTGAACTGCCGATGCCTGCAACGCCTGACGAAGACTCGCTGGCGGCTTATGCCCAGCGGGCCTACCTTGAATACGCGCTGAGCGTCGTCAAGGGCCGGGCGCTGCCCGATGTCTGCGACGGCCAGAAGCCCGTACAGCGGCGCATTCTCTACAGCATGGCGCGCATGGGCCTGGCCTTTGGCGGCCCGAATGGCGCAACCGGCGCACGGCCGGTCAAATGCGCCCGCGTGGTCGGCGACGTGCTCGGCCGCTTTCACCCGCACGGCGACCAGGCGGCGTATGACGCGCTGGTGCGCATGGCGCAGGATTTTTCGCAGCGCTATCCGCTGATCGACGGTCAGGGCAACTTTGGCTCCCGGGACGGCGACGGCGCGGCCGCCATGCGTTACACCGAAGCCCGGCTGGCGCGCATCACCACGCTGCTGATGGACGAGATCGACGAGGGCACAGTCGATTTCATCCCGAACTACGACGGCTCCACCGAGGAACCGCGCCAGTTGCCGGCGCGCCTGCCGTTCACGCTGCTCAACGGCGCCAGCGGCATTGCCGTCGGACTGGCGACCGAAATTCCCAGCCACAACCTGCGCGAGGTAGCCGATGCCTGCGTGGCCTTGATCAAAAGCCCCAAGCTGACGGATGAAGAGCTGTACGCGCTGATTGCCGGCCCCGACTACCCGGGCGGCGGCCAGATCATCTCCAGCGGCGCCGAGATTGCGGCCGCCTACCGCACCGGACGCGGTTCGCTCAAGGTGAGGGCGCGCTGGAAGATCGAGGAACTGGCGCGCGGCCAGTGGCAGCTCGTCGTGCAGGAACTGCCACCGGGCGTCAGCACCCAGCGCGTGCTGGAAGAAATCGAGGAAATCACCAACCCCAAGATCAAGCTCGGCAAGAAGGCACTGAATCTGGACCAGGTCCAGCTCAAGCAGGCCGTGCTGGCGGTGCTCGACGTGGTGCGCGACGAATCCAGCAAAGACGCCGCCGTGCGCCTGGTGTTCGAGCCCAAGACCAGCCGCACGCCGCAGGCCGAACTCATCAACACGCTGCTGGCGCACACCAGCCTGGAGAGTTCGTCGCCGATCAACATGACCATGATTGGCCTTGACGGCCGGCCGACGCAAAAGTCATTGCGGCAGATGCTCAACGAGTGGATAGCCTTTCGCCAGACGACGATTGAAAAGCGCTCGCAGCACCGGCTTGACAAGGTGCTGGCGCGCATCCACATCCTGGAGGGTCGGCAGATAGTCCTACTCAACATCGACGAGGTGATCGCCATCATCCGCCAGTCGGA
>NZ_JAAFGZ010000022.1 GCF_010365105.1 Polaromonas sp. | reverse complement strand
GCTGCGCCAGCCGGTCACGCGCATCGCGGCCTGGCTGGCGATTGGCGAAGGCGTGTTGACCGGCTGGCTGCCGGGTTATTTGCTGTTGACCGGGGTGATTGGCTAACCTGGGAAGTAGGGGCGGGCGGCTGAAGCTGTTGTGGTCTTCGGTAAAACCACACAACGACAGCAATTCCGGATTCAGAAGGGTGCTCGTCACCGGCTATAAACTGCAGGTCGAAATGAAGCTACAACCTGCACTGGGTATGACCAAAAACCAACCCGCTTTCGCCTCGCTGAGGCCTTCCTTTCCAGGATTGGGCAACGTGTGTGGGCGGCGCTGTCTGACGCGGGCTTGCTGCATGCGTCTAAAAAAGAGGCGCGCCTGAACCCATGAACCCTTCCTGGTATGCGCGTCACATCATGCCGCCGGCGCTGGACTTTGTCTGCGGCCTGCCGATGGTCAGCCGCCAGCGCCATCTGATCGTGCCGCTGGCGCGCGGCCGGGTGCTTGAAGTCGGCATTGGCACCGGGCTGAACATGCCGTGGTATGACAAAACCCGCGTCACGCACATCACCGGGCTGGACCCGGCGCTGGAGTTGCATCCGCGGGCGCGCGAGCGCATTGCAGAAGCCGGGCTGGAGGTGGAACTGGTGGGCTTGTCGGCCGAGCAGATTCCGCGGCCTGACGCCAGCTTTGACACGGTGCTGGTCACCTACACGCTGTGCACCATTCCTGACGCACTGGCCGCGCTGCAGGAAATGCGCCGGGTGCTGGCGCCGGGCGGGCAGTTGCTGTTTTGCGAGCATGGGCGTGCGCCCGATGCCTCGGTGCGACGCTGGCAGGAACGGCTGCAGCCACTGTGGGGAAAAGTCGCCGGCGGCTGCCACCTGGGCCGCGACATTCCGGCGCTGCTGCAAGACGCCGGCTTCAGCCTGGCTGATCTGCACACCCGCTACCTGCCCGGCCCCCGGCCGTTCACGTTTCACTATTGGGGCGAGACGCTGCCGGTTTGAGTTTTGACGGGATTCAATTTCTGGTTCAAGACCAAACTGTCGCGATGCACAACCGTGGCATTTGCTATCAAAAAAATAGCTGTTTATGCAAGAACAGCATGCGCTAAAGCCCTAAAAACCATAAAATTTGTAACTACTCAGCTTATCGAACGAGACCTTCCTGCTCCCTCTCCCTCCGGGAGAGGGCAGGGGTGAGGGCTCCCGATGGCGATTTTTTTGGCAGCACTCGCGCCCGCTGACCCCCATCCCAACCTTCCCCCATCGGGGGAAGAGGTCATAAGAACTCAATGTAATGGTTCACGGGCAAGCTAGTCGTTACCGAATTTCGCAACAACCGCCCTGTTTTTCGTGAGTCGTGCGTCCAAGGCTTGCACGTCGGAAGGTTGTTCGCAGCCTTGAGGCAGGCGATCAGGTCGCTGCGGTCCGCGGGCCTCAGGAACGCTGTCGCAGGTCATGGCGGTACCGGGCACCACGGCCATCGGCTTAACCAGAAACAGGTTGAGCGCTTTATTTAAAATTTGATGCGAACTGAAAGGGACGCGCAGCAATACAAAGCCACTGCCCTTCATCAGCTTTTTGAAGGCGCCTGCAGCATCGGCCCCGGGCGCTTATGCTGGCAGGCCTGCACCGGGCCGGGCGCCCGGCCATCCACCGTACCGGAGTTTTTACGACATGCGTTACAAACCTCTCGGCCGCACCGGCCTTTTTGTTTCCGAGCTGTGCCTGGGCACCATGACGTTTGGTGGCGCCGACGGCATGTGGCGCCAGATCGGTGCGCTGCAGCAGCAGGACGCTGAGCAACTGGTCGGCCAGGCGATTGACGCCGGCATCAATTTCATCGACACCGCCGATGTGTACTCGGAAGGCGTGTCGGAGCAGATCACCGGCCAGGCGCTGAAAAACCTGAAGATTCCGCGCGACAACGTGGTGGTTGCGACCAAGGTGTTTGGCCAGACCGGTGAAGGCCCGAACAGCCGTGGCTTGAGCCGCAGCCACATTCTGGACGGCGTCAAGGCCAGCCTGAAGCGCCTGCAACTCGACCACATCGACCTTTACCAGGTGCACGGCTTCGACCCCGCAACGCCGATGGACGAAACCCTGCGCGCCCTGGACCAGCTGGTGCGCCATGGCCATGTGCGCTACATCGGAGTGTCCAACTGGGCCGCCTGGCAGATCACGAAGGCACTGGGCATGTCGGAGCGGCTGGGGCTGGCGCGCTTTGAATCGCTGCAGGCGTATTACAGCGTGGCCGGGCGCGACCTGGAGCGCGAACTCGTCCCGATGCTCAAAAGTGAAGGCGTCGGGCTGATGGTCTGGAGCCCGCTGGCCGGCGGATTCCTGAGCGGCAAGTACAGCCGTGACCAGAAGGACAAGGCCGAGGAAGGCAGCCGCCGCATCGCCTTCGACTTTCCGCCGGTCAACAAGGAAAAAGCCTGGGACTGCATCGACGTGATGCGCCCCATGGCCGAGGCGAAGGGCGTGTCGGTGGCGCGGGTGGCACTGGCCTGGCTGCTGCACCAGCCGCAGGTCACCAGCGTGATCGTCGGCGCCAAGCGAGCCGAGCAACTGGCCGACAACCTCGCGGCCACGCAGGTCAAGCTGAGCCCCGACGAACTCCGGCAGATCGACGAGGCCAGCCGCCTGGCGTCCGAATACCCCGGATGGATGCTTGAGCGCCAGGGCGAACACCGGCGCAAACAGATGGCGGTGGCGCTGCCAGGCAACGCCTGAGCGGCGCGCCGGGGCTGCCACGCGTTGCCGGGGTGGCTCTTTCGGGCGGGCTGTCAATTCCCTCTCCCGCTGGTGGTCAGTGCGGCGCCGGCACCTTGCCCCACATGCGGAGCCACAGCCAGGGCAGCGCCGTGGCCAGGTCAGGCCGCTGGCTTTCCAGCACCGGCACCCGCGCCTGCCCGGCCCGTGCGGCAGGCGGGCCGAGGTTGAAGTGAAAGGTGTAGGCCGGTTCCTGGCCCATGCGCAGATCCGTCACAAACAGCTGGCCGCCCGATTCCGAAAGACGGTAAAACCCGTGGCTGAAGGCCGCCATGCGGGCCACAGACGGCTCCTGGCGGTGCCGGTCCATGAGCGCTGCGCCCCGGTCATGCGCGCTCCAGCGGATGCGCGGGGAGTCGTCCAGCAGCGAGTAATGGCCTTCAAAATACTGCGTGGGCGTGGTTGCCACCAGCCGCCAGAGCAGCGTGTTGAACGGCGCGGGCGTGACCAGCAGCCCGCTGGCGGCAATGCCTTCGGCCTGAAGCGAGGCGCGTGCGACCGTGGTGGCCTGCTGTTGCGCCCCGACGCTCCAGCCCAGGTAGAGCGTGCTCAGCACCAGGCCGGCCGTGTTCCAGCGCAGGCCGCGCCGGCTTTTCAGGCGCAGCGCCGCCACCACGCCGACGATCAGTGGCACGGTGTAGAGCGGGTCGATGATGAAGATGCTGCCCACGGCAAACGGATGGTCGCTGAAGGGCTGCAGCAACTGCGTGCCATACACCGTCATCACGTCGAGCAGCGGATGCGTGAACAACGCCAGCCACAGCGCCAGCCACCAGCGCCTGAACAGCCCCGGCTCGCCATGCAGCCGGCTGACTCCCCAGGCCAACAGCGGTGCCGCGAGGGTGAGGAACAGCAGCGAATGGCTTTCGGCGCGATGGCGCGTCATGTTCAATATGGCGTTGCCCTGATCGATGAAGGCATCCAGGTCGGGCAGGGTGCCGGCCACGGCGCCCCAGAGCGCGGCCTTCCAGGCGGCCGTGCGCCGGCCCATGACGGCCACGCTCAAGGCAGAACCGAGCGCGATTTGGGTCAGTGAATCCATGGAGGGCAGCTTAGCGCACGGTACCCGTCCAGCCAGGTGGACCGCAGGATGGGCCGGCGACGGGGCAGGGCATGACGGTCTTCGTTCAGCGGACAAACGCGTAATGTGACTGACTGACTGACTGACTGGCTGGCTGGCTGGCTGTGTCCGGACATTGGCCAGCCCATGGGTTTGGCCAATGTCCGGGATGCTTTTTCCTCACAAGCGCACACTCGCGGCAAAGGGTTGCGCGCAATCCACGCTGGGCCACAATACCGGATGCCGGGTTTGCTGCAAGCCCGCAAGAAGTTTGAGTCCTGCCGGCGTATCCGGAAATTTCACCAGAGAGCAACCAAGGAAACCGCGTGAGCATTGCAGGCAGCGAACTGATTCCTCCGTCAGGCACGGTCCGGGCGCCCATAGGCGACCAGCCTGTGGGGCGCGCTTCACCCCCAGGCGACGCAGCGTTTCACCTGCTGGCCGATGCCTTGCCCCAGATCGTCTGGACGATGCAGCCAGACGGGCAGCACACTTACTTCAACCAGCGCTGGCTTGACTATTCCGGTGCATCCCTGCAAGACAGCCTTGCCCACGGCTGGAGCCGGTTCATCCATGCCGATGACCGCGCGCAGGTGGCCGCGCAATGGGCCCTGGCGCGCATCAGCGGCGAAGCCTGCGACGTGGAATGCCGGCTGCGCCGCGCCGACGGCCTTTACCGCTGGATGCTCGGCCGTACCGTCCTGCAGCGCGACGCGGCCGGCCATCCCGTCGGATGGGTGGGCACGCTGACCGACATTGACGACCTCAGGCAGCGCGCCGGGCTGCTGGAAAAAAACCTCTACATGGGCCGGCTTGCCGGCAGGGTGGCGCGACTGGGCGGATGGACCATCGACCTGCCCGAGCGCACGCTGGCCTGGTCGGACGAGAACTGCCTGATCCACGATGTCGCGCCGGGTTACACGCCCACGCTGGACGAAGGCATCGGCTACTTTTTCCCCGAACATCGGCCGCTGGTGATCCGCCATGTGCAAAATTGTGCCGAAAACGGCGTTGCCTACGAATTTGTGCTGCCCAAGCAAACAGCCACGGGCCGGCGCATCTGGGTGCGTTCCATGGGCGAGGCGGTGCGCGACGCCAGCGGAAAAATCGTTCGCATTCAGGGCGTGTTCCAGGACATTTCAGAGCAAAAGGAGGCCGAGGAGCGCGCGCTGGCGCTGGAAGCGCAGCTCGCCGCCACGCTGGAAAGCATCACGGACGGGTTTTGCCTGATCGACAAGGACTGGAAGGTCACCTTTTTCAACGGCCAGGCCGAGCGCATGCTTCAGCGCCGGCGCGAAGACGTTCTGGGAAAAACCCTGTGGCAGGAGTTTCCCGAGTCCCTGGGCACCCGCACGGAGCGTGAATGCCGCCTCGCCCTTCAGGAGCAGCGCACGACGCGGTTTGAAGCCTTTTACCCGCCGCTGAACCTGTGCATTCATTTTCATGTCTATCCCACGGAAAACGGGCTGGCGGTTTACTTTCAGGACATCACCCGGCAGCGCGCAGAAGAGTCGCAACTGCGGCTGCTGCAGACGGCAGTGTCGCGCCTGAACGACATCGTCATCATCACCGAAGCCGTCCCACTGAAGCAAAGCGGCGGGCGCATCGTGTTTGTCAACGACGCCTTCGAGCGCCAGACCGGCTACAGCAGCGCCGAAATGCAGGGCCATGCCTCCGGGCTGCTGTGGGGGACGAACACCCAGCGGTCCGAGCTGGACCGGATTCGCGCCGCCATGGCCCGGTGGGAGGCGGTGCGCGCGGAAATAGTCATCTACACCAAGGAGGGGAGCGAGCGCTGGCTGGAAACCGACATTACGCCCGTTGCCGGCAAGTCCGGCAAGTTCACCCACTGGGTCGCCGTCGGGCGCGACATCACCGAGCGCCGGCAGCAGCAGCAGGAAATCCTGAGCCTCAACACCGGACTCGAAGCGCGGGTGCTGCTGCGCACCTTCGAGCTGGAGCGGGCGAACCGGGAACTCGAATCCTTTGCCTATTCGGTGTCGCATGACCTGCGCACGCCCCTGAGCAGCATCCATGCCTTCAGCCAGCTGGTGGTGAAAATCGATGGCGCCCAGGTGAGCGCGAAGGGCCAGCATTATCTGGAGCGCATCGGGGTGGGCGTCAAACACATGGGCGATCTGATTGAAGGCCTGCTGAACCTGGCCGATGTATCGCGCAAAAAAATCGCCTCAGAGCCTGTCGATCTTTCGGAAATTGCCCGGCGCATCGGACGCGACCAGCGTGAGCGCGAGCCGGGGCGCCAGACCACGTTGCAGGTCCAGGACGGGCTGAGCGCGCAGGGTGACGCCCGGCTGCTGTCGGTCGTTTTTCAAAACCTGCTGGGCAACGCCTGGAAGTTCACGTCCCGCGAGCCCCTGGCGCGCATCGAGGTCGGCGGCGAGCCGGATTTCGACGGCAACACCGTCTTTTTTGTCCGGGACAACGGCGCTGGATTCGACATGGCTTTCGCTCCCAAGCTTTTCGGCACCTTCGAGCGCCTGCATTCGCCCGAGGAGTTCTCGGGAACCGGCATCGGGCTGGCCACTGTCAAGCGCATCATTGAACGCCACGGAGGCCGCGTTTGGGCCGAAAGCACGCCAAACGAAGGGGCTGCGTTTTTCTTTACGCTGGGTCGCGCGAGCGAACCGCTGCCGTGACGGGACCCGTTTTGCGCTGCCATGCGACATCCCTCAGGCTGCTGGCCGCGTGCTCATCGGCTGCGGCGATTCCTCGTCCTTTACGCCGCCAGGCGATCTGACTGCTGCGCGAGCCGGGGGTTCGGTGTCGTCCACCAGGGGGATGTTTTCGTGCTGGGCCACCATTTCCAGCGCACGCTCGAAAAGCGCGCGGGCAGAGCCTGAAATGGCATGCAGGTGGGCATGAAGGTGCGCGTCTTCCTCGTTCTTGTTCAGGCATTCCTGGCTGTATTGCTCGAAGCTTGCCAGCTGCGCGATCAGCTCGGCCACATGCCGGGGGCATTCGCACAGCATGTTGCTTGAAATGCCGGCCACCCGCGACAGCGTGTCGTCGGAGTATTTTCGCGGCGGGATCAGCGAATCGGCGTGAACCCCGCCCAGGCTTTTGGCGGTGTCGACCAGCAGCACCGAACTGATCAGGTCCGACAATTCGTAGTCCGAGACCGGCCCGCGCCGCACCAGGATGCCGGCCTCCCGCATCGCTTGCACCACTGCTTCCTGTGCAAAGCCATAGACCACCAGCGTATGCACCACGCCCTGTTTCAGGGCCAGTTCCTGGATTTGGCTGCGGATGCTGTCATGCAGGGTGTTGACCTTGACCAGCAGGATCTGGGGCGGTTCCTGAAAACCGGCGACGCCAGCCTGCGCCAGATCTGGAAAACTGTCAGTCACCCGCAGGCTGCTGCCCAGGAAATGACGGATGAACTTTCCCGACGCCACACGGCCGGTGATCCCGGCTCCAATCACTGCCAGTGACACCGTGCCGGCCGCCTGCGTGGGTGCTTCAGGCGGGCTGTCCAGCGCTTTGTGCGGCTGCTGCAGCCTTTCCAGTTCCGCTGCCTGCAGCGGTGCAATCGTACTGATGGCATGCCCCTGCCGGCTGAGCTGCTTCAGCAGGCCGGCCTTGTGCACATCCTCCTGGCTGTAGAGCCGGTGCTTTCCGGTGGTTTTCGACGGCGAAAAAGCGTGGTGTCTGACTTCCCATATCCGCAGGGTGGAAACGGGGATTCCCGTCATTTTTGCAAGCGCTCCGATGCGGAAAAGCGTGTCGATCAGCCCATTTTCATTTTGAGTAGTTTTTTGCATATGAATTTGCGTAGATTTCACTGTTTATAACTTAAAAATTCGATTTGTTTCGACTTTTTTCAGATAAAGTTGTTTTAATTGTGTAGGTTTGGCGTTAAGCTACGCACTAATATCTACTCAAACCCGGAAGGACAATCATGCTGATTCCCAAAAGAACCCGAGTTGCCGTTGAATCACTGGTCTACATCGCAGCCAAAGGCGCCCGCCAGCCGATTCCTGCCCGTGAAGTGGCGCAGGCCCTGAGCGTGTCGCTGGCCGGACTGGAAAGCATTTTGCGGGTGCTGCGCGAACACCACCTTGTCTGCTCCTTCAAGGGGCCCGGAGGCGGTTACCAAGTGGAAGGCGACCTGAAAAAATTCACCGTCCTGGACGTTGTGAAGTTTTTCGAGGCTTCACCGCCCAAGCCGCGCAGCGGATCTGCCTGCGACGATTTTGCCGTTGATTTCCACGAGGCCTGCAAGAACGCCTTCAATGCAGAAAACCTGCATGACCTGGTGAGCGCAGCGGCCTGCAGCGACCTTGCGCTTCCCGTGGCCAAGCCGCGCTTTGCCTTCAGGCCACTGCCGTCGCCAGTGTGCCCGCGTGGCCCGAACTCGGTGTTCCAGCTGCATTCCTGCGACTTTGCCATGCGCAAGAGCGCTGCCTGAGGGGGAGCATTCCGGTGCGCACCCACAGGCTTGATCCGGACTGCAGGTCAGCCTGTGGCCAGGCATGGTCATGACGTGCCATCCATTCTCCCCACGGGCGCAACAAGCTGCCGCAAGGCAGGGTGTGGCATTGCAATATCCAGATCCCCGTTTTATTGATTTGTTTTTTCCAGAAGGACGCGGCCCATGCTGACGCACCTCAGCGACCTGATCGTCGCAGCCAACGTAGGCATCATGCTGTTTTTCACCGTGGCCGTGGCGCCCACCATTTTTGTCGTGCTGCCCCAGGAATGGGCAAGCGCCTATGTGCGCTCTTTTTTCCCCAAATACTATTTGTTTCTCGGCCTGAGCACGGCCGGTGCTGCAGCGCTGGCCGGCGTGGCGCTGGTGCAGGGCAGCCTGGTGGCGGTGGCGCTGGTCTTTTTCCTGAGCCGTTTCTGGCTGACGCCGCTGGTGAACCGGGCGCGCGACAACCACCAGGGCCGCCTTTTCAAACAGCTTCACACCCTGAGCGTGACACTCAACATGCTGCAACTGGCCGTGCTGGTCTGGATTCTGGTCAAAAGCCTGGGCGCGGCATGACCTTGCCCAGCACGCCCGATGGCAAGCCGCAGTTGCATTGCGAGTCGATCACGGTGCTGTTCGACGGTGCCTGTCCCCTGTGCCGTCGCGAGGTCGGCGTCTACCAGGCGCTCAAACCGGCGCAACCTGTCGCCTGGCTGGACGCCAGCCAGGCATCGGTCCAGCTCACGCTTGAGGACCGGGCCCGCTATCTGGCACGCTTTCATGTGCGCCGGGAAGACGGGTCGCTGTTGAGCGGCGCTGCCGCGTTTGTGGCGCTCTGGCGGGTCATGCCGGGCTGGCGCTGGCTGGCGCGTCTGGCCATGCTGCCCGGTGTCACGCCGGTGCTGGAACTGCTCTACCGTGGATTTCTGCATGTCCGGCCCGGCATCCAGTGGCTGGCCAGGCGCTGGCCTTAAATTGCCAGCGGGTCCACATCAATCATCCAGCGCACCAGGCTTTTGAATTCCGCCTGCCGACGCGTTTCGAACAACACCGGCTGCCAGGCGGCCAGAAACCCCTGCAACGCCTTGCGCGACGGGCTTTCGACCAGCATCTGCGCACGCTCGACATCGGCGACGCGCTGGATGGTCATCGGCACGGCCGGGTAGGGCGTGACGTGGTCATGACCCGGCAACTGCTGCAGCCGGGCGGCCTCGGCGGCGGCGTTCAGGAAGCCCTGGGCGACGTCCTGCGTCTTGGCGTCGGCCCGGATGAGCGCTGAAAAACCGAAGGGCGCCAGTCCGGCGGCCTGCCGCTCGGCAAGTTCGCGGGCGGCAAAGGCCGGATAGTCGTGCCGCTTCAGCGCTTCGAACAGCGGGTGGTCGGGGTGGAAGGTCTGCACCCACATTTCGCTGGCGGCGCTGTGCCGGGCATCGCGGCCGGCGCGGCCCGCCGCCTGCATCAACAGGCTGAACAGGCGCTCGGGCGCGCGGAAGTCGCTGGAAAACAGCGCGCTGTCGGTATTGACGGCGGCCACCAGCGTGATGTGCCGGAAGTCGTGGCCCTTGGCAATCATCTGCGTGCCGACCAGCACATCGACCTCGCCGGCATGCACGCGGGCCAGCTGCGATTCGAGCGAGCCCTTGAGCCGGGTGCTGTCGGCGTCGATGCGGGCAATCCGCACCGGCTCGCCATCGGGCCGCCGCACATCGGCCAGCAATTCGGCCAGGTGTTCTTCCAGCCGCTCGGTGCCGCGCCCGACCGGCGCGATGTCCACATTGCCGCAGTTCGGGCAGGCGCGCGGCACGCGTTCGGTGAAGCCGCAGTGGTGGCAGCGCAGCGTGCGGTCGATCTTGTGGAACACGCGGTAGGCACTGCAGTGCGGGCAGTCGCTTTTCCAGTCGCAGTCCAGGCAGGCCAGCACCGGCGCATAGCCGCGCCGGTTCAGGAAAATCATTGACTGTTCGCCGCGCGCCACCCGCTCGGCGATGGCCGCCAGCAGCGGCGGCGCGATGACGCAGGACCTAGGCTGGTGGTTCATGTCCACCCGCCTGACGGCAGGCAAGCCATTGTTTGCCAGCTTGGCCGCTTCGCCCGATGGCTGGCCAGCGCCAATGCGTTCTTCCATGTCCAGGCGCTGGTAGCGGCCCGCAATCGTCGCCTGCCAGCTTTCCAGCGACGGCGTGGCCGAACCGAGCAACACCCTGCATGTTCTGGCCCCCACGCTTGCCACTTCGTGTGCTGCGCTGCCCCCCGAGGGGGCCGCTGCGCCTGCGGCCCGGCCAAGCCGGTTCCGCGGCCCTGGCTGGTGCAGATCACCTGTGGCTGTATCTATCGCCGGTCCAGCGCTGACCCCTTCTTGTCTTGTGGTGGTTTCAAGCCGGGCGCGGTACACCGCCAGGTCGCGAGCCGAATAGCGCGCGCCTTCCTGCTGCTTGTAGCTGGGGTCGTGTTCTTCATCGACGACGATCAGGCGCAGGTTCGGCATCGACGCAAACACCGCCATGCGCGTGCCCAGCACCAGCCGCGCCTGGCCCGAATGCGCGGCCAGCCATCCCTTGAGCCGCTGGGCCGGCGTGAGGCCGCTGTGCATCGGCACGACGCGTTCCCGGCCCAAGTGGGCAAAGCGCGTTTCAAACCGGGCCTGAAGCTGCGGCGTGAGGTTGATCTCGGGCACCATCACCAGCACCTGCGCCTCGGGGTCTTGCGCCAGCACTTTGGCGGCGGCGCGCAGGTAGACCTCGGTCTTGCCGCTGCCGGTGGCGCCAAACAGCAGCGCGGGCCGCTGCTTTTCGCTGGTTTCAGTATCAAATTGGGCTATTGCGCTTGCCTGCTGTGCGCTAAGTGCTATTAATTCAGTAGCTTCAGGCGTGCCTTCGGGGGGGCTTGCCGGCCGCTTGAGCCGGCGTGCCAGTTGCATGCCGGTCAGGTCGCGCAACTGCGGCGGCAGCGCCGCCAGCGCCACCTCGCCGAGCGAGCGCTGGTAATAGCCAGCGGTGAAGGCCACCAGCTTGCGCCAGGTGGCCGACAGCGGGTCCAGCCCATCCAGCGCGCCGGCAATGTCGCGGATGCTTTCCTCTGCCATGTCGCCGCAGTCCGGCAGCACGTCCCACACCACCCCCAGCACCTCGCGCCGGCCAAAGGGAACGCGCACCAGCGTGCCCGCGACCAGCGGCACGGCGCTGCGGTAGGTCAGCGGTCCGGCGATGGCGCTGTGCGCCGGCGTGGCCACGACTATCTGCAGCCAGTGGCTCATAGCCAGCGTCCTGAAGGTCGGGCGGCGGCAACAGCACGACCATGACAAGCGCTAAGTCCTTGATTTTTCACTGTTTTGGAGTTGTCCAGATTTTCTGTGGATAACTTTGTTGATAGCTTGTTGCAAGCGGCCGCAGAGCCTTGTAAATCAAGGCTTTCCTTAAATTGCCCGGCAAAAAGGCAATTTGAAGTTTCCTTATAAATCAACAACTTACGTGTGCTATGGGTTTGATAGTAGGGCGCCGGGCTGAAGCTGGACCTTAAAAAGCTGTACCACAGGTTTTGTGCATAAGTCCCTGGAAGGATGCTATTTTTTTATGGTAAAGGGCGTGGGGCCTGTCCTTTTTAAGCCTGTCCGCAAGCGGCCCGAAGGTTTTCAGGCCTGGCTGGCGCGCAGCCTGCGCGATTGCGCATGCACCGCGCGAACCAGCACGTCAACGTTTTGCGGCGGCGTGAACTGGCTGATGCCGTGGCCCAAATTGAAAATCTGGGTGGGTCCGGTTTGCGTTAAATCGGTGTGCGGCGCACCGAAGCTGCCCAGCACGGCGGCCACTTCGGCCTCGATCTGTGCCGGGTTGGCAAACAGCGCGTTCGGGTCGAGGTTGCCCTGCAGCGCCTTGGCGTTCGGGCCATTTTCGCCGACCAGCGCCCGCGCCCTGGCCAGGTTCACGGTCCAGTCCAGGCCCAGCACTTCGCAGTCGAGCTGTTTCATGGCTTCGAGCCACTGGCCGCCGCCCTTGGTGAACACCAAACGCGGGATGATGACGCCGTTGTGCTCGCGCTTGAGCTGACTCAGCACGCGCGCGGTGTAGGCCAGGCTGAAGGTGTGAAAGGCTGCATCGGCCAGTACGCCGCCCCAGCTGTCGAAAATCATCACCGCCTGCGCGCCGGCCTCGATCTGGGCGTTCAGGTACAGCGCCACCGCGTCGGCGTTGATCGCCAGCATCTTGTGCATCAGGTCGGGGCGCTGGTACAGCATGGTCTTGACCCGCCGGTAGTCGTCCGAGCCGGCGCCCTCGACCATGTAGCAGGCCAGCGTCCAGGGGCTGCCCGAAAAGCCGATCAGCGGTACCCGGCCATTGAGCGCCTTGCGAATCGATGTGACGGCGTCGAACACATAGCGCAGCTTGTTCATGTCGGGCACTTCGAGCTTGTTGACGGCGGCTTCGTCGCGCACCGGCGTGGCAAACTTCGGGCCTTCGCCAAGCTGGAACGACAGCCCCAGGCCCATGGCGTCGGGCACGGTCAGGATGTCGCTGAACAAAATGGCTGCGTCCAGCGGAAAGCGTTCCAGCGGCTGCAGCGTGACTTCGGTGGCGTAGTCGGTGTTGGTCGCCAGCCCCATGAAACTGCCGGCCTGGGCGCGCGTGGCCTTGTATTCGGGCAGGTAGCGGCCAGCCTGGCGCATCAGCCAGACCGGGGTGTAAGGGGTCGCCTGACGCAGGCAGGCGCGCAGGAAGGTGTCGTTTTGAAGGGGTGCAAACATCGGGGGATTGTCTCAGGTGTGGGAAATGGATGGGTCGGGTCGCCTGGCGTTCATTGCTCTTTTATTGATAGCTGAAAGCGCCCGCAGTCATTGCGCAAGAAGGCTTAAACGCTTGCAGTTGCGTCGGGATGCCTGAGCAGCAGGCGCTCCAGCGCGTTGAGCGTGTCATAGGACTCGGCAAAGTCGGCGAACAGCGCGGCATTGTCGGGCGCGGCCGCCTGGCCCTGCCAGCCAGCGCGAAACTGGTCAAAGATTTCGCCGAAACTTTTCTTTCCGTCGATCATTCGCAAAATTTTCGCGCCGTACTTTCCGGGGTTGACGATGACCGAGACGCCCGAATGCTGGTGCGTGAGCCTGAAGGGCTGGCCCTTGTTGCTGCCAAAGACCTGCGCCGCAATCTCGCCGGTCAGGGGCTCATGGTAGAAAAACGGAATATAGGCCGTATCGCCGTAGGGCGCGGTGCAGGCCGCGTCCTGCGTCAGGTAAAGCGAATGGGTGATGAGGTTGCCGATCATCAGCTCGGCCATCTCGTACTGCTGGCGCAGGGGCAGGCGGCGCAGTTCGGCGGCCATGGCGGGCGGCTTGCTGCCCAGCACCATGTGTGGCAGGTAGGGCGAGCGGCCGCGCTGCACATCGCTGAAGCTCAGGTGCCTGCCGTGCTGCACGCCCAGCCAGTCGAACAGCTCGCCCACGCTGTAGGCGCGGTCCTGTGAATGCAGCATCAGGTCGTAGATGCCGGCGTCGCCGATCTTGTGGTCGTTGAACAGCGATTCGCTGGCCTTGAACCAGTTGCTGGCCGGCAGGCTGCCGAGGAGGTCGCGGGTGTTGGCGATCTTGCGCGGGTCGTCCAGCTCCTGGCCGGAGCCGCTCTGGTTGACCATGCGCATCAGCGCCTGCATCTGGTAGACGCCGGTGCGCCCGGTGGTGCCGTACACCATCAGGCCGATGGCGCCGTCCGGCTTCAGGGCGCTCAGCAGCACCCGCAAACCCAGGTCGGGATCGGCCAGGTGGTGCAGCACGCCGCTGCAGTTGATGTAGTCGAACTTGCCCAGGCCCAGCGCCGGCAGGCTCAGCAGCGAGTAATGCACCCAGGTGATGTTGCTCAGGCCGCGAATTTTCGCCCGCTCCTGCGCCAGCACGATGCTGGCGTGGCTCATGTCGAGGTGAACGATCTCGGCATTGGTGCCGCGCAGCTGCTCGGCCAGGAAGATCGTCGCGTCACCGGTGCCGCCGCCAGCCACCAGGGCCCTGAAACCCTGGCTGAAGGACTGTTTTCCGGCAAAGCAATAGTGGTTGATCATCGGCAGGTCTTCCAGCCACGTCATCGTCAGGCGCTGGTGCTCGTCCTGCGGATTGCAGGGCGGGTAGGGCATGGCTTCGTACTGGCTCTTGACCTTGGGCAGGTGGTTCTGGGGCATGGGTGTCTCGAATCAATCAGAAAAAACGGGCGGCAAAGTCCTTATTGTCAGCCAGCCGCAGGCCGCACCGCAGCAGGGCAGGCTCAGCGCACCGGCAGGAACTGCAAAAACGTTCCGCCGACAAAGTTCTGCACATAGCTGATCACGGCGCGGCGGTACTTCTCGGTCGCCACCTCGGCCAGCAGGTCGAGCCGGCCGATGATCTTGCCGAATTCCCGCTCGAAGCTCAGGTTGCGCTGGTGGCCCGAGATGTCGTCGGCCAGCAGCAGCGGCTGGCCTGCGGCATTGCGCCGGTTGGAGAGCAGCCAGACCGCAATCTCGACGTTGCGCGCTGCGTTGTAGACATGCTGGTGGTCCAGGCTGTCCACCAGGTACAGGCGCGTTTGGCCGCCATGCGCCGTCACCAGCATGTCGGCGCTGGCCACGACAAAGGCGGCCACCCGGTCGCCGCTGAAATCAGGCTGCAGCGCCAGCGACAGCGCGGCAATGTCGCGCCTGCCCTGCAGTTCGGGCCACGGCACCGGCCTTTCCAGCGCGAGGCGAAGCTGCTCCATGGTGGCCTCGCGGCTGGACGCGCCGGTTTTGCGCCATTCGGCCGGATTGCGCCGGTACAGCTTGTCGGCAATGCGCAGCAGGCTGTCCAGGTTGTCGCGCATGGCCAGTGTGGCCATGCGGTTCACGTCCGACTGGGCCAGTTCCGTCGGGCGCATGGGCGCCACCAGCGTCTCGCCGCGCTCGATGGACGCCGGGCCGGCGCAGCCCGCCAGTGCCAGCATCAGCGCGGCCGGCAGCAAGGCCCGTAAACAGGCAACGCGGCGCGGTACGCCTGTGCGCGCCTGGTCAGCCGGGTTCAGGGCGACGACCTCTCAGGCTGTGCCTGGGGGTCGAGCTGGCCGCTGGACAGCAGCACCCGGTGGTCTATCTTGATGCAGTGGTCCTGCACCACCAGCAGGCCGGCGGCTTCGGCTGCGGCGGCGGCCTGGGCATTGGCCACGCCGAGCTGCATCCACACCGCTTTGGCACCAATGGCGATGGCCTCATCGACAATCGGCGGAATGTCTTCGCTGTTGCGGAAGCAGTTCACCAGGTCGATTTTTTCGTGCCGGGCTGCTTCCTGCAGCGTGGCATAGGCCTTTTCGCCCAGTACCTCGGTGGCGTTCGGGTTGACCGGAATGATGCGGTAGCCGGCGGCCTGCATGTAGCGCGACACGTCAAAGCTGGCCCGGTGCGGCTTGGGCGACAGGCCGACAACGGCAATGGTGCGGCAGTCCTTCAGGATGCGGGTAATGCGTTCGGGGGCACGTGAATTCATGGTTGGGCTCCTGGTTATTACTGTGGAGTGCGGGCTTGCGGGGCGGGGGTCTTGTCAGGCATGGATTCATCACAGCCTGGCCAGTTCGGCCCGGACATCGCTCACGGACAGGATTTCGGACAATACCACCGGCGCGCGGCCGGGCTTGTAAAACACATAAACCGGCACGCCGCTGCGGCCGAGTTCGGCCAGCGCGGCGGTCACGGCCGGATCGCGGCGCGTCCAGTCGGCGCGCAGCAGGGCGACGTTCCTGGCGTCCATGTCGGCCAGCACGTCGGCGTTGGCCAGCGTGGTCTTCTTGTTGTACTGGCAGGTCACGCACCAGGCGGCGGTGAAATCGACAAACACGCTCTGGCCCTGCGCTGTCAGCTGCTCGACGCGGCCCGGCTGCCAGTCCTGCCAGCGGGCCGAGGCGGCGGCCAAAGGCGTGCCGACGGGCTTGACGATGTTCGGCCCGATGGCCCATATCCCCAAGGCGCAGAGCGCTATTGAAAAAGTAGCGATTGCGCGCCGCGCCGCGCCCCTCAGGCTGAACGACCAGACCGCCAGCGCCATCAGCACCAGCAGCGCCAGCAGCGCGCCCGCGCCGTCGATGCCGCTTTGCTGGCCCAGCACCCAGACCAGCCAGGCCACGGTGGCAAACATCGGAAAGGCCATCAGCTGCTTGAACGTCACCATCCACGCGCCGGGGTGGGGCAGCACGCGAGCCACGGCCGGCACCGCGCTGGCCGCCAGATACGGCAGCGCCATGCCAATGCCAATCGCGCCAAACACCGCCAGCGCCTGCACTGCCGGCAGGCCGACGGCATAACCCAGCGACGCGCCCATGAACGGCGCGGTACACGGCGAGGCAATCGCCGTCGCCATCACGCCCGACAAAAAGGCATTCAGGCTGGGGTTTTTGGCCTGCAGGTTGACGACGCGGCTGGGCAGGATGCTGCCAAAGTCAAACACACCCGCCAGGTTCAGCCCCAGCAGGGTGAACAGCGCCGCCAGACCCGCGACCACTGCCGGGCTTTGCAGCTGAAAGCCCCAGCCCAATTGCTCGCCTGCCGCCCGCAGGCCCAGCAGCAGCGCACCCAGCGCCAGAAAGGACAGCACCACGCCGGCGGTGTAGGCCAAGCCTCCGCTCAGGCGCCGGGACTGGTTTTTTTCATTCACAAAGCCGACCACCTTGATGGCCAGCACCGGGAACACGCAGGGCATCAGGTTCAGGATCAGCCCGCCTAGCAGCGCGCCCAAAAGGGCCACCAGCAGTCCCGGCGAAGCCTTGGCCGATGCGCCAGGCGCCGCAACCGGCGCGGCTGCATTGGCCCTGAGCGCCGCCTGCAGGGCCGGCGACAACCCCACCGGGGCCGCCACCGCAGGCCATTCGCCGGTCACCGGTGCCTCGATGCGGTAAGCCACGTCGTTGTAGGCCACGACCAGCGGCATGTTCAGCGGGCTTTCGGTGCGCTGGCCCGAGAGCGGCAGCTGCGCCGTCCAGAGCGCGCCCTGCCAGGCCTGTTGCCAGGCGCCGGCCGGCTCGATCACACTGCCCGTTTCCGGAAACAGCGCCAGCGTTTTGCCCTGCAGTGCGGCGGGCAGGCCGGCCAGCGACACCTTCAGTACCTTGCCGCTGACTTCGAGCTGGCTGTTGCCCGTGGGCAGCGGTTGGGGCGCGGCGTCGAAAGCCGCCTGGAAAGCCGGACCGCTCGCCGCCGTCGAGCCCCTGGCGGGCAGGCTCAGGCTGAATTCGCCCTCCTGCGGAATGCATTCCTTGCGGCAGACCAGCCAGCTGGCCTTGAGCTTCACGTCGAGCTGCGGCGCATTGAAACCGGTCGCGATGGTCAGCGGCACCGGCAGCAGCACGGTGCGCTCGTAGCCGTAGTTCGCCAGCGTGCCGATGGGGATTTTTTTCGGCGTCGGCCAGGCGATCTCGCCCGCCGTGATGCCCGCCGGCAGTTGCCATTCGAGCATCGTCGGCAGGCCCGAGTCGCCGGAATTTTTCCAGTAGGTGTGCCACTCGGGCTGGTGCGTCAGCTGCAGGCCCAGCCAGACCGGCTTGCCGGCTTCAACGCCCTCGGGTGCCCAGGCCAGCAGTTCCGCGCGCACCTGTTCGGTGGTGACCACCGGACCGGCCAGCGACGACTTTATCAAGCTGTTTTGGGTATTTGCGCTTGCTGGCAGGGCGCAGGCAGCTATCAAAAAAATAGCTGAGAGGAAACGGTTCAAATTCATGGTGAGGGTCTGACAGGCGGCGTAGGCGTTAGTTCCGGGGGTGCCCGGCAGGCTCGATTGTGCGTCAGCCGTGCCGGTGGGTCATGGCGAGCCCGGCTATACCGGGGGCTGGGCAAACACCGCCGGCAGCTTTTTCGGCGCCCGGATGCGCAACTGCTTGTTGACGTTTTCCTGGCCGAACACCACCTCGATGTCGGCCACCGCCACGCCGAACAGTGGCGCCAGGAAACGCACCATGTGGTCGGTTGCCTTGCCGCCCTTGGGCGTAGCGGTCACGCTGACCTTGAGCTGCGTGCCCTTGGGCTTGCCGATGGCGTCCTTGCCGGCGCTGGGCTTGCCCAGGATGTTGACGATCAACACATCCCCGTCCCAGGCAAAGAAGGCGTCGCCGGTGGCGTTGCGGATCTGGCCCCGGCTCATGCGGCGGATTGCCGGTGTGGGAAGGCTGTACGGGGCAAGTAATTCAATGGGCGGTTTGGCATGGTTTGCCGATGATAGGGGCTGGTTTCAGCAGATGGACAGGCCGGGCCCGGACGATACCCGCCTGTTCCGCACCACGCCATGGGTCATTTGCGTGCTTGATGTCGCCAAGGGTTACGGGCATATCCCTCAGCGTGGCACCCAGCCGCCGCACACCGGAAAGACTTGCCCGACGAAACAATTGGCGTGTTCACTGCAGAGGTAGGCCGCAAATTCAGCGTCTTCCCTTGCGCCAACCAGTCGGCCGAGCGGTACCTCCCGCTTCAGCCTCTCCTGGAATCGAGGGTTGGCCTGCACATCCGGGGGAAAGTAGGTGGGGTTGTCGACGAAGTTCTGCGCAATGGCATTGACCTGAATATTGTGGCCCGCCACTTCCACCCCCACCGCCTGAACATAGGCCAGCTGCGCGCCTCGAGCCGCACTGTAGGTGGAAGTGCGCTTCATGCCGCGCAGTGCTGAGGCGCTGCCCATGACAAGAATCTTGCCGGCGCGCCGTTTGATCATTGCGGGCAACACGGCCCTGAACAAGCGAGGGAGCGGATTCACGAGTGCTGCAAATGTGTCGAGCCACTCTTCATCGAGCACATCAGTCACGGCCGTTGTGGGGGCGGGTACGGCCAGGTTGACGACCAGCACATCTATTCGACCTGCAGCGGCAACCATGGCTGCAGGCGAATCCGGGCTCAGCAGGGAATCGGTATTCCCCATGACCTTTGCGCCGTGTTCGGCAAATACCCTGCACAGCACCGGACCCATGAATACATCTGCATTGGTGATGAGCACCCGTTTGCCCGTCAGGCTCATGTCCGGCATGGTTTCTCCTTTGGAACGGGCAGAAAATTTGCATCGTACTGTGATACCAAAGACGCATCAGCTGCCCGATGACCGATTTGGCACTTTTTCACAATACCCGCTCCCGAACGCCTCCCCTTTCACGCGCGCTGTCCGTTCCTGCACGGGTCACTCGAGCCGGTCTTCTGTTCGGCGGACAGCAGTGTCATCGCCCGCCAAGGCCGGACGACCTCGGCTCCCATTGTCCCGTCTCTGCCATGCTGCAGCTGAACGCTGGCGCCGCGGTTGATCCTCCGACGCTCGAAGCAGACGACGAGCATGGGGCGTGGACAGGAACCCGGCGCACCCTCAACGAGGCAAACGCCGGCGAGGAGGCTGTGCCGTCAAACACCGACTTGTTTGAAAAGACCGCGAATCGACGGATTTTGAATGTCAATGATGGCAAAACAGGCATTGCTGACGGCCTGAGAGGTCGGCATGAATCCAGAAGCGGGTGTGTGAGTCAGATTTCCTTGTGTATCTGACCATAGGCGAGCATCGCAAACAAACCTGTTCCACCCAATATGTTGCCGATCAGAATCGGGAATATATGACTAGCAAACGCCGTGAGGATATTCATCTCGCCTGTCAGCACCAGATTGAAAATTTCGTTTGATCCGGCGACGACATGGGTAAAACCACCCGCCGCAATAAGCCAGGTAAACAGCATGATGACGATAACTTCGGAGCCTTTTGCCGAAGGCAGCATCCACACCAATGCCGCAATGAAGAAACCCGCCGGAATGCCCCGCGACAGCGCAGTAGCAGGCGACAGTTCCGCGACGTCACGCGATATTTCGAGAATCGAGGAAAGGATTTCGTCTGGCAGGATACCGCCATGAACAGCAAGTGCCGCCGTGAAAAACGTGCCAAAGATGTTTGCCGCAAACACGATCGCCCACAAACGCGCAGTGCTGTATAACCGATTCCGGTTTGGACTGGCCAGAATTGGAAGCACGACAGTGATCGTGTTTTCAGTGAACAGTTGGAGCCTGCACATGATCACCAGCACAAAACCCAATGTGTAGCCAAAGCTTTCGATGACCGAAAGATAGGGGGATTCTGCCGCCACTGCGTTACGGATGATGCCTTCGGCCAGAACAGATGTCGAAATTCCGATCCCCGCCGCCACACCTGACCACCAAAGCGACGTTTTGGGACGGCGCAATTCTTCTTCGCCTTCGCGCAAAATGATGGAATAGACTGTGAGCGCTGACAACTTGCCGTTGTCGGCGACGACTTCACGTTCTTCCTCGGTCAGCGCTTTTTCTGTCTGTGTTGGCGACTTCTCGATCAATTCCCGCTGTGCCACCTTCTTGAGGGTGTCATCGGCTGGCTCCTTGGCATCCGATGACGCATCAGACCGTGGAGGGTGACCTTCGCTTTCGTCGACCATGCTGCGTCCTTCTTGTTCTAGTCTTTGACAGACTTGTTGTTGGCCATGGTCGATTCCCTATTCGCGACTTCGCCATTGCCCATGCTGCATGGAAAAACGGGCACGCCAGGTCCCATTCGAAAGTCGTCAGTCTTGCTGACCGCCGAAAACTGGCATGTCAACATCACCGGTACGGGCACAAACACCAAATCGCCGAGCAATGCGCCGGTCCTTGGCCAACAGGTTGGTACTAACAAAAAAACAACCCAGCCAGGTTCGGATCAGGCCTCGATTCCCTGTTTGCCATGGTGTTGCGATGTTTAAAACTGACTGCATCCGCAAAATCTTGTCCTTCCATTCGGGGATCATCACAAAGTCATTTACCTGCAACGGTTGCAACTTGGTTATTCACTCTCCTTTGGTGACAACACGCCTGAAAGAACTTGGACTGACAGTCGGCTCGCCTCGGAATTGCGACCATTTGCCGCCATGCCACTGCCGGATGTTGACAGGTTTCTCGAACTGGATGATCAGGTTTAACACTTCAACAAGCAACCAGTGCCGCTGGATATCGCCACGGTTGAGCAGGCTTTTGCCAAAAGTTACCTCTGCTTCAAGCATGTTCACAGCAGTTGCAATTCGTCACTGGAAAAAGCGGTGCCATGGGCGTCATCAGAGCCAATCCCGCAGATCAAATGCTGGGGTGGCCAGAAGGCGGCAGGGTCATGTTGACCAAGGCAGTCGAGAGCCTGCGGCCGGTGCCAATGGGTCAACGCTCAGGGCGCGACGACACCAGGCATTGCCTGCACTTCGGTGGCGCCAGAGTCGGCGATTGCCAGTTTGCCGCGGATGGTCATATCGCTGATGAAGTGAAACTGGTCGCGCATGTCGAAAGGGTAGGCCTTGAGTTTGTAGTGCGTGCCCAGCGGTGACTCGGACAGCATTACGACGACTGGCTTGTCATATTCGAGGTAGGCGCTGCTCAGCGCGACATCGCGCAGCGCCACGCGCACGCGGCCCGCGTCATGGTCGGGCCGCAGGTAGAACGAGGCGACGCACATCAGCGTGCGCGAGCCGTCGTTCGAGTTGGCGATGTTGTTTTGCCAGATCTTCTCGTGCGGCACATGGACGATGTCGTCAGCCGGCGTGCAGATCTCGATTGCGCGCATTCCGACTGATCGCACCTCCCCGTAGTCGTCGCCAATGCGGACCCAGTCGCCCGGACGGTAGGGCCGTTCGACGATCGCGACGACACCGGCGATCAGGCTGCTGACGTAGTCTTTGAAGGCGAAGCCGATCGCCACACCCAGGGCGCCGGCGATGACGAGAAAGTTCTGCAGCGTGATGTTGAAGACGATCGGAATCACCCACATGATCGCAATCACCAGCAGCACCAGCCGGATGATCGGTACCGCACCGAGCAGGTAGAGCCGCAGTTGGCTCGGGCCGCGCTCGGCCAGGAAAGGGAGCAGCTTGCGTGCCACCAGAATGATGAGCCAGGTCCCCAGCAGGATCAGCCCGATCTTCGTGAAACTGATGTCCTGCAGGTCATTGATTAACTTGGCGGCCTTTTGCTGACCTTGTTCCGCTGATGCCATCTCACATGGCTCCGATTGGAAATCCCGCAGCCTTCAACGCCTTGCGGACAGCCGGATAGGCCGTCGGCTTGACGCGATGGCGGTCGCTGTCGTATTCGCGCAGCAGATGGCCGGAGGTGACCAGTGCGGCCAGCATGTCGGGCTCACCCGTTGTCGGCAGCACTGCGTCGATTTCATCCGGCGTCAGCTCGCCATGGATCAGCAGGGCCTGCAGCACCTGCAGTGCCCTGTCCTCGTTCGACAGCGGCAGCTCGACATCATCGATGCTGACGACCCAGACCGTGCGCGCGTCGCCGGCGGTCGCCCCTGCGGCGCGGTCCGACAGCGGCTCTTCGCCGAAGTTGACCATCAGGCTGGCGCGCCACAAGTGCCACGCGACCCACGGGATGCCGCCGCTGCGTGCAGCGAGCTGGCGAAAGTGGGCGTTGCACGGCTCGCCGTCGTCGTCGCAGGCGAGCACGTCGTCGCCGTTGTCTGTCAGCCTGAACGTCGTGGTGACACCGTCGCTGCCCTGTGCCAGCAGGATGAACCAGTCGCGCAGTCGCCGTGCGTCGAAGGGCTCGAATGTTTGCGGACGCGGCAGGGCGAGGTCTGCGCCCGCGCCCTTGACAACGAAGCGCCAGGCCCAGCTGTCGCAACCAACCAGACAGCGGCGATGTGTGCAGGCCAACTGCGACAGCAGCGACCGCACCGCGTGCATTCCGTTGCGCTGGCGCAGGAACCAGTGCTCCAGCCGCGGGATCACCAGCAGCCCGTCGCCGGTCAGGTCAGGTAGCTTGCCATGGGTAACCCAATTGATCAGGCTGGCGCGGTGCGGTTCGCTCACCAATTCGTGGCCACGCGTTTGCGCCCAGATCGAAAGCGTTCCGGTGGTGTCGCACGGCGGGATGACGATGGTGCGCAGCCTGGGATGCGCACCATCGTCACGCGACCACTCGCCGAACTGTTCATCGAGCGCCTGCAGCAGCGGACCGCAATCCGGAGGGTCGACCAGGTCATTGATCACCGACACCGATGCCCGGCCCAGGCCCGAATGCTGCAGAAGCGGGTCTTCGGGGCCGTACATTCGGCGCTTCAACCGGGCCCAGGTCGCTCGGAGGACGTGTTCTGTTGGCATGGCCGGCGCGGTGTAGTCGCTGAGCGCTATCAGTTCGGGAAGGGTTACGTCATTTCTTTGCATCGTTAATTTGGGCGGGTCCGGCACAGGGATATTTGAAATAAGTCCAGCACATCAGCCTCCGGCTTTGCCGGGGGAGGGTTGCTTGCCACCTGCATCACTGCGGCAGCGTTCCCAACCGTGCGTCTTCAATATCTTATTGCGGCTTGTTTTCAGCAATGGCCGTGTCTTCCGAGCTTGCCAACGAGCCAGCCCCAGCACCGCCTATCGCGCCGGCAACAGCGCCCACCATGCCGCCAACCAATACACCGACCGGCCCTGCCACCACTGCCCCGACAGCAGCACCCGTGGCTGTGCCTGCCACCAGACCACCACCCACCAGGGTGGACTTTGATTCGCGCTCCGATTCTTCAGGGCTGAGGGCAACCTGCGCTGCCAGGTTCGGGTCCTGGGACGGCACGCCGTGTCCGGGTGTTGCCTGCTCGACAAGGTCTGCATCAACAGGCTTTGCGTCCATTGGCTGATAAGGGGATGAGTTCATATGCGCTCCTGGGGAAGTTAACGCGTGGGCGAGCAAGGCACTCCCTGCAATATCCTTATAAACCCTGTGACATGGCATTTTCGTGGTCCAAGTGACTGGGACACTGTCAGACAAGCTTCTGTTGCAGCGCCGCCCTTGACACACGTCAAGCCGCCCTCACAAGCAAGTAGGTCACCTGTTTGGGTGCGGATGAAACATTCCGGCAAAGCCGTTCTTACTGCAGAACTTGATAATGCCGCCATGCCTTCCCCTCAAGCCACCAACTCGCCCGCCATCGTCATCGCCACCCTGAACGCCAAGTACATTCACGCCTCGCTGGGACTGCGTTGCCTGCTGGCCAACCTGGACCTTCATGGCGGCGCGGGCCTGCGCGCCCGTACGCAACTGCGCGAATTCGTGATTCAGCAGCGGCCGACGCAAATCGTTGAAGACCTGCTGACGCTCAATCCGCAGGTGATTGGTCTGGGTATTTATATCTGGAACGTGGTTGAAACGACGCAGGTCGTGCGCCTGTTGAAAACCTTGCGGCCCGACATCAAGATCGTGCTCGGCGGGCCGGAAGTCAGTCATGAAACCGAAAGCCAGGAAATCTGCCGGCTGGCCGACCATGTGGTAACCGGCTGGGGCGATGTCAGCTTTCCCAAGCTGTGCCGCGCCTTGCTGGACGGCCCAAAGCCGTTGATGAAAGTCATCATTGGCGAGCAGCCAGCGCTGGAAGAATTGGCCTTGCCCTACAACGAGTACACGCCAGAAGACCTGGCCAGGCGCCTGCTGTATGTCGAAGCCTCGCGCGGTTGTCCGTTCAAGTGTGAGTTCTGCCTGAGTTCGCTCGACAAGACCGCCTGGGCGTTTGAGCTGGACCGCTTCATGGCCGAGATGGACACGCTGTTTCAGCGCGGCGCACGCAACTTCAAGTTCGTGGACCGCACCTTCAATTTGAAGGTTGATTTTTCGGTGCGGATTTTGCAGTTTTTCCTGGACCGGATGGCGCCCGACCTGTTCGTGCATTTCGAGGTTGTGCCCGACAGCCTGCCTGACCGGCTGAAAGCGCTGATCGTGCAGTTCCCGGCCGGATCGCTGCAGTTCGAGGTCGGTATTCAGAGCTTCAACCCCGAGGTGCAGCAGCGCATTTCGCGCAAGCAGGACAACGCCAAGACTGCCGACAACCTGCGCTGGCTGGTGGGCGAAAGCCGGGCGCATGTGCATGCCGACCTGATTTTCGGCCTGCCGGGCGAAACGCTGCAGAGCTTTGCCGACGGCTTTGACCGGCTGCATGAACTCGCGCCGCACGAAATCCAGTTCGGCATCCTCAAGCGCCTGCGCGGCACGCCGATCACGCGGCACACGGCGGATTTTGCGATGGCCTACGACCCGCAGACGCCGTACACGATTTTGCAAACCTCGACGATTGACTTTGCGACGATGCAGCGCATCCAGCGGTTTGCGCGCTACTGGGAAATGGTCGCCAATTCGGGCCGGTTCGCGCTGGGGCTCAAGCTGCTGCTGGGGCCGGGGTCGGCGTTCAGGCACTTTCTGGCATTCAGCGACTGGCTGTGGCGCACCACCGGCAAGACGCATGAATTTGCCTATGAAAAACTGGTGGATCTGTTGCATGCGCACCTGACGTCGGTTCGCGGGCTGGCCGATGACACCGTGCTTGCCGCGCTGCTGGCGGACTACCGGGCTAGCGGCGCGCGCGGCCGGCCGCAATGCCTGGCCGACCTGCCCGGTGCGAATGCCGGCCCGCAGGCCGCAGCGCAGCAGAACCGGCACGCTGAACGCCAGGTGCGTCACCTCGGCCAACACCGCGAAGCCATTCAAAAAGCCGCCGCTGCGGCATGAGGCCATCAATTTCATCCGAAAACTGCCTTTTCCGCTTTCCCGTTAAAGGTTTTTAGCTATTAAAAATATAGCAATATTGAGTTTCGGCGCTGGTCTTGCCGCGCATTCAACAGGTTCAAAATATGCACATGACTTCTTCCCCGCCCGCACCTCTTGCCTTGCCCCGCTTCTGGGCCGACCTGAAAACCACCGACTTCGCCCGCCTCAATCTGAACCGCTGCATTGCCGTGCTGCCGGTGGCGGCCATCGAGCAGCACGGGCCGCACCTGCCGCTCAACGTCGATGCGACGCTGGTCGATGGCGTGGTGACTGCCGCGCTGCCGCATTTGCCTGCCAGTCTGCCGGTGCTGTTTTTACCGACGCAATCCATCGGTTTCAGCCCCGAACACACGCGCTTTGCCGGCACGCTGACGCTGAAAGCCGAAACCGTGATCCGGCTCTGGACCGAGCTGGCCGAGTCGGTGGCCGCCACGGGTGTAAAAAAGCTGGTGCTGCTCAATGCGCACGGTGGCAATGTCGGCCTGCTGGATGTGGTGGCGCGCGACCTGCGCACGCGGCTGGGCATGCTGGTCTACAGCGTGAATTCCTTTAACCTGCCGCTCAAGGATGAACAGGGCGCGTCGGTAGCCGACCAGTTCAGTGCGCACGAGCACCGCTTTGGCATCCATGCCGGCGAGATCGAAACCTCGATGATGCTGGCGCTCCAGCCCGGGCAGGTCGATATGGCGAAGGCGCAGGATTTTCATTCGACGTCGCAGGACCGCTCCGAGCGTTTCAGTATTCTGGGCGACGGCCGCAGCGCCAAGCTGGGCTGGCAGATGCAGGACTACAACCCGCACGGCGCAGTTGGCAACGCGCTGGCGGCCACGGCGGAAAAAGGCCATGCGCTGCTGGGCGCCATGGGCCGCAGCCTGGCGCAATTGCTGCTTGAGATTGACCAGTTGCCGGCCGACACGCTGCGCGACACGACGGCGAACTGACAACGGCCGCCGCAAAAGGCAAACCCCCAGGCAACGGGTAATTCGCCTGGGGGTTTGTACCGCAGGCCTGGCCGGTAAGCTGGCTGCGGTGTGAAACAAGTATCCACCACACGCCACCGAAGGATTTGCCTGATTTGCTGCTGTATTTTGAAAATACAGATAAATATTCTGGGGAATCAAAAAATCCAGCTAAATTACCTTCATGGATACATTGGACCGAAAAATTCTTCAAGTCTTGCAAGCCGACTCGCGTACCAGCCTGCAGGACATCGGCCAGGCGGTGGGGCTGAGTCCCTCGCCGTGCTGGGGCCGCATCAAGAAAATGGAGGAGGCCGGCGTCATCGAGGGCTACACCGTCAGGCTCAATGCGCAGGCGCTGGGCCTGGGCGACACGGTGCTGGTGCAGGTCACGCTCGACAGCCATTCCGACAACACGCTGGAAAAGTTCGGCGAAACCCTGGCGGCCATTCCCGAAGTGATCGAAGCCTGGCTGGTGTCCGGGGAATACGACTACCTGCTGCGCATCGCGGTGAAAGACACCAAGGACTACGAACGCCTGCTGCGCGAGCGGCTCTACAAGATCAAGGGCATACGCCACAGCAAGTCGAGCTTCGTGCTGCGCACGCTGAAAAAAGCCGACCTGCCTTTGCTGCCAGGCTGATGCCTTTGAAATGCTGACAGGTAAATGACTGACAAAACCCTGCGTGTGCTGCTGACGACAGCTGTCGCAGGCTGCGGTCAAAGTTGACAAAGAGCTGCGCTGCATCCATGCAGCACCCGAATAACGGTTTTCAGGAGATTTTTCATGTCATCAACGCCCTTGCGCGCTTTTGCATTCAGGCCTTGCTTCGCCGCCGCTGCAGGCCTTGCCTTGCTGGGCAGCCTGACTGCTTGCGGAGACACCGCTTCGCTGGTCCCCACGGCCGGCATGGGCGCCACGCCGACCCTGCCGCAACCCAAAAGCAGCCTGATTCCGACCGTCAACATCGCACCGGCCACCGGCTGGCCGGACGGCGCCATGCCAACGGCCATGGCCGGCCTTGGCGTGACGGCGCTGGCCACCGGGCTGGACCACCCGCGCTGGGTCTATGTCTTGCCCAACGGCGATGTGCTGGTCGCCGAAACCAATGCGCCGCCCAAGCCCGAAGACGGTAAGGGCATCAAGGGCTGGGTCATGAAAAAGGTGATGGCCAAGGCTGGTGCCGGCGTGCCGTCGGCCAACCGCATCACGCTGCTGCGCGACGTGGACGGTGACGGCAAGGCCGAAACCCGCACGGTTTTCATGCAGAACCTGAACTCGCCCTATGGCATGGCGCTGGTGGGCAGCGACCTGTACATCGCCAATGCCGATGCCGTGGTGAAGGTCGCGTACCAGACCGGCCAGACCAGCATCAGCGAAACACCGGTGAAAGTGGTCGATCTGCCAGGCGGCCCCATCAACCACCACTGGACGAAAAACGTCATCGCCAGCCTGGATGGCAGCAAGCTGTATGTCACCGTCGGCTCGAACAGCAACGTGGCAGAAAACGGCATGGAAGCCGAAGAAGGCCGCGCCGCCATCTGGGAGGTGGAGCCGAAAACCGGCACACACCGGGTGTTTGCATCCGGCCTGCGCAATCCGAACGGCATGGGCTGGGCGCCCGGGACCGGCGCGCTCTGGACGGTGGTGAACGAACGCGATGAAATTGGCAGCGACCTGGTGCCGGACTACCTCACTTCGGTGAAGGACGGCGCGTTTTACGGCTGGCCCTACAGCTACTACGGCCAGAACGTCGATGTGCGCGTCAAGCCGCCCCGGCCCGACATGGTGGCCAAGGCGATTGCCCCCGACTATGCGCTGGGCTCGCATGTCGCGCCGCTCGGCATGGCTTTTTCCGAAGGCGCTGCCTTGCCGGCTTCGCTGGCCAGCGGCGTGTTTGTCGGCGAGCATGGTTCGTGGAACCGCAAGCCATTGAGCGGCTACAAGGTGGTGTTCGTGCCCTTCGCCAGCGGCCGGCCGTCAGGCCTGCCGGTCGATGTGCTGACCGGATTTTTGAGCCCCGACGGCAAGGCTTACGGCCGGCCGGTCGGCGTGGCGATGGACAAACGCGGCGCGCTGCTGGTGGCCGATGATGTCGGCAATGTGGTCTGGCGCGTCAGTGGCCAGGCCGCAAAGTAAACCTGCAGCGCATTCCTGCAACGAATAGACCGGTTTTTTGAATGAAATAAGTCATTTACGCACACTGGACATGCGCGAGTTGCTATTTAATTGATAGCGTTCTCGTTTTGCAGGCTTCTGGTGTCGCGCGAGCCTCGTTTCCCGGTCATTCAGGCGAAGGTCACCCAGCCTGCATGTTCGGGTGCGTCCAGGTGGGGCAGCGTGTTGAAGGTCACCAGCCGGTGGCGCTTGGGGCTGAAGGCAAACTCTGTCACCGAGCAATTGCGGATGCCCAAATTCAGCTCAATCGTCGTTTCCGGGCTGGTGCCCAGCACATGGCCCACCGCCGTCGCAATCGGCCCGCCGCTGGACACCAGCAGTACATTGCCCTGGTGGTGAGTGCGGGTGTATTCCAGCGCCTTGGTGATGCCGGCGACAAACTCGTTGTAGCTGGGCATGCCTTGGGGGCTGACCACGCCGGCCATCCATTGCGCCAGGCCGTCCTTGAGCAGGCGAAAGTGATGCCGGTACAGCTCGGGCGTATCGGGTCTGGCCAGCGGATAGGGATGAATTGCGCCAATCACGGCGGCGCTGTCGTATTCATTGAGCCCGGGCCAGAGCAGATGCGGCAGTGGCGATGGTTCCATGCCGGGTGCCGCGCCTGCTGCGCTGCCCGCACCGGCAGTCCAATCGCGGCTGCTTTCAAAGGCCAGTCCCATGCCTTCGCAGATGCCGGAAAAGGTCTGCAACTGGCGGTTCAGCGTGCCGGTCAGCGCGGCCTCGAAGCGCAATCCCTTGGTCCTGAAATACTCGCCCAGCCTCACGCTCTGCCGGTGCCCGAGCGGACTCAGCACATCGTAGTCATCGGCGCCAAACGAAGCCTGGCCGTGGCGTACCAAATAAAGTGTTCCCATGACAGGAATTTTGACCAGCTGACCGATTCGTCCTTGTCACCCGGGGGACGGTGGCGCCGCCTTGCAGTGCACGTCCTTCTGCTGCCAAAGCTCCTAGGCTGCACACCGCGGCATTCTGGCAGCCATCGACTTGCAGTACGCAATCAGGCTGTCGAGTTCGGTGGCCTTGTGGTACACGGCATCGACGCCAAGCCGCTCGCAGTGGTGCAGCAGATGGTCGTTGCGCGCATGGTTGGTCATCACAAGAATGCTCTGCTCGGGGCGCCGGTTCTGGCAATGCCTGATCACGCCGACACCGGTTCCTTCGCTCAGGAAAAGATCAACCAGGGCAATGTCCCACTGGCCAGGATGGCGGTCAAGCCAGCTGACCGCCTGGGTTTCCGTGGCTGCCACGCCCACAATGACTGCCTTCGCTTCCGTCGTCAGGATTTGCGTCAGGTAGGCGCACTGGGCGGCACTGTCTTCAACCAGAAACACTCGTAAAGCCATTGGTTTCCTTTGAATGAAAAACAGGAATTGCTTTTTCCGGAAAAGGCACATTTCACCTGTCGGCAGGGCGTAGAAAAGCCACTTTATTACAAAAGTGTCGGACTAAATCCGAAATTTACGAAATGTGGAAGCTTTCGATTTATTCACTCTACTGTGGGCAATCAAATTTATCAATTTAAAAATGAAATCTTTCAGTCGAGTTTTGCATCCAAGGGTAAGCGCACGGATCACCAGAATGGCTGGTTCAGCCAGAGGCGACGAGAGCGGCCGGCAATTTTTGGTGTTCAGCGGGCAACCTGAAGCTTAGCCACGCACCGCTGTCGCTGCGCGCGAGTCCGACCGATTCGGCAGCTGCCAGCAGTTCAAGGTCACGCCAGTTCAAAAGCCGGTAGCCATTCGAATAGACATGTTTTGCCTGTTCCTGTTCAGTACAAAGCAGGTCAATCGTCAGGTCGATGCGGTCCGGGAACGCCTGGGCGCGCAGCGTGAGCGTGGCCGGTGCGGTTGCCTGATCGCTCAGGCAGAAAAGCGCTGCGCTGACGACGCTGCGAAGCGCCCGGCAGGAGAATTCCGCGGCGACCGGCGGCACCTCATTGGCAATCACGAAGCCCTTGAGCTTGAAATCGTTGAGCAGCAGCGCGGCGCATTCCTCCACGCCGGCATCAAAGCGCTGGGTGGCTGCCGGTTTCGGACAAACCCAGGTCAGCAGGTTGATGACGGACTTGATGGCTGACTCCGACACGCTGCCCAGCAAGGTGCAGTCCTGGCGCAGGTTGCCCAGGTCGGGGCTGGCCGACTGAAGACGCCGGTCCATCATGACGGCAAGCATGTCCATCGACTGGAAATTGCCCATGATCTGGTGCTGAAGTACCGGCGTCAGGCGTTGTAGCAAGGCGTAGCGCGCGCCGTCCTCAAGCAGTGACAACTCGGCGCCCGGCGTATTTTCGGGCAGAAGGGTGCTTGTCAAGGTTTGCGGGGGGGTCATCCTGGGAGTCCATCGTTGGCGGGGGAAAGTCTTGTGGAAAGGTTTTGCCCGTGATTGTGGCAAAGGCTGAATTGCGCGCGTGCCGATTCCCGGGATTCTAGGCTGACAGCCAGGCCCTGGGACCGCCACCCTGGAGCGTTCAGCGGCAAGCGACATGCTGGCGCTGGTTCTGGTGATTCAGCGCCGCCGCCGGTCTGGCAGGGGTGTTGTCAGCGCAGGGCAGTGCCGAGCATCACCTGGCCTTCGATGCAGGTCACCGAATCGCCGCCGACCCAGACCTGGCCCTGCGCATCGCGCTCCAGATAAACCTGTCCGGAGCGGCCCAGACACACCCCTTGCGACGCCAGATAACGCCCGGGTGCATGACCTTCGGCCATCAGCCATTGGGCCAGGCTGGCATTGAGGCTGCCGGTCACCGGGTCTTCGTTGATGCCGATGGAGGGGGCAAAAAAACGCACTTCCATATCGGGCGCGGTGCTGTTGTTTTCCTTTACCGCCGCGTCAAAAGCGCGCGCTTCCCGATTGGCGCGTGCAATCAGCGGCGGGGTTTCTTCGGGCGGGTAAAGAGCTGCCACGCCGACCTTCATGTCCAGCTGTTCAAGCGTCAGAAAATTGGGCGTCAGCTGGAGCACGGTCTCGGGGCTGTCCAGCAGCAGCCCAAGACACATCGGCCCGTTGTTCAGCAGTTGCGCCGCCAGAATCTGCGCTGACTGCACACCCAGCGCCGCCGCGACCTTGGCCAGCATCACGGGACTGGGAACCGAGCGTTCAAGAGGCGGCGCTGCAAAGGCCAGTCGCTGCGTGCCCGCCTCGCGGCGAATCCTGACCAGGCCGACCTGGCATTCCTGCACGATGAAGTCTTTGGCTTTTGGCTGGCCCCCGGCCTGCAGCCAGGCGTGGCAGCTGCCCAGCGTCGGATGGCCGGCAAAGGGCAGTTCGCCGCCGGGCGTGAAGATGCGCACCTGGTAATCGGCAGATGCCTGTGTGGGTGGCAGCAAAAACGTGGTTTCCGACAGGTTCGTCCAGCGGGCAAAACGCTGCATGGCCGCGTCGTCGAGCCCGCTGCCATCGAGCACGACCGCCAGAGGGTTTCCCAGGTAAGGCACAGCCGTAAAAACGTCAACTTGCTTGAACAGGCGGGGTGTCATCGGTTGCTTTCCTGCCGCATGCGCGGCCAGCGTTTCAGGGTTTCAAGCCAGGGGCAGGGCTTCAAGCGTCTGTGCGCTGAGGGCCGCTTGAGCGCTGGAGCCGGCGTGCATGTCCCGAATGGCGGCGGCCAGCGCGGCAATGCCGATGTCGATCTGCGCGACGCTCGATGTGACAAAGGACAGGCGCAGCGTGCGAACGTCAGCCTGGCCGGCATAAAACGCCCGGCCCGGCACAAAGGCCACATTGCGCTCGACCGCCAGGGGCAGCAGGTCAACCGCATTCATGCCTTCGGGCAGGCGCACCCACAGGAACATGCCGCCAGCCGGCGTGTTCCATTCGACGCCTTCGGGCATCTCACGCGTCATGGCCGCCAGCATGGCGTCGCGCTGCGATTTGTACAGGGCGCGTATGGTCGGCACATGGCGGTCGAGGAATCCGTCTTTCATCACCTCGGCCACCAGGCGCTGGTTGAAGCCGGGGCTGTGCAGGTCAGCCGCCTGCTTGGCCTGCAGCAGCTTGGGGAAGATCGACGCAGGCGCCACCATGAAGCCCAGCCGCAGCCCTGGCGCCAGCACCTTGGAGAACGACCCCAGGTAGATGCAGCCTTCCGGGTTGCGCGCCGTCATTGGCAGCGGCGGTGGGGTGTCAAACCACAAATCGCCGTAGGGGTTGTCCTCGACCAGCGGCAGGCCCAGGCGCGCGGCCTCGGCGCTGAGCGCTGCCCGGCGCTCTTCTGGCATGGTGCGGCCGGTCGGGTTCTGGAAGTTGGGCAGCACATAGAAAAAGCGTGCGCCTTCGGCCTTGGCCGTCAGATCGGAAATATCCACGCCACCATCGTCGCTGGCGACGCTGACGATGTCGGGCTCCATCGGCGTGAAGGCCTGCAGCGCGCCCAGGTAGGTCGGCGTTTCAACCAGCACTCGGCTGCCTTCGTCGATCAGCACCTTGGCCACCAGGTCCAGCCCCTGCTGCGAGCCGGTGGTGATCAGCACCAGCGCCGGATCGACGTTCCACGGCAGCATCGCGGCCACCATTTCGCGGAGTAGCGCATAGCCTTCGCTGGCCGCGTACTGCAGCGCCGCATCACTGTCTTCGCGCAACACCTTTTCGCAGGCGGCACTGAAGGCACTGACCGGAAAGGTCTTGGGCGAGGGAAGGCCGCCGGCAAAGCTGATGATGCCGGGCTTTTCGGTGACCTTCAGGATCTCGCGGATCACCGAAGGGTTCATTTTTTCGGCGCGTCGCGCCTGCGTCCATTGCATTTCAATCTCCTGTTGATGATCCGATTGTCAGATAGATGGAAAGGATAGCGGCAGGCCGGATCAGCCTTTGGCGGCCAGCGGTTTGGGCGGCGCCCCGTTCACCGGCATTTTCTTGCCAATGAAGACAGTGGCCATCACGCCCAGGCCAAAGCCCAGCGTCGCCGCATCCAGCTGTTCGCCCAGCAGAGGCACGGCAAACAGCATGGACAAAAAGGGCTGCACCAGCTGCACCTGGCTGACCCGCACCACGCCGCCCAATGCCAGGCCGCGGTACCAGGCAAAAAACCCGATCCACATCGAAAACACCGCCAGGTAGGCAAACGCGCCCCAGCTGGCCCAGCCGATGCTCTGGCTGGCGGCTGGCGCATGGATGAAGGCCAGCGGAAGCGAGACCGGCAGCGAGATCACCAGCACCCAGCAAATTACCCGCTCGGCGCCCAGCGAAGGCGTCAGCCGCGCGCCGCCGATATAACCCAGCGCCGCACTCAGCATGGCCAGCAGCAGGAACACATCGGCCAGCTGAATCGCAATGTGGCCGCTGCCATCGCCCGAGTGCAAGGCCATGAACAGCAGCACCAGCAGCGTTCCTGTCACGGCGCAGGCCCAGAAGGCCAGACTCGGCCTCTGTCGGAACCACAGCGCCGCCATGCCTGCCGTGGCCAGCGGCAGCAGGCCGGTGACCACCGCGCCATGCGTGCTGGGAACATATTGCAGGGCCAGCGATAAAAACAGCGGAAACCCCACCACCACGCAGACTGCGGTGAAGCCCAGCAGACGCCATTGCCGGCCCTGAGGCTTTTGCCGGTGGCCGCGCCAAAAGCCAAAACCCAAATAAAGCAGCGACAGCACACCGGCCACGGCCGCCCGGCCAAAGGTGGTGAACCAGGGCGAAAGCTGCGGCGCATCAATCGACCCCACCGCCAGTTTGGTCATGGGCAGCGTGACCGAAAAAATCACGATGCCCAGCAAGCCAAGCCACAAGCCTTTGTTGACCTGCGCGTTATCCAGCGGCGGGTTCATAAAAAAAGCATCCAGATGGCGGTGGCCACCAGCACGGCAGCCATGACACGGTTGAACACAACCAGCCGCCGCCCTGACCCCTGGGGTCCGGCCAGCCATTCACGCAGCAGCGAGCCGGCCAGCGCGTACGTCAGGTTGCTGGCAAAGGCAAAGGCGAGCATCACCGGCACCACCACGACCAAGCGCTGGCCAGGATCGGCGCGCCCGGCAACCCAGCCGCTGACAATCGCCAGCGCCAGCATCCAGGCTTTGATGTTGACCAACTGCAGCGCCGCGCCCTGCCAGAAGGTGACGTTGAGCCGTGCCGCATCGGCGGGGCTCAACTGGCGAGAGCGCGCTATTTTTGATGCCAGCCACAGCAGGTAGGCCACGCCCACAAGCTTGATGGACCAGCCCAGCAGCGGCACCGCCAGCACCAGTGCCCCGAGCCCCAGCGCGCAGATGCCCAGGAGCACGCCCCAGCCTACCGGCACGGCGCAGACAAAAGGCATGGCGCGCCGCAGGCCATGGTTGGCCGCGAGCGCGGTGGACAGCGTGGTGTTGGGGCCAGGCGTGAAACTCATGGCCGTGGCCAGGACGAGCAGCGCGGTAAATTCTTGCCAGTTCATGGCCCTGACTTTATAGTTTGCAGCAGCACACTGCCAATACAGTTTGAGAAAAAAATCAAAAAACTGTACTGGCTGTTTTGACAGCACACGGGCAGGGCGTCCCGCCACAGAAGATCCAGCCATGTTGATGAAAACCGCATCCCAGTCCCTGGCCGAGCAGCTTTGCGCGCGTTTTGCCGAACGCATCCGCACCCGCTTGCTGGCACCGGGCGCACGATTGCCGTCGGTGCGGCTGTGCGCCGAGCAGCAGGGCGTGAGCGTGTCCACCGTTGTGGCTGCCTATGACCAGCTGCAGGCGCAGGGGCTGGTGGTGGCGCGCAAGAACCGAGGCTTTTTTGTCCGGGATTTGACATCAAATATGCCGTTTGCGCAGGCTGCATCTGCGCAAGCAGCTATTCAAAGCATAGCGGTTGCAGCCCGTGCGCCGGTCGATGCTGCGGCCCTGATTCGCGGCATGTTCCATTCCGTCAGCAATAAGCCGCAACCGGGCATGGGCGTGTTTCCGGCGGAATGGCTGGACGCCAGCTTTTTGCCGGCAGCGGTGCGAAAGGTCACCAGCGACAGTGCGCTGCGCGAACTGTCGCTTCACTATGGCGAGCCCATGGGCGACAGCGGCCTGCGCCGAACGCTTTCGCAGCGGCTGGGCGCGCTCAACATCCCGGCCGAGCCCGGGCAGATCATCACCACCGTCGGCGCCACCCACGCGCTGGACATCATCAGCCGCACCCTGCTGCGCGCCGGCGACTGCGTGATGGTCGAGGAGCCCGGTTGGGCGGTGGAGTTTGCCCGGCTCGATGCGCTGGGCATGCGCATCCTGCCGGTGCCGCGCCGTGCAGACGGACCCGACCTCGATGTGATGGCTCAGTACTGCCAGCTGCATGCCCCCAAGCTGTTTGTCAGCGTCAGCGTGTTCCACAACCCGACCGGTCATTGCCTGTCGCCCGGCAGCGCCCACCGGTTGCTGCAACTGGCCTGCCAGCACAATTTCCATATCGCCGAGGACGACACCTACAGCCACCTGGCGCCCGACCATGCCACGCGGCTGTGCGCGCTTGACGGCCTGCAACGTACGATTTACGTCAGCGGGTTTTCCAAGATCCTGGCACCCGGCTGGCGCGTGGGCTTCATGGCCGCGCCGCCCGTGCTGGTCGAGCGCCTGCTCAATACCAAGCTGCTCGCCACCCTGACGACACCCGCGCTGCTGGAAAAAGCCCTGGCCTGGTGCATTGATCAGGGCCAGCTGCGCCGGCATGCCGAGCGCATCCGCAGCCGGCTTGACCAGGCACGCGGTCGCAGCGTCAAACTGGCACTGGCCCATGGCTGCAGCTTTGCCGCAGAGCCCGCAGGCCTGTTTGGCTGGGTTGAAACCGGCGTGGACACCGACGCGCTGGCGCAGCGCCTGCTGGACGAGGACTACCTGATCGCGCCCGGTTCGCTGTTTCATGCGGTGCGCAAGCCCGGCACGCTGATGCGCATCAATTTCGCGACGACGCAGGACGCTGCGTTCTGGAAAGTGTTTGTGCGGTTGCGGGACGGCGTGCGCTGAACAGGGCTCAGTCAACTGGCCAATGCGGCCCAAACGGGGTTGTAGCCTACCCATACCCAGATTTGCAGTCCAGCCCAAGCGCTTGCGCTGCGCCATGGACTCTGCTGCTAATTGCCTTGTGCTCTCCATGAATTTCTACGGTCTGACTATTGGCTGAGGATTCCGGCCGATCACCTGAGTGGGGATTCCAGATGAACATTAACGGAAATTTGCAACGGCTTCTCACGCATTAAGTTGCACCCGCCATGCCACAAGCAGATGAATTTGTAATTAATTTAATACAAATAAGTGGCATTGCGACTATCAAGCAAAAGTAACTAAATGTATTAAAACTACAAAATAATGCTATTTAAGCGTTGTTTTATAGTTTGAATGCAGGATTTTTGTGAAATTTTGCGCGGTTTTTCATGAATTTTGGCAACATGGCGTGCATTTTTTAAATTGTTAACATAAAGTTACGTTCTTTATAAATTGAATTAAAAACAGTAACAATTTGCACTGCGGCCTTTGGCTTTTGATCACAGTCGTTTGCCGCTGATGTCTAAATTCTGGATGCACCCCGATGAAATCTCTCCTGAGTCTTTGTTTTCTGGTCGCCGGCCTGGCCTTGGGGCCGGCTGCCCTAGCCCAAACACCTGCCGTTACCTCCACCCTTAGCGCTCAGCGTGTGGAAATGGTGGAGGGCAAGGCTGTTCTCAAACCCGCTGCCCAGAGCAAGCCAGGCGAGGTCATTGAATACACCGGCGCCTACCGCAACGCCGGCACAACCGCTGTCAGCGCACTCCAGGCGGTCGTTCCCGTACCCGTCGGAACCACGTTCATTGCGGGCAGTGCACAGCCGGCAGCCACCCAGGCGTCCACCGACGGCACCCGTTTTGCGGCCTTGCCGCTGGTTCGCATGGTCAGGCAGGCCGATGGAAGCGATCGCAAAGAGGCCGTTCCGCTGGCTGAATACCGTGCCCTGCGCTGGGATGTCGGCACGCTGGGCGCTGGTACCAGCACTGTGGTCAGCCTTCGCGTGCGCATCGACGCACCCGTCGTCGCTTCTGGCACCAAGCCGTAAGGCTGCCTGTTTTTATGCAGCAGCGCTGAGCCAGGCGGCCCGGCGTTGAACGCTTCAGTCGTTCGTTGTTACTTGTTTGTCGTTTTGAATCCAGGAGAACCCCGCCATGTATGCCCCCCCCATCAGTCCGCACCTGTTGCGCCTGCCCCATTTCTTCACCCGGTGGCTGGCCGCCTTGTTTGCCGCTGTTTTGCTGGCGCTGGCCGTCATGCCGGCACGCGCTGCAGCGCCTGCTGCAGGCGCCTCCATCAGCAACCAGGCTTCGGCCAGTTATGCCGACGGTTTGGGGGGTTCGCGGACGGTATTGTCAAACACGGTCAGCACCACGGTCACCCAGGTCGCCAGCTTGACCCTGGTCGCCAACGGCGCGCAAACGGCCACACCAGGCAGCGTGGTCTATTACCCGCATACCCTCACCAATACGGGTAACGGTTCGGACACGTTCAACCTGACCAGCGCCAATACCGGCGGATTCGCCATGACGACCGTGCAGTTCTTTGCCGACAACGGCAGTGGCCAGCCCACCGGCTCGGCCATCACCTCCAGCGGCGCGCTGGCTGCAGGCACTGCCTTCAAGTTCATCGTCGTTGGCACCCTGCCCAGCACGGCCGTCACGGCGCAGACCAATGCCATCGTGGTCACGGCTGCCAGCGCTTTGACACCGGCTCAAACTGCATCGAACACCGACACCACCACGGTCACCAACAATGCGGTAGTGACACTGACCAAGGCTGTCAGTGTGTCCACCGGAGCGCCGGGTTCCGGACCCTACACCTACACCCTGACCTACACGAACACCGGTAACAGCACGGCCTCCGCCGTGGCCATCACCGATGTGATTCCTGCAGGCATGACGTATGTGGCAGCTTCCGCACGCTGGAGCGTGACGGGCAGTGCGGCATTGAGCGATTCCGGTGTTTCTTCGGGCACATCGCCCAACACCTTGACGTCTGGCTACACCGCAGCCACCAAGACTTTCCTGGCAACCCTGAATTCGGTGACGGCGGGCCAGTCGGGCACTATCACCTTCAATGTCAATGTGGATGCCGCCATTGCCCCCGGTGTGCTGAACAACGTTGCCACCACGTCGTACAACAACGGCGCGACGACCGTGACGGGCTCGTCCAACACGGTGCCGTTCACGGTGCAGCAAACCGCGGCCGTGACATTCACCGGTCCGGCAGCGGCAACGCCCAGTGCCAATACCGGCGCAACGGTCAGCTTCACCAATCAGGTGAAAAACACCGGCACCGGCGCAGACACCTTCAACATCAAGCTGGCTGCCAGCAACTCCTTCCCGAGTGGCACCACCTTCCAGTTGTTCAAGAGCGATGGCCTGACACCGCTGGTCGATACCAACGGCGATGGCATCATCGACACGGGTCCGCTGGCTGCCAATGCAACCTACGACGTGATCTTGAAAGCCACGTTGCCGCCCAATGCGTCTGGCGCAGGTCCTTTTGTGATCACCAAGACCGCAACCTCGGTGGTTGATCCCACCAAGTCAGCGACCGCGACTGACACGCTGACCGCCATCACGGGTGCGTCGGTTGACCTGACCAACAATTCGGTCACAGGTCCGGGCGTTGGCGCAGGCCCTGAAGCCACAGTGCAAGTGACCAACACCGTGAATCCCGGCACCACGACGGTGTTCACCCTGGTTGCGAAGAACACCGGCCCGTCACCTGACAGCTTCAACTTCAGTGCCAGCACGGTGCCAGGATTTGGATCGCTGACCCCGCCTCTAGGCTGGACCGTGACCTTCAAGGCTGACGGTGGCTCAGGCACTGCCTGTTCATCCACAGGTGCAACCATCGTCAACTCGGGCAATGTGGCCGCAGGCAGCGCAGCCACCGTTTGCGCCGTGGTGACCGTGCCGGCCGGCTTTGCTGCAGGAACCAACGACCTGTATTTCCGCTCCCTGTCGCCTACTTCGGGTGCCAGCGACATATTGCACGACGCCGTGACAGTCAACGCCGTGCGTTCCATCACCATCACGCCCAACGGCGCTGGCCAGACCTACCCGGGTGGCTCGTTTGTTTACAGCCACACGCTGACCAACACCGGCAACGTGACCGAAGGCAATGGCACGCTCAGCACCATCACCCTGGGGGCCGCGAACAACCAGACCGGCTGGACTTCGACGCTGTACTACGACAATGGCCCCAACGGCACACTGGATGCAACTGATCCGCTGATCACCGGCACCCTGAATTCTGTGCTGCCTGCCGGCCTTGCGCCTGGTGCGTCCATCACCGTTTTCGACAAGGTGATCGCTCCGAGTGGCGCCGTTCCTGGCGCGGTGAATGCAACGACCATCACGGTGACCACCACCAACGGTACTTACTCCACCACCGTTCCTGCACCCACCGTGGCCACGGACAGCACCACAGTCATCGCCGGTAACCTGACCCTGACAAAGGCACAGTCGCTTGACGTCAACTGCACTGGCACTGCAGGTGTTTATACCGCCGCCAACCTGAATGCCAAGCCTGGCGAATGCGTGCTTTACCAGATTACTGTCACCAATGTGGGTTCTGCAAATGCCACCACGGTTGTCGTGTCTGATGTAACGCCGACCTACACGAAGCTGAAAAACCTGGCTGCCACGACAGTGGGCACCGTTACCGGTCCTGCCGTCGGCGCGGCAGGTGCCATCAGTGCCGCTGTCGGCACGCTCACACCTAGCCAGTCGGCTGTGGTGACTTTTGGCGTTCAGATCGACAACTAAAAAGGTCGTGACCGTCCAGCGGAGGGGGGCGAAAGCCTCCCTCCGCTTTTTAGAAACCAGCCGCAAGGTGGTTTCCAAAAAGCGGCCAACCGCAAGCCCTCCCTTCCCCACCCATTCCCTCCATGCTCTTTCGCCTGTTTCGCAAGCTCTTGCCCTTTTGCCTGTTGCTGGTCTTGTTGACCGTGGCAAAGGCAGGGCCCGCACCTGCAGGCACCGTCATCAGCAACACGGGGACGGGAACGTATGTGGATTCAGCATCCGGCTTGTCGGTGCGGCTGAAATCCAATACCGTCAACACCACCATCACGGTGCTGGAGGCCTTGACCCTTTCCGCCAACCAGACAGTGCTGGTGGCCAATGGCTCCTCATTTGCCATCAGCCACAAGCTTACCAACACCGGCAATGCACTGGCTACCTACCGCATTACAGCCAGTGTTGCTGTGGGTGGCGCGTTCACGCCTCTTGGGGTGCAGGTGATCCAGGACACCAACTCCAATGGCCGAGCCGACACAGGCGAACCTGTTATTTCCGCCGGTGGCGCCATTTCATTGACACCCGGGGACAGTGTCAATTTGCTGTTGACAGCGCAAGCGCCCGCCACCAGCACGCCGGGGCAGTCCGCACAGCTGGTGGTTGCCGCCCTGAGCACGTTGCAGGGCGTGAGTGCCAGCAATACCGACACAATAACCTTGACCAACGGGGCCGCGATCGTGGCAACTCTGGCGCCATCGGCTGCCACAGCCCTGCCTGAAGCGTCTCTGGGGTTTACCGCCACCGTAGTCAACAACGGCAACGCAGCAGCTGCGTCAACCGTGGTCACGCTCAATGGTGCGCCGGCCACCCTGTTTGTGCTGCGTGTGCCCGTTCCCGTCAATGTGACCTTTGTGTCCATCCAGATGCCGGTCAGCCCCGGCACACAGGTGCTCTACCATGTGCTGGGCAGTGCCGTCGACAGCTATGTCACCAGCTTGCCAGTGGGTGCCGTGGTGGATGTCGTGGCCTGGGGCGTGGCCAGCCTTCCGCAAGGCGCGAGCCTGCAGGGGCAGTTCACCGTCACCGTCAACAACAATGCTGCAGGCACGATTACTGGCACGGCCTATACCGACTGGACCGACCAGGGCGCCCGCTTGAGCACTGGCAGCAATACCGTGGTGCTGCCTCTGCCTGCCAGGGCAGCCAAAATCGCTTTTTATACCAATACAAGCTACCTCACCCCTGCAATACAGAACCTGACCGGCAGCCCGCTGTTCATACAGGTGGATGCGGCTGCCTGCAATACCAGCCCGACCCAGATCAATACGGCACCAGTGACATTGGTCAGCCAGCTCACCGGTGACACAGAAACCTTCACTGCGGTCGAAACGGGTGCCAACACCGGCTTGTTTCGCATCTTGCCCAATGTGCCCACAGCCAACGCGGCATTTCGTGTCGTGGCCTCGGGCAACGGCATCCTGGAAGTGCTGCGAGATGATGTGGTCAGTGCGACCCTCACCGCCTGTGGCGGTATTTCGGTTTCGGCCACCACCACCTTGCTGATTGACCCCAGCGGCGTGGTGTATGACAGCAAGACCAACCAGCCGCTCGCCGGCGTGACTGTGCAACTGATCGATGTCACCGGAGCGGGCAATGGCGGAAAACCGGGCAGTGCGGCAACGGTGTTCCTGCCTGACGGCACACCAGCCCCAAGTCAGATCATTACCCTGGCCGATGGCAGTTTTGCCTTTCCCCTGGTGGCACCCAGCACCTACAAGCTGATGCTGGGCACGCCGGCGGGTTATACGTTCCCCTCGAAACTGCCGGCAGCGCTTCAGCCGGCAGGGCGTCTGATTGATGCGCAGGGCTCTTATGGCAAGGAATTCACCATCGCCAGCACGGACCGGGCGCCAGTGAGGTTTGATGTGCCGCTTGACGCGGGCGCTACCGGTGGGCTTTTCATTCAAAAAACAGCCAACAAGGCCACGGCCGAAATTGGTGATTTCGTCGATTATTCCGTCAAGTTCAACAATGTCACCGCCGTGCGGCTTCCCGCTACGGTGGTCAATGACAGCCTGCCGGCGGGTTTTGCCTATGTTCGGGGTACGGCCAGGCTCAATGGCGCGCCACTTCCTGATCCTGCTGGCAGAACCGGTCCCGGCCTGCAATTTTCGCTGGGCTCTGTGGCGGTGGGTGCACAGCCGGTTTTGACTTATCGCGTTCGCGTGGGCGCCGGCAGTCAGGGCAGCAATGGCGTCAACACGGCGCAGGCAGTCAGTGGCAATGTCCTGTCCAACAATTCAAGCGTTCGTGTTCAGCTTGTCGGTGGCGTGTTTTCAAACAAGGCCTATCTCATTGGCAAGGTGTTTGCCGACTGTCGCCAGAACGGCATCCAGGATGCTGGTGAACCGGGCATTCCGGGTGTTCGGCTTTATCTGGAAGATGGCACCCATGCGATTACCGATGAAGAAGGCAAATACAGCCTGTACGGTTTGACCCCCCGCACCCATGTGGTCAAGATCGACCGCACCACCTTGCCAGCCGGGGCAACGCTTGAAGTGCTGAGCAACCGAAATGCACTGGACCCGGACAGCCGGTTTGTCGATCTGACCCACGGTGAATTGCAGAAAGCAGACTTTGCCGTTGCCGAATGCACACCGGACGTCCAGGAGCAGGTCGCGGCTCGGCGCAAGGCGCTGAGCTCTCCCAACGAAGTCCTGCAAGCCGCCGCTCTTCTGCTCTCGTCTACCACTTCGGCGGCGGCTGCAGATGGACGCGCCTTGCCGTCCAGCGGCACCTTCGGTCTGCCTGGCGCGTTGCAAGCCAATGGCGGTTCAAACACGACCAAACTGCTGCCCACCACCACTTTTCCCGGTGTAACCCTTCGACCGTCTTCATCTGCCGCTGCGCTGGGCGCGGTCGGTGATCCAGGCGGCCCTTACGCACCCACTGCGCAAGGTGTACCCCAGGCGCTTTTCACGCCCGGCAAGATGCAGCCTGATGCGGTGCCTTCCACAAATATTTTGGCGTCCCCGCCAGAGCCTGGCGAGCAAAGCCAGCCGATGCAGCCGCTGGAAGACCTTTTGCCCGGTCTTGGCCCTGAAGTCGGTTTTATCAACCTGCGCAATGAGCAGGTCTTGACCAGCGACCAGACCCGAGTCCGCGTCAAAGGCCCTGTGGGCGGAAATTTTGAACTTCTGGTGAACGGCCAACCCGTCCCCCTCACCCAGGTCGGCAAGAAGAGCAGCCTGGAAGAAAATGGCACGCTTGCCTGGGAATACATCGGTATCAACCTCAAGCCGGGACGCAACACCTTGATCCTGCGGTCAACCGACCCCTTTGGAAACCTGCGTGGCCAGGAACAGATCACCTTGCTGGCACCCGGAGCCCTTGCACACATCGGGATAGACGTTTCAGCGCACCCTGTCGCTGACAGCGCCACGCCACTGGCTGTCACCCTTCGCTTGCGCGATGCGCAGAACCTGCCAGTTGCGGTTCGCACCCAGGTCACTTTGCTGTCCAGTCTGGGCCAGTGGCAAACGCCCGATCTGGACCCGCAACAACCAGGCGTCCAGGTATTCGTCGAAGGCGGCGAAGCACGCTTTTTGCTGCTGCCGCCAGCCCAGCCAGGCAAGGCCGAGCTGAGTGCCACCAGTGGCAAGGTCAATGCCGTGGCCAAGGTCGAATTTCTGCCCAACCTGCGTCCCATGCTGGCGGTCGGCCTGATCGAAGGAACGATCAACCTGCGCAACCTCTCGCCTTCGGGCCTGCAGCCCACGCAAAGCGGTGATGTGTTCGAGCGCCAGATCCAGAGTGCCTCACGCAGCTTTGACAACGGTAAGGGCGAAGTGGCGGCCCGCGCTGCACTTTTTCTGAAGGGCAAGGTGCTCGGCTCCACCCTGCTGACCCTGGCTTACGACTCTGACAAACCTTCGGATACCGCGCTGTTCCGCGACATCCAGCCCAACCAGTTCTACCCGGTGTATGGTGACTCGTCAGCCCGCGGCTTTGACGCCCAGTCCACCGGAAAACTCTATGTCATGGTGCAAAACGGCACCAGCTATGCACTGCTGGGCGATTACTCGACCCAGAGCGACAATCCAGTGCGCCAGCTGACGCAGTATTCGCGTGCCCTCAATGGTGTCAAGGGGCGCTTGCAGGAAGGGAATTTCACGGTTGAAGGCTTTGCCAGCCGCACCTCCACCACGCAACTGGTGGAAGAGTTTCGGGCCAACGGCACTTCGGGGCCATTCCGACTGAATGTCAATGGTGTGGTCAACAGCCAGCAGGTGAACATTCTTACGCGTGACCGCAACCAGCCTTCGGTCATCGTCAAGGATGTTCCACTGGCCGCCTTCACCGACTATGAGCTGGAGCCTTATTCTGGCCAGCTGCTGCTCAAAAGTCCGGTGCCCAGCGTGGATGCCGACCTCAATCCAGTGTTCATCCGGGTCAGTTATGCCATCGATTCGGGTGGCCCGAAACACTCGGTGGCCGGTGCCGACGTCAGGGTTCAGCTGACACCCAACCTTGCCGTGGGCGCAACGCTCATCCGCGATGCCGACCCGGTCAACCAGCAAAGTCTGGCGGGCATCAACATGGCCGCCCGGCTGGGCGACAAGACGCTGGCCACAGCGGAAATCGCCCGCAGTTCGACCGACCTACAGGGCAGCGGCGGCGGCCAGCGCATTGAAATTCGACATGACGACCTGGCGTTGCAGGCCCGCGTGTGGGCGGCACGCACGGATGCCGGGTTTTTCAATCCCAACAGCCCGCAATCGGCGGGCCGCTCAGAATACGGCGTCAAGACAGGGATTCCGCTGGATGAAAAAAACCGGCTCGTGGCCGAAGCCCTGAAAACCTCGGACAGCATCACCGGCGCCGAGCAGACCGGCGCCGAGATCAAGCTGGAGCACAGTCTGCCCGGCAATGCCCGGATTGAAGCGGGGTTTCGTTACAGCCGCGCCAATGCAAGCTCGGTGTTGACGGCCTTTCCGCTGCCCGGCACTTCATTGCCTGTCAGCCCTGGTGCGGCTGCGCTTGCCGCCGCTTCCGCACAGACCGGTTTTACCAGCGCACGCGTCAAGTTGACGGTGCCCGTGCCCAATTTGCCGCAGGCTGATGTTTTCGGGATCGCCGAATACGCCATCGACGGGAGCGGTGGGCGCCAGATTGGCCTGGGCGGCAACTATGCAGTCAATCCAACGACCAAGTTGTACCTGCGCCACGACCTGACGAACAGTTTGAATGGCCCCTACAACCTCAATCCGGCTGTATCGCAATACACCACCGTGGCGGGCATCAACACCGAGTTGCCGGACAGCACCCAAGTTTTCAACGAATACCGCATGGGCGACAGCCTCAATGGACGCAACAGTGAAGCTGCCGTCGGCCTGCGCCGGCTCTGGCGCCTGGAAAGCGGCCTCGGTCTTACCGGCAGCTTGCAGCGCATCAAGCCTTTGACTGGCGTGGTGGCAGACGATTCCAGCGCGGTGACTCTAGGTATCGATTACGTGGCCGCTGCCGACTGGAAGGGCTCTGCCCAAGTGCAGTGGCAAACTTCTTCAGCCTCGCGCAGCTGGCTCACCAGCGCCGCGCTGGCGAACAAGCTCGATGCCGACTGGACGCTTCTCAACCGGGCCCTGTACAGCATGCAGACCAGCCTTGCCGCAGCTGGCGGGGAGCGCAAGCTGGTGACCGCGCAGTCCGGTTTTTCATACCGTCCTGTTGAAACCGATGCGTTCAACGCACTGGGCCGCATCCAGTTCAAGCGCGACCTGGACAGCACACTGGGGGCCGGGCTGAACCGCGACGAGTCCTCCTGGCTGGCATCCACCCATGTGAACTTCCAGCCCAGCCACCACTGGCTGATGACCGGCCGGTATGCTGCAAGATGGGCCACCGACCGTGCCAATACGCTGGACAGCCGTTCCTTTACACAGCTCCTGGGCGGGCGCTCCACTTGGGACGTCACCGATCGCGTCGACATCGGCGTGCAGGCCTATCGCATGTGGGGCAACGGCGCCGCAGAAACCGCGATGGGTGTCGAGGCCGGCTACCTGGTCTGGAAAAACCTCTGGCTTTCGCTGGGTTACAACGCCAAGGGTTTCAGGGCAGCAGAACTGGCAGGCGACGCCTACACCCAGCGCGGCGTGTACCTGCGGCTGCGGTTCAAGTTTGATGAAAACCTGTTCGGCGCCGATGCCGCGACATCGGGCATGCCGGTGGCGTCGACATCCCCGGCAAAGGCAGCGCTTGTATCTGCCGATTCCCAACCATGACGCCTGTGCCTGCTTCAGACCGGTTGATCGAATCGGCTCGATGCAAGTTGGCGGGTTTGCCGGCTGTGGGCAGGCAGCTGTGGCTGGCACGATGGTGGGTGGCTGCCAGCCTGATGGGCATGCACGCATCAGCCAGCGCGGTGAACTTTGACTTCACCGGAGCCGAACAGACCTATACCCTGCCGGCGGGAGCCAGCGGCGTCGTCATTCAGGCCGCTGGCGCTGGCGGCGCGGGTGGTGGTGCAGATGCGCAAGGTGCTGGCGCTGCCGGAGCTGGAAAAGGCGGCACCGGCGGCAACGGGGTCACCGCAACCGGCACCTATCTGGCCATCAGCGGAACGCAGCTGAAAATCTATGTAGGGCGTGGCGGTACCGGCGGCGTAACCTCCAGCTTCGGCTTTGACGCCACCAATTCTGCCGGTGTGGCCGGCAGCGCCGGCGGGGTCAATGGTTGGGCCGGTGGCGCTGGCGGCTTGCCGGGCGGCGGCGGCTACTCCGGCGGCGGCGGTGGCGGTGGCGGCGCCAGCGTGGTGAGTACGTCTTCCGGTACGCGTATTTTTGTGGCGGGCGGCGGCGGCGGCGGCCAGGGCGGCTCTTGGGAATCCATCTCTATTGCGCCTGCTACAGCGAACCCGACGGGCGGGACACTTCCGGGCTCAGCCGGCGTAGTGGGTACTTCGCCAGGTGTCAACGGAGACGGCGGTGGCGGTGGCGGTGGCGGTGGTGGTTGCCCCGGCGGCGTTGGTGGCAGCGCTCACAATGACAAGTCCGGCACAGCCAATGGCACAGCCGCAATTAAAGGTGGTTCGTGTGCAGCCGCTGCGGTCACCGGCTTTTCGGTTCTCACCGCATCAGGCGGCGGCGGCGGGGCCGGCAGTCCGGCCGACCCTGGCACGGGAAATAATCCGCGAGGCACGGCCGGCGGCAATGGCTCGGTCGTCCTGACACCGGTGTTCCCAACGCTGAACCTGGCCAAATCGCAGCCTTCGCCATCGCTGGCGGTGGGTAGCAACAGTGCATACCTCCTCACCGTCAGCAATACCGGTGGTTACCCGGCCAATTCCGCCCGCGTTTTCGACCAGCTGCCGTCCAACGTCACCTATGTCAGCAGCAGCGGCGCCGGATGGTCCTGTAGCGCTGCACCCAATGCCAGCGGCACACTGGTCACCTGCGACTTCGTGGGAACCATTGCGGCCACCACCGGCACATCGGCTCTGCAAATTACCGTCAGCCCCACCACCAATGCCACTGTTGCCAACTATGCGTCGGTGGACCCGACCGGCGCCGCCAGTCCGCCGGTGCCCACCACCTGCACCGCCGCCAACGCGCCAAGTGCCGGATGCGCCACGCCGGTTGTCAGTGCTGTGGGCCTGGCGGTGTCGGGCCGCGTCTACCGCGATGCCAATGGCAACAACAGCCTGGACGGCTCCGAATCGGGCACGGGGTTGTCCGGCTTGTTTGTCAAGCTGTCGCCTTCAAGCGGCACCGCGTGTTCCAGCCCTGCAACCAATGCGGTGGCGGTCAACGCTGCCACGGGTGGGTTCAGCCTTGCAAATGTGGCCCAAGGCAATTACTGCTTGATTCTGGACAACAACGGCACATTGACCGACATCAGTCCTTCGATACCTTCAGACTATATCGGCACTGAAAACGCGAGCGGCATTGTTCAGATCACCGTCAGCGCTGCCCCCGAGCCGCCACAAAATTTCGGCCTTTACAACGGTTCGCGACTCAGCGGCGTGGTATTTCTCGATACGGGCGCCGGTGCTGGCGGCGTTGCCAACAACGGCGTGCGTGATGGCGCGGAAACAGGAATCGGCGGTTTGCTGGTCGAGGTCCGCAACGGCGCTGCAGTGGTCGCATTTGCCACCACTGCCGGCAATGGCAGTTACAGCATGCTTGTTCCAGCGTCCATTGGCCAACAGCGGGTGGTAACGCCTTTTGCCGCCAGTGGCTATGTGGCTACCGGTGGCACTCCGGGCAATACGAACGGCACCTACAACCGGCCCAGCCTTGGCTACACACCGGTCAACGGCGTCAACCTCATCGACGCCAATTTCGGGCTGGTTCCGGTCAACACCTTGTCCCCCAACGGTGCGCAGACAGGGCAGCCCGGCACGGTGGTGTTTTACGCCCACACCTTCACTGCAGGCAGCGGGGGGCAGCTTGCGTTGTCGCTGGCCAATGCAGCCACGCCCGCCGGGCTGCCCTGGAGCCAGGTGCTGTACCGCGACAGCGACTGCAGCAGCACGCTGCAGGGCTCGGAGCCGCAAGTCAGCGCCCCGATCACCGTGACGGCAGAGCAAACACTGTGCCTCATCGTTAAGCAGTTCATACCGGCCGCTGCGGCAACGGGGGCGATAAACACGATCACCCTCAGTGCTGCGTTCAGCTACACCAGTTCGATCCCGCTGCTGTCCAGTACCCTGACTGCCAACGATGTCACCACCGTCGG
>NZ_JAAFGZ010000062.1 GCF_010365105.1 Polaromonas sp. | reverse complement strand
TTGACTTTTTCTCTGCTTACCTACCTCGCGACCAATTTTTACACTGGCCACCTTGTCATCAGCAGAGCCGCAAATCATAGCACCATTGCCTGACATACGCGGGTCTTTACCTACAAATAGTTCCGAAATTCCTCACAGACTCCTTTTGACTAACAAGGAGCTGAAAAGTCCGTGTGTCTCCCCTTCTCGTCGCACCTGAAAAAGACAAATATCAATTGGAAACAGATGCTCGCTCCTACAACCCATTTCGTTATACACAACTGCCTGCCGCCTGAAGCTCGCGTGAGAACCTGACGCCAGGGGCAAAGTCCAGGATGCGCTGCATGCCCTGGCAGATGGTTTTCACTCCCGGATCGCCATCGCCCGTGCGCGCTAGAAAGCCGCCGAGCCGCGCGAACCAGACCTACCACCTGGTTGAGCGTGGGCACCTGGTCCGGGGGGCGCTTTTTGTTCGGGATGAAGGCTGCGGCCCATTCATCGGGTTCCAACATGAGCTGCGAGTTCTACTCCGGGCAGGCCCGCCCCAGGCGCCTGAGGTGCGCGATGCGCCAGGCCACCATCATGTACAGCACCAGCGCGCGTTCAATCTTTTCGATGCTTCCCAGCTGCAGCGCCTCGATCCGGCAGCCGTTCTTGAGCACATGAAAGAACATCTCGATTTCCCGGCGTGTCCGGTACCAGTCAATCATGCGCCCGGCCTGCTTCAGGCTGCTCGCCGGCAGATTGGCCAGCAGCGCCACTCGACCCGCTTGTCGCCTGCGGCAGGCTGCATTTCCTTGGCCACGTTGCAGCTGGCCTGCACAAAGCAGCCCTTGCCATCGGGCAGCTGCAGGGCCATCTCGGCCAGGCACTCATAACCTTCCACCCTGCGCACGCTCTCCTTGATGCCTGGGCGACTGCCGTCCTTGCCCCTGGCTTGGCGTGCCCACATTCCCAAGCATCAAGAACACCCAGCGGCTCGCGCGAAGTCGAAAACGGCGTAGGTCGGATGCGCATACATGCCGCGCTGCGCTTCGTAGCTCAGCGGCCCCAGGCCACTGGCCTCTTGACCGTTGGAGTCCAGCTCGGTCGTGTCCTGAATGCACAGCACCACCTTGTGGGCTGCCATGCGCGTCTTGGCGCAGTCCGTGTGCGCTTCAAGAATTGCACACCAATCTACTTCATCGTTGTCAAAAAAACTGTACGCCGCCATCGTGTCGGCCCAGTCCCCGCAAACCTGCGGCCCGCTTGTTGCGCCGCTTGTTGCGCCGCTCGTCGCACAGGTCTATCGTCTCGAATTCAGTGCCTGCCCAGCCCAACGGTTTCCTTCAACTTCTTCTTGGGAGGAATTTTGCCGGATTTGTGTATAACAAAAAGCCTTTAACGATCCCAAGCAATCGAGTGGTTACCCCTATGACAGGATAATCACTCTCTATATGGCACTCATTACTCTTCTAGACGCCCAACTCGCTTTTGGGCATGTCGCTCTGCTGGATCATGCAGATTTTTCCCTTGAAACCAGCCAGCGCATTGGCCTGATTGGCCGAAATGGCACAGGCAAGTCTTCTCTTTTGAAGATACTTGCGGGACTTGAAAAACCCGATGACGGCACTTTGCAATTGCAGCAGAACCTGCGCATTGCCTATGTTCCGCAGGAACCCAGCCTGGACCCGCATGCGACGGTCTTCATCGCTGCCAGTGCAGGCCTCGCCCGCACCCGGCATGTGGTCGAACTGTATCTTGCGGCTGACGAACATACCGATCTGGACGCGCTGCAATCTGAAATTGAGGCGCTCGACGGCTGGACCTGGGAGCAGCGCGTCGAAGAAACCCTGCACCGACTGCACCTGGACAAGGATGCAATCGTGGGATCGCTCTCAGGCGGCACCAAAAAGCGCGTCGCACTGGCCCAGGCTCTGGTGGCCAAGCCTGACGTACTGCTGCTCGACGAGCCAACCAACCACCTGGATCTGGATTCGATTGCCTGGCTCGAAGAACTGCTGGTCAATTTCAATGGCAGCATCATCACCATCACCCATGACCGGGCCTTTCTGGACCAGGTGGCGAACGTCATTGTTGAACTGGACCGCGGCAAGCTGCGCAGCTATCCCGGTAATTTTGCCCAGTACCTGATCCAGAAGGAAGACCAGATGGCGCAGGAAGCCGTCATCTTTGCCAAGGCGGACAAACTGCTGGCACAAGAGGAAGTGTGGATTCGCAAGGGGGTCGAGGCACGCCGCACACGCAGTACCGCCCGTATCGTGCGGCTTGACGCACTGCGTGAAAACCGCTCAGCCCGGCGCGATGCGGTTGGCCGCGTCAACCTGGACGTGTCAAGCGGTGACAAAAGCGGCAAGATCGTCGCCGAACTCACAGACGTGTCGAAAAGCTTTGGCCATCCGGGCGCAGAAAAGATCATCGTCAACAAATTCAGCGGCACGCTGCTGCGCGGCGACAAAATCGGACTGCTAGGCCCGAATGGCGCGGGCAAGACCACGCTGCTCAAGCTCATCCTGGGGGAACTGCAGCCCGATGTCACCCAGCCGCCCGGCAAGATCCGCCAGGGCGCGAATCTGCAGGTGGCTTACTTTGACCAGATGCGCGATGCGCTGGACCTGGACGCCACACTGGAAGACTTCATCAGCCCGGGCAGCGAATGGGTCGAGATCAATGGCCAGAAAAAACACGTCAAGAGCTACCTGAGCGACTTTTTGTTCAGCCCCGAGCGTGCGCGCTCCCCGGTGCGCAGTTTGAGCGGCGGCGAGCGCAACCGGTTGCTGCTGGCGCGCCTGTTTGCGCGGCCGGCCAATGTGCTGGTGCTCGACGAGCCGACCAACGACCTGGACATTGACACGCTGGAACTGCTGGAAGACCTGCTGCAAAACTACGAAGGCACGGTTTTCCTGGTGAGCCACGACCGCCGCTTCCTCGACAACGTGGTGACCAGCACCATCGCCTACGAAGGCACGCCCGAGAACCCTGGCTTCTGGCGCGAATACGAAGGCGGCGTGACCGACTGGATCACCCAGTCGAAACGGGCAGCGCAAATCACTGGCAGCAACAAAACGACGGCTGCCGCCTCCAGCACCAAAAACAAGGATAAAAACAGTGCCGAACCCAATAAGGACGAGCGCGAGCAGCTATCAAAAAAGAAACTGAGCTACAAGGAGCAGCGTGAGCTCGACGGTTTGCCGGTGCTGATCCAGCAGCTCGAATCGCAGCAAAAAGCGATCCAGCAGGAACTCTATGACGGCACGCTCTACACCAGCAATGCCAAGCGGGCTGCCGAGCTGACGGCGCGAAACAGCAAAATCGAGGAAGAACTCATGGACTCCCTGCAACGCTGGGAAGCGCTGTCGTCCTGAGAACTTTTCAATGTGGTCGTCCGCCGTGCGCGCACTATGCGGGCGGTGGTGACACACATCTGTGGCGGTCCTGATCTCAGGTTCGCCACCTACAAAAAGTAGCGGTACAAACGCGCCTTGCAGGGTGCTTGAGCAGAGCGTCCTTACGCTAAAGTGGCCAGCATCATGCAAACTACTGTCGCGCTCGGCCCCAGCCCTTTTCCTGTCTTGCAGACCAAGCGGCCTGGCGGCATCCGTCCGTGGCTGGCCTTGGCATTTTTGAGCGTCTGGATGACAGGATGCGCCTCGCTGCCAAGCCAGGTAAACCGTCCGGTGTCAACTGCACTGGCCAACTCGATGCAAACCCGGCTGGGCCAGTTGGTGCAGGCACGCGCAGTCCGGGCAGGCACGCGCAACGACTCCGGCTTCGCGCTTGTCGGCAATGCCGAACTGGCCTTCACCAGCCGCATGACGCTGATCAAGGCTGCGCAAAAAACGCTGGATATCCAGTACTACGCCATTTTTGCCGACGACACCACTGAGCGCATGTTCGAGGCCCTGCGCGAGGCGGCAGGACGCGGCGTTCGCATCCGTATCCTGCTCGACGATTTCAACACCTCCGGCAAGAATGCGCAGGTGCTGAAGCTGGCCTTTGAAAAGAATATCGAGCTGCGCCTGTTCAACCCGCTGCCCGGCGGACGCGGATCAATGATGCTGCGGATTTTGAGCAACCTCAAGGACGTGGCGCGCATGCAGCGGCGCATGCACAACAAGATTTTTGTTGCCGACAACGCGGTCGCCATCACCGGCGGGCGCAACCTGGGTGAAACCTATTTTGGCCAGAGCGAAGGCACCAATTTCGTCGACATCGATGTGCTGGCGGCGGGCCGCATCGTGCGCGACCTGTCGCGCAGCTTTGACCAGTACTGGAACAATCCGCTGGCCTACCCGGTGCAGTCATTGATGCGTGAGGAGGAAATCGAGGCGCTCAAGCCCAAACCTGTGGTCGCCGGCCCGGACGCACTTTCCAGCGCCCTGCGGCCGGTGGCGGACGCGGTCGGGGCATCACCCGCCAAGGCTGTGGGCACAGCTGCCGCTGCGCCTGGCGCGCTGCCCGACTCGACCGACCTGAGCTTGTTGACCTGGACCTGGGCGCCTTCAGTCTTGCTGGTGGACAAACCGTCCAAAATTGCCGCCGATGCCGACGACGTGGCCGAAGCACAGGAAACGGCCGTCGATGGCCTGCTGCAGCTCATGTCGCAGGCCAAGAATGATTTGCTGATCGTCTCGCCGTATTTTGTTCCGGGCAACCTCATGATGAGCCAGTTTGCCGAGTTGCGCCGACGCGGCGTCAGGGTGCGCGTGCTGACCAATTCTCTGGCGTCCAACGATGCGCCCGCAGCCCATGTGGGCTATGCGCGCTACCGTGAAGCGCTGGTGGCGATGGGCATTGAACTTTATGAAATGCGCGCGGAACAGGAAGGCACGGTCAAGAGCTTTGGCTCAGGCACGGGCTCAACGGGAGGATCGACGAACGGATCGCGCGCCAGCCTGCACGCCAAGGTGTTCGTGATGGATGGCCGTCTGCTGGTGGTGGGTTCGATGAATCTGGACCTGCGCTCGAAACTGCAAAATAGTGAAGTCGCAATCATCATCCGCAACCGCGCCTTGGCGCTGGAGGCAACCCGAATGGTTGAGCCCGCGCTAGCAGGTGGAGCCTACCATGTGGAACTGGTCATGGGGCAATTGGTATGGCGTGCGCCGCAAGGCTCGGGACTTCAGGATTCGACGACCGAGCCCGATGCCAGCCTGCCCTTGAAGATGCTGCTCAAGCTGCTCGGACCCCTGGCGCCGGAAGAGATGCTGTAACGCACAAAATTATTCCATTATTCCGGCTCGATTCCTGAGGCATTGATGATGGAATCCTCGCTTCAGGAACTATGCCTCATGGAACTTGCTTGAGTTGCAGCGACAAGTTCGATCTGGTCTGCAGAAAAGATCATCTGATAACAGCCGAAAAAACCGCGATACGGGAAAAGTCCAGGCCCAACGCTTTCATCTACATGTCACTCGAAAGTAGCTTGCCCCAGCCACTGAATGCCGCGCTGCATCCGCTATAGCCAACGCGCTTCTGGAAGTCTGAGGCTCCAAAACCAGATACAGTGATTTTTCTTAGGAATTTTAGGGATCAAACACTAGCCCCAACGCCATTGACCGCCTGACCCAGCCGATTTATCTGATTTCAGGCAGCAATGAAACTTGTTGCTGGCTGTGAAGACACTGCGCTATCTGATTCACTTACGGGTCAAGTGCGGGAGCCTTGGCACTGAAGTAATTCCATTTCTAAATCATTTCGAGAGTAGGCGTAAAGCCGCAGACAGTGCTGTAGCACGGCAAGGCGAAGCAACGACATATCGGAATGATTTAGAAATGGAATAAAGGCTACGGTCCAACCAGATTCAAGAATCCGGCATAACCCAAAACTATAATGTGGGGCAGCATTTTTGCGGTTCCTACAGGATTGCCAATCGTCGAACCAGACTCGGTACTCGCGCCTCCTAGAAATCACTGCCCTTGAAGCAGGCTTCAAGAGTTTTTGATGCATTTTTAGGTATTTCCGCTTTATCCACGGCACTTTTATGCTATTTATTTAATAGCGCAGCAAGAACAGGCAAGGCAAAGCCAGCCCGGCCCTACTGATTTACCGTCACCTTATAGGTCACCGACAGCTGCGCGCCGGGCAGCAGCGAGCCGGTAAAGGTCCACTGCAGATTGCCCTGTGCGCCTATGGCGGGCTGGCTGCTCACGCTGCAGGCGCTGACTCCGCTTGGCAAGGCGCCCGGACAAGCGGCAGACAGATAAGTCGTGAAGGCAGGGGTGGCATCGTTGATGACCAGAGTGGACAAAAGCTCGCTGCCATTGTTCTGCGCCTTGAGGCTGTACTCCAGGACGTTGCCCGGACTTGCCACGACGGTGGTTGCCGCAAGGCCACCCAGTGTGATGTTTTTCACCAGTTTGTTCAATGCCAGCGCGCCTTGCAGGCCGACGGTGGTGACATCGTTGGCAGTCAGGGTACTGGACAGCAGCGGGATCGAACTGGTGTAGCTGAACGCAGCACTGAGGGTGGTTGTGTTTGTCGCCCCCGTTGCCGCAGCGGCCGGTATGAACTGCTTGACGATGAGGCACAGTGTTTGCCCTGCCGTCACGGTGATCGGGGCGCTGACTTGCGGCTCCGAGCCCTGCAGCGTGCTGCTGCAGTCGCTGTCGCGATAAAGCACCTGGCTCCAGGGCAGCCCGGCGGGCGTGGCTGCATTGGCCAGCGAAAAAGTCAGCTGCCCCCCGCTGCCTGCAGTGAAGGTGTGGGCGTAAAACACCACCGTGCCGGGCTGCCCTGTCTGCGCGCCGTTGGGGGACAAGGTGTTGACCGGAACCAGCCCGAAATTCACTCCCGTGTAGGTTTGCCCTGCCACGGGTGTGAAGTTGATCACGCTGGGGCGACTGTAGCTGGCGCCAGCAGGGGGCGCGCCGACGCTTCCCCCTGTAGCCATATAGCCGCTGGGTGCTGCAGCAGTGATGACGACGGCGCCGGCAACATTTGCCGGCAACCACAGCGTGTAGCCGCCATCGCCGGCCGTGCTGGCGCTGGCAAAGGTGGTTGCCGCTTGCGTCCCGCCGACGGCAACGCTGGCCAAACCCGGCTCACTGCCGTCTTTCATGCCGTTGTTGGCCGTGCCTGCCCCGACGCCGGTATCGGCAAACACCATGCCGCTGAGCTTGCTGCCGTTGTAAAGACCAAAGTTTTGCGGCGGCGGTGGAATGCCGGACACATTGATCTGAATCACGCCAGCCACGTTTTGAGTACCTATCCAGCCCACCGGCGTACCCGGTGTGATGTCGCTCGGCACGTTGTTGGTGTCAAGGACCAAGCAGTAATTGCCTGGTGCCACATTGAGCAGGCTGTAAGCACCCGTGGAGGGATCGACCACGGCCGCCGCACTGGCGGCGCTTTGGCAGACGCCGGCCAACAATGGTGCCAGCTTGACGAATAGTCCAGCCACGCCGCCTTCAGTGCCATCTAGGCTGGCATTGTGATTGGCATCGCTGTAGGCAATGCCTGTCACGGTCTGGGGTGCTGGTGCATTGCTGATGGTGCAGGTAATGTTGTCGCCCACCTGTGGCGTGACCGTAAAGCTGGTGCCTGCGCCACTGGGCAGCACGGTGTTGACGCCACCGAAAGTGCTGGCGCCAGGGCCACTGTTGCTGCAGGAAATACTGCCCGTGTAGCCCGACTGCGGCGTGACGCTGCCTATGGCCATGGACTCGCTCAGCGTGATGACGTTGCCCGGCAAAACAGAACTGGTTGCCGTCGCAGCAGTGGCCGACAGGGACGCCCCATTTGTTTTGGCAGTCGCCAGCGCCACGGTGGGTGTTGTGTAGGCTATCTGGATTTGCGTCTGGTCTGCGCTGTTGATCCGCCCGGCCGTGTTGTTTTTGATCAGCGTTACCTTGGGCAAACCGAGCGCGAACAAGGTCGATCCGGTATCGGCCACGAAGCTCACGCCGACGCTGGTGGCGTCCTTGGTGCTCATCAGCAAATTGGGGCCGTTCGTTCCGTTGCCGCCGAATGTGACCGTGCTGGTGCCCAGTCCCGTCAGTGCCAAGGTCCCGGCGGGGCCACCAGAGGGATTGGACAGAAGTTCCAGCTGAGCCCATGGCGTGCCGCCAGCCTGGGTGAATCGCATTTGTTCACCGTCAGCGGTGTACTCACTGTCGCCTGTGACCAAAAAGAATTTTCTTGGATTGCCCGATTTATCCCTGGCCACGATGGAAGTGAGGTTCAAAGTTGTCGTACTGCTGCCCGATGCAAGGTAAAAATTGGGGTAGCCGGCAATGCCGGTATAGCTTGAGTTTCCAATCACGGAATATTGGCTGGCCCGAAGCAGTGAAGGCGAGCGCACGACACCGGGATAAACACTCGGGCATGATTTCGCCGCTGACACAAAACAAAATGGCGAACCCGTTCCGGTGCGTGTGACCGTCGTCGTGAAGATGCTTCCGTCAGGAAGCGAAAAACTGAAAGGCTGTCCGCCTGCAGTTGCCGACGCATCGCTGTAGCCTGTGAAATCGAGCCACCAAAGGCTCTGCCCGTAAGTGCCATTGGTGGCGTATGAACCGGTATTGGCTGCGGCGCTTGACATCAGACAAACCCAAAGCCCGAGCATCGCAGCCAAAACCCGCATCGCCTGGGCAGCAACTCGCCTTGCCACCTCCATCCCGGCCAAGGCCGCCAATGGGCCGAGTACAGCTTTGCTGCCAGTTGCAATCGGAGTCCGAGCCTGTTTTTTTTGATCTCTCATCTTGTTTGAATAGTTTGTATGCACCAGCGCCAACATGGCAGCATGCAGGTTCGCACGGCTGTCGTGCCGCCAAGGCTCGTCCGAGACCTTGCACAGCTGATCGCGATCAGCAGCAGAAAAGCATACAAGTGGCTTGAATTTTTGGATCTTGTCACTTGGTAGTCCTCTTCCGGGAGATTGCGGAATCCGTCACTGAATCGAGCATTCTTTCAAGGAGTTTTTAGGTATTTCCGCTTTATCCACGGAACTTTTCTGCTATTTATTTAATAGCGCAGCAAGAACAGGCAAGGCAAGGCAAAGCCAGCCCGGCCCTACTGATTTACCGTCACCTTATAGGTCACCGACAGCTGCGCGCCGGGCAGCAGCGAG
>NZ_JAAFGZ010000021.1 GCF_010365105.1 Polaromonas sp. | reverse complement strand
TCTTCAGTTCGATCGCATCCAGCTTGGCTTTTACGAAAAACCAGTCTTCTGAACCTATGACGCAGAATTGTGCAATTGGCTCAAATAAATAGCTGCTTGCGTAGAACAGTCGCGCGGAAAAGGCCTATTTGATGCATAAATCCGAGACCAAAACGCAACCGGCTGGTCAAAACGAATGTACTCCCGCATTCAATAGGTCTCAAGATGCAACCGCCCCTGGGACTTGAGCGCAGCGCCTACGGCTTCCCAATCCAGCCCCGCCTGCTGCGCCACATCGCGCAGCGCCAGCACCACGCCCTCCTCCATGCTTTTGAGCCCGCATACATAAAAGAAGGTCGAATCATCCTGCAGCAGCAGCGCCAGGTCGGTCGCGCGCTCGCGCATCACGTCCTGCACATAACGCTTGGGCTCACCCGGTGTGCGCGAAAACGCAAAATTGATGTCGATGAAATCCTTGGGCAGGCTTTGCAGCGGGCCAAAATAAGGCAGCTCCTGCTGGGTGCGCGCGCCGAAGAACAGCATCAGCTTGCCCCCTTCGAACTTGCCTGACTTGCGCAGCCGCCGACGCCATTCGGTCATGGCCCGCATCGGTGCACTGCCCGTGCCAGTGCAGATCATCACGATGTTCGAGCGCGGATGATTGGGCATCAGGAAACTGGCGCCAAATGGGCCCATCACCTGGACCCTGTCGCCGACCTGCAAATCGCACATGTAGTTCGAGCTGACGCCGCGCACCGGATTGCCCTGGTGGTCTTCCAGCACCCGCTTGATGGTCAGCGACAGGTTGTTGTAGCCCGGCCGCTCACCGTTGCGCGGGCTGGCAATCGAATACTGGCGTGCATGGTGAGCCCGGCCGTTGGCGTCAACCCCAGGCGCCACAATGCCGACAGACTGGCCTTCGCGCACCGGAAACGGCAGCTTGCCAAAGTCCAGCACGATGTGGTGCGTGTCGTAATCGTCGCTGCCAATCTCGGTCACCCGCACATTGCCTGTCACGGTGGCAGTGATGGATTTTTCAGCCGCTTTCGGGCCGTACAGGTTGGTGTAGGCATGCACGGCCGACCAGGGAGGCAAGATGGCACCGTACTGGGCGCTGTAGAAAGCCGCCTCGCCAGTGACCGCCGCCGGCAGCGAAGGCGCCACCGGTTCGATGTCGGGAATGGCACCGGCAGCAACGCCTTCGGCCGCCAGTTCTTCCGGGGTAAGTTCAACCGGCAACTCATCCCAACCCAGTTGGGCTTCCAGGCTGTACGCCATGACGCGCGGCAGCGTGCGCCAGTTGTCGATCGAGCCCGTCGGGCACGGCGAAATGCAGTCCATGCAGAAATTGCATTTGTCGGCATCCACCACATAGTTCATCGAATCATGCGTTATGGCCTGCACCGGGCAGGTCGCTTCGCAGGTGTTGCAGCGGATGCAGATTTCAGGGTCAATCAAATGCTGCTTGATCACGTGAATTTCGGTCATGTCCATAGCGGTTTCCGATAAGGGCTTGAGGGCAGCTATGCGTTAACGATGATGGCAAAGCGGAATGCGGAGTTCAAAGCCAGCACTTTCAGGGAGCGCGTGTTTTCTCTGCCACCAGCAGGGGCCGCGGAACTGGCTTTGCCAGGCCGCAGGCGCAGCGGCCCCCTCGGGGGGGCAGCGCAGTACGCGAAGTGACAAGCGTGGGGGTCAGTTAAATCGGACATAGTCATAGTCAACCGGCTGGCGGTTGATGCCCATGACCGGCGGCGCAATCCAGTTGGCAAACTTGCCGGGCTCGATGCAGCGACCCATCAGGCTGGCAACATAGGCGCGGTCTTCGCTGCTGGGCAGCCACTGGTTCACGCAGGCATTCCATTCAGCATCCGACACCACGCGGCCATCGGGCGACACCTTGACCTTCGACAACGAACCGATATTGCGGTGAAACGCCTTGTGCGGCACCTTGAGCTGCACGGCAATGCCAGCCTTGGTCAGCACCTTGTTCCAGCGCTCGACGCCGGCCACAGAGTCACGGATGTAGTCGTCGCGCAGCACTTCATTGAGCGCGTTGAGCATCGGCACTTCCTTTTCGGCCAGCTGGCCGTCCTTGACCTCGATGACCTTGTAGGTCTGACCCTTGAGCACGTGGTCATCGACGCGCTTGCCTTCTTCATAGCGGCCCTTCAGGCCGGAGCTGTAGAAGGTGGCGGCATTGCTCGACTCGTCAGCGCCGAACAGGTCGATGGTGACGCTGTAGTGGAAATTGATGTAGCGCTGGATGGTGGGCAGGTCAATCACGCCAGCGGCTCTCAGCTTGCCGACATCGTCTGTTTTCAGCTCGTTCATCTTCTGCGCGGTGCGCTGGATAACGCGCGAAATGCCGCTTTCACCGACGAACATATGGTGCGCTTCCTCGGTCAGCATGAACTTGGTCGTGCGGGCCAGCGGATCAAAAGCGCTTTCGGCAAGCGCGGCCAGCTGGAATTTGCCGTCGCGGTCGGTGAAGTAGGTGAACATGAAAAAGCTCAGCCAGTCCGGTGTCTTCTCGTTGAAGGCGCCCAGGATGCGCGGGTTGTTCTCGTCGCCGCTGCGGCGCTCCAGCAGGCCTTCGGCTTCGTCGCGGCCGTCGCGGCCGAAATGCTTATGCAACAGATACACCATCGCCCAGAGGTGGCGGCCTTCCTCGACATTGATCTGGTAGAGGTTGCGCAGGTCGTACATGCTGGGCGCGGTCAGGCCGAGATGGCGCTGCTGCTCGACCGATGCCGGCTCGGTGTCGCCTTGCGTGACGATGATGCGGCGCAGGTTGGCACGGTGTTCGCCGGGCACGTCGGTCCAGGCTTTTTCGCCCTTGTGGTCGCCAAAATGAATGTCACGGTCGGCGCTGCCCGGGTTCAGGAAAATGCCCCAGCGGTAGTCGCGCATCTTGACGTGGCCGAACTGCGCCCAGCCTTGTGGATCGACGCTGACGGCGGTGCGCAGGTAGACGTCGGAATGGGTCGAGCCTTCGGGGCCGATTTCATCCCACCAGTTGAGGAAGTTCGGCTGCCATTGCTCCAGCGCGCGCTTGAGCGTGCGGTCTTCGCCGAGGTTGACGTTGTTGGGAATCGTTTCGCTGTAATTAATACTGGACATGAGGGGCTCCAAAAATAACTGACGGATTCGGGGGATGAATTTCGGTTGCGGCGCGCCACCCGGACCGCGCCGCACAACGAGAAAATACAGGCGTTTTTAGACGCGGTTCCAGTCAAACTGTGATTTTTCACCTTTGCCATAAACCTTGAGTGCGCCTTTATCACCGACAGCGTTGGGCCGCTGGAAAATCCAGTTCTGCCAGGCCGTCAAGCGGCCAAAGATGCGGGTGAACATGTTTTCCGGGCCGTTGAAACGCAGGTTGGCTTCCATGCCTGTCAGGGCATCAGGCGACATCGACACGCGCTCTTCGATGGCGATGCGCACTTCGTCGGTCCAGTCGATGTCGTCGGGGTTGGCAGTGACCAAGCCGACCGCGAATGCAGCATCGGCATCCAGCGGCTGGCCGGCCTTGGCGCGTACCGCTTCCAGTGCCGGCTGCTCGTCATAGAAGCGGCGGCCCAGACGGCTCTGGCCGGTGATCATCGGGTACAGGCCAAAGTTGATTTCGGCCACGGTAATCTTGGGCGCCTTGTCCTCATCATCCGGCAGTGCCAAATGGTAGCTGCGGTCACAAGCCAGTGCCAATTCCAGATAAGTGCCGACAAAGCACGAGCCCGGTTCAATCAGCGCAAACAGGCTGCGTGACGACAAGTCAAGGCGGCTCAGCGTGCGGCGCAGCAGTCCGATGGTTTCGCGAACCAGCCAGTGGTTCTGGTTCGCCAGCAACACATAGTCCATGGCCAGCACGGCGGCCGCATCGCCTTCAGTCTTGATCAGCCAGACACCGATGTCGAGTTCATTGGTGCGCATCATCAAAATCGCGTCTTCGAGTTCGCGCGCCAGCACCAGCGGGAACCAGTCAGCGCCCAGCGCTTCAATGCCGGCAATGCTTGAGGGCTGCTCGCCCGTGGGGGCCTTGACCGTCCACGTGGCGGTGCGCTTGGCGCGGTCGATCTCGATGGTCACGTTCGAATAATGCAGCGCGTCGGCTTCGACAGTGCGATTCAACGGCTTGAAGACAACGCCTTTGCCGTCGGCAGGACGGTCGCTTTGCTCGGCCAGCGCCAGTGCGCGGGTTTGTACTTTCTGGGCAAAATCGACGGCCTTGGCAATGTCATCGACCAGACGCCAGTCCTTGGCCTTCTGTCCGCGCACGCCTTCAACACTGGTGCAAAACAGGTCGGCCAGGTCGTGCCGAACATGGCGTTTGTCGGTCACGCGGGTCAGCCCGCCGGTGCCGGGCAGCACGCCGAGCAAGGGAACTTCGGGCAGACTGACGGAACTGGAGCGGTCGTCAATCAGGATGATCTCGTCGCACGCCAGCGCCAGCTCGTAACCGCCACCGGCACAGGCGCCATTGACGGCCGCCAGGAATTTCAGGCCGCTGTAGCGGGAGGAATCTTCCAGCCCGTTGCGGGTTTCGTTGGTGAACTTGCAGAAGTTCACTTTCCAGTAGTGGCTGCTCACGCCCAGCATGAAGATGTTGGCGCCCGAGCAAAACACTTTTTCCTTGGCGCTGGTGACCACCACGGTGCGCACTTCCGGATGCTCGAAGCGAATGCGGCTGACGGCATCGTTTAGTTCAATATCGACACCGAGGTCATAGCTGTTGAGTTTGAGCTTGTAGCCCGGACGCAGACCGGCGTTTTCATCAATGTCGACCGCCAGCGTGGCGACCGGGCCATTGAAGCTGAGCTTCCAGTGTTTGTACTGCGAAGGATCGGTCTGGTATTCGACGCGCGAAGCAATGGTCATGTTGTGATGCCTCCAGTTTTATGCATGAAACCTGCATTAATTGAAATTCAATACAAGCATGATAATGCAACATCCGCCAATCAAGCAAGCAAGCACTTTTATGCATGTACTGTTATTCCGTCAGGCTGGCAACTGCAGTGCCCCCCGAACTTTCTGGCGCAATATTTGAAAAGACAACTCCAGACTTTGAGCGCTGGTATCGACCTTGTGCTGCGCCTTCGAATAGAAAGCTGCACGACCAGAAAGAATGCCCTTGAGATCTTCCATTGCCTGCTTGCTGGCGGCCATGGGCCGCAAATCACCCTGCGCCAACACCCGCTTCATATGGTCTTCAGGGTCGGCCTGAAGCCAGACCGTGGTGCAGTGCGACAGCAACTGGTTGAAGGTAGCCGGGTCCGACACCAGGCCGCCGGGGGTGGCAATAACGGCTTCAGGGTAAATCTGGATCGTTTCCTCCAGTGCCCGGCGTTCATAGCGCCGGTAGGCATTCATGCCATAGAGCGCCTGGATTTCGGATACGCTGCAGCCCGCGAACTTTTCAATTTCACGGCTCAACTCGACAAATGGAAATCCCAGGTCTTCAGCCAGCAGCGCCCCCAGTGTTGATTTTCCAGCGCCGCGCAGCCCTATCAATGCGACCTGCGAACTGATGGCAGTGTTGGCGCTTCCGGTACCCAGCATTTCGCCAATGGCAATCCGCACCCGCCGCAGAGCCACATCGTCGCGGCCCTCAAGCAACTCCCGAATCAGCAGCCACTCGGGCGACAAGGTCGTGACATCGCCAATCAGTTCAGCCAGTGAGCAATGCAGCGCGCGGGCGACCTGCAGCAACACCAATATGGAGGCGTTTCCTTCGCCGTACTCCAGATTTGCCAAATGCCTTTCGGACACATCGGCGGCAATGGACACGGCTTTTCGCGTCATGCCGCGCCGCGCCCGCAGGGCCTTGACCCGCTCACCCAGAGCAACCAGGAAAGGATTTTTCTCGTCGGCTTCGGCAGCATGAAGAGATGAAAGATGCGCTCCTGTAAAGGCAGGCGTCTGCTCAGGCGAAACAGGTGTTAACCCTGATACATGCAATATATTGCTTGACATGTTATTTTTCAAGAATTATGGTTCATACAAGCACAATAATTCATATTAAGTGAATTGACAAGTTCAACACACTATACGGAGACCATGCATGCCGCTTGCAGAATTTCGGGAACAAATTACGCAAATGACGACCCGGCTGGCCGGCCGGCCGCTGGATGCCGTCCTGGATGCCTGGCTCAACGCCGAACATGGCGTCGAAAGCCCCACCTACCACCAGCTCAAGCAGTCATGCATGACAGGCGTTGCCGAAGGCTGGCTGTGCGACCGGGAGGGCGGCGGCATTCGTTACGGCCGTATTTTCAAACCGGCAGACGATCTGCACGGCTTTTCCGTCGATGTGGTGGATATGAAGGACATTGCCGGTCCGCATCACGTGCACCCGAATGGCGAGATCGACCTGATCATGCCGCTGGATGACGGCGCTCAATTTGACGGCCGCCCCGCCGGCTGGCTGGTCTGTCCGCCCGGCAGCGCGCACCAGCCCACCGTTTCAAGCGGACGCGCGCTGGTGCTCTACCTGCTGCCCCGGGGCAGCATCGAATTCACCCGTTCCTGACTGTTACGAAAAGATTTTCATGACCGAACTGCTTTCAAATTACCTTGGCGGCCAGTGGCAGCAAGGCACAGGTGCCGGTACGCCGTTGTTTGACCCGGTGCGGGGCCTAGAGCTCGTGCGCTTTGATGCAACCTGGCTGGATCTGGCCGCCGGTTTTGAATTTGCCAGAGAACAAGGCGGCGCGGCCCTGCGCACCCTCACCTACCGCCTGCGCGCCCCATGCTGCTGCCGAACGAAGTGGCGGGCAGGCCGGCATTTGATCTGCTGGTCAAGGAAGTGGTGCGTGAAATGACGGCCCTGTCGGGTCAGAAATCCACGGAGATTCGCCGTGTCTTTGTGGCTGAAGCTCTGTATGACGCAGCAGCAGATGCGCTTTTGGCGCGGCTGGCCAAAGCCACCGTGGACAATCCGCGCAATGAAAAGGTACGCATGGGCGCGCTGGTCAACCGCACTCAACTGGCAGCGTTGAAACAAGGCCTGGCGCACCTGAGCGCACAAGCCGAAGTGCTGCATGACGGCAGAGACGCCCTGATCGATGCCGATGCGGTTATCGCCTGCTGCGTCAGTCCCACGCTGCTGGGTAAGCGCGACGCGGCGGGCAGCGACAGCGCCGACCGTGGCCACGACACCGGAGTGTTCGGCCCTGTTGCCACGCTCGTGCCTTACCGCGAAACCAAACACGCATTGGCGCTGGTGCGCCGGGGTGAGGGCTCGCTGGTCACCTCTTTGTACGGCAGCGACGCAGGCACACTGATCGCCACCGCGCTGGAGCCGGCTGACAGCCATGACCGCGTGCATGTGATTTCGCCCGACATGGCTGCGCTGCAAACCAGGTACGCCAATGTCATGCCGCAGTCGTTGCATGGGGGGCCGGACCGCGCGGGCGGCGGCGAAGTCCCCGGCGGCCTGCACGCCCTGAACTTCTACCACCGCCGCAGTGCCGTGCAGGCCGATACCGAGGTGCTTGCGCATTTGCACCCATCGGCTGCGCTCTGAATAAAAAAGACCAGGAGACACAGCCCATGAGCATCCCTGCAAGCCCAGCACTCCGACTTCAGCCTCCCGGCATGCCATTCAACTTTGCCCAGCACCTGATCGCCTGCAACGCCGGGCGCCCGGACAAGACGGCATTCATCGACGATGCAGGCAGCCTGAGTTACGGGGAACTGGCCGAGCGTATCTGCCGCCTGGCCGCCGGACTACTCGCCAGCGGTGTGCGCCGTGAAGAGCGCGTGCTGATGCTGATGCACGACTGCAACGACTGGCCGGTGAGCTTTCTGGGCGCGATGTATGCGGGCATCGTGCCGGTCGCTGTCAACACCCTGCTGACCATTGACGACTACGCCTTTATGCTCGAACACAGCCGAGCGCAAGCCGTATTGGTGTCCGCAGCGTTGCTGCCCCTGCTGCACGAAGCCATGCGCAAGGCCACGCATGAAGTCAAGACTGTCATCGTCTCGCATCCCAACGCCGCTTTGCCTGCTGACATCGTGGCACTCGATGAACTGATTGCCCAGCACTCGCCGCTGGCCCGGGCTGCCGCTACCAGCCCCGATGACCCGGGTTTCTGGTTGTATTCCTCCGGCTCCACGGGCAAGCCCAAAGGCACGCTGCACACGCACGCCAATCCTTACTGGACGGCAGAGCTCTACGGCAAACCCATCCTGGGCATCACCGAGCGCGATGTGTGTTTTTCTGCCGCCAAACTGTTCTTTGCCTACGGACTTGGCAACGGCCTGAGTTTTCCGCTCAGTGTCGGCGCCACGGTGGTGCTGATGGCCGAGCGCCCGACGCCAGCGGCCACCTTCAAGCGCTGGATTGACCACCAACCCACAGTGTTTTTTGGCGCGCCGACCGGCTTTGCCGGCATGCTGGCCGCGCCCGGCCTGCCGGCGAAAAGCCAGGTGTCGCTGCGCATGGCGTCTTCGGCTGGCGAGGCCTTGCCGGCCGACCTGGGCGAACGCTTCACCCGGCATTTCGGCATCGAGATCATCGACGGCATCGGTTCGACCGAAATGCTGCACATCTACTTGTCCAACCTGCCCGGAAAAGTGCGCTACGGCACCACGGGCTGGCCGGTTCCCGGCTACGAGATCGAATTGCGCGGCGATGACGGCCACCCGGTGCCAGATGGCGACACCGGCGACCTCTACGTCAAGGGACCGAGCGCGGCGCTGCTGTACTGGGGCAACCGCGAGAAGTCACGCGAAACCTTTCAAGGCGCCTGGACCAAAACCGGTGACAAGTACGTTCGCAACGTCGACGGCACCTACACCTATTCGGGCCGCAGCGACGACATGGTCAAGGTCAGCGGTATTTACGTTTCGCCCTTCGAGGTCGAGGCCACGCTGTCGCAACACCCGGCCATCCTGGAAGCTGCCGTCATTGGCGTGACGGATGCTGAAGGCCTGACCAAGACCAAGGCCTATGTTGTGCTGAAGGCTGGCCAGCAGGTCAGCGAAGACGAGCTGAAGTCTTTCGTCAAGGAGCGGCTCGCGCCCTACAAGTACCCGCGCACCATCGAATTCATAACCGAGTTGCCAAAGACCGCCACGGGCAAGATCCAGCGCTTCAAGCTGCGCGATCGGCAGGCAGAAGCCCCATGACAGGCAATGTGGCGTTTATCGACATCGACTGGGACGGAAGTCTGATCCGCATTGAACACCAGTGGATTCAGCCTGACCGCACAGCGGCGCCGCTGATCGTGTTCCTGCACGAAGGGCTGGGATCGGTGGCGATGTGGAGGGATTTCCCGCGTTACCTGTGCGAGGCGACCGGTTGCCGTGGCCTGGTGTATTCGCGCCCCGGTTATGGTCGCTCTTCGCCTCGCCCGACAGACGAAGCCTGGGGTCTTGACTTCATGCACCGGCAGGCGCAGCAGGTGCTGCCGGCCCTGCTGAATGCGCTGGGCATTGATGCACGTCATGACAAACCCTGGTTGCTCGGCCACAGTGACGGCGGCTCCATTGCATTGCTGTATGCCGCTCACTTCTCTGAATACCTTGCCGGCGCCGTAGTGTTGGCGCCCCACATTATGGTGGAAGGCGTGTCGGTCAGCAGCATTGAAAAGGCGCGTACGGCGTACCTTCAAACCAACTTGCGCCAGCGCCTTGCGCGACACCATGACAGCCCCGATTCGGCTTTCTGGGGCTGGAATGACATCTGGCTGCATCCTGACTTCAGGCACTGGTCCATTGCGCAGGAAATCGGTGCCATTCGCTGCCCGCTACTGGCGGTGCAGGGGCAGGACGACGAATATGGCACGCTGGCGCAGATTCACGGCATTGCCCGCAGCGTACCGCAGACTGAATTGCTCGAATTGGCCGAATGTGGCCATTCGCCGCATCGCGATCAGCCCGAAAGGCTGATCACAGCCATTACCGCATTCATTCAGCAGCCATTCTCTGAAAACAGGCCATCGAGCTCGGTCTGATGTCTGCACTTCATATCAGTTGGGTGAAGGGACGCTGCAAAAATCCAGTTCAATTGGGTGTGATCCCATATCCAGGTCAACCAGATATCTTATTGCTTTGGCTGTCACATCACGGCCTGCGGCTTCGTGCCTGATTCCGGATTGATTTGGAAGCGGAATAAATTGGTGCGAGAGACGGGACTTGAACCCGTACGACATCACTGTCCCGGGATTTTAAGTCCCGTGCGGCTACCGATTACGCCACTCTCGCTGGTGAAAACTGATCTGCCAAACAGCATTGTCAAACAAAAAAGCCCCTTAACCGGGGCTGATGACAAAAACTTGATGGAGGCGCGGCCCGGAGTCGAACCGGGCTAGCCGGATTTGCAATCCGGTACATAACCGCTTTGTTACCGCGCCCTCTTTTTTTTCTTGTTTTTCGTACTTTCCAACCAAAAAGGGCAGCATTTTGAAGTGCTGCCCTTTGAATTGGAGCGGGAAAAGAGGCTCGAACTCTCGACCTCAACCTTGGCAAGGTTGCGCTCTACCAACTGAGCTACTCCCGCGAGTCTAGCTATAAATTATAGCTTGGTTTTTAACGATTATTTAAATAAAGGTAAAGCTTGCCGCTTAATGCTTGACCGTACCAACAACTTGCGAGGGTGCGGCAGCGCTGGCGGCCGCAATTATTGCAACTTCTTCATCGGTCAATGGCACCGGCTGTCGCTCCAGGGCAACCTGCAATACCTGATCAATCCATTTGACCGGAATGATTTCAAGACCGGCTTTGACATTGTCTGGAATTTCCTGAAGATCCTTGGCATTTTCCTGCGGGATCAGCACGGTCTTGATGCCTCCGCGCAAGGCAGCCAGCAGCTTTTCTTTCAGACCACCAATGGCAGTAACTTCTCCCCTCAGGGTTATTTCACCGGTCATTGCCACATCGCCGCGAACAGGAATGCCTGTCAATGCAGAAACAAACGCCGTAGTCATGGCAGCTCCGGCGCTTGGGCCGTCCTTGGGCGTCGCGCCGTCTGGGACGTGGATATGAATGTCACGCTTTTCAAACATTTCATCCTTGATGCCCAACCCCCTGGACCGACTCCGGACCACAGTACGCGCCGCCTCGACTGATTCCTTCATGACATCGCCCAATGACCCTGTGCGGGTGATGACGCCCTTGCCAGGCATGACGGCCGCTTCGATCGTGAGCAGGTCACCGCCCACTTCAGTCCAGGCAAGACCAACGACCTGACCGACCTGATTGTTCTTTTCCGCACGGCCATAATCGTATTTCCGGACACCCAGGAATTCATTCAGGTTGTCGGGCGTGACGAGCACTTTGGGCGTCATTTTCTTGAGCTGTATACCCTTGACGACCTTGCGGCAAATCTTTGACAACTCGCGCTCGAGTGAGCGAACACCGGCTTCACGCGTGTAGTAACGCACGATGTCACGCACCGCCTGTTCCTGTACTTCAAGTTCGTCGTCCTTCACGCCATTGTTCTTGACCTGCTTGGGCAGAAGGTAACGCATGGCGATGCTGGTTTTTTCGTCCTCGGTATAGCCCGACAAGCGGATCACTTCCATACGGTCAAGCAGGGCCGGCGGAATATTCATCGAATTCGACGTTGCCACAAACATCACGTCACTCAGGTCAAAGTCGACCTCGACATAGTGATCTCCAAAGGTATGGTTCTGTTCCGGGTCCAGCACTTCAAGCAAAGCACTTGAGGGATCGCCACGGAAATCAGTGCCAAGCTTGTCAATCTCGTCAAGCAGGAACAGCGGATTGCGCGTACCGGCTTTGCTCAGGTTCTGCAACACCTTGCCAGGCAGAGCACCGATATAAGTACGGCGATGTCCCCGGATTTCTGCTTCGTCGCGCATGCCACCCAAGGCCATGCGAACATACTTTCGACCAGTGGCTTTGGCAATCGACTGACCGAGCGATGTCTTGCCGACACCCGGAGGGCCCACCAGGCACAAAATCGGCGCCTTCAGTTTGTCAACCCGCTGCTGCACTGCGAGGTACTCGACAATGCGGTCCTTGACTTTTTCAAGACCGTAATGATCCTCATTGAGCACGGCTTCGGCATTGACCAGATCATGCTTGATCTTGGTTTTCTTGCTCCAAGGCAGCCCAAGCAGCACATCGATGTAACTTCGCACCACTGTGGCTTCCGCCGACATGGGTGACATCAGTTTCAGTTTCTTGAGTTCGCTTTCTGCCTTTTTGCGGGCTTCCAGCGGCATCTTGGCGCTCTTGATCTTCTTTTCGATTTCTTCAAGATCAGCGCCTTCTTCGCCTTCGCCCAATTCTTTCTGGATGGCCTTGACCTGCTCGTTCAGGTAGAAGTCGCGCTGGTTCTTTTCCATCTGCCGCTTGACGCGCCCACGGATCTTCTTGTCCACATTGAGAATGTCAACCTCGCGCTCAAGCTGCTCGTACAGGTTCTCAAGACGCGCCTTGACATTGTCCAGGTCCAGGATAACCTGCTTGGCATCCAGCTTGAGCGGCAAGTGCGCAGCGATGGTGTCCGCCAGCCGACCGGGGTCGTCGATACTGGAGATCGATGTCAGTATTTCGGGTGGTATTTTTTTATTCAGTTTGACGTAATGGTCAAACTGCTGTGTCACCGCGCGGCGCAAGGCCTCGATCTCGCTGCCCTTGTCACCCGCGACAACAGCCACAGGCTCGACAGGCGACACATTGGCAGTGAAGTGCTGCTCGCCTTCCTCGATCTTGTTCACCCTGGCGCGCTGCTGCCCTTCAACCAGGACCTTGACCGTTCCGTCCGGCAACTTGAGGAGTTGCAAAATGGTGGCAATGCAGCCCACCTCGAACATGTCATCAACAGACGGTTCGTCCTTGGCAGCGGTTTTCTGGGCCACCAACATGATTCGGCGCTCGGACTCCATGGCCAGTTCAAGCGCCTTGATGCTCTTGGGCCGGCCCACAAACAAGGGAATCACCATGTGCGGAAAGACCACGACGTCCCTCAACGGCAACAGAGGCAGTTCGACGGGAGTTGCAGGAAGAAAAGTTTGTGCAGACATATAAAACCCTAAACCTTCATAACAAGGCTGAACGCAACGCTCCCTTTCAGGATCGGGCGAAATTGTAGTGACCGGAGACGAGGGTTGCCATTGGCAGGCACCTGCATCGTCCGTTCCGGGACTCAGGCTTTCTTGGCAGCTTCGCGATAGACCAGCAGCGGCGGCTTGTTTTCCTCGATCGTCGCTTCGTCAACGACCACCTTGTCAACATTGCTGGTGGTCGGCAAATCAAACATGGTGTCAATCAGGGATTGCTCCAGAATCGAACGCAGGCCGCGTGCGCCGGTTTTACGGGCAAGCGCCTTGCGGGCAATGGCCTTCAGGGCCGATGGCCTGATTTCCAGGTCAACGCCTTCCATGGCGAGCAATTTGCTGAACTGCTTGACCACGGCATTTTTTGGCTCCGTCAGGATACGAACCAGCGCATCTTCGCTGAGTTCGGCCAGGGTTGCAATGACCGGCATTCGTCCGACCAATTCGGGAATCAAGCCAAACTTGATCAAGTCTTCAGGTTCGACATCCTTGAACGCTTCCGTCAGGCTCCGGGCTTTTTTGCTTTTGACGGCAGCACCAAAACCAATTCCAGATGCTTCGGTACGGCCTTCTATGACTTTTTCAAGTCCGGAAAAAGCGCCACCGCAAATAAACAGAATATTGGTGGTGTCAACCTGCAGAAAATCCTGATTCGGATGCTTGCGCCCGCCTTGCGGCGGCACCGAAGCCATTGTGCCTTCCATGAGTTTGAGCAGCGCCTGCTGCACGCCTTCGCCCGACACATCTCGGGTGATGGACGGGTTGTCGGATTTGCGCGAAATCTTGTCAATCTCGTCGATGTAGACAATTCCCTGCTGCGCGCGATCAACCTCGTAGTTGCAGCTTTGCAGCAGCTTCTGGATGATGTTTTCCACGTCTTCGCCGACATAGCCGGCTTCGGTCAGGGTGGTGGCATCAGCCATGACAAAAGGCACGTTGAGGGTGCGTGCCAGCGTCTGTGCCAGCAGCGTCTTACCGGACCCAGTAGGCCCGATCAGCAAGATGTTGCTCTTGGTCAGTTCGACGTCATCCTTTTTGGCCGATTCCTTGTGACGCAGCCGCTTGTAATGGTTGTATACGGCGACGGCCAGTGTTCGCTTGGCCGGTTCCTGGCCGATGACATAACCGTCCAGCGTCGCCTTGATTTCTGCTGGCGTTGGCAGGTCGCTGCGCGTCTCTGTGACCTCGCTGCCTGCGGGCAATTCGTCGCGAATGATCTCGTTACACAGATCAATGCATTCGTCACAGACAAAAACGGATGGACCAGCAATGAGTTTCTTGACTTCATGCTGGCTTTTGCCGCAAAAAGAACAATACAACGTCTTTTCGCTGGAGGAGCCTTTTTTATCGGCCATTATGGGGGACACCTTTAACGTGACATGGTGAAACTATGCGCTTCGCCAATGATAACCAATAAAAAAACGGCGCTTCTGTAACAGAAAAACGCCGTTGTTGCAAAGCAGTTTTAAGCTCTACAGGACAAATCAGGGTCGTTTAGAAATCACCTGATCGACAACGCCATAGGTTTGGGCTTCGTCGGCAAACATGAAATAGTCGCGTTCGGTGTCACGCTCGATTTTCTCAACCGTCTGGCCGGTGTTGTGCGCCAAAATCCGGTTTAACTGGTCGCGTGTCTTCAGGATGTCACGGGCATGAATTTCGATGTCTGAGGCCTGACCCTGCGCACCGCCCGATGGCTGGTGGATCATGACACGCGAATTGGGCAGCGAAAAGCGCTTGCCCTTGGTGCCGGCTGACAGCAGGAATGCCCCCATGCTGGCCGCCATGCCAACGCAAAGCGTGGACACGTCGGGCTTGATGAACTGCATCGTGTCGTAAATGGCCATGCCGGCCGTAACCGAACCGCCGGGCGAGTTGATGTAAAAGGAAATGTCCTTGTCAGGATTTTCGCTTTCCAGGAACAGCAGTTGCGCGACCACCAGATTGGCGGTCTGGTCATTGACCGGGCCGACCAGGAAGATCACGCGCTCTTTCAGCAGGCGCGAATAAATGTCGTAAGAACGCTCGCCACGGCCGGATTGCTCAATGACCATGGGAACCATGCCCAGGCCCTGGATTTCCTGGCTGGCGGATTGGGCGCTGTTGTAGCCGCCGTAAGTAATGTTTCTGACCATTGATTTTTCTCCAGAGATGTGTGTACTGTACCGAAAATGAGTTGGGGCCTGTACCGCAAAGCACAAGCCCCAGCGTCAGGAGAAGTCAGCTGCTCAGTTCTGGCCCATCAACTCGTCGAACGTGATGGCTTTTTCGTTGACCTTGGCTTTGCCGAGGACAAAGTCAGTGACATTGTTTTCAATCACCACGGCCTCGACTTCGGCCATGCGGCTGTTGTCGCTCAGGTACCAGCGAACGACTTCCTGCGGTTTTTCATAACTTGCAGCAAGTTCTTCAATATGCGCCTTGAGTTGTTCGGGCTTGGCCTGCAGTTCATTGGCGCGCACCAGTTCGGCCACCACCAGCCCCAGGCGGACACGCTTTTCAGCCTGCGGACGGAAAATATCGTCGGGGATTGGCGCCTTGTCGGCGTCCTTGATGCCGCGCTTTTTCAGGTCGGCCCGTGCGCCTTCCACCAGGCGCTCGAGCTCTGCCTGAACGCTGGCATTGGGCAGGTCCAGTTCTGCGTTGGCAACCAGCGCATCCATGACCGCATTCTTGTTGCGGGCCAGCAGGCGGAACTTGACTTCGCGCTCCAGGTTCTTCTTGATGTCCGAACGCAGGCCTTCGACCGTGGCGTCGGCAATGCCGAGCGACTTGGCCAGCGCCTCGTTGACTTCGGGCAGGTTCGCGGCTTCGATTTTCTTGACCGTCACCAGGAAATCGGCCTGTTTGCCGGCCACGTCCTTGCCGTGGTAATCGGCAGGGAAGTCCAGGGGAAAGGTCTTGCTGTCGCCGCTCTTCATGCCGCGCACGGCATCTTCGAATTCTTTCAGCATCTGGCCGTCGCCGACGATGAACTGGAAGTCTTCCGCCTTGCCGCCGGCGAAGGTCTCGCCGTCCATCTTGCCTTCAAAATCGATGGTGACGCGGTCGCCGTCCTGCGCGGGCGCATCGGCTGCGCGCTGGGCAAAGGTACGGCGCTGCTTGCGCAGGATGTCGAGCGTCTTGTCGATGGCAGCGTCGCTGACTTCGGCGCTGACCTTTTCGACTTCGGCATTGGCCAGGTCGGCAATCTTGACTTCAGGGTAAACCTCGAAAATCGCATCAAAGGCGAGTTCGCCTTCAGGCGCGTCTTCCTTTTCGCTGATGCGGGGCTGGCCGGCCACGCGCAGCTTGGCTTCGTTGGCAGCGACCGCAAAGGCCTCGCCGACCTTGTCATTCATGACTTCGTAATGCACCGAATAGGCATAACGCTGGCTGACGACGCTCATCGGCACCTTGCCGGGACGAAAACCATCCATCTTGACGGTTCGGGCCAGCTTCTTCAGACGGGTGTTGACCTCCGACTGAATGGTATTGAGGGGCAGCGTGAGCGTCATTTTGCGCTCGAGCTTTTCAAGATTTTCAACAGTCACGGCCATGATGGTTTCCTAAAAATCAAAGATATTCAAAACCGGGCTTTCGCCTGGTCAGCTGCAGTCAAGCAGCTTCCGAGGACCAGCGGCACAACTGCCACGGCAAAGCCTCAGGGATGGTGCGCGGGGCGGGACTCGAACCCGCACAGTATTGCTACCGTCAGGACCTAAACCTGGTGCGTCTACCAATTTCGCCACCCGCGCTCCTGAAAAAACAGCGGGAATCCGGATCACGCTCCAGATTCCCGCCTGAAATCGGTCAACTTTCTATTTTAGCCTGTATCTGGAAGCCTCTTTTTCGAGAATACATCAGGCGCGGCGGATTCAGGCCGAAGCGGGCGGGGCGTCCTCTTCCCGCCGGACACGAAACCAGGCCGCGTACATCGCCGGCAAGGCCAGCAAGGTCAGCACCGTGGCCACGATCAGCCCGCCCATGATGGCAACCGCCATCGGCCCCCAGAACACGCTGCGCGACAGTGGAATCATCGCCAGCACGGCCGCTGCCGCCGTCAGCACGATGGGCCGCAGACGGCGTACGGCCGACTCGACAATCGCGTCCCAGGCGGGTATGCCATTGGCCCGGTCCTGCTCGATCTGGTCAATCAGGATGACCGAGTTGCGCTGGATCATGCCCATGAGCGCAATCACGCCCAGCAGGGCCACGAAGCCAAACGGCCGGCCCAGCAAGATCAAGGCCCCGGCAACGCCCGCAATGCCCAGGGGTCCGGTCAGGAACACCAGCATGGCACGGCTGAAGCTGTGCAGTTGAAGCATCAAGAGCGTGAAGGTCAGGAACAGCATGACGGGAATCCCGGCGGCGATGGAGGCCGAACCCTTGCTGCTTTCTTCGACTGCGCCAGCCACGTCAATGCGGTAGCCCGCCATGCCGCTGGCATGCCATTGGACTTCCAGCGCCTTGAGCGCGGGCAGCAGTTGCGACGTGACGGTGGCGCCTTGCAGGCCTTCGGCGATGTCGCCCTGGACGGTGATGGCGTAGTCGCGATTTTCGCGCCACATCACACCCGGCTCCCAGGCAAACACCGGCTTGGCAACCTGCGTCAGCAAAACAGACTGGCCCGACGACGTCGGCAAATAAGCATTACCGATATCGGTGATGGCATTGCGTTCATCCAGCGGCTGGCGCAGCACGATGTCGATCAGTTTGTCGCCTTCGCGGAACTGGCCCACTGTCGATCCGCTGAGCAGCGTGCGTGCGCCCTGCGCAATCGACTGGCTGGTCACGCCCAGCGCGCGCGCCTTGGACTGGTCCACTTCCAGGCGCATCACCTTCACCGATTCGTTCCAGTTGTCATTGACGCCGCGCATGCTGGCGTTGTCGCGCATCAGCGCCTTGACCTCGTCGGCGCGCTCGCGCAGCACCAGGGGGTCACTGCCGACGACGCGGAACTGCACCGGGTACGGCACCGGCGGCCCATTGGGCAGGAGCTTGACGCGGCCGCGTACCTCGGGGAATTCGGTCGCCAGCAGCGCCGGCAGCTTGATGCGCAGCGATTCGCGCACCTTCAGGTCCTTGGCCAGCACAATCATTTGCGATACGTTGGTCTGAGGGAACACCTGGTCCATTGGTAAATAAAAACGCGGCACGCCCGAACCCAGCCAGGTGCTGACGGTGGCAACGCCCTCTTCCTTCATCAGGCGCTGCTCGACGCGCTTGGCAGTCATTTCGTTGGCCGCGAACGAGGTGCCTTCGGGAAACCAGATATCGACAATGATTTCAGGCCGGCTGGAGTCCGGAAAGAACTGCTGCTGCACCCGGCCCATGCCCACAATGCCCAGGGCAAAGATCAGCACCGTAGCGCCTATCGTGAGCCAGCGGTGCTCCACGCACCAGTTCACGGTGCGGCGAAAGGTGTTGTAAAACGGGCTGTTGAACATTTCATGCGGGCCGTCATGGCCGGCTTGACCTTGGTTCACGTCCTGCACATGCGGCGGTGGCTTGAGCAGCAGCGTGCCCAGGTAAGGCACGAAGTACACCGACACGATCCAGCTCAGTACCAGTGCAATCACCGTGACGGCAAAAATTGCGTAGGTGTATTCGCCGGTCACCGACTTGGCCAGGCCAATCGGCAGGAAACCGGCGGCGGTGATCAAGGTGCCCGTCAGCATGGGCATGGCGGTGATTTCGTAGGCAAAGGTGGCAGCGCGCACCTTGTCGTAGCCTTCCTCCATCTTGCGCACCATCATCTCGACGGCAATGATGGCGTCATCGACCAGCAACCCGAGCGCAATGATCAGCGAGCCGAGCGAAATCTTGTGCAGGCCGATACCCAGGTACCACATCGCCAGAAAGGTCAGGCTCAGCACCAGTGGAATCGTGATGCCCACGACCAGCCCGGGCCGGATGTCGATGTAGTAGCGCTTCCACAGCGGCAGTTGCCCCGGCCCCGTGTGCGGCCGCTTGTGCAGGCCCAGGCTGATGAAACTCACCGCCAGCACGATCAGCACCGCCTCGATCAGCACGCCGACAAACTCGTTCACCGAACTGGCCACGGCTTTGGGCTGGTCCTGCATATGGACCAGCTTGACGCCTGCCGGCAGGCTGCGCTCAAAGCTGGCCGAGAGTTTTTCCAGCGACTTGCCCAGCCGGATGATGTCGCCGCCCTTGGTCATGGCCACGCCCAGCGCAATCACTTCCCGGCCCTGGTGGTGCACCTTGACCACCGGTGGATCGACATAGCCGCGCCGGATCTCGGCAATGTCGCCAAGCTGGAACTGCTGGCCCGAGCTGCCGCGAATCGGCATGGCGCGCAACTGCGCAATCGCCTCGAACTGGCCGGCGACGCGCACCTGCACCACATCCAGCGGCGTCTGCACACTGCCTGCCGACTCGACCGCGTTTTGCTGGCCGAGTTGCGCCAGCACCTGGTTCAGGTCCAGCCCCAGCGTGGCCAGGCGCTTTTGCGAGACCTCGATGAAGACCTTTTCGTCCTGCACACCAAACAGCTCGACCTTGCTGACATCGGGCACGCGCAGCAGTTGCTGGCGCACGTCATCGGCAAAGGTCTTGAGCTCGGCGTAGTTGAAGCCGTCGGACTCCAGCGCATAGATCACGCCATAGACATCGCCGAAATCGTCGTTGAAAAACGGCCCCTGCACGCCAGCGGGCAATGTGCCGCGCATGTCGCCGACCTTCTTGCGCACCGAATACCAGACATTGGGCACTTCGCTGGCCTTGGACGAATCCTTGATCTGGAAAATGATCTGCGACTCGCCCGGCTTGGAATAGCTGCGGATGCGGTCGGCATACGGCACCTCCTGCAAGGTGCGCTCCAGCTTGTCGGTGACCTGTTCGGCCACCTGTTGCGCCGTCGCGCCCGGCCAGTAAGTGCGCACCACCATGGCGCGGAAGGTGAACGGCGGGTCTTCGTCCTGCCCCAGCTGGAAATAGGCCGAAAAGCCAAGCACCATCAGCACCAGCAGCAAATAGCGCGTCAGCGCCGGATGCTCCAGCGCCCAGCGCGAGAGGTTGAAACGCTCTGAAGGCTGGGGGTGCGCGTCATTGGCGTGGTCGTGAGTCGGTTGCGTCATGCCGGCCTCACTTCGTGCCGGAAGCAGACGCCGCCGGCACAGCCAATGCCGGTTTTGCTATTGAATCAGGAGCTGTTCGCGCCCGTCCTGCTTGCGCAGAAGGCAGTTTTGATTCATAAATAGTGACTTTCTGGCCGGGCGACAGCACATGCACGCCGGCACTCACCACCAGCATGCCCGGCGCCAGGCCAGCGCCCACCACCACTTCGTTGCCATCAGCCGTCGCCACTTGAATCGCCTGCGACCTGACCGTCATGGCCGCCGGGTCCAGCACCCAGACAGCAGTGGTTTGCCCTTCCTGGCGCAAGGCGCTGGTCGGCAGCTTGATGACCGGCGTGCCGGTGGCGGCACTGCTGCCCAGGATGGCATAGACCGTCGCGCCCAGCGGCGGTGCCTTGCCCTGGATTGACACCTTGACCGGATAGGTGCGCGTCACCGGGTCGCTGCTGGCGGCCACCTCGCGCACCGCACCTAGCAACTCGGTGTCCTGCGCCCAGACGCGAATGCGCACCGGCGCGCCCGTCTTGATGCCAGCCACCCTGTCCTCCGGCACCGAAAACACCATGTCGCGCACGCCATCGGCGGCAATCCGCACCACAGTCGCGCCGGCGGCGACGACCTGGCCCGGCTCGGCTTCCACCGCCGTCACGAGGCCGGACACATCGGCTGTCAGCACCGCATAGCCGGTCTGGTTGCCCTGCACCGCCGACTGCGACTGGGCTTGTTCCAGCTGCGCCTGAGCGGCCTTTAGAGTGGCTTCACGGCGCTCCAGCTCGGCGCCGCTGATGAAGTTCTGGTCCTTCAGCGTCTGGTAGCGTTTGAAATCGGCAGCGGCCAGGTTGCGGTTGGTGGCGGCAGCGGCCACCTGCGCGCGGCCTGCCTCGGCCGCCAGCCGGTAATCCTGCGGGTCAAGCTGCGCCAGCACCTGCCCGGCTTTGACCTGCTGGCCGAGTTCAGCCTGCCGCTTGATCAGCTTGCCGCCAATCCTGAAACCCAGCCGGGACTCGACCTGCGCCCGGACTTCACCGGCATATTCGCGGCTTGGAGCGTAGTCGCTGGTGCCGACGGTGATGACTTTCACGGCGCGAACCGGTTCCTCGGGCGGCGCGGGCCGTGAGCAGGCGGCCAGCAGCAAGGCGGCACCTGCCAGGGAGACAAGGGTTTTGTTCATGATGGACTGGTGGGAAAAGGGTCCGGGCGAATCCGGGCGACCAGGTTTGAAACGGCATCGGCCAATGGTTACTGACTGATCGGTTAGTAATCTATGAGAAATGCAAAATCTTGTCAAGCGACAATCCAGCGCATGAATCCAGGCCTTTCCCCGCATCCCGCCAGCCTGCAAGGCGTCAGCCACTACGAGAATTTTCCGGTAGCCACGGTGCTGTGTCCGCCGCATTTGCGCCCGGCCATTGCCGCCATCTACTGGTTTGCCCGCACCGCCGACGACATCGCCGACGAAGGCGATGCACCGCCGCAAACCCGGCTCGACGACCTGACGGCCTACCGCGCCGACCTGATGGCCACCTCCGCCGGCTTGTCGCCTTCGCCCCGCTGGGCCGAAGTGTTCGGGCAACTCGGCCCGATGATCCGGCAGTTCGATTTGCCGGTGCATCTGCTGGCCGACCTGCTGAGTGCTTTCGAGCAGGACGTGGTCAAGCAGCGCTATGCGAGCCAGGCCGAACTGCTCGACTACTGCCGCCGTTCGGCCAATCCGGTCGGCCGGCTGCTGCTGCACCTGTACGGCGTGAACGATGCCGAATCGCTGGCGCAAAGCGACTGCATCTGCAGCGCGCTGCAGCTGATCAACTTCTGGCAGGACTTGGGGGAGGACATTCCCCGCGGACGGATTTACCTGCCCGCCGACAGTTGGGCTGAACATGGTGTCGATGAGTCGCAACTGCTCAGGCTGGAAAGCCACCCGAACACTATTAATTTGATAGCTTCTCAGGCACGTCAGGCGAACGCCATGATGCTAAAAGGCTCAAAACTGGTGAAAAAGGTCCCCGGGCGCGGCGGCTGGGAGCTGCGGCTGGTGGTCCAGGGCGGCCTGCGGATTCTGGACAAGATTGAGGCACAGGGCTTTGACACGCTGCGACGGCGTCCCAAGCTGGGCGCCTGGGATGTGGTCGTGATGGGCTGGCGGGCGCTGTGGATGTGAATGTGGCCCCCACGCTTGCCACTTCGTGTGCTGCGCTGCCCCCCCGAAGGGGCCGCTGCGCCTGCGGCCCGGCAAAGCCGGTTCCGCGGCCCTGGCGGGTGTGGAATGTCTGCGCTCATTTTGTAGTCCTGCGCTGCTTGCTTTACGTCCTTTGCTGCCCGGCACCGAAAGTTGTCTGGTTTGGAATGGCCAGTCGCATCGCCCATGGCCTTGTGCTTTTCACGCCATCGACCGACCTGCCCAGCTGAATTTGCATATCTGCCTGCGACAATCGCCGTATGACGCCCGAGAACTATGTCCAGGAAAAGGCTGCCGCATCCGGCAGCAGTTTTTATTACGCCTTTTTGTTTTTGCCGACGGAAAAACGCGCCGCCATCACGGCGTTTTATGCTTTTTGCCGCGAAATCGACGATGTCGTCGACGAAGTCACCGACCCCGGCGTCGCGCATACCAAGCTGGGCTGGTGGCAGGGCGAGGTGGCCAAGTCATTTGCCGGCAATCCGACGCATCCGGTGATGAAAGCCTTGATGCCGATGACCGCCACCTACGGCATCGAAGCGCGGCATCTGCAGGCGGTCATCGACGGCTGCATGATGGACCTGTCGCAAAACCGCTACCTGGATTTTCCGGCGCTGCAGCGCTATTGCCACCTGGTGGCGGGCATCGTCGGCGAAGTGGCGGCGCGCATCTTTGGCCAGACCGACGACGCCACCACGGCGTATGCCCACAAGCTGGGCCTGGCATTCCAGCTCACCAACATCATCCGCGACGTCGGCGAAGACGCAATGCGCGGGCGCATCTACCTGCCGGTCAACGAACTGCAGCAGTTTGACGTGAAGGCGCACGAAGTTTTGAAGCGCGAGTATTCAGACCGTTTCACCGCGCTGATGAAGTTCCAGACCGAACGCGCACTGGCTTTGTACGACGAAGCACTGGCGCTGCTGCCGGATGCTGACCGCCGAGCCCAGAAGCCCGGCCTGATGATGGCCAGCATCTACCGCACGCTGCTGCGCGAAATTGCCGCCGACAACTTCCAGGTGCTGCACCAGCGCGTCAGCCTGACGCCGCTGCGCAAGTTCTGGCTGGCGTGGAAAACCCAGGCTTTCGGTAAAGTGGTGTGAACGTGGCCCCCACGGTCGCCCACTTCGTGTGGCGTCCTGCCCCCCAAGAGGGCCGCTGCGCCTGCGGCCCGGCGAAGCCGGTTCCGCGGCCCCTGCTGGTGCGGAACGGGGCAAACCTGTGGCATGTGGCTACGAGTTCGATCCCGTGAAAGTCGCCATCATCGGCGCAGGCTGGGCTGGTTGCGCCGCCGCTGTCGAAGCGACCCGGCTTGGCCACCAAGCGACGATTTTCGAGGCTTCGCGCACGCCCGGCGGCCGTGCCCGGCGTGTCATGGCGACCGTGGCAGGCCGGCAAATCGCCCTGGACAACGGCCAGCACATCCTGATCGGCGCCTATGCCGAAACGCTGCGACTGATGAAGCAGGTCGGTGTCGATGTGGCCGCCTCTTTTCTGCGCCTGCCGCTGACGATGCAGTTTCCCGACGGCAGCGGATTGCTACTCCCCGACTGGCCGGCGCCGCTGGACGCCGTGGCCGGCATCCTGAACGCACGCGGCTGGCCTTTAGCCGACAAGCTGTCGCTGCTGCGAGTGGCATTTGGCTGGCGGCTGCGCGGCTTCACCTGCCCGCCCGGGCAATCGGTCAGCGAGCTGTGCCGCAGCTTGGCGCCCGGCCCGATGGCCGCGCTGATCGAGCCGCTGTGTGTCTCGGCGCTGAACACGCCGCCCGAACGCGCTTGCGGGCAGGTGTTCCTGCGGGTGATGCGCGATGCGCTGTTTGCGCAAAGCGGCGGCTCGAACCTGCTGCTGCCACGCGCCGACCTGAGCGCCCTGCTGCCCGATGCGGCGCTGGCCTGGCTGGCGGCACACGGCGGCGAGCAGCGGCTGGGCGTGCGGGTTCAGTCCCTGTCGCCGGCCGGCCCGGGGTGGGCGGTGGACGGCGAAACCTTTGACCACGTCGTGCTCGCCTGCCCGCCGGCTGAAGCAGCGCGCCTGGTGCAGGGCAGCGGTGTTACCGCCGATGCGTGGATGGCGCAGGCGCGCGGCCTGGCGCATGAAGCGCTGACCACGGTCTATGTGTCTGGCGCCAGCGCGCGCCTGGCGAAACCGATGCTGGCCCTGCATGCCAGTGCAGGTGAACCCGCACAGTTCGTCTTTGACCGCGCGCAGCTCGGCGGCCCGGCCGGCCTGCTGGCTTTTGTCGTCAGCGCCAGCACCGGCGACAGCGCCACGCTGACACAGCAGGTATTGGCGCAGGCCGCGCGACAGCTGGGATTGGTTGATTTGCAGCCGGTGCAAACGATTGTCGAAAAACGCGCCACCTTCGCCTGCACGCCCGGCCTGCAGCGCCCGGCGCAGCAGGTCGCCGACGGCCTGCTGGCCTGCGGCGACTACCTGGCCGGCCCGTATCCGGCAACGCTGGAAGGCGCGGTGCGCTCCGGGCTGGAGGCAGCCCGCAGCCTGCACTGAGCCACTGGCAGCACGGCCAGACGCTCATCAATTGATAGCTATAAAAGCTTACAGAATAAGCGGATCAGGCACTTTCTGCCATTAAACGGACCTGCTGGAAAGCCGGACGTGCCAGGCAGCCCTGCAGCCAGTCGCGCACTTGCGGGCATTGCGCCATCAGCTCGCTGGCGCCTTCTACCCAGGCGATGACCGACGCCACGCAGATGTCGGCCACGGTGAAGCGGTCGCCGGCGAGCCACGGGCGGCCCTGCAAATGCTGGTCCAGGATGCGCAGGGGACCGGCCAGGTGCCTGAGCGAGTCCTCGGCCAGTTGCGGCTTGCGGCGCTCCGGCGGCATGACCATGGCGTGCATCAAAAAAATCAGCGCGTCCTTCTCGCACTCGGTCACGACCCAGAAAGTCCAGCGCAGGATCTCGGCGCGCTCGGCATGGGTGCGCGCCGCCAGCGACAGGCCGTTGCCGTCCAGAAAGCGCTCGGCCAGGTAGACCGTGCAGGCCATTGACTCCCAGACCAGCACGCCGTCGTCGTCCACCACCGGGATGCGCCCGTTCGGGTTGACCTTCAAAAACTCGGGCGTGCGCGTGGCACCGCCCACGTAGGGCAAGGCGATGTGCTCGTAGGCCAGACCCAGTTCCTGCGCAACCCACAGGGGACGCGCAGCGCGGGAGGCCGCAGTGCCATAGATTCTCAAGGTCATGTCAGCTTTCAGAGGGGCTCAAGGGGAAACAGGTCGCACAGTTCGGTCAGTGTGGTCACGGTTTCATGCGGCTGGGCGGGATGCGTCCAGGGATGGTCGGTGCGGTTCACCCAGACCGTCTGCATGCCGCAGTCGAGCGCCGCCAGCACATCGAGCGCGGCGTCGTCGCCCACATGCAGCACCTCGTGCGCCTGCAGACCGACGGCACTGGCTGCCGCATGAAAAATGCGCGGATCGGGCTTGCCGACGCCGAACTGCTGGGCGCTCAGGCTGGCCGTGAAATACGCACCAATGCCGATGCGGTGAACGTCGGCATTGCCGTTGGACAGCGCCACCAGCGGCAACCGGCGCGACAAAAACTGCAGCGCCTGCAGCGCATCGTCAAACAGGGTGACCTGATGGCGCGCGGCAAAAAAAATCTCGAACGCCGCTTCGGCCAGACCCGGATCATCGCCGCTGCGGCTCAGCGCCAGCCGGATTGATCGGGTGCGCAAGGTGCTCAGGTCGTGCCGGAGTTCGGGATACAGGCCGTTGACATGCTCGCGAATTTCGTGGCGCACCGCCGGCTGGGCCAGCAGCACCGCCGTCTGCGGCGCATGCAGGGCGAGCCAGTCATGAAGCGCAAGTTCGGCTTTTTCGATGGTCGGCCAGATCGGCCAGAGCGTGTCGTCCAGGTCTAGGGTGATGGCTTTGATGGGGGTCAGGTCGAGCATGGCTTAGGCGAGAATACCGCATGTCATTTGCAACCGAGCCTTCGTATGCCCACGGCGCACCGCCCAAGGCGCTAGCCACCACCGCCATCCTGCTGTGCAACCTGGGTACGCCCGATGCGCCCACCGCGCCGGCGCTGCGCCGCTACCTGGGCGAATTTTTGAGCGATGCGCGGGTGGTCGAGATTCCCAAACCCATCTGGTGGCTGATCCTGCACGGCATCATCCTGCGCACCCGGCCCAAAAAATCGGCGGCCAAGTACGCCAGCGTCTGGTTGCCCGAAGGCTCGCCGCTGAAGGTCTGGACCGAAAAACAGGCGGTGATGCTGCGCGGCTACCTGGGTCAGCGCGGCCATCCGGTCGAGGTGCGCTATGCGATGCGCTACGGCAACCCGTCGATTGCCTCGCAGCTCGACCAGCTGAAAGCCGACGGCGTGACGCGCATCCTGATTTTGCCGGCCTATCCGCAGTACAGCGGCACGACAACGGCCAGCGTGTTCGACGCGGTCTACACCTGGGCCGCCAAGGTGCGGCGCATTCCCGAGTTCCGCTTCATCAACAACTACCATGACGATGCGGGCTACATCGACGCGCTCGCCGACCGCATCCGCCAGCACTGGAAGCTGAACGGCCAGGCCGAAAAACTGGTCATGAGCTTTCATGGCGTTCCCGAACGCACCCTGGCGCTGGGCGACACCTACCACTGCGAATGCCACAAGACCGCGCGCCTGCTGGCCGAAAACCTGGGTCTGTCCAAAGACCGCTACCAGCTCACCTTCCAGTCGCGCTTTGGCAAGGCCAAATGGCTGGAACCCTACACCGAGCCGACGTTGATCAAGCTGGCGCAGTCGGGCTTGAGAAGCGTTGACCTGGTTTGCCCGGGCTTCACCGGCGACTGCCTGGAAACGCTGGAAGAAATCTCGATGGAAGCGCGCCATGCCTTTCTGGAAGCGGGCGGCCAGGCGTTCCACTACATCGACTGCCTGAACGACAGCCCCCGGTGGCTGGCCGCCCTGAGCGACATTGCCATCCGGCACATGGGCGGCTGGGACACGGCGAACCCGCCAGACCCGAAGGCTTTGTCCGACTCGCGGGAACGGGCGCTGGCGCTCGGGGCCAGGCAATAGCACCTGCCAGACGCGGGCGCAGCCAGCCGGCCACCCCGCGCTGAGCCATCCGGCCTATTTCAGCAGCTTGCCGGTACTGCCCACCACGGTCACCTCGACAAAACGCGACCCGATCCGGTTCGACGGCGAATAGCCGACCGTGATGCCGCCCGTGTCGTAGCTGTTCATCGACTCGAGCGCCTTCACCACCTTGGCGCGTGTCGGGTTGGGACCGGCGCGGCGCAAGGCCTCGACCAGCACCTTGGCGCCGACAAACTCCTCAAAACTGGTGTAGTTGACGACTTCGGCGGGCGCGTACTTTTTCAGCAGTTCCTGGTACTGGCGTACCACCGGCAAGCTGGTGCCGAAAGGATAGGGAACCACCTGGCTGATGCCCAGGCCGTGAACATTCTTCAGCCCGGCCAGCTTGACCAGTTCAGCCGGATCGACCACCGAAATGTTGTAGAGCTGGGCGCCGCCGCCGCTTTCGCGGTACTGCTTCACAAAGGCGGCCGATGGCTTGTTGACGGAAATCATGATGACGGCCTGCGCGTCAGAGGCCTTGATCTGCCTGACCGCCTCTTCCACCTTGTCGGTATTGCGCTCGTAACCTGCCGCAGCGGCCATCTTCAGCCCGCGCTTGGTCAGTGCGTTCTCGACGCCCTGCAGGCCGGCCTTGCCAAAGCCGTCGTCCTGGTACATCACGGCAATCCGTTTCATGCCCAGGGTGGTGACCTGCTGCACCATGTGCTCGGCTTCGGCGGCATAGCCGACACGCACATGAAATATCCACGGATTGAACGGGTTGCGCAGCGACTCGCCGCCGGTATAGGGCGCCACCAGCGCCGCGCCGCCGACGTCCAGCACGCCGTCGGTCAGCAGCTGCGTCACGTTGGCCGTTCCGGCAAAGCCGAAGAGCGCCACCACCTCGGGACGGGCCAGCATCTCGCGCGTCAGCCGGACAGTGTCGGCCACCTTGTAGCCATCGTCCACCACATCCTGGCGGATCAGCGCGCCATGCACGCCGCCCTGCGCATTGATGTGGTCAAAATAAATTTTTCCGCCGACCACCATCTGCTTGCCGGTGCTGGCCAGAACGCCCGACAGCGGGGCTACCTGGCCGATCACCAGTTCGGCGGCGTTGGCCAGGCTGACCGTGCCGCAAAGCGCCATCGCGGCCAGGGCAAACCGGCCCCAGCAAATGAGTGTTTTTTTCATGACTACTTCCATTAAAAAGATTGGAGATGGGGCAGCTTTCGGCCACCCCGCTGCTGCGGCAGGGCGTGCCGATTGGCAAGGGTTCATTACCTGCAGATACAGGCACGAAATGGAGAAAAGGCGCGATAACGCCGGAAGCGGCAGACGCAACCCATCCGCTCAGGACGGGCGCACCCGAAGGCTCAGGGGCAGGTGCCGATCACGTAGTAATTGGTGCCTGTCAGCTTCAGTGTCCGGCTGGTGTAGATGTTCCACAAGCCCATGTTCTGGGCCGAGCCGTTGGCATAGGTGTAGCCGCCAAACACATAGGCGCGTCCTGCCATGGTGTGCGCGTAGTTGGACGCGGTGGTGCAGGTCGCCGCAGGCGGCGGCGTTCCGGTGGTGGTACCAGCGGCAGCGGTGGACGCCACGCTTTCCAGGTTGTTGCCATCCACGGCCCTGACGGTCCAGCTGTAAGCGGTGGCAGCGGCCAGGCCGGTGTCGCTGTAGCTGGTGCCTGTTACCGGCAGGGCGTTGACCTTGCCGGCATTGCGGTAGACGTTGTAGCTGGCAGCGCCGCTCACGGCATTCCAGTTGACGGTCATGCTGCTGGCAGCGGCATTCGAGGTGGACACGCCGGTTGGCGCGGGCAGCGCGGCCGGGGGCGGCGTGGTGGTGCCGCCTGCCGACACCTGATCGACCATGGCCTTGATGGCCACCATCTGCGGGCCTGACTTCCTGGCATAGCTGGCGCTGTCGTAACCCCACCAGTCCCAGCAGCTGTTGGTGGCCTGGGTGCTGGTCTGCGGGTAGATCATCACCAGGTTGTTGCTGTCGGCCCAGCGGTTGTAGCCGGTGTTGCGCACATATTGCTGCTGCACCAGCGTGACGTTTTGCTGGCAGCCGTGCAGCACCACATGCACTCGGCACTGCGCGCCCGCCGTGCAGGCCTGCGGAATGTAGGCCCAGCCCGTGGGTGCCATGCCGTGCCCGGTGATGAACTGGCTCTGGTTGAATTCGACAAAATTGCCTGCTGGCAGCGTGCCACTGTTGCGCGGGTTCAAGGTGCCGTAGAAATGCGCCAGCATGGCGCCGGCCAGGTCAAAGTTGCAGTCGTTGATATAAGGCGAGCCCTTGGTCGAGCAGGCGCTGCCATAGTCGTCGGTGACCATGGCGTGCTCGGCGGCGATGTCCTTTTTATAGACCACATTGGCGGCCGGCACAAAGCTGTTGTAGTAGGTTTTCAGCGCATCCATCACGCCGGTCTTGACCGTGCTGTCGATGGAGCCCGAGAACAAATAAACCTTCGAGCCTTGCAGATTCACCACCGGGTCGATGATTCCCTGGCTGGCCCAACTGTTGGTGGTGCTCACCAGGCTGCTGGTCGGTATGCCGGCCGGGCTGGCCATGCAGCGACCGGTGGCGTTCACGATCGAGCCCTCGGCGCAATAAAAAGGCCCGCCGGCGACGATGCCGGCGCCTTTCCTGAAGGTCGCGGAATACGCCACATGCAGCTGCGCCGCCATGAAGCCGCCCGACGACAGCCCGGACACGGTGGTCTGCGTGGTGTCGATGTTCAGTTGCGGAAGGTTGACGGCCGCGTATGCCGCACCGCCCAGAAGCGCCACGATGGCGGCGAAGGTGGAAAGAAGCCTGGATTTCATGTCTTTGTCTCCGGTCGTCTGTCATTTTCAGGATGAAAACTTGAGCATCCCCTGTGTTTCCAGAGGTATTGCCGCCCTGAATGCTGCATTGCATCGCCAGTTCCAGGGCAATGCCGAGCGTAGGTGTTTCAAGTGCCCCCTGCCAAGGGGGTTTTCCTGCGATTTGACAGACCCCGTAGTACTACGTAATCAAATGCAACTTAGGGTTACAACCCTTGCAGCAAGACGCTTCGAGGCGCTTGCCCAAGCCGCCGGATCAGGCCGGACGTGCGCGCTTGACGCTGTATCGCACCAGGCGTGGCAACACCAGCACGGACACCACCACCACCATCAGGATGAGCGAAACGGGGCGCTGGAAAAATACCATCGCACTGCCCTCGCCAATCGACATGGCATTTCGCAGTTGCGCTTCAGCCAGGGGGCCCAGGATCATGCCGACCACGACCGGCGCGGTCGGAAAATCGAAACGCCGCATGACCACACCGAGCACACCAATGCCGTACAGCAGGAACAGGTCGAACGCGCTTTGCCGCATGCCGTACACGCCGACGGTGGCAAAAATCAGGATGCCGGCGTAAAGGTAGGGCTTGGGAATCTTCAGCAGCTTGACCCACAGGCCAACCATGGGCAGGTTGAGCACCAGCAGCATCACATTGCCGATGTAGAGCGAGGCAATCAGCGCCCAGACCAGCGACGACGAGGTGGTGAACAGCTGCGGGCCGGGCTGGATGCCGTAGTTCTGGAAGGCGCCCAGAAGGATCGCGGTGGTGTTCGAGGTCGGAATGCCCAGCGTCAGCAGCGGAATCATGGCCATGGTGACGGTGGCATTGTTGGCGGCTTCCGGGCCGGCCACGCCCTCAATAGCGCCCTGGGTGCCGAACTCGGCCTTGTCTTCGCCCTTGGCCAGCTTCTTTTCGACCGCATAGCTCAGAAAAGTCGGGATCTCGGTGCCGCCGGCCGGAATGCAGCCAAAAGGCGCACCGATGGCGGTGGCGCGCAGCCAGGCGGGCCAGGAACGCCGCCAGTCGCGCCGGGTCATGTGGACCCGGCTCAGCTTGTTCTGGGTGTCAACAATGCGGCCTTCGTAGAGCACGGCGTACATGGCCTCGGCCACGGCAAACAGGCCGACGGCCACCAGCACGATCTCGATGCCGTCGAGCAGTTCGGGAACGCCGCCGGTGTAGCGCGCCTGGGCTGAAATCTGGTCCAGCCCGACCAGGCCGGCAGCCAGGCCGATGAACAGCGCCGTCATGCCGCGCACCGTGCTTTTGCCGAGCACCGCGCTCACGGTGGTGAAGGCCAGCAGCATCAGCATGAAGTATTCGGGCGGGCCGAGCTTGACCGCCAGGTCGGCCACGATGGGCGCAAACAGGGTCACGAGCACTGTGGCAATCGTTCCGGCCACGAAAGAACCAATCGCCGCAGTCGCCAGCGCAGCGCCGGCCCGGCCGCTTTTGGCCATCCTGTTGCCTTCCATCGCCGTCACCATGCTGGCGGTTTCACCCGGCGTGTTCAGCAGGATGGACGTGGTCGATCCGCCGTACATGGCGCCGTAGTAGATGCCTGCAAAAAAGATCATCGACGCCGTGGCCTCGACCTTGACCGTGATCGGCAGCAGCATTGCCACCGCCACGGCGGGGCCAATGCCCGGCAGCACGCCAATGGCCGTGCCCAGGGCACAGCCGACAAAGCACCAAAGCAGGTTGATGGGGGTGGCGGCCGTGGCAAAGCCCTGCAGCAGCTGGTTGAAAATATCCATTTAGAGCCATCCCGTCGAAGTCAGGCCTGGCAGGTTGATCGCCAGGAATTGGGTGAACATCCAGAACACCGGAGCGGCAATCGCCATGCCGATCAGCGTGTCCTTCAACAGGGCCGCAGGCCCGCGGTCGTTGCGGCCTTCGGCGCCTTTGAGCCCCTGGACCGCCAGCACGAAGCACAGCGTGCAGCTGAAGATGAAACCGATGGTGGTGATCAGCGCGGCATTGGCCAGCAGCCCGGCCGACATCCAGGCAAAGCCCGGCCAGTAAGGCTGGGGGCCGTCAGCGGATTCGTCCATCGCCCGAAAGCCGCCAGAACGCGACTCCCAGATGATGAAGCCGCTGCACACCAGCAGCGACAAGGCCACCAGCCAGGGCAGAAAGTTGGGGCCGACGCCGCCGTAGCCGGCTGCCGACGGGATGGTGAGTGCGCCTGCGGCCAGGCCCAGGCCTATCAGCAGCACGCCGACGCCGACCAGCGTCTGGAGCGGGTATGTATTGTTGGGAGGGGTCATCACTTGTTACCTACTGGGACATCTTCGGGGGCACGAAGAGACGGCGGGAATGGCGTTGCTGCACAGGCAACCGGTTTGCTGCGGCTGCATCCGCGCGGCACGGTGCCGAAGCCTGCGACAGGGTGGAGGAAATGGAGGAAAGGGAGCGCAGCGCAGCAAGGCTGCATTCCCTTTTTTTCCTGAGAAAGCTACAGAAGCAAGCAGCCAGCGGCCTCAGATCATCCCGGACTTGACCATGGTCGCGCGCAGGGATGCAAAGTCGTCATCGACGAACTTGTCGAAAGCCGGACCGCTCAGCACGGCAGGCGTCCAGTTGTTTTTCTGGGAAGCTTCGATCCAGCTCTTGGACTTGACGGCCTTCAGGACCATGTCGGTCAATGTCTGGCGCTGGGCGGGCGTGATGCCGGGCGCGCCGTACACGCCGCGCCAGTTGCCGATCACCACATTGATGCCCTGCTCCTTGAGCGTCGGAATGTTCACGCCTGGCAGGCGCGTTTCGGACGTCACCGCCAGCGCACGCATCTTGCCGGTGTTGATGTACTCGGCAAATTCGCTGTAGCCGCTGCCGCCTATGGTCACGTTGCCGCCCAGGATGGCCGCCGTGGCTTCGCCGCCGCCCCGGAAGGCGACGTAGTTGATCTTGGCCGGATCGGCGCCCACTTCACGGGCAATCATGGCGGCGGCAATGTGCTCGGTGGCGCCGCGCGAACCGCCGCCCCACTTCACGCTGCCCGGGTCTTTCTTGAGCTGCTCGACCACTTCCTTGATGGACTTGAAGGGCGAGTCGGCCGGCACCACGAACACGTTGTATTCGCTGGACAGGCGCGCAATCGGCGTGGCCTGGTTCAGGCTGACCGGCGGCTTGCCGGTGATCTGTCCGCCCAGCATGACCGCGCCCATGACCATCAACGCGTTCGGGTCGCCCTTGCTGCCGTTGACAAACTGCGCCAGGCCCAGCGCTCCGGCTGCGCCGCCCTTGTTGTCATAGCTCACGGTAGAGGCCGCGCCCGAATCGACCAGCGCCTTGCCCAGCGCGCGGCCGGTGGTGTCCCAGCCGCCGCCGGGGTTGGCCGGCACCATCATCTTGACATTGGCAGCGGCAAAAGCCGACAGCGGAAAAGCACCCGCAGCCGCCAGGGCCGCCATGGATTTCAAAAAGGTGTCGCGACGCATCAGTGTCTCCTTGTAGTGTGGGTAACGCCTTGATGATGCCGCGTCTGGCTGTCAAGTGGCTGTCCGGATACCTAGGGGAAAGTGCTAATGTCCGGCCATGAGTTCCCTGCTGAAACTGTTGCTGATCGAAGACGACGACGCCATGCAGACCGCCTTGCAGCGCGCCCTGAGCCGGCGCGGCATGAACGTGTGCGCCTGCACCGACGGCCGGCTGGCGCTGGCGCAGTGGACGGCCGCCCAGCCCGACGTGGTGGTGCTCGACCTCAGCCTGCCCGGACTGGACGGCCTGGAGGTGCTGGCGCAGGCACGCCGCCAGGGGCTGCTCACGCCGGTTCTGATCCTGACGGCGCGCGGCACGGTGGGTGACCGCATCATCGGGCTGAACACAGGCGCAGACGACTACCTGCCCAAGCCGTTCGACCTGGACGAACTGGAGGCGCGGCTGCGCGCCCTGATCCGCCGCCGCCCGGCATCCAACACTGAATCAGGCTCCACCGCTTACCTGGCGGGCACACTTCGCTATGAAAAAGAGAGTGGCGCCATCTATAACCAAGGCTTGGTACTGGAACTCACGCCGCGCGAGCTGGCGCTGCTGCAGGCGCTCATCGTCAAGCCCGGCCATGCGGTGTTGAAGGAAAAGCTCTTCGAGCTGGTTTTTCCGGGGGAAGCCGAAGTGCAGTACGAAGCCGTCGAAGTGGTGGTTTACCGGCTGCGCAAAAAGCTGGCGGGCACCGGCGTCACGCTGGTCACGCTGCGCGGCCTGGGCTACTTGCTGAAGGTCGATGCGTGAGCCATGGAATGAACCACGCCAGAGCCGTCTTCAGAGCCGTCTCTCTTCGCAGATATCTGTTGCTTGGCATTTTGCTGCCCGTCGGCCTGCTGGTCATCGTGAACGCCGTGGGGCTGTACAGCCAGGCATTCAGCGCCATCAACACGGCTTATGACCGCACACTGCTGGCTTCAGCCAAGTCGATTGGCGAGCAGCTTGAGGTGACCGGCTACGACGAGCTGTCCGTGCTGCGCGTCGCCGTGCCCTATGCCGCGCTTGAAGCCTTCGAGGCCGACAACCAGAGCCGCCTGTTTTACCGGGTGTCGAGCCTGGACGGCGAGATGGTGTCGGGTTTTGCTGCGCTGCCTTTCTGGCGCGGCCGCATTCCGGCCAGGCCTCCGTATTCGGCACTGGTAGATTTTTACGACGATGTGTTTGGTGAAGATGCGGTGCGCGTCGCCGTGCTGCTGCAGCCGGTCGCCAGTTCCAAAGGCCGCGGCATGGCCGTCATCCAGGTGGCAGAAACGCTCGAACTGCGCACCACCCTGGCGCGCAAGATCCTGGTGGACACGCTGTGGCGCCAGGCGCTGCTGCTGGCGGTGATTGCGCTGGTGGTCGTGGTCGTGGTGCAACGCGCCACGCGGCCGGTGCGCCGTCTCAGCGCCGAGCTGCAGGCCCGGCCCGAAGGCGACCTGAGCGTCATTGACGCGCACGGTGCGCCGCGTGAACTGCTGCCGCTGGTCGATGCCACCAACCAGGTGATGGGCCGGCTGCAGCACCTGCTGGAAAACCAGAAGCGCTTCGTGCGCGACACTGCCCACCAGCTGCGCACGCCGCTGGCGGTGCTCAAGGTGCAGGTGCAGTCGGCGCTGCGCGGCGACCAGGACGCCACCGAGGCGTTAGCCGACATCAGCCAGACGGTAGACCGCGCCACGCAGCTGGCCAACCAGATGCTGGCGCTGGCCAAGGTCGAGCAACTGCGCCAGCAGCCCGACCCGCAGGCCATTGACCTGGCCCGGGTGGCGCGGCAGGTGGCGCTGGACCTGTCGCCGCTGATTGCCGAAAAAGACATCGACTTTGGCATTGAAACGCAGCCCGGCCGGGTGCAGGCGCATGAATGGATGCTGGGCGAACTGACGCGCAACCTGCTGCACAACGCCATCAAGCACACGCCGGCGGGCGGCACGCTGACGGTTCGCACCACTTGCGAGGAACACCACGTGATGTTGAGCGTCAGCGACAGCGGCACCGGTATTCCGGACGAACTGGCGGTGCGGCTCTACCAGCCCTTTTCCGCAGGCGACGTTCCCCACGGCTCCGGCCTGGGACTGGCCATCTGCCTGGAAATTGTGCAGGCGCTGGGCGGCGGCATTGCCCTGGAAAATCGGCTTGCGCATGGCAGGGTGATGGGCCTGGACGCCACGGTGCGACTGCCGCTGGTCCAGAATATGAATTCAGGAGGAAGATGAATGGAAAAATTGCGTATCGACAAATGGCTCTGGGCGGCCCGGTTCTACAAGACGCGCTCGCTGGCCGTCGAGGAAATCGACAAGGGACGCGTGCGCGTCAATGACCTGGAAGCCAAGCCTTCGCGCGAGGTCAAGGCGGGCGACACGGTGGCGCTGCGGCAGGGAACGCTCATCCGCACGCTGGTGGTGCGCGGCATCAGCAGCCAGCGCGGCCCGGCGCCGGTGGCCCAGCAGCTTTATGAAGAAACCGAAGAAAGCCTGGCGCTCAAGGCCCGGGCCACCGAACAGCGGCACCTGACCAGCGACCCGGCCAGCAGCCTGGAGCACGGCCGGCCCACCAAGCGCGACCGCCGCAGCCTGGACAAGGCGCAAGGCAAGGACTGGGACAACCGCTGGAGCGCTTCGGCGGACCGCTGACCGACCGCTGGCCGAGCGCAGGCCGACCGCCAGCAAATTGCTACGTTTTTAATAGCTGCTTGCGCCCATGGCTGTTGCGGAAGAAGGTTTTTTGTTTCGCAATCACAACGCAGGCGCGTCGCTCATGGCCTTCAGGTTGGCCTTGAGCTGCTCGCTCATCGGCAGGTTCAGGTTCACACCCTTGGGCGGAATTGGCGACATGAACCACTTGGTGTAAAGCTTCTCGAATTCGCCCGACTTCATCAGGCGGTTGATGGTGCCATCGACCAGCTTCTTGAATTCCGGGTCGTCCTTGCGCAGCATGCAGGCATAGGGCTCGACCTGTAGCGAGTCGCCCACTACTTCCAGCGCCGCCGGATTCTTGGAGTTGGCCATCAGGCCGAACAGCAAAATGTCGTCCATGGCAAACGCCAGGGCGCGGTCGTTTTCCACCAGCAGCAACGAGTCGTCATGGTCCTTGCCCAGGATCAACTGCATGTCAAGGTTCTTGTCGGCGCTGTACTTGCGAATCACCTGCGCATTGGTGGTGCCGGTGGTGCTGGCTACCGTCTTTTTGGCCAGGTCGGCATAGTTCTTGATGCCCGAACTTTTCTTGGTCAGCAAGCGCGTGCCGGTGTAGAAATGGTTGGTGGCAAAGGCAACGTCCTTGGCCCGGGTACTGTTGTTGGTGGTCGATCCGCATTCGAGATCGTAGGTGCCGTTGACCAGCAGCGGAATGCGGTTTTGCGACGTGACCGGCATGGTGGCGACTTGAAGGTTCGGCTTCTTGAGCTTTTTGCGCACGTCGTCCACGATGGCGTCGGTCAGTTCAACCGCAAAGCCGACCGACTTGGACGAGCCGATCAGGTAGCTGAAAGGCACCGACGCCTCGCGGTAGGACACGGTGATCTTGTTGCTGTCATTGATTTTTTGCAGGGTCTGCGCGCTGGCTGCGGTGGCCAGACCGGAGGTCAGCAAAACGGCGGTCATCAGAATCGAGAATTTCATGCTTTTTTCTTTCAAAAAAGTAAAGGCGCTTGCCTGTCAGGAAAAAATTTTCCACTGCAAACAACCCCGGTGCGTGAGGCTGATTTTCACCATAAACCGGGTATGCAAGCCTATGGTTTACCCAAGCCTTGAACGGGCCAGAAACCGGGCGCAGTTCCGCACAGGCCGGGGACTGCCATGCAATTTCTCTGCCAGCCCGATGTGTTCATGACCGCTTGGAGGCCGGGCCTTGCAACGCCAGGCAGCGCCTGGGGGCAGCGCTGGCTTATAGTGCCAATTCTTCTCCGTTCACCCTGCGCGCAAGCCCCCAACCCATTTTTATCCATGAAAACCAAAGCCGCCGTCGCCTGGAAATCAGGCCAGCCCCTGACCATTGAAACCGTTGACCTTGAAGGCCCGAAGTTCGGCGAGGTGCTGGTCGAGATCAAGGCCACCGGTATCTGCCACACCGACTACTACACGCTCTCGGGCGCCGACCCGGAAGGCATCTTCCCGGCCATCCTCGGCCACGAAGGCGCGGGCATCGTCGTCGATGTCGGCCCCGGCGTCACGTCGCTCAAAAAGGGCGACCATGTCATTCCGCTCTACACGCCCGAATGCCGACAGTGCAAGTTCTGCCTGTCGCGCAAGACCAATTTGTGCCAGCTGATTCGCGGCACCCAGGGCAAGGGCCTGATGCCCGATGCGACCAGCCGCTTCAGCCTGGACGGCCAGCCGATCTTTCACTACATGGGCACGTCAACCTTCAGCAACTACACGGTGGCGCCTGAAATCTCGCTGGCCAAGATCCGCAAGGACGCGCCCTTCGACAAGGTCTGCTACATCGGCTGCGGCGTCACCACCGGCATTGGCGCGGTGCTGTTCACCGCCAAGGTCGAGGCCGGCGCCAATGTGGTCGTGTTTGGCCTGGGCGGCATCGGCCTGAACGTGATCCAGGGCGCCAAAATGGTCGGCGCCGACAAGATCATCGGCGTCGATTTGAACCCGGCGCGCGAAGCCATGGCGCGCAAGTTTGGCATGACGCATTTTCTGAACACCAGGGACATCGAAGCGGCTGGCGGCAACATCGTCGACGCCATTGTCCAGCTCACCGACGGCGGCGCGGATTACAGTTTTGAGTGCATCGGCAACACCAAGGTGATGCGCCAGGCGCTCGAATGCACGCACAAGGGCTGGGGCCGCAGCATCATCATCGGCGTGGCCGAGGCCGGCGCGGAAATCTCGACCCGCCCGTTCCAGCTCGTCACCGGCCGCCACTGGGAAGGTTCGGCCTTCGGTGGCGCGCGCGGGCGCACCGACGTGCCGAAAATCGTTGACTGGTACATGGAAGGCAAGATCAACATCGACGACCTCATCACCCACACCATGCCGCTCGAAGACATCAACAAGGGCTTCGACTTGATGAAAAGCGGCGAATCGATTCGCGGCGTCGTTATTTATTAACCAAATAGGCCTTTTGCGCATACTGGACGTGCGCAGGCAGCTATCAAATCAGGAGTATCGATGAATTCCAGCCCCTTGGCACTGCTCAGCGAACATGCCTGCTTCAACGGCAGGCAGCGCTTTTACCAGCACGGGTCCAGCGAAATCGGCCTGCCGATGAAGTTCTCGGTTTTCCTGCCATCGCAGGCTTCAACAGGCCCGGTCCCCGCGCTGCTTTACCTGGCGGGCCTGACCTGCAACGAGGAAACCTTCATGGCCAAGGCAGGCGCCCAGCGCCTGGCCGCCGAGCTGGGCCTGGCCTTGATTGCGCCCGACACCAGCCCGCGCGGCGCCAAAGTGCCGGGCGAGTCTGAAAGCTGGGATTTCGGCGTGGGCGCCGGGTTTTACCTCGACGCTACGCAGGCGCCATGGGCGCAGCATTACCGCATGGAAAGCTGGATCACCGCCGAACTGCTGCCGCTGCTGACAGGCGCGCTGCCGATTGACGCCGAACGCATCGGCATCTTCGGCCATTCGATGGGCGGCCATGGCGCCCTGACGCTGGCGCTGCGGCATCCGGACTTGTTCAAGTCCGTGTCGGCCTTTGCGCCGATTTGCGCACCCAGCCAGTGCCCGTGGGGCCGCAAAGCCTTCACCGGCTACCTCGGCGCTGACGAATCGGACTGGCTGGCCCACGATGCCAGCGCGCTGATGCAGCAAAGCGCCAGCGCGCCCTACCCCGCCGGCATCCTGATCGACCAGGGCCTGGCCGACAAATTTTTGCCTGACCAGTTGCATCCGGACCTGTTCGAAGCCGCCTGCGCCGCAGTCGGCCAGCCCTTGAGCCTGCGCCAGCATGCCGGCTACGACCACGGCTACTACTTCATCGCCACCTTCATGGCCGACCACCTGAGGCACCACGTTAGGCAGTTGACACAAGCAGGAACATAAATCCAGTTGGAGCCGCAGTCTTGGTGGACGATTCGGGTGGAATGGGTTTGCAGCACAAAGTGCATCGACAACAATGGGTTGACCTTAGAATTAATGCATCTACAGTAAATGGATGGGAATCAAACTGATCTGGGACGAGGCCAAGCGCCGGTCAAACCTGGTCAAGCATGGGCTGGATTTTGGCGATGCGGGCGAAGTGCTCGAATCGCGCTTTCGCCTGGACATGGCAGTGGTGCGCGGCGGCGAGTCGCGGATGCAGTCGATTTCCTACGCACTGGGCTTTCTGGCGGTGTTGACGGTGGTTCACACCGAGCGCGAAGGTGCAACGCGCGTCATCAGCTTTCGCCCGGCAAGCCACAAGGAACGTGAGGTTTACGATGCCTGGCTTGAAAACGAATGCATTGAGCCGTAAGGAAGTGCTGGCCGCCGTGCGCGCGGTGCCGGCTGCCAAAAACTTCGTCTGGGATGGCGCGGATGAGGACGAACGCCCGGCCAGTGATGAGGAATTAAGCGCTGGCGTGACCGCCTATCGCAAGCGCGGGCGCCCGGCTGGCGGCGCCACCAAGGAGCAGGTGGCGATTCGCCTTGACCGCGAGGTGCTGGCCGCCTTCCGCGCCGCCGGGCCTGGGTGGCAAACGCGCATGAATGATGCGCTGAAGGACTGGCTGCACACACACTCACCCGGTTGAATGATGGAAAAAAGCCAAGCATGGCAAGGCTGGACTGACAATTTTTTGCTCAACCAGCAGCATCCAGAGCGATTTGAAGCCGTTTGGGCCCCGTCCAGCCCTTGAACCTGCGCCGCCATGCCGGCTACGACCACGGTTACTACTTCATCGCCACCTTCATGGCCGACCACCTGAGGCACCACGCCAGGCAGTTGCAGACTCAAGTTTTAAGGCGAGGCTAAGCTTGCGATCCTACAATGCCGCGCTATGCCGTTGCACTCGCCTACTCCTGCCCCACACGCTGCCCAGCCTGCCCTTGCGGCCTCAAGTTTGAAGGCCGGGCCACGCCTTGCCGGCATGCGGCCGCTCTGGGTGGTCGTGCTCGCCAGTTTCTGGATCGCCACCATTTGCAACGTGGCGCTGTGGCGCGCGCTGGCCCGGCTGCCCGACCTGACCAGCGGCCAGGCGGTCACGGTCAGTGTGGCGCTGGGGCTGGTGATCGGGCTGGCCACGGCCGGATTGCTCAGCCTGCTGGCCTGGCGCTGGACGCTCAAGCCGGTCATCATGCTGTTTTGCGTGTCGGCGGCTTTCGGCGCCTATTTCATGATGGCTTATGGCGTCGTCATCGACAAGGCCATGATGATCAACACGCTGCAGACCGATATGCGCGAAACGCGCGACCTGCTGAACTGGCGCCTGCTGGCCACCGTGCTGGTGCTGGCGGTACTGCCCTGCGTGCTGCTGTGGCGCCAGCATATCCGTCTGCAAAACCCGACACGCCAGGCGGTCTCCAACCTCGCCGCCCTGCTGGCGAGTTGCGCCCTGCTGGTCGTGGTGCTGGTGCTTTTCTTTCAAAGCATTGCCTCGGTGATGCGCAACTACCCCCAGGTGCGCTACCTGATCAACCCGCTCAATTCCTTTTATGCGCTGGGCTCGGTGGCGGCCAGGCCTTTTCAGCGCGACGAGTCGGCCATTCTGCCGCTGGGCGAAGACGCCACGCTGGGCGCCAGCTACACGGCGCAAACCAAGCCGCCCCTGTTGCTGCTGGTGCTGGGCGAAACCGGCCGCAGTGTCAATTTCGGGGTCAACGGCTACGACCGCCCGACCACGCCCGAACTGTCAAAGGAAAACATCGCCAGCCAGCGCAACGCCTGGTCGTGCGGCACCAGCACGGCGGCTTCGGTGCCGTGCATGTTTTCCCACTTCGGGCGGGCAAACTACGAATCGCGCCCGGCCAATTACGAGGGCCTGATGGACGTGCTGCAGCATGCCGGCCTGGCCGTGCTCTGGCTCGACAACCAGTCGGGCTGCAAGGGCGTTTGCGACCGCGTTCCCCATGTCGATACCAGCGCGCTGAAAGTGCCCGGCCTGTGCGACGGCGGTGAATGCTTCGACGAAGTCATGCTGCAAGGCCTGGATGCGCGCATTGCCGCCCTGCCCGCCGAGCGCCGGGCCAAAGGCGTGGTGGTGGTGATGCACCAGATGGGCAGCCACGGGCCGGCGTATTTCAAGCGGTCACCGGCAGCGTTCAAGAAATTCCTGCCCGAATGCACCGACAACGCCCTGCAAAGCTGCACGCAGCAGGGGCTGGTCAATGCCTACGACAACAGCATCGTTTATACCGACCATGTCTTGGGTTCTGCCATCCAGTGGCTCAAGGCGCAGGAGCCGCTTGCCTCGCCCGCCCTGCTCTACCTGGCCGACCACGGCGAGTCACTGGGCGAAAACAACCTCTACCTGCATGGCATGCCCTACAGCGTGGCGCCCGACGTGCAAAAGCATGTGCCGTGGATCACCTGGCTGTCGCCAGGATTCGAGCAGCGCAGCCAGATCACCACCGCTTGCCTTCAACAGCAGCTTGAAGCGCCGATCAGCCACGACAACTATTTTCATTCGGTGCTGGGCCTGATGAACGTGCAGACCCGCGTTTACCAGCCGGGGCTGGACATCTACGCCCACTGCAAGCCCGGCACGGCCGCGGGTCGCCCGGCCTCGCCGTAGCCAGCGGCCGGGCTCAGCACCCCGCCAGGGCGCAATAGGCCTTGCGGGTCTCGGGCGCCACGGCGTTCACGACTTGCTCATAGGATGTTTTTTGCCGGCCCAGCATGCGGGCGGACGCCACCGTTTTGGACTTGCAGAACCAGTGACAGGTGTGCTGCAGCAGGAACAGCTCGGCCGACACAGTAAACGCCTTGGCCTTGGGACTGCGGTTGCCGCCATTTCTTGCCGCCTGGGCAATGCCCTGCGCATGAATCGCCAGGGCCTTGCGCAAATCAAACGTGGCGGTGGGAAACAGCTTGTCGGCATAGGGAATAGCTAGCGGCAGCTTGCTGACCCGGGTCTCGGCTTCATCCACTTTTGAAAACTCGGCGCTGAAGCGATTGAGCTGGTCGCACAGCGAAGCCTCGGTACTGCCAAGCAGGTTGAAAATCTGTTCGCGGCGCTGAACATCGGATTCACCCAGCGCCCGCATGTAGCCTTCGCTCAGCGTTTCCATGAGTTTTTCAATCTGGTATTTCCCAAGGTGGCTGCCCAGCAAGGCAATGCGCCCGCGCTGGTATTTTGACTTGAGCATGTGCGCGGCGATGGCGACAAGCATCGCCAGCATAAAAATATCCATGGGTACGGTTTTTTCGGAAAGATTGGAAAACGAAAAAGCGGAAAAGTACAAAGGCGAAGCCCGAAGTGTAGTCACCCGGCATTTTCGGCCGTGAACAGCAGGACAACGAGGCTTACCAGGCTAGATGACCATGGTTTGCAGTCTGCCTGTGTGAATAAGGCCCGTAGAAAAAGGCATGATGCCTGCATGAACAGCCTTAGCAACCCATCTTCCGCCTCAGAACCCCTGTTCTACCGCAAAGTCAAAAGGATCCTTATCTCTGAAATCGCTTCAGGTGTTTTGACACCCGGCGTGAAGTTTCCCAATGAAAAAGCACTGGCCTTGCGATTCGGCGTATCCATTGGCACCTTGCGCCGCGCCGTTGAGGAACTGGTGGCCGAAAACATCCTGGTGCGTTACCAGGGACGCGGCACCTTTGTTCGCAACCTGGACCAGGAACGTTTCCTGTTCCAGTTTTTCAAGCTGGCTGATCGCAGCGGAAAATTTGAATACCCGTCGGTCACGCTCGTTTCCTTTGAATGCGCCGCCGCCACCAACGAGGAAGCCAAAGCGCTCGGCCTGTCGGGTGACGCCAAGGTTTTCCGGATAGAAAACGTACTGTCTCTCAACGGCCAGGCCACGGTTCACGACCGCATTACCATCGACGCCCAGCTTTTTGACGGCCTGACCCGCGAGCAACTGGAGATGCGCAGCGGAACGATTTATGAGCTATACCAGCGCGACTTCGGCATTACCGTGGCCGGCGCCAACGAACGCTTGCGCGCAGAAAATGCAGACAGCCGAAGCGCCGATCTGCTCGGCCTTGAAGCGGGCACTTCCGTGATGCGTATTGAACGCGTCGCCTACACGGTTGAAAACCTGCCCTGCGAATGGCGTATTTCCATGGTGGACACGCGTCAAGTGGAATACGTGTCGCGCTCGTCCAGGGAATGAGCGCCTGAACACCTGACGGCCGGGCTGGGCTGAGCGCCAAAAAAAAGCATTTGGACACTAATCCAGGGAAAACCCTGCATGGAAAAGTCATATAGATGATCTATATTTATCTGGCAAACAGAAGTTGTTGTGCTTTTTCAGGGTTACGGAACCCGTCCCACTTTCCTCATCCATCTCACGGAGAATTTCAATGATCCATTGCGTATTGCACGAAGAAAAAGACAGCGTGGCTGTCGTCGTTGTTGAAGGCATTCAGGCAGGCCAGGACATGACCGCCCTGATCCTGGATGACGACCGCACCATCACCATCAAGGCCAACGCAGCCATCCCGATTGGCCACAAGGTGGCGGTCAAGACGATGGCTGAAGGCGACACCGTGATCAAGTACGGCACCGACATCGGCAAGGTCGTGGCGCCGATTGCCATTGGCGACCATGCACACGTCCACAACATCAAGACCAAGCGCTGGTAAGCCGCGCCACTGCCCCACTGCCGCCAGTCCATCCACTTCAATCCAAGGTTTTTTCATCATGTCCATCATCGACAACAACACGACTTTCTGGGGCTATCGCCGCGAAAACGGCCGCGTCGGCGTGCGCAACCACGTCATCATCCTGCCGCTGGACGACTTGTCCAACGCCGCTGCTGAAGCGGTCGCCCATGCGGTCAAGGGCACGATGGCCATTCCTCATCCTTATGGCCGCCTGCAATTCGGCGCCGACCTGGAACTGCATTTCCGCACGCTGATCGGCGCGGGTTCCAACCCCAACGTCGCCGCCGTGGTGGTCATCGGCATTGAAGACAGCTGGACCAAAAACGTGGTCGATGGCATTGCCGCCACCGGCAAGCCGGTCATCGGCTTCGGCATTGAAGGCCATGGCGACCATGAAACCATCATGCGTGCGTCGCAGGCTGCGAAGAAAATGATCCAGCATGCCACTGCCATCCATCGCGTCGAATGCCCGATTTCCGACCTGTGGGTGTCCACCAAGTGCGGCGAATCCGACACCACCTCCGGCTGCGGCGCCAACCCGACGGTCGGCAATGCCTTCGACAAAATGTATGACCTGGGCACCACACTGGTGTTCGGTGAAACCTCCGAACTGACGGGCGGCGAACACCTGGTTGCAGCGCGCTGCCGCACTGAAAAGGTACGCACCGACTTCATGAAGATGTTCGACGACTACCAGGACATGATCAAGCGCCACGCCACCACCGACCTGTCCGATTCGCAGCCCACCAAGGGCAACATTGCCGGTGGCCTGACGACCATCGAGGAAAAGGCCCTTGGCAACATCCAGAAGATTGGCAAGAAGTGCATGGTCGATGGCGTGCTCGACAAGGCCGTGACCCCTGACAAGCCCGGCCTGTGGTTCATGGACTCGTCGTCTGCCGCTGCCGAAATGGTCACGCTGTGCGCGGCTTCCGGTTTCGTGGTCCACCTGTTCCCTACCGGCCAGGGCAACGTGATCGGCAATGCGATTGTGCCGGTCATCAAGATCTGCGCCAACCCGCGCACCGTGCGCCTGATGAGCGAGCACATCGACGTGGACTGCTCCGGCCTGCTGCAGCGCGAACAGACGATGGATGCCGCAGGCGACGCGCTGCTCGACATGATGATGCAAACCGTCAACGGCCGCTTCACCTCGGCCGAAGCACTGGGCCACCGCGAATTCGTCATGACCCGCCTGTTCGAAAGCGCCTGACCGCAAGTAGCCAGCGTTAACGGAAAAGATTACACAGCGCGCCTGAGTGTGCGCGTGTGCCCGGCCTTCCTGCTGCGGCACACGCTGCAGCCGTTCCCAACCCACCCACGGAGTTTTGAATGATCACACGGCGCTTTGCCCTTCACGCGATTGCATCGGCTGCGGCCGTGTCGCTTGTGCCCTCTCTTTCGTTTGCCCAGGATGTGAGCAGTTACCCGTCCAAGCCGATTCGCTACATCGTGCCCTTCCCGCCGGGCGGACTGACCGATGTGATGGCACGTCTGATTGCGTTGAACGCAGGCATGGCGCTCAAGCAATCCATTCTGGTGGACAACCGTGCCGGTGCCAGCGCCAACCTGGGCGCCGATCTGGCCGCCAAATCCCCGCCTGACGGCTATACCTGGCTGGCCATCACGCTGGCCCATGCAGTCAACCAGTCGCTGTTCACCAACCTGCCCTACAGCCTTGAAAAAAACCTGGCGCCTGTGGCCCATCTGGCTACCAGCCCGCTGGTGCTGGTCGTGAACGAAAGCAACCCGGCCAAAACGCTGGCCGAATTTCTGGTCCAGGCACGCGCCAAGCGTCTGAATGCCGGCTCCAGTGGCAACGGCACCCCGCCGCATCTGGGTCTGGAGTTGCTGGCGCTGAACGCCAAAATCGAGGTTTCGCATATTCCCTACAAGGGCGGCGCTCCTTCACTGAACGACCTGCTGGGCTCGCAACTCGATTTCATCGTGTCGAACCTGCCGGAATGCTCGACCTATGTCAAAGCCGGCAAGCTGCGCGCGCTGGCCGTGACCTCCGCCAAGCGACACCCGTTGCTGCCCGACGTACCGACATTTGCCGAATCCGGACTGCCCGGTGTCGAGCTTGAAAACTGGACAGGCCTGATGATGCCCGCCGGCACACCCAAGGCGATCATCGACAAGGTGGCAAGCGAAGCGATCAAGTCGGTCAAGTCCAGGGAAATATCGGATCGCGTTGCTGCCATGGGCTTTACACCCACCGGCCTTGGCCCTGCCGAATTCGGCGAAGTGATCAAAAAGGACGTCATCCGTTGGCGCGAAATCGTCAAGGTCCGCAACATTCAGGCGGGCTAAACAGCTATGAATATGAAAAAAATTGTCATCACCGAGTTCATGGACGAATCGGCAGTCGCTTCATTGCGCGCATCGTTCAATGTCGTGTATGACCCGAAGCTGGTCGACGATGCAGCCCGGCTGATGGGCGAAGTCGCCGATGCGGATGCCGTGATCGTGCGAAACCGCACCCAGGTTCGCGGCGAACTGCTGGCGGCCTGCGCAAAAGCCACGGTGATTGGCCGTCTCGGCGTGGGCCTGGACAACATTGATGTGCCCGCCTGCGAAGCACGCGGCATGAAGGTGATTCCCGCCACCGGCGCCAACGCGCTGGCCGTTGCCGAATATGTGATTGGCACAGCCATGGTGTTGCTGCGCGGGGTTTACCTGTCCACCGACCTGGTTGCCAGCGGCCAATGGCCCCGGGCAGCCCTGTCGAACGGACGCGAGATTTCCGGCACCTGCCTCGGGCTCATCGGCTTTGGCGGTATTGGCCGGCTGACGGCGCGCTTGGCCCAAGGTCTGGGCATGACCGTCATCGCCCATGATCCGATGCTGGCCAGTGACAGCCCGGTGTGGTCCGAAACCGGGGTGCGTTGCGCGGCGCTTGATCAACTCATCGCGTCAGCCGATGTGATCAGCCTGCATGTGCCGCTCACGCCGGGCACGGCCAATATGCTGTCGGCCGAACGCATCGGGCAAATGAAGCCAGGGGCGGTGGTCATCAACACCTCACGCGGCGGCATTGCCGACGAAGCGGCCGTGGCGGCTGCCCTGCGCGAAGGCCGTCTTGGCGGCGCCGCCTTCGACGTCTTCGAGCCCGAGCCGCTGGCCGCCGGCAACCCGTGGGAGGGTTGCAAAAATGCCATCCTCACGCCGCATGTGGCGGGCGTTACTGCCGAGTCCAATGTGCGCGTGTCCACCCTGATTGCGGCCGAAGTGGCCCGCATCCTGAAAGCCTGACCCATGCCGCATCCCTACGAAGAACTCAAATCCCTGGTTGAAGCCGCGCTGCAAAAAGCCGGTGCGTCGCCCGTGCAGGCCAGTACCACGGCGCTTGCGCTGCTGGCAGCAGAAGCCAGTGGCCTGCCCTCGCATGGACTGTCGCGGGTGCCGATGTATGTCGGACACCTGAAAGCTGGTCGCGTCGTTGGCGATGCCGTGCCGGTCATCAAGAACCAGCGCGCCAGTGCGGTGCTGATCGATGCCTGCAACGGTTTTGCCTTTCCTGCCTGCCGACTGGCCATTGATGAAGCCATTGCGCGCGCGGCGCAAACCGGCATTGCCATTGCCGCCGTCACCAACAGCCACCATTTCGGCATGGCGTCGTACCACCTGGACGCCGTAGCCAGCGCCGGCATGGTTGGCATTGCCTGCGGCAACTCGCCAGCCGCCATGCCGGCAGCAGGCGGCAAACGGCCGATTTTCGGCACCAACCCGATTGCGGCGATCTTTCCGCGCGAAGGCAAAAACCCCGTCAGCATCGACCTGTCGCTGTCTGAAGTGGCACGCGGCAAACTGATGGTGGCGGCCAAAAAAGGCGAATCCATTCCACTGGGTTGGGCGCTCGACAGCGATGGCAACCCGACCACCGACCCGAAACAAGGCCTGGAAGGCTCAATGCTGCCCATGGGCGGCGTCAAGGGCGCCATGCTGGCACTGATTGTCGAACTGCTGGTGACCACGCTGACCGGTGCACATTTTGGTGCCGAAGCCGACACATTCTTTGAGGACGAAGGCAACCAGCCCCGACTGGGCCAGGCCTTTATCGTGATTGACCCGACCGCGCTGGGCGGAACGGCGGTGTACGGCGAACGCATCGAAGCCCTGCTGGCGGCCATGCTGGTGGACGAAGGCGTGCGGCTTCCGGGCCAGCGGCGTTTTGACCTGATGGCCAAAGCAGGTGCTGACGGCGGCATCGACGTCACGGCGGCAACGCTAGACGCCATCCGCGCCCTGAGCTGAGTTCCCCTGTTAACGCAACCTTCAAGCACCTGATGCAATTGAGCGGCAGCAACTTCAAGGGAATCATTCCGGGCGTGCTGATCTGCGCCGTGATTGCCCTGTCAGCAACCTTCTTGTCGGAACACTACGGTGGCCCGCAACTGCTGTATGCCCTGCTGATCGGGCTGTCGATGCATTTTTTGTCGCTGCAGGAAAGCACCCGCAGCGGCATCACCTTTTGCGCCAAGACCGTGCTCCGGATCGGTGTGGCACTGCTGGGCATCCGTATCACGCTGGGTCAGGTGTCGCACCTCGGCATGAGCGTGGGCATCGTGCTGGTGCTGGCCGTGGCCCTGACGATTGGCACGGGTTTACTGCTGGCACGCTGGCTTGGGCGGCCGATGGAGGAAGGCATTTTGTCGGGCGGGTCGGTCGGCATCTGCGGCGCTTCAGCAGCCATGGCGATTTCATCCGTACTGCCGCAAACCAAAGAAAACGAGCGTTTCACCCTTCTGGCGGTGGTCGGCGTGACGGTGCTGTCCACCACCGCCATGGTGCTTTATCCGTTCTTCATGCAACTGCTGGCGCTGTCGCCAGTGCAGTCGGGTATTTTTCTGGGCGGCACGATCCACGATGTGGCGCAGGTGGTGGCCGCCGGCATGATGATGGGCCAGGAGGCTGGCGACGCTGCCACCGTGGTCAAGCTTTTTCGCGTCGTGCTGCTGATGCCGGTGGTGCTGTTGATTGCTTTTTTCTACCGCAAGCATGCAGCGGCTGCCACGGCCGGGGGCGGCAAAAAGGAAAAAGTGCCGCTGGTGCCCACTTTCCTGATCGGCTTCATGGTGCTGGTGCTGGTGGCCAGCACCGGCATGGTGCCGGCAGTAGTAGTTGCCGGTGCCAGTGACGTGTCGCGCGCATGCCTGGTGATCGCGATTTCCGCAGCCGGCGTCAAGACCAGTTTTGAAGATTTGAAAAAGCTGGGCTGGCAGCCCGTGGTGATGCTGGTGACCGAAACCCTCATGATTGCGGTTTTTGTGCTGGTGGCGATCTTGCTGCTGAAGCTGGGTCAGCCTTGAGCCGGATACGGACGCGGTTGCATCGTTTGACAACGCGCTTGAAACGCAGACGCCCTGCGCCAAAGGCTCCGTCAGCCTGAAAAACCAAAGCATGTTTTATTGCCATGCCAATCCATAAAGTCGGGACTAAGCCGCATTAAAACCCAAGCTGTTCAAATGTCAATTGCTATTGAATAGAGCCAATTGCACAATTCTGCGTCATAGGTTCAGAAGACTGGTTTTTCGTAAAAGCCAAGCTGGATGCGATCGAACTGAAGA
>NZ_JAAFGZ010000061.1 GCF_010365105.1 Polaromonas sp. | reverse complement strand
GGGGCCTGGTGCGGCACCGCCGCCGCCGCTACCGCCACCACCAGCGCCCAGTGCCAGCAGCGGCAGCAGGCCGGCCAGCCACATGGCGCCGCCGGCGGCCGGGTGCGCATCGGCAGCACCGGCAGCGCCGCAGACGTCGGTCACGCCGGGCTCGCTGATCGGGCAGGTGTCGGCTGCCGCCACGGGGGCCGCAGCGGACAGCGGGGTGTCTGGGGTGATTTGGGCTTGCGCCAGCAGCACGGGCTCTTGGTTCTGGCCCGCCTGGGGTTCTGCCGTGCCATCGGTCTCGGGCCTGCGCAGCTTGCCCGCCAAGGCGGCGCTGCGGCCGGCGGCAGGGGCCAGGGTTTTGGCGTCGTTCAAGGGCATGCGGGACGTCGCGGCGATCGGCTTGGGGGCGGGCTGGCTCATGGCGGGTACTCGGGAAATAGGGAGACAGGTGTGACGCTGTCAGGTGTTCAAACAAAAAGGACAGAAAAGACCCGCAGGCCTTTTCTGTCCTGGCCGGAACCCGCTGCCCCGGGCAGGCGGCGCCGGCTGACAGTCATCACTTGGTCAGGGCGGTGCCCAGTTTGGTGATGCTGGAGTTCATGGCGCCGATGGCGGTGGTGGCTGCCGTCAGGCCGGCCAGCTTCACGGAGCCATTGTCTGGGTTCAGGAACCAGGCATCCTTGTTCATGGTTGCGGCGATGTTCACGCTGGCCACCAGCGGTGCCATGTTCACGGCCATGTTGAACACGTTCATGCTTTGCAGCTTGTCGGTCAGGCTGGACGACAGGGTGTCGGTGCTGCTGGTCAGGCCGGTCATGTCGAACTGGGCACTACCCGCAGCTGATGCCAGGATAGCGTTACCCTTGGTTGCCAAGCTGAGCTGGCCTGGACCAAAATCCTGCGAGGTGATGGTGGGTCCAGGACCCTGGTTGGCCAGGCCTGCGATGTTCAGCGTGGAGGCTGTCTTGTCAGACAGGGTCTGGGTCATCTTTGCGATTTCCAGCGTGGAACTGTTCATGGCACCGATCACGGTGGTGGAAAGTCCGGTCGCGGCTGCGGCGCCGACCGTGTTGGCGATGCCCGTGAGCGTCACATTCACGCCCGTGATGTTGATGCCACCGTTGATGGAAGCCAGGTTGACGGCGCCACCCAGGGCGGTGATGTCAACGGCTTTGCCGATGGTTTCTACGATAGATCCAAACCCTGCTGATGCTGGCGTCTTGAGGATGTATTGCGTGCGGCCAGCATGCAGATCAACGTCATACGGCACATAGTCTCCGTTGATCAATACAACCTTGGACTGAGCTAACTTATCGGCTGCGCTCATAGCGGTGTAGTAGGGGTCGGCTGTCGTCACATAGACGGCAGGAGTGCCCGTTAAGCGGGAAGTGGTGTTGCTGGCATTGAACAGGCTGCCCACGGAATTTGACAAAGTGGTCATCAGCCCTGTCGAGGACTCTGCCTGACCAACGGTGGCAAGGTCGACTGCGTTGCTGGCTGGAGCAACAGTTTCAGCAGGTGTACTTTGAGCGTACACAGAACCCATGCCCATCAGCGCGATGGCGGAAGCAATCGCCAGTTTTTTCATCATCATGATAATTTCTCTTTCGGTTTAGCGCACAGCCTGCCCTGTGCGTTAGAGGGGTTGAAAGACGGCAGGTCTTTATTTCTTGACAAATTGGGGTATGGCGCCGGTTTCAGCCGGCAGGCGCAGTCACGGTGCGCTCCAGCAGTTCCAGGCGGTCTTTCACATAGCCGGGCTTGCGCAGCGGCAGGCCCTGGAAGACGATGTCCAGCTCATGCATGCGCTCGGCCTGCAAGCGCCACGGCGCCAGGCCTTCAAACTTCTGCTCGACGCCGGCGGCCAGCGGGCGCGGCGTGAAGCGGCCGGCGCTGTCGGCCAGGCAGACCGTCTGGGCGCTGCGGCTGCGCAGGCGCAGGCTGTTGCCCGCCTCGGTGGCGCGCAGCGGGGTGACCTGGGCAAAGTCGCCCGGGGGGAATTTGCATGCGGGCACCCCTGCAGGTGCGCTGGCCACCAGAGCGGCAGCGGCCTGGCGTTCGCCGCCACCACCGGCGCCGTTGTAGCTGCTGTTGCCGGGCGGTGCCCCCTTGGGCGCGCGAACGCCGGGCGACAGGTTCAGCGCCTGCAGGGCGGCGTTGCTGGGCTGCGCCTGTTCGGCCGGAAAGTAAGGGGTTTGCGCCGCCGAAGCCTGCGCGTCGGCCGACTGGGCTGCAGCCGCCGGCAGGGCGGGCCCGGGCTGGACCGGCGCACGGGCGGGCGGGGTGGCGCTGGCGGCTTCGAGCACGGTGGGTTTCTTGGCGGCGGCCATGACCTGGTTTTTGGTGGCCAGCTCGGCGGCCTTGGCTTGCGCGTTCAGGTACTGCTTCAGGGTGCGGCTGCTGCGGGAGTTTTCGGTCACGCCGTCCACCACCTCGATCAGCTGCATGCAGTCGGCGTATTTTTCGGGCGGCATGACCTGGGTCAGCAGCTCGAAGGTGGCCAGGTTGAGCATCTGGCGCAGCACCAGGTTGAGCGCCTCGCGCTCCTTGCCGCCCACGTCCATGCTGATCAGCGTGTTGCCGAAAAAGCGGCCCATGCCAAAGCCGTCTTCGGTGGAGAGCACCTGCTTTTGCAGCGGTACGTTGGCCACAATGCGGCCGGTGCGGGTTTCGGTCAGCGACAGGTCCAGGCCCACCAGGATGCGGTTTTGCCGCAAGCGCGGCCCGATGCCGGCAATTTGCAGGTCAAAGCCGCTGCCGGGCAAAAAGTCCAGGCTGTTGATGCTGCCGGTCACAAAAAAGGTGCTGACCGCCTGCTGCTTGATGTCCAGCAGGCCCCACTTCACTTCGTTGTCGATGATGCGCGGGTCGCGCCGGTTGACCACCGCGGCGCCGGCCAAAAACAGCGCCGACTGCACGATGTCGCCCGCGCCCTGGGTCACGAACTTGCCCGAGCCGCCGTCGGTGACCTGTTCCTTGCCGGTGGCGTCGACCACCGAGCCGACCGAAAAGCGCAGCGCCTCGCGGTTGATGCGGCCGTCCAGGCAGGCCAGCGCGCGGTCGAAGGGCGTGATCACATCGACCACAGCAGGCCCCTTGAGCAGCGGCTCGTTGACGCTGGCCGGCACCGCAATGCCTACCCGGGTCACCGAGCAGGCACTCACCAGGCACAGCGACGCCATGCACAGGAACTGCGCTGCTTGCCGGGTGAGCCGTCGCTGCATGGGGTGGCTCAGTAGGTCTTGTTCTGCGTCGAGGAAATCAGCGTTTGCAGCTGGATCGATGCGTCCATGCTGCCGCTTGAGAGTGAATCGGCCGCCACGTTGTTGCTGTTGCCGCTGATGGTCGTGTTCATCGTGGTCATGGTGCCGATGGTGTTGCTGTTGATGTTGTTCACATTCGTCTTGCCCAGCCCGTCGTAGTAGCCGGACTCGCGCTTGGCAATCAGGTCGGCCTGCGTCATGTTGGTCTGGTGCTTTGCTGCACCGGCAAAGCCGTAGGACGTGCTCCAGTCCGAGCCGCTGGAGTCCGCCCACGCGGTGTTCCAGTGCAGTACTGCCAGCAGGAAGAGACAGAAGACTTTTTTCAAGATGCGCCTTGTCGTGAAACTTATAAAATCATCCACGTATTGGATTTTTCTGATCCTAGGGGCTTGGCTGGCCGCGACTTTTGACGGACGGCGCCAAAGCTTTGCCTGACGGATTTTTTTCTTTGTCCAGGCGCCTGTTGGCCAGGGTCTGGCGGCAGCGGCGCCGGCGGCGCGAGCACGGGGTTTTCAAGTCATGGCCCTGCGGCCGGCAGGGTCCCCGGGTCGAGCCGGGCATGACACAGGCGGCGCTGGCGCCTTGCCGGTGTTTGCGGTGCAGGACGACAAGGCCCTGGCGCAGATTCACCCGGACAGGAAAGACACCCGTCATTCCCGCGAAGGCGCACAGGCGTTAACTTGACGGATGCGCCCTAGCGCTCGCCCAGTGACTGGTCCAGCGTCTTGACCAGCGGCTTGAGCAGGTACTTCAGCACGGTGCTGCTGCCGTTCCTGACCTCTACGGTCGCCGTCATGCCGGGCTGCAGTTGCAGGCTTTCCTGCGGGCGGCGGTTGAAGCGCGGGGATTCGGTCTGCACCTGGATGCGGTAGTAGGCCGGCTCGCCCTGGCGCGTGTCTTCGCTCATGGTGTCGGCGCTGATGAAGGTGAGCCGGCCCTTCAGGCTGCCGTAGACGGTGTAGTCGTAGGCGTCGATCTTCACGTTGACTTCCTGCCCCGGGCGCAAAAAGGCGACATCGGCCGGCTTGACCCGGGCCTCGACCAGCAGGGCGTCGTCCAGCGGAACGATCTGCATCAGTTCGTCGCCGGGGCGCAGCACGCCGCCCCGGGTGGTGACGCGCACGTTCTTGACCTTGCCGCGCAGCGGCGCGGTCAGGTCGGTGTTGGCCAGCTGGTCGCGCCGCTGCAGCAGGGTCTGGCGCACGCCGGCCAGGTCTTCCTCCGTCTTGGTCAGTTCGGCCTGGCTGTCCTGCAGGTATTTGTTGCGCCGGTTGGTCATCTGGCCTTCGAGTTCGGCCACCTGGCGCTGCAGCCTCAGCACGTCGGTCATGCTGACGTCGCCGCTTTGCAGCAAGGGTTCGGTCATGTCGAGTTCGCGCCGGGCAATGGCGTGCATGCGCCTGAGCGCGGCGATTTCCTGCTCGACGGCCTCGCTGCGCTTGCGCAGCAGCGCGGTCTGGTTGGCCCGGAATTCCGGGTAGTCGCCGGTTTCAGGGCCAAAGCGCAACGGCGTGCCGAAAACTTCGGCCTGCAGCCGCGAGGCGGTCCCGCTCAGGGCGCCCAGGCGGGCCTGCGTTTCGCGAAACGAGGTTTCGGTCTTGGTGCGCTCCAGCCGGGCCAGGACCTGGCCGCGCTGCACCTCGTCGCCTTCGCGCACCAGCAGCGCGTCGAGCACGCCGCCGTCCAGCGACTGGATGACCTGCGTGCGCGAGCTGGCAATGATCTGGCCCTGGCCGCGCGTCAGCTGGTCGACCTCGGCAAATGACGCCCACAGGGTGAACAGGGCCAGCGCCAATGCGCCGCCCCAGATGCCCAGCCGCAGGCGGTTCGACACGCCCGGCGCGCCCCGGGTGGGCGCGAAAGGGGCTGGATGCTGCGCGTTGCTCATGAATGGATGACCTCGGTGGAATGCACTGCTGCCATGGCGGCCGGCGGGGGCGGGGGTGGCGCGAGCTGGCGCAGGCGGCGCAGCACTTCGTCGCGTGGCCCGTCTGCCACCACCCGGCCCTGGTCAATGACGACGATGCGGCTGAAGTGGCGCAGCAGCGCCGGCTTGTGCGTCACCACCACCAGGGTGGCGTCGGGCGGGCAGCGGCCAAACAGGCCTTCGGCAATGAACTCTTCGAGCTGCGGGTCCATGGCGGCGGTCGGTTCGTCCAGCAGCATGATGCGCGGCCGCGCCAGCACCAGCCGGGTCAGGCCGGCAAGCTGGCGCTGGCCGCCCGACAGGCCGCGCCCGCCTTCGCTGATCGGCAGCCCCAGGCCGCGCGGGTGGGCGGCAATGACGCGGTCCAGGCCGGTGAGGCGGGCGGCGGCCAGGATTTGCCCGTCGGTGGGCGCGGGCAGGCCCAGGGTCAGGTTGTCGCGCAGCGTGCCCTGGAACAGGCGCACATCCTGCGGCAGGTAGCCGATGTGCTCGCGCACAAACCCCGGCGCCAGGCTGGACATGTCCACGTCGTCGAGAAATGCGCGGCCTTCGGCCGGCCGGTACAGGCCGGACATCAGCTTGAGCAGCGTGCTCTTGCCCGAGCCGATGGCGCCCAGGACGGCCACTCGCTCACCCGGCCTGACCACCAGGCTGCCCACGTGCAGGGCCGGCGTGTCCGGGCTCCAGGCATGGCGCACGGCCTGCAGCCGCAGGTGGCCCTGGCAGTGGTCGGGCACGATGCGGCGCTCTGCCGGGTCGCTGTCGGCCGGCAGCCGCATGATCTGGTCCAGCCCTTGCAGGGCGTAGCGTGCGTGCTGCCACTGGACCACCAGGCTAGGAATCTGCGCCAGCGGGCCGAGGGCACGGCCGCTGATGAGGGTGCAGGCAATCAAGCCCCCGACGGTCAGCGTGCCGGCGCCAATCGCATACACACCGGCCGCCACCAGGCCGACATAGCCGAGCTGCTGCAGCGTCTGCGTCAGGTTGGTCGCCAGGCTGGAAAGGTCCTTGATGGCCGTTTCATCGTCGGCCAGCACCTGCGTCAACGCCTGCCAGCGCGCCAGCATCCGCCACTCGCCAGAGGCGGCCTTGACCGACTCGATGCCGTCGATCGCCTCGACCAGCAGGCCGTTCTTCTGGTTGGATTCGGCCATGTGGGCCTTGGCCCGGCGCGCCAGCGGCTTGATGAACATCAGGCCGGCCAGTATCGACAGCGGCACCATGGCCAGCGGCACCAGCGCCACCGGCCCGGCGATCAGCGCCATCACGGCGATGAAGGCCAGGGCGAACGGCGCATCGGCCAGCACGAACATGGTGGAGGCGGTAAGGAAGTTTCGCACCAGTTCGAACTGCCGGATCTGCGCGGCGAAGGTGCCCACGGTGTGCGGCCGCTGGTCCATGCGGATGGCCAGTGCATGGGAGAAAAAGACCGTCGAGAGTTCCTCGTCGATGGCCTTGCAGGCACGCTCGATCAGCCTGGCGCGCAGGTGCCGCATGCCCAGCTCTAGCCCGATGGCCAGCAGCACGCCCAGCGTCATGACCCACAGCGTGGCATAGCCCATGGTGGGCACCACCCGGTCGTACACCTGCATCGAGTAAAACGACGAGGCCAGCGCGACGGCATTGATGGTGAGCGTGGCCACGGCCCCGTCGATGAACAGCATGCGCCGCCTGGCGATGGCGTGGCGAAACCAGTCGCCGGCCGAGCGCGGCCTGCCGTCCCCGGTACCGGCCGTGCGCTGGTTCACGGCCTGCAGGTCGGCCTGCAGGGCCAGCAGCCTGCCCTGGCGGGCCTCGGCGTCTGGTATTTCAAGGGCTTCGCCCTGCAAGCCGATGCAGCACATCACGCCGCCGGACAGGGCGCCTTGCACGACATGCAGGGTGTGCTGCCCGCCGTGCGGGTCGGCCGGTCCTATCCAGAGGGCCGGCGTGTCGCCGGGTGCCGGCGGCCAGGCAAACTCCCGGACCCCGCCGGCCGGGAAACAGGCCATCCACAGCGCGCCCGCGCGGCTGGCCAGTGAAAGCGCCGACAAGGGCTGCGCATCGGGCGCGGGCGACGCCGCCGCTGCGAAGCGGTGCGAGGGTACGGCCTGCCCCTGCAACGCGGCCAGGCGTGACAGCGCCCGCGACAGGGTTGCGCCGGGCGCTTCGGCGCTGTCGGCCTGCGCCTGGCCGTCAAGGTGTTGGGTCATTTGCATCAGTCCAGGGGGTTGCAGGCAATGTGTCTGCACTTAGCTGGCCGGTGGCCAGCTGCAGCTTGAGCGCGGTGCGCCAGCCGCTCCATTCGGCGTCAGCCAGTGCCTGGCGGGCCTGGGTCAGTTCGCGCTGGGCGTTCAGCACCTCAATCCAGTTCTTGCGCCCCACGGCGTACTGGCGCGTGAAGGAGTCAAACACCTGCGCCGTCGCCGCGACCTGTGCGCGCAGGTCCAGGGCTTGTGCCTCGAAGGCCTGCAGTTCGGACCAGCTGGCGCTGACCTCGTCGGTCACGTCGCGCAGCGCAGACGCGCGCTCGGCCTCCAGCGCCAGGCGCCGGGATTCGGCTTCCCGGATGGCCGCCAGGCTGGCCAGTCCGGCGCCGCTCTGGTATTCCAGCATCAGATAGGTCTGGTTGCCCTGCTGGTAGCCGCCCCGGGTCTGGTCGTGGCGCAGCTTGACCGTTGGCAGTGCCTGCCCGCGCTTGATGCGGATGCCGGCTTCAGCGCTGTCTTCCTGTGCTGACAGGCGGCGCAGCACGGGCGAAAAGGCCACGGCGGCACGGCTGGCCTCTGCCAGCGACGCCGGGCGGGGCTGGCGGGCAGGCTGCGGTTCGATGTCGCCGACCGGCTGGCCGATGATTTCGCCCAGCCTGGCCCGGGCGCGGGCGCCCTGGGCCTGCAGCTGGCTGAGTTCGGCACGCGCCTGGGACAGGCGTGCGCTGGCCAGCAGGCCGTCGCTGCTTGAGGTGATCTGGTTTTCGATCCGGTTCAGGATCATGCGGTGCAGCCGTTCGTGCTCCGTCACGTTGGCGCGCGCGGCCTGCTGGCCGGCTTCGAAGCGGCCCAGTTCGGCATAGGCGCCGGCTGCCCGCAGCATGATGTCCTGCTGCGACTCGGCCACCCCGGCCAGGGCGCCACGCAGCGCGGCATCGGCGCCGGCGATTTCAGCCGTGATCCGGCCGCCGGTCCACAGCGGCTGCTCGATACGCACCGTCACATAGTCCTTGCCGTAGGCGTCCTTGCCGGTCTGCCCGCTCAGGGCCGGAAAGCGCCCCCAGCGGGCGCCGTCCAGCGCCTCGGCGGCTGCGTCGCGCTGGCGCTGGCGCAGGGTCACCGAGGGGTGCTGGGTGACGGCCAGGCGCAGGGCTTCGCTCAGGCGCAGCATTTCTGCATTTGCGGCGGTCGCCCACATCAACAGGCCCAGGCCAGAGGCGATCAAGCCGCGCTGGGCTGCATCCAGATTCACCTGCATGGGCACCCCACTGTCGCCAGGACTCGACCCCTTTGTCGCCTGCCCCTTGCCCGTGTGCCGGCCAATCGTTGAATTGTTTTCAAATCGGACACTCAGTCATAAAGCCCTTGAGCTTCGCACCTTGTTTGGCGCAAAGCTTTGGACGACGGATGGATATCTTTGGCGCACGGAATATTCTGCGCAGCATTGCGCTTTGTCGGAGGTTTTGTTGCCATAAAAATAGCGGCTGGCGCAGATGCAGCCTGGGCTAGCGCCCTGTTTAGCCCCTCAAGGCCGAGGCGGCGGATTGAGCGTGACGCCTGGAATCAGAATGGCGCCGGTGACGGCATCAACCTCCACCCCCAGGTCCTTGCGCCAGTCGGCGGCGGCCGGGCCGGGCCGCATGCATTCGGCGCCGCTGCTGGCCGCGTCGCAGTTGGCCGAGGTGGGCAGCGGCTTGGCGGGCTTAGGCGCCGTGCCCGGTTGCACCCGGGCGGACTGCAGGGATTGGCGGGCTGGTGATTTGCTGGCGGGCTGTGCAGGCGTCTGGAGCTGGCTGGCAGCGGCTGGCGGCTGGGCTGGCAGGCCAATGGAGGCGCTGGCCGGCAAGCTCCTGACCTGGTCGATCCCCAGCGCAGACGATGCTTGCCGAGAGGGCGGCGCAGGCGCCGCGGGCAGTGCCGCCATCAGCTTGCCGGTGGTGCCCAGCGCTGCCGCCGGCA
>NZ_JAAFGZ010000004.1 GCF_010365105.1 Polaromonas sp. | reverse complement strand
AGCACCAATCCGTTCAGCGGAAATTTTGAAGGGAACTGGCGGGTCATGGACGGCTTTCCGTTTTTGGAGGCTGGACGGCGGCTGAAGGGGCTGCCACGCCTGCGGCGGCAAGTTGTTCGTAATACGCAGCGACGGCGGTAACTTCGGCATTGGAAAGCTTTTTCGCGATGTCGGGCATCAGTGCCAGGGGGCCGGGCGGCCGGCTGCCGGCTTTCCAGCCCTGCAACTGTCCGGCGATGTAGCCCGCTGGCAGTCCGGCCAGAGGTGGAAACTGCGCACCAACGCCGTTGCCACCGGGGCCGTGGCATTGTGCGCAGGCCGGCACTTGGGCCGTCCACCGTCCCCGCGTCGCCAGCCAGGCGCCTGTATCTGAGGGCGCGGGCTGTACGGGATCAGATGCGGAAAAGGGCGGCGGCAGCTGGCTGAAGTAGAGCGCCACCGCCTGGCGTTCGGTGGCGGTGAGGTTTTGGGCCATCGGCTGCATGACGGCATTTTTTCGGCTTCCGTCTGCGAAAGCGTCAAGCTGCGCCTGCAGGTAAGCCTGGCCTGTTCCGGCCAGGCGCGGAAAAGCTGCCATGCCTTCGCCTTTGGCACCGTGGCAGCTGATACAGGCCGCCACGCCCTGTGGCGTACCCTGGCTGGCTATTTGCCGACCTTGTTCGCGGGTGGCTTTTTGCGCAAAGCCGGGAGCCGCAAAAGTCACGGCCAGCAGCAGCAATACTGCCCGCCAAGCCTGAAGGCTGGCTTCGGGCTGCGGCTGCGTGTCGATGCGAAATGGAAGGCGGGGCGTTTTTTCGGTCACTTCACGGCCTTCTTGTGGGTGATTCTTGCGAAAAATGTGCGCTGGGCTCAGTCAGAACGGGCTGGTGCAACGGTGCGTTGCCTGCATCGTAAAAAGTTTAGGACGCGGTGGCAGCGCTGCCTGTAGGACAGCATCGGAATTGCCACCGGGGCAGCGCTAAAACGCGCATGGCCGTTTTACGTTGTTCGCTTGCAGCGTTTCAGACGGGTGTTTCCAGACCGGCCGCCGGAGGAAGCTTTTCAGAATCCGCCGTCTGCAACCGGATCGGGATGGACTTGAAGGCCGCTTCCAGGGCAACAGGGCTGGCGTTTGTTTTCATCAGGTCTTCCAGCGTGACGCCATCGAGCACCGCCAGGTAGGCCGTTGTCGCTTCATAGAGCGTATTTTTGAGAATGCAGTTGCTGCTCAGGCAGCACTTGTTTTTGTTGGGATCAAAACACTCGGCCATGTAGAAGTCGGGTTCGGTGCTGCGCACCACCGCGCCAATATTGATGAGCGCTGGTTCCTTGCCCAGCCTGAGCCCGCCGTTGCGGCCCCGCAACGATTCGATCACGCCCAGAATGCCGAGCTGGTGAACGACCTTGGTCAGGTGGTTTTTGGCAATGACGTGGGCGTCGGCGATGTCCTGAACGGTCACCAGCCGGTCGCGGTTGGCGGCAAGGTACATCAGGGTGCGCAGGGCGTAGTCGGTGTAGGTGGTGAGTCTCATGCGCGTGAAATCCTGGGTGGGGAAGCAGGCGGCAGCGGCGTAGGCAGGCCTGCTTGAAAAGGTCAGTTCAATTCTATAGAAGCTGATCCATTACGGATGAGGTCTTCAAGAAAAAAATGTATTTCATTTGCATATTTATTAAAAGATGTAGATAGAATCCATGTTATTAATTTGAAGCGTTTTCAAGTTTTTTAAACCCGCAACCACCAAGGAAATTTGCCATGCACGCGACGCGCAAACTCTGGACCTGGCTTGCTGTCATCTGCGTTCTGTCCTTTGCCGTTCTCGGCGGGGTCGGAACCGAGATTTACCTGACAGCACCGCCGATCCCCAAACAAGTCATCAGTACCAAAGGAACGGTGCTTTTCTCCGAAGGACAGGTCCAGCGCGGCCAGAAAGCCTGGCTGTCGGCCGGCGGCCAGCAGCTCGGTTCGGTCTGGGGCCACGGCAGCTACCTGGCGCCTGACTGGTCAGCCGACTGGCTGCACCGCGAGGCACTGGCCTTGCGCGGCGTGTGGGCACAACGCGATTTCGGCAAGACCTTTGAGGCGCTGAGCGTCGGCCAGCAGGCCGAGATCAACGCCCGGCTGAAATCCGAGATGCGCGGCAACACGTATGACGCGGCCACCGGCGCCATCACCCTGTCGCCCGAGCGCACCGAGGCCGTGCAACAGGTGATGAAGCACTACACCGACCTGTTCGGCGATGCGCCGTCGCTCGACAAGCTGCGCGAGCAGTACGCCATGAGCTCGGGCCTGCTGCCTGACGCGGACGACCTGAAAGCGCTTCCAGCCTTCATTTTCTGGTCTTCATGGTCTGCCGCCACCAACCGGCCGAACGAAACCGATTTGAGCTACACCAGCAACTGGCCGCATGAGCCGCTGGTGGACAACACACCGACCGCCAGTGCCGGTATCTGGTCGATTGCCAGCATCATCTTCATGATTGCAGCGATTGCCGGCATGATTTTTTACCACTCGACCCACAACGAAGGAGGCGACCCGACGCCACCCAAGAACGACCCGCTGTTTGACCTGAAGCCGACGCCGTCGATGAAGGCCACGCGCAAGTACTTTTATGTGGTCATCGGCCTGATCCTGGCGCAAGTCGGCATGGGCGTCATCACCGCCCACTATGCGGTCGAAGGCCAGAGCTTCTTCGGCTTCCCGCTCGGCCAGATCCTGCCGTTCACCGTGAGCCGCACCATCCACACCCAGTTCGCCGTGCTGTGGATTGCCACCGCCTGGCTGGCCACCGGCCTGTACATCGCCCCGGCCATTTCCGGCCACGAGCCCAAGTACCAGAAGCTCGGCGTCGATGTGCTGTTCTATGCGCTGCTGTTCATCGTCGTCGGCTCGACCGTCACCGGCTGGATCGGCACCTTGCAGCACCTGGGCACGGACTTCAGTTTCTGGGTCGGCAACCAGGGCCTCGAATTCACCAGCATGGGCCGCGTCTGGCAAATCCTGCTGTTCATCGGCCTGCTGTTCTGGGTCACGCTCCTCGGTCGCGGACTGCTGCCTGCGCTGAAAAAGCCTTCTGAAAGCCGCGGCCTGATCGCCATGGTGTTCCTGGCCGCGCTGTGCATCGGCGGCTTTTACGCCACGTCGCTGACCTGGGGCCAGACCACCCATTACTCGATGGTCGAGTACTGGCGCTGGTGGCTGGTCCACCTGTGGGTCGAAGGCTTCTTTGAAGTGTTTGCCACCGCCGTCATTGCGCTGCTGTTCACCCGCCTGGGCCTGATTCGTGCCAGCACCGCCAACAGCGCCATCGTGATGGAAACCATCGTGTTCCTGTTCGGCGGCATCCTGGGCACGCTGCACCACCTGTACTTCACCGGCACGCCGACTTTCGTGATCGCGATTGGCGCCATGTTCTCCGCACTCGAAGTGGTGCCGCTCGCCATGATCGGCTTTGAGGCCTACAACAGCTTCCAGCGCTCCAAGGCCGCACCCTGGGTGCAGTCGTACAAGTGGTCGATCATGTGCTTCATCGCCGTCGGTTTCTGGAACGTGGTGGGCGCGGGTCTGCTGGGCTTCACCATCAACACGCCGATTGCGCTGTACTACCTGCAGGGCCTGAACATGACGGCCGCCCACGGCCACGCCGCGTTGTTCGGTGTCTACGGCATGCTGGGCATCGGTTTGCTGCTGTTCTGCCTGCGCGGCCTGTCCGACCGCCTGGCCTGGTCCGACAAGCTGCTGGCCCCGATGTTCTGGTGTCTCAACATCGGCTTGGCCATGATGGTGTTTATCTCGCTGGTGCCCGCCGGTATTTACCAGGCCTGGGCCAGCATGACCCAGGGCATGTGGTTTGCGCGTTCGCCTGAAGTCGTGCATTCGCACTTCATGGAAACGCTGGTCTGGATGCGCGTTCCGGGTGACGTGGTGTTTGCCATCGGCACCGTGTTCCTGGCCTGGTTTGCCATTCGCCTGCTGACCGGCGGCAAGAAGCAGCCGGTGCTGGTCTCGGCAAGCCGCGTCAAACGGGCCTGACGGCCTGGCGTTCGCTGAAGAGGCCGGCCATGTCCGCCTCTTCAGCCAGGCAACTTTCCGATTTTTTCAAATCCTCCAGGAGAATTTTCATGAGCCACAACTGTTCGCTTCCCGTGACGTCCGAAGGCGTCTACCCCTTCGATGCACGCGGCGTTGCCAAGCGCTTTCGCCACGCCGCCATTTTTGGCGCGCTCGATTCGCTGCAGCCTGGCGAAACCATGCGGTTTTGCAACGACCACGACCCCTTGCCGCTGCTGTCGCAGATCAACGCCCGTTTCGGCGCCGGCGTAGCCATCTCCTATGTCCAGCGCCAGCCGGGCGAGATAGTGATTGACTTCAAGGTGCTCGGCTGAAACCACAGACAGGGTCGCGCTTCTAGAATGGCGGCTCTGCCATGCCGCCAGCAAGGTGCCAGGACGCGGGTTCAAGACCGGCGGACCTGGCACTGCTGTTTTGCGGTTTCAGTCTTTGCCAACGAACCCACCGGACCCGCCCGTGAACTACCTCGCCATCAAGCACCTGCACATCACCTTTGCCGTCCTGAGCGGCAGCTTTTTCCTGTTGCGCGGGGTGTGGATGCTGCTGGACTCGCCGGTGCTGCAGCGGCGCTGGGTGAAGGTGGTGCCGCACGTCGTTGACACGCTGCTGCTGACCAGCGCGCTGGTGCTGGTGTTCTGGAGCGGCCAGTACCCGTTCGTGCAGAACTGGCTGACGGCCAAGGTGCTGGCGCTGGTGGCCTACATCGTGCTGGGCACCATCGCCCTCAAGCGCGGCAAGACCCGGGGCGTGCGGACGTTTGCACTGCTGGCGGCGCTGGCCACCTTTGCCTACATCGTGGCAGTGGCGCTGACACGGCAGGCGGATGTGGTGTGGCGGGCTGTGGGACTGGGCGGCTGAAAAGTTGATTTAAAGGTCAAAAATGGCATTTCCGCTCTATCCGCTTCAATAGTTTGCTATCGAATCAATAACGCCATGCTGCATTGAAAAGCCGGGCCTGAAGGACGGGCGGCGTCACTTTGCCTGCCCGGCCAGCAACAGCCGGACCAGCGGATGCAGCACCTTTTTGTGCGCGGCAATGGCAAAGAAATGCTCCGCCACGCCATCGCAGGCGCCGACGCGCGCCACGCCATAGCGGCTGGTCAGTTCTTCATGCACCAGCTCGGCCGCCGGAAAAACGCCCATGCCGCTGGCGCCAAAGGTCTTGAGCAGCGCACTGTCCTCGAACTCGCCGACGATGTGGGGCCGGATGCCCAGGCGCTCAAACCACTGGTCGAGTGCGGTTCGCACATCGGCATGGCCGCTCGGCAGCAGCACCGGCACGCTGGCCAGCGAATGGGGAAAGTCCTGCAGCGCCGCCGCCTGCCAGGCCGGCGGCGCATACCAGGCGAGGAGGGACGAGCCCAGCGGATGGCTGTACACCTTGAGGTTGGGATTGGACGGCGCCGGCCGGTCGGCCAGCACCACGTCCAGCCGGTGCAGCGCCAGGTCGCCCAGCAGGTCGTCGAACTTGTCTTCATGGCACAGAAGCCGCAGGCCCGGCGCCTGCATGACCGGCTGCATCAGCAATCTGACAGCCAGCTTGGGCAGCGTATCGGACACGCCAAGCGTCAGCCGCACGGCCGGTGAGCCGGTGGCCTCGCGCAGCGCCGCCGGCAACTGCTCGCCCAGCTGAAAGATCTGATCGGCCTGGCGCATGGCGGCCAGGCCGGCTTCGGTCAGCGCCAGGCCCCGCCCGGCGGGCTTGAGCAGTGCAAAACCGAGCGACCGCTCCAGCTCGCGCACCTGCGTGCTCACGGTCTGCACCGCCATGCCCAGGCGTTCGGCGGCGCGCACCATGCCGCCTTCCTTGGCAACCACCCAGAAATAGTACAGATGCCGGTAGTTGAGGGAAATGCTCATCGTCAGGTTTTTCAGAAGTTTTATTCAATAATTATCTGCTTTTCAGGAAGCGATTCAGCCTCTATTCTTGCCTTCATCTTCAACCCCACCCTGGAGCACTGCGATGCAAGTCATTTTTGAATCACGCGACACCGAAGGCCGTCAGTTTCAAGCCCTGGCCGAACAGCGCGTCCGTTTCGTGCTGCGCCGCCTGAGCTGGCTGGTGCCGCAGGCGAGCATCCGGCTGTCGGATGTGAACGGTCCGCGTGGCGGCATCGACAAGCGCTGCCAGGTCGAGTTCACCACGCAGGGCAACGGCCGCATCGTCAGCACCGCGATGGCCGCCGACTGGCGCGCAGCGCTCGAAGGCGCGCTCAGCAGGGCAGCCCGGCGCATCGTTCGCAGCGTTCAGCGCAGCCAGGTGCGCGAGCGCACACAGCCGCGCCAGCGACCGTTCGCCGCCGACCTTTGAACCATCAGCTTCTTCACCGACCCCCCAAGGAACACCTCATGCGCAGCTATCCCCGCAACAGTCCGCAAGCCGCCACCCGGATTCTGGCCCTGGCGATGCTGGCCGACGGCCACCAGTGCCCTTCGGAGCTGGCTCTTCTCGAACGGCTCGAAGTGCATGCGCAACTCGGCCTGAGCCGTGCCGAACTGCATGCCGTGGTGCATACCTTTTGCGAAGACCTGATGGCGGTTTCAACCGGCATGTGCTGGGCCGACCTGGCACAGGTCAGGCCTGACCCGTTGCGCCAGGTGCTGGCCGAGGTGGATGACCCCGCGCTTCAGTGTTTGGTGATGGAGTTGTGCATTTCCCTGGTCGAGGCCGACCGTTACCTGACCGACACCGAATCGGTGGTGCTGGCCGCCGCCCTGCTGCAGTGGGGCCTGCCCCGGCAGGCGCCGTTGACCGTCCCGGCCAGCGCCAAAGACCAGGGCCTGGCATACGCCGGGCACCGTGCCGCCTGAACTCCGGCGCAGGACGCGTTCAGGCCAGGCTGGCGGCTTCCTTGGCCCGCAGCTTGGCGCCGATGTATTCGCCATGCGTGACGTGCAGCAGTCCGGCAATCTTGCTGATCACGTGGTTTTCGTTCGCATGCAGGTGGTCATCGGCATAGGCGACCTGCCACATCTGCTCGACGATCCGGATTTTTTCCGGATGGCTGAAGCAGTCGTTGATGCGCGAAGTGAACTGGTGGTAGTCCGAGGCGGTGCGCGCGGCGTGCTCGGCCAGCTCGACCAGCTGCGCCAGTTGGTCGTCAGGCAGCGCAAACTTGTCACGCAGGCTGGCCAGCACCGACTGGCGTTCTTCGGCATGGCGTTGCGGGTCGGCGCGCATCACTTCCACCAGCAGCACGGCCGTCGCCAGCTTGAGCGCATGGTCGCGACCCTGCGGGCTTTCCTCGGCCGGTCCGGCGAAAGTGTCAAACAAGTCCTTGAGGGTTTTGAGCATGGGTTTTCCAGAATGTAGGGTGCTGTACCACCGCAATGCGGCAACAGCGGTGCGACTCCATGAAGTTGGGATGAGTTCCTGCTGTTCAATGGCTGCGTGTACCCTGACGGTTGCAAAGCGCGTAAACAAAAAAACGCATCAGGACACGCTTGTAGTCGCGAGGTAAATACCGGGTAAATGTCTGTTTTCCTTACATTGCGTTAACAAATGCAAGGCAACAATGGCTTCACTGAATCACACAGAGCCTTAGAAAAGCAGCGATTCAGGGGAAGCTTGAGTGACGGGTTTGACGACAGACGAAAAGTTTTTCGTATCTGCCGCCTGTTATTTGAACTGCCGGCATGCCCATCCTTATTGGAGAACCCCATGAAATCGAAATTCCTCACCGTTTCCTTACTCGCATCCGCTGTGTTCGCCGGACTGGGAATGTCCCCGGCCATGGCCCAGGGAACCAACACCCCGCGCATTGACCAGACGCAGCAAGCCATCAGCACGCGCATCCAGCAGGGCCTGGCGTCGGGCCACATCACGCCTTCCGAAGCGCAAATGCTGATCCGCCGCGAACGCGACATCCAGATGCGCGAGGCGCAGTACAAGTCCAATGGCACGGCGACGCCGCAGGAACGCCAGCAGTTGCGCAACGAGCTGAGCGCGCTGAATGCCGACGTTGAACGCATGATGGCCAACAACAACGTGGTGCGCCCGCCCAACAATGCTGGCAACACCCCAGGCATCGACAACCAGGAATACCAGGTGAGCCGGCGCATCGACGAGGGCGTGCGTTCGGGCCGTATCACCCAGCGCGAAGCACGCAGGCTGCAGAGCCGGGAGCGCGAGATTGCACGCCACGAGGCCTTCTTCAAGTCCGACGGCGTGGTGACGCAGCAGGAACGCCGCCAACTGCGCAATGAACTCAGTGCCCTGCGCGACGAGGTGGAACGCATGATGAACAACAACCGCCGCGGTCGCGGTTAAGCCACCACGCGGCGCGGTCAAATCGTGCGCCGCCTGAAAGCTTGGCCTCAGCCAGGCAGTTCGGTCCAGCAAGGCCGGACTGCCTGGCTTTTTTAATGAAAAAAGGTGCTTGCGCTTGCTGTGACTTTGTTAGCAGCTATATAAATAATAGCGAATCAAGCCCGGCCCAGCCTGCCAGCAGCCGTGGGCTCAACGCAGGTTCGACTGCACCCAGCGCACAATGTCCGCCGCGCCCATGGCGCCCGGCTGCCGGGCAATTTCACGGCCGTCCCGGAACAGCGCCAGCGTCGGAATGCTGCGAATGTTGAAGCGCGTTCCCAGGTTGGGCACGGCTTCGGTATCGACCTTCGCCAGCCGCACCTGCGGCTCCAGTTGCGCTGCCGCCTGCTCGTAGGCCGGTGCCATCTGGCGGCACGGGCCGCACCACGGCGCCCAGAAATCGACCAGCACCGGAATCTGGTTGCGACTGATGTGCTTGTCAAACGCCGCCTCGTCCAGCGCGGCCGAATGCGCGGTAAACAGCGCTTGCTTGCAGCTGCCGCAGGTCGGCGCGCTGCCGAGCTGGTCGGCGTGAACCCGGTTGGTGGTGTGGCAATGCGGGCAAACGATATGAAGTGGATCAGTCATGGGCTGCATCTTAGGTCTGAAGGAGAAAATGCAAGGACGCCGCGCCTTGGCACGGGGCGACAAGCTTTGAATTCAGGCTGTGTATCAGGCGGGTCAGACCGATGCTTTGGGCAGCATGGCCCGCAAGGTGCTGTCGCGTTTGATGTAGTGGTGAAACAGCGCGGCGGCGGCATGCATCCCGATCAGGTAGTAGCCGATGGTGCCGACCAGTTCGTGAACCTCCTTGATCTGGCCTGCCAGTTCCTTGTTTTTCCCGATAAGCGCCGGAAGTTCGAGGCCGAAAAATGGAATCGGTTTGCCGGCTGCGCTCAGCATGAGCCAGCCCGCCAGCGGCATGCCGATCATGAGCACGTACAGCATCACGTGCGCCAGTTTGGCTGAAAGCGCCTGCCATGGCGGCGGGGCCGGTTCAATGCGCGGTGCCGGGTAAATGATGCGCATTGCCAGCCGCAGCCACACCAGGAAAAATATCAGCAGGCCAAACATGAAGTGCAGGTTTTTCATCGTCTCGCGCAGTTCGGTGCCCTTTTCAAACAGCACGCGCAACTCAATGCTGGCGTACACCGCAATGAACAAGGCCAGCATCAGCCAATGCAGTGAAATGGAGGCCATGTGGTATCGATTTGTTAGTTTTTGAACGGTCATGACAGGTTTTTTCATGGGTGGGTGGTGCCGGAATTATAAAAATGGCCAGATTAAGACGGTCTTAAGTGTTTTTTTGAAGTCATCAATTTTTGTTTTAAATCAAAGAGTTACGATGTTTTTTGGTAAGGTGTGGGTGGTGCGGCAAGGGGCAGCTGCCCCTTGTCAGCGCATGAAGGCTGGTCCCCTCAGGCGCTCTGCGCAGGGACGGGGCGCTCCCAGAAGTTGTCCATGCCGCCCGGTGAACCGACAATACGGTTTTGATATGTCCAGGAGTGCCCTGTTTTGAATCTGTCCTGCAAGCGTTACAGCGCAACCCTCGGCCTGGTCGGCTTTATCAGCCTTTCGGGTTTGCTGGCGGGATGTGCCAGTCCGGTGAAATCATTCGCGTCGCAGGAAGAATTCAGCTCGACGGTGACCTATTCCCGGCTGTTCGATGCCTCTGCTGCCCAAACCTGCGAGGCGTCCAGGCGGGCCTTGCTGAGCCAGGGCTACATCATCAGTTCGGCCCGGGAAGACATGGTCGAAGGCCGCAAGAGCTTCCAGCCAGAGCCCGAGTCGCACCTGCAGATGGAAATTCGCGTCGTCTGCGCACCGGATACCCCCGACGGCAAGGTCAGCCTGGGTTTTGTCACCGCGCTGCAGGATGTGTACGCCCTGAAGAAAAGCAACAATTCGGCCAGCCTGGGCGTGGGCGCCCTCGGTTCGGTCTCGCTTCCCTTCAGCTCCAGCAATGACGCCATGGTGAAGGTCGGCAGCAGGACCATTTCATCAGATGCTTTTTATGACCGTTTTTTTGACCTGGTCAGGCGTTACCTGGTGGCGGACGAGGCCAGCAACTGATCTTCAAGCCGCCGTGGCCAGGCCGGCATCGGCTTCGCGCCAGTGGCCCTGCGCCAGACCGTCGAGCGAATAAGGGCCAACGGCGGCGCGAATCAGGCGCAGCGTCGGAAACCCCACCGCCGCCGTCATGCGGCGCACCTGGCGGTTGCGCCCTTCGCGAATGCCCAGTTCGATCCAGCCGGTGGGAATCGACTGCCGGACGCGAACCGGCGGATTGCGCGGCCACAGCGCGGGCGGCTCCGGCATCAGGCTGGCGCGTGCCGGCAGGGTGGGGCCGTCGTTCAACTGAACGCCCCGGCGCAGGCTTTGCAGCGCAGCTTCGCCGGGTATGCCTTCCACCTGGACCCAGTAGGTTTTTTCCATCTTGAAGCGCGGGTCGGCAATGCGCGCCTGCAGCTTTCCGTCGCGGGTCAGCAGCAGCAGGCCTTCGCTGTCGGCATCGAGCCGGCCAGCCACATACACCCCCGGCAGGTCGATGAAATCCTTCAGCCCGCGCCATCGCCCCTCCGGGGTGAACTGGCTGAGCACGCCATACGGCTTGTTGAAGACGATCAGCCCTGGCAAGCCCATCAGCAGCCCAGCTGGTCAGCCAGCGCCATGAAGTCACAGGCATGCCGGGTATTGGCCGGGCAGGGCGACACGTCCTTGGGCTGGCCAGCGCCAAACTCGGCCGGGCGTTCGATGTAGGCGGTCTGCAGGCCGCAGGCGCGCGCGGCGGCCAGGTCGTCCTGGTGGGCCGCCACCAGCATCACCTCGGATGGCGCCACGTCGAAAACCCGGGCCACGCCCCCGTAAGTCGCCGGGTCGGGCTTGTAGGCCCGGAACACTTCGGCCGACAAAATGCAGTCCCACGGCAGGCTGCCGTGTTTGGCCATGTCGGCCAGCAGGCCGATGTTGCCGTTGGACAGTGTGCAAATCATGTGCTGCGACTTCAGGCGGGTCAGTCCCTGCACTACGTCGGGCCACGGATCCAGCCGGTGCCAGGCCTTGTTCAGGTGCTGCAACTCGGCCTCGCTCAGGCCTTCAAGGCCGAACGGTGCCAGCAGTCCGTCAAGAATCAGCCGGTGCAGGTCGTCGATCAGCGTCCAGCCCAGTTCACCCGACATCACCCGGCGCATGGCCGGCTGGTAGCCGGCGCGCCAGGCGAGCGCGAATGCGTTGCCGTCCACCAGGGGCCGCAGCGCCTGCACTTCGCGGGCAATGCCGCTGTGCCAGTCCACCACGGTGCCGAAAACATCGAAAGCCAGAACCTTGGGCGTGGGAAAGGTGGATGTGTTCATAAACGTCATTATCGGCAGCCCATCGCCACCGGGCACCTGATGGTCGGCATCACGGCTGCCTGTTTTTTGGGCATGCCGCGCAAAGCCATAGCCGGCGCGGTTTTCGGGACTTGTCCAGTCACTTGTCCACAGGGCCATTCACAGTTGGCAGGCATAACCCCGACGCTCACTGGTTCATGGACACCATCAGCAAAATCAGCAGCAGCACGGCCAGCACGGCAAAGCCGATCTTTACCCAGCTGTAGGGCTGTTCGCCGGCCATGGCGCCGGTGTAGCCATTGCCCACCACCTGGAAGCTGCGCGCGCCGTAGGTGTAGCTGACCAGCCAGACCGGCACCAAAATATGCTTGAAGGTGCGGCCCTGAAACTGCGCATCGACCTGCAGGTTGCGGAAGGTGTCGCCCGGCACCTGGCGGCCGCACAGCACCTGAATTTGTTGCTGCATCGCTTCCTGGTTGAGCTTTTCGGCCTTGCCCAGGTCGATCTGGTAGCGCTCGACGGTCCAGCCTCGCACAAACTCGGGCGAATAGGCTTGCAGGTCGGTCAGCGTCGGAAAAGGCTCGATCTGCCGCAGCAGCGCCGGATGTACGCCGGCTGTGCCGGGCACCAGTTCGTCGTCAAAGAAATGTGCCAGGCTGCCGGCTGCCGGCACCCAGCGCACCTGCCGCACCTGGCGGGTTTGCCGCTGGCCCTTGCTGTCCTGGTAGCTTTCGGTCTCGTAGTAATAGTGGCCGGCGTCGGCGCGCCAGCGGGCGCTGGCCTGGGCATCAAACGTCCAGTAGGGCAGGTACACGCCGCTCAGTGTGTCGGTCAGCGCAGCCGACTTGAGCTTGTTGGGCGCGAACCAGCGCGAACCGTACCACTGGCGCAGGCGGGTGCGCATCTGCGCGTCGCTGACCTTGAACGGCAGCAGGCTTTGCGGTGTGATGGCGTCATTCAGCGAGGGGTGATCGATGATCGACGGCGAGCCGCAAAAGTCGCAGCGCCTGGCGACCTTGCCATCGACAAACACCGAAATGGCGTGGCAGCTCTGGCACTGCACCTCGCGCTTTTCCCCTGCGGCCGCGCCGCCCCATCCGCGCCCGCTGGCGGGGTGGCTCAGGGCCTGCTGCAGGTCCTGCTCGACGACGCTGGCGCCGGGCAGCGCCTGGCCCGGCGCATACGGCACGACCGTGCCGCAATAGGGGCAGGCCAGCGCCTGCCGGGCCGCATTCCATTGCAGGTCGGCGCCGCACTCGGGGCAGGGGTGTTTGCCCACGGTGGCGGGCTGATCGGTTGGCGCCATATTGTTGTTGTTTTCGGTGTCCGCGTTATCGGGGCTGCCGTCGTGGAGGCAGCCGGCAGGAATAAAAAGGCCCGGGGTTTCAGCCGCGCAGGAATTCTTCGAGCGAACTCCTGGCGATGCGCCAGGCGCTGCCGATCTTGCGCGCCTTCAGGTCGCCGGCGGTGATGGACGCCATCACGTCTTCCACCGACACGCCCAGCCCTTGCGCCGCCTGCTCGGGCGTCAGCACGTCCAGCCCGGCGGCGGCAGTGTCTGGCGGTGTGCTGACTGCGGACGCTGCCGGTACGCCATTGCCGCCCTGCATGCCGCGCACCATTTCCTGCGCCATGCCAAAGCCCATGGCCATCTGCGCGGGCAGGGTGGCGGCCGCGCCGGCTTCACCGCCTTGGCCCAGCGCCAGGCCCATCTGGTACTTCACATAGTCGTTCAGGTTGCCGATCACGCCCATGCTGGAGCGCTTGTCGATGGCCTGCTCGACCTCGGGCGGCACTGACACGTTTTCCAGCACGAAGCTGGTGATTTCCAGGCCGTATTTCTCGCGCATGGCCGGGTTGACCAGCGGCAGCAGCGCGTCGCCCAGTTCGCCATAGCGCTGCGCCACGTCCAGCGCCGGAACGCCGGCGCGCGCCAATGCTTCGGTGAACACGCTGACGATGCGCGAGCGCATGGTGTCGGCAAACTCGTCCAGCCGGAAGTTCTGGTCGGTCCCGGCCACTTCGCGCAGGAACTTTGCCGACTCGACGATGCGAAAGTCGTAGGTGCCGAAAGCCCGCAGCCGCACCACGCCGAAATCCTTGTCGCGCATCATCACCGGGTTGGCCGTGCCCCACTTGTTGCCGGTGAAGAGGCGCGTGTTCAGGTAGTAGATGTCGCACTTGAACGGCGACTGAAAGCCGTATTTCCACCCCAGGATGGTGGACAGCACCGGCACGTTTTCAGTGGTCAGGGTGTGTTTGCCCGGATTGAACAGGTCGGCGTACTGGCCGGCGGCGACGAACTGCACCTGCTGCGATTCGCGCACGATGAGCTGCGCGCCGTTCTTGATTTCCTTGTCCTCGTCCGGCCAGCGGTAGGACAGCGTGTCGCGCGAGTCATCGGTCCATTCGATGACCTCGATCAGCTGGTTCTTGATGAGGTGGAGCAGGCTCATGGGGCGTCCTTTTCTGTCGGTTGGTGTCGGGTTGATGGCGAAATAAAACAGGTCTGGCCGGCGGCTTAAATCCACACCAGACCCGATGAGAAATCCGCCGGGCTTGACCGGCCCGGCGTGCGCAGTTTTATTATGACCAAACGGCCCGCCGCCCTGCGCGTGCATTGCCATCGATGGCTTGCGCGGGCCCTGCATTGTTGCAAACCCCAGCTTGAAAGAACCTCCCATGACCACTGAACAGCAAGAAGCGCTGCTTTCCATCGCCCTGTTTGCCGCCTTTGCCGATGGCAACAAAGCCGACGCCGAGCGCGAGGAAATCCGCCGCATCGCCGATTCGCTGTCCAGCGAATCCAATGCACCCAACCTGCCGCGCCTGTACCAGGACGTGCTGCTCAAGCGCACCGGCGTCGATGCCGCCGTGCAAAAGCTGAGCGACCCCAGCCACCGCCAGCTGGCCTACGAAATGGCGGTCTGCGTCTGCGATGCCGATGGCCAGCAGACCGATGCAGAGCGCAGCTTCCTGGCCGACTTGCGCCTGCAGCTGGCCCTTAGCCCGGCCCAGACCCAGGCTTTTGACGCGCAGGCAGCGGCACTGGCTGAAGTTGACCTGCCCGACACCGCGCTTCCCGTGCCTTCGCCAGTGATGGCCGCTTTGCCGTCCACCGCCAATGATGCAGAACTGGACCGCTCCATCCTGAACCATGCGCTGGTCAATGGAGCGCTCGAATTGCTGCCGCAGTCGTGGGCGTCGATGGCCATCATTCCGCTGCAGGTCAAGATGGTCTATGGCATCGGCAAGGCGCATGGCGTGACGCTTGATCAGGGGCATATCAAGGAATTCATCGCCGCCGCCGGCGTGGGCCTGACCTCTCAGTACCTGGAACAGTTCGGCCGCAAGCTGCTGGGCGGCCTGCTCGGCAAGCTGGCCGGTAAAACCATCGGCAAGGTCGGCAGCGCCGGCACCGGCATGGCGTTTTCGTTTGCCACCACCTATGCGCTGGGGCAACTGGCCAAACGCTACTACGCCGGCGGCAGGGTCATGAACACGGCGCTGCTGCGCGAAACCTACCAGGGGCTGCTGGAACCGGCGAAGAAGATGCAAACCGAGTACCTGCCGCAGATCCAGCAAAAGGCGGCGACGCTGGATGCGGGCCAGGTCATGGCGATGGTGCGGGGCCGCTAGGTGCCGTTCAGTCGCCTGTCCATGAACGTTTTTAAGCTTCTGTCAGAACCGCGCTCAGCCTTGAGTGAAACAGGCGGATCTTGTAGGCCAGATGGTGGCTGACCGTTCCGCGGTAGCTGCGCGAGATGGCGCGGACGGCGCATTTGGACAGCCATTCACGCCAGTTCCGGGTTTGCAGGTGGTCAAACCGGTCGCAGTCGGCGCAGAAGGTTTCAAATTGCGCGTATTCGCGGCCTATCTGCACGGCAGTGTTCTTGAGCGCGCTGACTTCGGTAAAGAACTCCCTGTCAAATCCCCGTTTGTTATCAATCACCTGTTCGGCCCGCCCGAGGTAGGTCTGCGCCATTCGGGCTGACAACAAAAAGCCGTAATCGTTCATCGAGATGGTGGCAATCCGGTGCGTGCCTTCAACGATGAAAAAGGCGATGTCGTCCGGGGGTTCGAGGGTTTGCAGTTGCATGGCACAAGTCTCCGTACCGTTTAATGGTAAGCCCGGGGCCAAACAACTGACATGCAGCGGCTGCTATACCCTACGTAGGAAAAATCGCCTTTGCATCGACCGACAGCATCACTGCGCCCGGGTCCACACCAGCAGCAGGTTGTTGGACGGCATTGCATGCCGTGCCGCCAGCTGCAGGCCGGCCCGTACCGCTTCTCCTTCCACGTCTTCGCGGCGGCGCAGTCCCCAGGCCGCATCCTGCGCGCGCAGGCTCTGGTCGAACGCCAGGTTGCCTTCAGAGGTGGGAACGCCATCCTCCAGATAAGGGCCGTAGGTGATCAGCACCCCGCCGGCCGCCAGGTGCCGCGCGCTGCCCTGCATCAAGGCGGCGCAGGTGACCCACGGCGCGATGTGCAGCATGTTGGCGCACACGATGGCGTCAAACCGCACATCGTCAGGCAGCCAGCGCGCTGCCATCACATCAAGCCGCAGGGGCGGCAGGACATTTGCCAGGCCGTGCTGCGCCACCCGCGCGGCGATGTTGTCCAGTGCGGCAGACTGCACGTCGGTCGGCTGCCAGGTCCAGCGCGGCAGGCTGGCTGCAAACCAGGCGACATGCTGGCCGGTGCCCGAGGCGATTTCGAGCGCACTGCCCGCGTCGGGCAATATATGGCGAAGCATGGTCAGGATGGGCTGCTTGTTGCGGTCGGCGGCGGGGCTGAAGTCGGGTGCGGACATGGTCAGGAGGGTTACAACTCTGGTTTAAGGGTAAAAAGTGACGCTTTCGCTTAATGGGCGTGCGCAAGCAGCTATGAAAAACAGAGCGTTGTCGTGATTGGTTTCGCAGCATGCGCGTTGCAGTTCAGGCCGGCAGGAACAGCGCCGGGTCCACCATCGTGCGGTTCAGCATCACGCCCCAGTGCAGGTGCGGCCCGGTCACGCGGCCGGTGGCGCCCACCGCGCCCAGGCTTTCGCCGGTTTTCAGCAAATCGTCTGTGGCCGCGCCAATGGCGCTCAGGTGGCAGTACATGCTCAGCAAGCCACCGCCGTGGTCCAGCCACACGGTGTTGCCGTTGAAGAAATAGTCGCCGGTGTCGATAACGCGGCCGGGCAGCGGAGCCACGACCGGAGTGCCGGTGCTGGCCGCGATGTCCATGCCGCTGTGCGGATTGCGCGCCTGGCCGTTGAACACGCGCCGCAGGCCGAACGAGCTGGAACGCCGCCCCGGCACCGGCACGCGCATGCGCAAGGCGCTGAACTGCGGCAGGGGTTCGCTGAAAGTCGCCATCACCTTGGCCTGGTGCGCACGCTCGCGTTCGTACCGCGCCTGGTTGTCGGGCGACAGGTCCACCGTGCCCGGTGCGACCTTCAGGCGCTGCTCGGTGTAGCGCTTGGGTGCCACGCTGTAGCCGACCTGGCGCGGGCCGCTGCCTTCTGCGGCCTGCACCGTGATGCTCGCCCGGCCAGGCGTCGCAGACAAGGGAATGCCGACCAGCGCCGTCCATTCGATGACATCGCCCAGCACCAGCAGCGGCACCTCGCCCGCATGCGCAACCGGACGCGCCGCCGCCGGACCCAGCGACAGCCGCGCCACGCCGCCGGGAACCTGCAAGTCGTTCGGCCAGAACTCGGGGGCAGGCGGTGTAGCGGCGGTCGCAAACTGCGACGCAGGCAGCGCCAGAAGGCCGACAGCGCCCAGCAGGGCGGCGCGGCGGTTCAGCTGTGAATGGGCGAGGTTGGAATGGGCTGTGGGCATGGGTGTGAGGGCTGAAGGAGGGGACTCGAGATTCATTATGGCTTTGTTCACTGACCGACCATGGGAGCGTTGTGTAAGGAAAGGCGGGCTGCCCGGGGTGCTTTTCAAATCGTCCAAAGCCGTACCATCAAGGGCATTTTTTTAATCAACGGAGACGCTGTGAAAGCCTTGCCGCCGCTTCCGGTTTTTTTTTGAACCTGACGCTGAAACACCCGCCCATGGACCACAACCCGCTTTCACTAACCCTGACGCTTGCGCTGCGCGCGCTGGCCTTGCTGGCCCTGATCATCGTGGCCGAGGTCGTCAACGGCACCGTTCGCACGCTGGCCATTGCGCCGCTGGTCGGCGACTTCACCGCGCGGCAAATCGGCACCGTCACCGGCTGCGTGCTGATTGGCTTGATTGCCTGGTCCGGCAGCCCATTGCTCAAGGCCACCAGCCCACGCGCCCAATGGGCCGTCGGCGGGCTGTGGCTGACGCTGATGATGGGCTTTGAAGTGGCCTTTGGCCGGCTGCTGGCAGGCGCTTCGTGGCAGCAACTGGCCGGCGACTACAACCTGGCGCAGGGCGGACTGCTGGGGCTGGGCATGCTGTGGTTGCTGTGCGCACCAAGACTGGCGGCGGTTGTGCGCCAAAGACGGGCTTCGCCAGATGTCATGAAAAACCAGAACCAGCGCAGGCAGCGTTGAAGCCTGTTGCCGGCGCAACTGGTACGGGTCAGCTGGCTTGCTCCGTCGTCATGGTGATCTTGCCGTCGCGCACATAGTCGTCGAACTGGATGCGTGGAATGGCGGTCAGGCCGACGACGCCCTCGGCGGCTTCCCAGCTCAGCGTGGCGCTGTCGGGCGCCAGTTCCACTTCCACGCGGACGCGCGGGATTTCGATGGGTGCACCGTCACCCGGGGTATAGGTGACATCACCGGTGATCATGGCGAACTGGGACATGGCAATTTCCTTGAGAGGTTGAAGAATGGGCGGGGAAACCGCTAAAGCATATTTTGATGCAGCTTTTGACCATAACGTGTCGGCAAACGACGCCAGTTGAGGTTGAGTTGCTGCCCGCTGTGCGAATGCACTGCCGGCGCTGCAACCTTGTACTTTTCAATAAAAAAATGCTCTGGCGCATGCTGGACGAATGCAAGCAGCTATCAATACTGTAGCTGATACGGCCAGCCCATCAAAGCAGGTAAAAGTCGTGTGGCCACAGGAAGTAGGGGCCAAAGCGAGATTTGGCGATGAACTCAACGCCGACTTGCTCGCCTTGGGCGCTTACGAAGTGCTGACCATTGTTAAACGCAAGAAAGCCTTGCTCGGTGGCCCGGTCCAGAAAGGGCGCCGTTTTCAGGCCCAGCTTTTGCGCGATCCTGGAGGAAGTCAGCTTGCCTTCCGCATGGCTGGCTTCTGCATTCTGGTCGTCTTCGCGCTTTGGCAGGGGTGACGGGGCTGTAACTGCAGGCGCCACGGGTTCGCTGCTGACCCGTTCCAGCGAAATGCGCACTTCGTCGCTGATGCGGATGATGCGCTGGGCTTCCTCATAGGCGTCTTTGTACAGTTGGCTGTCTTCGGCGCGCCGAATCAGGATGCCCATTTCATTGTTGTTGATCTGGCTGAACTCATACAGGTTCAGGCTGGTGACGATGCACATTTCCTCGTTCATGTAGCACTTGGCATGCAGGTTCTTGCAAAAACTGGTGCGGATGAACGTCAGCCCGCGCAGCCATTCGATTTCCTGCGGCTGCAATTCGCTCTTGCCATAGACGATGCGCACATCAATCTTCAGCCGGTTCTTGTCCGCCAGCAACTCCTTCATGCGGTCGTTGAGCTTGAGGAACGGGCTGATCAAAATCAGTCGGTCTGACGCGCTTTTAATCATTTCCTCAAGAAAGTAGTTGGTCGCGCTGGTGTTCAGAAACTTTGCCATGTCGTGTGTTGTTCTCAGGTTCAAGTTGGCGCGTTGAGCGCATCAGCCACTTTTTGTGTGGCATCTATCAGGTCTAGCACCAGTCGTAGATCAATCTCCAGCAAGCCTTCGTATTCACCCAGATTGCGTTTGTTATGGCACAGGTCCAGCAGCCGCCAGACCTCGGGGCCCAGGCCGAGCGTGTGGGGCAGAAGCTGGAAAACGATGTAGCGGTTGCTGGCACGAAAGCCTTTGGCGCGCAGCGCGGCCAGGCACAGCGCATGGGCTGCGTTGTAGGCCAGGTCAAAGCGGCTCTCCAGAGCCAGCGCGGTGTTGCGGGCATCCGTCAGGCGGGCCTTGCAGGTGCGAACCAGGCCTGCCAGTTCAGCGGCGTCTGGTGCTTCGGCTTTGAGCGCTTTGCCGGGGCCGCTGAGGTTATCCAGTGGTGTGTTGTTGGCCATGTGGCAGAGTGGTTTCCTGGCCCATTAGCCATATCTTGGGTTGTTGCATCACGCGGGTGATAAAGGCATTGTCGCCCTGCAGCCGCGCCGCAAAATCAACCGGCGTATAGAGAGCCGGGTTGATGGTGCGGCCCAGCGTTTGGCTGGCAACCTCCAACGCCGAGAACAAATCGCCATAACCCAGCGAGTCACTGACCACCAGCAAATCGACATCACTTTGCGCGGTATCGGTTTGCTTGGCGATGGAGCCAAACACAAACGCATGTTCAATTTGCGCGGCCAGCGGCACCAGCGCAGCGCGCAGCACATCGGCCAAACCCGTGGTCTTGAGCACCAGCCCGCGCAACTCGGTAAACACGGGAGCCGCTGCGTTGGCCTGGTAATGCTTCTGGTTGCCCTGCTTGCTGACAGTCAGCAAGCCTGCCTCGCTCAAACCCGCCAGCTCACGCTGCACCGCTCCGGTGCCCGACTGCGCCAGCGCAATCACCTCATTGGCGTAGAAGCTGCGGTCCGGCGAGCCAAACAGCACAGCCAGAACCCGCTGGCGCACCTTTGGGAAGAGGGCGTCTGCGATGGACGTTAACTCAGCGTTAGGCGATTGATTTGTACCCATAATGGGGTTTATTGTACCCATTTTGGGGTTTTTAAATGGTGGGTTGCAGTGCGCTGGCCCGCGAGTGGATGGACATAAGGACGTTGCCAAATGCCGGGTGAAGGGTCCGTCACGAAGCCAATGTCACATGGAAATCGGCTCGGACGAGCAAGGATCGGAAACGGTTTTCATCTTTGCAATCGTCGGGGATACGACATCGATGGGATTCATTGGAGTCCGGCCTTATTCCTCCATCGCCGTATTCTATAAACGCCCTGCTTCGCGCCCGAGTCCGTCTGAATAACCAACCCACACCCATGCAAAAAAACCATTTCTATCCCATAGGCACGCCCGACCAACCCTGGGGCACGGCAGAGCGGGCGCTGTGGCGTGCGCGCCATGTGCGCCAGCGCAGCTATGCCGACGACGTGCTCAGCGCCATCGATGCGCTGCGGGGCCGGTTTGATGTCGAAGCGTATGGCGAAGTGCGCTATGCCGACGAGCAGCATCCGGCGGAGCGATTCCCGCTGTTGGCGATTCGCAGCCGCCACTGGCAGCCCGGCCTGCCCGGCGTACTGGTGACTGGCGGAGTGCACGGTTACGAAACCAGTGGCGTGCACGGTGCGCTGCGCTTTGCCGAGGTGCACGCGGCGGGCTTTGCCGGACGGGCGAACCTGCTGGTGGTGCCGTGTGTCAGTCCGTGGGGGTATGAACGCTTTCAGCGCTGGAATTTCGATACCCTCGACCCCAACCGCTCGTTTCGTGAAGGCACGCCCGCGCAGGAATCTGCCGCGCTCATGCGCCTGGTGGCATCGCTGCAGGGCCAGTTTGCTGCCCATATCGACCTGCACGAAACCACCGGCACCGACGAATCGGAATACCGCCCGGCCCTGGCCGCGCGCGACGGCAAGCAATTTGCGCCTGGCAGCATCCCCGACGGGTTTTATCTGGTGGACGATACCGACAACCCCCAGCCTGCCTTTCAGCAGGCCATCATCGACGCGGTCAGCCGGATCACGCACATTGCGCCCGCAGACGACAAGAACGAAATCATTGGCTCGCCCGTGGTGGCGCTTGGCGTGATCCGGTACGCGATGAAACCGCTGGGCCTGTGCGCCGGTATCACGGGTGCGCGCTACACCACCACTACCGAGGTCTATCCCGACAGCCCCAGCGCAAGCCCCGCGCAGTGCATTGAGGCGCAGGTGGCGGCGGTGTGTGCAGCGGTGGAATTCGCCTGCCGTCAGAACCGTTAGTTCCGGCCGCAAGGCCAATTCTCCAGCCATCGCCGGAGCGATTGGCGGCTGCACTGCGATAGCATCAGCATATGAGTACCCGTTACGAAAGCGTTCACAGCGCCTTGCTTTATCCCGATGCGTTCCGTGTGGATGCCCCTGCTGTTGCCGTGGGGCGCGAAGTGTGGCCGCGCCAGCCGGGTGTTTTTATCCGCGTGGGGCCAGCCCCTGAAACCGAACCCGCCGAACAGATCGAACCGGCCGAAGAAGCCGCAGACGCTGACCCGCCGCCGCGCGAGCCGCCCAAGCGTGAACTGATCGCCGGACAGTTTGGCCTGGTACCGCGCTGGGTCAAGTCGGCTTCTGACGCCAAGCTGCGTTCGACCAAACTGGTCAATGCCCGTTCCGAAACCGTGACCACGTCCACCAACTTTCGCGAGGCCTGGCTCGCCGGGCAGCGCTGCATCGTGCCGATGAGGGCGTTCGTGGAAGACGACTGGCGCAGCGGCAAGGCCGTGCCCACCCGCATTGCCCGGGTAGACGGCGAGCCCATGGGCGTGGCAGGCTTGTGGGAAAGCTGGACGGGGGCAGACGGCGAAGTCATCGTCAGCTACACCTTGCTGACCGTCAATGCCAACAGCCACGCGCTGATGAGCCGCTACCAGCAACCCGGCAATGAAAAACGCATGCTGGCGATCTTGAACGAAGGCGCCTACGACGCCTGGCTGAGCGCCCGCCCTGAAAAGGCCAAAGAGTTTATGCGGGCCTATCCGGCGAATTGGCTGACGGCCAACCCGATGGAGAAAAGCCGCCAATGAGTGGTTGGGGGGAGGGTTGGGCGTTGCATGGAGCCTGCTTCAGCACGGCTCGCAACGGCTTCAGGCGAAGTGTTCATTCAAGGTTTTTGTAAAGGTGGCTTTGGCTTGATGCCTGGCACGGTCCTACCAAAAGCGGCTGCCAGTTTGTGCGCCTGCAGTGCCGACTGGGCCAAAGCTTTTTGTAGTTCCTTGGGCGTAAGCATCAGACGGTTTTGCTGAGTTTTTGCAGTTTGTGCGGTGTTGCGGGCATCCGTCAGGCGGGCCTTGCCGGTGCGTGTCAAGCCAGCCAGTTCAGCGTCGTCTGGTGCTTCGGCTTTGAGCGCTTTGCCGGGGCCGCTGAGGTTATCCAGTGGTGTCTTGGTGGCCATCGTCAGAGTGGTTTCCTGGCCTATCAGCCAGGTTTTGGTTTTTGCATCACGCGGGTGACAAAAGCATTGTCGTCCTGCAGCCGCGCCGAAAAATCAGCCGGCGTATAGAGGGTCGGGTTGATGGTGCGGCTAAGGGTTTGGGTGGCAACCTCCAGCGCCGCGTACAAATCACCATAACCCAACGAGTTACTGACCACCAGCAAATCGACATTACTCTGCGCGGTATCGGTCTGTTTGGCAATGGAGCCAAACACAAAAGCATATTCAATTTGCGCAGCCAGCGGCACCAGCGCAGCGCGCAGCACATCGGCCAAACCTGTGGTTTTGAGCACCAGCCCCCGCAACTCGGCAAACACGGGTGCCGCTGCGTTGGCCTGTTAATGTTTCTGATTGCCCTGCTTGCTGACGGTCAGCAGGCCTGCCTCGCTCAAACCCGCCAGCTCTCGCTGCACTGCCCCGGTGCCCGACTGCGCCAGCGCAATCACCTCGTTGGCGTAGAAGCTGCGGTCCGGCGCGCCAAACAGCACGGCCAGAACCCGCTGGCGCACCTTGGGGAAGAGGGCGTCGGCGATGGATGATGAATCAGGCTGAGTTGTTGAAATACCCATATTGGGGTGCATCGTACCCTGATTGGGATTCTTCCAGTTAATTTAGATAAAAAGGCTTTTGGCGCATACAGGGTAAGCGTAAGCAGCTATCAAAACTGTAGTGACTATTGGCTTGAAGTAGCTATCGCCTGCCGTTTCACTTCATCCATCGTTTTGCCCTTGGTGTCTTTCCATTCCATCCAGCCGTTGGCCGAGCGGCCTTGCAAGGCTACTGCGGCCATGCTGGGGCTGGAAAACAAATAATCGCGGGTAAGCAGCACGCCGCCGCCGTTGGCTACAAGGATGCCTTCCGCTAAAAGTTTCTCTCGAAACCGCTCATTGGCTTTGCCTTGTATGGAAGCCACGTTTTCCAGCCGACCGCGCGAGCCTTTGAGTACCACAAACCCTTCGGCGGTGTACTCGCCCACGCCATCAGCACCAGAGCCTTTGCAATAGAACAGTTCCGCTGCACCCTTCGGCGTTAGCGCATTGGTCAGCGGTTCAAAAATAGGCTGACCCAGCGTGGCCAGCAGAGTGGCGGCGGTCTCGTGAATCTCGTGGCAGTCGGCTTGCAGCGGCGCGGGGGTGTAGGGCTGCGAGCCGGTGTTGCCGTTTTCCAGACAGTACCGCCCTGCCTTGGTGGCCTCTGCAATCGCAAACCATTCGAGAAACAGCGCGTGCGTTTGGGTCATGCTGTTGGTGAGCGAGATAACCACCAATGCGCGGTTCCAGAAGTCTTTGCCTTGGTTGTGCTGAACCAGCCGGCTGCCTACGTTGCCTGACTGGCCGATATAGGCGCGCGGCAAACCGGCTTCGGACAATTCGCCCATCAAAAAGTAGACGCCAACCTGCTGCGCCTCGGGTGTTTTGAGGAAGTCCACCAATTGGCTGCGCGGTACCTCAATCACGCGAACGATGCGCGTCGTGATTTCTGCCACTCGGATGCCGCGCGGATCACCGTTGGGGAGAAAGATTTGGATGGTTTGGGGGCGGGGCATTTGAATAGGGATTAGATTTAACGCTGGATTTGATCAGCGCATCTTTGTGGCTAAATGACTTAAGAAGAAAATTTAATTTTTGGCCAGCCAGAGAATTTTATGTGCTAGTTTTTCGGCCCGTAAGGCAAAGCCGGGTGGTGGTTCTGAGGTTGAGCCATGTGCAATATTGTCTCTTTCCTTTTTTAAAAGTTTGAATTCAGTAATATCGCTATCGCTAATTTCTGGCCATTCACAGGTGGCGCACCATATAAATTTGTCATATATATTTTTTAAGCCAGTGAGTTGTATTTGAATTAACTTTGTGATTGGTAATCCATTTTTATCAAGTAATTTTTTTATTTCTGTTTCGTGATTGATGCGCCCAAATGCCGCGTGTGTTTCAATTTCTAGTTCTAAAAAGAAATAAAGAAATTTTTTTAATTGGTCTATTTCGGAAAGGCCAAGCGAAAAGAAGCGGGATGCCTTGGGGTTTAGTGTCGATGCCAAGTTCTTCACTAAATCTAATTTTTCTGCAACTTGTTGATTGGCTTGCTTATACGAGACAAGCCCCTCTGCCCGAAATTCTATTCGGGTGTCGCGAACTAAAATTCCGCTAGATGTTTTGCCAGTGAATAAACTTGTAATTTTTTTGAATACAACGTAGTGTGTATCTACGTTGAAAACGCATGTTAATGCGGAGATTATTGGCGGTAGAACTCTGGATTCAAGCTCTGCAAGCTCTGCTCTAACAGTTGGAAAACAATCATAAGTAATAATACTGCCATCTTTCTCGACTGCAATATGACCATTTGCGCACTTGTGTTCCGGAGTTGGTCCAATTTGTATTAATACGAATGGTCCTTGGCAATTGCTATCAATTTTCCATTTTTCCTCGTCGTCAGTAAAATTGTCCTGCAGTAGTGCAGTACAAGCAGCGTTGATGCTTGAGCTTATTGCTAGTCGATAGTCAACTCGGGCAATAGTACCACTAGATATTTCTGTACTGTTTGCTTCTAAAGATATGCCTTTAACCTGATAGATTGTAATACTTGAAAAAGAGGCGGATATCGCTTCAGCTTCCGTGAATTCTTTATAGCCCATTGCCTTCATAGCTGCACTAGAAAATTTTAGCGTCATACTATTTGTTTTACCAAATTTTAAATTTGGTAGTGATTTTATTGAACTGATGCTTTGAGCTGTTGCGAGTAATATTTTTTAAATAATATGCATCACTCCCGAAAAGAGACATTCCTTTTGACGGTAAATGTGTTGCCAAATAACAATCAAAATTGAACCACTACCTAAATTTTTAATCTGAATTTACTTTCCCCACGAATCCTTCAACCCCACCGCCAAATTAAACACTGGCTTTCCCGCTTGGTGATCTTTGCAATCCGCCACAAAATACCCATGTCGCTCAAACTGAAACTTGTCATCCGCCTTGGCATTGGCCAATGACGGCTCAACGATGGCGGTTACTACCTTCAGGCTATTCGGATTCAGGCTTTCAATAAAGTCCTTGCCACCCGCATCGGGCTGGGCATCCAGAAAGAGGCGGTCGTACATGCGCACTTCGGCTTCCATGCCGTCGGCCACGCCGACCCAAGTGATGGCGGCTTTCACTTTGACGCTGTCTGCGCCGGGGGTGCCGCTCTTGGTATCGGGCACTACGGTGGCCAGCACTTCGGTGATCTTGCCGTCTGAGTCTTTTGTGGCGCCGGTGCATTCGATGATGTAGCCGCCTTTCAGGCGCACCTTGTTGCCGGGAAACAGGCGCTTGTAGCCTTTGGGCGGGACTTCTTCATAGTCTTCTCGCTCGATCCAGACTTCTTTGCCAATGGTGAAGTGGCGCACGGGCGATTCGGTGCCTTCGGCCGGGTGGGGCAGGGCGGGCAGGGTGCAGGGCTCCAGGTGGCCCGTGCCCATGACGTCATCCCAGTTTGTCAGCACCAGCTTGACGGGATTCAGCACCGCCATGCCCCGGTGGGCGGTGAGTTCGAGCTTTTCGCGCAAGCAGCCTTCCAGCGTGCTGTAGTCAATCCAGCTGTCGCTCTTGGTCACGCCGATGCGTTCGGCGAACAGCTGAATCGCTTCGGGCGTGTAGCCGCGCCGGCGCAGGCCGACGATGGTGGGCATGCGCGGGTCGTCCCAGCCGCTGACTTTGCGTTCGTTCACCAACTGGGCCAGCTTGCGCTTGCTGGTCAGCACATACGTCAGGTTGAGGCGGGCAAACTCGTACTGGTGCGGGTGCGGCGTGGCAATCAAACCACCTTCGGCCAGGCGGTCGAGCAGCCAGTCGTAGAACGGGCGCTGGTCCTCGAATTCGAGCGTGCAGATGCTGTGGGTTATCTGCTCCAGTGCGTCCTCGATCGGGTGGGCAAAGGTGTACATCGGGTAGATGCACCATTTGTCGCCGGTGTTGTGGTGGTGGGCGCGGCGGATGCGGTAGATGGCCGGGTCGCGCAGGTTGATGTTGGGGCTGGCCATGTCGATCCTGGCGCGCAGCACGGCGGCGCCGTCGGGCAGTTGCCCGTCCCGCATTTCGCGGAAGCGGGCCAGGTTCTCGGCTGGCGTGCGGCTGCGAAACGGGCTGTCGGTGCCGGGTTTGACGAAGTCGCCACGGCTCAGTCGCATTTCTTCGGCGGTCTGCTCATCGACATAGGCATGGCCGGCACCAATCAAATATTCGGCGGCGCGGTACATGAAGTCGAAATAGTCGCTGGCCTGGTAGAGGTTGGTTTCGCCGTGGTTGTTCCAGTCAAAACCCAGCCAGTGCACCGCGTCCTTGATGCTGTCCACGTATTCGGTGTCTTCTTTTTCGGGATTGGTGTCGTCAAAGCGCAGGTGGCACACGCCGCCGTAGTCGCGCGCCAGGCCAAAGTTCAGGCAGATGCTTTTGGCATGGCCGACATGCAGGTAGCCGTTGGGCTCGGGCGGAAAGCGCAGGCGCACCTTGGCGGGGTCCAGCGGGCCGCTGGCATGGTGCGCGGCGTCGCCGGGGCTGCCGCCCCAGCGGCGGCTGGCATAGGTGCCTTCAGCCAGGTCTTTTTCGATGATCTGCCGCAGGAAGTTGCTGGGCTTGTGGGCTTCCTTGTCAAGGGCGGCAGGGGCAGGCGCGACGGCCTTGGAGGGGGCGGATGAGGTCATCGCCTGATTCTAGGGGGTAGAAAGTTGAGGTTACGTTTGGCAACCTTCTTAACGGTGCGTGCAGTAGGCGGCTTGGGGTCTGGCGCGTTTAATTCAAGACATGGGTATTTCGCGCCCTTTTTTTATTCAGGAGAAGTTCATGAAGACAAGCATCCGGACCACCCGCTCTGCCATCCTGGCAAGTGCCGCCGCCACGCTGGCTGTGGCCGCCCTGGGTTTTGCAGGCGCCGCGCAGGCCCGCGACAACGTGAACTGGTCGGTCGGCGTCGGCATACCGGGCGCGGTGGTGAACGTCGGTAACGTGGGTTCGGTGTACCCGCAACCCGTCTATGTCCAGCCCCAGCCGGTCTACATTCAGCCCCAGCCGGTGTATGTGCAGCCCGCACCGCGCTATTACCAGCCGCGTCCCGTGTTCGTGAGGCCGGCGCCGGTGTACTTGGCGCCGCAGCCGATTTACTACGAGCGTGAACGTCGCCACGGCCACCACAGGCGCCATGACGGCGGCAACTATGTTCAGGGCAACGGCTACGGCCAGGGTTATGGGCAAGGGTATGGCCAGGTTTATTACCAGGGTGGCGACCGCGACGGCTACCGCGGCGACCGGCATGACGGCCGCCGCTGATCCGGTCACTCCGATTCTTTAGACGTCAAAAAGCCCGCAAGGCCTGAAGCCTGCGGGCTTTTTGACGCCTGTCCGGGCGTTATGAAAGGGGTGTGGTGATCACTTTCCCTTGCCTTGAACGCATCAAGCCGCTTTCCAGAAAATGTAGTCAGCCTGGTAAGGCAGCGTCAGCTTGTCGCCGACATCGGTCTGCGTGCAGGCCTTGCTCAGGTCCTGTCCGCCCTTGGTCTTGATGCGCTGGATGTAGGTGATGTTCTGCATGGCGCCTGGGGCTGCACCGGGCCTGCCCTTGGACAACTGGTAGGCCAGGTTGGTGGCGCCGGGGCGTGGTGCAAGGGCGACCTGCGTGCCAACGACGCTGGAGCCGTCGGTGTGCGTCCAGGTGGCTGGCGGGCCTGAGTACCTGGCGACTGTCTTGCCGGTGCGGTCCATCAGCTCAGCCTGAGGGCTGGCGAGCACCCAGCCGATGGCGCCGCCCATGGCCGGATTCGCCTTGCATTCGTAGTTGAGGACACCGACCGCCGTGGTTTCCAGCGCCACCACATGGCCCGATGGCACCTGGATCTGGTCGTCCAGCCGTTCCTGGGTGTATTCCTTGGGCGGCGCCTTGACGCCGGCGCATCCGGCCAGCAGTGCGACCGAGCCGGTCACGAAAGCCAGTGCCAAAACAGCGCTTTTGCTGCGCATGCCGACGGGAGTGTGTGCAATTTTCATCAGTTTCCTCAAAAATTTGTTTCACCGCCAAGTACACCTCAACGCCGCAAGCACGACGGTAGGACGTTGCGCTGATTTACTGAGGGGGCATTTCCAGCATATGAAATGAACCGGACGGCTTGAACTGCTTATTGCCCGAAGCGCTGGCCATTGTGCAGGGAGTCGTTTTCCTCGGCGCTGCTGGCGCGGCCCAGCACCTCATTGCGGTACGGAAAACGGCCGAACCGGGCAATGATGCCGTGGTGCTCGATGGCAGAGTCAAGGTTGCCCTGCAGTTTGGGTTTCAGAGCGGCGGGGGCATCGGCCACCAGTTGTGAAAAACAGGCCACGCATTTTTCCTGCAGTCCCAAGTCTTCGGCGTGCATCAGCGGCATGTACAAAAACACCCGGCCGACCCACGGCAATTGCCGGTCTTCCTGCTTCGCCAGCGTGTTCAGCGTCAGTTGCTGCGACTGCGCGTCGCTGTCAAAAGCACGGGCAGTGCCGCGAAACACGTTGCGGCTGAACTGGTCGAGCAGAATCACCAGCGCCAGCCGGCTGTGAAGCGCTGCTTCCCACGGCGCCAGTTCACCTTGCATGGCCGACTGCACCGCCTGGCCGAAGCGGGACCGGATTTCAGCGTCAAGCGCGGCGCCACCCAGGAACCAGCGCCGGTTCATGTCTTGGGACGGCCAGCCCAACGTCATGCCGTCACCCAGCCAGAACTCCAGGATGTCGGTGGGCGTAGGCAGAGCAGTCTCGATTTGTGAGGTGGCGTTTGGCGTGGTGGAGGTCATGGTGCTGCCAGCTTAATTCTTTTCCACTTCAATGCAACGGTCCCCCGAACTGCATCGCAATGAGGCGAAAACTGCTCTTGAACAGAAGTCTTGATGGCATGGCTGAATTTGAAATGGAAAATGAAATGCACAACGCCCGACACAAGCGTTGCTTGTGTCGGGCGTTCGGCCTTCAGCGCCTGCAGGCTTGTGGCCTGCGCCAGCTTCAAGCGCGTTGACCCCGCCTTGTCGGCATTTCAATCGTGGCGAGCCTGGCCTTGTCGCGTCCGATTGACCAGGCACAGGCTGCCGACACGGCGCCTGCAAACAGCACGTACAGGCAGACATGCCACGGGTCGCCGCCTCCCGTCTTGAGCAGCGCAGTGGCGATGATGGGCGTGATGCCCGATGCAAAGATGCCCGAGAACTGGTAAACAAACGAGATGCCGGTGTAGCGCACCTTGGCGTCGAACAGATCGCAGAACAGTGCCGCTTCGGGTCCGTAGACCGCGGCGTAAAGGATGCCGAACGGAACAACGATCGAGATCCAGACAAGCGTGACATTGCCTTGAGAATGCGTCATCAGCCAAAAGGCGGGAAATGCCGACAGCGCGGTAATGATCGAGCCCCACATGAACACTTTGGTCCTGCCGATGCGGTCCGACAGACGGCCAAAGAAAGGAATGGTGACAATCATGACCAGGGCTGAAATCATCACGCCAAGCAGGGCATCGGTGCGGCTGATCTTGACGGTATTGGTCAGGTAGTTGATCGAGAACACTCCAAAGATGTTGAAGAACACGCCGTCGATATAGCGAGCGCCCATGCCCTTGAGCACATTGCCCGGATAGCGCCGCATCATGTCGAAAAACGGGATGGCTGCCTCGGCGTTGTGTTCTTTCACGGCGGCAAACTCGGGCGTTTCCTGCACCGACAGCCGGATGTACATGCCGACGGCAACCATCACGCCCGAGAGCAGGAAGGCGATTCGCCAGCCCCAGGCCATGAACTGCGCATCCGTCAGCGCCCAGGACAACAGCCCCACCACGCCAGAGGCCATGCACAGGCCGATGGCCAGGCCGATTTGCGGCAACGATGCGTAAAAGCCGCGCTTTTCCTTGGGCGCGTATTCATACGCCATCAGCACGGCGCCACCCCATTCGCCACCCAGCCCGATGCCCTGCATCACGCGCATCAGCAGCAGCAGCAAGGGTGCGGCAATGCCGATCTGGTCGTAGGTGGGAATCAGGCCGATCAGGAACGTGGCCACGCCCATGATCATCAGGGTGATGACCAGCATGCTTTTGCGGCCCAGCTTGTCGCCAAAATGGCCAAACACCACGCCGCCCAGCGGGCGTGTGATGAAGCCGACGGCAAAAGTGCCATACGCCAGCATGGTGGACACCGTGATGTCGTCCGATGGAAAGTACAGGCGGTTGAAGACGATGCCGGCGACGACGCCGTACAAAAAGAAGTCATACCATTCGAGGCTGGCGCCCACCAGCGCCGAGATGACGACCTTGCGGATCGCCTTTTCATTGTGCGTGCTCATGTCTTGTCTCCTTTGTGTGAATGAAAGCTGTCTTGCGCGTGGCGCCTAGCGTGCGTACGCCGCTGTTTTCCTGGCATCCTCGCGAATCATGTCGGCCGCTTTTTCGGCAATCATGATGACCGGGGCATTGGTATTCCCGGACACGATTTCCGGCATGATCGAGCAGTCGACCACGCGCAGACCGGTGAGGCCATGCACCCGCAAGCGGGGATCGACCACTGCCATGGCGTCAATTCCCATCTTGCAAGTGCCACTCGGGTGGTAAATGCTCTGGCTGTAACGGCGGGCCGCGTCGAGCAACTCTGCATCTGTCTGGAACTGCGTACCCGGAACAAATTCAGAAATGATGTGCGGCGCCATCGAGGGAGACTGCGCAATACGACGAGCCACCTTGACACCGCCAATCACCACCGCATGGTCGCGCTCGTCGGACAGGTAGTTCGCGTAAATGGCCGGATAGACCAGCGCATCGGGCGACGTGATTTCGATGTGGCCACGGCTGTAGGGGCGCAATTGGCAGACCGACGAGGTGAAGGCCGAGAACTTGTGCGCCCCTTCGCCCGGCTTGTCGGCGCTCAGGGGCTGCATGTGGAACTGGATGTCGGGACGCGTCACGTCCGGTCCCGAGCGGGTGAAGATGGTGACCTGACTGGCCGCCAGCGTCAGCGGCCCGGTGCGGCTGAACGCATACTGCATGCCGACCTTCAACTGACCGAGATAGGTGTTGACCTCGTCGTTCAGCGTGCGCTCCCTGGTCTTGAAAACCAGACGGACTTGCAAATGGTCCTGCAGGTTTTGGCCAACCCCTGGCAGGGCATGCACCACCGGCACGCCCACCCTGGCCAGCAGATCCGCCGGACCGACGCCAGAGCATTGCAGCAGCTGCGGTGAACCGATGGCGCCAGCGGCCAAAATCACTTCGGCGCCAGCATGGGCTTGAAGGCGTTGCCCGTCCTGCACATATTCCACCCCGACGGCGCGCTTGCCTTCGAACAGCACACGGGTGGTCTGTGCCTTGGTCTTGACGACAAGGTTGGCGCGCTTGCGGGCAGGCCGCAGAAAGCCGCGGGCCGTGCTCCAGCGAAAGCCTTTGTGAGCCGTCTGCTGAAAGTAGCCCACACCCTCTTGCACCGCGCCGTTGTAGTCTTCGTTGAAAGGGATGCCAATGTCCATGGCGCCGGCAATGAAATGGTCCGCAATAGGGCGACGCAGCCTGAGGTCAGAGACTTTCAGCGGGCCACCGACGCCGTGGTAGTCATTGGCCCCGCGCTCCTGATCCTCTGATTTCTTGAAGTAGGGCAGCACGTCGGCGTAGCTCCATCCCGGATTTCCCAGCTCAACCCAGCGGTCGTAGTCTTCGCGCTGGCCGCGCACATAGAGCAAGCCGTTGAGCGAACTCGAACCCCCCAGCACCTTGCCTCTGGGCCATTGCAATTGGCGATTGGCGGTGCCCGGTTCGGGCTCGGTCTTGTAGCACCAGTCCAGCTTGGGGTCGTGCATGGTCTTGAAGTAGCCCACCGGCACATGGATCCAGGGGTTCCAGTCCTTGCCGCCGGCTTCCAGCAACAGCACCCGGGTTGCCGGATCTTCAGACAACCGGTTGGCAAGGACGCAACCTGCAGAACCGGCGCCGACAATGATGTAATCAAATTCTTTGGTCATACTTCTTGCCTTGCTTGCTTGTTTGGTTTGCCTTGGCATTGCAGCCTCGACATTCATTTTTTTGCCCCTCGAAAGCAGAGTTAAAAATTAACGGACCTTTTTGTTCCATTTATTTTCTGTGAATAATTATTTAGTGGAACTCTAGGTTCCACTATTAGCATTTACCCTATGAACGAAAAAAACGTCTTGAATTCAGTTTCTTCAACCGGGTCTTCGGCCGAACGAAGCTTGCGTTTGCTGGCACGCCTGGCCAAAGAAGGCCGTGCGCTTTCACTGGCGGATCTGGCTGCCGACCTGGCCTTGCCCAAAGGCACGGCCCATCGTTTGTGCGCACAGTTGCTGGAGACGGGATTCATTGCGCGTGACATCAACGAGCGCGACTTCATCGTCGGCCCCGCGCTTCGCAAATTGTCTTTTGATACCTTGAACCACGGCACGGTTCGTAGCCTGCGCCATCAGGTGTTGTCGGAACTGGTCCAGCAGGTGGGTGAAACCTGTAACTTCACGACACTGGATGGTGCTTCGGTGCTCTACCTGGACCGTGTCGAGGCACCCTGGCCCTGGCGGCTGACGCTGATGGTGGGCGAACATGTGCCCTTGCATTGCACCGCCAGCGGAAAATTGTTCCTGGCCCTGATGCCTGCCAAACAGCGTGACTTGCTGGTGTCCGAGCTGACCTTGACGCCGATGACCGAAGCCACCTTGACGTCAAAGGATGCGCTGCTTCAGGAGTGCGCCAATATTGCCCGTGCAGGCTACTCGCTGGACCGCCAGGAGTTCATCGATGGATTGCTGGCCCTGGCCGTGCCGGTGTGTGATGACAGCGGCATCATGCGTGCGGCCCTGGCCGTGCATGCGCCGGTCTCGCGACTTTCGGCCGAACAGGCGCTTCAAAGATTGCCGGCTCTACAGGTGGCGGCCCAGCGCCTGAGCCGGCTTTTGTAAGGCCTTCCAGTCCGTTGGCACCGGCTCAACCACAGGGCGAAAAGCCAGCGACGATAATCGCGCCTTCATTCAAGGAGTACGCGTGGATATTGTTTTGCTGGTCAAAGCCGCCATCATGGGCGTTGTCGAAGGACTGACCGAATTTCTTCCCATTTCATCCACCGGCCACCTGATCCTGGCCGGTGCGCTGCTGGGCTTTGACGACGAAAAGGCCAAGGTGTTCGACATTGCCATCCAGACCGGCGCCATCTTTGCGGTGATCCTGGTGTACTGGCAAAAAATCCGCAGCACCCTGATCGCGCTGCCGAACGAAAAGCAGGCGCAGCAGTTCGCGCTGAATGTACTGGTGGCTTTTATTCCGGCCGTGGTGCTGGGGCTGCTGTTCGGCAAGGCCATCAAGGCGCATCTGTTCACGCCGGTGGTGGTAGCCAGCGCCTTTATCGTTGGCGGCTTCATCATCTTGTGGGCCGAAAAGCGCCAGCAGCGCAACCCGGCGGCCATTCGCATCCACGATGTCGAGTCGATGACGACGATGGACGCGCTCAAGGTCGGGCTGGTGCAATGCCTGGCGATGATTCCGGGCACCAGTCGCAGCGGCTCGACCATCATCGGCGGCATGCTGCTCGGCCTGTCGCGCAAGGCAGCGACCGATTTTTCGTTCTACCTGGCGATTCCGACGCTGATTGGCGCGGGCGTCTACAGCCTGTTCAAGGAGCGAGCGCTGCTGTCGATGGCCGACCTGCCGATGTTCGGCGTCGGCCTGCTGTTTTCCTTTTTGAGCGCCTGGCTGTGCATTCGCTGGCTGCTCCGCTACATCGCCAGCCACGACTTCGTGCCCTTCGCCTGGTACCGCATCGCGTTTGGCATCGTGGTGCTGGCCACCGCCTGGAGCGGCCTGGTGGTCTGGGCGGATTGACCAAGAAACAGTGACGGCTCATCTGACTGAAGGTGGACTTGCGGTTTCTGTTCTTTGGTTTTGGGATTTGGTGGCTTCTCCTGTGGTTTGAGGGGTGAGCGCCTTCCCGGCGGGGGGTAACTTTCTTTTCTGGCAAAAAAGAAAGTCACCAAAGAAAGTTGCCTGAAGGTCGGGATCGGATCAGAGCTGAACGCTCTGACGGGCCATCGCTTCGCTGGGCCCTGGGCACCTGGATCTGAGGGCTGGTGGCATTGTCAAAGGCTGGCTGGTTCGACTGCTCGTTCGCCAACAGCTTCACGCTCTGCTTGACCGTTTCCTTTGTGCTTTAAGCACTTCTTCCAGTTTCTTGTTTTAAACTTTTCTTGGTCAGGGCGGGTCGGGGGCTGACAACGGACAGTAAAAAGAGCAAGGGTGGTTCCAGAGCTACTGACACACCATAAAGAAAATAGGCGTTGCCTACAGCTAACCGCGATGCGCAAAGCGCAAGCCAAGCAGATCAAGCAGATCAAGCAGAGCGTGAAGCTGTTGGCGAACGAGCGGTCGAACCAGCCAGCCTTTGGCATTGGCTACCAGCCAGCGATCAAAGAACTCAGGGCCCAGCGAAGCGATGGCCCGACAGAGCGTTCAGCTCTGATCCGCTCCCGCCCTCAGGCAACTTTCTTTGGTGACTTTCTTTTTTGCCAGAAAAGAAAGTTACCCTCCGCCGGGAAGGCGCTCACCCCTCAATCCACAGAAGAAGCCTCCAAATCCCAAGAAAAACAGCAAACAAACGGTAAGCATTCGCAATTAAAAAAACATAATAAAAAAGCAGTTTTACGCAAGCTGCTGAAAGCTTTACAGCTATCTATTAAATAGCAAGCCGCGAGCGTCTGGTTTGGAGCAAACAGAATGCCTAGAAAGCCGCCTTCAGCCCATGAAATTCAGCAGCGCCGCTTCGATGGCGGCAGCGGTGGCCAGGGGCTTTTCCATCGGGAACAGGTGGCTGCCGTCGAGCATCATGATGCGGCCCTGGGTGATTTTCTGCGTCATCGCCATGCCGACCTGCTTCATCTCGGCCGACTGGCGCCCGCCGATGAACGTCGCCGGACATTGCAGCGGATGCGTTTTCAGCAGCTGCTCCAGGTTGTCGGGCAGGGTGTTGTAGATCACGGTTTCCACGTCGCGGTCAAAGCTCAGCAGGCGCTGCCCCTGCGCGCTTCCGCCTTCGTCGTGGGTGCCGTGGTCAATATAGTCGCGCAGCACCTGCTCGTCCCAGCGGGCAAAGGCTTTCTTGCTGCGAAAGTGCGCCAGCACCTCGTCCCGGCCCAGCCACTGGTGGCGGCGCTTGCGGCTGATGGCCCCCGGCGAAATCGAGCCCACCAGCCGCGCCCGCTTGGCCACGCTCAGCGCCTTGGCGCGCCAGCCGCCCAGCACCGGCGAGTCGAGCATCAGCACGCCAGCAACCTTGTGGCCACCAAGTTCGGGGTATCGGGCGGCACACATCAGGCTCAGAAAGCCGCCCAGCGAATGGCCGACCAGAAAGGCTGGCTGGCCGGACTTTTCGACTTCCTGGCTGGCAAAGTCGGCCAGTTGCTGGACCAGGTTGGGCCAGTTGCTCGTGACCGGGTAGTGCGGGTCATGGCCGAATTTTTCAATCGCCTGGATTTGAAAACCCCGTGCCTTCAGGCTCTGGAACAGCACGCCGTAGGTACTGGCCGGAAAGCTGTTGCCATGGGAAAAAATGATGAGGGGCTTGGGACTTGTGGGCACGTAAATAAGGGGGGCCGCAGCGCGCAGGCTACGGTTTTGCCCGGAGGTAAATGTCGGTGAAGGGGCAATGAAAAAAATGGCTAGATCAGTTTTTCATGCGGCGTGCTGATTTTTTTCAGCGCGGCATGGCGGCCGGCCGGCATCTTGATCGGTGTATCGGTGTGCGCATCGTTCCACACCGGGTCTTCGATGCTGTCGAACACCTGGCGAAGCTTTTGCCCCCAGCTGTTGTGCATCATCTGGTAGTAGGGGTTGTCCTGGTCGATGCAGACGATCTTGTCGCTTTTCAGGCTGTCTGCTTCATACACCACCAGGTCCAGCGGCAGGCCGACCGACAGGTTGGACTTCATGGTCGAGTCCATCGACACCAGCGCGCATTTGGCGGCCTCGTCCAGCGGGGTTTCGGGCCGGATGACCCGGTCGAGCACCGGCTTGCCGTACTTCGATTCGCCAACCTGGAAATAGGGCGTTTCTTCGGTGGCCTCGATGAAGTTGCCGGGCGAATACACCTGGAACAGGCGCATTCCTTCGCCCTTGATCTGGCCGCCGAAGACCAGTGACACGTTGAAGCCGACATCGTCGTTCCTCAGCGCCCGGGCGTCATGGTCATAGACGCGGCGGATGGCCGAGCCGAGCACGCGGGCGGCGTCGAACATGCTCCTGGCGTTCCAGATGGTGATCGGCTCGCCGCCTGCGGGGTCGCGTATTTCCTCGGTCTGCAATATCTCGCGCACCGACTGCGAGATGGACAGGTTGCCGGCGGTCAGCAGCACCATGAAGCGGTCGCCGGGCTTTTCATAGACGATCATCTTGCGAAAGGTGCTGATGTGGTCCAGGCCCGCATTGGTCCGGGAATCGGACAGGAAAACCAGTCCGGCATTGAGTTTGATGGCGACACAGTAAGTCATGGCGTGAAAGTTGGGTTTGGAGTACATGGGATGCCTGGAGTTTCAGGCGACCTTCGCAAGCTTTTTCAGCCGGTAAAGCGCATCGAGCGCTTCCCGGGGGGTCAGGATGTCAGGGTCTATTGTCGCCAGCGCCGTGTCAAGTAACGACGGCCCGGCTTCGGGCAGGCCAGGCGGCAGGGCGAACAGGTCGACCTGTGCGCTGGCCTGGGCTTGCTGGGTTTCCAGCGCGGCCAGCGCATGGCGCGCATGGTTGACGACGGCAGCGGGCACACCGGCCAGCTTGGCCACGGCGATGCCGTAGCTCTTGCTGGCCGGGCCGGGTTCGATGTGGTGCATGAACACAATGTCGTTGCCCGATTCGACCGCGCTGACGTGTACATTGACCGCGCCATGGTGCTGCGCCGGAAACCCGGTCAGCTCGAAATAATGCGTGGCAAACAGCGTAAAGGCTTGCGACTTGTTGTGCAGGTGGGCAGCAATGCCGCCGGCCAGCGCCAGGCCGTCGAAGGTCGAGGTGCCGCGTCCGATCTCGTCCATCAGCACCAGCGAATGCGGTGTGGCGGCATGCAGAATCTGCGCGGCCTCCAGCATTTCGAGCATGAAGGTCGATTGCGCATTGGCCACGTCGTCGGCTGCGCCGATGCGCGTGTGGATCGCGTCGATCGGCCCGAGCCGGCAGCGGCTGGCGGGCACATAGGAGCCGATGCTGGCCAGAAGCACGATCAGCGCGACCTGGCGCATGTAGGTCGATTTGCCGCCCATGTTGGGGCCGGTGATGATCTGCATCCGGCTTTTGCCGGTGAGGCTGCAGTCGTTGGCGATGAAGGCGCCGCCGCCCGTCTCGGCCAGCCGGCTTTCCACCACCGGATGCCGGCCCTGGCCGATGTCGATGCAGGGCTCCTTGACAAACACGGGGGCACACCAGCCCAGCGTCAGCGAGCGTTCGGCCAGCGCGCACAGCGCATCGAGCGCGGCAATGGCGCGCGCCAGCCGGCTCAGGGCGGGCACGAAGTCCTGCAACTGGTCGAGCAGCTGCTCGTACAGCCACTTTTCGCGCTCCAGCGCCCGGGTCGAGGCCGACAGCGCCTTGTCCTCGAAGGTCTTGAGTTCGGGCGTGATGTAGCGCTCGGCGTTCTTCAGCGTCTGGCGGCGCCGGTAGTCGGCCGGCACCTTGTCCGTCTGGCCCTGCGTGACCTCGATGTAGAAGCCGTGCACCTTGTTGAACTGCACGCGCAGGTTGGCAATGCCGGTTCTGGCCTTTTCACGGCTTTCCAGGTCGAGCAGGAAGCCGTCGCAGTTGGTCTGGATGGCGCGCAATTCGTCCAGCTCGGCGTCGCAGCCGTGGTTGATGACGCCGCCGTCGCGGACCAGCGCCGCCGGTTCGTCCAGGATGCAATGGCGCAGCAACTCGGCGCAGCCGGGTGGCGGCTGCAAATCCTCGAAAATAGTGGTCAAAAGTGCCGTTTGCGCACTGTCCACGGGCATCAGCAGCTCTGCTTTTTGTAGCGTCAGCTGCAAGGCGACAAGCTCGCGCGGGCGCACCTGGCGCAGCGCGATGCGGGCCGTGATGCGCTCGACGTCGCTGCTGCCCTTGAGCTGCGCGCGCAGGGTTTGCTGGGCGCTGGTGCGCAGCTGAGCGATGGCCTCCAGCCGGCTGGCGGCCTGGGCGCGGTCGCGGCGCGGGCTGAGCAGCCAGCTTTTCAGCGCCCGGCTGCCCATGCCGGTGGCGCAGGTGTCGAGCAGCGAGAACAAGGTCGGCGCACTTTCGCCGCGCAGCGTCTGCGTGAGTTCGAGGTTGCGCCGGGTCGTTTGTGGTAAGTCGATCAGTTCGCCGGAACGCACCACCTGCAGGCCCTGCACATGCGACAGCGCGCGGCCCTGGGTGTGCTCGGCATAGCCCAGCAGCGCCGAGGCGGCGGCATGCGCTTCGCCCAGGGCTTCGGCATGCCACGCCGCCAGCGAAGCCACCTTGAGCTGCTCCAGCAGGCGGCGCGCGCCCAATGCCGCGTCGAACTGCCACGCCGGCCGGGCGCTGGCGGCGCAGCGCCAGGTTTTCAGGCGCTGCTCGAACGCCGGCGTCACCTCGACGTTGTAGAGCAGTTCACTCGGGGCGATGCGCGCCAGCCAGGTTTCCAGCTCGCTGCTGGCGCAATGCGCCAGGTGGATTTCGCCCTGCGTCACGCTGAGCCAGGCCAGTCCGCAGGTGTTGCGCGCGCCCTGGTGCACGGAAAGCAGGATCAATTCGGTCTTGTCGTCGAGCAGTTCTGCGTCCAGTAGCGTGCCCGGCGTGACCACGCGCACCACCTTGCGCTCAACCGGACCTTTGCTGGTGGCCACGTCACCGATTTGCTCGCAGATGGCCACCGATTCGCCGAGCTTGATCAGCTTGGCCAGGTAGTTTTCGAGCGAGTGAAACGGCACGCCGGCCATCATCACCGGCTCGCCGGCCGACTGGCCGCGCCGGGTCAGCGTGATGTCGAGCAGGCGCGCCGCCTTTTCGGCGTCGCCATAAAAGACCTCGTAGAAGTCGCCCATGCGGTAGAACACCAGCGTGTCGGGGTACCCGGCCTTGATGGCGTGGTACTGCTGCATCATCGGGGTGTGCAGAGCGGCCTTGTCCGGTGGTTGGAGGGCCTGGGATGTTTCTCTTTGCATTCAGTTCACAGGCTTTTTCGGGCAGCCGTTAGGTGGGTTCAGGGTTCTTGGGCGATGGCTGATTTTCGCTGTTCTTGCGGAACAGGCCGGGAGACTGAACAATGCGCATTTTCGGATGCGCATCAAACCCCTGATTGTCGCTGCCCCCGGCAAGCCGGTTAAAACGACATCCGACCGGTGCGCATGCGGCCGGCTGTGCAAGCTTTCAGACGTGGACCCGGTTGGCCGCCAGGCGCAGTTCGCCGGCAATGGCGCAGGCCAGCTGCAGGCGGCGCAGCAGCCAGGGTGTCAGGTCGGCCGCCAGCAGCACATCCGGCCGCTCCAAGTAGGGCTGGCCCGACAGGCTGAAGCCGGGCGGGTTCACGCTTGAGGAGGCGGGTGCCTGGCCCGAGAGCTCGGTTTCGATGCAGCGCGCCGCCTGTTCCAGCGCCGGCGTGGCCTGCGCCAGGTCAAGCTGGCCGCGCCTGAGCATCAGCAGGGACTTGACCGCCGTCAGCTGCGCCAGCAACTGGTAGCTGCGCGCCTGCAGCACTTCGAGCGGCTCCAGCGGCGGGCGCACCTGGCGCGGCTCGGCCAGGCTGCGCTGGGTGGCCAGCGTCAGCGCCGACAGGCTGTCGTAGGCTTCACGGCGCGCCAGCCGCCAGTTCACGTCGGCTGTCTGGGCGGTGTCCAGCAGCGCCAGCGCCAGCGTGGCATGCTGGCTTTGCGCCTGGATGCTGCGCTTGACCAGGCCGGGAATCTGGCTGCGTTCCCACGACGGCAGCACATAGCTGAACAGCCAGGCCAGCAGCGCCCCGAGCAGCGTGTCGGCCAGCCGCTCGCCGATGGCAAAGGTGGGTTGCAGGCCAACCAGCATGAGGTGCGCCTGCAGCAGGCCGCTGACCGTGCCGGCTATCGTCGTGTAGAGGTAGCGGCGCAGCGCAAAAGCATGCGCCAGGCCGGTGCTGAGCGCAACGATCAGGAACAGAACCTTGGCACCCGGATGGAGGGTCAGCAGCCCCATCACCAGCAGGCAGGCGAGCACGGTGCCGGCGACACGCGCATTGCGCCGCTGCACCGTCTGCGCCAGGTTGCCGCGCATCACGACCACGATGGTGATCAGGATCCAGTAGTCGTGCGTGGCCCACGGCAGCTGCAGCGCCACGGCATAGCCGGTGGCCACGGCCAGCGTGGCGCGCAGCGCATAGCGCAGGGTCGGTGCGCGCCAGCCCAGTTGCCCGAGCAGCGGCTTGACGCTCCATTTCGTGGTGCTCACGAACAGCTGCCACTGGTTGCGCACCAGGCTCAGCTCGGGCGCCAGGTCGCCGCGCGCCAGCGCCGCGATCTTCACCGCCTCGTCATTGATGTGGCCGATGCGGTCAGCCATGTTGCGCAGCAGGGCGGCGGTATCGGGCGGATCGGTGCGCACCGGTTCGGGCGCCAGCGACGGGTTGGCGGTCGGGCGGGGCGGAAGCGTGCCGGCCAGCTTCGGCCGCAGGTCGGGAATCGGCTGGATCGACGTCTGACGCCGGCCCAGCAGCAGCGCCAAGCTAAGTGTCTGCAGTTCATCGGCCGTGGCGTTCAGCGCCTGCTGCAGTATGGGCAGGTGCAGCGCAATGGCACGACGGCCCAGCAGCACGTCCAGGTCGAGGTCGCAGGCCAGCTGGTGGTCGCGCGCTTCCAGCAGGCTCAGCAGCATGGCAGCCACCTGCTGGCGGGGCCGCGTGGTGGGCGACTCCAGCACCACGTTGCGCGCGTCCTGCAACTGGTCGGCAAAGTTGGCCTGCTGCGCCAGCATGGCTTCGAGCAGTGCCTGGTGGTCGGGCTCGTCGTCAAAACGCTGCGCCTGGGTGCGCAGGATGCCGGCAAAGCTGTGCAGGCATTCGGCCAGCAGCTGCAGCCGGTAACGGCGGTTGAGCAGGTGGGTGGTCAGCACCGCCCACAGCAGGTAAAGCACCGAGCCGGCGACAAACCAGGCGGTGTGCGCCAGCACCGCGTCCAGCGAAGTCATGGGCGGCGCGGCCATGGAAAACAGCATCGAGAACAGCAGCGAAAAGCAGATCGGCCCGCCGCGCTTGCCCCAGGCCATCAGCATCACGGCCAAAAAGGTGCCGCCCACCAGCACGCAGCCCAGCAGGAAATCATCCTGGCGCGTCAGCTGCACCAGCATGAACAGCGGCGTGCCCAGCACCGGTGCGGGCAGCACCTGCATGATCTTGCGCCGGCGCGGCGAGGGAACATCGGGCAGGCTGGTGATGATCACGCCGACGGCGGCGCTGGCGGCGGCTCCAAGTCCGGCCGATTCGAACAGCGCCAGCATGATCAGCACCAGGCCAAGGGAGACCGTCAGGCCGTTGGTGACATAGTGGCTCAAGGCCACGCGCAGTGCGTTTTGCGCCCGGCCGCGCAGGCGGGTCGCCAGCGGCGTCAGGGGAAACAGGTCCATCGGGGTACGGTTCATGGTATGTGCCCACACTGTACCGAAACCCGGACGCCGGAGCAGGCGGTTCCTGTCAGCGCCAACCGGAACCGAGCCGGTTATTTGCCTTAAAAAGGCGCGTCGGGCACCTGCTGTGCAGCTTCAGCCTCGGGCGCGGCTGCGCTGCCAGCCTTGATGCGCTTGGCCTTGAGCGTCGGCTTGGCGGCCGGCGCGGCTTCCTCACTGCCGTCGGCCGGTGTCTCGTCCCCGGCGCCACTCAATGCCTGACGAACGCTGGCCTTGTCGCCGGCACCGGCAAACTTGCTGTACTTGCCCAGCGTGCCGACCAGCTGGCCGTAGATGCGCGGGTTGCCGGCGACGCATTCGCCGTGGTCGATGAAATCGGCCTCGCCGGTGAAGTTGCCGATCAGGCCGCCTGCTTCAGTGATCAGCAGCGAGCCTGCCGCCACGTCCCAGGGCTGCAGACTGGTCTCGAAAAAGCCATCGGTGTAGCCGGCCGCGACATGCGCCAGGTCCAGCGCGGCAGCACCCGGGCGGCGCACGCCGGCGCACTGGCTCATGACTTCGCCCAGCATGTTCAGGTAAGGCTTGAGCTTGTCGCCGGGGCGGTAGGGAAAGCCGGTCGAGATCAGGCATTCCTGCAGGCGCGTGCGCTTGCCAACGCGGATGCGGCGGTCGTTCACGTAGGAGCCACGGCCCTTGCTGGCGCTGTAGATATCGTTGCGGTTCGGGTCGTAGACGACCGCCTGCTCGACCTTGCCGCGCACCGACAGCGCAATGCTGACGCAATAGAACGGAAAGCCGTGGATGAAATTGGTGGTGCCGTCCAGCGGATCGATGATCCAGACGAATTCGGAGTCTTTCGCGCCATGCTCGCTGCCCGATTCCTCGGCCAGGATGCCATGGCCGGGGTAGGCGGTCAGCAGGGTTTCGATGATCGCGGCTTCGGCGGCCTTGTCGACTTCGGTGACGAAGTCGTTGGTCTGCTTGACCGACACGCGGACCGCCTCGACGTCAAGGGCGGCGCGGTTGATGAGGGCGCCGGCGGCGCGCGCAGCCTTGACGGCCACGTTGAGCATGGGGTGTAGATTGCTGGACATAAATGGTAAGAAAGAGCGGGCAGGAACTGCAAAAACCGGGAACCGGTGGCAGGCGACAATAGCGGATTTTACCGGCTTCGCCCGCCTGGCCCGGAATCATCCCGACCGCCGGGTTTTTTACGGCGGCCCTCCGGCCATTTTTATCCCCATGAAAACCCGCTTCATCCTGATCAATACCAGCCACGCCGGCAATGTGGGCGCCACCGCCCGCGCCATGAAAACCATGGGCTTCGACGACCTGGTGCTGGTCGCGCCGCGCTGGGCCAATGTGCTGCGGCGCGAAGAAACCATCCAGCGGGCCAGCGGCGCGCTCGATGTGCTCAACAATGCGCGCATCGTTGAAACGCTCGACGAAGCGCTCGACGGCATGGCGCATCTGTGCGCCACGGCCATGACGCCGCGCGACTTCGGCCCGCCCACACGGGCGCCGCGCACGCATTTCGCCGAGCTGCTGGGCCTAGCTGATACGCTATCCAAAAATGAGCTGCTTGCGCCCGCCAGTATTGCGGAAAAGCCCGATTCGGTTGCTTTTTTGTTCGGTTCCGAGCGTTTCGGCATGCAAAACGACGACGTCTACCGCTGCCATGTGGCCCTGAGCATTCCAACCGATCCAAAATTCGGCTCGCTCAACCTCGGCGCGGCGGTGCAACTGGTGGCCTACGACTGGCGCGAAGCCCTGGGCGGCTTTGGCATCCAGGCATCGCCTGAAGAAGTCCGGCTGGCCGATGCCGCCGCCGTGGGCGGCATGCTCAGGCACTGGGAGGAAGCGCTGGTTCACATCGGCTTTCTCGACCCGGCATCGCCGAAGAAACTGATGCCGCGCCTGAACCAGCTGTTCAACCGCGCGCAGCTCAGCCCCGAGGAAATCCACATCCTGCGCGGCGTGGCCAAGGCCATGATGCGGCAGGCAGCCGATCAAGCCCGGCCCGCACAGGACAAGGCGCCAGCGCCAGCGGATACGCCGGCCAGCGCCTAAACTCCCCGGCATGTTTTCCAGACTCCTCTCCGACATCCAGTGCATCCTTGAACGCGACCCGGCCGCCCGCACCCGCTGGGAGGTGCTGACCTGCTACCCCGGCCTGCACGCGCTGGTGCTGCACCGGCGCGCGCACTGGTTCTGGACGCATGGCTTCAAATGGCTGGGCCGCTTCACCTCCCACATTTCGCGCTGGCTGACGGGCATCGAGATCCATCCCGGCGCGCAGATTGCCGGCTGCGTCTTCATCGACCACGGCATGGGCGTGGTGATTGGCGAAACCGCTGAAATTGGTTCGGGTTGCACGATTTACCACGGTGTCACGCTGGGCGGCACCTCGCTCTACAAGGGCGCCAAGCGCCATCCGACACTTGGCAAAAACGTGGTCGTGGGCGCCGGCGCGCAGGTACTGGGCGGCTTCACTGTCGGCGACGGCGCGCGCATCGGCTCGAACGCGGTGGTGGTCAAGCCCGTACCGGCCGGGGCCACGGCCGTGGGCAACCCGGCCCGCATCATCCAGCCCGGCGCCGACCTCAAGCGCGAGGAGGCGGCCAGCCAGATGGGCTTTTCAGCCTACGGCGTGACGCAGAGCGACGACCCGCTGAGCCAGGCCCTGCGCGGCCTGATCGACAACGCCTCTGGCCAGGAGCACCAGATTGCGCTGCTTTGGCAGGCGATTGAAAAGCTGTCGGCCCTGCCTGCCGCGCCGCACCGCGATTGCGTGCCCAAGGATGCCGCGCTGCAGGAAAACTTTGAAGCCGACAAGCTGAACCAGCTGGTCGGCAAATAGCCGGCGGCACCGGCCCAGAAAACGTTTATTTGGCTGCAGGGGCTGACGCCGCCGCTGCCGCTTTTTCTGCTGCGGCTTTTTGTTTTTCTTCAGGGTTCATCGCCCCGGCGATGGCGCTGCCGGCCATCGACCCCACCACCGCGCCCACAGCCATGGAACCCATGGTGCCCATCATGCCGGACCCCGCTGCTGCAGGGGCGGCTGCAGGTGCTGCCGCTGCCGCAGGCGTGGCAGCCGGGGCTGGTGCTGCTGCCGCAGGGGCTCTGGCGGGCGCGGGGGCTGCCGCGCGAGGTGCCGCTTTCATGCCGCCACCCATGCGCTTGGCATGGGCCAGCGAAGGCAGTGTCAGGGAAGCCACAGCCAGGGCCACGATGGAAAGGCTGGTGCGAAAGGAAGCGTTCATGGGGTCACTCGGGTAAAAAACAGACAAAAATGCCAGGGCGGTGTTGCCCGGCTTTCCCGCTGCATGCCTGGGTTGCGAATGCAGCGTTGTCGGCTTTTATACCGCGCGAAGGGCGTTCTTGGGCCTAAAGGCCTTGCAAACCGCCGGGTCGGTTTCCAGGTAAGGCCCGCCGATCAAGTCGATGCAATAGGGAATGGCGGCAAAAATACCCGGCACGACCGATTCACCCGTTTCGTTCTTCAGGCCTTCGAGCGTTTCGGCGATCGCCTTGGGCTGGCCAGGCAGGTTCAGGATCAGGCTGTTGTCCCGAATGACCGCCACCTGGCGAGACAAAATGGCCGTCGACACGAACTTCAGGCTGATCTGGCGCATCTGCTCGCCAAAGCCGGGCATTTCCTTGTGCGCCACGGCCAGCGTGGCTTCGGGCGTCACGTCGCGCAGTGCCGGGCCGGTGCCGCCGGTGGTCAGCACCAGGCAGCAGCCGGCATCGACCAGCTCAATCAGCGCGCTGCTGATGCCGGCCTGTTCATCGGGAATCAGGCGCTCTTCAAAGGTGATCGGGTTGCGCAGCGCGCGCGTCAGCCAATCTTTCAGGGCGGGCAGGCCCTTGTCCACATAGACGCCGCTGGAGGCCCGGTCGCTGACCGACACGATGCCGATCTTGACCGCATCAAAATGCGTGCTCATGGCTTGGCATCCTCGGCCATGGCCAGCTTGACCAGCTGGAAAATCTCGCGGTAGGACTTGGCGTGGCGCGGCGCCTCACCCGGCGTTTCGGGCTTGGCCATGTCTTTCCTGGCCTGGCGGATCAGCGCGCGCAACTGCTGCGAGTCGGTCGCCGGGTAGTCGGTCAGCCACTCGCTGAGCGCATCGTCCGAGGCCATCAGCTTGTCGCGCCACTGTTCGGCCAGGTGCAATGCCAGCGTCAGGTCGGCCGAGCCGTTGGCCTGCTCGTCAATCGCCGCGCGAATGGGCGTCATGTCGAGCGTGCGCATCAGCTTGCCGATGAACTGCATCTGGCGGCGCCGGCCTTCGAAGTTGGTGATGCGCTTGGCTTCCTTCAACGCGTCGAGCAGCTTGTCGGGCAGGTCGAGCCGCACCATCAGGTCGGTGCGCAGGGTCAGCAATGCCTCACCGAGTGCCTGCTTTTCGTCGGCTTCGGCCTTGAGCTGGGTCTTGCTTGGAGGGCCGACTTCTTCGAGTGCAATTTCTTCGGGTTTCACGAAACGGCCGTTGGACCAGTAGCCTTTGATGGCCTTGGGAGTCTTGTTGTTCATAGCGCTTAGTATCATAGATACATGACCCAAAAAATTCCTTCCCGTTCACCTCGCAGCGTTTCCCGCACCAAAACCCGCCAACCCGAGGCCGGTTTCAGCTACCACCGGGACTTTTTTGAAGACCTGGTCGATACCGCGTTGGGCCATGCCAAAAAACTTGGTGCCACCGATGCGGCCGCCGAAGCGTCTGAAGGCTGCGGCCTGTCGGTCAGCGTGCGCAAGGGCGAACTGGAATCGGTCGAACGCAACCGCGACAAGTCGCTCGGCATCACCGTCTATGTCGGCAAGAAGCGTGGCAATGCCTCCACCAGCGATTTTTCGAAGGCCGCGATCCAGCAGACCGTGAAAGCCGCCTACGATATCGCCCGTTTCACGGCGGAAGACGAGACTTCGGGCCTGCCCGACGAGCAGGACATCGCCCGCGAACATCCGGCGCTCGACCTGTTCCACCCGTGGGTCATCACGTCCGAGGAAGCCGCCCATCTGTCCTTGCAATGCGAAGCTGCCGCTTTCGCCACCTCGCGCCTGATCACCAACAGCGAAGGCGCGGGCGTGTCGGCGCAGCAAAGCCATTTCTTCAGCGCCCATTCCAAGGGCTTTCGCGGCGGCTATGCAAGTTCGCGCCACAGCATTTCGGTGGCGCCGATTGCCGGCAAGGGCAAGCAGATGCAGCGCGACGCCTGGTACAGCTCGATGCGCGATGCGAGCGAACTCGCCCGCCCCGAAGCGGTCGGCCGCTATGCCGCCGAACGCGCGCTGGCCCGCCTGAAAGGCCGGAAAATACCGACCACCGAATGCCCGGTGCTCTTCGAGTCGCCGCTGGCGGCCGGCCTGCTGGGCGGATTTGTGCAGGCCATCAGCGGCGGCGCGCTGTACCGCAAAAGCACCTTCCTGGCGAACAGCCTGGGCAAGATGGCTTTTCCCAAGCACATCGACATCCACGAAGACCCGCATCTGCCAAAGGGCAAGGGCAGCGCGCCGTTTGATGACGAAGGCGTCAGGACCAGCGCGCGGCAGGTGGTGGACGGCGGACGGGTCGAGGGCTATTTCCTCAGCACCTACTCGGCCCGCAAGCTTGGCATGCGCACCACCGGCAATGCCGGCGGCTCGCACAACCTGCTGCTGACCAGCCGCAAGACCAAGGCGGGTGACGACCTCGACGCCATGCTGCGCAAGCTCGGCACCGGCTTGTTCGTGACCGAACTGATGGGGCAGGGCGTCAACTACGTGACCGGCGACTATTCGCGCGGCGCTTCGGGTTTTTGGGTCGAGAACGGCGAGATTGCCTTTCCGGTCGAGGAAATCACGATTGCCGGCAACCTGAAAGACATGCTGATGGGTATCCAGGCCGTGGGCGCCGATGTCTACAACTACGGCGCCAAGAGCGTCGGTTCGATCCTGGTCAACCGGATGAAGGTGGCCGGGAGCTAGAGCCCCCACGGTCGCCCACTTCGTGTGGCTTCCTGCCCCCCGAGGGGGCCGCTGCGCCTGCAGTCCGGCTTAGCCGGTCCTGCGGCCCCTGCTGGTGGAAAAGTGCGCCGCTACGCTTTCCATGTCTTCTGTTTATCCACTTCCCCGAAAAGACTTGCTGTCCTTGAGTTCGGTGAAGCTGGTCCTGTGACCTCAACTAGTTTGGCGATGAACCCAGGTTTGGTCAGCCAGCCAGCGCAGCCTTCACCGCCGCTGACACCTGGCCCATGTCGGCCTTGCCTGCCAGCTGGGTTTTCACTGCGCCCATGACTTTGCCCATGTCGCCGGGGCCGACGGCGCGGCCCAGTTCGGCGGCAAGCGTGGCGACGATGCTCTTGACTTCAGTTGCGACTTCTTCGGCGCTCAGGCGTGCCGGCAGGTAGGCTTGCAGCACCAGCAACTCGGCTTTTTCCTTGTCGGCCAGATCCTGGCGCGCAGCTTTTTCAAAAGCCTCGATGGAATCCTTGCGCTGCTTGATCAGCTTGTCCACGATGGCGACGGCCATGACGTCATCGACCACCACGCGTTCGTCCACTTCCTTTTGCTTGATCGCCGACAGCAGCAGCCTGATCGTGCCCAGGCGCTCGCTGTCCTTTGCGCGCATGGCGGTCTTCATGTCTTCGGTGATCTGTTCTTTGAGGGTCATGTCGGGGCTCCTGAAGGGTCGGGTAAGAATAGGGGTTTGAAAAACAAAAAAGCCCGCAGAGCGTCCTCTTGCGGGCTTGAGCTGCCGTGAGGCAAGTACTGATTAGTACAGCTTCTTGGGCAACTGCATGGCGCGAATGCGCTTGTAGTTACGCTTGACGGCAGCTGCCTTCTTGCGCTTGCGCTCGGCGGTTGGCTTTTCGTAGAACTCGCGAGCGCGCAAGTCGGTCAGCAGGCCGAGTTTTTCGATGGTGCGCTTGAAGCGGCGCAGCGCGACGTCAAAGGGTTCGTTGTCTTTTACGCGAATGGTGGTCATTGATGAATCGATTCAAAAGATGCACTTTACATTGATCTGATCAGGATCAGGCCAGGTGCGGGTTTGCTAGCAAAGCCTGCGATTATAGCAGCCCCCACGCTACCCACTTCGTGTGGTTCGCTGCCCCCCGAGGGTGCCGCTGCGCCTGCGGCCCGGCGAAGCCGGTTCCGCGGCCCCTGCTGGCTGGGGGAGTTATGCCCGTTCCGCTCCTCAAGGGGCCCTTGCTGGCAAGAGGGCTGAAAGTTTTTGCGGCTGATCGCCTGTCATTTGGCCACCTTCGCCGCCAGCGCCTGCGCGCAGGCAAAGCCGCTGGCCCAGGCCCACTGGAAGTTGTAGCCGCCCAGCCAGCCGGTCACATCGACCACTTCGCCGATGAAATACAGGCCGGGCTGCTTCGATTCCATGGTTTGCGAGGATAAATCGCGGGTATCGACGCCGCCGATCGTGACTTCGGCTTTTTTATAGCCTTCCGAGCCGTTGGGCGTGAGCTGCCAGTCGGCCAGGCGCTGCGCCAGGGTTTGCAGCGCCTTGTCGGTGGCATCAACGATCGGGCGCTGCAGGGCCGGATCTTCGCTGACCCAGGCGTCGGCCAGGCGGCCGGGCACCAGGCTGGCGAGTTCGTTGGCGATCAGCTTTTTCGAGCTCGCCTTGGCGCGAAGCAGCAGGGCGGGCAAGTCCACGCCCGGCGCCAGGTTGATGCGCACCGGCTGACCTTCGCGCCAGAAGCTGGAGATTTGCAGCACCGCCGGGCCGCTCAGGCCCCGGTGGGTGAACAGCAAGTCTTCGGCAAACACCACGGCTTTTTTGCGCTGCCTGGGGCTGGCGTCCGGTGGGCCGGTTTCGATCAGCACCGGCAGCGCCAGGCCGGCCAGTTGGGCATACGGCGCCCAGGCGTCGCCGTCGAAGGTCAGCGGCACCAGCGCGGCCCGGGGTTCAATCAGGCGCAGGCCGAACTGTTGGGCGATGCGGTAGCCGAAATCGGTCGCGCCGATTTTCGGAATCGACAGGCCACCGGTGGCAATCACCACCTGCGGCGCTTCGATCAGTCCCCGGTCGCTCTGGATTTGATAGCTGCTAGCGCCCGCCTGTTCTGCGCAAACCACGCTTTTGATGCCGCAAGACTGCCAGCGCGTGACCTGGCCGGCGTCGCATTCGGCCAGCAGCAGGTTGATGATGTCCTCGGCCGAGCGGTCGCAAAACAGCTGGCCCTTGTGCTTTTCGTGAAACGGAATTTGGTGGCGCTGCAGCAGTTCGATGAAGTCCTGCGGCGTGTAGCGCGACAGGGCGGAGCGGCAAAAGTGCGGATTCTCGCTCAGGAACTGGGCCGGCGTGGCGTCGCGGTTGGTGAAGTTGCAGCGGCCGCCGCCCGAGATGCGGATTTTTTCGGCGACCTTGTCGCTGTGGTCCACCAGCAAGACCTTCAGGCCCTGCTGGCCCGCCTGGCCGGCGCAAAATAGGCCGGCCGCGCCGGCGCCAATCACCACCACGTCGAATTTATGAGTCAAATCAGCCTCTTGCGCAGGCAGGATGGGCGCAGTCAGCTATGTAAAGCATAGCGATCTGGCGCGCACCGTGGCTGCGTTTCATGAAACACGGGAGTGTAGCCGCGCCAGGGTGGGCAAGCCCAACCCGGTGCTTTAGGCGCTGCGGCGCACTTGCGGGTGTTCGGCGGCCTGCGCCAGGGCGCTGATGACACCGCCCACGACGATGACCGACGGGCTGGCGATGCCGGACAGCTTGACGTCGGCAGACAGCCGGGCCAGCGTGGTGGTGATGTGGCGCTGGGTCGGCAGCGAGGCATTCTGGATCACAGCCACCGGCGTGTCGGCAGGCAGGCCGCTCAGCAGTTCATTCTGGATGTGCTCGGCGCCGCTCACGCCCATGTAGATCACCAGTGTCAGCCGGGCGCTGTGGGCGGTGGCGGCCAGCGCGCGCCAGTCGGTGCCGCTGTCGCCGGGCTTGGCATGGCCGGTGACGAAGACCACGCCGTGCGCATGCTGGCGGTGCGTCAGCGGCACGCCGAGCGACGTGACGGCGGCCAGCCCGGAGGTGATGCCGTTGATGACTTCGACCTCGATGCCGGCAGCCAACAGGTGCTCGACTTCCTCGCCGCCACGGCCAAAAATGAAGGGGTCGCCGCCCTTGAGCCGCACGACGGTCTCGCCTTCCTGGGCTGCCGTCAGCATGAGCTTTTCGATGAAGGCCTGCGGCGTGGACTTACAGCCGCCACGCTTGCCGACATGCACGATGCGCGCGTCTGGCCGCGCAAAGGCTGTGATCTCCTCGCTCACCAGGTCATCGACAAACAGCACGGTGGCGCGCTGGATTGCCTTCAGCGCCTTGAGCGTGAGCAGTTCCGGGTCGCCCGGACCTGCGCCCACGAGAAAGCATTTGCCGTGGCCGCCGGGAGGAAGGGGGTCGTAGTTCATAGTTGCCTTGCTAATTGCACGATGTGTGCCACCTGCTGGGATATGGAGGGCGGCAGAGGGCTGTCGCCTGACAGCACCGACTGGATATAAGTGGCCGTGCTGGCAGCATCAATCTCCTTGGGCAGGTCGGGTACCGAGGGCAGGGTTCCCTTGACGCCTTCGTCCATCAGCACGCGCTGCCCGCGGATGAAGCCCTGCATTTGTGGCGAGCGGCGCGGGTCGGCCACGCCTTCGCCTTCAGTGCCGCGCAGCAGCAGGGCGTTGGCCTTGACGCGCTCGAAGGTGGCGGCCATGGACACCGCGTATTCGGGATGCGTGTAGCTGCTGACGACGAGCGACTTGCCCAGCGCCGGGTTGATCAGCTTGACCAGGCTGTGCGCCGGGTTGCGCAGGCCCAGCATGCGCCGCACGTCGAGCAGGCGCTTGAGGGCCGGGCTGATCAGTTCGGTGGGGGCAAACGCGACCTCGCCAGATGCTACTTTTTTGATAGCTGTCAGCGCAGGCACACCCAGCGCTGCAAGCACATCTGATGAAAAAACGCGCTTGGATTCGGTAGGCGTGCCGTGGACCAGCACGCTCAGGCCTTCGCGCGCCAGCAGCAGCGCCAGCAGCGGCGTGAGCACCGGCAGCTTGCGTGCGCCGTTGTAGCTGGGCAGCACCACGGTGGCCGTGTCGCTGGTTGGCAGAAGGTTCAGGCGCGGGTAGAGGGCGTCCAGAAAGCCGGCCATTTCCTCGGGCGTTTCGCCCTTGACGCGCATGGCGATGCAAAAGCCGCCGATTTCCAGATCGCTGACCGTGCCGTCGAGCACCTGGCCCAGCAGGTCGGCCGCCTGCGCTTGCGTCAGCGGGCGCGCACCGTCTTTTCCGCGCCCGATTTCCTTGAGGTAGTGGCTGATTCCCATGGCGCGATTGTCGGTGAATTAGGACAACATTTTTAAGCCGGAAACGGGTTTCTCAGACCGGTTGCTTGACAGGGATCAGGCTGCAGGCAGAACGCACCCGGCGCTTGAGTTCGGGGATGCAGGAGCCGCAGTTGGTGCCGCACTTCAGGCTGGCCTGCAGGCCAGCCAGCCGCACGTCGTAGGTGGCTGAAGCCGCGTCTGCACTTTCGTCCTGGCGTTTCAGGTGCTCGTCGATGGCGATGTCGCTGACATTGAAGCAGCTGCACACTGGTTTGCCGCGCGACTGCACGGCCACTGGCGCCTTGGCGCCCGGCAGCAACAGTAGCCGGCCATAGGCCTGCGCCGGCAGTTCGTCCCTGAGCAGCGTGGTGATCCAGTGTTGCGCGCTGGTGTCCCCGGCCAGCACGAAGCCCGTCAGTTCGGCCTCCTGATGGGTGCGCGCCAGCCGGATGGTACGGCGCTGGCCTTTGCGGCGGTCGGCATAGCGCAGGATGTAGGACCCGTCGAGGCCGAAAATCCGCTCCAGCAATGCCAGGGTTTCGTCGCCGGGCGCCTCGTGGGCTGCAGCGCGGAACAGCAGGCCGCTGCGCTCGGGCTGGGGGCCGGCCAGCGGATTGTTGTTGGAAAACGGCACGCAGCTGGCAAACGGAAAAGCAGCCAGCATGGGTTTGAGCTGTTCATGCACGGCCAGCGCATCGCCTTCGTCGAACCAGGCCATGGCCAGCAGCGACCAGGGCAGTTCGGCCTTCAGTATCTTGACGGCCGCATGCTTGAGCTCGGGTTGTTGGGAGCTGGGGCAACAGGCGGAAGTGGTCAGGGCATTGACGCCCGCCAGCGGCTGGCCGGTGCTCGACAGGCCGCCCAGGTATTCGCTGCCCCAGTGCATCGCCATGAAGGCCTGGCTGACCGCGACTTCCGGCGAAGCCTCTACCTTCACCACGATGGAGCCGCGTTTGGACGTCACATGCACCAGATCGCCATCTTTCAGCAGCCGGCGCGCCATGTCCTGCGCATTCATCTGTACTGAAGGCTCGGCCACATGGCCGAACAGCCGTCCCAGCGTGCCGGTGCGGCTCATGCCGTGCCACTGGTCGCGCAGCCTGCCGGTGGTCAATGAGAACGGGTAGCGCGATTCGCGTGATTCGGCGACGGGCCGGTACACGGTGCTGACGAAATTGGCCCGGCCGTCGGGCGTGGGGAAGATGCCGTCTTCGTAGAGGCGGATTTTCCCAGCCGTTTCGCCTTCGCGCATTGGCCATTGCAGGGGCGCGTGTTCCAGCAGTGCATAGCTCATGCCGGTAATGTCCAGGTCGCGTCCGCGTGTCGATTCGCGGTGCTCGTTCCAGAGGGATTCGGCCGTCGGATAGTTGAAAAGTGTGGGTTTAGTGGCTGCTTCTGCTGTATTGCTCCTTCTCCCAAAAGGGGCAGGTAATTCAATCGTGAACTGAGTTGCTGTTTTCATTCTTGCTCCCTCTCCCTCTGGGAGAGGGTTGGGGTGAGGGTTCTGCGCACCCAGCAGCTTTTCGAGCCGCTGCGCAAAATCCACCGCAATCGACCAGTCATGCCGCGTTTCGCCGGGCGCCGCCACCGCCGGCCGGACCCGGCTGATGCGGCGTTCGCTGTTGGTCACGGTGCCGGTCTTTTCGCCCCAGGTGGTGGCCGGCAGCAGCAGGTCGGCAAACTCGCAGGTCGCCGTGGTGGCAAACGCTTCCTGCACGATGACCAGTTCGGCGCGCGCCAGGGCGCGGCGCACGGTGGCCTGGTCGGGCATGGATTGCGCCGGGTTGGTGCAGGCGATCCACAGCGCCTTGATCTCGCCATCGGCGGCGGCCTGGAACATCTCGACGGCGGTCTTGCCCGGCTTTTCCGGCACGGAATGCGCGCCCCACAGCGCGGCGACTTCGGCGCGATGTTGGGCGTTCGACAGGTCGCGGTGCCCGCTCAGCAGATTGGCCATGCCGCCAACTTCGCGCCCGCCCATCGCATTGGGCTGGCCAGTGAGCGAAAACGGCCCGGCGCCGGGCTTGCCGATCTGCGCGGTCGCCAGGTGCAGGTTGATAAGCGCGGCATTCTTGGCCGTGCCGCTGCTCGACTGGTTTAGGCCCTGGCAATACAGGCTGAGCGTGGCGCCCGATGTGGCAAACAGCCGGGCGGCTTCAAACAGGTCTTCCTTCGTGATGCCGCAGGTCTGCGCCACCAGCTCGGGCGTGCAGTCGCGCACCGTGGCCTTGAGGGCATCAAAGCCGCTGGTATGGGCGGCAATATAGGCGGCATCGGTCCAGCCTTCCCACAGCATGATGTGCAGCATGCCGTTGAACAGCATCACGTCGGTGCCGGGCTGCAGCGGCAGGTAGAGGTCGGAGATTTCGGCGGTGTCGGTGCGGCGCGGGTCCACATAAATGATTTTCAGCGCCGGATTGGCTGCCTTTGCGTCTTCAATGCGGCGGAACAAAATCGGATGTGCATAAGCGGTGTTGCTGCCGACGATGAACAGGCACTGCACATGGTTGACGTCGTCGTAGCAGGCGGGCGGTGCGTCGGCGCCCAGCGTCTGCTTGTAGCCGGCCACCGCGCTGCTCATGCACAGGCGCGAGTTCGAGTCAATGTTGTTGGTGCCGATCAGGCCCTTGGCCAGCTTGTTGAAGGCGTAATAGTCTTCGGTCAGCAACTGGCCCGAGACGTAGAAGCCGACGGCGTCGGGGCCGTGCGCCGTCATGATCTGCGCAAAGCGCTGGCTGGCAAAGTCCAGCGCGCTGTCCCACGCGACGCGTTTCGGCGCTTCGCCCCGGTGCTCGCGTCGCATCGGATACAGCAGGCGCGTTTGCCGCGTGACGGCGCTTGATGCCGTCAGGTGCAGGGTCGAGCCCTTGGTGCACAGCCGTCCGAAATTGGCCGGATGGTCCGGGTCGCCGCGCACGCCGGTGATGTCCTGGCCCTGCGACGCGATGATCACGCCACAGCCGACGCCGCAATAGGGACAGGTTGATCGCGTTTCAGTCATGGTGGCTCCTCGCAGGCTTCGGTCAAAAAAGGTCGGGTCTAGTCGCTGTGCGGGGCCTGCACGGCAACCGCCTGGTCGCCCACCGCGCCGGTCGAGGCACCCGGCCCGGCCCGGGGCGCCAGCAGGTCGATCGCCAGCGTGGCCAGTTCGGCTGCGTCGAGGAACACCTCGCCGGCATCGACCTTGCAGGCAAATTGGGGCGTGCAGCCTTCGTCGGGGGCTGAGGCCTGGCCGTCGCACAGGCCAATCTTCCAGTTGTGCAGCGGGCAGGCCACGCTGGTGCCAAAGACAATGCCCTGGCTCAGCGGGCCGCCCTTGTGCGGGCAGCGGTCGAGCAGTGCGAACACCTTGTCCTCGCTGTTGCGAAATACGGCCACATCCATGCCCTGCGGGCGTGACACCCGGCGCGAGCCGAGCACGGGGATGTCTTCTACGCGGCAAATCGTTTTCCATTCAGTCATTGCTATTCCTTTTGTAGCTTGTAGTGCAGGTGGGTCATGCGCTGGAGGCCTATTTCATCAATATTTTCGTAGGTCGGGTTAGCCGCAGGCGTAACCCGACATCGGCGAATACGGCGGCGGGTTGCGGGGATGTCGGCTTACGCTTCGCTAAGCCGACCTACGAATTCAAATCACCGTAATCGGAATGAACTGGCGCGTGTCCACCGATGCTTCCTTGAAGTCAAACCATGGATCGGGCTCACCGTCGAGTGCAAACTGGAGTTGTTCCCAGAGCGCCTTGCGGCCTGCATGGTCATCGAGGATTTTTTTCTTCACATGGTCCAGGCCGACGCGGTTGACGTAATGCACCGTGCGCTCCAGGTACCAGCCTTCCTGGCGGTACAGCTCGCAAAACGCGCCGGTGTATTCGAGCACTTCGGCGGCAGTTTTCAGCTTGGTGAAGAAGTGCGCCACCTCGGTCTTGATGCCGCCGTTGCCGGCGACATACATTTCCCAGCCCGAATCGACGCCGATGATGCCGACGTCCTTGATGCCCGATTCGGCGCAGTTGCGCGGGCAGCCGCTGACCGCAAACTTCACCTTGTGCGGCGCGTACATGCGCCACATGGCGCGCTCCAGCATCTTGCCCATCTCGGTCGAATCCTGCGTGCCCATGCGGCACCATTCGCTGCCGACGCAGGTCTTCACCGTGCGCAGCGCCTTGGCGTAGGCATGGCCCGACGGCATGCCGATGTCCTTCCAGACATTCACCAGGTCTTCCTTTTTCACGCCCAGCAGGTCGATGCGCTGGCCGCCGGTGACCTTGACGGTCGGAATCTTGTACTTGTCGACCACGTCGGCAATGCGGCGCAACTCGCTGGAACTGGTTTCGCCGCCCCACATGCGCGGGATGACGCTGTAGGTGCCGTCTTTCTGGATGTTGGCGTGGCTGCGCTCGTTGATGAAGCGGCTTTGCGGATCGTCTTTGGCTTCTTTGGGCCAGGTGCTGGTGACGTAGTAGTTGACCGCCGGGCGGCAGCTCGCGCAGCCGTTGGGCGTACGCCATTCCAGAAATGCGTAAACGTCTGCAATCGCCAGGAGCTTGTTCTTGCGGATGGCGTCGCGTACCGCCTGATGCCCCAGATCGGTGCAGCCGCACATCGCCTTGAGCCGGGGCGTGGCCGAATAGTCGCCACCGGCGGTGAACATCAAAATCTGCTCGACCAGGCCGGTGCATGAGCCGCAGCTGGCGCTGGCCTTGGTGTGCTTGCGCACCTCGTCGAGTGTGAACAGGCCTTTTTCCTTGATCGCCTTGCAGATCGCGCCTTTGTTCACGCCGTTGCAGCCGCAAACTTCGTCGCTGTCCAGCATGGCGGCGGCTTTGCTGTGGCCTTCGTGGCCGGTGTCGCCGATGTTCGACTCGCCAAACATCAGCCGGTCGCGGATGCCTTCGATGCTGCGGCCGTCGCGCAGCAGCTTGAAGTAGTAGCTGCCATCGACCGTGTCGCCATACAGGCATGCGCCGATCAGCTTGTCGTCCTTGATGACCAGCTTCTTGTACACCCCGCCAAACGGGTCGGACATGATGATTTCCTCGGCACCGTCGCCGCCCATGAAGTTGCCGGCGCTGAACAGGTCGATGCCGGTGACTTTCAGCTTGGTCGAGGTGAGCGAGCCGGTGTAGCGGCCAATGCCGAACATCGCCAGGTGGTTGGCCAGCACCTTGCCCTGCTCGAAAAGCGGCGCCACCAGGCCATAGGCGATGCCACGGTGTGCGGCGCATTCGCCAACGGCATAGATGCGCGCGTCGGTGGTGGTCTGCATGGTGTCGTTGACGACGATGCCGCGGTTGACATGCAGGCGCATTGTTTCGGCCAGCGCCGTGTTCGGGCGGATGCCCACGGCCATGCAGACCAGGTCGGCCGGCACTTCGCTGCCATCCTTGAACTTGACGGCCTTGACGCGGCCATCGTCGCCGCCGACAAGTTCCTGCGTCTGGGCGCCGATCAGAAATTTCATGCCGCGCTCGGCCAGCGACTTTTGCAGCAGCTTGCCGGCCACGTCGTCGAGCTGGCGTTCCATCAGCCAGTCGCCGACATGCACCACGGTCACTTCCATGCCGCGCTTCATCAGGCCGTTGGCCGCTTCCAGGCCCAGCAGGCCGCCGCCGATGACGACCGCATGCTTGTACAACACGGCGGCGTCGATCATGGCCTGCGTGTCGGCGATGTCGCGGTAGGCCAGCACGCCTTTCAGGTCCTTGCCCGGAATTGGCAGGATGAAGGGGTTGGAGCCGGTGGCCATGATCAGCCGGTCGTAGTCGGCGCTGAGGGTTTCGCCGGCGGCATTGATGGCATGCACCACGCGGCGCACCCGGTCCACCTCAGTCACCGTCCAGCCGGCGTGCAGCCTGATGTGGTTGTCCAGGTACCAGGACCAGTCGTTCAGCACGATTTCATCTAACGTCTGCTCGCCGGCCAGCACCGGCGAGAGCAGGATGCGGTTGTAGTTCGGGTGGGGCTCCGCGCCGAACACCGTGATGTCGTACAGATCAGGCGCAATCTTCAGCAGTTCTTCAAGCGCACGCACGCCGGCCATGCCGTTGCCAATCATGACCAGTCTGGATTTTTTCATCGTGACTCCTTTACCCGATTCGGCAGTTCGTAAAAACAAAAAAGGCGTCCGCACGGGTTGCCAGGGCCTGAGCCGGCTTCTCCGTGGGGACGCCATCGTCCTGTCTGCCCAATCCGCCATTGCACCGGGCCTACGTGCGGCCAGCGTTGACCGCACGTTGACTATGCAAAGCTTGTGCCATGTACTTGAGATTGCTTGAATTCAAAGAAAATATGGCTTTTTCCGCATATCTTGTATGAGGTTATTGCTATTTAAAAAATAGCAACCAGGGTGCTGCCTAAAAACCGGCATGGTGCATGAGCGCCTTCAAAACGTGCATTGCACGGGTGCCGCCAGGAGGGACAACAGGCTTGCTCAATGGTTTGCAGCGCTGCTTTGTGCTGCAGGCAAACGCTGGTGGCGTGCAGAGTCCCTTGTTTTATTCTCGGGTTGGGGGTACGGACTCTTGCATTACCGGTGCAAATGGCCCGAAACTCGCGACTGCATCTGCAATCTTTTCAAGAGGGAGCCATTCATGACCACTGTTGCCGACATTCTCAAATCCAAGGGCGATGCCACCGTTCACACCATCGGGCCAGATGATTTCGTGCTGGACGCCTTGCAGCGCATGGCCGACAAGGGAATCGGGGCGCTGATGGTCACCGAGGGCACGGCGATCGTCGGCATCGTCACCGAACGCGACTATGCGCGCAAGATCGCCCTGAAAGGCCGTACCTCGGCGCTGACGCAGGTGCGCGATGTGATGACCAAGGCCGTGATGTTCGTCAAGCCTGCGCAAACCAGCGAAGAATGCATGGCGCTGATGACCGACAACCGGCTGCGCCACCTGCCCGTCGTCCAGGACGACAAGCTGATCGGCCTGATTTCGATTGGCGACTTGGTGAAAAACATTATTTCGGAACAAAAATTTGTTATCGAACAGCTGGAGCACTACATCACGGGCCAGCACCGCTGAAAAGTACCTGTTGCGAACCTGTGGCGTACAGGCTGAAGGCAAGTTTCAAAATAGTTCCAGTGCATGCCCTTTTGCAGTTCCATGCAACATGCGGTCGATAGCCTCATCGGTCCATCAGCTGGCGGTCGGCGTGGCTGCGCACCGGCCGGTGCGCTCCACGCCTCAAAGGCTTCCTCCGCCTTGCAGCGCTTGGCGCGCACATTCGCAAACCCTTCCATAGCCTGCGGCGACACGATGAACGCTGCTGCGCGCCCACCGGTTCGCAAAGTGTTCAGGCCGTGATTTTTTCCACATGCGCCTGGCGCGTGTACAAGAAATCAATCACCGCCTTGCGGTAGTGCTGGTACTGCGTGCTTTCGGCCAGTTCGACCCGGTTGCGCGGGCGCGGCAGGTCAACGCTGAGCACCTCGCCAATCGTGGCCGAAGGGCCGTTGGTCATCATCACGATCTTGTCGCTCAGCAGCACGGCTTCATCGACATCGTGCGTCACCATGACCACCGTGCTTTGCGTGTTGGCAACGATCTGCAGCAGCTCGTCCTGCAGCTTGGCGCGGGTCAGCGCATCGAGCGCGCCGAAGGGCTCGTCGAGCAGCAGCACCTTGGGCTCCATCGACAGCGCGCGTGCAATGCCAACGCGCTGCTTCATGCCGCCCGATATTTCGCCGGGACGCTTTTGGCTAGCCGCCGTCAAGCCGACCATCGCCAGCACCGCATCGGTGCGGCTTTTGAGCTGCGCCTTGCTTTCAGTCGCCGAAAACACCCGTTCGACCGCCAGGTAGACGTTTTCAAAGCAGGTCAGCCACGGCAGCAGCGAGTGGTTCTGGAACACCACGGCACGTTCCGGGCCGGGGCCGGCGATTTCGCGGTTGGCGCACAGCAGCACGCCCTGGCTGGGCATCGTCAGCCCGGCGATCAGGTTGAGCAGGGTGGACTTGCCGCAGCCCGAATGGCCGATGAGTGCGACGAACTCGCCCTTGGCCACTTTCAGGTTGACGTTCTGCAGCGCGCAGAACGGGCCTTTCCGGGTCTTGAAGGTCTGCTCGACGCCCTGGATGTCGATGTATTTGGGGTTTGCTGAGGTGTTCATGATTCAGGGTTCTTTTCATCAGTTGAGGACAGAGCAAAGTTCACTGCGTGCAACTCTTGGTCTGTCCCGCAAGTTCTAAATGGTTGGGGACAGAGCAAAATTTCACTGCGTGTAAATTCTTGGTCTGTCCCGCAAGGTCTCAGGATTTGACTTCTTCAAAGGTGAAGGCCGTGGCCAGCTTGATCAGCGCGTATTCCAGCATCAGGCCGACAATGCCGATGACGAAAATCGCGATGATGATGTTCTTGACGTTCAGGTTGTTCCACTCGTCCCAAACCCAGAAGCCGATGCCCACGCCGCCGGTCAGCATCTCGGCCGCCACGATCACCAGCCACGCCGTACCCACGGCCAGCCGCACGCCGGTCAGCATGTAGGGCAGCACCGAGGGGAACAAAATCTTGGTGACGATCTTCCATTCCGACAGGTTGAGCACACGCGCCACGTTCATGTAGTCCTGCGGCACGCGCTGCACGCCGACAGCGGTGTTGATGATCATGGGCCAGATCGAGCAGATGAAAATCGTCCAGATGGCAGCCGGGTCGGCACCCTTGAACACCAGCAGGCCAATCGGCAGCCAGGCCAGCGGCGACACCGGCCGCATCAGGCTGATGAGCGGGTTGAACATGCGGCTCAGAAACGTGAAGCGGCCAATCAGGAACCCGACCGGAATGCCGACGATGGCGGCCAGGCCAAAGCCGAGCGCCACGCGCTTGAGCGACGACAGCACGTTCCAGCCCACGCCCTGGTCATTCGGGCCGTTGCGGTAGAACGGATCGCTGAACAGCACAACCGCCTGCAGGAAGGTTTCCCTGGGCGACGGGATGCTGCCCTTGGTGCCAATCGACACCACCTCCCAGATCAGCGCCAGCAGCGCCAGCCCGAGCAGCGGCGGCAATACGCGCAGCCACAGTACCGGGAAGTCCCGCTGCGGTCCGGTCGCCGAAGCAACGTTCGCAGCGGTCGTTTCAATGCCTTTTACGGTCTTTGCGCTTGCCCCGTGTGCATTGGCAGCTATTGAATGCGTAGCGCTCCGCTCCGCGCCGGAAGTGAGCGGCGGGGCGCTTTCGAGCGGGCTGTGAAATACGGCACTGACCATGGCGTCACCTCTTAAAACAGGATTTCAATGAAATTTCAGGAGCGGCTTCAGGCGTGAACCTTGAAGCTGTCGGCATACTTTTTCGGGTCCTTGCCGTCCCAGACCGTGCCGTCGATCAGCTTGCTGGTGCGCATCATGTCCTTTGGAACGCTCACCTTGGCGGCGCTGGCGGCCTGCTTGTAGATGTCGATCCTGTTGATCTGCCTGGCCACGGCCAGGTAGTCCGGGTGCTCTTTCATCAGGCCCCAGCGCTTGTGCTGCGTCAAAAACCACATGCCGTCCGACAGGTACGGAAAGTTCACCGCGCCGTCGTTGAAGAACTTCATGTGGTTCGGGTCGTCCCAGGTCTTGGCAAATGAGCCACTCATGCCGTTCTGGTAGCGGCCCAGAATGCGCTGGTTGATGGCGTCCACGCTGGTGTTGACATAGGCCTTGCCGGCGATGGTTTCGGCCATTTTGCTTTTATTCGCCAGGCTGGCGTCGATCCACTTGCCCGCTTCCAGGATGGCGGCGGTCACGGCGCGGGACGTGTTGGGGTATTTCTGGGTGAACTCGGCGGTCGTGCCCAAGACCTTTTCCGGATGGTCTTTCCAGATGTCCTGCGTGGTGACGGCGGTGACGCCAATACCGTCCATGATGGCGCGCTGGTTCCACGGCTCGCCGACGCAAAAGCCGTCCATGTTGCCAATGCGCATGTTGGCGACCATCTGCGGCGGCGGCACGGTGATGACCTTGGCGTCCGTCATCGGGTTGATGCCGTTGGCCGCCAGCCAGTAGTACAGCCACATCGCATGCGTGCCGGTGGGGAAGGTCTGGGCGAAGGTGTATTCGCGCTTTTCAGACGCCATCAGCCTGGCCAGTCCGGCGCCATCGACGGCACCCTTGTCGGCGAGTTTCTTGCTCAGCGTGATCGCCTGGCCGTTGTTGTTGATCGTCATCAGCACGGCCATGTCCTTCTTCGGGCCGGCAGTGCCAAGATGCACGCCGTAGATCAGGCCATACAGCACATGGGCAAAGTCGAGTTCGCCGTTGACCAGCTTGTCGCGCACGCCGGCCCAGCTCGATTCCTTGGACGGAATGATGGTCACGCCGTATTTCTTGTCGATGCCCAGCACCGACGCCATCACCACCGACGCGCAGTCAGTCAGTGGAATGAAGCCGATCCTGACTTCCTTTTTTTCCGGCGCGTCCGAGCCCTGCGCATAGACGGCGGCGCGCAATGCCGGGCTGATGCCCACGGCACCCACGGCGGCGGCTTGCAGCACGCTGCGGCGGGTCAGGGAAGGTTTGAGCAGGTCCGTCATGTCAGCAACTCCTGGAAATAAAACAACAAAATAAAAAAAGGCGTTCGATCCGGGCCGTCACATCGAGGTGTGACAGCAGGGTTCGAACGCCTTTGTTCTTTGGACTTTCCACCTCGCCGTTGAAGCGCAAAGCCCATTGTTCAATTCATTGCAAAAGCTGTGCCAATTGAAGCCGGTTGCCAGGCCAGGATTGAAAATTTCAAGCTCATAGGGCTCTTCCGCTTGCCCTGCTTGTATGAGTAGCTACTGAATCAATAGCATTTTGGCTGTCGTCGGGTTGAAAGCCCACTTTTCAGGAAGTGCACTGCTGTTGTGCACCGCACCATTTCGGCGTTGACGGCCTAGCCGAGCAGGTCAGCCACATCGAGCATGCGCTGCGCCACGTCGCCCAGACGCAGGCCCTTGTCCATGGCCGCCTTGCGCAGCTTTTCATACGCCGCCTGCTCCGACAGGCCCTGACGCTGCATCAGCATGCCCTTGGCGCGGTCGATGACCTTGCGGTCCTTCAGTTCGGTGCGTGCATCGGCCAGTTCGCGGCGCAGCCCCTGTTCGTGCTCAAAGCGCGCCATCGCCACATCGAGGATGGGCCGGATGCGTGCGGGCTCCAGCCCGGCGACGATATAGGCGCAAACACCTGCGGCTACTGCATCCTTGACATGCCGGGTGTCGTCGTCATTGGTGAACAGCACGATGGGCCGGCGCTCGTCGCGCGTGGCCATGACGACGTGTTCGAGCGAGTCGCGGGCATCGCTTTCGGCATCGACGATGATCATGTCGGGCTGCAACTGCGCCAGCCGTTCGCGCAGAAAGGTGTCGGCTGGCAGCGTGGCAATCAGGTTGAAGCCGCCTTCCAGCAGGCCTATGCGCAGCTGCCGCGAGCGCTCGGCCAGCGCCACGGCCGCCTCGTCGTGGGCATCGTCAATCATCAGGTCCGGTGCAATGACCACCAGGCGCAGGGAATGGGGCAATGTCATGGTTTTTACTAGCAAAATGCATGCCGGTGGCTGGTTTGGCCGGGAAAGCAACAGCCTTTCGTGCGCGGTGGCGAAGCATTTGGACATGCTGTTTTGCATTGACCACAGCATCTACGCCACTGCGCAGTCGATGCGCATCGGCAGCGGTTGACGGCCAGCCTCGCGTCACACGAAGCGACGGGCCCTTGCGTTTAGAATCGTTTCCGCTTCGGGGTGCAGTCCGGCCAGTGATGGCAGGGCGGCTGAGATGGTTTCACCAAACCCGCGAACTTGAATCGGGTCATGCCGACGTAAGAAGAGCTGTCAGGACAGGGTTCACGCCCTGGCCATCACGACTTCAGGAGCACCCTGCCACCGCAGCCTCTTGAAGGAATGACGACCATGGATGCCCTTGACACCGCAATACCTGCCCGCTCGCAAGCCCTTGCCGACCGCATCGTTGACGGCGTGCTGGCCTTCATGGCGCAAGATGGCGTCACTGACGAGGCCTTCAACGCCCAGGCTTTGGCGCTGTTTGCCTACCAGTTTGCCCACAACACACCGTTCCAGCGCTTTTGCCGGCAGCGCGGCAAGACGCCGCGCACGGTCAAGACCTGGCAGGACATTCCGGCCGTTCCCATCAGTGCCTTCAAGGCCTTGATCCTGACCTGCCAGCCTCCTTCAAACACGGATCGCGTGTTCATGACCAGCGGCACCACGCAGGGCGACGTCAAGGGCAAGCACCACCATCCAACGCTGGCGGTGTACGACGCCTCGATGCGCGCCAACTTCGCCCGGCGTTTCATGCGCGGCCAGAGCCGCATCACCATGGGTATCCTGTTTCCGACTGAAGAAGTGATGGCCAACTCCTCGCTGGCGCATTACCTGGCGTTGGCGTTACAGACCTTTGGCGCCGACGGCAGCCGCTACTTTATCGACGCCGCCGGACTTGATACGGCGGGCGTGTGCGCAGCGCTGACACAGGCCGAGGCCACGGGTCAGCCTTATGCGCTGCTGGGCGCGTCCTACAGTTTGGTGCACCTGATGGATGCGCTGGAAGCACGGGGGCGAAACTTTGCACTGCCAGCGGGCAGCCAGGTACTGGACACCGGTGGCTTCAAAGGCTTGTCGCGCGAGATTCCCATGGCGCAATTTTATGCGCAATTGACCGCTCTGCTGGGCGTGCCGCCGGAGCATTGCATCAACATGTACGGGATGACCGAACTCAGCACGCAGTTTTATGACCACGGCAATGCAGTGCTGCCGGCGGTCAAGTCGGGCCCGCACTGGATACGCTCGCGGCTGGTCAACCCCTTGAGCGGCGCGGAGGTGGCGCATGGCGAGCAGGGCGTGCTGGCGCACTGCGACCTGGCCAATTTCAACTCGGTGACGACCATCCTCACCGAAGACGTCGGCGTGGCGGTCACGGACGGATTTTTGCTGCTCGGCCGCGCCGAAGGCACGCAGGCCAAAGGCTGCTCGCTGGCGGTGGAAGAATTTTTGCAGGCCGCGCGCGCATGACAACATTACACGCCGTGGCCGGTTACCTGCCGGGCTTCAAGGCAGACGAGCTGGCATGGCAGACGTTGCATTTCGGCACTGGCGGCGAGCGGCTCGAAGTCGCCGTGCCGGTCCTGAGCCAGGCGCAATGGTCAGCACTGGCCGAGCGCGTCAAGCAGGGCAGCCGGGCCTACCTCAAGACGCGCAGCGTGTCGCAGATCATCACGCTGGTCGATCGCGCCATCGCCCGCCTGCTGGACCGCAGCGACCCGTATCGCCAGCAGGCCGACCGACTGCTGCCGCTGGTCACCGGCTACGACGCCGAGACGGTGCGGCTGGGGCTGACCAGTTACCTCAAGACTTTTCGCCAGCCGCAGCTGCAGCGCTTTGTGGCCGAGGACTTTGCCAATCCGAAGCTGCTCGATGAATTCCAGCCGCGCCCCAAGGGCGGTTTTGCCAAGGCCGTGGGGCCGGAGTTGCTGGTTCATGTCTGGGCCGGCAATGTGCCGGGTTTGCCGCTGTGGAGTCTGATTTCCAGCCTGCTGGTCAAGTCAGGCAGCATTGGCAAACTGCCCAGCGCCGAGCCGTTGTTGGCCGGCTGGTTCGCCCACCTGCTGGTGGAACTGGACCCGGCGCTGGCCGACTGCCTCGCGGTGGGCTGGTGGAAGGGCGGCGACGCGCCGCTGGAGCAGGCGCTGTTTGCGCAGGCTGACGTGGTGCTGGCTTATGGCGGCAATGGCGCGCTGCAGGCATTGCGCGCGCAGGTCCCCATCACCACGCGCTTTCTGGGGTATGGCCACAAGCTCAGTTTCGGCATGGTGGCACGTGCCGCGCTGGATGCGCGCAAGGCCTTGGTCACGGCGCAGCAGGCGGCCATCGACGTGGTGCGCTACGACCAGCAAGGTTGTTATTCGCCGCAGCTGTTTTATGTCGAGCGCGGCGGCAAGGTGTCGCCGCAGGCCTTCGCCCAGTACCTGGCGCAGGCGATTGCGAGTCTGGAGCCTAGGTTTCCGCGCCGCACGCTGCCGCTGAACGAGGCCAGCGAGGTGGCGCGATGGAACCAGGCGCAAGAACTCAGGTTGATGACGCAGCCCGGCGCCAGCCTGATCGGCGAGCTGGATGCGCCGTGGCGTGTGGCCTATGCCGATCAATTGCAAGGGTTGGAGCCCAGCGCGCTGAACCGCACTGTGCTGGTGGTGGCGGTGGACGCGCTGGCACAGGTGCTTCCCGAGATTGCCCGCAGCCGCGTTTATCTGCAAACCGTGGGGCTGGCGGCCGCGCCCGCCGAGCTGTTTGAATTGGCCGGGCAACTGGGGCAGGCCGGCGTGACCCGCATCTGCGCGCTGGGCAGCATGACCTCGCCCGAGGCCGGCTGGCACCACGACGGACGCTTCAATCTGCTGGACCTGGTCCAGATGGTCGAGATTGAACAATCGGCCGAACTCGCCGCGGAAAGCTTTGCGCCCTATGTCGATTAACGCCCTGGACTGTAAAAACGGGCGCCAGCCATGAGTTTTCTGGACATGGCGCAGGTCAGCTACACCTATCCGGGCTGGCCGGCCGTGGTTGACCGGGTGGACTGGCGCATCGCGCAGGGCGAGTTCCATTGCCTGGTCGGGCGCAGCGGCTGCGGCAAGACCACGCTGCTCAAGCTGGCTGCCGGCCTGCTGCAGCCGAGTGCCGGGATGATCCGCCTGCAGGGTGTGCCGCACACCCGGCCCGGCCCCGAACTGGGCTTTGTCTTTCAGTCGCCGACGCTGCTGGAGTGGCGCACCGTGCTCGACAACGTGCTGCTGCCGCTGTCGCTGCGCCATCCGCCCACGCCGCAGGACGTGGCCAGGGCGCGCGAACTGTTGTCGCTGATGGGCTTGCTGGCCCTTCAACACCATTATCCGCGCCATCTGTCAGGCGGCCAGCAAAGCCGGGTGGCGATTGCCCGCGCGCTGGTCGGCGAGCCCGCCATGCTGCTGCTCGACGAGCCGTTTGCCGCGCTTGACGCCATCACCCGCGAAGACCTGCAGGACGATTTGCTGGCGCTATGCCGCCTGCGCCAGACCACGGTGTTTTTCGTCACGCATGACATCAGTGAAGCGGTGTATCTGGCCGACCGGGTGGCGGTGATGGCAGGCGGGCGCATCTGCCAGGACCTGCCGGTGGCGCTGCCCCGGCCGCGCGGGCGCGACGTGCGCTACAGCCCGGCCTTCAATGCGCTGTGTGCGCAGCTCAGGTCGGGCATGGATGCCGGTGGCGAGGGTGCGTCATGAGTGCTCGCTGGGCCCATTTTTTTGCCTGGCTGCTGTTTGCCGCCGGGTTGCTGGGTTGGGAGTTGCTGGCGCGCCAGCTCAAGCTGTCGGCGCTGGTGCTGCCGCCGCCGTCGCTGGTGTTTGACGCGCTGTACAAAGGCCTGCTGTCGGGCTACTTGTGGCCGCATATCGGTCAGACGGTGCTGGAACTGGTCCTGGGGCTGGCCGCCGGTTGCGTGCTGGGTCTGGTCGGCGGCGTGGCGCTGGGCGAATCGCCCAGTCTGCGGCGATTGTTGATGCCTTATGTCATCACCAGCCAGGTTGTTCCCAAGCTGGCGCTGGCGCCGTTGTTCATCGTCTGGTTCGGCTTTGGCATGACCTCGACGGTGGTGATCACCGCGCTGGTCTGCTTTTTTCCGCTGATGGAAAACACCATGACCGGCCTGGGCCAGGTCGATCAATCGCGGCTGGAGCTGTTTCGCATGCTGGGCGCCACACGCTGGCAGACGCTGCTGCGGCTCAAGCTGCCCTCGGCGCTGCCCGGCATCCTGGGCGGCTTTCGCGTCGCCGTGGTGCTGGCGCTCGTAGGCGCTGTCGTCGGAGAATTTATTGGCGGCAGTTCCGGCCTGGGCGCGCTCATCATTGCCTCGCAGGGCATGATGGACACGCCGCTGATGTTTGCCGTGCTAGTGCTCATCACCTTGCTGGGCCTGCTGCTGTACCAGTTGTCCCTCGTGCTTGAAAAACGCCTGCTGGCGTCGCGTATCACCCTGCTTCCCAAACAAACTCCATCATGAAAAAAATCTTGCATCCTTCGCTTGCCCGTCGTTCATTGACGCGGTTGGCTGCGGCCGCCACGGCTTGCGCACTGCTGGGACCTGGCCTCGCGGGCACCGCATTCGCCGCGCCGCCCGCCAGCCTGGAAAAATTCGTTGTCGCCGGCTGGAGCAAACCGATCACCGAAGTGACCAACTTGCTGGTCGATGAAGACAAGGGTTTTTTCAAGGCCAAAGGCATTGAGTTGCGCTACGTGCCGGGCGCGGGTGGCGGCGACGCGCTGCGCAACCTGCTGACCGGGCAGGCCGACATCGCCTTCACCGACCCGGGTTCCTTTTTCTCGGCACTCGAAAAGGGTGAAAAGCTGCGCGCCATCTATGACATCTATCCACAAAATGTCTTCAACGTGGTGTCGCTCAAGGGCAGCAATATCAACAAGCCGGCGGACCTGAAAGGCAAGAAGATTGGCGTCTACAGCCTGTCCAGCGGCACGCGACAAAACCTGCTGGTGCTGCTGCATCAGGCTGGCCTGCGCGAGTCGGACGTGACCATCGTGGTGACGGGCCTGCTCAATTTCGCGCCGCTGATGCAGGGCCAGGTGGACGCCACCGCCGCCACCGACACCGGCTTGCTGGTCGGCCGGCAAAAAGGCCTGGCCGATGTCAACGTCATGGAAGTAAAGGACTACCTGAACGTCTCCAGCGACATGTTTGTAGTGCGCGAGGAAACCTATCAGCAAAAAAAGCCGCTGCTGCGCCAGTTTTTGGCAGCCTACCGCGACAGTGCCGCCTGGATGATCCGGCAACCCGACGAGGCGGCGGCGCTGGCGGTGAAGTATGCGATTGACGGCAAGGACGCTGCCATCAACCGTGAAGTCATCGGCCTGCGCAACCTGGCCAGTGTGTCGGCCACGACACGCAAAAACGGGCTGGGCGCTTTTGATCTGGCGGTGCTGCAAAAAGCTGCTGACACCTACCTTGCGCTGGGGCTGGTGCAGCGTCCCATCAAGGTCTCGGAAGTGGTGAGCCAGGACTTGCTGCCCGCGCCATGAGCACCGCAGCCCACGGTGCAGTTGCCCTGAAATTCCAGGGCCAGGTGGTCTTGGTCACCGGCGGCAGCCGGGGCATAGGTGCGGCGATTGCGCTGGCCTTTGCCCGCGAGGGCGCGCTGGTGGTCGTCAACTATCTGAGCAACGAGGCCGCTGCCAACGCAGTGGTGGCACGCTGCCAGGAGGTGGGCGGCGACGGCCTGGCGATTCAGGCCGATGTCTGCTCCGAAGCAGCAGTTCAGGCCATGGTGGCGCAGGCATTGAACGAGGTCGGCCGCATTGACGTGGTGGTCAACAACGCCTTCAAGGCCTTCACCTTCGACCCGGACCAGCGAAAGATGTTCTGGGAACTGGCCTGGAGCGACTACGAGGCGCAGCTGGACGGCGCGGTTCACGCCGCCTACAACGTCTGCCAGGCCGTGCTGCCGCATTTCAGGCAGCGCGCCCGGGGCAGCATCGTCAACATGGTGAGCGATCTGGTCGAGCGGCCTTCCATTCCCTACCACGACTACACCACGGCCAAGTCCGCGCTGGTCGGCTTCAGCCGCAACCTGGCCGTCGAGCTGGGGCCGCTGGGTATTCGCGTCAACTGCGTCGCGCCCGGACTGGTCTACCCCACGTCGGCCAGCCAGGGCACGCCTGAAGAGGTGAGGGCGATGATCGTCGGGCAAACCCCGCTGCGGCGGGTGGCCACGCCCGAAGACGTGGCCGGGCCTGTGCTGTTCCTGGCCTCGGACTGGAGCCGCTTCATGACGGGGCAAGTGCTGTTTGTCGATGGCGGACTGGTGATGAAGTAGGCTGGACAATCACGTCTTCAGCGTCAAGCGCTTGACCTAAACTAGCCGCCATGTTTGAAAAAATGCTGGTTCTTGGAATCGAGTCGAGTTGCGATGAAACCGGTGTGGCGCTGGTCGATGCCAGCGGCAGCGGCGTGCCGCGCTTGCTGTCACACGCTTTGCACAGCCAGATCGTCATGCACCAGCCCTTTGGCGGCGTGGTGCCCGAACTGGCCAGCCGCGACCACATCCGGCGCGTGCTGCCGCTGACGCAGGAGGCGATGAAGGTCGCGCAGCGTACGCTGGCCGATGTCGATGTGGTGGCCTACACGCGCGGTCCCGGACTGGCCGGCGCGCTGCTGGTCGGTGCCGGCGTGGCCTGCTCGCTGGCCGCCGCGCTGGGCAAGCCGGCGATGGGCGTGCACCACCTGGAAGGGCACCTGCTGTCGCCTTTCCTGAGCGCCGACCCGCCCGAGTTTCCTTTTGTCGCGCTGCTGGTGTCGGGCGGCCACACCCAGCTGATGCGCGTGGACCGGGTCGGTCGCTATGAATTACTGGGCGAAACCATCGACGACGCGGCCGGCGAGGCCTTCGACAAGTCGGCCAAGCTGATGGGCCTGCCGTATCCCGGGGGTTCGCATCTGGCCCGGCTGGCGTTGGGCGGCGATGGCGCGGCCTTCCAATTGCCGCGCCCGCTGCTGCACAGCGGCAACCTGGACTTTTCATTCTCCGGCCTCAAGACCGCCGTACTGACGCAGGCCAAAAAGCTCGGCCCCGAGCTGGAAAGCCGCAAGGCCGACCTGGCAGCATCCACCCAGGCGGCGATTGTGGATGTGCTGGTGAAAAAAACGTTGGCCGCCCTGTCGCAAACTGCCCTCAAACGGCTGGTGGTGGCCGGCGGCGTCGGCGCTAACGCCTTGCTGCGCAGCCAGTTGAATGCCGCCTGCCGGCAGCGCGGCATTCGCGTGCATTACCCCGAGCTGGAGTTCTGCACTGACAACGGCGCGATGATCGCCATGGCTGCCGGCATGCGATTGCAGGCCGGACTGGGCGATTTGCAAAGGCTGCAGGGCAGCTACACCTTTGACGTGAAGCCGCGCTGGAATCTTGCCGATATCCAGCCCGCCCCCGTTCTGGCAGGCTGAACGCCTGATCATTTCGCCGGGCTTGACCGCGTCCGGCTGGCGCCGGATTCAGAAGCTAACAACACAGGATTTTCTCTTTTTTATGCGAATTTTTTTCAAACTTAACGCCGCCGCCTTGTGTCTGGGCCTTTCATTGCTGGCCCAGGCGCAGCCCGTTTCCCAGCCGCCGGTGCGCATCGCGCTGATCGAAAGCCTGTCCGGCGCCTTTGCCAATACCGGAGAGGCCGTGTTCCGCAACCTGGTCTGGGCCACCGAACGCGTCAATGCGCGCGGCGGCGTCAAGCTGGCTGACGGCCCGCACCCTCTGGTCATTGAGCGCTATGACAACAAAGGCCAGAACGAGGAAGCGCTGGCTGCCCTGCGTTCGGCGATTGACGACGGCGTGACCGTGATTGCGCAGGGCAATTCATCGTCGGTAGCGGCGGCGCTGATCGACGCCATCAACAAGCACAACGAACGCGAGCCCGGCAAGCGGGTGCTGTTCCTGAACTATTCGGCGGTCGATCCCATTTTGACGAACGAGAAATGCAGCTACTGGCATTTCCGTTTCGACGCCCATGCCGACATGCGCATGGCCGCGCTGATGGACGTGTTCAAGGACGACAAGGCCGTCAAGAAGGTGTACCTGATAGGCCAGGACTACAGTTTCGGCCAGGCCGTGCTGCGCGAGGGGCGCAAGCAGATTGCCGCGCAGCGGCCCGATGTCCAGATCGTCGGCGACGAGCTGCATCCGATTGGCCGCGTCAAGGATTTCATTCCCTATGCGGTCAAGATCAAGTCCAGCGGCGCGCAAGCGGTGCTCACCGGCAACTGGGGCAACGACCTGACGCTGCTCATCAAGGCAGCGAAGGAAGTGGGTTACGAAGGCAAGTTCTACACTTTCTACGGCAATGCGCTGGGCGTTCCTGCTGCGCTGGGCGATGCCGGCGTTGGCAAGGTGATCGCCGTGGCCGACTGGTTTCCCAACACCCCGGGCGCGGCATCGGAGAATTTCTACCAGTCGTTTCGCCAGCGCTTTCCACGTCCGCAGGACGACTATGTCCACATGCGCATGCAGCTGATGGTGGAAACGCTGGCCCAAAGCCTGGAGAAAGCCGGCAGCAGCGAAGCGGCTGCGGTGGCTGCACAGATGGAAAAGGCAACGGTGAATTTCTCCGGCTTCAAGGGGTCGATGCGCGCTGCCGATCACCAGTTCCAGCAGCCGCTGGCGGTGGCGATCATGGACAAGCAAGGCGCGCCGGGCGCGAAGTTCGATGTCGAAGGATCAGGCTACGGCTTTCGCGTCATCAAGGCGATTTCGGCGCAACGCGCCGAGCAGCCGACCAGTTGCCAGATGATTCGCCCCTGAATTTCCTCACCAGATCATTTGAAAACCTTTAAAAGGCGCGCATGAGAAAAGCAGTTCTGAATCTTGAAGAATCCATGATCCGCCAGGTTGCCAATGCGGGCATGGGCCGCAGCGATGTGTTGAAGTTCTGGTTTGGCGAGAGCGACGAGGCCACGCCGGCCTTTATCCGCGACGCCGCCATTGCCTCGCTGCAGTTGGGCGAAACGTTTTATGCGCACAACCTCGGATTGCCGGAATTGCGCGACGCCATTGCCGCATATTCCACCGGCCTGCGTTGCCCGGGCGCCGCGCCGATTGGCGCCGGCCGCATCGCCGTGACCTCGGGCGGCGTCAATGCGCTGATGCTCGCCGTGCAGGCGCTGGTCGATGCCGGCGACGAAGTGGTGGCGGTGACGCCGGTCTGGCCCAACCTGACCGCACAGCCGCTGATCATGGGTGCCCGGTTGCACTGCGTCAGCCTCAAGCCGGTGGCGGGCGAATGGCAGCTCGACATGGCGGAACTGCTCGCAGCCATCACGCCGGCCACCAAACTGCTGATCGTCAATGCACCGAACAACCCGACCGGCTGGACCCTGAGCCGCGCCGAGCAGGAAATGATCCTGGCGCATTGCCGCCAGACCGGCACCTGGATCCTGGCCGACGAGGTCTATGAGCGCCTGTACTTCGAGCCCACGCCCAATGGCTGCGCGCCCAGTTTCCTGGACATTGCCGCGCCCGAAGACCGGCTGGTGGTGGCGCACAGCTTTTCCAAGAGCTTCCTGATGACCGGCTGGCGCCTGGGCTGGCTGGTGATGCCCGTGTCAATGACGCCTCACATGGGCAAGCTGGTCGAGTTCAACACCTCCTGCGCGCCGGTGTTCATCCAGCGCGCCGGACTGGTCGCGCTGCAGGGAACAAACGACGTCACGCCGCAACTGGTGGCGCACCTCAAGACCTGCCGCGACACTTTGGTGCCGCTGCTGCAGGCGCTGCCCGGCGTGGAAGTGGCGCCGGCCAGGGGCGGCATGTACGCTTTTTTCAGGCTGTCCGACCAGGACCGATTCGGCGACTCGCTGGAAACCGCCAAGCGCCTGGTGGTCGAGGCCGGACTGGGCTTGGCGCCGGGCAATGCCTTCATGGTCAACCCCGCACCCGAGGCGCAGGGCTGGTTGCGCTGGTGTTTTGCCAGCCGCGACCTGTCCCGGCTGGAGCAGGGCGTTGAGCGGTTGCAGCGCTGGCTTACGCTATAATCCGCAGTTCCGCGCCATGGACGGCAAGCTTGAACAAGCCTGCTGCCTGAGGCCGGAAATCACGACGAAATCGGTCACCTCCCAATTGTGGGAAAACTGCTTCGCTCGCCAGTCGCAACTCTGTTGCAAGAGGAAAACCCATGATCGCAAAATCAATCAAGGCCGAAATTGTCAAGGACAACGCCCGTTCCGCCACGGACACCGGCAGTCCTGAAGTTCAGGTCGGCCTGCTGACCGGCCGCATCAACGAATTGATGCCTCACTTCAAGACCCACGCCAAGGACCACCACGGTCGCCGCGGCCTGCTGCGCATGGTGAGCCGTCGCCGCAAGCTGCTGGACTACCTGAAGTCCAAAGATGCAGCCCGCTATGTTGCGCTGATCGCCAAGCTTGGCCTGCGTAAATAATCGGTAAACCCATCGAAAAGCGCCTGAGTTAGTTCACTAGCTCAGGCGTTTTGCACTTAAAAACTGCAAAAAACGTATTCAACTTCAGGCGCGCCTCCCTGGCGTACCTGATGACTTCGGAGCAAGGTCCAGTGAGCACGCGCTGTGTCATTCCATAAAACTCCGGCCCTGAAAAGTTGCGGCTTTCAGGCGTTTTATGGAATGGCATCGTGTTCAGCCAGCCATGACTCCGGGCTTTTGGCACTGCCTGATGTGCCTTCAAAAAACCGAGAAAAAACATGAGCATGTTCAATAAAGTCACCAAATCATTCCAATGGGGCCAGCACAAGGTCACGATGGAAACCGGCGAAATGGCGCGCCAGTCCGGCGGCGCCGTGCTGCTGGACATGGACGGCACCGTCGTTCTGGCCACCGTGGTCGCCAAGAAGGATGCCAAGCCCGGCCAGGATTTTTTCCCGTTGACCGTTGACTACTTGGAAAAGACCTATGCCGCCGGCCGCATTCCGGGCAGCTTTTTCAAGCGCGAAGGCCGCCCGAGCGAATTCGAAACGCTGACCTCGCGCCTGATCGACCGCCCGATTCGCCCATTGTTCCCTGAAGGCTTCTTCAACGAAGTGCAGGTCGTGATCCATGTGCTGTCGCTCAACCCCGAAGTTGAAGGTGACATTCCCGCGCTGATCGCTTCAAGCGCCGCGCTGGCGATTTCCGGCATTCCGTTCAACGGCCCGATCGGCGCCGCCCGCGTCGCCTACATCGGCAGCGAATTCGTGCTGAACCCCGGCAAGACCCAGCTGAAGGATTCGACGATGGACTTGGTCGTGGCCGGTACCGAGGCCGCCGTGCTGATGGTCGAGTCCGAGGCCAAGCAATTGTCCGAAGAAATCATGCTGGCCGCCATCGTGTTCGGCCACGAGCAGGGCAACATCGCCATCAACGCGATCCACGAACTGGTGCGCGACGCCGGCAAGCCGGTCTGGGACTGGCAGGCGCCCGCCAAGGATGACGTGCTGATTGCCAAGGTCGGCGCACTGGCCGAGGAAAAGCTGCGCGCTGCCTACCAGATCCGCAACAAGCAGGCTCGCACCCACGCCACGCGTGAAGTGACCACCTGGACCAAGATGGGCCTGAAGGCCGAAGGCGTCGAATTCGACGGCGTAGCCGTTGAAGGCATGCTGTTCGACATCGAAGCCAGGATCGTCCGCAGCCAGATCCTGGCCGGCGACCCGCGCATTGACGGGCGCGACACGCGCACCGTGCGCCCGATTGAAATCCGCAACAGCGTGCTGCCGCGCACTCACGGTTCCGCTTTGTTCACGCGCGGCGAAACCCAGGCGCTGGTCGTGACCACGCTGGGCACCGAGCGTGATGCGCAGCGCATTGATGCGCTGTCCGGTGACTACGAAGACCGCTTCATGCTGCACTACAACATGCCTCCATTCGCCACCGGCGAAACCGGCCGTGTGGGCAGCCCGAAACGCCGCGAAATCGGCCACGGCCGTCTGGCCAAGCGTGCACTGATCGCCGTGCTGCCGAGCAAGGAAGAATTTCCGTACACCATGCGCGTTGTAAGCGAGATCACCGAGTCCAACGGCTCGTCGTCGATGGCGTCGGTCTGCGGCGGCTGCCTGTCGCTGATGGATGCCGGCGTTCCCATGAAGGCCCACGTGGCCGGTATCGCCATGGGCCTGATCAAGGAAGACAACCGCTTTGCCGTGCTGACCGACATCCTGGGTGACGAAGATCACCTGGGCGACATGGACTTCAAGGTGGCCGGCACCACGTTCGGCATCACCGCGCTGCAGATGGACATCAAGATCCAGGGCATCACCAAGGAAATCATGCAGGTCGCTTTGGCCCAGGCCAAGGAAGCCCGCATGCACATTCTGGGCAAGATGCAGGAAGCCATGGGCCAGGCGAATGCCGAAGTGTCCGACTTCGCGCCGCGCCTGTACGTGATGAAAATCAATCCCGAAAAGATCCGTGACGTGATCGGCAAGGGCGGCGCCGTGATCCGTGCGCTGACCGAGGAAACCGGCACGCAGATCAACATCGAGGAAGACGGCACCATCACCATCGCCTCGAACGACAGCGCCAAGGCCGATGAAGCCAAGCGCCGCATCGCCGAGATCACCGCCGAAGTCGAAATCGGCAAGGTCTATGAAGGCGCCATCACCAAGATTCTGGATTTCGGTGCATTGGTCAACCTGATGCCCGGCAAGGACGGCCTGTTGCACATCAGCCAGATTGCCCACGAGCGCGTCGAGAAGGTCACCGACTACCTGAAAGAAGGCCAGATCATCAAGGTCAAGGTTCTGGAAACCGACGAAAAAGGCCGCGTCAAGCTGTCGATGAAGGCGTTGCTGGACCGTCCTGCCCAGCAGGGTTGATCCTTTATTTGCTATAGATTTTGTAGCTTCTAGCGCCTACGCAGTAAGCGCTGGCAGCACAAATGACCGAGAAATACCATGAGAGTCATTGAAATCACTTCATTTGGCGCACCCGATGTGCTGCAAGCCGGCACGCGTCCAGACCCTGTGCCGGCTGCCGGCGAAGTCCTGATCCGCGTGCGAGCCAGTGGCATCAACCGCCCGGACGTGCTGCAACGTACAGGGAACTATCCCGTGCCGCCGGGCGCGTCCGACATTCCCGGGCTCGAAGTCGCCGGAGAGATCGTCGGCGGCGATGCGGCGGCCATGTCGGCGGCGCATCTGAAAATCGGCGATCGTGTGTGTGCGTTGGTGGCGGGCGGCGGCTATGCCGAATTGTGCGTGGCGCCTGTCGGGCAATGCCTGCCGGTGCCCGAGGGGCTGAGCGACATCGAGGCGGCTTCGCTGCCTGAGACATTCTTCACCGTGTGGAGCAATGTCTTCGAACGCGCGCGTCTGCAAAAAGGCGAAACCCTGCTGGTGCAGGGCGGCTCCAGCGGCATCGGCGTGACAGCTGTCCAGATCGCCAAAGCCATGGGCGCCACGGTGCTGGTGACAGCGGGCACTGACGAAAAGTGCGCAGCCTGCGTGGCACTCGGTGCCGACCATGCGATCAACTACAAAACCAGTGACTTTGTCGAGCAGGTCAAGACGCTGACCAAGGGGCAGGGCGTCAGTGTGATCCTTGATATGGTCGGCGGCAGCTATGTCGCGCGTGAAGTCGAGTGCCTGGCTGAAGACGGCCGGCTCGTCATCATTGCCGTGCAGGGCGGGGTCAAGGCCGAGTTCAATGCGGGTCTGGTGCTGCGCAGGCGGCTGACCCTCACCGGATCGACCCTGCGACCGCGTTCGCTGGAATTCAAGACGGCCATTGCTGCAGCGCTGAAGGAAAAAGTCTGGCCGTTGATCGCCAGCGGGACGATCAAGCCCGTGATCTATAGCATCTTTGCCGCAGCCGACGCTTCCCGGGCGCATACCCTGATGGAATCGAATGGGCACATCGGCAAGATCGTCCTGACCTGGTAAGCCGCAGGCAATATTCAAAGAACCCTATGAAAAAGCTGATTGCAGGAAACTGGAAAATGAACGGCAGCCTGGCTGCCAATGAAGAACTGCTGGCGGCCCTTGCCGCAGGGCTAGCCCAAGGCCAGGCCTGCGAAGTGGCCGTGTGCGTCCCCAGCCCCTATTTGATGCAGGTTCAATCCCTGAAATCGAAATATCCGGCCCTGTCGGCTTTGGATGTAGGCGCGCAGGATGTGTCTGCCCAAGGTTCGGGCGCATACACCGGCGAGGTCAGTGCGGCCATGCTAAAGGAACTGGGATGCCGCTATGCCATCGTAGGCCATTCAGAGCGGCGCCAGTATCATACCGAAACCGATGCGCTCGTGGCTGAAAAGGCCAGGGCCGCGCTGGCAGTTGGTGTGACGCCCATCGTTTGCGTCGGTGAAACGCTGGCCGAGCGTGAAGCCGGTCGGACCGAAGAAGTCGTCAAGCGCCAACTGGCGGCGGTGATCCATGCCAACGGGCACTGCATCAGCGAAGTGGTGGTGGCTTATGAGCCTGTCTGGGCCATTGGCACTGGCAAGACGGCTTCACCGGAAGAAGCCCAGGCCGTACACGCGGTGCTCAGGGCCCAGCTGAAAGCTGCAACCGATCAGTCGGCACGTATCAAGATACTGTATGGCGGCAGCATGAACGCTGCCAATGCTGCGACTTTGCTGGCCCAGCCGGACATCGATGGCGGCCTGATCGGCGGTGCTTCGCTCAATGCCCCGGATTTTTTGAAAATTATTGCTTCTGCGCCCGTCTGACCGGCAAAGTTCGCTACTAAATTAGGAGTAATCATGAATATTTTATTGACGGCTGTGCTGGCCGTGCAGATGCTTTCGGCGCTGGGTATGGTGGGCCTGATCCTGGTTCAGCATGGCAAGGGTGCCGACATGGGTGCAGCGTTTGGCAGCGGCGGCTCCGGTAGCCTGTTCGGCGCCAGTGGAAGCGCCAATTTCCTGTCGCGCACGACCGGCATCCTGGCGGCGCTGTTTTTTACCTGCACCCTGATGCTGGCCTATTTTGGGAATGCGCAGCAACCCCGCACCGGCTCAAGCGTTCTGGAAGGTGCAGCCATCACGGCGCCCGCCCTTCCGGCTTCGGGCGCTGCCCAGATTCCTGGCACTGCCGCACCGGCTTCTGCCAATGTGGTGATTCCCGCTGCACCAGTGGTGCCCGCTTCGGGTGCAGCTCAAATCCCCACGAAATAAGACCACAAAGCCAGGACTTCAACTTAAAAGCCGTGCGATTTCAGGGTAAACTCTTAGACAGTCTGGGAAGCAAAAAAACTGCAAAGTTTCCTCAAGCATCCAGACAAAAGTAAGTATCGCGGACGTGGTGAAATTGGTAGACACGCTATCTTGAGGGGGTAGTGGCGAAAGCTGTGCGAGTTCGAGTCTCGCCGTCCGCACCAGATTGACTAGCATCGGCAGCAGCTCACCAGTGGCTGCTTTCGGCTCAAACGGTAAACTCGTGCAAGCTGTGCAGGTACTCTGTGCGGCTTGCTGTACGAGTGGCTTTTCACAAGTTGAAACCCACGATGAACCTTGACCAATACCTTCCTGTTCTGTTGTTTATTCTGGTGGGCGTAGGTGTCGGTATATTGCCGATGGTCATGGGTCGTTTGCTGGGGCCTGTTCGGCCTGACAGCGAAAAAAATTCTCCTTATGAATGCGGATTTGAGGCCTTCGAAGATGCCCGCATGAAATTTGATGTTCGCTACTACCTGGTTGCCATTCTGTTCATTCTTTTTGACCTTGAAATTGCCTTTTTGTTTCCATGGGCGGTTTCGCTCAAGGAAATTGGTCCGCTTGGTTTTTGGTCGGTCATGGTTTTTCTGGGTATTCTGGTTGTGGGCTTTATCTACGAGTGGAAAAAGGGTGCGCTGGACTGGGAATAAGAAAAAGCCTTAAAAGGGGCTTTTCAAAAAGGGTACGGTTATGTCACTTGAAGGTGTTTTCAAAGAAGGCTTTGTGACCACGAGCTATGACTCGGTGGTCAACTGGGCCAAGACCGGTTCGCTGTGGCCCATGACTTTTGGCCTTGCCTGCTGCGCTGTAGAAATGATGCATGCGGGTGCTGCACGCTACGACATTGACCGTTTTGGCATGTTGTTTCGGCCCAGCCCGCGTCAGTCCGATCTGATGATCGTCGCAGGCACCTTGTGCAACAAGATGGGGCCCGCCTTGCGCAAGGTTTACGATCAAATGGCCGAGCCTCGCTGGGTGATTTCCATGGGGTCGTGCGCTAATGGCGGTGGTTACTATCACTACAGCTATTCGGTCGTCCGCGGCTGTGACCGCATCGTGCCGGTGGATGTATACGTGCCGGGTTGCCCGCCAACCGCCGAGGCATTGCTCTACGGCATCATTCAGTTGCAGCAGAAAATTCGACGCACCAACACGATCGCGAGGGCTTGATGCCATTGTCTTCACCTCCTGTTTCAATCTCCCGGCTGGGTGAAACCATTGCATCGGTGCTGGGCAGCAAGGCAAAAACTGTCAAGATTGCTCTCGGTGAAATTACGGTAATTGTTGCGGCTGTCGATTATCTGGCAGCAGCAACATTGCTTCGCGATTCGCCTGGCTGCAAATTCGAGCAACTCATGGACCTTTGTGGTCTTGATTATTCCGAATACAAAAACGGTCAATATGACGGACTGCGCTATTGCGTCTCTATACATTTGCTTTCGGTCAGCCTCAACCAGCGGGTAAGGCTCAAGGTATTTTGCCCAGACGATGATTTTCCCGTGGTTGATTCGGTCAATGGCATCTGGAGCTCGGCGAACTGGTTCGAGCGTGAAGCTTTTGACCTTTACGGCATTGTTTTCGAGGGCCACAACGACCTGCGCCGCATCCTGACCGATTACGGTTTCATTGGTCATCCGTTTCGCAAGGATTTTCCGACCACAGGGCATGTGGAAATGCGTTACGACGCCGAGCAAAAACGCGTGATTTATCAGCCTGTCACCATCGAACCCCGCGAGATGATTCCCCGCGTGATTCGCGAGGAAAACTACGGTGGTCTTCAATAGGCGGTTTCCGCAAGAGATACGACATGGCTGAAATTAAAAACTACACGCTCAATTTTGGACCGCAGCACCCGGCCGCTCATGGCGTTTTGCGCCTGGTCCTCGAACTTGACGGAGAAGTGATACAGCGGGCTGACCCGCATATCGGGCTGCTGCACCGGGCGACCGAGAAACTGGCCGAAAGCAAGACCTATATCCAGTCTTTACCTTATATGGACCGGCTCGACTATGTGTCGATGATGTCCAATGAGCATGCTTACTGTCTGGCCATCGAAAAACTGATCGGCGTTGATGTTCCGGTTCGAGCGCAGTACATCCGCGTAATGTTCTCTGAAATCACCCGCTTGCTCAATCACCTGATGTGGCTTGGCGCGCACGGACTGGACTGCGGTGCAATGAACATGCTGATCTATTGCTTTCGCGAGCGCGAAGTGCTTTTCGACATGTACGAGGCGGTGTCTGGTGCCCGCATGCATGCGGCTTATTTCCGTCCGGGCGGCGTTTACCGCGATTTGCCGGAAAGCATGTCGCAGTACAAGGTCAACAAGATACGTAATGCCAAGGCAATCGATGCCCTGAATGAAAACCGCCAGGGATCGTTGCTTGACTTCATCGATGACTTCGTGGCCAAGTTTCCCAAACTGGTCGATGAGTACGAAACCCTGCTGACCGACAACCGCATCTGGAAGCAGCGTACCGTCGGTGTTGGCGTGGTATCGCCAGAACGTGCATTGAATCTGGGTTTCACCGGTCCCATGCTCAGGGGTTCGGGTTTTGCCTGGGATCTTCGCAAACAGCAGCCCTATGAAGTCTATGAGCACATGGATTTTGACATTCCGGTCGGTAAAACCGGTGACTGCTATGACCGTTACCTGGTCCGCGTGGCGGAAATGCGCCAGTCCAACCGTATCATCAAGCAGTGCGTTGACTGGTTGCGCGTCAACCCCGGCCCGGTGATCACCAGCAACCACAAGGTGGCGCCTCCTAACCGTGAATCCATGAAGTCAAACATGGAAGAGTTGATTCATCATTTCAAGCTTTTCACTGAAGGTTTCCACGTGCCTGAAGGCGAAGCCTATGCCGCCGTCGAGCACCCCAAGGGCGAGTTCGGCATCTACATCGTCAGCGACGGCGCGAACAAGCCGTACCGCCTGAAGATTCGCCCGCCTGGCTTTTCCCATCTCGCAGCCATGGACGAAATGGCGCGCGGCCACATGATTGCCGATGCCGTTGCCGTGATTGGCACGATGGACATTGTTTTCGGTGAAATTGACCGCTAACCGCATGACTTCTTCCATGATTTCTGAACAAACCAAAACGCTTTTTGACAGAGAAGTCGCCAAATACCCTACGAACCAGAAGCAGTCGGCCGTGATGGCCTGCTTGCAGATCGTGCAGCAGGAACAGGGTTTTGTCAGCGCTCAAAGTGAAAAGCTGGTGGCTGAGTATTTGGGCATGGCGCCAATTGCAGTCCATGAAGTCACAACTTTCTACAACATGTACAACCAGCAGCGCGTGGGCAAGTACAAGTTTAATGTCTGCACTAACCTGCCTTGCCAGTTGCGCGATGGCGCCAAAGCGCTGCACCATCTGGAGCAAAAGCTCGGCATTGCGATGGGTGAAACCACGGCCGACGGCCTGTTCACACTACAGCAGTCCGAATGCCTGGGTGCATGTGCCGATTCTCCGGTAATGCTGGTGAATGACATCCATATGTGCAGCTTCATGAGCAACGAAAAACTTGACCAGCTTGTTGATGGTCTCAAATCGGCGGAGGCTTGAGTCAATGACAGTCCGATCCCATTCCGGCGACACCGGAGCTTCCCAGTCCGTACTGTCGCAATTTGCAGCTACTGGTGTGCAGACCTGCTTTCATGGCCGGCACATCAATCCGCAAATCCTTGCAGATCTTGACGGCAGCAACTGGCGCCTCGGCGACTATGAAGCGCGTGGTGGCTACCAGGCACTGCGCAAGATTCTTGGTCAGGACGGCGGTGCTGGAATGACACCTGACCAGGTCATTGCCGAAGTCAAGGCCGGTGGTCTTCGTGGCAGAGGCGGTGCGGGCTTCCCGACCGGGCTGAAGTGGAGCTTCATGCCGCGCCAGTTCCCGGGTCAGAAGTATCTGGTCTGCAATTCGGATGAAGGCGAGCCAGGCACCTGCAAAGACCGCGACATCATGCAGTACAACCCGCACAGCGTGATCGAGGGCATGGCGATTGCCGCTTATGCCATGGGCATCAGTGTTGGCTATAACTACATCCACGGCGAGATTTTTGCCACTTACCAGCGCTTTGAAGCAGCGCTGGACGAGGCGCGCACAGCGGGCCTGCTGGGTGACGGCATCTTAGGCAGTAGCTTCAACTTCCAACTCCACGCCTCGCATGGTTTCGGTGCCTATATTTGCGGCGAGGAAACTGCCCTGCTGGAATCGCTCGAAGGCAAGAAGGGCCAACCGCGCTTCAAGCCACCGTTTCCAGCCAGCTTCGGCCTGTATGGCAAGCCCACCACGATCAACAATACCGAAACTTTTGCCGCCGTGCCGTGGATCATCCGCAACGGGGGTGCTGCCTACCTCGAATGCGGCAAGCCGAACAATGGCGGCACCAAGATTTATTCGGTTTCGGGTGATGTCGAATTGCCGGGCAACTACGAAGTGCCGATGGGCACGCCGTTCTCCAAGCTGCTGGAACTGGCCGGTGGGGTTCGCAAGGGCCGCACGCTGAAGGCTGTGATTCCTGGCGGATCGTCGTCGCCGGTGCTGCCGGCTGCCATCATGATGGAGTGCACGATGGACTACGATTCGATTGCCAAGGCCGGCTCGATGCTTGGCTCGGGTGCTGTCATCGTCATGGACGACTCCCGCTGCATGGTCGAGTCCCTGAAGCGCCTCTCGTACTTTTACATGCATGAATCCTGTGGTCAATGCACCCCATGCCGCGAAGGCACGGGGTGGCTGTGGCGCGTGGTGGACCGTATTCACAACGGACTGGGTCGTCCCAGCGATCTGGACCTGCTCAATTCGGTAGCGGACAACATCCAGGGACGAACCATTTGCGCCTTGGGCGATGCTGCTGCCATGCCGGTCCGCGCCATGATCAAGCACTACCGCCATGAGTTTGAAGCGATGATTTCAAAAAATGAATCACCTGATGCTATGAATCCAAGCACCGTTCAGGCGACCAGTCGCACTGCGGCACAGGCCTGAATCGTTGAAAGAAAAAGAATATGGTTGAAATAGAACTGGACGGACAAAAAGTGGAGGTGCTCGAAGGCAGCACGGTGATGCACGCGGCTGAAAAAGCGGGCACCTATATTCCGCATTTCTGTTATCACAAGAAACTGAGCATTGCCGCCAATTGCCGCATGTGCTTGGTCGATGTGGAAAAGGCGCCCAAACCGATGCCGGCATGCGCCACCCCTGTCACGCAGGGGATGGTCGTACACACCAAGAACGACAAAGCCATCAAAGCCCAGAAGGGTGTGATGGAGTTTCTGCTGATTAACCACCCCCTGGATTGCCCTATCTGCGACCAGGGTGGCGAGTGCCAGTTGCAGGATCTTGCCGTAGGTTACGGTGCAGGAGAGTCGCGTTACCAGGAAGAAAAGCGCATGGTCTTCCACAAGGATGTGGGGCCCCTGATTTCAATGCAGGAAATGAGCCGCTGCATTCATTGCACGCGTTGCGTACGTTTTGGGCAGGAAGTCGCCGGCGTGATGGAACTGGGCATGTCGCACCGCGGCGAACATGCCGAAATTGAAACTTTTGTCGGTATGTCAGTGGACTCCGAACTGTCGGGCAACATGATCGATCTTTGTCCGGTGGGCGCGCTGACCAGCAAGCCGTTTCGGTACAGTGCCCGCACCTGGGAACTGTCACGCCGCAAATCGGTCAGTCCCCACGACTCGACCGGTGCCAACCTGATCGTCCAGGTCAAGCACGACAAGGTAATGCGCGTATTGCCGCTTGAAAACGAAGCCGTCAACGAGTGCTGGATCGCAGACCGTGACCGCTTTTCCTACGAAGCCCTGAACACTGATGACCGTCTGCTCAGCCCCATGCTCAAGCAGGGTGGTGAATGGAAAACGGTTGACTGGCAAACCGCACTTGAATATGTCGCCAATGGACTGAAACAGATCAAGTCAGAGTACGGTGCGGACAGCATTGGCACGCTGGCAAGCCCTCACAGCACACTGGAAGAACTCCATTTGGCGTCCTCCCTGATGCGTGGCCTTGGCAGCGAAAATATTGACTATCGCTTGCGCAATGCCGATTTCACCTCATCATCTTCGGTTCGATGGCTTGGCACTTCCATTGCGTCACTGTCGGAATTGCAGCGAGTCCTGGTAATTGGCTCGAACCTGCGCAAGGATCATCCCTTGTTTGCACTGCGTATCAGGCAATCGGTCCGCAATGGCTGTGTGCTCAATACGATTAATTCGCTGAATGAACTGCCTTTAACGGATGCATGGGCGATACCTGTCTCTAACGCTCTCCTGACATCGTCTGAAAACTGGGCGCAGTCGCTGGCCAATGTCGCCGCAGCAATCGCTGTTGAAAAGGGTGTTGCTGCGCCCGTATCTGGCGAAGTCACTGAGGCGGCAAAAGCAATAGCATTGTCTTTGATGAGTGGTGAGCGAAAAGCGATCCTGCTGGGCAATGCCGCTGCACATCATGCCAATGCTTCCAGTCTGCTGGTACTGGCCAACTGGATCGGAGATCAATGCGCTGCCAGCGTGGGTTACCTGACTGAAGCTGCCAACACCGTTGGCGCACAATTCGTCAACGCACTCCCAGGCAACGGGGGGTTGAATGCAGGCCAGATGCTTGATGGCAAGCTCAAGGCAGTGATTCTGTTGAATAACGAACCCGAATTTGATTCAGCAGTCGGCATCCAATCCAGAGCTTCATTGAATTCTGCCCAGATGGTAGTCACGCTGAGTCCCTTCAAGGCCAATATGGGTTTCAGCGATGTGCTGTTGCCGATTGCGCCTTTTACGGAAACACCAGGCACCTTCATCAATGCCGAAGGTCGAATCCAAAGTTTTCATGCTGTGGTGAAACCCAGAGGTGAAACGCGTCCTGCATGGAAAGTCCTGCGCGTGTTGGCCAATCTGCTGGGTTTGCCTGGCTTCAATTTTGAATCTTCAAGTGATGTTCTCAAGAGCATTCGTGACGCTGATGCCAGCCACATCTCTTCAGATCGACTGGGCAATGCAATCCAGCACGAGGTGGATGTCTCTGCCGTTAGCGGTCATGCACCAGTGGTGGCAAGCATTTACCAACTCGACGGGTTGGTCAGACGTGCCACTTCGCTGCAGCTGACAGCCGATGCGCGCAAGGCTGCAAGTTTTGAAGGGGCGGGCGCATGATTGATGGAATGTATGCGACGGGGCAAGGCTTGATGGGCGGGATATGGCCGGCCACTGTCTGGCCGGTACTCTGGGTGCTTATCAAGATTGTGGCAGTGCTGGCACCGCTGATGGGATGCGTGGCTTATCTCACTTTATGGGAAAGAAAAGCCATTGGTTTTACACAGGTTCGCCTTGGTCCTAATCGCATCGGACCATTCGGCCTGTTGCAGCCGATTGCCGATGCACTCAAGCTGTTGACCAAGGAAATCATCATTCCTACAGCAGCCAGCAAGGGCTTGTTCGTGTTGGGTCCGATCATGACCATCATGCCTGCACTTGCAGCCTGGGCGGTGATTCCGTTTGGCCCTGATGTGGCATTGGCTAATGTGAATGCCGGCTTGCTGTTTATCATGGCCATCACTTCTCTGGAAGTTTACGGCGTCATCATTGCTGGCTGGGCCTCAAATTCCAAGTATGCATTTTTGGGTGCAATGCGCGCATCGGCCCAAATGGTGAGCTATGAAATCGCAATGGGCTTTTGCCTTGTGGTGGTGCTGATGGTTTCCGGCAGCTTGAACATGACCGATATTGTCATGAGCCAAGGCTCCGGCATGGCCGCCAGCAGGGGTCTGACTTTCCTGTCATGGAACTGGTTGCCTTTGCTGCCTATCTTCGTCGTGTATTTCATTTCCAGTCTGGCAGAAACCAATCGTCACCCGTTCGATGTGGTGGAAGGCGAATCCGAGATCGTGGCGGGACACATGGTGGAATATTCCGGTATGTCGTTTGCCATGTTCTTCCTGGCTGAATACGCCAACATGATTCTGGTCTCCGTTCTTTGCGTGCTGCTGTTCCTCGGCGGCTGGCTGTCGCCGATTGACCATGCATTCTTCAACTGGATTCCAGGCTGGATCTGGCTGGGACTGAAGACCTTTGTGGTCGTCACCATTTTTCTGTGGGTTCGTTCCACCTTTCCACGTTTCCGCTACGACCAGATCATGCGTCTGGGCTGGAAAATCTTCATACCTGTGACCCTGGTCTGGCTGGTGGTCGTCGGGGCCTGGATGCAGACTTCTTACAACATCTGGAAATAGGCGAAAAAGTCATGTCTGCTGTCGCATCCGTAAAGGATTTTGTCTCAAGCTTCATGTTGACCGAATTGCTCAAGGGTATGGCCCTGACCGGAAAATACATGTTCAGTCGCAAGATCACGATTCAGTTTCCTGAAGAAAAAACCCCATTGAGTCCGCGATTTCGTGGTTTGCACGCATTACGTCGGTATGAAAATGGAGAAGAACGCTGTATTGCCTGCAAGCTTTGCGAGGCAGTATGTCCGGCGCTCGCGATCACCATCGAGTCAGATGTTCGGGAAGACGGCAGCCGCCGCACTTCACGCTACGACATCGACCTGACGAAATGCATTTTTTGCGGCTTCTGCGAAGAAAGCTGTCCGGTCGATTCAATCGTTGAAACGCATATCCTGGAATACCACGGCGAAAAGCGGGGCGACCTGTATTTCACCAAGGAGATGCTGCTTGCCGTGGGGGATCGTTACGAAAGCGAAATTGCTGCCAACCGTGCAGCAGATGCCAGATACCGCTGAGATCCTTCGCTCCAATGCCCGCTTTTGTAAGAAGAAAGAATCCCCTTCAAGATGGACGCTAAAACAGGTCTTTTTTATGTGTTTGCCGCAATACTGCTTTTTGCAGCATTTCGCGTCATTACAGCCCGCAACCCGGTGCACGCTGCACTTTTTCTGGTGCTTGCATTTTTTCAGGCAGCAGCTATCTGGATTTTGCTTAAAGCCGAGTTTTTGGCGATCACCCTGGTACTGGTCTACGTGGGCGCGGTGATGGTGCTTTTCCTTTTCGTGGTGATGATGCTGGACATTAACCTGGACAGCATGCGAAAGGGTTTCTGGAGGCACTTTCCTTTGGCTGGCACGGTGGGTGCGGTCATTGCTCTGGAAATGTCGTATGTGCTGATGGGTGGTTTCAGTGAGCCGCCAAAAGGAGCTTCGGCGCCTGTGTCCGGCGACATTGCGGCACAGCTGTCCAATACAAAGGAACTTGGCAAGGTCCTTTACTCGCAATACATCTACCCACTGGAAATTGCTGCCGTGATTTTGCTGGTGGCCATTATTGCCGCCATTGCCCTGACCTTACGCGAGCGCAAGGATTCCAAACGGACCAATCCATCCGATCAAGTCCGTGTCAAAGCACAAGACCGTGTCAGGCTGGTCAAGATGAAGTCAGTTGTTGCAATGCCTGACATCGCGTCTGCCGCATCCGTTGAGGAAAAAAAATAATGATGCTTACGCTTGGACATTTTCTTTCGCTGGGTGCCATGCTGTTTGCCCTGTCGGTCATTGGCATTTTCCTGAACCGCAAAAACCTGATTGTTTTGCTTATGGCCATTGAGCTCATGCTGCTGGCCGTCAACATGAATTTCGTGGCCTTCTCGTATTACCTGAACGACATGGCGGGCCAGGTATTTGTATTTTTCATACTGACCGTTGCGGCAGCCGAGTCTGCCATCGGTCTGGCTATTTTGGTGCTTCTGTTCCGTAACAAGTCCAGCATCAACGTCGACGAACTCAACACGCTTCAGGGTTAACAACAAGATGAGCCAAACCCTTTCTGCCTCGACGTTGCTGGCTGTTCCGCTGGCACCTCTGGCTGGCGCACTGCTGGCCGGTATTCTGGGAACCACGTTTGGTGGTAACTGGATAGGGCGCCGTCTCGCGCACACCCTGACCATTCTGGGTGTGTTCATAGCCTTCATCATCTCTGCCATGACACTGCAAAGTGTGGTCGTTGATGGTGCGCGATTCAACGAAACGCTTTACACCTGGATGACAGTGGGCAACCTGAAAATGGAAGTTGGCTTTCTGGTGGATGGTCTGACAGCCATGATGATGTGCGTGGTGACTTTTGTCTCACTCATGGTGCATATTTACACCATCGGCTACATGGAAGAAGATGCAGGCTATAACCGTTTCTTTGCCTATATTTCCCTGTTTACCTTTTCCATGCTGATGCTGGTGATGAGCAACAACATGCTCCAGCTGTTCTTTGGCTGGGAAGCGGTTGGTCTGGTTTCGTATCTGCTGATCGGTTTCTGGTTCAACAAACCCAGCGCTATTTTTGCCAACATGAAGGCCTTTCTGGTGAACCGGGTCGGTGACTTCGGCTTTATTCTGGGGATTGCCCTGATTGCTGCCTATGCGGGCACGCTGAACTATGGCGAAGCCTTTGCAAAGGCTGATGCGCTTTCCAAGCTGACGTTTCCGGGTACTGGCTGGATGCTGATCACCGTGATCTGCATCTGCCTGTTCATTGGAGCCATGGGCAAGTCAGCGCAGTTTCCGCTGCATGTCTGGCTTCCAGATTCAATGGAAGGCCCAACGCCCATCTCGGCACTGATTCATGCCGCGACCATGGTAACGGCCGGTATTTTCATGGTGGCGCGGATGTCGCCGTTGTTTGAACTAAGTGATACCGCGCTGAGTTTCATCATGGTGATTGGTGCCATCACCGCGCTGTTTATGGGCTTTCTGGGCATCATCCAGAACGACATCAAGCGGGTCATTGCGTATTCCACGTTGTCGCAACTGGGTTACATGACCGTAGCGCTGGGCGCATCTGCCTATTCGGTGGCGGTGTTCCACCTGATGACACATGCGTTTTTCAAGGCTCTGCTGTTTCTGGCCGCAGGTTCTGTCATCATCGGCATGCATCACAACCAGGACATTCGCTGGATGGGGGGCGTGCGCAAGTACATGCCCATCACCTGGATCACCTTCCTGCTAGGTTCGCTGGCCCTCATCGGGACACCGTTCTTTGCCGGTTTTTATTCCAAGGACAGCATCATTGAAGTGGTGGCCGAAAGCCATCTCTGGGGCAGTGGTTTTGCTTATTTCGCGGTGCTGGCCGGCGTTTTTGTCACAGCCTTCTACTCATTTCGTCTTTACTTTCTTGTCTTCCACGGCAAGGAACGCTATGACCAGAACCCTGACGCTCATCATGATGCACATGACGATCACGGGCACCATCATGAACACCATGAGCCGCACGAATCGCCGTGGGTCGTGACGCTACCGCTGGTTCTGCTGGCTATTCCGTCGGTTGTCATCGGTTTCATGACCATCGAGCCGATGCTGTTCGGTGACTTTTTCAAGGGTGCGATTTTTGTCAACCTGGAACGTCATCCTGGCATGGAAGAACTGGCTGGCCTGTTTCATGGCCCCGTGCAGATGGCCATTCATGGCTTTTCATCTCCGCCTTTCTGGCTTGCCCTGTCAGGCGTGGTGCTGGCCTACTACATGTACATGGTCAATCCCGCCTTGCCGACTGCAATCAAGCGCAATCTGAGCCCGATCTACACGCTGCTTGAAAACAAGTACTACCTGGACTGGTTCAATGAAAACGTCATTGCCCGCGGTATGCGCGGCCTCGGTACTGTGTTCTGGAAGGTCGGCGACCAGATGCTGATTGACGGCGCGCTGGTGAATGGTTCCTGGAAATTTGTTGGCTGGGTTTCAAGCATGGTCAGGCGCCTTCAGTCGGGCTATATCTATCACTATGCTTTTGGCATGATTCTTGGCATCTTTGTGTTGATGACGTATTTCGTCTGGCTCAACCGATAAAAACAATCTAGAAGAAGAAGGAAGAGAAAAATGGGATTGTTGAGCCTTGCCATCTGGGTGCCGATTTTTTTTGGCGCCGGTTTATTGGCCCTGGGTCGGGAAAGTCAGGCGCGTACCGTTCGCTGGATTGCACTGATCGGCGCCATCATCAGTTTTCTGGTCACCCTGCCGCTGTATGACGGCTTCCAGCTAGGCACCTCGGCCATGCAGTTCGTTGAGAAAAGCAGCTGGATTCCACGCTTCAACATGAACTATCACCTGGGCGTGGACGGCATTTCGTTGTGGTTCGTGCTGCTGACGGCATTTATCAACGTGGTGGTCATCATCGCCAGTTGGGAATCCATCACGACCCGTGTCAACCAGTACATGGCGTCATTTCTGATTTTGAGCGGCCTGATGATCGGCGTGTTCGCCGCACTGGACGGCATGCTTTTTTACGTCTTCTTCGAAGCCACACTGATTCCGATGTACCTGATCATTGGCATCTGGGGTGGACCGAACAAAATTTACGCAGCTTTCAAGTTTTTTCTGTACACACTGCTCGGCTCACTGTTGATGCTGGTGGCGCTGATTTTCTTGTACAACAAGTCGGGCGGCAGCTTTGATATCCTGGCTTGGCACAAACTGCCTCTGTCGGGTACGGCGCAAACCCTGCTTTTCTTTTCGTTCTTTGCAGCCTTTGCTGTCAAGGTCCCGATGTTTCCGGTGCATACGTGGCTGCCTGATGTCCACGTTGAAGCGCCTACCGGCGGCTCTGCCGTGCTGGCGGCGATCATGCTCAAGCTGGGCGCCTATGGATTCTTGCGGTTTTCGATGCCGATCGTGCCCGATGCTTCGCGCGAGTGGGCATGGCTGATGATTGCCTTTTCACTGATTGCCGTGATTTATGTGGGCTTGGTGGCGCTGGTCCAGCGCGACATGAAGAAGCTGGTGGCTTATTCATCGGTAGCGCATATGGGTTTTGTGACACTCGGGTTTTTCCTCTTCAACGACCTGAGCGTCTCGGGCGGCATTGTCCAGATGATTGCGCACGGTTTTGTTTCAGCCGCCATGTTCCTTTGTATTGGCGTGCTGTATGACCGCGTGCATTCGCGCGAAATTGCGAGTTACGGTGGTGTGGTCAACACCATGCCCAAGTTTGCAGCCTTCGCGCTGCTGTTCGCGATGGCCAATTGCGGCTTGCCAGCCACTGCTGGCTTCGTGGGTGAGTGGATGGTGATCCTGGGGGCAGTCAAAGCCAATTTCTGGATTGGCTTGGCCGCTGCATCTGCATTGATATCGGGTGCGGCTTATACGCTGTGGATGTACAAGCGTGTGTATCTTGGCCCTGTGACCAACGAAAACGTCAAGAAATTGCTCGATATCAATAGCCGCGAGTTTTTGATGCTGGCAATGCTGGCGGTCGCAGTGCTCTACATGGGCATTTATCCCAAGCCTTTTACCGATGTGATGAATACGTCGGTGACTGATCTGCTCAGGCACGTCGCGCTTTCGAAACTGAACTAAGAAAACTCAAAGAATTCAGATGATTGACAAACTCAGTTGGATCGCGGTATATCCCGAAATTGTTCTATTGGTCATGTCCTGCGTCATCGCATTGGTGGACCTGGGCGTCAAGACGCCACGCCGTTCGCTTACCTATGCATTGACGCTGCTGACGCTTGGCGTTGTGGCCATCATGGAAGCCAATACAGCACTTGGCGGGCAGATCTTTTATGGTTTTGGCAACATGGTGGTAGTGGACCCCATGGGCAGCTGGATGAAATGCTTCTCTAGCATTGCCCTGATGGTCACAATCGTCTATGGCCGGCCTTACGCGGCAGACCGCGATATGCTGCGCGGCGGTGAATTCTTCACACTCAGCCTGTTTGCCTTGCTGGGCATGTTCGTGATGATTTCAGGCCACAACTTCCTGGTGCTCTACATGGGCCTTGAATTGATGGCATTGTCAAGCTATGCACTGGTCGCCTTGCGCCGTGACGACGCGCAGGCAACCGAAGCAGCGATGAAATATTTCGTGCTCAGCGCACTGGCTTCGGGTTTCCTGCTTTACGGCCTCTCCATGCTTTACGGCGCTACCGGCTCGCTGAACATCAATGAGGTCTTTAACGCCATTGCCAGCCGGCAGGTCAAGCATCAGGTGTTGGTGTTCGGTCTGGTTTTTATTGTGGCCGGCTTGGCCTTCAAGCTTGGCGCCGTGCCATTCCATATGTGGCTACCTGACGTTTACCACGGCGCGCCCACTGCCGTCACGTTGATCATTGGCGGTGCGCCGCAACTTGCTGCATTTGCCATGACGATTCGCCTGCTGGTCGAAGGCCTGCTGCCGCTGGCAATTGACTGGCAGCAGATGCTGGCATTGATGGCCATCGGTTCCCTGCTGATCGGCAATCTGGCCGCCGTTGCCCAGACTAACCTCAAGCGCATGCTGGCGTTTTCGACCATTTCCCAGATGGGCTTTCTGCTGCTGGGTCTGCTGGCGGGGGTGGTCAATGGCAACCAGCTCAACACGGAATCGGCTTATGGTGCCGCCATGTTCTATGCCTTGACCTATGTGCTGACCACGCTCGCCGCCTTCGGCATCATTTTGCTGCTGGCCCGCTCCGGCCATGAGTCTGAAGAAATCACCGATCTTTCCGGCTTGAACCAGCGCAGCCCCCTGTACGCGGGTGTCATGGCGATGAGCATGTTTTCTCTGGCCGGACTGCCGCCGCTGGTGGGTTTTTACGCCAAGCTGGGTGTGTTGCAGGCCTTGATCTCGTCAGGCCAGACGAGTTACTTGGTACTCGCTGTCTTTGCCGTGATGATGTCATTGATCGGTGCTTTCTATTACCTCCGTGTGATCAAGGTCATGTATTTCGACGTACCCCATATCCACAATGCGCAGCCGATTCATGCGCCCGCCGATGCGCGGATTGTGCTGGCCATTAACGGTGCCTTGCTGCTGGCGCTGGGTATTGCACCTGGTGGACTGATGACGCTGTGCGCCCAGTCAATCAAAAGCATCGTGAACTCTCTCGGAGTCTGAGTTTGAACCAGACTGCATCGGTATGGCTGGTGGTGATGCTGGCCTTGTTGATGGCCAACATGCCGTTTGTCAGCAACCGGCTGTTTGCCGTGTATGCCCTCCGTTCGTCCAAGAACCTGGCCGTCCGGCTGGCAGAATTGCTGGTTTGGTACCTGGTGGTGGGTGGAGTGGGCTTGTATCTTGAGCAGCGAAATGGCCAGATTGCACCGCAGGGCTGGGAGTTTTATGCCATCACGGGAACCCTTTTCCTGACGTTTGCATTTCCCGGCTTTACCTATCGATACCTGTTCAAACACCGATCATGACGGCTGAATCCAAAGCCGAAAGCAGGGGTGCAGCCGACGATTCGAACCTGACTGAAATAAAACTCAGTTCCGACGAAATTCTTGCCGGAAATTTTCTGAAAATCCATCGCGACACGGTCAGTCTTCCTGATGGCCGGCACACCACGCGCGAATACGTGGTGCATCCTGGCGCCGTGATGATCGTGGCGCTGCTGGATGACGGCCGGGTGGTGATGGAACGTCAGTACCGCTATCCGCTCCACTCCGTGATGATTGAGTTTCCTGCGGGAAAACTCGATGCCGGCGAATTATCGCTGGACTGCGCCAGGCGAGAACTGCAGGAAGAAACGGGTTATACCGCGCGCGAATGGGCCAGGGCCGGCGTCCTGCACCCGGCCATCGCCTACTCCACCGAATTCATCGATATCTGGTTTGCACGCGGTTTGACGCCGGGCGATCAACAACTCGACTGCGGCGAATTCCTTGAGGTGTTCAGTGCCACGCCTGAGGAATTGATGAACTGGTGCGGCAGCGGTCAGGTGACCGATGCAAAGACGCTCACGGGGATGCTGTGGTTGAGCAACATGCTGTCGGGCGCATGGACATTGGAATGGCAGTTGGCACAGCCGTAACAGTCTTGCCATACTGCGCCCATGAAAGTCCTGAATCTCCGTTGTTCGCGCCTGCATTCGTTCGAGGGCTGGTTCGGGTCCGAAGAGGATTTCCTGGATCAACAACAGCGTGGCCTGATGGCCTGTCCCCTGTGCGCCGACACTGGCATTCAGAAAATGCCAAGTGCGCCGCGGCTCAATTTTGGGGGGCACAACGCCCCTGAAACGGTTTCAGGCCGCGCGGACCCTGTGACGACTTGCCCATCAATCGGAAATCTTCCATCAAAAGGCGAAATGGCGCGCTTCGACCGGCAGGATGGCACGCTTCTGCCTGAAGCCGGCCTTGCGGCACAGGCCGCCTTTTTAAACGCCCTGCGCCAGGTGGTGGCCGTGACCGAAGACATGGGCGTACGCTTTGCCGAGGAAGCACGCCGCATGCACTATGGGGAGGTCGAAGCGCGCAGCATTCGCGGCCAGGCCTGTGCGCGCGAGGCGCTGGAGCTTCTGGAAGAGGGAATTGAAATCCTTCCGCTTCCCATGCTCGCAGCTGCCAAGGAAACCCTGCAGTAGGGCATCAAAAGACAGGCAGCCGGCAGTTCACACCCGCCTGCTGCCTGGACCCCGGCCCTGATCAGGGGTACAGGCCGCGCAGTTCGCGCGTATGCAGGATGCGCTGGCAGGCCACGATGAAGGTGGCGGTGCGCAGGCTGACCTTTTTTTCCTGTGCAACTTGCCAAACCGCCGCAAAAGCGGTTTTCATTATTTTCACCAGACGTGCGTTGATCTCGTCCTCGTCCCAGAAAAAACTGGAAAAATCCTGTACCCATTCAAAGTAGCTGACCGTCACGCCGCCGGCATTGGCGATCACGTCGGGCACCACCAGCACATTGCGCTCCTGCAGAATGTCGTCGGCGGCCGGCGTGGTCGGCCCGTTGGCGCCTTCGATGACCATTCGCGCCTTGATGCGGCCGGCATTGGCGGCGGTGATCTGCTGCTCCAGCGCTGCCGGGATCAGGATGTCGCAGTCCACTTCCCAGAACAATTCGTTTGCAATTACGTCGGCCTGGGCGAAACCGGCCACGCTGCCAGTGCTGGCGACATGCTCGAGCAGGGCTGGAACGTCCAGCCCGGCTTCCCGGAAAATCGTTCCGCCATGGTCCTGCACGGCGATGATCCGGGCGCCCGCATCGGCAAACAGCTTGCCGGCCACGCCACCCACGTTGCCAAAACCCTGAACCGCAACGCGGGCCGTGGCAATGTCCATCCCGATGTGCCGTGCCGCTTCCGTGCCCACCGTGAACACGCCGCGCCCGGTCGCTTCACGCCGTCCCAGCGAACCGCCCAGATCGACCGGCTTGCCCGTGACCACGCCAGTTGCGGTGGAGCCGGTGTTCATGGAATAGGTGTCCATCATCCAGGCCATGATCTGTTCGTTCGTATTGACATCAGGCGCCGGAATGTCCTTGTTGGGGCCAATGATGATGCCGATCTCGCTGGTGTAGCGGCGCGTCATGCGTTCGAGTTCACCGCGCGAGAGCTTTTTCGGATCGACCCGGATGCCGCCCTTGGCGCCGCCGTAGGGCACGTTGACCGCTGCATTCTTCACCGACATCCAGGCGGACAGCGCCATCACTTCCGACAGAGTCACATCCTGGTGAAAGCGAACGCCGCCCTTGCCCGGACCGCGGGAGACGTTGTGCTGCACACGGTAGCCTTCAAAGTGCGCCACCGTGCCGTCGTCCATGTGAATCGGCACATCGACAATCAGGATGCGCTTGGGCCGCTTGAGCGTCTCGGCCCAGCGCGCCAGGTTGCCCAGGTGCGGAATGACCCGGTCTACCTGTTGCAGGTAGTTGCCCCACGGCCCGAGGTTGTCGGCTTGAAGGTAGGACGGAACGGTAGAGGCCGGTGCGATCGCGCTTTCGCCCAGTGCGGAAGTTGATGACATGAAGATCCTTGTGAAACAAATGAAGGTAGCGCAGCTTATTACGCGCAACCCCAGCTGTCCAAGGCCGAGTTTATCTGCAGTTATGCATAAAACGCATAGTTCTAAAAAGGGGTTTCCAATCGCGTTGAAATGTTTGACTGTGCCGGCGCTCGGCACCTAACGGCTCGACAAGACCTCACGCAGGGTGGCGGCAAGTTCATCAGCGGCGAACTTGGCAATATACGCATCCGCGCCAACGGTCTTGACGTGACCTTCATTGGCCGCGCCGGTCAGCGATGAATGGATGACGACGGGAATCGACTTGAAACGGGCATCGCTCTTGATGTTTCGTGTCAGGGTAAAACCGTCCATTTCAGGCATTTCCAGGTCGGTGAGAACCAGGGCGACCTTGTCATGCGCTGTCTTGCCTTCGGCCTGCGCCTGCGTGTGGATGGACTGCAACCGGTCCCAGGCTTCCTTGCCGGTTTTGGTCATGACGAAGGGAACGCCCATGGATGACAAGCCTTGCTCAATCATCGACCGGGCCAGGGCGGAATCATCCGCCGCCAGGACAATCGTGCCTGCAGGAAGGTTCACCTTTACGCCCGGTGCCGTACCGATTGCCTGCTTTTCAGGCGGCATCACATCCTGCAAGATCTGCTCGACATCGAGCACTTGTGCCAGCCGCGTGTTTTCGATATCGCCATCGAGTCGGGCGATGCTGGTCACCAGGCCGCCGCCCTGGCCCTCGGCCGACAGCACCTGCTGCCACTCCAGCCGGACGATCTCGCTGACTTCCTCGACCGCAAAGGCCTGCGTGCTGCGGGCAAATTCGGTCACCAGCAAGATGGCCAGGCCATTCGTTGGCGTGCAGCCAACCACCGCCGGCAGGTTGATGACCGGGATGATCTGCCCCCGGATATTCGCCACGCCCATGACGTGGGGGGAGGCATTTGCCATGCTGGTAACGGGCGGCATGACCAGGATTTCACGCACCTTGAACACATTGATGCCGAACAACTCACGTTGCCCGGAGTTGGCCGCCTCGCCAAGGCGAAACAGCAGCAGCTCGAACTTGTTACTCGATGTCAGGTTGGTTCGTTCGTCGATATCGTGAAACGCTGGCTTCATGGATTGCTTGCTACCCGGTGATGGTGTGAACGCGTTGCATGACGCGAAGCGCATGCACGCACCCCAATGTAGGCCAGGCAGCGCGCCTTCCTCTGTCCCATGAAAGGCGCCGATACCGCGCACATCGGCCTTACCCCATGCGTGTTTTCATGCTACGAACTGCAGCGCAGCCAGCCGTGCATAGACCTGGTTGGCAGCCATCAACTGCTCATGGCTTCCCTGCTCCACGATGCGGCCATGGTCGATCACGACAATCCGGTCGGCTTTTTTGACCGTCGCCAGCCGGTGCGCAATCACCAGCGTGGTGCGGTCCTTCATGGCAGTTTCGAGCGCCGCCTGCACCATGCGCTCGCTCTCGGCGTCCAGCGCGCTGGTGGCTTCGTCGAGCAGCAGCAGCGGTGAATTTTTCAGCATCGCCCGCGCAATCGCGATGCGCTGGCGCTGGCCGCCGGACAGGCGCACGCCGCGTTCGCCCAGGAAGGTGTCGAAGCCTTCGGGCAGCGCGCTGATGAATTCATGGGCAAACGCGGCCCGGGCCGCCGCCTTGACGTCCTCGTCGGTCGCGTCGGGCTTGCCATAGCGGATGTTTTCCAGGGCAGTGGTCGAGAAAATCACCGCATCCTGGGGTACCAATCCGATGCGTCCGCGCAGATCTTCCAGTGACATGTCGGCGGTACGAACGCTGTCGAGTTCAATTCTGCCCGAAGCCGGGTCGTAAAAGCGCAGCAGCAGCTGGAACACCGTGCTCTTGCCCGCGCCGCTGGGACCGACGATGGCGATGGTTTCACCCGGCTCCACGCTCAGGCTGAAATCAACCAGCGCCGGCTGTGTCGGCCGGGACGGGTAGTGAAACGTGACATTTTCAAATTTGATAGCACTCCCTGCCCGTGTGATCTGCGCAGCAAGCGGATTTGATGGTGAAGTGACAGGCGACTGGCTGTCCAGCAGTTCCATCAGCCGCTCGGTGGCGCCTGCCGCGCGCAACAGGTCGCCATAGACCTCGCCCAGCACCGCCGCCGCGCTGGCCAGGATGATCACATAGACCACGGTCTGACCCAGGTGGCCGGCGGAAATGTCGCCGCGCATCACCGCCTGCGTGCCCTGGTACAGGCCCCAGAGCAATGCCGCCGAGGTGGCGATGATGATGAAGGCCACCAGCACCGAGCGTGCCTTGGTGCGGCGAACGGCAATGGCGAAGGCATCGGCCGTGGACCGGTCGAAACGCGCCGCTTCCCGGTCTTCGGCGGTGTAGCTTTGCACCACCGGAATGGCATTGAGCACTTCGGCGGCAATCGCGCTGGAGTCGGCCACGCGGTCCTGGCTGGCGCGCGAGAGCTTGCGCACACGCCGGCCGAACCACACCGACGGCGCGACGATCAGCAGCAGCGCACCGAGCACCTGCACCATCAGGTAGGGGTTGGTGAACACCAGCATGCCCAGCGCGCCCACGCCCATGACGGCATTGCGCAGGCCCATGCTGAGCGACGAACCCACCACCGTCTGCACCAGCGTGGTGTCTCCGGTCAGGCGCGACAGCACCTCACCGGTCTGCGTGGTTTCAAAAAACTCCGGGCTTTGCCTGAGCACATGCGAATACACCGCATTGCGGATGTCGGCGGTGACGCGCTCGCCCAGCCAGCTGACAGTGTAGAAGCGCCCGGCAGAGAAAAGCCCCAGCGCGGCCGCCACGCCAAACAGCTCGAAAAAATGGGTGCGCAGCCCCATCAGCTGTGTGCCCTTGTCGGCCGCGCCCATGCCGCCGTCAATCAGCCCGCGCAACGCCAGCGGAAACACCAAAGTTGCCACGGCGGCCATGACCAGGAAAAGCACCGCCAGCCCGATGCGGCCTGAATAAGGCCGCAGAAACGGGACCAGCCCCGACAGCGACCGGGGCGATCCCTTGGCGGGCGGCGAATTGGGAAGCATGGAGGTGCGTGAGGGAAGGGAAGTCGCGGTGGAAGTAGCCATGCAGGCTATTTTAACTTTTAAAGCTTGGCATTGCAAACACAGGCTTGACAATAATTGCTCAAGCAAGTATTATTGGGTCCATGGATTCAACGCACAATTCCGCCCCTTGCCCTGACGCACCTGCAAGCCCTCCGGCCGATTTCTACCAGGCAGAAAGCTACACGCCCGACGACAGCATCGGCTACATGATGCGGCGCATCATTTCCCTGGTCGCACAAGGCGTCGAGCGCGAACTCGAACCCTCGGGCCTGACCAATGCGCAGTGGGTGCCCATGTTCAAGCTCTACATGGGTTGCGCCTCGACGGCCGCCGAGCTGGCGCGCCAGTGCGAGCTTGACGCCGGCTCGATGACGCGGCTGCTGGACCGGCTGGAGGCCAAGCAGTTGTGCAGCCGCAGCCGTTCGTCGGATGACCGGCGCGTGGTCAACCTGGAGCTGACCGACGCAGGACGCGCGGCAGCCCAGGAGATTCCTGCGGTTCTCTGCGGCGTGCAAAACGCATTGCTGGCGGGCTTCTCGGCCGAAGAATGGCAAATCCTCAAAAGTTACCTGCGCCGCATTCTCGACACGGCGCAAACCCTGCACGCATCGACAGAAAAAAATGACAAGTAAACCCCAAACTTCCTGCGCCGAACGGCGCGCACAGGCTGGCACCGAACTGGCCTGTATCCCCGGACAGGTCTCCATGCCCGTGTGGCGGGCGTCGGTGCGCATGGCGCTGGTGTCTGCGGCAGGCGTGGTGGCGGCCGGCCTGATTGCCACCGGTATGGGCGGTTGCGCCGACATGTCGGGCATTGCGCCGCAGGCGAGCCTGCGCGATGCAGCGTCGTTGGGTCTGGCTACGGCTGCTGCGCCAACGCCAATGCAGCCGCAGACCACGGTGGCAGCCGAATGGTGGCGCGACTTTGGCGACGAAAAGTTAAATAGCCTGGTCGCCCAGGCGCTTGAAAGCAGCCCGAATTTGAAGCTGGCGCAGGCCCGTCTGGCGCGCGCGCAGGCCGTCACGGAGGTGGCGACTGCCGCCACGCTGCCGCAGGTCAATGGCCAGCTCGATGTGACGCGCCAGCGCTACACCGCCAACGGCGCGGTGCCGCCGCCACTGGCCGGTTCGATTCGTGACAACGGCACGGCACAGCTGGCCGCCAGCTGGGAACTGGACTTCTTCGGCAAGAACCGCGCGGCGCTCGATGCCGCGCTGGGCAGCGCCAATGCCGCCCAGGCCGATGCCCAGGCGGCCCGCGTGCTGCTGGCCAGCCAGGTGGCACGCACCTATTTCCAGCTGGTGCGGCTGAACGAGCAGGCCGTTGTGGCCCGCCGCACGCTGGCGCAGCGCGAACAAACCTTGAGTCTGGTCAGCGACCGCGTCAATGCCGGCCTCGACACCCGGCTGGAGTTGCGCCAGAGCGAAGGCGGCCTGCCCGAGGCGCGCCTGCAACTGGAGGCCGTGCAGGAACAGATGGCGCTGACGCGCCATGCGCTCCAGGCCCTGATGGGTCAGCCCAACAGTGCTTCTCCGCTGGTCCCGTCTGCACAGTCAGCTATCAAAAATATAGCCATGGCAATGGTGATCCCGGCTGACCTGCTGGGCCGCCGCGCCGACATTGCCGCTGCGCGCTGGCGCGTCGAGGCGTCGTCCAGCGACGTGGCGAATGCCAAAACCCAGTTCTATCCGAACATCAACCTGGTTGCCTTTGCCGGTTTTTCCAGCATCGGCTTGGGCAATCTGCTGAACTCCGGCAGCCAGCAATGGGGCGTTGGCCCGGCTGTGCGCCTGCCAATTTTCGAGGCCGGCCGGCTGCGCGCCAACCTGCGCGGCAAAACCGCCGACCTGGACGCGGCGGTCGAAAGCTACAACGCCGCAGTGATCGATGCGGTGCGCGATGTGGCCGACCAGGTTGCCTCCATGCAGGCCATCGGCCGCCAGCAGGCCGAACAGCGGTCGGCGCAGGACGCTGCCGAAAGCGCCTACGACATCGCCGTGCAGCGCTACCAGGCCGGGCTGGGCAATTACCTGAATGTGCTGACGGCCGAAACCAGCGTGCTGGCCCAGCGCCGCCTGGCTGTTGACCTGGCGGGCCGGGCGCTGGAAACGCAGGTGGCCTTGATCCGGGCGCTCGGCGGCGGTTATGCGGCCGGGCCAGCGCCTGCCACACAGGCGAGTTCAAAAATCATAGCTGTCAGCGCACGTCCAGCAAGCGCAAACGGCCTGTTTGACCAATAAAACAGTTTTTGCGCGCCGCTGCTGAACAGCGCTGTGCCCGCGCAAGCCATTTCCAACACACACTGAACAACGACACCATGAACGCACCCCAAGCTCCAGCTTCCACCGCTATCCCCGCTTCCTCCATCCCGGCCGTGCCGGTTCAGCCGCCGGCGGGCAATCCCAAGCGCAGAAAGGCGCTGACCGCACTCGCCAGTGTCGTGGTCGTGGCCGGCCTGGGCTGGGCGGCTTACGAATACCTGGTGGCCAGCCATTACGAATCGACCGACAACGCCTATGTGCAGGGCAACGTCATCCAGATCACGCCGCAGATCGGCGGCACTGTCGTGGCGCTGATGGCCGACGACACCGACTTCGTCAAGGCTGGCCAGCCGCTGGTGCAACTGGACCCGGCCGATGCCAAGGTGGCGCTGGAGCAGGCCGAAGCCGCGCTGGCCCAGGCGGTGCGGCAGGCGCGCACGGTCTATGCCAACAACGGCCCGCTGACCGCGCAGATTGCGCTGCGCAATGCCGAGGTGAGCAAGGCCAACAGCGACATTGCACGCGCCGCCGATGACCTGGCGCGCCGCCAGTCGCTCGTCGGCAATGGCGCGGTGTCCAAAGAAGAACTCGGTCATGCGCAGACGCAACTGGCCAATGCCAGGAGCGCGCTGGCTGCGGCGCAGGCCGGCGTCGTCGCTGCGCGCGAGCAGCTTGCCAGCAACCAGGCGCTGACCGACGGCACGGCCATCGAACAGAATCCCGCCGTGCTGGTGGCGGCGGCCAAGGTGCGCGAGGCGTTTCTGGCCTCGCAGCGAACCGCCTTGAGCGCGCCAGTCGATGGTTACGTGGCCAAGCGCACGGTGCAGCTTGGCCAGCGGGTCGCCGCCGGCATGCCGCTGATGTCGGTGGTTCCGCTGAACGAGGTCTGGGTGGACGCCAACTTCAAGGAAGTGCAATTGCGCAACATCCGCATCGGCCAGCCGGTGACGCTGGTGGCCGACCTGTACGGCAAAAAGGTCGACTACCACGGCACCGTGTCCGGCCTGGGCGTGGGCACCGGAGCGGCCTTTTCGCTGCTGCCGGCGCAAAACGCCACCGGCAACTGGATCAAGGTGGTGCAGCGCGTACCCGTGCGCATCGCGCTGGACCCCAGGCAACTCACGGAACATCCCCTGCGGGTCGGCCTGTCGATGAATGCCGAGGTCGATGTCAGCCAGACCAGCGGCAAGGCGCTGGCCGATGCGCCGCGCGATGCCGCGTTGGCGCACATGCAGGCGTTCGCGGTGCAGGACGATGCCGGCAACGAGGACGTCCGGCGCGTGATCGCAGCGAATTCCGGGCGCGGCGGCAAGGCCGTCAAGTCCAACGCATCAGCGCCGGTTTCTCCGACGGTCAATGGCAGTCATGCCGCGTTGCCGCATTGAGCGGACCCATTTTTAATACCGTTCCGTCAAGGCTTTCATGGCGTCCGCAACCCCTTCTGTTTCTGATTACCTTCCGCCGCCGCCCTTGAGTGGCTCGGCCCGCCTCTGGGGCACGCTGGCGCTGTCGGCCGCCACGTTCATGAACGTGCTCGACACGTCGATTGCGAACGTGTCGCTGCCGGCGATTGCCGGCGACCTGGGCGTCAGCCCGACCCAGGGCACCTGGGTCATCACCAGCTTTGGCGTGGCCAATGCGATTGCCGTGCCGCTGACCGGCTGGCTGTCGCAGCGATTCGGCCAGGTACGGCTGTTCACCACCAGCATCATCCTGTTCGTGATCACGTCCTGGCTGTGCGGGCTGGCGCCGAACATGACGACGCTGATTTTTTTCCGCGTGCTGCAGGGGCTGGTGGCCGGGCCGATGATTCCGCTGTCGCAGGCGCTGCTGCTGTCGAGTTACCCGAAGGCGCTGGCCGGGGTGGCGATGGCGCTGTGGTCCATGACCACCCTGGTCGCGCCGGTCATGGGGCCGCTGCTGGGCGGCTGGATCACCGACAACATTTCGTGGCCGTGGATTTTCTACATCAACATCCCGGTCGGCTTTGGCGCGGCTTTCATCACCTGGAGCATCTTTCACAAGCGCGAAAGCCAGACCCGCAAGCTGCCGATCGACTCGATCGGACTGGCGCTGCTGGTGATCTGGGTCGGCGCGCTGCAGATCATGCTGGACAAGGGGAAGGAGCTGGACTGGTTCCATTCCGGCGAGGTCATTGCGCTGGCCATTGTCGCGCTGGTCGGGCTGATCGCCTTCGTGATCTGGGAGCTGACCGAGGAGCATCCGGTGGTTGACCTCAGCCTCTTTAAAAGACGCAATTTCTGGGCCGGTGCGCTGGCGCTTTCAGTCGGTTATGGCCTGTTTTTCGGCAATGTCGTGCTGCTGCCGCTGTGGCTGCAGCAGTACATGGGCTACACCGCCACGCAGGCGGGCATGGTGCTGGCGCCCGTGGGGGTGTTGGCCTTGCTGCTGTCGCCGCTGGTCGGCAAGAACATCGGCAAGACCGACCCGCGCCACTTTGCCACCGTGGCGTTCGCCGTGTTTGCGCTGGTGCTGTGGATGCGCTCCCACTTCAACACCCAGGCCGACATGGGCACCATCCTGATTCCGACCCTGATCCAGGGTATCGCGATGGCCTGCTTTTTCATTCCACTGGTCACCATCACACTGTCGGGCCTGCCGTATGACAGGATTCCAGCGGCTTCGGGACTGTCCAACTTCGTGCGTATCCTGGCCGGCTCCTTCGGCACCTCGATTGCCACCACGGTCTGGCAGAACCGCGCCGCCATGCACCATGCGCAGCTCAGCGAATATGTCAACACAGGCAGCGTGGCGGCCAACAGTGCGCTGTCGGGCCTGGCCGGCGCCGGACTGTCGCCCGAGCAGGGGCTGGGCGCCATCAACCGGCTGGTGGACCAGCAGGCCTACATGCTGGCCGCCAACGACGTGTTTTATGCATCAGCGCTGATCTTTTTGCTGTTGATTCCGCTGATCTACCTGACGCGGCCGACGCATGCGGGTGCAGGCAGTGCCGACGCGGCCGCTGGCGCGCACTGATCGCCGGAGAAGCAGCAGCGCAGGGCTGCTGCAACAAATTTTAAGCATGAAAAGTGCTTTTTCCGCATGTCCTGTATTGCAATGAAGCTATTAATTAAATAGCAATACCGTTGGTCAGGCGAGAGCGTCGGTTCAGCCCATCAGGCCGCCACGGCTTGCAGCGCAGCGGCAGCAATGTCCAGCGAGCGCAGCCGCAAGGCCGGGTCGTAGATGTCGCAAACCAGCATGAACTCGTCGGCGTTCGTGGCCTGCGCCAGTGCGTCCAGGCCTTCATGCACGGTGTCGGGGCCGCCAATCACAGCGGCGGCCAGGAAGTCGCCGATGGCCGCGCGCTCTTGCGGATGTCGCTGGGCCAGGAAATTGGCCGTCGGCGGCAGCAGGCCGCGCCGCTCGCCGGTCAGGATGCCCAGCACGCGCTGGTAGGTACTGCTCGCCAGGAAATCGGCTTCCTCGTCGGTCGGCGCGGCAATCAGTGGCACGCCAATCGCCACATACGGTTTGGCCAGCATGGCGGACGGTTTGAAGTTCTGTCGATACAGCCCAATCGCCTGCAGCAGCATGCGCGGCGCGAAATGCGAGGCAAACGCATAGGGCAGGCCGCGTTCGGCCGCCAGTTGCGCCGAAAACAGGCTGGAGCCTAGCAGCCAGATCGGCACATTGGTGCCGGCGCCCGGCATGGCGATCAGACGCTGGCCGGGTTGGGCTGGCCCCAAAAGCCGCTGCAGTTCGGCCACGTCCTGCGGAAAATCATCTGCCGTCTCGGTGCGTTCGCGCCGCAGTGCGCGCATGGTCGCCTGGTCGGTGCCCGGCGCGCGGCCCAGGCCCAGGTCGATGCGGTCCGGGTACAACTCGGCCAGCGTGCCAAAGGCCTCGGCCACCACCAGCGGCGCATGGTTGGGCAGCATGACGCCGCCCGATCCCACGCGAATGGTGTGTGTGCCACCGGCGATGTGGCCGACCAGCACGGCCGTGGCCGAACTGGCGATGCCTGGCATGTTGTGGTGCTCGGCCAGCCAGTAGCGCTTGAAGCCGAGCCGTTCGGCATGCTGGGCGGTGCGCAAGGCAATCGCCAGCGCGTCGGCTACCGTACCGCCTTCGCGCACGGAAACCAGGTCAAGCATGGAAAGGGCAATGGTGTGGAGGGATTTCATGGGTTTGATTGTCATGCGTTGCGCCGGGCCTTGCTGTGGTGGGGTTTGTGGCGGTGCTGACCGGCAGGGCATGAGAATGTGACCCTTGATGGGAGGCGCTTGCTGGTTAATCGCAGCAAGCCATCGGAGTCGACCAATCAATGATGGCTGTTTGATTGACCGCGATGCTGGGCGCGGTGCTTGGTTACCTGCCCAGCCATGCGCTTGTGCCACATGGGAAACGGACTCGCTTTCATGTGCGAGCGCATCAGCGTTGCCGCCCCGGATTCATTCAGCTCGAACTGGGCTTCAATCGCTTCAAACAGCGTCCGGTTTTCCCTCGCCGACTCCACCCTACGTGATACGTTAACGTCTGAAAGCATCAAGCCGCTACTGCCCCCGCCAGAAGGCAAACGGCAGCGACCAGCGTGAGGTGCAGACGCATCGTGAGCCATTTCCTCAGCCCATAAGTGGGGTATCTGCGCCAGTCCACCATCAGGCAGATGCCAAGCAGCAGCGCCAGCGTGACCAGCCCTTGCGAAAGCGGCAGCAGCAGTGCCACCCAAGCAACCAGGCTGGGAAAGACGCCCCACACAAACGGCCCGAGTTGTGGCGCCAGCGGCTCTCGCATGGCTAGGCCCCAATGAATTGCGCCCAAAAAGCTGGCAATGGTGGCGCCATAGGCCAACAGGGCATGGCCTGCCTGCGCACGGTAGGCCGGGGGCGCAATCCACGTAGCCACTGCCAGAATTACGAAAGGTAATAAGCCGGCGTAGCCTAAACGGGCCGCCCAGCGCAGCAGGGGTAGCGCTTCCCGGCTGGGGTCGATCATGGCGTGTCGCCTTTTCTAGAAATGGGCAGCACAGCTTGGCCCTCAGGCCTGCCGTTTGATGCTTGTTGCTTGCGTGACTCCACCCCCATAGGGGCTGTTTTTGGAATGCAGGCCGCATAGTTTCCAACTGATCTGTTGTACTTCATGTACCTGTCGCGTGACACACGCATAGTTCCTCGCTCTTTCAGTTCCAGCCAGGGACATGATTGCGCAAGTCGCCGATCAACGGTTCCGTCCTTGTGAACAAGTGCGTTGCTTACCTCTGAAAGCGCAAGAAGCGGCTGACGAAGCGCGGCTTCAACGGGAACTGAAATTCGGGCAGCAGAAAGAAGTGCATCGAATCGATCCATTCCCTTTTTCAGATGGGCAGCTGTCTCTCGCTCAATTTGCCCGACAACAGACTCATGGAATTCATCCGGACTGAGCGAGGTGAAATCTGCAAAGCGCAGCTTGATCCGGCCAAGTACATCAGACTCGCGAGCTTGTGGATGCTTGGCCAACCAAAGCGTAACGAAGTCTCTAACCGCCATTTCTAATGCGCCCCAAAGTAAGACCGTGGCCATTTCAAAGATGCTCGCAAAGCCATTTTCCATTTCCCGCTGGGCTGTGCAAGCCAGGGCTTTTGCGTCTTCGATTTGTTTGCTTGCTGCTTCCGGTGGAGTCTTCCTGACCAGTGCAAGGGCGTCTACCGGATGTGGCAAGTCACAAGTATTCGCGATTCCATGGCAACACACCTCGATCGTTTCATCCAGGGCGTTTTGCCGAACAAGAAGTATTCGATGGAAAGGCTCGTAGACTGAGTTGTCGGATAGTACGAACGACATAACGGTCTAAAGAAATGTATCCCGCGAAACCTGCGGGATAAACTGGGAGTGGTGGGATTTTCTGGGCATGGCTTTGTTCGGAAAATGGCTCGCAGCGGGTCTTGGCACACGACAAGCCGTACAAAAAAACAGGTGTAAAAAATTCATGATAAGCGGCACATTTGTTTTGCGTTCCACCCGACTGCTGAATCAGCCTGGGCATTTCGTTCGCTACTTTCAGTAGCCACAGCACCGACAAGGATGGCCTGCAATCACATCCGCAGCGCCTGTCCATACCCCGTCATCTCCAGATACCCGCTCCCCACGCGCCGGCCCTGGCTGTCCAGCAACTCGCTCAGGCCTTCCCAGTAAATCGATCCGGTGGAGTTGCGGCTGTCAAGTTCCTGGTTGTCGAGCAGCGTTTTCACGGTGTAAATGCCTGCGGGCGTTTTTACGCGCCACTGTACCGGGTAGCTGATCTGCGTGAGCGGGCTGGTCCAATGCTGCAGGGGGCTGAAGCTGACATCGCTGGCACTGAAAATACGCAGTTCGCCGGTGGCAGACCGCCAGGAGCCGCCTGCCCAGATGGCATTGCCATCTTTGTCGCGCAGCCGAAAGGCGGTGAGGGCGCCGCCGTCGTCCAGGTTCATGCCGATCCAGTCCCAGCCCACCGCGCCGGGGGCGAGGATTTCTTCGCTCCATTCGTGGTCCAGCCAGGCCTTGCCGGTGACTTCAAACGTCTGGCCCTTGATTTGCAGGCGGCCGTGCGTGGCCAGCTGGGGCTGGCTGTAGTAGTAGCTGGCCTGTTTTTCTTCCGGGCCTTTGCGCGACAGGCCCTGCTTGCCTTGCAGCAGCACGCTTTGCGTTTCCTCGAATTGCAGGCTCAGGCCGAAGTCGGTGGCCGGCAGCTCGGCGGCGTAGCGCGGGCCGTTGGCGGTCAAGGTCCAGTCGCGCAGTTTGAGCGCCATGTCCTGCGGGCTGGCCGACGCCACGCCAAAGCCTTCGCGGGCGATGCGCTGGTCATGCCAGAGCTTGCCACCCTGCACATCGGTCACGGCGGCGTGCGCAAAAATCAGTTGACGGGTAGCAAAGTTCGACTTCATCTGTTCCGTGCCATCGACTCGCGAGCGAAAGAAGGTGAGCTGGAAACCGAAGCGTCGCGGACTGGCTGCGTCGGTGCTGGCCTGGCCGGTGATGTACCACCATTCGGTGCGAAAGTCGGGATGCGCACCGCGGTCGCGCGGGAACACCAGTGTTTTGGCAGGCAGGGCGAGAACGGGTGTGTTGAAGGCTGCGCCGCCCAGTCCGGTAAAGCTGGCAAGCAGCAGGCGGCGGCGCAGCGCGCTGCGGGGCGGCATTGGCAGGGAGTCAGTCAGATCGGCGCCCATGTCAGCACTCCAGCACGGGCCGCATCAGCCGTTCGATGCGGTGGCGTGCCGGTGTGCAGTCGCCGATTTGGTCTAGCACCCAGTGAGCGTCGTGGTAAGTCGGCAAATAACGCTCGCCTGCATCACACAGCAGCGACAACAGCGAGCCCTGTTCGCCAAGCGCCAGCATTTCACGGGCCAGCGTCAGCATGGCAAAAAAATTGGTTCCGGTGGACGGTCCGACGCGTCGCCCCAGCAACTGGCCAAGCGCCTGCATGGCGGCCAGCGACTCGGTGTCGGGCACTTCAATCATCCGGTCAATGACGGTGCGAATAAAGCTGGCTTCAACACGCGGCCGTCCAATGCCCTCGATGCGCGAGCCCGCCCCAATCAAGCCCGCGTTGCCGGTCCGGTGGTATTCGGTAAAGACCGATCCGGCCGGATCGGCCACGCACAGCTGGCTGGCGTGGCGCTGGTAGCGCACATAGCGGCCAATCGTGGCGCTGGTACCGCCCGTGCCGGCGCCCACCACGATCCAGCGCGGGACCGGATGGCGTTCATGCGCCATCTGGCTGAACATGCTCTGGGCGATGTTGTTGTTGCCGCGCCAGTCGGTGGCGCGTTCGGCGTAGGTGAACTGGTCCATGTAATGGCCCTGGGTGTCGATGGCCAGCTGCCGGGCGACATCATGCACCTGCGCGGCGGTATCAACCCAGTGGCAGCGCCCGCCATAGAAGGTGATTTGCGCCACTTTTTCAGGCGAGGTGTTGCGCGGCATCACCGCCACAAATGGCAAGCCCAGCAGACGTGCAAAGTAGGCTTCGCTGACCGCCGTGGAGCCACTGGACGCCTCGACGATGGTCGAGGATTCATGGATCAAGCCATTGCACAGCGCATACAAAAAAAGCGAGCGCGCCAGCCGGTGCTTGAGGCTGCCGGTCGGGTGGGTCGATTCGTCTTTCAGGTAAAAGTCAATGCCCCGTGCCGCAAATTCAGGCAGCGGCAGGGCAATCAGGTGGGTGTCGGCGCTGCGCTGGAAGTCAGCCTCGATGCGGCCAAGTGCAGCGCTGAGCCAGCGGTCTCCGGGGGTGTGAAAGGACGTCATGCGCTGGATTCTCGCCAAATGCCCGCCGGCTGTCGCCAGGCCCGCGTAAAGGCGGGTTCTTGCGTGGCGTTACTGGCTGATTTTTCGGGCTTCTTCGACCTGGTATTCAAAGTAGCGCTGGAAGCTGAAAACAATGCTCGACATCAGCGAGATGGTGCCAAACAGCAAGGCAAACACGACAGCGCCTATCGTCAGCCAGTTGGTGTTGCCGGCGCGTGCATCGGGCGTGGCAGGATTGTGAATCACGTTCCATTTCTCAGACGCCATCAAGCCGTAATAAATTCCTGTCAGCGCCGTGCCCGCCAGCGTGAAACCCAGCAGGGGAATCAGTACCCAGGCCAGATGGTCGTCCTGGCCGTACATCCTTACCCTCTCGACTCCCCACCAGCCCAATGCCGCCATCAATGGATGCGCCCAGGCCCACAGGTCTCGCCAGCCATACAGGTAGAAGCGGTGCAGCCCCAGCTGGCCACCGATGAAGGCCAGCCAGGCGGCGAGTGTTTTGTTTTTTTGACGGGGTGAATGCATGCGCTGGATTATGGGGCGGGCGGCTCGGCTGGCGGCTCCGAACTGCCAGGTCCCAAGGTCTTTTGCATGATGACGATGTCGCGCCACGCGCCAAATTTCCAGCCACACGCTTCGACGATGCCAACTTGCTGGAAGCCCAGTGCGCGATGCACGCCCACCGATCCGGCATTGGCCGAATCACCGATGATGGCCATGACCTTGCGTATCCCCGCCGCCTCGCAATGCGCCAGGAGTTCGGCCAGCAGGGCGCGGCCCAGGCCCTTGCGATCCAGGCCCGGCGCAAGATACACCGAATCCTCGACTGAATACCGGTAGGCCGGACGCGGCTTGAACCAGTTGCCGTAGGCAAAACCCAGAATCTTTCCGTCCTGTTCGGCCACCAGATAGGGCAGTCCTTTGGACAGCACATCGGCCCGCCGGGCCGCCATGTCGCCGGTACTGGGCGGCTCGGTTTCAAAGGTGCCGGTGCCATGCAGGACATGGTGGGCATAAATGGCGGTGATGGCGGCGATGTCTTCGTCGCGGCTGGGGCGTAGGAGGGGCATGCGGAATGCTAAGTAAAGAGGGTGATGAATTTTCGATCTTGTCATCGGTGGCGTCGATGACGGGGATGATTTTCCACTCAAAACGGCCCGGCACGCGGTGTAACCGGGAGCGCAAGCTATAATCGCAGGCTTTGCAGCATTTCGCTGGCCGGGTGGCCATGTCGTGTGTCTCAAGCGCTGCAGGAATACTGGGGTTATTTTTACCCCGCCACCCAAGGATAAATCATGGTCGTCATCCGGCTTTCACGCGGCGGTTCTAAACACCGTCCATTTTTCAACATCGTTGTGGCTGACAAGCGCGTTCGCCGCGATGGTCGCTTCATCGAGCGTATCGGTTTTTACAACCCTATTGCCAAAGGCGGCGAAGAAGGCCTGCGCATCGTGCAGGACCGTCTTACCCACTGGATCGGTGTTGGCGCCCAGGCGTCCCCAACCGTTCTGCGTCTGATCAAGCAAGGCGGCGCTTCGGTTGCAGTTTCTGCCGCTGAACTGCCTGCCGAAGTCGCAGCAGCCTGATTTAGTCATTTTCGATGATGCCTGGCCTTCACCCGTCTGCGGGTTTGACACCGTCAAAGCTGCCTGAAGACGCGATCGAGGTCGGGCGCATTCTGGATGCGTGGGGTGTGAAGGGCTGGCTCAAGGTCCTGCCGCACAGCAACGATCCGGAAGCGCTTCTTTCCGCTGAAACCTGGTATTTGCAGGCGCCTGACGCCAAGTTCCGGCCCGGCTTCAGCCTTTTTTCCGGTACCGTCTCCCTCAAGGTGGACGAGTCCAAAATCCATTCCGGCTCGGTGGTGGTCAAGTTCGTCGGTCTTGACGACCGCACGCCTGCCGAAGCCTTGCGCGGCACCCGGATATTCCTTTCGCGCAGCAGCTTTCCAGCCGCTTCGTCCGATGAATACTACTGGGTCGACTTGATCGGCCTGAACGTGGTCAACCGCGAAGGCGTTGCCCTGGGCTGCGTCCGCGACCTGATGACAACCGGCCCGCAATCGGTCTTGTGCATCGAATACACCAGCATGCAGGAAGACGGCAGCAGTGCCGCCGCCGAGCGCATGATTCCCTTTGTCGCAGCTTATGTGGACAAGGTTGATATTGCCGGCAAAAGCATCACCGTTGACTGGCAACCCGACTATTGACGCTTGATGCTGCTGAGTGGCCTCATGCCCTGCTATATTCCGCGTTTTGTGTTCCGGCCTTCAAAGTAGTCCTTCATGCGCTTTGATGTCATCACCCTGTTCCCCGAGCTTTTTGCGCCCTTCCTGACCAGTGGCGTGACGCGACGCGCCTATGAATCCGGCCTGGTCGAGGTCCGGCTCTGGAATCCGCGCGACTTTGCCGAGGGCCGCTACCGGCGTGTCGATGACCGGCCTTTTGGCGGCGGTCCGGGCATGGTCATGCTGGCCGAGCCATTGACGCTTTGCCTTGAAAGCCTGCGCGCCGACCGGCTGGCCTGTGCTGCGCCCGATGCACCCACGGTTCTTTTTTCTCCTGTCGGCGACGTGCTGACCCATGCGAGGGTCGAGCGCTGGTCAACCGGCAGCAGCGGCGCGGTGCTGATCTGCGGCCGCTACGAAGGGCTGGACCAGCGCTTCATTGACACCCATGTCGATCTTCAGATCAGCCTGGGCGACTTCGTGCTCTCGGGCGGTGAAATCGCCGCCATGGCCCTGCTGGATGCCGTCGCCCGGTTGCAGCCTGGCGTGCTGAATGACGAGGGAAGCCACCAGATGGACAGTTTCAATCCGGCGCTCGATGGCCTGCTGGACTGCCCGCACTACACCCGCCCGGAATCCTGGCGCGGCCAGCCAGCGCCGCCTGTCCTGATGTCGGGCAACCATGCGCATATCGAACGTTGGCGGCGAGAGCAGCGGCTGGCGCTGACCCAGCGCCAGCGTCCGGAACTCGTTAGGGCAGCTCGCAGGGCTGGACACCTGAGTAAGGGCGACGAAGCCTTTCTGGCTGATTTACCCAAAAATCCGGACCCGGATGCCTGAATTGCTATAATCATGGGCTTTTCGATCCTCTGGCGGCCACTGCAACCACCTGATTCGTTTTTGAATCAATTCCTGTGGATTTGCGGTCTTTAGCGTAGCGCGTGCATGAGCGAAAAAAGTTAACGGAACCATCATGAATCTGATCCAGACCCTAGAGCAGGAAGAAATTGCCCGCTTGAACAAGACCATTCCCGTTTACGCGCCTGGCGACACCGTCATCGTGAGCGTGAACGTGGTTGAAGGCACGCGCAAGCGTTTGCAGGCTTTTGAAGGTGTCGTGATTGCCAAGCGCAACCGCGGCCTCAATTCCAGCTTCATTGTTCGCAAGATCTCCAATGGCGAAGGCGTCGAGCGCACCTTCCAGGTGTACAGCCCGCTGATCGCCAAGATCGAAGTCAAGCGCAAGGGCGATGTGCGCCGCGCCAAGCTGTACTACCTGCGCAGCCGCAGCGGCAAGTCGGCGCGTATCAAGGAAAAGCTGGGCGTCAAGGCTGTCAAGGCTGTCAAGGTCGTGCAGCCCGCACCGGCTGTGTAAAAGCACCTGTCAAGCACCTGTTGCTTTTGAAAAGCCGCTCCACCGAGCGGCTTTTTTTATGCTTTGCTATCCTGCCCTGCCATGAAACCCGCCAAGCCTTCATCTCTGCCCTTTTTTGATCCACGCTCCATTCCGGTGCTGGGCAGCGACAGCCACCTGGCTGGTGTTGCCCTTGACCGGCTCACGCCGCAAGCGCTGCGTGACCGCTTTCGTCATCCGCCGATGTGGGCGCCCGAGCACAGCGTGGAAATGAGTTTCTCGGACCGGCCGCCGGCGCTGGCTGCCGTCCTGCTGCCTCTGGTGATGCGCGATGAACTCACGCTGCTGCTGACCGAGCGCTCGACCAACCTGTCCACGCATTCAGGCCAGATTGCCTTTCCGGGCGGCCGCACCGACGACACCGACCATGATGCGGTCGATACCGCGCTGCGGGAAGCGCATGAAGAAATAGCTTTGCCGCGCCACCATGTCGAGGTGCTGGGCACTTTGCCGACCTATGTCACCGGCTCGGCCTTCATCATCACGCCAGTCGTGGCGCTCATCAAGCCGGGCTTTCAGCTGCATCCCAACCCGGGAGAAGTAGCCGATGTGTTTGAAGTCCCGCTCCGGTTCCTGATGAACCCTGCGCACCACCAGCGCCATGAAAAAGAGTTCAACGGCGTGCTGCGACAGTGGCTATCCATGCCCTACAGTGATCCGATGAGCCAGATGGCAGGCAGTGAAACCAGGGAGCGCTACATCTGGGGTGCAACAGCAGGCATGCTGCGCAACTTCTACCGTTTCCTGAGCGCCTGAGCTCACCTCATCCGCATATCAAACAACTCGCAGTCAGGCACGTGGGGGCAATAGCCAGCCACAAGCAGCGGGGATGCATTCGATTGCGCACAGCATGGGCCGCAGGCGCAGCGCCCCAACCATACGAAGCGGGAAGCGCAGAGGCGCCCGCTTCAGCACAGTCAGGGCCGAGGAACCGGCTTCGCCGGGCCGCAGGCTGAAGGCTGTCCAAGTCCGCCTGCGCGGGCTTGGACAGCCTTCAGATGCGCCGCCTCTGGCGGCATGGCGCCCTGCAAGGGCAGCGGCCCCCTCGGGGGGCAGGGAGCCACACGCAGTGGGCGACCGTGGGGGTCCGTTATGATTTGCCATGAGTTTTTTTGCCGTTTTGTTTGCACTGATCCTGGAGCAGGCCCGCCCATTGGCCCGTGGCAACTGGGTTCATGCCGCTTTCCTGGGCTGGGCGCGCTGGGGCCACCGCAGCCTGGATGCCGGCAAGCCGCACCACGGATGGATCACCTGGCTTTTTGTCGTCATGGTGCCCACACTGCTGACGCTGCTGGTGCACTGGCTGCTGTGGCAGGTCAATGTCCTGCTGGCCTTTGCCTGGAGCGTGGCGGTCCTGTATGTCACGCTGGGTTTCCGGCAGTTCAGCCACTACTTCACCGACATTCGCAATGCGCTGGACGACGGCAACGAAGACCTGGCCCGCGAACTGCTGGCTGAATGGCGTCAGGTGGATGCCAGCGAACTGCCGCGCAGCGAAATCGTTCGCCATGTGATCGAATATTCAGTGCTTGCCGCCCACCGCCATGTGTTTGGCGTACTCGGCTGGTTTTCAGTGCTGGCCGCTTTGGGCTTCGGGCCGGCCGGTGCGGTCCTTTACCGCATGAGCGAGTTTGTGGCGCGCTACTGGAGCTACAAGAGCCGAACGCCGGGGGAGGGCGCCAGCCCGGCCCTGCAGCAGGTGGCCAACCGTGCCTGGGGCGTTATCGATTTCGTGCCTTCGCGCATCACGTCGCTGGGCTTTGCCGTGGTCGGCAGTTTCGAGGACGCCATCGACTCCTGGCGAAACTACACGCAACGCTTTCCCGCAGGTGCGGCCCTCGCCACGGCCAGCCGCAACGACGGGCTGATCCTGGCGGCCACATCGGGTGCGGTGAATGTGCGGCTTGGGGGCGTGGCGCTCGATGCCGTGCTGGTTCCCGCTGACTCGCAGGAATTCGAGGTGGGCGGACTGGCCGACAGTGGCGATGCCGCCGTCACGGCACCAACGTCCTGCCGGGAGCCTGAGGTGGCCCACCTGCGCAGCGTCGTCGGCCTGGTCTGGCGTTCGGTGGTGCTGTGGATGGTGTTGCTGGCGCTGCTGACGCTGGCGCGACTATTGGGATAACAGGCGGCCAGCCGGCTGCCGTTTTCAGTATCTCGTCTGTGATAACTCTTCAAACAGTTCGCTATACAAACGATAGCGATTACTGCTGATGCTGCTTGCGTGATCGGTCGATTTGACCTCCGAAATCACGCCGCAGCCCGGTTCATGCAGGTGCGTGCAGTTGTAGAACTTGCAGTCCTGCGCATGCGCCTTGAAGTCGGGCATGTAATTCGCCAGTTGCATCGGGTCGATGTGGTGCAGGCCGAATTCCTGGAAGCCCGGCGAGTCGATCAACGCCGTCGTCCTGGCTTCATCGACCCAGTACAGCGTCGTGCTGGTGGTGGTGTGCTTGCCGGAGTTCAGCGCCTGCGAAATCTCGGCGGTCAACACCTTGGCCTGCGGTACCAGGAGGTTGGTCAGGCTGCTTTTTCCGGCGCCGGACGGGCCGAGCACCAGCGTTTTCTTGTTGCGCAGCAGTTCCATCAGTTCGCGCGTCTGTCCCGCATCTTCAGGCGCCGTCGCGGCTTTGGGCTTGATCGCCAGTGGCAGCATCTGGTAGCCCATGGTCCGGTAGGGTGCCAGCCTGGCCCAGGCCCGGCCGAAGGGCTCGGCCAGGTCCCTCTTGTTCAGCGCAATGATGGGCTTGATGCGCTCGGCTTCTGCCGCGATCAGGGCGCGCGTCAGCTGGCTTTCAGAGAATTCGGGTTCTGCCGCGATCAGGATCAGCACCTGGTCCAGATTGGCGGCAAACGACTTGGTGCGCATCTCGTCCTGGCGGTAGAACAGGTTGCTGCGCTCCTCGATTTTTTCGATGGTGCCTTCGTCCTGGGACGGCAGCCAGCGAATGCGGTCGCCAACGACCACCTGGCTTTTCTTGCCGCGTGGATGGCAGATCACCCGCTCGCCGGATTCGGTTTCGACCATCACATGGCGGCCAAAGCCGGCCACCACCAGGCCTGACTGCGTGCCTGCAAGCGCCGCTGCGCCGGCACGCGCCGGACGTGAGGGCTTGCTCAAGCCAGCAAGGCGTCAACCTTCGACGCACAGAAAAAATCGCTGACTGAAATGCCCTTGACATCGTGCGTGTTGAAACGCACCTTGCACTGGCCGTAGCTGGCTTCGAGGTCCGGATGGTGGTCTTCCGCGTTGGCAATGAACGCCACCGCATTCACAAAACCGATGGTTTCGTAAAAGTTCTTGAATTTGAAGGTTTTCTCCAGCGCGCCCTCAATCAGCCGCCAGCCCAGGGCCTGCTCACCGTTCAGCTTGCTCAGCTGGGTGACGATTTCAGTGGCGCTCAGGGCGCGTCGGTTTTGATGGATCGGGTTGCTCATGCGGCTGCGCTTTCAGGAGATGGGGTCATGGGGGTCATGGGAACCATGCGTCCCAGCCGCTCGGAAGCGGGCGGATGGGAATAGTAGAACTTCACAAATACCGGGTCCGGCGTGAGCGTGCTGGCATTGTCCTTGTAAAGCTTGAGCAGCGCGCTTTGCAGGTCCCGGCCGTCGGTCTGCGAGATGGCGTAGGCGTCGGCCTCGAACTCGTGCCGGCGCGACGACATCGCCATGAGCGGGGAAATAAAGAAGCTGAACAGCGGCACGACCATCAGAAACAGCAGCAGCGCCAGCGCGTCGTTGCTGCCCGCCAGGTTGGGCCGCACGCCCAGCCCGGTGTAAAACCAGACCTGGGTGGACAGCCAGCCGAGCAGCGCAAACCCCACCAGGCTCATGGCAAACATCACGCCGATGCGCTTGATGATGTGCTTGTGCTTGAAATGGCCCAGTTCATGCGCCAGCACGGCATCGACCTCGGCCGGATTGAGCTGCTTGAGCAAGGTGTCGTAGAACACCACCCGCTTGGCCGCGCCAAAGCCGGTGAAGTAGGCATTGGCATGCGCCGAGCGCCGGCTGCCGTCCATCACGAACAGGCCTTTGGCGGCAAAGCCGCAGCGCTGCATCAGCGCCGTGACGCGCGCCTTCAGCGCTTCATCGTCGAGCGGCTTGAACTTGTTGAACAGTGGCGCAATCACCGTTGGAAACAGCACCAGCACCAGCAGGTTGAAGCCCATCCAGACGACCCAGGTCCACAGCCACCACAGGGTGCCTGCGCTGCCCATCAGCCACAGGATCAGTGCCACGATGGGCAGGCCGACGACCGTGCCGACCAGAGTGGATTTGAGCAGGTCGGCTAGATACAGCTTGAGCGTCATCTTGTTGAAGCCAAAGCGCTCCTCAAGCCGGAATGTTTTGTACAGCGTGAACGGCAAGTCGAGCAGGCCGCTGATCACGCCGAATGCCGCGAGCAGCGCAAGTTGCGGTACCAGCGCGCCGTAGCCGGCAAGGCCCGAGCGCATCAAGGCCTGGTTCAGCGTGTCGATGCCGCCCAGCAGCGTCCAGCCCATCAGCAGCGCGGCAGAGAACGCCATTTCCAGCATGCCCAGGCGGGTCTTGGCAATCGTGTAGTCAGCCGCCTTCTGGTGCGAAGCCAGGCTGATGGTGGATGCGAAGGCGGCCGGCACCTGGTTCCGATGCTGCGCTACATGGCGAATCTGCCGCGTGGCCAGGTAGAACTTCGTCAGCAGCCCGAGCATGAGCACGGCTGCGAACAGCAGGGTGAATACAAAAGAGGGGTCGGTCATGGGGACGAGTTTAGGCGATAGGCGAGAATCGCAGGATGCTAGAGATTGAACCCTTATTGAAGAAATCCGACCAGAACCTGGTCTGGCTGGACTGCGAAATGACCGGGCTCGACCCTGAAAAGGAACGCATCATTGAAATTGCCGTGGTCGTGACCGGCCCGCAGCTTACGCCGCGCATCGAAGGCCCGGTGCTGGCCATCCACCAGTCCGACGAATTGCTCGAAAAAATGGACAAGTGGAACAAAGGCACGCACGGCCGCAGCGGCCTGATCGACAAGGTCAAGGCCAGCACGGTGAGCGAGGAAGACGCGCAGGCGCAATTGCTCGCCTTCCTGGCAAAGTACGTGCCCAAGGGCAAGGTGCCGATGTGCGGCAACACCATCGGCCAGGACCGGCGCTTTCTGGCCAAGTACATGCCTAAACTGGAAACCTTTTTTCATTACCGCAATGTCGATGTGAGTACCTTCAAGGAACTGGCCAAACGCTGGCAGCCCGAGGTGTGCAGCGCGTTCAAGAAACGCCAGCTCCATACCGCGCTGGCCGATGTGCATGAGTCGATTGACGAACTGCAGCATTACCGTGAACATTTTCTGAAGTAATTTCAAGCTCTTTTGGTCTTCAGCACATATCGGGCAATGGATCCTTGCTATTTAAATGATAGTTTCTTCACTGAACCTGACTGAGTTTTAAATTTGATGATGTGAAGAAGTAACATTGATTTATCAAGGGTAACTGGTAGAAACCCGCAAACCATGCCATAATAGTGGGCTTGCAGTTGCACACCGTGCTAACCGCATTTGTACATCTACCTCACACTTTTGGACTCTATTTTCAGAGTCGCCGCACCAAGGCAGTTCCGCTCTTGGTCCGTATATTCGTTTGATGGTTGATGTTTTATTAACCATGAACGAAGCCTTCCGCATCGCGGGGGTGGAGTTTTCCTGTTCATTCGCCACAAACGAAGCGGACAGGGGATTAGTGAGAAGAAAACATGACTGACTCTTTTGAGACCCGCGGCGACTTTGCGTCCGACAATACCGAAACCATTTCCGACCTGGAAATCCACGTGATTCCCGATTTCTCCTCCGACGAGCCCGTTGTCGTGGCAACCTCGCTGGAAGCTGTTGTTGCCGAGCCTAACGGCTTTGTGAAACTTGGCCTGGCCAAGGAATTGCTGCAAGCCGTTGCTGACATGGGTTTCACCAAGCCCACCGCCGTGCAGCTGGCCACCATTCCGAAGGCCATGCAAGCCCTGGACGCCGACCCGAAAGCACCAAAATTCACCGACTTGCTGGTGTCCAGCCAGACCGGTAGCGGCAAGACCGCTGCGTTTTTGCTGCCCGTGCTGCACACCCTGCTGAAGCAGCAGGAAGAAGCCGAGCTTTTTGAGCGCGCCGAATTTGAACGCCTGAGTGCCGAAGCCGTCGCTCGCGGCGAAGCGCCTTTGAAGAAGCCAAAGCGCAAGGACCCGACCAACATGCGCAACTTCAAGGCCGCCACCCCCGGCGCCCTGATCCTGTGCCCAACGCGCGAACTGGCCCAACAGGTCTGCGCCGACGCGATCGACCTGGTTCGTCACTGCCGTGGCCTGCGCGTTGCCAACGTCGTTGGCGGTATTCCTTACCAGTTGCAAATTGCCAAGCTGCAAAACGCCGACCTCGTCGTGGCCACGCCCGGCCGTCTGCTGGACTTGCAGCGCAGCATGCAGATCAAGCTCGACAAGGTGCAATTCCTCGTCGTTGACGAAGCCGACCGCATGCTCGACCTCGGTTTTGCCGACGACCTGACCGAAGTGAATCAGCTCACCATTGAGCGCAAGCAGACCATGATGTTCAGCGCCACGTTTGCGCCGCGCATCATGCAACTCGCCACCCGCGTGATGCGTCAGCCACAGCGTGTCGAAATCGACTCGCCGCACGAAAAGCATGCGTCGATCACCCAGTCTTTGCTGTGGGCCGACAACATGACCCACAAGCGCAAGCTGCTGGACCACTGGCTGCGCGACACCACCATCAACCAGGCCATCGTTTTTGCCTGCACGCAAGTTGAGTGCGATGGTTTGGCCAATGATCTGGTGCAAGAAGGCTTCAGCGCCGTTGCACTGCACGGCGCGCTGGGCCAGGGCCTGCGCAACCGTCGCCTGATGGCGTTCCGTGACGGCCGCGTGCAAATCCTGGTGGCTACCGATGTGGCTGCCCGTGGTCTGGACGTTCCGACCATCACCCACGTCATCAACTACGGCCTGCCGATGAAAGCCGAAGATTACGTGCACCGCATTGGCCGTACCGGCCGCGCCGGTCGCGAAGGTCAGGCGATCACGATTGCCGAATTCCGCGATCGTCGCAAGATCCAGGACATCGAGCACTACACCCAGCAAAACCTGAAGGCCAGCACGATTCCCGGTCTGGAGCCCCAGCAGCGTTTCGCGCCGACTTCCGAGCGCCCACGCGGCAATTTCGGCGGTGGCCGTGATGACCGTGGTGGCGGTGGCCGCAGCTTCGGCGGCGGTGACCGTGGCGGCTTTGCCGGGCGCAAGCCAGCAGGCGGCGGTTTTGGCGGTAATCGTGATTCCGGCGGCGGCTTCGGCGGCAACCAGGGTGGCGGTTTTGGTGGCAACCGTGATTCCGGTGGCGGCTTCGGCGGCAACCGCGATGACCGTGGCGGCGCTTTCCAGGGTCGCCCTGCCGCACCTCAAGGCAACAACTACGCCGACCGTTCGGGCTTCAATGACCGCAACGCCCGTCGCCCGGATGACCGCGGTTTTGGCGGTGGCAACAACAACGCCGGTTTTGCACCACGTGAAGACCGCAACTTTGGCGGCGGCAACGAAGGCTTTGCGCCCCGTGGCGATTTTGCAGACCGCAAGCCTGCATTTGCCCGCCCAGCCGGCAAGGTGTTCGTGCCTCGCGATGCGGCCAAAAAGCCGGGTGGCAAGTTCACCAAGCCTTTTCGCGACTGAGCCTGACGTGAGACGCTGATTATTTTTTGATCAGCTTCCACAACAAAAGGCCGCTGCCCACCGAAAGGTGTGCAGCGGCCTTTTTCATGGGCACTTCATCAAAGGCTTGTGCCAAGATACGGCGTTCGTAAATCCTTCAAAGAAAAGCTTATGAACAGCGAAGAACAAACCTGGAGTCCGCAATGGCTGGACAGCATGTACAACAACCGGCTGCTGGTGCCGGGTCATGCGGCACATTTCACGCGATGGGCGACGGACTCGCAAAGTGCGCGCCAACAGTTGCCTTGCCAGCTTGATGTGGCTTACGGCGAGCAGCCTGGAGAAACACTGGATATTTTTCCGCCCAGCGGTGTCAGCCAGGGTAAAGGCGCGCCTGTGCTGGTGTTCATACACGGTGGCTACTGGCGTGCGCTGGACAAGGCCGATCATTCCTTCATTGCGCCCGCGTTCACGCAGGCCGGAGCCTGCGTCGTGGTGCTCAACTACGCCTTGTGCCCGGCGGTGACGATTCCGGACATCGTCAGGCAAATGGTCAAGGCGCTGGCGTGGACATGGCGGCATGTTGCCGAGCAGGGGGGTGACCCTGCGCGCATCACGGTGGCCGGCCATTCTGCTGGCGGGCATCTGGCCGCGATGCTGCTGGCCTGCGACTGGCCAGCCCACGCGCCCGATCTGCCGCAAGCCCTGGTGAAAAATGCGCTGTCGATTTCTGGCCTGTACGACCTGGAGCCGATTCGTCAGACGCCATTCCTCCAGGATTTGCAGCTGACCCCCGGGCAGGTCAGGCAAGCCAGCCCGGTGTTGCTGCCGCGTCCGCCGCAAGGCACGCTTTTCAGCGTGGCAGGGGGCGACGAAAGCGATGAGTTCCTCCGTCAGAACCGGCTGATCCAGCAAGCCTGGGGTCTTGAAACCGTACCCGTCTGCGAATCGCTGCCGGGTCTGAACCATTTCAGCATTCTTGAGGCGCTGACAGAACCTTCACACCGCCTGAATCAACTGGCGCTCGAACTGCTCGGCCTTGAGGTGCCGCTCCGCTGAAACGCCGCGCGGCCTGTTTCACATCATCAGGTCTTCATTCGAGTTCTTGCCGCCCAGCACCACATAGTTGACCTTGCGGATGTCCATCAGCCGGGTGCCACCCGAATAGCTGATGGCACTTTGCACGTCTTCTTCCATCTCGCGCAGCGTATCGACCAGCTTGCCCTTGATCGGCTCCAGGATTCGCTTGCCCTCGACGTGCTTGTATTCGCCCTTGTTGAAGTCCGAAGCGCTGCCGTAGTATTCCTTGAACAGCTTGCCATCGACCTCGACGGTTTGTCCCGGGCTTTCTTCGAGGCCCGCCAGCATCGAACCGATCATGACCATGGTCGCGCCAAACCGGATGGATTTGCCGATGTCGCCGTGCTCGCGGATACCACCGTCGGCAATGATGGGCTTGGTCGCCACGCGGGCGCACCACTTGAGCGCAGACAACTGCCAGCCGCCGGTGCCAAAGCCGGTCTTCATCTTGGTGATGCAGACCTTGCCCGGGCCAATGCCGACCTTGGTCGCATCGGCGCCCCAGTTTTCCAGGTCGATCACCGCCTCGGGCGTGGCCACATTGCCGGCAATCACAAACGTTGCCGGCAGTTTTTCCTTCAGGTAACGGATCATTTTCTGGACCGTGTCGGCATGGCCGTGGGCAATGTCGATGGTGATGTATTCCGGCGCCAGGCCTTCGGCCACCAGCTGGTCCACAGTGTCGTAGTCAGGCTGCTTCACACCCAGAGAGATGGACGCATACACGCCCCGCTCCTTCATGTCACGGACAAACTGCAGATTGTCCAGGTCAAAGCGGTGCATCACGTAAAAGTAGCCGTTTTGCGCCATCCAGACGCAGATGTCTTCGTTGACCACCGTCTTCATGTTCGCCGGCACCACCGGAATGCGAAAGCTGCGGCTGCCCAGCGTCACGCTGGCGTCGCATTCGGAGCGGCTTTCCACGCGGCATTTGCGCGGCAGCAGCAGGATGTTGTCGTAGTCGAATATTTCCATGATTTTCCCCAAGCCCCAGAAAAAACTGTTGATGAACAGGAGGCGCTTGGACTGGCCGGTTTTTTTATGAAATCTTCACCGCACGTGTGAAACTCCCAAAAAAAACCGGGCGCAATTGCTTGGGCCCGGTGACTGATTCTAGAGGCTTGGCGGCCCGCCGAATGGCATTGGCTGCAATATCCTTGCAGGCTGGTGCGGTCAAGGTGCGATGCAACGCGATTGTGCTGCCAGCAGCACCCGGCCTTTTTCATCCTCGACCCAGCCAATGACGCGCAGGCGGTCAGGATTGGCTGCCGGTGCAATGTTCATGGAGCGACTTTCAAATAACCTGTTTTGCTCATCTTTCAATAGCTGCTTGCGCCCGTCCCACGGGCGGAAAAGTACATTTCGGACAAGATTTCTTTCTACTGGCGAGCCTTCAAGGCCTGCCGGCAGGGTTTCCACCAGCGCCAGCCAGGCGCTCAAGGGCTGGCGGGCAGCAGGCGATACCGGCCTGAGTTCGATGGAAGCACCCAGGTAGTCGGCGACCGGCAAGCCGTGGGCCACGCGCAGCGCCGCACCCTTGATGCCCGTGACTGCATGCACAAGCGTTTGGCTTCTGGCGGGCACGCCTTGCCCGAGAGCCTCCAGCCGGGAAAGCGCATCGCGCGTGGCCACGGCCGACAGCGGCGCATCGTCGCCTTGGCGGCCCGGCGCGATCCAGTCCAGCGCGACGGCATTTTTTGCTGGCAGCGGCGTGGCCGGGTCGGCCCAGCAGGTTTCGCAGTCGGCATTGATGAAGCGCTCCATGAGCTGGACCGGCCGGCTCTGGCCATCACTGGCGCAAAACGACTGCGCCTGCGCAGGGGACAGGAAAACGGCCAGGGACGCCGCGGCAAGCAATTGCGTGAAGAGAGGAGTTGAATGGGTTGTCATGGGCAAAAAGGATTCTTCGGGAGCTTTTTAAACTGGGCGATGTTTTCAGGAGTCGCGTCATCATTCTTGTTTTTGCCACATCCTGCTGGCCTGCGCCCAAAAGCCCTGCGTTGGTTACCCACAAGTGCCGGTTTCAGGCCTGAGCGCCCATGCCCATGATCAGGGGCATGAACCCTTCCACGCTGATCGGCATGCTGGCCAGCGTGCTGCTGCTGGCGATTGTGCTGTTTTTCTCGGCCGACGATCCCCGCATGTACGTCGACTGGCCCAGCCTGGGCATTGTGCTGGGCGGCACCCTGGCGGCGACATTTCTGAGCTATCCGCTCAAGGAGGTGTTCCGGGTGTTCAGCCTGATGGCCACGGTGATGCGCAACGAGCGCATGTACACCCAGAACGACATCGAGGAGCTGGTACAGATTTCAAAGCTGTGGATCAACGGTGATCTGCATGCTGTGGAGCGGGCGCTGGAAAACGTGACCAACCCCTTCCTGCGGACCGGTGTGCAACTGGTGATTGACCAGACACCGGAAGACGACATCCTGGACCTGATGCAATGGCGCATATCGCGCCTGCGCGCACGCGAGGCGGCCGAAGCGCAACTGTTTCGCGTCATGGCGAATTTTGCCCCGGCCTTTGGCATGCTCGGAACGCTGGTTGGCCTGATCAACCTGATGAGCTTGCTGGGCGGCGGCGACATGCGGGCCATCGGCCAGCAACTGGGCGTCGCGCTGATGACCACGTTCTACGGCATTTTGCTGGCCAACCTGGTGTTCAAGCCGGTGGCCGTCAAGCTCGAGCGCCGCACTGAAACCCGGGTGGTGTTGATGAACATGGTGCTGCAGGGCATCTCGATGATGTGCGAGCGGCGCAGTCCGTCGCTCATGCGCGAAACCCTCAAGTCCTTCATGGCGCATCACGAGGACGAAATCTTTGATGGCCGGCTGCCCGGAAAAATTGGTGAAAAACCGGTGGCGGTGCCCGGACGGGTCCGTTGAGCATGGCGGCCGCCGGATACGTCGACATGTCGCTTCATGAAAGCTTGGGCACATCGCCGGCCGGTACGCAAACGAATGACAACGGAAGAGACGCACCGCGTTCCAGGGCGCTGACTCCACCTGTGCACGCCAAGCCTTCGGGGGCAAGCGTAAGACTGCGCCAGGGCCGGTTTGCGCGCTGGCATCTTGACCCCGCCCCCGTCGCCGAGGAAGAGGGCTGGCTACTGACGTACCTCGATGTCATTACCTTGCTGCTGGTGATGATGGTGGTGATGCTGGCCTTTGCCGGTTCCGGCCCGCACGGGGTTCCTGCCAACGGGCCGGCCGGGACGGGGCAGTTGCTGGCACGGGGCGCGATCCAGGTCATCGGCATTCCTTGCAGCGCGGCGCCGATACCGTTTCCGGTGCCGATGCTGCCCGCCAGCGCCGAGCCTGCGCTTGAGTCCGAAAAGCCGCCCGAACCTGATGTGCTGGCGGGTCTGGCGCTGGACTTTCTCGACAAGAATATCGAGGTGATCGTGAAAAAGGGAACGGTCAGCTTTCGCATCAGCAGCGAGGTGTTGTTCAACTCGGGAGAAGCCACGCTGAGCGAGACGGGGCGCAGCGTGATGAGCCGGCTTGTGCCGACCCTGGGCAAGATCCCTGGCTACCGCGTCGTGGTCGAGGGGCATACCGACAACATGCCAATCCAGACCGAGCGCTTTCCGTCCAACTGGGAACTCTCCACAGGCCGGGCGGCCAGCGTGGTCCGTCATTTTCAGGGCCTGGGCATAGAAGCGGCCCGCATGCGGGCAACGGGCTATGCCGATACCCGGCCGATCGTGTCCAACGACACGGCGCAAGGCCGGGCAACCAACCGGCATGTGGACGTCATCCTGGAAGCAACCAGGTAGCATCCAGGTAGCATTTTGTTGATAAAAGCAGGCCAGGAGGCCGCAGGGGACTTTCTACAATAAGCGATGTTCTCTGACCTCGTTTCCCCATCGCCCCTGCTGCACAACCTCAATCCAGAGCAACTCGCCGCAGTCACCCTGCCGGCCACGCATGCCCTGATCCTGGCGGGCGCCGGCTCGGGCAAAACCCGTGTGCTGACCACCCGCATCGCCTGGCTGCTGCAGACCGGCCAGGTGTCGCCCAGCGGCATCCTGGCAGTGACCTTCACCAACAAGGCGGCCAAGGAAATGCTGACTCGCCTGTCCGCCATGCTGCCGATCAATGTGCGCGGCATGTGGATCGGCACCTTCCACGGGCTGTGCAACCGGTTTTTGCGGGCGCATTACAAGCTGGCAAATCTGCCTTCGACCTTCCAGATCCTGGACACGCAGGACCAGCTCTCAGCCATCAAGCGGTTGTGCAAACAGTTCAATGTCGATGACGACCGTTTTCCGCCCAAGCAGCTGCAGTGGTTCATCGCCGCCTGCAAGGAAGACGGCCAGCGCGCCAAGGATGTGCCGGTGCGCGACGAGGACAGCCGCAAGAAAGCCGAGATTTATGCGCTGTATGAGGCGCAGTGCCAGCGCGAAGGCGTGGTCGATTTTGGCGAACTCATGCTGCGCAGCTATGAGCTGTTGCGGGACAACCCACCCGTTCGTGAGCATTACCAGCGGCGTTTTCGCCACATCCTGATCGACGAGTTCCAGGACACCAACAAGCTGCAATATGCCTGGATCAAGATGCTGGCCGGGCAGGGCGAAGACGCTGCGCACAGTGTGCTGGGCATGCCGGGCGGGTCTGTCGTGGCGGTGGGCGACGACGACCAGAGCATCTATGCCTTTCGCGGTGCGCGCGTCGGCAACATGGCCGACTTCGTTCGCGAGTTCGAGGTGACGCACCAGATCAAGCTGGAACGCAACTACCGCAGCTTTGGCAACATCCTGGACACGGCCAATGAGCTGATCAGCCACAACACCAAGCGCCTGGGCAAGAACCTGAGCACCGAAGCCGGGCCGGGCGAACCGGTTCGGGTGCATGAGTCGGCCAGCGACTTTGCCGAAGCGCAGTGGTTTGTCGACGAGGTGAAGCAACTCGTGCGTGACGGCACCGAGCGCAAGGAAATCGCGCTGCTGTACCGCAGCAACGCGCAAAGCCGGGTGATGGAAACCGCGCTGTTCAATGCCGGGATTCCTTACCGCGTCTATGGCGGGCTGCGGTTTTTCGAGCGCGCTGAAATCAAGCACGCGCTGGCTTATTTGCGCCTGCTCGACAACCCGAACGACGACACCAGCTTCATGCGCGTGGTGAACTTTCCGCCGCGCGGCATCGGCGCCCGCACCATCGAGCAACTGCAGGACATTTCACGCGCCTCGGGCTGCTCGCTGCATGACGGCGTAAGCGCGGTGCCGGGCAAGGCCGGCACCAACCTGGGCGCGTTTGTGGCGAAGCTGGACGTGGTGCGCGAACGGACCGAAGGCGCCACGCTGCGCGAAATCATCGAACTCGTGCTGCAGCACAGCGGCCTGGAAGAGCATTACAAGACCGACAAGGACGGCCAGGACCGGCTGGAAAACCTGGCCGAGCTGGTCAATGCGGCCGAGGCTTTCGTCAGCCATGAAGGCTTTGGCCGCGATGCGGTGGCGCTGCCGGTCGATGAACTGGGCAGCGGCTTGAGCCAGTCGCCCGCCAGCCAGGGACTGAACCTGAGCGCGCCGCTGCTCGACCAGCCTTCGCCCGAAGGGCTGGCGCCTGACCTGGAGACCGGCGAAACCCTGTCGCCGCTGGTTGCCTTTTTGACCCATGCCGCGCTGGAAGCCGGCGACAACCAGGCGCTGGCCGGTCAGGATGCGGTGCAGCTCATGACGGTGCATTCGTCCAAGGGGCTGGAATTTGACTGCGTGTTCATCACCGGACTGGAGGACGGCATCTTTCCGCATGAAAACGCCTTGAGCGACGCCGGCGGCATCGAGGAAGAACGCCGGCTGATGTACGTTGCCATCACACGCGCCAGAAAGCGCCTGTACCTGAGCCATTCGCAGACCCGCATGCTGCATGGCCAGACGCGCTACAACGTCAAGAGCCGGTTTTATGACGAGCTGCCCGAGAGCGCGCTCAAATGGATCACGCCGAAGAAGCAGGGGTTTTCCTCGGGTTTTGGTGCTGGCAATTCAGGAGCAGGGAATGGCCGTGGAGACTGGGCCAGCAGCCTGTTCGCTTCAAAATCCGGCAGTGCAGAGCGTGTGGCCAGCCCGCCCGTGCCGGCGCAAAAGAGCACGCCTTCGCATGGTTTGAAAAACGGAACGAATGTGTTCCATGCCAAGTTTGGCGAAGGCCGGGTGGAAATGCTCGAAGGCACGGGTGATGACGCCAGGGCAAAAATCAACTTCACCCGGCACGGTGTTAAATGGCTGGCGCTGGGCGTCGCCAAACTGACGGTGATTTAACGCGGAATCCGTTGGACTGGCTTGCCGGCAATCAACACGGACAAAAACCATGCAGTCTTTGCTACTGAATCAATAGCTGTCAGCCTAGACACATTCTGCGTAGAAGGCCTTTTTGATGTTGAAAAATTCGATTTTTAGCGAAAACAAATGTGCTCTGGCGCCGGAGCGCTTCAAAATCAGGCGGGTTCGCCAGCAAGCGGCTCGTCCGTCTCCGGGAAACAGTCGCGAAACGTGAAGTAGATCGAGGTGAAGAACATCGCGACGATTACCAGCGCAACCGGAAACATCGCGACGGTGGCCAGCATCGGGTTGCCCAGCAGCGTGGCAATCAGTGACACCACGATGGCCGCCAGCACGAACACGCCGGTCCAGGCCAGGCCGAAAACGGTGAAGGCACCAAAATTCTTGTAGCAGGCCATGGCGCTGAAAAACAGGCTCTTGACCGGTGACACGCCATGCCAGTGGACCAGCGCCGGCGCATGCCAGAACAGCAGCGACAGCGGCAGGTAGAGCGCCATCGCAACCCACATCGCCATCTGGAAGCTGTCCTGCAGCACCAGCTCCTCGGTGATCTTTCCGCCCACCAGGTAGAGGCTGGCAAACTGCCCTCCATCGACCAGCGCCGAAATGCCCATCAGCGCCATAAAGCCTGCGGCATACAGCGCGCCCAGCACCATCATGGCCCGCAGGCGCTGCTGCCCGGCGCGAAAGGCGCTGATCAGGATCGACGGCATCGGGAACTTGCCCTTGGTGGCTTCCTGGGTCGCCGCCATCAGGCCCAGCGTGGCGGCGGGCAGCAGCGCCAGGGCCAGTGCAGCGCCGATGAAGGGTACCAGCGTGGCGACCGACAGCATCGCCATGAACATGAAGAAAAGCCCCGCCATGGCCAGCGGCTGCTTGACGAAGGTCGTGATACCCAGCTTGACCCAGGTCAGGCCGGTACGTGCGGGAACAATATTCAATTTCATGGCAGGGGGCTACAAAAGATAAGGCTGCACCAGCCGTTCGCGCAATACGCGCTCGAAGTGGCCGGGGTCATGCGGTTTGAGCATGGCGGCGTCACGCGGCAGGTGGAAATCCCACAACCGCGACACCCAGAAACGCAGCGCGCCGGCGCGCTGCATGGCTGGCAGCAGCGTGCGTTCCTGCACCGTCAGGGGCCGCACCTTCTGGTAAGCCGCCATGAAGGCATCGGCGCGCGCCGTGTCGAGCCTGCCGCTTTCCAGCGCAGTGCACCAGTCGTTCAGGCAGATGCCGATGTCGAACAAAAAGGTGTCGCAGCCAGCAAAGTAGAAGTCGAAAAATCCCGTGAGCTGGCCGTTTTCGAACATGACGTTGTCGCGAAACAGGTCGGCATGGATGACGCCGCGAGGCAGGCTGCGGTAGCCTGACGACGCGGCAACATGGTTTTGATAGGCCAGTTCGCCCATGATCAGGCGGCGCTGGTCTTCGTCCAGGTGGGGCAGCACCACCGGCACGGTTTCGTTCCACCAGGCCAGGCCACGCAGATTGGGCTGCTGGCGCTCATAGTCGAGGCCGGCCAGGTGCAGGCGGGCCAGCATGTCGCCCACCCCGGCGCAATGCGCTGGCGTGGGCGCGAGTTCGCTGTGGCCGCGCAGCTTGTTCACCACGGCGGCGGGCTTGCCCTTGAGGCGGTGCAGCAGCTTGCCCCTGGCGTCGGGCGCCGGGTTGGGCACGGGAATGCCGCGTGTCGCCAGGTGCTTCATGAGGTGCAGGTAAAACGGCAGCTGATCAAACGTCAGGCGTTCGAACAGCGTCAGCACATACTGGCCTTGGTCTGTATCGACGAAGTAGTTGGTGTTTTCGATGCCGCCTGATGCGCCCTTGAGGTGCTGCAGTTGACCCAAATCAAGAAAGCGCAAGAACGCTGCAGCCTCGTCAAACGAGACTTCGGTGAATACGGCCATGCGTGAAAAAGAACCCTGTGCTGGAAAAAAAGAAAGGAGGTGGGAATCAGAACTTCAGCACGTTCCAGACGCGCGAACCGTTGGTGTCGTTGCTGGTGGCCGCAGGTGCCGTGCCCCGGGCGCCTTCGGCAGGCTTGACCTCGTAGGCGGCGCCGCCGGTCTTGGGCTGGACCGTGATTTGCTGGGTTTCGCCGCCGACGCGCAACTCGTCGATGCGCGTGCCGGCATCTTCGGTGCGGATGCGCTCGATCTTCTTGTCGGGCCGGGCTGGTTTTTCCCGGACCCCTGCCTCGGCGGGTGCCGGTGTTTGCGCCACGGCCGCAGCCAGCGGCAGCGCTGCAATGGCAGCGACAAAAAAGAGGCGAAGAGCGGTTTTCATGCCTGCATTGTAGGCGTGCGAAGCCCGGCCGACGCAGGAATAAAAGGCCATTACCGCTTGCCAAATGGTCTTTGAAGGCAGGCGCCAGTCCCTTGCCGAAACGCCGCTACAGGGCTGCGTTGGCGGGCCGCCAGCGTCTGGTCGATTTCCCCGACAATCTCGCCCTATGACCCTTGACAAAAAAACCTTGCTGCTGGTCGATGGCTCCAGCTACCTGTACCGCGCCTTTCATGCCATGCCCGATTTGCGCGTCACCCCCGGCGACCCGCACAGCCCGGCCACCGGGGCCATTCGCGGCATGGTCAACATGATGCAAAAGCTGCGCAAGGATGTTCGTGCCGACTATGCGGTGTGCGTGTTTGACGCCAAGGGTCCAACCTTTCGCGACGCGCTGTATCCGGAGTACAAGGCGCAGCGCTCCCCGATGCCGGACGACCTGCGCAGCCAGGTCGAGCCGATTCATGACGTGGTGCAACTGCTGGGCTGGAAAGTGCTGGCCGTGCCCGGCGTGGAAGCCGACGATGTGATTGGCACACTGGCCTGCATGGCGTCGAGCCAGCGCATCGAGGTCATCATCTCCAGCGGCGACAAGGACCTGAGCCAGCTGGTCGATGAACACATCACCGTCATCGATACCATGAACGACCGCCGCCGCGACCTGGCCGGCGTCGAGGCCGAGTTTGGCGTGCCGCCGCGCCTGATGGTTGACTACCAGACGCTGGTCGGCGACGCGGTGGACAACGTGCCGGGCGTGCCCAAGGTTGGGCCCAAGACCGCCGTCAAGTGGCTGCTCGAATACGGCTCGCTCGATGCGCTGGTGGCCCGGGCCGGCGAGATCAAGGGCATCGTCGGCGAGAACCTGCGCAAGTCGCTGGACTGGCTGCCCAGGGGCCGCGAGTTGCTGACGATCAAGAAAGACTGTGACCTGGCTGATTACATCGACGGCTTTCCTGCTATGGAATCCATAGCTATAGGCGCACAGCAGACAAGCGCATTGAGAGTTTTTTATCTTAAATACGGCTTCAAGGGGCTGGTCGGCCAGATCGATGCCGAAAGCACCCCACCCGAACTGATTGGCGGTGCCGAGCGCCGCAAGCCGCGCGCGCCCGTGGCGTCGCCGGATTCGCCCGGACTGTTTGACGACGACGACGACGAAGACAAGGATAAAGAGGCTTCACGGCCCGATGCGCCCCTGGCCGGGGGCGCCAGCAACCTGCTTTACGACACCGTCCTGACCTGGGAGGCCTTCGACGCCTGGCTGGCAAAAATCGAAGCGGCCGAACTGGTGGCGGTCGATACCGAAACCACCTCGCTCGACGAGATGCGGGCACAGATCGTCGGCATCAGTTTCAGCGTGACGCCGGGCGAGGCCGGCTACATTCCGCTGACGCACGACTACCCCGGCGCGCCCGCGCAATTGCCTATCGACGAGGTGCTGGCCCGCCTCAAGCCCTGGCTTGAAAACCCGGCCCGGGCCAAGCTTGGCCAGAACGTCAAGTACGACCGCCACGTCTTCGCCAACCACTGCATCGAGGTGCAGGGCTATGCGCACGACACCATGCTGCAAAGCTATGTGCTCGAAGCGCACAAGCCGCACGGGCTGTCCAGCCTGGCCGAGCGGCACGTGGGCCGCAGCGGCATCCACTACGAAGACCTGTGCGGCAAGGGCGTGAACCAGATCAAGTTCAACCAGGTCGAGATTGCCAAGGCGGCCGAATACTCGTGCGAAGACTCCGACCAGACGCTCGACGTGCACCGCGTGCTGTGGCCGCAGGTGCAGGCCAATGAAAAACTGCTGTTCATCTATGAGCTGGAAATGCACAGCAGCGAATCGCTCTACCGCATCGAGCGCAACGGCGTGCTGATCGACGCGCCGATGCTGGCCAAACAAAGCCATGAACTCGGCCAGCGCCTGCTGCAACTGGAGACCGAGGCTTATGAAATCGCCGGCCAGCCCTTCAACCTGGGCAGCCCCAAACAGTTGGCCGAGATTTTCTTTGACAAGCTGGGCATGAAGGTGGTCAAGAAAACGCCCAGCGGCGCGCGCAGCACCGACGAGGAAGTGCTCGAAAAACTGGCCGAAGATTACCCGCTGCCCGCCAAGCTGCTGGAGCACCGGAGCCTGTCCAAGCTCAAGGGCACCTACACCGACAAGCTGGCGCAGCTGGCGTTGCCACGTACCGGCCGGGTCCATACCCACTATGCGCAGGCCGTGGCCGTGACCGGGCGGCTGTCGAGCAACGACCCCAATTTGCAGAACATACCGGTCAAGACGCCCGAAGGCCGGCGCGTGCGAGAAGCCTTTGTGGCGCCCGCCGGCAGCGTGATCGCCAGCGCTGACTATTCGCAGATCGAGTTGCGCATCATGGCGCACATCAGCGGCGACGAGGCCTTGCTGCATGCCTTCACCGCCGGGCTGGACGTGCACCGCGCGACCGCCGGCGAGGTGTTCGGCGTGGCGCTCGAAGAGGTCAGCAGCGAGCAGCGCCGCTATGCCAAGGTGATCAACTTCGGCCTGATCTATGGCATGAGCAGCTTCGGCCTGGCCAAGAACCTGGGCATTGAGACCAAGGCTGCCGCCGCCTACATCGACCGCTATTTCCAGCGCTACCCTGGCGTGAAGCGTTACATGGATGAAACACGCCAGCTGGCCAAAGATCAAGGCTATGTTGAAACGGTGTTCGGCCGGCGCCTGTACCTGGCCGAGATCAATTCGCCCAACGGCCCGCGCCGCGCCGGCGCCGAGCGGGCCGCCATCAACGCGCCCATGCAGGGCACGGCGGCCGACCTGATCAAGCTCAGCATGGTCAGGGTGCAGCAGGCACTGGACGCCGAACAGCGCCAGACCAAAATGATCATGCAGGTGCATGACGAACTGGTGTTCGAGGTGCCCGAGGCCGAGGTCGAATGGGTGCGCACCGAGATTCCGCGCCTCATGGCCGGCGTGGCTGACCTGAAGGTGCCGCTGCTGGCCGAGATCGGCTTTGGCCCGAACTGGGAACAGGCGCACTGAGGCGCAGCCTTTCCTTGGGCGGTGTTTGCCGGCGGCAGGATTTCCGGCGCAGTCAAGTCGGCGTCGCTGGCGAAGCTGGCGGGTGCGGTGGGCCTGCAGGCCGACGGCGAGATCAAGCACGGAGAGATGGCAAGAAAATACTCGCAGCAGGCCTACGGCGCGCACTTTGCCGAAGTCGCGGTGGACATGGATTCGGGCGAAATTCGATAGCGCCGCATGCTCGGCGTGTTTGCCCTGGGGCGCATTTTGAATATGAATATCGCCACCTCGCAGGCGCTGGGCGACATGACCTGGGGCGTGGGCTCGGCGCTGCACGAAGAGGGCGTGATCGACCTGCGCTTCGGTTTTTTCGTCAACCACGACCTGGCTGAATACCCTGTGCCGGTGCATGCCGACATACCGGCCATCGAAGCCATTTTTTTGCCTGAAGTCGATGACAAGACCAATCCGCTCCAGATCAAGGGCGCAGCTTCCGCATTTCTGGCCGCAAGCACAGCAGCATTGCCGTCGCCCTGCGCACGGCTTCGCTGGCGCTCCGGCAAGCCTTTGGCTTGGGAGCTTGACACGCTCGATAATATGAAAGAACCCCGGTTTCCGGCTCTCATGCCGAAGCCGGGTTTTTTTATTCAATCAATCATTGTTCAGGGCTTTGGCCCAGACGGAATGGGCGTAAAAAGCGATGGTTTTAATAGCAATTTTGTTGGGCACCATGACGGCCGGCATTGGCAGTGTCTGGCTGGCAGCGCTGCTCAGTTTTGGCGCACTGGCACGCTACACCCAGCATATGCTCAGCCTGGCCGCTGGTGCGCTGCTGGGAACAGCCTTCATGCATCTGCTGCCCGAGGCGTTTGAAAGCCAGGTCTCCCCCGACAACCTGTTTGCCACGCTGCTCGTCGGCCTGGTGTTTTTTTTCCTGCTCGACAAGGCCGAACTCTGGCACCACGGCCACGAGCACCATGTCGTCGGGCATGGAGACCACGAAAGTCTTCAGGATCACAGCCATGTTCATCACCACCTTGAAAAGAAACCGGGCGGCTGGGCGGTGCTGGCCGGTGACAGCGTACATGCCTTTGGCGACGGTATCCTGATCGCGTCTGCCTTCATTGCCGATTTGCGGCTGGGTTTTGTCGCCACGCTGGCCGTTCTGGTGCATGAAGTGCCGCACCACATGGGCGACCTGATCGTGCTGCGCCAAAGCTCCGACAACAACCGGCGTATCGCGCTGGTCAAGGTCTCGCTGGCCGGCGCCGTCACGGCATTGGGCGGCATGATCGGTTATGCGCTGGTGGACCAGCTTTACAGCTATTTGCCATTCTTCCTGATCATTGCCGCCAGCAGCTTTGTCTATGTGGCGCTGGCGGACCTGATTCCGCAACTGCAAAAACGCGCGTCCCTGAAGGAGACGGCCGCACAGATTGCCTGGCTGGGTATCGGCATCGGACTGGTCATGCTGGTCAGCTGGGCGGCGCATGCGCATTGAAAGCCGCAGGCCTGCGTGTGTCAGCCAACGACTGACAGAGGGCTGGCTCGACAGCTTATAGACAAGGTGTAGACCGCAGGCCAAGCTGAAAATTTTGCAGCTTCTTGAAAGGAAATCACAGCATGACAAGCAAGGCAACTTTTAACAACGCCAAAAATCCGGCCCAAGCGCCGCCAGTCACCGAGCCCACTGCCCGGCCGGGAAGCTTGGAAAAGGGCCAGGACGAGACCCACGATGAAGACTCTGCCGATGGGCTCGCCAATCGGGAGATGGACGAGCAGACCACACTGGCCCGCCCGCCGCTGGGCAATTAGGCCGGCGCATCAGGCGCGTTCCGCAACCAGCCACCAACGCATTAGTTTTAGAACCTTATCAGGGCAAAAAACCCCGGGAGCCAGCCATGACCAGCCAGCAGAACCATGAAAAATCCGCCCCCAGTGACCCGCATGCGCGCAGTGATATGTCAGAAAACCTGGCCGCGCAAAAGGGTCGGCATGGCTACCTGGGCGATGAAGTGCCGGGTCTGGTGCAGCCGAGCAAGCTGAACCCGGGCGATACCGGCACGGTCAGCGACACGCCCGATGCCGGCGGGGAACTCAATTTTGACGATGACGCCATGGACGAGCGCGAAAACACCGCCCGCAGCGGTGGCACCTGGGCGGCCCACGGCGCCGACAGTGCCCCGCTGGGACCGCCAGCCGAGATACTATCCAGCAGCAACTTGCCCAGCGACCCGCCTGCAAAGGCTTAAGGCCACACTGGAACGGCATGAAACGCTCAGACCATCAAAGCAGATTGCTCTAAATTCAATAGCAGAAGGTGAAGGCGCAGACTGCGGAAGATGCCGATTTCATCCTCAAGATGTTGCCGCGCAGGGCTTCAGGCAGTCGGATTTCAGGAACCTGCGCCAGTGCCCACTGTCGGGGTCAGCTGCGCATCAGGCCGGCAGGTCAAACACCGCTTCAGGCAACTCGCCCGCCAGCGCCTGCAGCAAATTGGACGTTGCCAGCACCGCCATCGCGTGGCGGGTTTCAACGGTCGCCGAGCCGATGTGCGGCAGTGCGGTCACTTTTGGATGGGTGCGCAGCCGGGAGGTCAGGGGAAGTGGTTCGGTGGCGAACACATCCAGCCCGGCAGCGCGCAGGCGGCCCTGTTCCAGTGCTTCGAGCAATGCGCTTTCCTGCACCGTGGCGCCGCGCCCGCCGTTGATGAAGATGGCGCCCGGCTTCATCAGCCCGAACTCGCGCCGGCCCATCAGGTTGCGTGTTTCATCCGACAGCGGCAGTACCGCCGCCACGATATCGGCGCGCGCCAGCAGTTCGTCTAGCGGCGTGTGCGCAGCCTTGCCGGCCAGTTCGGGCGCCTGCCGGGCCAGGTCCACTGGCCGGCGGCTGTGGTAGAGCACCGGCATGCCAAAGCCCAGCGTCGCTCGCCGCGCCAGCGCCTGCCCGATTCGGCCAAAGCCGAGGATGCCCAGCGTCTTGCCGTGCACATCCGTCCCGAACAGGTCTTCGCAGATGTTGCGTGTCCAGCGGCCTTCGCGTACATGATTCGCCAGCTCGACGATGCGGCGGCTGGTCGCCATGATCAGGGAAAAAACGGTGTCAGCAGTGGTTTCGGTCAGCACGCCGGGCGTATGGCATAGCATGATGCCGCGCGCCGCCAGGGCATCAAGCGCGTAGTTGTCCACGCCGACCGATACGCTGGAGATGACCTTGAGCTGCGGCGCCCTGGCCAGCAGCGCCTCGTCCACCGGGTAGCTGGAGCCGATCAGGCCTTCGGCGGTCGCCAGCGCGGCCTCAAAGGCTCGCAGTTGCCCGGCAAGGCGCGGATTGGCAACTGTCACGTCGTGCTGCACCTGCAGCCGCGCCAGCTGGTCCGGGGGCAGCTCCCTGAAGACCAGAATTTTCTTGCGTTGAGTGGAAACAGCCATTTTCAGCATCCTGTCGGATGGAGTTCAGTGAATTCATGGAGTTCGGCGCGCGTCGGCAGGCCTTCGCTGTCGCCCAGCACCTGCACCGCGCGGGCACCGATCCAGGCGCCGCGCTTCACTGCTTCGACAACGCCCAAGCCATCGAGCAATGCGCTGATCACGCCAACGGCAAACCCATCGCCTGCGCCCACGGTGTCCACCACCTGGGCCACCGGGAACCCCGGCACATGGCCGCTGCCATCGGTGTCGCTGTCGAACCAGGCGCCATCGGCGCCCAGCTTGACGGCGACCAGCCGGGCGCCGCGCTGGCGGTAAAAGCGGGCAATGCCTTCGGCGCTGGCTTCGCCGGTCAGGAAGCGGCCTTCCTCCAGGCCGGGCAACACCCAGTCGGCGCGCGTGGCCAGATCGTTGATCGATTCGCGCATCAGCCCGGGGCTGGACCACAGCGTGGGGCGCAGGTTGGGGTCGAACGACACGCTGCGGCCTGCCGCGCGCATCAGGTCCATGGTCTTGCGCGCAGCGGGCAGGGTGCTGGCCGAAATGGCGGGAAATACGCCGGTGGCATGCAGGTGGCGCGCCGACAGCAGCCAATCCTCGTCAATGTCATCTACACATATGTGACTGGCAGCAGAACCCTGTCGGTGATATTCGACCTGCGGATCGCTGCCATCCAGCACCTTGGACTTGAACTGGAAACCGGTCTTTTGCGACGGGTCGCACACCACGTGCGAGCAGTCGATGCCTTCCTGTTGCATGGCGGCTAGCAAATACCGGCCCATCGAATCGGTGCCCAGGCGGCTGCCCCAGCCAACCTTCAGGCCCAGGCGCGCCAGGCCGATGGCGACATTGGTTTCGGCACCGGCGGTGCGCTTGTAAAAGGCTTCGGCCTGCTCCAGCGGGCCGGGCCGGTCGGCGACCAGCAGCAGCATGGCTTCGCCAAAGGTGATCACGTCCAGGGCGGGTGTCATGGGTGTCTCATTGTTGCAATAACGGAGTAGAAACGCGGCTTGCCATGGCCGCAGCCACGCTGCGCAATTGATCGATTTCGTTCCGCGTGACCGCCAGCAGGTCGTCACCGATCAGCGGGTATTCGATGGCCCAGGGCATATAAGCTGGCAGTGTGCGCAACACGGCGCGCCAGGGCGCGCTGGATTCAGCCAGCGGCACGGCCACCCAGCGCTGCGGCTGGCGCTGCACGCCCTTGCAATGCACATAGCGCACCTGCGGGGCCAGGGCGGTAGCAGCCTGCAGTGGGCATTCGCCGGTCCAGTGCCAGTTGCCCATGTCGAACGTCATGCCCAGGAAGATTCCCTGGTCATTGGCCACGTCAAAAAAGTCCTGCAGCGCGGGCAGGGTGCCGGCAGACGGCGTCTGGTCGTTCTCGATCACCAGTTCGATCCTGGCGGCCTGCAGGCAGTCCCGCAGCGCCGTCAGGCTAACGTGCGACGCGGCGGCAAAGCCGCCGATCGCCATTTTCAGCCGGGGCGCGCCCAAAGTTTTGGCGGCCTGCAGCGCCTGCTGCAAAGCGGTCATGTCCAGCGCGCCGTCAGCCGCCCAAAGGCCGTCGGCGCTCGAATAGACCACTTGCATCCCGGTCTCGCGAACCACTTCGGCCAGGGCGGGCAGTTCGCGGGCGGCATCGATCAGCAGTTCGCTGCGCACTTCGACGCCGTCGGCGCCGGCTTCATGGCAAAGCCGGGCAAACCACAGTTGCCCATGGCGGCGCACTTCAGCGGCGCCAAAGGCGGTCAGGGAAACCAGGATGGGCGGCGCGACCGGGACTGTTGAAACTTCAGTGGGCATGTTGCGAATTCAAAATTTGGCCGAGAAAATTTCGGGTTTTTTCGTTTTGCGGGTTGCTGAAGAACTGCTGCGGCGGCGCCTGCTCGATGATCTTGCCGTCGGCCATGAAGATCACCCGGTCGGCCACACTGCGGGCAAAGCCCATTTCATGCGTGACGCACAGCATGGTCATGCCGTCGTCGGCCAGGCTGATCATGGTGTCCAGCACTTCCTTGACCATTTCCGGGTCCAGCGCCGAAGTCGGCTCGTCGAACAGCATGATCTTCGGGGTCATGCACAGCGCCCGCGCAATCGCCACGCGTTGCTGCTGGCCGCCCGACAGCTGGCTCGGGTATTTTTTCGCCTGCTCGGGAATGCGCACGCGGGTGAGGTATTTCATCGCGATGGTTTCGGCGTCGATCTGGCTCAGGCCGCGCGAGCGCATCGGTGCCAGCGTGCAATTTTGCAGGATCGTCAGGTGCGGAAACAAATTGAACTGCTGGAACACCATGCCGACTTCCTGGCGCACCGAATCGACATTCTTGCCGCCGGCCGTCAGGTCGATGCCATCGACCACGATGCGCCCCTTTTGCACCACTTCCAGACGGTTGATGCAACGGATCAGCGTCGATTTTCCCGACCCGGAAGGCCCGCAGACCACAATGCGCTCGCCCGGCGCGACGTTCAGGTTGATGCCGGTCAGCACCTGGAACTTGCCATACCACTTGTCCACCGCCTCCATGCGGATGATGGGTTCGGCGGCGTCAACAGCCTTGGTAGTCGGCGAAGGGGAATGCATTGTGTCTGTCATAAAAGCACCGTGGTCCGTTGCGGTTCAAGGATTACTGCAGCTTGGGCAGGTCTGTCTGAAGCCATTTTTGATACAGCTTGTTGAGTTCGCCGTTGGCCGTGTTGCGGGCGACAAAGTCGTCCACGGTTTTCAGCAACTCGTCCTGGCCGGGACGCATCGCCACGCCCATGACCTGCTGGCGCAGCAGGAATTTGTTTTCATAGGTATTCGCCGGGGCGCGTTTGGCAATCTGCGCCGCAACCGTGGTCGAGCAGCCAATGGCGTCAACCTGTCCGGACAGCAGCGCCTGCATGGCCGAAGCGTCGTCGTCGAAGCGGCGGATCTCGGTGCCCTCGGGCGCCACGGCGGTCAGTGCCACGTCCTGCGTACTGGCACGGGCGACGCCGACGCGCTTGCCCTTCAGGTCGGCCGGCGCCTTCAGGTCGGCCTTCTTATCGCCGTACAGCACGATGCTGGCGGCCGCATAGGGTTTGGAAAACTGCACCTGCTTGGCGCGCTCGGGCGTCACGGCCAGCGAGGCGACCAGCAGATCGACCTTGTTGGTGAGCAAAAACGGGATGCGGTTCGGGCCGGTCACCGGCACCAGGTTGAGCTTGACGCCCAGGTCCTTGGCCATCAGGCGCGCCACGTCGGCGTCGTAGCCGTCGGGCTGGTTGCTGCTGTTCATGGTGCCGTAGGGCGGAAAGTCCACCAGCATGCCGACTGTCAGCTCGCCTTTTTTCTTGATGTCGGCCACGCTTTGCGCGCTGGCGGCGGGTGCCCAGGCGCCCAGGGTGGCGGCCAGGCCAAGGGCCAGCGCGGTGCTGGTAAATACGCGGCGTTGCAGATGCTTGATCATGATGAGTCTCCGGTTGATGTTGAAAAACAAGTCGAAAGTGAGGCTGGAATCAGCGTGCCAGCGCGGCGGCCTGCCGGCGTTCCATGTGCGCGGCCAGCAGCGACAGCGGCCAGCACAGCCCGAAATAAATCGCCGCCACCACGCTGAACACGATCAGCGGCTGGAAGGTGGCGTTGTTGATGATCTGGCCGGCGCGGGTGATTTCGGTGAAGCCGATGATCGCCGCCAGCGACGTGCCCTTGATGATCTGCACCAGGTAACCGACCGTGGGCGCCAGCGCAATCCGAGCCGCCTGCGGCAGGATGACAAAGCGCATGCGCGAAACGTAGGACAGGCTCAGCGCGTGCGCCGCCTCTACCTGGCCGGCAGGAATCGCCTGAATGCAGCCGCGCCAGATTTCACCCAGGAAGGCGCTGCTGTTCAATATCAGCGCCACGCCGGCCGCAACCCAGGGGTTGATGTCAAGGCCCAGCACCGGCGCGCCAAAAAACACCAGGAATAGCTGCAGCAGCAGCGGCGTGCCCTGGAATATCTGGATGAAGCCGCCCGACAGGAACTGCGCCAGCCGGTTTTCAGACGTGCGTCCCAGGGCCACCAGCAGGCCGCCGATGGCGCCGCCGATGAAGGCGATCAGCGACAGCGCCACCGTCCACTGCGCCGCCTGGAGGATGAACAGGAATTCAGGAAATCCGAAAGTACGCATCACCGACGATCCGGGTAGTTGAGGCTGATCTTGTAGATCACGCGGAACAGCGCCGAGAACGACAGCGCCAGCAGCAGGTAGATGCTAGCTACGACGATGTAGATCTCGAAACTGCGAAAGGTTTGCGACTGCAGGTTGGCCGCGACCGAGGTCAGGTCGTCGGCAGAAATAGCCGACACCACCGCCGAGCTCAGCATCAGCAAAATGAACTGGCTGGTCAGCGCCGGGTAGATCGCCTTGAGCGCCGGCTTCAAAATAACGAAACGAAAAATCTCGTGGCGCTTCAAGTTCAGCGCCAGGCCGGCTTCGATCTGTCCCTTGGGAATCGACTCGATGCCGGCACGGATGATTTCGGTCGCGTAGGCGCCCAGGTTGATGACCAGCGCCGTCAGCGCAGCGGTGTAGGCCGACCAGCGCAGGCCCAACGCGGGCAGGGCGAAAAAGAAAAAGAACAGCTGCACCAGAAAGGGCGTGTTGCGGATCAGCTCGATGTAGGCGTTGATCACGAAGCGCAACGGCTTGGGTCCGGCGGTCTTGCCCCAGGCGCAGATGATGGCGACCACCAGCCCGAGCAGCATCGCCAGCAGCGACAACTCGATGGTGTTCCAGGTGCCCTTGAGCAGCAGCGGCCAGGCTGCAAAAACGTCGCCGAACTGGAAGGTGTAGTTCATGGGTGGAGCGCTGGCGTCGCAAAGAACGTCAAGTCTTTGAGTACGGCGGAAAAGGTAAGTTTTTCTGAAAACATGACAAGGTGTTAATTTTTGATCATCCTGAAACCGGTTTCATTGAATTATAAAAGCAGGCGTACCGGGTCTGTAACTCCGTAAAAACCCTAGTTTGCTGAAATAATTACGGGTGCCACCGATACCGACGGAACCGACGAGCCGCGCGGCAGAAGGCGGCCAGACAGCAGGATCTGGCGCGGCGGCAGGTCCAGGCCCTGCAGCCGTTCCATCAGGCAGTGGGCCGCCAGGCGACCCAGTTCGTCGGTGGGCTGGGCAATGGTGGTCAGGCCGGGGCCGATGTAGGGCGACCATTCGGTGTCGTCAAAACCCACCAGCCCCAGGTCGGTGCCCAGTTGCCAGCCCATACGCGCCAGGCTGGCCACCACCCGCAACGTGACCACGGCATTGCTTGAAATGACGCCCGCCAAACGCCCGCCGGCACGCTGGCGCTGGTCGCGCAGCGCGTTGTCCAGCGCATCGCCGTCGTCCTCCGTGCTTTCAAAGGTGCGGCCCTGGAGACCGGGCACCTCCGGCGCAGTGTTGCCGATGAAACTGCGAAACGCTACATCGCGCTCCATGCGGGAACTCACATTCTTGACCGGCTCCGAGATGAACAACAGTTCGCGGTAGCCGGCCTCGACCAGATGGCGCGCGCCCAGTTGCACGGCGCCCGCATTGTCGAGGGAGACAAAGTCGGCCTGCATGTTGTGGTGGCGCCGGTCCACCAGCACCACGGGCTTGCCGTGGCGGGCGGCATCTGCTGCGGCACCAGCGTCGCCGCCCAGGGTGTTGAGGATGAAACCTTCGACCTGATAGGCCGAGAGCGCTTCAATGGCTTTGCCCTCGCAGCGGCTGTCATTGCCGAGGTTGAACAGCATCAGCAGGTAGCCGGCTTCCTGGCAGGCTTTTTCGGCGCCGCGCAGCACGGCCACCGAAAAAGGGTTGGTCACGTCCGCCACGACCAGGCCGATCAGCCGCGAACGGCCGCGTTTGAGCGCCCGCGCCATCGGGCTGGGGCTGTAGGCCAGCGCGGCGACCGCCACCTCGACGCGCGCGGCAATGTCCGGCGTGAGCAGGGTTTCACGGTGGTTCAGAAAGCGCGACACCGTGGCTTTGGAAACGCCGGCTTCCCGGGCAACATCTGCAATCGTGGCGCGCGCCGGGGAAGGCTGTTTGTTTGAAAAAGGCATGGGCAGGGGAAGGGTAAAAAGCAGGCAGGTTTTGACTAGGTTTTGAAACCAGTTTCAGGAATGGTAGCACTGCCCAAAAGCAATCAGAGATTTCTTGAGACTATGATTTTCATAGCAATAAAACCCTGTGCTGTATGCGCAAAGGCCATTTTTTATCCACAATTTCAATGGCGGTTGCAATGTCAGCCTTGGCCTTGCTGCATGCTGTGCTTTTGGGCACGGTTTGCGCCGCAGCACACTTTGGCGCCGCAGAAGAAATGACCGCCAACTGCGTGGCGCGCCGGGCATTGCTGAACGCGTGAGGCTGTGCCGGTTGGGGATTTCCGGGTTGTCAGCCGAACGCTTACAGCGTCAGGGCTTGGCGACCTATAAACCGCCAGCCTGGCCTGTTGGAAGATCAAGGCAGTGAATAAATCAACCTCCGCCAGGAAGGCAGGTCCCCCATGAACAAGATTCCATCCATTTCAATTCCAGTCGGACCTTCTGCAGTCTCGGCAGCAGAATGCACAAAATCCGTGAATGCCAGAACCCCCCGGGATTTGCAAAGAGCCGCAAGCGTCCGGGCGCGCCAGTCCGGAAAGCTCCATTCCCGGTTTGCCGGTTACATGGCTTTTGGCGCGGCTGTATTTGTTTCGCTGATGGCAGCGGCCACCGTTGCCAGCCACGATGTTCCTTTGCTGTTGGGAGGGTTTTGAAATGACGGTTTCTGCAGATTCCCAGGGCGCAAAAAAGACAGACGATGTTGCTGCCTCTGCCAGTCCAGACGCAGCCAGCCACGCGGCTATGGGAGTTGATCAGCAAGCCAGTGCAGGCACGGCGCCTTCGGCACCCGGTTCCAAGCCGGGCGGCGAGGAGCCTCCCATGGTGCTGGAGCCAGACCTGCCTTCAGACGGCCGGGACGCAGTCGGCGAAGCCATGATCCGTGACCTGCCGCAACGTCCCGAACTGAGCGAGCCGCCCAGCCAGCCCCATCCATCCACCCAGGCGAAATGAAAGTCACACATGGCAACCAATCCCAACGTACCCCCGCCCGAACCCGTCCAGCCCTTGTCAACACCACCCGAACCGGGTGAAGTCCAGCCAACGCCGATGCCGATGATTGCTTAGGCTGACGAAGTTTGCCGCCAGGCCCATACCGGGAGGCGGTCAACAATAACTTTCCTGGGTCATACCTGTGGGCCGGATTTCTTCGCGCCTGCATTGGTCTTGTTCACAGTCGCCAGGCGCGCCGGACCGCCTTGCCTTCGGGCACACGCTTTTTCTCATGGGCTTCCTCGATATCATCTGCCTGGCGTTTTTGCTTGGAGGTGCATCTTGATTTGTCTCCTGGCAGCATGGACCCCTCCTTGGTTGCAGCCGGGAATGAACCCCTGTTGATTGAACGCTTTGCAATTTTTGCGCTTGCCATGCTTGCTTGACGATGTGGCTAAGATTTTCCTTACGGCAATAGCAAGAACTTCCTACAAAGCTGATGGGCTGGGTTGCTTAGAGTCAATTCAAGACAGGGTCGCTGTCGCTGCGCTGTTTTCACCGCCAGAGAGTTGCCCGTCACGCAAGGAAGCCATCATGAAAGCCCACAAGCCCGACAGGGAACGCGAACTGAAGCCTTCCAGGAACCACTTGGAGCGTCCGGATAACGGCTCCAGGGGCTGGAAAGAGCAGGGTCCGAATTCCGGAGCCTGGAAAGACAATCCGCACAAACCGCAACGCCTGGCGCGTCACGCCTGGCTGATCAACTAAGTACCTGGCAAAAGATAAAGAAAAAGGGCGCTTCAAACGCCCTTTGTGCCCGATGAGACAGCGCCCTCAGCGGCTCTTGCTGCTGGCCTGGCCACCTTTGCGACCCGCCGCGCGCGCTTCCTCCGACGTGAACTCATGGGCGTTTCCGCTCAGGTGCGCAGCCCTGCCGCCTTCCCTGGCAATTTCACGCTGACGTTCAGGGTTCATGGCGGCAAAGCCACGTTCGGGTTTTCCACTCGGCTTGCCAGCGGTTTTGCTGTCTTGTTTGCTCGTTGCCATTTCAATATCTCCTTAAAAGGGGTACGCCTTGAAATCCTGCAATCCATGCAAGCGCTTCATGGATGAAATTGACACGCCGCCTTGGCTTGTCACATTTTTATTCTTACCGATATTTTTAGCAATTTTTTCATTATTAACTCGACCATTCATGTAGGACAGGAGGAAGTAAAAGGTTGGGGATTTCTTCATCCTTTTCGATGACTCGTCCCAAACCAGGGGAGCAACGCGAAAAATTCCTACATTTCATGAGGTCGGCGTCTCATGCGCCATGCAGAAGGCGGGCAGCTAAATTGACCTTTGGCTGACGGTCAGCCGCTCCCTCTTTCAAAGGAAAACTGATATGCACGCATCAACACTGAAAACCGCAACCGCTGCGGCGCTTGCCTTGGCCGCTGCACTGGCACTGGCTGGCTGCAACAAGGCAGCAGACAATTCGACCACCACGACGCCGGGGTCTTCTTCCACCAGCCCCTCTAGCGGTTCGATAGGTTCATCCGGCACATCGGGAAGCACGGGCTCAGGGTCGATGGGCAGCGGTTCTGCCATGCCGCCAGCCAGCGCCGCCAGCAGCGGTGGTTGAAGCGATTAAAAAACCTCGCCTTGCACACTCCAAAAAGCCCTCTGCACATGTTGCGCAGGGGGCTTTTTCGCGGTGAATGCGCTGCCGTGGCCTTTCAGCCCTGCGCGACGGGCCGGTCGGGGTCTTTGCACCAGTCGCTCCAGCTGCCGGCATACAGTGCGCTGCGTCCCAGGCCAGCCACTTCCATGGCAATCAGGTTGGGCAGGGCGCTGACGCCGCTGCCGCAATGGTGAACCACGGTGGCGGGGTCACGCTGCCCCAGCAAGGCGGTGAATTCAGCTTTCAGCTGCTCGGCAGGCTTGAAGGTGCCGTCGGGCATCAGGTTCAATCCGAAGGGGCGGTTGAGCGCGCCCGGGATATGGCCGGCGACCGGGTCGAGCGGCTCGACCTCGCCTTTGAAGCGCGGCGTGGCCCGCGCATCGATCAGGGTCTGGGCAGGGCGTCCCAACTGGTCGGCAACCGTTTGCGCATCCACCAGCCGGGCGCGCTCGGGTCCGGCCAGAAAGCTGGTCTGGAAATGGGCGGGTTCTTCGCCGCTGTTGACCGGGCCGCCTGCTGCTTGCCAGGCCTGCAGCCCGCCATCGAGCACGGCGACGTTTTCATGGCCGGCCCATTTGAGCATCCACCACAGGCGACCGCAGTAATTGGCCTGGTTGCGGTCATAGACCACCGCCTGCATCTCATTGCCCATGCCGACGCTGGATAGCCAGGTGGCAAACTTTTCACGGTTGGGCAGCGGATGACGGCCGCCCGAGGCTGGCGCATCGGCGCCTGTTGCCGTGATCAGACCATGCGCGCCGGGCACGCCGTGGCGGGCCGTGAGGGCGGTTTCCAGGTCCGCGTAGATGGCGCCGGGAATATGCAACTTCAGGTAGCTCTGCATGCCCGCGTGCGGCTGCATCAATTCAAAACTGCAGTCGAAGATGCGCAGTGGCTGGCCGCTTTTTGTCAAGGCCTGCAGTTGTTCGGCCGAGATCAGGGTGGTGTAGTTCGTCATCAGGGTTCCTTGGGTAGCAAACTCAATGTTCTTCAGCCGGCGCATTGGGCGCCGCGCGGGCCCGCAGCATGGTGGCGGATATAGCGCTGACGATGATGAGCGCCATGCCGGCCCAGCCCGTCAGGGGGATATTGTCACCAAAAAGGACCAGGCTGTAGAGTGCGGCGAACACAATTCCCGAATATTGCAGGTTGGCGACCATCAGCGTGCTGCCATGGTTTTTCGACATCGAATAGGCCTTGGTCATGGCCAGTTGGCCAAGCGATGCCAGGATGCCGATGGGCGGCAGCCAGAGGGCCTGTTGCCAACTCCAGGCCGAGGTGCCGGTCAACGCGATGCCCAGAGCACCCGCGACCGCCGTGCCGACACCGAAATAAAACACGGTGCGTATTTCAGGCTCGCCCATGCGTGAAATCGCCATCACCTGCATGTAGGCAAAGGCCGCACCCAGCCCCGACAGCAGCCCGATCAGGCCGGCAAAGCTTTGGTTCTGGTCCATGGCGGGACGCAGCAGCATGACCACGCCGCCAAAGCTGGCCAGGATGGCGAGCACCAGCGGACCCTGTTTCGGTCCCTTCTTGCCCGGCTTGCCCAGCATCAGCGCGCCGCCCACCAGGAAAGCGGCAATCCACACGCTGCTCATGTAGTTCAGCGTCATGGCAGTGGCCAGGGGCAAGTGGGCAATCGCATAAAACCAGGCCGACAGCGACATCACGCCGATCACGCTGCGCCAGGCATGCATGGCCGGGTAGGCCGTGCGCAGGGACGTGCCGTGGACACGCGCATACAGCGCCATGAAGACAATACTCACCACGCCCCGGTAAAACACCAGTTCGGCGCTGGTGAAGTGCGCGGACGCGAACTTGACGCACACGCCCATGGAGGCGATCAGGAATGCGGACAGGACCATCCAGACGGCTTGCATCGCTTGATTTCCGGGTTTTATGGTTTAAAAATGGCTTTTGCGCATGCCCGGCTTGCATAAGCTGCTATTTAATAAATAGCAGTATGGGGGCGGGCGCCACGCCCTCAGATCATCTGGGTGGTTTTGCTGGCGCCCATTTCACGGCGATACCACTCGTGAAAGTGCTGCATGCCGTCTTCCATCGGGCTCTGGTAGGGGCCAAACTCGTTGTCGCCGCGCAGCATAAGCGCCTTGCGGCCGGCGTCCATGCGCAGCGCGAGTTCGTCGTCCTCGACGCAGGTTTCCATGTAGGCCGCCTGCTGGGCTTCAATGAACTCGCGCTCGAAAGCGCATATTTCTTCGGGATAGAAAAATTCCACCACGTTCAGCGTCTTGTCCGGCCCCTGCGGGTGCAGCGTGCTGACCACCAGCGTATGCGGATACCACTCGACCATGATGTGCGGGTAGCAGGTCAGCCAGATCGCGCCGTACTTGGGCGGCTGGCCGTTGCGGTACTGCAGCACCACGTCGTGCCAGAGCTTGTACACATCGGTGCCGGGCTTGCCGAGCTTGTCGGACACGCCCACGGTCTGCACCGAATAGCTTGGTGCCAGCTCCCAGCGCAGGTCGTCCGTGGTGACGAAGCCGCCCAGTCCGGGATGGAAGGGGCCGACATGGTAGTCCTCCAGATAGACCTCTATGAAGGTCTTCCAGTTGTAGTTGCATTCGTGGATATGCACCTTGTCGAGCTGGTAGCCGGAAAAATCAAGGTCGGCCATGTGGCCCATGGGCGCCATCTCCGCTGCAATGTCGCGGCCGTTGTCTTCAAACACCAGGCCGTTCCATGTCGTCGTCTTGTAGCGGTTCAGGTTCAGGCACGGATCGACCTCGAAATGCGGCGCGCCGATCAACTCGCCCGAGGTGTTGTAGGTCCAGCGGTGCAGTGGGCAGACGATGTTGCTGCCGGTGTTGCCGCGTCCCTGCAGCATGGTGGACTGGCGATGCCGGCAGACGTTGGAAATCAGTTCGATTCCCGAGGCATTGCGCACCAGCGCACGGCCATCACCTTCGTGCGGCAGCGTGTAGTAGTCTCCAAGGTTGGGCACGGCCAGTTCGTGACCCAGGTAGCGCGGTCCGCGCGCAAACAGTTTTTGCTGTTCGCGCTGGTAAAGCCCGGCATCGAAATAGCTGGAAATGGGAAGCTGGCTGGTGGCTTGCAACAGCCGGAGGCTTTTATCGGGCATCGGTTTCTCTCAACAGGCCGCCGAAGCCGGGCGAGGCGACGGTGTAAAAGCCAGGTAAACCAGCAGGCGGGGAGGAGCCTGCAGACAAAAAATAGGGCGAACTTGCCATGGGGTGACCAGTTCCGGTATCAAGAATGGTTATCAAGTGTACCCGCGCGCCATGCCTGCAAGTGTCCCTCGGCAGCCAGCGGGATAATGCCTGACTGCCCGACTTTGCCAGTGCCTACATCCAGAATCACGGCAAACCTTTAAAATCAGCCTCCACAACCCTATTCACATGGCCAAAAGCTCCGTTTCCCCTACTGCATCACCGCGTGTCCCGGACCCTGACGCCAGCGCCACGCCCCTGCCGGCATTGCCTGCCACCTACGAGGCCGCACTGCAGGAACTTGAAGCATTGGTCGCCCGGCTGGAGTCCGGTCAGCTGCCCCTGGACCAGTTGCTCACGGGCTACCAGCGCGGCGCGCAATTGCTCAAGTTTTGCCGGGACCGGCTTGAAGCGGTTGAAACCCAGATCAAGGTGCTGGAAGGCACCGAACTCAAGCCCTGGACGCAGGCCTAAATCATTTTTCGGGTTCAATGCATCAAGCCCACGCTTCGCACTTGTCCGCAGCGTTGCGGGTGGACTTATGACAGTGCTGGCCTGTACTGAAAACATTCCCATGTTCCCTGTCATCAACGGCGTCACCGCCCCAGCGCAAAAGACCACTGAATTGAACGCTCCTGAACACACTTCCCTGTTTGACCTGGGCGCCTGGAGCGCCGTGCAACTCGCGGTCATTGAACGTGCCCTGTCCCGCTGGGTGGCCAGCCCGAGCGATGCGCCAGCGCCGGCCGGGCTCGGCGATGCCATGCGCTATGCCGTTCTTGACGGCGGCAAGCGGCTGCGTCCGCTGCTGGTCATGGCCGCCTGCGACGCGGTCAACGGCGATGCGTCGGTGGCCTTGCGCCCGTCCTGCGCGGTCGAGTTGATCCATGCCTATTCGCTGGTGCATGACGACATGCCGTGCATGGACAACGACGTGCTGCGCCGTGGCAAGCCCACGGTGCATGTGCAGTTTGGCGAGGCGCGGGCGCTGCTGGCCGGTGATGCACTGCAGGCGCTGGCGTTCGAGTTGCTGACACCCGACGATGCGTCAGTCGATGCCAGAGCGCAGGCGCGTCTGTGCCGCCTGCTGGCCCAGGCCGCCGGCTACCAGGGTATGGCGGGCGGGCAGGCCATTGACCTGGCCAGCGTCGGTCTGCCGCTGACCTCCGCGCAACTGCACGAGATGCACCGCCTCAAAACCGGCGCACTGCTGCAAGCCAGCGTGATGATGGGCGCCGCCTGCGGCAGTGCATCCCCGGCGGCACTGGATGCCTTGCGTGACTACGGCGCCGCTATCGGCCTGGCGTTCCAGGTCGTTGACGATATTCTGGACGTGACAGCCGACGTGGCCACGCTGGGCAAGACGGCCGGCAAGGATGCCGCCCAGGACAAACCGACCTTCGTCTCGCTGATGGGGCTGGAGGCTTCACGGTGCTATGCGCAAGAATTGCTGGCGAAAGCCCTCGACAGCCTTCAGTCCAGCCAGCTTGAAAATACCCATGCCTTGCGGGCGCTGGCCGACATGCTGGTCAACCGGCAGCACTAGTCACGGCCCGGCCCCGCCATAACGGAAATACACCACGATGTACTCATTGCTTGAAACCATCAACAGTCCGGCTGACCTGCGCAGGCTCCCGCGCGCGCAACTCAAGACGCTGGCCGATGAACTGCGCGCCTATGTGCTCGACAGCGTTTCCAAAACCGGTGGGCATCTAAGCTCCAACCTGGGCACGGTCGAGTTGACGGTCGCCCTGCACTATGTCTTCAACACGCCCGATGACCGGCTGGTCTGGGACGTGGGCCACCAGACTTATCCGCACAAGATACTGACCGGCCGGCGCGAACGCATGGCCAGCTTGCGCCAGTTCGGCGGGCTGTCGGGCTTTCCGCGCAGGGGCGAGAGCGAGTTCGACACCTTCGGCACCGCGCATTCGTCGACTTCGATCTCGGCGGCGCTCGGCATGGCGCTGGCCTCGCAGTTCAAAGGCGAGGACCGCAATGCCGTGGCCATCATCGGCGACGGCTCGATGAGCGCCGGCATGGCGTTTGAGGCCATGAACAACGCCGGCGTGCATGACGACAGCCGGCTGCTCGTGGTGCTCAACGACAACGACATGAGCATCAGCCCGCCGGTGGGCGCGCTGAACCGCCACCTGGCGCAACTGATGAGCGGGCGCTTTTACGCCTCGGCCCGGCACGTGGGAAAGAAGGTGCTGCAGGTGGCGCCGCCGCTGTTAGAGCTTGCGCGCCGGCTCGAAACCCATGCCAAGGGCATGGTCGTGCCCGGCACTCTGTTCGAGAACTTTGGCTTCAACTACATCGGCCCGATTGACGGCCATGACCTGGAGTCGCTGATTCCCACGCTGGAAAATATCAAGCATCTGCTGGCGACCGGCGCAGGGCCGCAGTTCCTGCATGTCGTGACGAAAAAAGGCCAGGGCTACAAACTGGCCGAAGCCGACCCTATTGCCTACCACGGCCCCGGCAAGTTCGATCCGTCCATGGGCCTGCAGAAATCCAGCACGCCCGCCAAGCAGACCTTCACGCAGGTGTTTGGCCGCTGGCTGTGCGACATGGCCGAGCATGACCCGCGCCTGGTCGGCATCACGCCGGCGATGCGCGAGGGTTCGGGCATGGTGGAGTTTCACCGCCGCTTTCCCAAGCGCTACCACGATGTCGGCATTGCCGAGCAGCATGCGGTGACCTTTGCAGCCGGCATGGCGTGCGAGGGCCTGAAGCCGGTGGTGGCGATTTACTCGACCTTCCTGCAACGCGCCTATGACCAGATGATTCATGACGTGGCGCTGCAAAACCTGCCGGTGGTGTTCGCGCTGGACCGTGCCGGACTGGTCGGTGCCGACGGCGCGACCCATGCGGGTGCCTACGATATTCCTTTTGTGCGCTGCATACCCAACATGAGCATGGCCTGCCCGGCCGATGAAAACGAATGCCGCAAGCTGCTGACCACCGCGTTCGAGCAGAACCATCCGGTCGCCGTACGCTATCCGCGCGGCGCCGGCGCCGGTGTCGAGCCCGAGGCCGGTCTGAAATCGCTGCCGTTTGGCAAGGGCGAGATTCGCCGCGAAGGCAAGGGCATTGCCATCCTGGCCTTCGGCACGCTGCTCTACCCGGCGCTGCAAGCGGCTGAAAAGCTGGACGCGACCGTGGTCAACATGCGCTGGGCCAAGCCGCTGGACACTGAACTGCTGCTGAAGATCGCCGCCAGCCATGAAGCCCTGGTATCGGTGGAAGAGGGCGCCATCATGGGCGGTGCGGGCAGCGCAGTCGGTGAGGCATTGCAGGCGGCGGGCGTCCTCAGGCCACTGTTGCAACTGGGCCTGGCCGACGAGTTCATCGAGCACGGCGACCCAGCCCATCTGCTGGCCTTGCAGGGCCTGGATGCCGATGGCATCGAGGCCTCCATCCGCAAGCGTTTCGACGGCATCAAGGTGCACGATCAGCTGGCCAAGGTGGTGCTCAAGTCGGTTGCCTGACCAGATTTTTTTGCCCTGGCAATTGGCGGCGGAAGGCTGGCGAACGCCGGCTTGCTGTGGCATCCCCTTTTTTACGCTTTTCTACGGGTAACAACGGGGCGAAAGCCGTACAAAAACTGACAAAATGTCAGACAGGCCGCTACCTGCGACCATCGTGACTGTCAAGGGCATTGCCGCAAGAAATCTTGGGTGCTGACCGACAGGCAAATACGAAACAAGCAATCGTCAACCTTTCAAAAAGAGAGTATTCATGGATCGTCGATCACTCATCAAAAACGCTGGCATTGCCGGTGTGCTGGCTGCCGGCATTGCGCCTGCGGTTCATGCCCAGGCCAATGTCCGCTGGCGCCTGGCTTCGAGCTTTCCCAAATCGCTCGATACCATTTTTGGCAGCGCTGAAATGTTTTCTAAAACCGTCAAGGCCCTGTCCGGCGGCAAATTCGAAGTGTCGGTGCATGCGGCCGGCGAATTGATGCCCGCCTTTGGCGTGGTCGATGCCCTGCAGAACGGGACTGTCGAAATGGCGCAAACCGCGCCTTACTATTTCACGGGCAAGGATGCGATTTTTGCTTTTGGCTGCGCCGTGCCTTTCGGCCTGACGGCCCGCCAGATGGATGCCTGGATGGAGCATGGCAACGGCCGCAAGCTGATGGATGCGTTTTACGCCCAGTACAACATCAAGAGCCGCAGCGCCGGCAACACCGGCACCCAGATGGGCGGCTGGTACCGCAAGGAAATCAAGACCGTTGCCGACCTGAAGGGCCTGAAGATGCGCCTGGGTGGCGGACTGTTTGGCGAGGCCATGCAAAAGCTCGGCGTCGTGCCGCAGAACATGCCGGCTGGCGAGGTTTACCAGGCACTTGAAAAAGGCACGCTCGATGCGGTGGAGTTTGTCGGTCCCTACGACGATGAAAAGCTCGGCTTCAACAAGGTCGCGCCGTTTTATTACTACCCCGGCTGGTGGGAAGGCGGCGCCGAGCTGGAATTCTTCATCAACACCAAGGCGTATGCGGCGCTGAGCCCCGAGTTCCAGGCCATCGTCGATGCAGCCACGTCCGTTGCCGCACGCGACATGACGGCCAAGTACGACGCGGTCAACCCGATTGCCCTGAAAAAGCTGGTTGGTGCCAAGACGCAGCTCAAGGCCTTCCCCAAAGCCATCATGGATGCCGGTTACAAGGCGTCGATGGAAGTGTTCGCCGAACACGAGGCCAAGTCGCCCGAGTTCAAGAAGATTCACGCCGACATGCGCGCATTCCAGCGCGACCAGTTGCTGTGGGCGCGTTTCTCGGAATCGGCCTTCAGCAACTACATGGCGTCGGTCAAGCTCTAAGCGCTGCGCAGCCAGCAGTCCCCAACATGATTGACTCGCATCTTTGCGGCCAATCATGTTTCTTGAATCGAACACCTGTTCTAAACCCAACAAGTTTTCAAGGAGACATTCATGGATCGTCGTTCCCTCATCAAAAACGCTGGCATCGCTGGCGTGCTCGCTGCCGGAATTGCCCCGGCGGTTCACGCCCAGGCGGCGATTCGCTGGCGCCTGGCTTCGAGCTTTCCCAAGTCGCTGGACACCATTTACGGATCTGCCGAGGTGTTTTCCAAAGCCGTCAAGGAAATGTCCGGCGGCAAGTTTGAAATTTCGGTGCATCCTGCCGGTGAACTGATGCCGGCATTCGGTGTGGTGGACGGCGTGCAGAACGGCACGGTCGAGATGGCGCACACTGCGCCCTACTATTTCTTTGGCAAGAACGAAGCCTTTGCCATCGGTGGCGCCATTCCGTTTGGCATGAATTCCCGCCAGCTCACGGCCTGGATGGTGGACGGTAACGGCAGCAAGCTGATGCGCGAGTTTTACGCCAAGTACAACATCGTCAACCTGCTCGGCGGCAACACCGGCGCGCAAATGGGGGGCTGGTTCCGCAAGGAGCTCAAGACGCCAGCCGACATCAAGGGGCTGAAGTTCCGCGTCGGCGGCTTTGCCGGCAAGGTCATCGAGCGCATGGGTGGTGTTCCGCAGAACATTCCCGGCGGCGAAATCTACCAGGCGCTGGAAAAGGGAACCATTGATGCCGCCGAGTGGATCGGACCCTACGACGACCTGAAGCTCGGCTTCAACAAGGTCGCGCCGTTCTACTACTACCCCGGCTGGTGGGAGGGCAGCCTGAACCTGGAGTTCTACATCAACAACAAGGCTTTTGAGGGGTTGTCGAAAGAAAACCAGGCCATCGTTCGCGCCGCTTCGCACGAAGCGCATGTGGTGACGCAGGCCCGTTACGATGCCCGCAACCCCGGTGCCCTGAAGCAGCTGGTCAGCGCCAAGACCAAAGTCGTCGCGTTTCCGCAGTCCATCATGGACGCATCCTTCAAGGCTTCGATGGAGGTTTATGACGGGCTGAACACGTCCAACGCCGACTGGAAGAAAATCTACGCGGACTACCGCAATTTCCAGCGTGACCAGGTCCTGTGGTTCCGCTTTGCCGAATCGAGCTTTGACAGCTTCATGCAGCGCCAGAAGCTCTAAGCGCAGCACGCTGAAACCCCCGTCCGCAGCAAGCCTGCGGGCAGCACCCATAAAAAAAGGCCCTCGGGCCTTTTTTTATGGGTGGGTGAATACGCGGTGCAGTTTCAATAGCGCCGCTCGCCCGGGTTCGTCAGGGAAATCACCGGGTCGGCTTGGCGCTCTTTTCAAGCGCCTCCTGCATCGCCTTCATCGGGTCTGTTTCCTCGGCGGCTGGCGCAGCGGCATCGTTTTCTGCCGGTGCCGCCTCGCTGCCAGGCATCTCGGGCTCGGCAGGCACGGGCTCGGATTCCGGCATGCGCAGCAGTTCCATGACTTCAGCATTGCTCAGGCCTTTTTCCTTGACGATGCCGCCAGTCACCAGCGACGGGTAGATCATGACGGAGGCCACCATGATCAGTTGCAGGAAGATGAAGGCGATGGAGCCCTTGTAAATCTCGTTGGTGGTCACGGCCTTGATGTTCTCGCCCGTCACGCGGTCCTTGTAGTCCTTTTTGGCCGCCACGCTGCGCAGGTAAAACAGCGCAAAGCCGAACGGAGGCGTCAGGAACGAGGTCTGCAGGTTCATGGCGATGATGACGCCAAACCAGATCATGGCCGCGTCGGGCGTCATGCCCGGAACCAGGCCCGGAAGGATTTTTTCAGCCACCGGCGCCAGCAGCGGAATCACGATGAAGGCAATTTCAAAGAAGTCGATGAACATGCCCAAAATGAACACCAGAATGTTCACGACGATCAAAAAGCCCCAGCCGCCGCCCGGAATGCTGTCAAACAGGTGTTCGACCCAGATGTGACCGTCTGCGGCATTGAACACGAAGCTGAACACCGTCGAGCCAATCAGGATGAACAGCACGAACGACGCCAGCTTGGCCGTGTTGTCAAGCGCCTGCTTGAGCAGCGACCACGACAAGCGCCCCTTGCCCAGGCCCAAAATCAACGCGCCCAGCGCGCCCATGGCGCCGCCTTCAGTAGGCGTGGCCACGCCCAGAAAGATCGTGCCCAGCACCAGAAAGATCAGGATCAGCGGCGGCATCAGCACAAACGTCACCTGCTCGGCCAGCCGCGACAGCAGACCCATGCGGGTCACTTTGTTGATGATGGCCAGCGCCAGTCCGGTCAGCGAAGCCAGCGTCATCGACAGGATGACGATTTCATCGCCCGGTGCCGGCATGCTGCGGTCCAGCCAGACGGTGAGCAGCCGGTTGTGCACCTGCGCCCAGCCAAAGCCGACGGCTGTGCAGATCAGCACCAGCACCAGCAGCGAACGATGGCCCGAACTGCCGTTGGGCTCGCGGTAGATGCGCGCCTCAGGCGGCAGCGCCGGCACCATGGCCGGCTTGAAGAGTGCCACCACGACGATGAACAGGATGTACAGGCCCACCAGCAGCAGGCCGGGCACCAATGCGCCCGAATACATGTCGCCGACCGAACGGCCCAGCTGGTCGGCCAGCACGATCAGCACCAGCGATGGCGGAATCGCCTGCGCCAGCGTGCCCGACGCGGTGATGGCGCCAGTGGCAATCACCCGGCTGTAGCCGTAGCGCAACATGATGGGCAGCGAAATCAGGCCCATCGAGATCACCGCAGCCGCCACCACGCCGGTGGTGGCCGCCAGCAGCGCGCCGACCAGGATCACCGCAATCGCCAGCCCGCCGCGCAGCGGGCCAAACACCTGCCCGACGGTTTCAAGCAGGTCTTCGGCCATGCCGGAGCGTTCCAGGATGATGCCCATGAAGGTAAAAAACGGAATCGCCAGCAGCGTGTCGTTTTGCATGATGCCGAAGATACGCAGCGGCAGCGCCTGGAACAGCGAGGACGGAAAAATGCCCGCTTCAATGCCGATAAAGCCAAACCCCAGGCCGGCGGCGGCCAGCGCAAAAGCCACCGGAAAACCGGTCAGCAGGACGAGGAAAAGCCCCCCGAACATGAGCGGCACAAACTGTTGTGCCAAAAAGGTGGTCTGCATTTCAGGATTCTCCGGCCAGTTTGCGGGCGGCAACGGCCTCCAGCTCTTCGATGTGTTTTTGTTCGTCGGACTTGGCGTCCTCGCCGGACATCACGTCCGGCCCGTTGCCTGTCAGAAAAGCCACACGCTTGATCAGCTCGGACAGGCCTTGCAGCATCAGCAGGCCAAAGCCCAGCGGCACCAGGCTGTACACCGGCCAGCGGATCAGGCCGCCGGCATTTTGCGACATCTCGCCTGATGCCAGCGCCTGCGTGAACAGCGGCCAGCTGAGGTTGATGATGACAATGCAAAACGGGAACAGGACCACCAGGATGCCCAAAACGTCAATCCAGTTGCGCGTTCGGTCGCTAAAGCGCGATGAAAGAAAATCGATGCGAACGTGAGAATTTTTCAGCAAACCGTAGCCGGCGCCCAACAAAAAGACCCCGGCAAACAGATACCACTGGATTTCAAGCAGCGAGTTTGAGCTGGAGTCGAAGATTTTTCGAACGATGGCATTGCCCGCGCTGATAAGCGTGGTCGCCAGGATCAGCCACATCGTGATTTTCCCCACCACGGTGTTCAGACCATCCACGGCCTTCGAAATTTTGAGTAAAGCGCGCAATTTTTGTCTCCGGGTTAAAGAACGACGTCACATCAAACGATCGGGCCAGGCAGTGTGAGCCTGGCCGATGCAGTTTTGTGTAACGGAGGGATTCTAAAGAACTGTTTTAGCGCTGGCGAAGAGAGTTATCCCTTGCGGCTGTTTTTATCGCGCAGAGTACGCTGAAATTTGGAAGGGATGCCGCTTGACCGGCCATCATCGCCCGCAAAAGCAGCCGCATTTTTCGTGGCTGCTGAATTTGCTAGCTAATTGATAGCTGTCAGCGCATATGCAGTATGCGCAAGAAACCTGTTTGATACAAAAATTTAACTGCTCTGGTCGTTGGAAACTTTTCACTTCCTCTTTTTCATTGCGGTCTGAGCCTGCGGACTCGATCCGGGAATCCGCAATCCATGACCCCGCTGGTAAAAAGGCATGGGTCCCGGGTGCTGAAACCCCGGACTTGATCCGGGGCCGAAATGACAGAGGATGCGGAGATGACAGAGGTTCATGTCATTGCGCGGTAATTTGAAAAGCGAGCTGCGCAGGTATCAAAAAAATAGGTGACCGGTTCATTGAGGGCAGTGATGGAGGCCGGCCAGGCGGCAAGTTTTGTCAGCCAGGGTGATTCCGCTTTGGCGGGCCTGGCGCTGGCCGGCCCGTGTTACATGGGCCGGGTTCAGGGCGCTGGCGTCAGACGACTTCGACGCCAGCGCCCTCGACCATCGTGCCCATCCGGCGCGCGCCTTCAAAGCCGTGGCGTTGAAAGCAGGCCAGCACCGCATCGGCTGCTTCGGGCGCGCAGGCAACCAGCAGGCCGCCGCTGGTCTGCGGGTCGCTCAGCAGGGCTTTTCGGGCCACGCTGATATCGGCCGGCAACGAAACTTCTGCGCCGTAGCTGTCCCAGTTGCGGCCTGATGCGCCTGTCACCATGCCTTGCTCCGCGAATTCGAGGACGCCGGGCAGCAGCGGAACCTCGTCGAGCTGAATCTGCATCCTGAGCCCGGCGCCGCGCGCGAGTTCGAGCCCGTGGCCGAGCAGGCCAAAGCCGGTCACGTCGGTCAGAGCATGCACCGCGTCCATCTTTGACAACTCAATGCCAGGCTTGTTCAGCTGCGTGGTGACGGCAACCATCTGCGCGTAGCCTTCGGCGCTCAATGCTTCCTTCTTCAGCGCCGCCGACAGGATGCCGACGCCCAGCGGCTTGCCCAGGATCAGCACATCGCCCAATTGCGCGCCGGAGTTTTTCTTGACGCGCGACGGGTGGATCAACCCCATCACCACCAGCCCGTAAATCGGCTCGACCGAGTCAATCGTGTGGCCGCCGGCAATCGGAATGCCGGCGTCGCGGCACACGTCCTGGCCGCCGCGCAGAATGGCGCCGATGGTTTCCAGCGGCAGCACGTTGATCGGCATGCCGACGATGCCCAGCGCCATGATGGGCGTGCCGCCCATGGCGTACACGTCGCTGATGGCGTTGGTGGCGGCGATGCGACCAAAATCGTATGGGTCATCGACGATGGGCATGAAAAAGTCGGTGGTGGCAATCAACGCCTGCTCGTCGTTGAGCTTGTAAACCGCTGCATCGTCGGCGGTTTCAATGCCCACCAGCAGTTCGGGCGGCAGGTTCAGGCCCGGCATGTTGCTGGAGTTTTTCAGGATTTCACTCAGCACGCCGGGCGCAATCTTGCAGCCGCAGCCGCCACCGTGCGACAAGCTTGTCAGACGGGGTGCAGCGGGAATTTTCGGTATGTCGGATGTGGTCATCAGGATGCTTTCAAAGGCGAAAAAGACAGGGAAGGACGGTCGCGCAGGCTGTCAAAGCCGCCCAGCACAGAAGCCAGCAAGTTTATGACAAGGCGCTTTTCTTCCTGCGGCGAAAACAGGTGCGCCCGCGCGTTGCACTGGCTTTGCAGCAGTGCCAGAAAATCCGGCTCCGCTGCGCAGCGCCGCACCAGCGCCGCCAGTTGCACGTCATCGCCGGGCGAAAAGTAGCCCGCGTAGGTTTCGCCGAGCATGCCGATGTTGCCGCTGATACGCGACGCCAGCACCGGCGTGCCCGACTGCACGGCTTCCAGAATGACCTGCGCGCCGCCCTCCATCAGCGAGCAGTTCACCAGGATGTGCGCGCGCTTGATGCGCTGACGGGTGACCGCGCGGCTCAAGCCGCCGAGCCTGTGGTAGCGCGCGGTGTGTTGTTCCGTAGCGCGGGCTGCTTCGGCAAAACGCGGTTCCAGCGCCATACCGATTTGCTCAAAATGAATGCCTGCGTCAAAGTCGCGCGTTGCAGCCCGCATGAAGGTCAGCGGGTCTTTTTCTTCACGCAAGTGGCCGACCATGAGCGCGCCAAAGCGGCGCGTGGATTTGTCAGCAGGCTTCAACGCCGGGGCTGACTGGTAAATCACCTGCGTTTTGCCACACCATGCCTCGGGCAGCGCCGCCAGTCCGGCGTCCTGCAGCACCACCAGGTGCGTGGCCAGCGCCAGCGACTGCTGCGCTTCAGCATCATTCTGGATGTCGCGGTACAGGTCGGTGCCGGTGAGCACCACGATCAGGGGTTTGCCCGGCCAGGCTTCAGCCCAAGCCCGGATCGAGGCTGCCGAGCGACGGGCGTGCAGCGCCACCATCGCTTGCGGTGTGCGCTGCGGCGATGGTGAAGGCAAAGGCGATGGCCAATGCGGCAACAGCGCAATGTCACAATAACTCGACAAGAAATTTGCCCAGCGCTGCGCGGTGTGCCAGTTGCCGTTGTTGGATTCGGCCATCGCCGGGCTTACCAGGACCACTGTTTTGGCTTTAGATTCCATACCCAATACATCACCCGAGTTGATCGATTCACCCCTCATGCGCAAGGCGGACCGGGAACTCCTGTCGCTCGCGCTTATGGACGCGCGCAATCATACGCTGCACCTTTTTGGCCAGTACCAGAACGCGCTGGAGGACACCGGATTTGCCGTGCCCCTGCTCGCCACGCTCAATCCGCCGCTGTGGGAGCTGGGCCATGTGGCCTGGTTCCAGGAGCGCTGGATTGGCCGCAACCTGCAGCGGGCGCGGGGCACGCGTTGCGACCCGGCGCAGGCCCGCCAAGCCTCCATCGAGCCCAACGCAGACCGCTGGTGGGATTCGGACCAGGTGCCGCATGACTCGCGCTGGACGCTGGATGTGCCGGACATGGCCAATTGCCGGGCTTATATGTTGAACACGCTGGAAAGCACGCTGGAACTGCTTGAAAAAGCCGACAGCGACGATGACGCCTTGTACTTTTACCGCCTGTGCCTGTTTCATGAAGACATGCACTGCGAAGCGCTGACCATCATGGCGCAGACCATTGGCTTGTCCTTGGACAAGCCCTTGCAGTTGGCCTTTACGCCGCCACCGATGGCGTTGCGCGAGCCGATGCTGATTCCGGCCACCACCTGGCAGATGGGCAGCGCTTCAAGCGCCGGTTCGGGCTTTGCGTTTGACAACGAAAAAGTGGTGCATGCCATCAGCGTGCCCGAGTTTGAAATCGACGCCCAGCCCGTCACCTGGGCGCAGTACGTCGAGTTTGTCGCCGATGGCGGCTACGACCGGCAAGAGCTGTGGCATCCGGACGGCTGGCAATGGCTGCAGGCGCAAGCAGCCGGCGAGGGCCGCCGGGGGCCGCGTTATGTCGAGCAGATCGGCATCGGCAGCGGCGCGGTCATCCAGACGCGGTTTGGCCAGCCCATGCGCATGCAGGGCACCCAGCCCGCCATGCACATGACCTGGTGGGAGGCCGACGCCTGGTGCCGCTGGGCCGGCCGCCGCCTGCCCGCCGAGGTGGAATGGGAAGTGGCCGCGCACACCGCCTCGCGGCGGGGGTTTCGCTGGGGCGGGGTGTGGGAGTGGATGGGCACGACGTTCCGGCCTTACCCGGGTTTTGCGACTGATCCGTACCAAACCTATTCCGAGCCCTGGTTCGGCACGCACAAGGTGTTGCGCGGCGGCTCGTTTGCGACCCGAGCGCGAATGAAATATCCGAAATACCGCAATTTTTATTTGCCTGAGCGGGATGATGTTTTTTGCGGATTCAGGTCTTGCGCGCTATGAAATAAATAGCTGCTTGCGCCCGCTAGAATTGCGCCGGAGGCTGATTTGCCTGATTAGCGACTTACCTCAGACTCGCAACACCTTCAATGGCAACGGCTTGGTGCTTACCAGTGCCCGCAGCAGCCCGGGCAGCATTGCCGGC
>NZ_JAAFGZ010000020.1 GCF_010365105.1 Polaromonas sp. | reverse complement strand
AAGCGGTCACGTTGCCGGAATCCTCCCGTTCACGTTCACCGGAACGTCGGTCACGATCCCGGAATCACCGGTCACGTTGGTCCGGAATACTCAGCATTGCGCAAGCAGCCCAGAAGCACGTCGCCCAGCACTCTAAGACGTCGTCAGGAATGCCTGCGTTTCCGTCCGACGCAACAGCCAGCTTTTCGACCAAAGGACCTTGTGAGCCAGCATGGGCCCGGAAGAAGGTAAAGAGAAGACGGCCGGTCAAGTAGGGCCAGCCGAATTCACCTTGGCTCGGCAGGACCTGCCGTCGCGAGATTTTGGCGGTTGGGTCCGTCGGCAGTAAGGTCGACTTGTTACTTCCGGCGCCAAGGACAACCATCATCAAGACCCGAAGCCGCAGCAGGTCAGCTATCTCGAGCGGCTGGGATGTGGTTCGCCTCTGAACATCGGAAATGAAACGTTGCACCGCGTCGGCAATGCTCTTTTGAGTGTCTTTGTAGTAGGCCTGTTGGCGGCGCAGCTGCTGCCTTTCGTCTGAGCTTAGGTCGACTGGCTTGGACGCCAGCGGCTCGTTGTTGAATTGCTCGCCCCCTTCTATCGCGTTCTGCCCGTCGTCGGTCTCATCCCCAGTAGGGAGGACGATAGCTGGCGGGTCTACTCGGTCGACCGGCACGTGCGGGCTGTCGCGGCCTAGCAATGCATTGAGAAAGCCCCGAACCGATTCATGGTGAGTCGTAGCCAAGTGGCTCCCCACCTCGATACCCTTGGTCACCTCTCGCCCGGCGATGAACTCCGTGTATGGAAGTATCATCGCTGCGTTCTCAACTTCAGAGTTCTCGAGGCCAACGGACGTATCGTTGAAACCCTTCGACCGATATTCCGCCTGGTCTAGCGCCACCGCATCTATGAGCTCCAGCAGCCATAGGCCTTCAAATGCCTCGTCGTCATCCAGGAACGCGAGTGAGTTATGCACAGCCCTGGAGACCATCCGTCGCTGTGACTGTTGAATCGCCTGCTCCACAACGATGACCGCAATCGAAGACTCGACGTCATGCCACCGCACTTGGGCGAAATAGGGCAGGTCGCTGCCTGCAAAGCGATAGGAAAAAGCCTCGTCCCGGCCATGCAGTCGTACGAGCTCCCCAGCATTGCGCGCTCCGTTCTGGTCGAGCAGCAGCAACTCTGCGCCCTCCGCCGCTGCGCCGTTCGGCGGCCACCACTGAAGGATGTTTCCAGCGAGCTCGAAGCGACCAGGAAGCCTCCCTGCAAGCGCTTCCAGCGGAATTTCGTCGGTCTGGTTGTAGGCTGGCAGGTCAGCTGCAGCTATACAGGCTGCATCTGTCAGAGCCTCGCTCAAGCCGAGTAACTGCGTGGCCTGACCAGGCGGAAGCTCTCGGTAAAGGCAGACTTCCTCGTTTGCCCCAGGGACACCCTCCCGCCCCAACGCGGCGAGTGTGCAGTTTGCGCTTCCGAAAAGGACGCAGTCCCCGTCGTCTGTCTCCGCAACGAACACCTTGGCATGGGCAAACCGGCTAGGGACCGTTCCCTTCACCTTGTCGGTGTCAAAGAGTACCGTCCCTCTTTCGCGGGGAAGGGCGTGCACCGGAAACAGTGCGGTTTTTGGCTGCACGAGGACAGCAGTGGCTCCCGGCTCGAGCCTGCGTTGCATCCAACCTAGCGCGGTAAGGCTCGGGTCCCAGTAGGGGCTGGCCACGACCAGTCGCTTGACCAGGCGCTTGCCAATCAATTCGAGGAAGCGTTCGCCGATACCCTTGTCCTGAGCGTTCACGACAAAGGCCAACCGGCCGCCGCCATCAAGTTCCACAGTTGCGTTGGCATCGGTATCCGCGGCCACCTTCAACCAGGGTGTCCGGCGCATCGCCCAGTCCAGCTGCCGTCTTGCCACTGAACCATGCGCAAGAAACTGCTGCAGGTACGCGACGGCCGCCTGGAATACGGGCACCGCTTGGCGGTCTGTTTCACTCGTCAGCACCGAACCCACGACCTCAAGGTTGCCAGCCAAACCTGCGGACGTCATGTTGGCCGACGCGACGAGCAATCGGCCGGCTTTGGTCCCTAACTGAACTATGACTTTGGGATGGAACACGCCCGAGGAGCGCGCACCGGTAACCGAGTACCGTCGCCCGGCGTGCGCAGGCCGCTGGAACGCATCGCTCATGGACAGCCCGAGCATCCGGTCGTCGGCGATGAGCATATTGTTGTGGCAGCCGGCTTCTCGCAGCCGGCCAAGGACGATGGATTCGTACGCGCTGAAGTCGACGCCGAAGGTCGTGACGATACTACTGTGGTAGCCAGCGTCACTGAAACAGTCAAAGAGCTTCATGCGGCCTCCAAGACCTTGAGGCCGGCGGATGTCGGGGCAGTCGGCGAGAGCAAGTGGATGTCCTGCAAGAATGTGATGGCCGATGCTAAGCGCGGGTTGGTCAGAGCAGGGCCGTCTTTTCTGCGAAGACGCACTCGACCTTCGTCGTCTTCGATAAGGAACGTGTAGTCCCCCTGACCTCTGAACTTGTGGATTGCGACCCAGAGATGGCGCTCCATGACTCTCCGCTTGACTAACTGCCCGAGAAAGTCGGCCAGAGGAATCGTGGCGTTCTGGCTCAGGTAGGTCAGCTCGGTCACGATGGACTGAATGTGAGTCTTTTCGGCAATCACCGGAAGTTGCGCCGCGACTTGGGGTACTAGGCTACCGTACCGCTTGTACAGAACCGCAAGCAGACGAACCGCCCCCGCCGCTGAAGTTGAGGTTGTGACCGCAAGTGGGTCCGCCATCTTGAGCACGGCTTTGTGAAGCGCGAATTCGCTCACTACCTGGCTAGCCGACCAGGCGTTCTCCGAAAGGTCGATGGAGGCGACGAGCTTCTCCCACGTCTCGTGGCCACCCAGCGCGGCGTGAAGTGCCGTCACTACTCGGCCCATCAACCGGTCCATCGGCATCCCGTTGGGGGCAAGCCCGAGAACATCCAATGAGTACTTCAGGAGCGCCTCGTAGCATACGTGCAGAAGGTCGTTTGCTTGGTATGCGCCCCATGCGTCCCTTTGAGCGCTCTCATCGGCTGGAAGGGGGGGAAGGCTTGCGCCGGCGGCATCGTGTGATGAGTACAGCGCCCAACGGACAGCGTTGGCGTCCACGCGGCCGACTGCCTGAGCAACTCGCAGGACCAGCCTCAGGCTGAGCCGGCGCGCATTCGCCTTCGGGGATACCTTTAGCGAAGCGCCGAGAAGCAGTTCTTCGTAAAGCCGTCGTTCCTCTCCTGCGTGGTCGATGCGCGAGGGGAGCATTTTCTGGAGTGTCCGCAGCTCACTCTTGGTAACACGGGCCTTGGCGGCCACGCTCAGGAAGAGAGGGGCGGCATCCCCGATGGCAGCCTCGAAGGCGAGGGCAAGAGTGTCGCCCGAGTCCGGGGTTGGCACGGGAATGGAGTGCTTTTCGAGGTACTGCAGCAATCCCACCTCGACAAGCTGGGCGCCGTAGGCTGCACCGAATGCGCCGAATCTTTGCGCCAGATACTGCGGGGCACCGCTATCGAGGTCGCAGTTCTTCGAGAAGTCCAACTCACCGTCGGGAAAGGTGGCGACAGCTCCAATCGCCCAGGTGACCCCTGCAACCCCGAGCTCATACGCTGCGTCTGCTGTGGACGCCGCGGCAACCTTCTCGCCACCCTCAAGCGCGGTGACAAGTGCGTAGAGTGCTTCTGCACGGCGCAGGTAGCCACGCCACGCGTTGGGCGATACGTCTCCGGTGTGCTTTGCATAGGAATGGGAGAGCCAGGTGTACAGGCCGTAGTAGCGCATCCGCAGCGTCACGTTGCCGATGCCGGGCATGAGCTGCTGGTAGAGCGCGATGCTTGTCGTCTGCATGCCAAGCGGGTCCAAGCCGCGCTTCTCCGCGCGTTGTGTCCATTCAGGTATCCCAGTAGTCACTGTCCCTCCGTGTCGCCTCGTCATTTGAGGCTAGGTTATTGTTGAAAACCAGTTCTTGCCCGCGGACAGGCTCTTTCGCCACATGGTGTCCACTCGAGCTGTGTCGCCGTCAATAATACGGCTGTAGGCCAAGTCCCACTGGAGTGGACATCCGTAAACACGCCTTGCAGCACGTGCTTTGGACACTATCTTTAAACGAGGTCTCGACCTCAGGAAAGCTCAGTTAGAAGCTGATGAATGTCAGGTTCGAAGAAGTCTGAACAGCCGGGGAAGAAGACGAAGCGCCTCTGACACTGACAGGGCCAGTGCAATGTCGGCAGTGTTTTTGCCCGAGGCGTACTGGTATTGCAAGCAAGGCGTGAAAGCTAGGCGAACCAGTGCTTCTTGCCACTTGTTGGCCAGCGTCGTGTGGTTGCCGTAGCCCCGGCGCAGCACCACGCGCCCGAACTGGGCAATCACGCGCAGGGCGTACTCCAGAATTTCAGGCGTCACGTTGTCGCAGTCCACAAGAACTGCCACACGCGTTTCGCCAGTTGCCACCGCACCGTTCATTTGACAGGCTCCAAAGTTGAGCTTCCATCATATTCGGCGGCAATGCTTCAACGACAAGAAAATCCAAACTCCACATTCAAAAAAATATCCGAACCAGCACTGCTTGGCTCGCGGAAAAAAGCAATGAAATTTCGTTGGATACTTTTTGTTTCATGTGCTATAACGTATATCTATTAGGAATATAAAACGGATACGCTAGATAGCTCACTATGGCACGCCCCAAAAGCAAAACTGAAGCGACAACGCTAAAAATGACCCCCGAGGTTCGAGACCTATGGGAGCGTTGCGCCGCGACTGAACACCGTACCCTCACCAACATGTTTGAGGTCATGGTGCGCGAGCACGCCAAGAAGCTCAAGCTCAAGCCGGCCCCTGCGCCCGCAGTCCAATCCACAGAACCACCAGATAACAAGTAATCCCAAGATATATGGCTCAAAATTTCTCAGAACTCGCGAATTTCGTATGGTCCGTCGCCGACCTCTTGCGGGGCGACTACAAAGCAGCCGATTACGGCAAGGTCATCCTTCCCCTGACCCTCCTACGCCGCCTTGACTGTGTGCTTGAGGGCACCAAAGAACAGGTTCTTGAGGAGCATGCCAAGCACAAGGGCGAAGGCGACGCCCCTGCCAGCCTTGACCGCATCCTCAAACGTAAAAGCAAGCAGGCCTTCTACAACACCAGCCCCTTCACGCTGCAGACCCTGCTGGATGACCAGAAGCACATTCGCCAGAACCTGACGGCCTACATCGGCGAGTTTTCGGCCGATGCGCGCGACGTGTTCGAGCGTTTCAAGTTCCTCGAACGCGTAGTGGAACTCGATGACAAGGACCTGCTGTTCATGCTCATGCAGAAGTTCGCCAGCATCGACCTGCACCCCGATGCCGTGCCCAATGAAACCATGGGCTTGGTGTTCGAGGAGCTCATTCGCAAGTTTGCTGAAGCGTCTAACGAAACGGCCGGTGAGCACTTCACGCCGCGCGAAGTCATCCAGCTCATCGTGCATTGCCTGTTTTCCGGGGACAGCGAAGCACTGTCCAAGCCGGGCGTGGTGCGCTCCATGTACGACCCCACCGCCGGGACGGGCGGCATCCTGTCCGTGGGTGAGGCCGTGGCCCGCTCCATCAACAAATCGGCCAAGATGGTGCTGTTCGGCCAGGAGCTCAACGATGAGTCCTACGCCATCTGCAAGGCCGACATGCTCATCAAGGGGCAGGACCCCAAGAACATCGTGCGGGGCAACACATTGTCGGCAGACGGCTTCCCCGACGAGAAGTTCGACTACGGCGCGGCCAATCCCCCATTCGGGGTGGACTGGAAGAAGGTGCTTGACCCCATCAAGGCCGAGCACGAAACAAAAGGCTTTGCCGGTCGCTTCGGGCCGGGCCTGCCCCGCGTTTCGGACGGCTCATTGCTCTTCCTGATGCACCTGATTTCCAAAATGCGCCCTGCTGCCGAAGGTGGCGGCCGCATTGGCATCGTGCTAAACGGCTCACCCCTTTTCACGGGAGATGCCGGTTCCGGGGAATCCGAAATCAGGCGCTGGCTGCTCGAAAACGATATGTTGGAGGCCATCATTGCGCTGCCCAACGACATCTTTTTCAATACCGGAATAGCCACGTATATTTTTCTCTTGGATAACGACAAAAAAGCTGACCGCAAAGGCAAGGTCCAGCTCATCGACGCGACGCGCATGCACACCAAGATGAAGAAAAGCCTTGGTAGCAAACGCGTGCGCATCACGGACGAGCAGATTGCCGAAATCGTGGGCGTCTATGCTGCGGGTGCCAAGGACGTCACTTTTGAGCTGGAGTTCAAGGAGCCGGTGAAATCAGTTGGCACCAGCCCGGCAGAGGTACCAGCCCGCCGGATTGTGTCCAAGGTCTTTGAAAACAAGTTTTTTGGCTATCGCAAGGTGACGGTGGACCGCCCCCTGGCAGAAGGCAAGACTGGGAAATTCAAAAAGGGCGAGAAGCCTTTTGACAAAGACCTGCGCGACACCGAGAGCGTTCCGCTCACCGAGTTCATCGACGCGTACTTCAAGCGGGAGGTGCTGCCGCATGTGCCCGACGCTTGGGTGAACAAGGACGTCAAGGACGAAAAGGACGGTCTTCCAGGCAAGGTTGGCTATGAAATCAACTTCAACCGGTATTTCTATGTCTATAAGGCACCGCGCAAGCCAGCGGTGATTGCAGAAGAAATCCTGGAGATGGAGAAGCGCTTTGTGGAGTTGATGAAGGGGGTGACGGCATGAGCGGGTGGGCGCAGACGCGACTGCGCTATGTGACTGACCTCAATCCTCCAGTTCGTGCTGACCTACTTGCGGCGCTTGATACGGAACTTTCATTTTTGCCAATGGACTCCATCGGCGAAAACGGTTCGTTGAACCTTGAGCGAACCCGCCCCATCGCAGAAGTTCGAAACGGGTACTCATACTTCGAAGACGGAGATGTTGCGTTTGCCAAAGTAACGCCCTGCTTTGAAAACGGTAAGGGTGCTCTCATGCAGGGCCTAGAAAATGGCGCTGGCTTTGGAACAACTGAAATAACTGTTCTTCGTCCAAAGACGGGGACAAACGCAAGGTACCTGCGTTATATCGTTCAAAGTGAAATGTTTCGGCAACTCGGTGTCGGCGCAATGACTGGGGCAGGCGGCCTAAAACGGGTGCCTGACGACTTCACCCGGGACTTTAAGACTGACTGGCCCGGGGCAGTAGACCAAGAACGCATCGCCAACTTTCTTGATGACAAGACGGCGCGGATTGATGCTTTGATTGCAGAGAAGGAACGGCTGCTCTCGCTTCTGGGTGAATCGCGTGAATCCGTGACTGAGCTTGCGGTTATGCCCACAGACGGTACGCCGCTAAAACCTTTAAAACGAGTGACTCTTCGAATCATCACGGGCCCTTTTGGGAGCGCATTACATTCGTCGGAGTATGTAGAAGACGGGGTGCCGGTGATTAACCCGTCCCACATCGTAGGAAATTCAGTTTGCCCTGACCGGAACGTTTCGGTAACGAAAGAAATGGCAATGAGCCTGTCGTCCTACTGGTTGAGCCCAGGTGAGTTGGTTGTGGGACGGAGAGGCGAAATGGGCCGCTGCGCAGTAGTACCTTTGGAGGGAAAGGGGTGGCTGTGCGGCACGGGTAGCCTGCTGGCAACCCCAGACCCTCCACAAGTGCTACCGGACTATCTGCAGTTGGTAGTGTCCAGCCGTGCCTCAAAAGACTGGCTCTCACTTGAGTCAGTGGGGAGCACGATGGAAAATCTGAATGGCGAGATTCTTGGACGACTGCCGGGATTTTTCCCTTCGATTTCGGTCCAAGCTGACCGATTGAGTAGAGCCCACGTTGCATTGCACACACATGACGAATTAATAAAGCATGTTGCAGAGCACATCGCCCGCCTCCGGGAATACCGCTCCTCGTTGATTTCAGCGGCGGTGACGGGGCAGTTGGACGTAGGCGCCGCCGAGGTGGCCGCGTGATTGGCGAACAGGACGCATTAGCCCTCAGAAGCGATGCTACCTTTTCATCCTGCCGGCAGTACCGCTACAGCCTGTGGCGCCGATGGGGTGACCCCGCGGGCGGATACGCCATGTTTGTCGGGCTTAATCCAAGCACGGCGGACGAAACGATGGACGACCCGACCATCCGGCGGTGCATCGGCTTTGCCCAGGACTGGGGCTACGCTGGGTTGTGCATGACCAACCTGTTTGCATTTCGCGCGACGCAGCCCTCGGTGATGAAGGCCGCCGCCGACCCGGTCGGGCCCGACAATGACCAAGCCTTGCTGTGCATGGCGCAGGGGGCTGGAGTCATCGTGGCCGCCTGGGGCGTCGACGGCGCGCACCAGGGCCGGGGTGACGCCGTGCGCGTCATGCTGCCCAACCTGCATTTTCTAAAGCTCACCCAGGCGGGCCACCCGTCCCATCCGCTGTACCTGCCCAAGATTTTGAGGCCGCAGCCTCTATCGCCTGCAGGCCGTTCGGCAGCTACCTGAAAAGATTATGTCTTTACGAAAAATTATGAAATCCGCATAATTATGGCATTCTCATAAAAGTTAATAAATCATGACCTTCCGGCGTACCGTCCTCGCTCAAGAAATGGCCAAGCAGTTGCTGCAGCCTTCATTTCTTGACACCTCTTTGCGCTCTGGGCTGTTTCTGTCAGGGCAACGGCGGGTGGGTAAAACCACATTTCTCGCCACCGACCTGATTCCTGCTTTGGAAGCTTTGGGCGCTATCGTCATCTATGTCGACTTGTGGAGCCAGCCGCAAGCCAATCCGGCAGACCTAGTGCATGGTGCTATTCGCAAGTCTCTGGAGGAGTTGCAAACCCCCGGTTCCGGAATCCTTCAGAAACTCAGACGGGTCTCTAGCGTCGAGGCAGGCGTTGCCGGGTTCAAATTTGGATTCAAGCTCGCGGACGTTGGCAAGGAGGGCGGCGTCAGCCTTGCCCATGTCTTTACGGAGCTTGTCGACCAGGCCAAAACCAATGTGGTGCTCATCGTTGACGAGGTGCAGCACGCGCTGGGCAGTGCCGAGGGCGACAACATGCTCCACGCGCTCAAGGCCACCCGTGACGCCATCAACACGCGGCCGGCAACCTCCGGCTACTTTCTGTTTGTTGGAACAGGGTCGCATCGCGCGCGCGTTCAGGAACTCTCGCTCAAGGGCAACCAGGCGTTCAACGGCGCGGTAACGCACGAGTTTCCGGTGCTCGGGCGAGACTTCATCGAATACGTTCTTGAGCAGGTGGGGCCTCTGCTGGGTGGCAAAACTCCCTCGGTGACCGTCACGCAAGAGGCGTTCAAGACAATGGGAAGCCGGCCCGAAGAATTGATGAAAGCCCTTAATGTCCTGCGTAGCCTGCCTGAAGGAGCAAATCCTGATGAGCATTTGCCCACCATTGCCCAAGCGCTTGGCGCGGCCGCGGCTGACGTGGAGCTTCAAAAGATAGAAGCCCTAGGGCCTCTGGCAGAAGCCGTGTTTTCACGCATTTGCAATATTGGCGGAAACGTCAAGGGCGGATTTACGGCGGACGCTCTGAAGGAGTACTCGGCTCAAATAGGCCGCGAAGTCACTGCCCAGGAAGTCCAGGGCGTCATCGGCCTGATGACTGCGGCCAACTTGCTCATGCGCGTGAGCCATGGGCGCTATGGGGTGACGGACAGCTTTGTCGAGAAAGCGTGGGTGACTCGATTGCAGACCGACAGCCTCTTGCGGCCTGGCGCGCCCCCGGACAACGGCGCCACGAGTTGACCTCAAGCATCCGTGGCAATGCTCAACTGGAAAAATCTCGCTCAGTGCACCCCTTACCTAATGTCGCCGCCCGAGCATGGCCACAGCCCCGACGCAGACCTCAATAAAAACAAGTTTTAAAGGGAAACCTCACATGACACCAAAAACAATCAAGGCAGCTGCGGTTGTCGCCGTCGTAGCCGTCGCAGGCTACTGGTACTGGTCTCCATTCTTGGCAATTCGCCAGCTGCAGTCCGCAGCCCAGGCGAAAGATGCCGACGCCTTCAACGAGCGCGTTGATTACCCCAAACTGCGCGAGAGCCTCAAAGGCCAACTCTCAGCAGTCATGGGCGAACAAATGGCCAAGACACAGGATGCGGACAATCCTTTTGCTGCGCTGGGCTCGATTCTGGGCCTGGCTATGGTGGACCGTTTCGTTGATGCCATGGTCCGCCCCGAGACGGTGATGCGCGCCATGCAGGATGGCCAAATGTCTCCAGCAGCCGCCAAGCCGAGCGATGCCCCGGCGGCGCCCACCCGTAATCCGTACAGTCAGGCCCCAGCCGAAGCCCGGGAGGACAACAAACCAAAGTGGACGTATGAACGCAAGGGCGTGGACAAGCTCATCGCCTATGCAACCGACCCCCAAAAGCCAGGCGCACAGAACTCGGAAAAGCTGGGTGTCGTATTTGAGCGCAGTGGCTTTGTGAACTGGAAGCTGACAGAAGTCAGGCTGCCCGCGATGGAAAAGTAGATTTCCCCGGAATGGATAAAGCCGAGACCTATAGAAAAAAACAATAAAGAGAGCCATGCCAACCCCGTCCAATGTCCACACCGAACGCGTCTTCGAAAACGAGCTTTGCGAGCACCTGACCGCCAATGGCTGGTCCGTGCGAACCCACCTGCAGGACGCAAAGTCCTACAGCCGGGAGCTGGCTCTCTTCCCCGAAGACCTGATTGCCTTTGTCCAGGAAACGCAGCTGGGCCAAGTTCAAGCAGTGGCACAACGGGCAGTCCGAGGCGATGTTTACCAAGCGCGTGGCCGACCAGCTCAACAAGCATGGCACGCTGCATCTGTTGCGCCACGGGTTCAAGGACTCGGGCAGCAACGGCACGACCAAGTTCTTCCTGTGCCAGTTCCGCCCGGCGCACAAGAAAAACATGCAGCTGTGGGAGCTGTATGAAAAGAACCGCATGACGGCCATTCGCCAGCTGCATTACTCGCTGAACAACGAAAAAAGCTTTGACATGGTGCTGTTCGTCAACGGCTTGCCGGTGGCTACTACCGAGCTCAAGACCGACATGACGCAGTCCATCAAGGACGCTATCGACCAATACAAAAAGGACCGGCTGCCGCGCGACCTCAAGTCCAAAGAGCTGGAACCCCTGCTGCAGTTCAAGACCCGGGCCCTGGTGCACTTTGCGGTGTCGACCGACGAGGTCTTCATGGCCACCAAACTTGATGGCGACAAAACGTATTTTCTGCCGTTCAACCTGGGCAGGCCTGACGGAGCTGGCGGCGCTGGCGCCGGCAATCCCCCCGCGTCCAAGGAACACGGCTACCCGACCTGGTACCTGTGGAAGCTGGTCTGGTCGCGCGATGTCTGGCTCGACATCCTGGGGAACTTCCTGCACATCGAGGTGAAGGAAATGCAGGACAAGGCGGGCAAGAAGGTCACGAAGGAATCCCTGATTTTCCCGCGCTTTCACCAGCTCGACGCCGTGTTGCGCCTGGTTCGCGGCGCCGGTGACGAAGGGGTCGGGCAGGTCTACCTGATTCAGCACTCTGCCGGCTCGGGCAAGTCCAACACCATCGCCTGGACGGCACATCGGCTGGCCAACCTGCACAGTGCCCAAGACAACAAGGTGTTTGACACGGTCATCGTCATCACGGACCGCCGGGTCCTGGACCGCCAGCTGCAGGAAACAATTTCGCAGTTCGAGCACAAGGCCGGCGCCGTTCAAAAAATTGACCAGAACTCCGAGCAGCTGGCCAAGGCCCTCAATGACGGCGTGCCGGTCATCATCACCACGCTGCAGAAATTCCAGTTCATCCTGCAAAAGGTCCAGGGCCTCAAGGACAAGAAGTTCGCGCTCATCGTGGATGAGGCTCATTCCAGCCAATCCGGTTCTGCCGCCCAGAAGCTGCGCCGGGCTCTGACGACAGACACCAAGAAGGTCGTGACCGTTGAGCTGGACGGCGCTGAGGTGGACGTCGATGTGGATGTGGAAATCGACCCGGAAGACGTGACCTCCGAGGACATCATCAACCAGGTGATGCTGTCACGCCAGCGCCCGGCCAATGTGAGCTACTTCGCATTCACGGCCACGCCCAAGTCCAAAACGCTCGAACTGTTCGGCCGGCCAGGCACCGACGGGCTGCCCGTGCCGTTTCACGTGTACTCCATGCGCCAGGCCATCTTCATCCTGGACGTGCTCAAGCGGTACATGTCGTACAAAACGTTCTACAAGCTGGGCTCAACGGCGGCCGAGAAGATGGTGCCGCAGATGAAGGCCAAGAAGACCCTGGGTCGGTTTGCCGTCCTGCACGCTTACAACATCGCCCAAAAGATTGTGGTCATCGTGGAGCACTTTCGCGAGTTCATCGCGCCCAAGCTGGGCGGCCACGCCAAGGCCATGGTGGTGACCGACAGCCGACTCGCTGCGGTGCGCTACAAGCTCGCCATGGACAAGTACCTCAAGGAAATGGGCTACGACAAGGAAATGAAAGCGCTGGTGGCCTTTTCCGGGGAGGTGCAGGACCCCGAGTCGGGGACGGATGATTTCAGCGAGCGCAGTATGAATGTCGGCATCAAAGGCCAGGAGCCCTCCGACGCCTTCAAGGAGGAGGTTTACCGCGTGCTGCTGGTGGCCAACAAGTACCAGACCGGGTTCGACCAGCCGCTGCTGCAGGCGATGTACGTTGACAAGCGCCTGTCGGGCGTCATGGCCGTGCAGACCCTGTCCCGGCTCAACCGCATGGCCCCGGGCAAGGAAGACCCGTTCGTGCTGGACTTCGTGAACAAGCCCGAAGAAATCCTGGCCAGCTTCAAGCCGTATTTCCGCACGGCCGAGGTGGAGGACGTCACGGACCCCAACATCGTGCACGAGCTTCAGGTCAAGCTGGACAAGGCCAAGGTGTACTTCCCTAACGAAATTGAGCAATATGCCAAAGCCTTTTTCGACCTCAAGTGCAAGCAGGCGAGCCTGATGTATATCCTGAAACCGGCCAAGGACCGGTTCTACGACCTCGAGGACGAAGACGCCGAGCAGTTCCGCAAGGACTTGGGCACCTTCTTGCGGTTGTACGACTTCCTGTCGCAAATCATTCCCTACGGGGACGCGGACCTAGAAAAGCTCTACAGCTTTGGCAAGGGCTTGATGCCGATGGTGGCGGCCAGGAATTCAGGCTCCAGCATTCTGGAACTGGACTCCGATGTGCAGCTCACCCATTACCGCATCCAGAAGCTGGGCGAGCAAACGCTCGACCTGGCCACGGGCGAACTCGTCAAGCTCAAACCAGCGTCCGACGCGGGCAGCGGAACGACCCAGACTGACGAGGAAAAGAAGCTGGCCGAAATCGTCGACAAGATGAACGATTTGTTCTCGGGCGAGCTGACCGAGGCCGACCTGGTGGGCTACGTCACGACCATCAAAGGCAAGCTGCTCGAGAGCGAAACGCTGGCAGAGCAGGCCGAGAGCAATACCGAGCAGCAGTTCGGCATGGGCGACTTCAAGGACATCATGATGGACATCATCATTGACGGCCAGGAGAGCCACAACAAGATTGCCGGTCAGCTGCTCCAGGACGACCGGACCTTTGCCATCATGCAGGGAATGCTGGCAAAGATGGTGTTTGATGGATTCAAGCGGGCTGCAGCACAGCGCCTGACCGTTTAATGATGGCCTTAGCTTCCCTCGAAGCGGCTGTGGCCCTGCTTTCCAGTACAAAGCGCAGGTCATGAACGACCGCGCTTTGCCCTTGGCAAATGAGGCCTTGCAGCAAATGCTGCCCACCTGTGAATTGCTTGACTTAGGTCGGCAGCAGCGAAACCTGCTGCTTTTACGCCCCCTCTTTCAGCTCGAACTCAACAAACTTCGGATTGGTGACGAGGCATCCGGCGACAAAGGACTTTTCCAAGCCGTTGACACCCACTATTTGGTGCTCTCTGCGCTTGATTTCATGATGGAGGGAACGACCGTCAACATGGGAAGCACCCAGCAAGAAGTGCTCAGCCATTTGTCAGCGGTGGCGCAGGTTATGAAGCCTGAGTTGACTGCGCAGCAAGCCACCCGGGTCGCCGAGGTGGTTCTGGATACCTTGGATAACAAGGCTCAGTCTTATCGTGAGTTCCAATTCGAACACTTCGACGCTGAGCATCACACGCACCGAACCTTGCGTTTTCGGCTGGTGGCCTACCAGCCTGACCTGGAAGACATTTACCGCTACAAGCCGACGTCCGAGGGCTACCTGGTTTACCTCGGCATGCTCGACTTAGCACCGGAGGATTCGCAAGAACTGATGGAGAAAATGCTGGACCTTCTGGTCAAGCGGGGGCGCTTCGAAGCTGCCCTGGAGATTGCCCGGCGTGCGCGCAAGCTCTCCCTCGAATACCGGCAGCTTATCCGGGACCGCTTGATGCAGGCTTACCGCGCGCCTGGCTCCGTGAACTGGACCAAGGACATGGCAGGAAAACTGACCGCAGCCCGTGGCCATGTTGCAGGACGCCAGGCCGAGGACCAGCGGATGGAGGAAGCCGTGCGGGAGGCGCTCCAGGCCTCCGATGAGCTGAAAACCCGCCAGGATTTGTCTCAACTGCTCAAGACGCTGCAAAGCGCGAGTCTCATCCGCTCAAACCTGGTCAATGACATCACGGTCGCGCCCGACAAGTTCCTCTTATCGCAGAGGTCGTTGTTTCGGGCCCGACGGCCCTCCGGCCTGCCTGATTTGGAAGACAGGCTGCTCCCCCAGCTCATCAGCCTGCCTGCCAACGTGCTGGTGGCCAATGCCGACAACTGCATCAGCGGCCTGTATCCGGCTTCATGGGCAAAGGTCTATGACCTCAACAACGTATTTGCGCTGCTTTTGGAACGCAGGGCAGATGAGTCTGTGCCGGACGAGGACGACGGAGAAATTACGCCCTTCGAGCCCCAAAAGGACCAGTTCGCACCGGAGGTTATCAGCCAGGTCGAACAGTGGCTCAAGCGGCAGTTCGCCACTGGCTCAACGTTCCGCATCGACCAACTCCTGGGCATGGCCGAGGCGCAGGGGCTGGAAAGCCAGCTCCGCCGCTGCATGGTGCTGATGCTGTTTCGAAGCTTTGCCCAGTCCGAGACCCTCTTTCCGGGCATGAAGTCTGATGCTGCCGGCCGGTTCCAGATGGATATTGCGCAGGGAACAAACCTCGAGTTCTCGCCGCTTCAAGAAAACAAGCCAGAACAACCATGACAACCCTACAAGCCTCTACGCGCAACGCCGCACGCCTGGTCTACAAAGCCCTCCAAACTTCCGTGTCGCCCGTCAACGACCTTCAGTACCGGGAGCTCCTGGACCTGTACCGTGCCGACCCCAAGTTTGCCGACGCCGTGCAGGAAGTGGCCGAAGGACTCGAGCTCGTCGTTCTCGACTTCAGCGAGCGGGGGCTCATCGTCGTGCCCACCTCCCGAGAAAGCAAATTTTCCGTACGGATGGCTGACATCCGCACAAACCTCAAGGCGGACCAGAAAGCGGGCCTGCTCCTGGCCCATGTGGCCATCGCCGCGGTTTTTTACCCCACCACGGATGGGCTGGACGACGACAACTACATTCCGCCACCGGCGAACCTCGCTCAATTCCGGGACGTGCTGTTTGCGCTGGCCCGCCGGCTTAAAGATGCGGGCGGCAATGTACAGGACGTGCCGCTCGAACTGGCGCCGGGCTGGGAATTGATTTGCGCCATGCCAACGGCAGTGCCAGCAAGCCAGAGGGCCTCCGCCAGCTCGTTGACCGGGTTGATTGGTCTGGCCTTGTCGCATATGGTGTCGGGAGGGCTTGTTCGCATCGACCGGGATTCGTCTGACGAAGAACTTATCACCTACACCGCAACGCACCGGCTTCGTGTGCAATTGCGCGAACTCACGCTGCGCCGCCTTTTTGAACTGGCCCAGACCAGCAGCACCACCGCCGGGAGCGCCTGACATGCAAAAAATCACTCGAATCTACGTTGGCAACTACGGCATTGACATGGCGTGGTACGACGGCATCACTTTTGACCTCACCGACCCGGATGACGGGAACCCGACGGACACCATCATCAATCTGGAAAACGGGGGCGGCAAGACGACGTTGCTGAGCTTCATCTTTTCCTGCTTTGAGACCAGCCAGGAACGATTCCTCAAGCATATCCAGAACAAGAACCACCGGTTCAGCCAATACTTCGCCAAGGACGGACTGCCAGGAATCGTGCTCATCGAGTGGCACATGCCTGCGCGGGTGGCGGGAGGCGCGCCTTATCGCCTCGTGACGGGTCAAGCCGTGGCAGTCAGGACCAATGCCGAGCGGGACGAGGTCGACCGCGTGTTTTTCTCCTTTGAAGCAAGCCAGGGCCTTACTTTCGAGACGGTCCCGGCGCCCAAGCTTTGCTTCGCCCCGGTCACCAACATGAACGAGTTCAGCCGGTGGATGCATGAGTCGCATAAAACGTCGCCTGATTTCTTTCATACCCGTACCCAGAGCGACTGGCAAAAGCACCTTTGCGACGAGCGGCTCATTGACGTCGAGATGCTGCAGCTGCAGGTGAACTTTTCAGCGCAGGAAGGCGGCATCGACACCGGATTTTTGACCTTCACCTCGGAGCCGGAGTTCATCCGCAAGTTCTTCGACCTGACCCTGGACCCTGAACGCTCCGCGGCCGTCCGGCTGGCAGTCGTCAATACCTGCGACAAGCTCAGTCGCAAGCCCCATTTCCAGCAGTGCCTGACCGAGCTGACCAAGCTGCGCGACAACCTGACCCACTTCGACGAGGTGGCGGGTTCCTTCGCCACCGCCCGCGTGTCCCAGGACGAGGCTGTCCGCCGAGGCTCCGGGCTGGCCTTAAGCCTGGACACGAGAAACCGTGACCGAACGAAGACAGCTGCCGACGAAGCGACTCGGGCGACAGACCAGGAACTTCTGTCCAACAAGTCGAGCGAAACGGCAAGCAGGCGTGCCGATGACGTCCTGGTCCTGACGGCCTTGCAATACCTTCGGCGCAAGGAGCAAGCCGAGGCGGCAAAGAAACAAGCCGATGACCTCTTGAGCAACGCGCGCAACAAACTCGTCCACGTGAGGGCCGCCCAAGCCCGCGGTGAGCTCGATGCCCTGGACGCGCAACTGGCGCAGCTTGAATCTTTGTCCGCGGTAGCCCAAGAGCAGCTCGAGCCTTGGCGCGACAACGCTGAGAAGCAAGGTGCTCTGCTACGCCGCGCGCTGTACGTGGGAGAACAAAAACTGCAAAAATCCGCAGCGGGAGAAGCCTCGCTAGAGGTGGCCGCCCAGCAAACCCAAATTGCCCTCAGCAAGGACCTGGCTACGCTGACCAAGGACGAGCAGCGTCTCTTTCAAGAGCAGGCGAAACTGAATGCAGTCGAAAATGCGTACACCGCAACAAAGGCGCAGCTCATCCGCGATGGGCAGTTGGAGCCAGAAGAGGAGTCCACCGCGGCAGCCGCCCGGTATGCCAGCACGGAGACTGCCAAGCGTGCCCGCGAACAGGAACTCATAGGGCGGGCCAAGGAATTTCGCACCCTGGAATCGGCGTCCAGAGCCAAAAGCAAAAATGAGGCAGCAGAAGCCGCGCGCCTCAAAGCGGGAATTGGTCCGCTTGAGCGGTTCATCGCCGACGCAGAAGTTGAGCGCGAGCAGTTGTCCCAGCTTCCCATCCTTCGACAGGCGGCTGAAGCAGAGACAGCCGACCCGGTCTCCGCCGCACTGCTGCCCGCCCTGGACCGGCTGGTTCATGGAAGTGAAAGCGAGGTGGCCCAGTGCGAGGTGCATCTTGCCGCGCTGCGGTCGAGCAAGGCCGCCATCGTTGAGACCGGGGTATCCGGGGCGTCGCGAGACGTCAATGAGGTGGTGTCTCGCCTGCGAGAGCTTGGGGTCAAGTCCGCAGCCCCCTTCAATACCTACCTTGCCCGGGCTCTGCCCGACGCTGACAAGGCGCGCGCCCTCGTGGCCAGCAACCCTGCGCGATTTTTGGGCGTGTGCGTTGCCTCCGCCGAGCTTGACAAAGCACGAAGTGTCCTCAGCCAGTCCCTTCAACTGGTAGCGCCGGTCATGGTGTCGAGTACGGCGCTGGAGTCTGACCCGGTGGAAGAAAACCGGTTCGTCCTGCCAGCCGCCGATGACGCGGCATTCAACTATGCAGCCGCCACAGAGCACTTGACCCACCTTGACGCACGCCTCAACGCGGAAGAGCAGCGGCGCGAGGTGTATGCCGGGCGTCAGCGTGCAGCGCTGGCCGCCAAGCAGCGCCTACAGGCCTACGGTGCGCGTTTTGGGGGCGGCGCTGTCAGTCGCGCGGGCATTGATGTGGCTCGCCTGGAAGCCGAGAGCCACGCGGCTTCGGGACGTGCTCAAGAGGCCGAGACACTCGCCAATACCTCCCAAGCAAAGGCGGAGGCCGCAAGAAAGGAGGCAGACAAGTGCTCCAAGGCAGCCGACCGTGCGCAGAACGACGGGCGTGTCATCGAGCGGTTTGCCAGGGACCACGAAGCTGGCTGCGCGGAGCGTCTGGCTCGCCTGGACTGTCTGCTGGTAGAAATTGCCGCCAAGGGCGACCTCCGAGACCGCATATCCACTGAACTGAGCGACAGCGCCGAAGCGGAAAAGGCAGCATACCGCCGCAAGCTTGAGCACCAGACCGAAGCAGCTCACCTTGGCGCTGAGCGCGGAGCCCTCAAACACTACAGCAAGAGTTTTTCGGCCGAGCAGCACCTCGCAGAGCATCCGCAGGAGTTGGCTGTCCTGCGAGTCTTGTACAGCGACGCGGAGAAAACCTACGACGCCGAGGCCGAGACCCGGCTGGGCATCGTGCATGAACGGCAAAACTCGGCACGGGAAGACCGAGCGAGCAAGGGCCAGGCGTTCACGAACGCGTTCCCCGGCGTTAAGGCTGGCGACATCACTCCCTACCTCACCGCGAACTTCGCCGTTTTGCTGCCCCAGGCCGAGCATGAAGTAAAACAAAGCGATGACACGTCCCGCTCGGCAGACCGCCAGTGTGCTGTTGCTGTTAACGACCATTCCCGCTATATCAAAGCCAACAAAACCAACTCTGCCGCCAGTGCTGAGATGCTGGCGCTGAACGATGACGCGCTCCACGAAGCTATCCAGACGTCAACGCAGGACCAAATCCAGTCTGCGGCGACAGCCCTGGCGGCAAAATTAGAAGCAGGCCGTTGCCGAGACCGTGCCCGCCAAGCTCGGGCAGACGCAACGCAGGCCCTGAACACCGCCAGCGCGCTGCGGGCGTCGCTCTCGCTGCCTGAACTGCTGGATGCTGAGCCCGAGATACTGCTTGAGGACATCGCCGACCAGGCAAACCGGGTCATTGCCAACTTCCAGTCGAAAGCCAAGTCGGTCGAAAGCGCCCGAAAGAAGGCCTATAAAGCGTTCGAGGACCTCAAGGGCACAGCCTCGACGCCGGCGCTTCAAAAAGTCGAACCCGATATCGCCAACCAGCTTTTGCGCAACGACTTCGACGCCGCCTGCGCAGACAGCACCCGGCTGCTGGAGGGCATTGAAGACCGCATTGGCACGACCCAGTCCAGCCTGGACGGAATGACCTCCGACTTCGAGAATTGTGTGGGCGAGCTGTCCAACCTTACCAATGGCGCCATCACCTTGCTCAACTCGGCCACGACCAACAAAAAGGTGCCCGTGGGTGCGCCCTATGTTGGCGGCAAGGCGATTCTCAAGATGCGCGCCCGCTTTCACGAGCTCGGCCAGGACGTTCGCCGGCAGCACCTGCGCAACTACCTTGACTCCTTGATTGGCAACAACGCCGTTCCAGCCAAAGGCCCGGAGCTGGTGGCAGAAGCGCTGCTGCGCATCCACGGCAAGCCTCTGGGCATGCAGATGCTGAAGATGGTTCCAGACGAAAACCTTCAGTACGTAGCGGTTGACAAGATTCAGAACTCGGGCGGTGAAGGGGTGGTGATGGCCATGTTCCTGTACATGGTCATCAACCAGCTTCGCTCCGAGACCCAGGCCAAGCTCAAGAAGGCCGGCGGCGGCCCGCTCATTTTGGACAACCCGTTTGCCAAGGCCACCACCCCGACGCTCTGGAAGGCTCAGCGCATGCTGGCCGAGTCGATGGACGTGCAGCTTATTTTCGCCACCGCCCTGCCGGACTACAACACCGTGGGCGAGTTTGGCCGATTTGTCCGGTTGCGCAAAGCGGGCAAAAACACCAAGACAGGGCGCTGGCACCTGGAGGCCGTTGACTTCAAACTCAGCCCGCAGGCCGAGGCGTTGGCGGCATGAGCGAAGCATTTCTTCATCTCCTTCGAGGTTCCTCCCGCAAACGAGTGCCCCTGCTTGACGTCAAGCGGGCATTCTTTGAAGCCCACCCCGAGGCCTTGACCAGCCCGTCGCGGCACGAGCATCTGCTATCAGCGCTGCGCGGACTGGAATCCTCCTGCTCGGTTCAACTTCCTGCCGCCGGAAGTTGGGAAAGGGTGGGAAATCCGCCCTTGCCAAACTGGGTCCAGCTTGTCCGGGACGAGCCGGCTCAACCCAGCCCGGATTACTCACAAGTTCCTTGGGTTCCGGAACTCGGGTTCTGGACGGAATTGAAACCCTCTGCACTTGAGGCTGCCAAGGCAGTCAATGATTTTTTATTACACCGTCGAAAAAACCTGTTGTTGGCACCCATCAAGGAGCGCTCCCTGGAAATTTTTGGCGACGAAAAGCGGCTGGATACCTTGGAAACGGGGGGCCGGCTGTTTGCAGGCAGGCTGCCGCTCTCGGCTATTGGCGCCTTCAAAGTGCCCTTACCCTTGCCCTATCGCATGGCGGAAGCGCCCGGGATGCCCGTGCTTGTGGTGGAGAACCACAACAGTTACTGGAGTTTTGGCGAGTGGAATCAGACCGCCAAACGCTACTCCGCAGTGGTCTACGGTAGCGGAGAAGCTTTTCGCAGTACGGGTGCCGCGCTGGGTCAGGTTCTTCGCGAGGTGCAAGGGGTGGGCGCGGAGTACCTGGGTGACCTGGACCCCAAGGGCGTGCGCATTCCTCATGAGTTCAATAATGCGTCTGCGATGACCGACCCCAAGGTTCGACCCGCGGTTGACTGGTACCGATGGCTGCTGCAAAACGGCCGAAAACGAGAAAAGCCGGAATGCACGACTGCCGACAAGGCGCACGCGTTAGCTTGGCTGGGTGCCGGCACCGGCATGGGGGAGGAACTCGCTGCCGTTTGGAGAGCAGGGCTGTGGATTCCACAAGAGGCGTTGGGGTATGAGCAGTTGGCGGTCCTAACCGCATGACCGGCCGCATTGTCGGGCAACGTGCCATCGCCTCATCGAGCGCGTCGCGGGTGCGGGATTGATGGCGCGCAGGCCCATCTTAAGTTTGGACCAGCTCGGCTCGATGGGCGAGTAGTAGGGCGAATACGGTGGTAGACACATCAAGGCAGCGCCCTTGGCTTGGATGGCGCTGCGGATGTCGTCCACCTTGTGCGCAGCCAGGAAAGTCCATCACCACCACGTCGCCTGGCTCGAGCGTGGGCGCCAAGACCTGGCTGACATAGGCACGAAACACCGCGCCATCAATGGTGCCCTCCAAGGTCATCACCGCTTCGAGCCCAGCACGGTCAAGTTGCGGCCACAGTTATTCGGCACCACGTCATGCACGCGCTGGCCGTGCCGCGCGCGCCCTTAGCAGCGTGTCATCGCCAAGTTGACGCCCGATTCGTCCACAAACTTCAACCGCTTCGGGATATGCCCGGCAGTGTCTCTCCAGTATTGATGGCGTGCCTAACGTACCTACGCAGTGTCGCGTTCGGAGGCTTATACGGTCTTTTTTATTTCGCCGCAGGTTCAGGCGTTGCAGCGCCCGACATCTTTGATGACATCTTGCTTGGACACTCGGTTTTTCAAAAATATTCATTGCATTAAGTTATCTTGAAAACCGCTCTATTGGCACTTCAGATGCGACAAGGCGAGCGCACTTTTTGTTCGCGTTGTATCTAAGCGCCACGAACGAAAGAGCTTTGGTATTACGTAGTTAGTGTTGGCGCTCAAAAGTGCAAGTCCACCTTCACGCAGGTTTTCATTCGGTCACTCGACAAAGTCACATTTAAGCAACTTTTAATCGCCACTGTGGGTCGTGCAACCCAGCTGGTGTTTTTTTGCAAGTCAGGTTTTCCGCCATCACGGGTAGAAGTGAGGGCTTGACTAAGAACCTGGTCACCAGAATCAACAAATCTCCAGTTCAAACAACTAAATTTTCAGGATTTTTTTAGTTCTCCAGCGGTGCATCGCTCAACTCTCCGGGTCGGGGCTCATCTCTATTCACCTCTTGGCACCATGTCTCAGGAGTGCTGGATGTGGGTTTTCAGTAAAAACATGTCTATCTAAATATTATTGCGTTTTTAAATTCGAGCGACTGAAGTGTCATGACTCACTAATATTTTTAAAAGTAGTAAAAAAACAACAATATAAATTAAAAGTTCAAAATATTTTTAAATGCTTAGAGGTAGGCATGGGTATCGACTTTAGATAAGTTAATACTAAAAAAAGAAAATTTTAGAATTAATTTATTTGGCAGTTTTTCCGTCCCGAATATTGACGATTTGTTAGGTAACGCATCGTTCTAGATGAGATTTTGTTAACCTAAATTATAGGAATAGAAATTGTTTTAAACAGAAGCTGGCAGTAGTTTTTAAATATAAATCGAGCGTTTCTATAAATGCTAAACAAAAAATTACTTGCAAAGTCTGACGTTGCAGGTGAGGAAAAATCTGGCAATAATTAAAAACCGCATCAGTTTCGGGAACTGAAGCGCAGCAACAATTTTGTTGTTGAGCGACGGAATTTTATTAACAGTCAGGAGTGAGTTTTGATGAGAGATGAATTTAACGAGACAGCGGTTGTAATGGAGTCTGGTTGCTCAAGATTTCAATTTAACCTTGATGGCAATGGCGCAAAATTGAATGTTTTTTCCAAAAATCCGTCTTTGAGTGAGATAGATTTATATAGAAAAAATGAAGTCCAATTTGCATTGTTCGTGCATAACGAGGTCGCATATTATTTGACAAAATTCGGTAAGGAAGAATGGGTTGAATGTCCATTTCATGCGTCGATTAATTCTGTTAAGTCAAGAGGTATCCCTGTTGGGTTTGTCGCAGGAAAACATAACTTGTCTGTTGCTGTTGTTTTGTGTGATGAGTACAAAGCACAGAAATTTGGGGGCAGATTTGTAACGTTGAGCAAAAAAATGTCCGAAATGCTTATTGATATTGCATTAATGCAATTGAATAAAGCTATCTCCCTCCGGGAGTACGAGCTTCGTATCGAACGTACTTTTACGAAGTACTCTGCGTCTGAGATGGCTGCAATGGCCGTCGTCAAGTGCATTGGCGGGAAGGACGATGAGGATACAGGTGAGGAGGGGGTAACGCCGAACGCCCAGGAAAATATTAGTAAAAAATATCCAGATGTGAAAGCTTTTTCACATATTTCACTGCACAGCGGGCATGTCTGTACTCAGCCTTGGATTGATATCAGTCAACAGTCAATGAGGGCTTGTCGAGGTTTGATTGTTGATTCAAGAGAAACAGGATGGACGCGAATGATTTTGGATAAAAAAATATACCCTGTTTATATCCATCTCGATGGCAGTAATCTTTTAGGTAAGCTTTATTTGCCATCTAAAAACATCAAATCTGACCATCCGGCTGTGGTGTTTGCTGTAGCTGCTGTCGCCGAAAACGGTGAGCAGCCGTGGAGAAAATTACATGAATGGAGCGGCCAATTGGCACTTACAAATCCAGACTGTAAGCCCACAGTACCTTGGGTAGCTGCAATGCCAATGCCTCCGCACGATATGGGCATGCCGTCGTTGCTTGAGTATTTGGAACTGATGACTTGGGTAGGCGATTTTGAACGCGTGATGGCATTTGCATTTTCGAGCTATTTTTATTCAAAAGATAATATCTGATGTCAGCTTTAAATTGTGAATTTTGATAAATTGCAATGATTATTAATAGCAGGATTAAATGATGAATAAACGAAGAAATAATTTTAATATACTTTCTCCATCGGAAGACCAAGTGCAAAGAGTAAGTAATTTTCTTGATGGCCTAGGTAAGAATATTAATGCTCAAGGACCAATTGCATACAAGAGGATGGTATTTCAGATTACCATTGACATTATTAGCATTGATAATCTTAAAGAAGTCAATTCAAATAAAAATCCTCTGACAGATATTTTTCATATGGCCAGTTTTGATTATAAAAATTGTGCGGAAGAATTTGCGATTGATTTGATTGATTCAGTGTTCTTTGTTGAAAGAATTAAATTAAATAAGGGTAGGAATTTGTATGAGATTTTTTTTAAAAATCAGAGTAAGTTGGTACTGGAAGACATTGCTCGCTGCACATTAATTCTCGATGAATTAGCCGATGAAAAACTTGGAAAATATGAAGGATGGAAAATTAAAAGGATTGGCAATCACGATTGGAGAAATTATATTTAGTTATTGTTTAATATTTTTCTTGCCTTCTTAATTTTTAGAAACCTAATTTGGTAGTTGCTGATAATTTATCAACTCTATTTCTTTGGACGGGTTATTCATCGAATAAAAGGTTAATATGAAATTGATTTATTTAAATATAGATAAAGATTTTGAGTTTGGAGGAATGCATGGTTGTGCTTTTGAATTCTCAAGACCTTACTTGAAAACGTACTTGGAACAACATGAAAACATTGCAGATGGTTTAACTGGTGGTCGTGTAGCGGGTTTGGCTTGTGCAAGACTTGAGTGGATTCTTCAAATGACTCGAGAACGTATTAGCAACATGTTTTCCTTGGAGGACATCAAGATTCTCATTGAATACAACAAGGAGGGCATCTTTATGCCTCAACATTTTTCTTCAATTCCTGAATTTCTTTGTGATACACATGGAATAGATTTTGATGAATACCAGTCTAGTTACCTTAAAGATTTAGTTGACAAATTGTGTTGTCTGGATGACATGCAATTTTTCGCTCTCGGGGATGTACTAGAGCAAACCTGGCGCCATGGTATGACGGACGAAACCAATCCAGGAGAATTTTTGCAAACGCTCGGAATCGAATTGGTCTGAATTGACTTGCAACTGTTGACGAACTGACGAACTGACGAACTGACTAATGGCATTTCAATGATGCAAGCCCTCTTGAAAACGGGGGCTTGCACTGGAAATGCAGGATTGCATTTTGAATGAGTTTGACAATCAAAATTAATCTGGTCAGGCAGAGCTGTTGGGGTATGTTATTGCGAAGTACGAGGCAGCATGCAAAGCGAACCTGTGCTGGTTTGGCGCTAATTTTTTAACCAAATAATTGAATGTATTCAACCGATTCGAGCTGCTGCATACCATTTTTTAATTAATACACTTGAATTTATCAAATGAATATTACTCAAATTAAACGTCCCACGTTGCATCTCAAGCAACGCTTAAACCCTGAAACTATGAAGGTATTAAAGAATGATGAAATATCGCCAGCTGTACCGGCTTCCAATGGCGACCTAGTTTTGATTCGTGGTCTGCCGGGCAGCGGTAAAAGCAACATGGCCAGCATCCTGGCCATGATTGGATACAAACATTTTGAGGCTGGCATGTTTTTCGAAATCGGTGGAATATACCGATTTGACGGTGCCCGCCTCAAGGATGCCCATGCTTGGTGCCAGCACATGGCACGTCAGGCTTTGGCTCGTGGTGACAACGTTGTTGTCAGCAATACCTTCACCACCCGATGGGAAATGGAGCCGTATTTTTCAATGACGACAAGAACAGTTCGAGTTATCGAAGCGAAGGGGCAATTGGGAAATGTGCATGGCGCTCCACCAGAAACTGTGGAAAGAATGGCATTGCGGTGGGAATCGATGCCGAAATGTATGAGGTCAACTACCATCCCTCTCTCATATGAGCGGATGTAGAGAAGGCGAGCCCTGGAGCTCTCCTGGCTGGTGGATGCCAATGCGGGGCGGGTGAAGGCCGGTTATGCCTTGCATGCATGGCCTGCGAACAAGAGAAATCTGTCGGCGAACTTGTGCTTTGATGGGAGGACTGACGCTCATGCGAGTGGGCGGCTAGTCCGGCTGTTGTGTGCTTATTGCTCCGGCCCTTTGAAGTCACTACTATTTTTTGCCGCCTACAGAGGGAAAAGGGAGTTGAAAATTTCAGACTTCATCGGGCCGGAGCAATAGGACCGGTTTGCGCCGTTGAAACTACGGAGCAAGCACAGAAGGGCAGTGGCAGATGCGATGGAAAGCAGGTCGTTTCGCCTTTCGAGACTAAAAGTTATGACGCAGTAATTGACGGCCGTAATTGCATGCGGAGGCTTAAAGATTTGTCGAAAAATGCTGTCATTGAAGGGGGCAACTTGATACACTGCTTGATACACAGAGCCGTGTAACAACCTCTTGAAACCCGCATGGATACTGGGGTGTGGTTATGGCCAGTGGCTCCCCATCAGCCACCCCAGATAATGCCTTTCAGCGCATACAAAGCCTGCTACTTAATCGGTAGCAGGCTTTTTTTTGGTGTCAGGCAGTCGTCATCACACTAACATCGCTAGATGGAAAAGAGAAGCGCTTTGGCTGGAAGAGGTGGGTTACCAATCGAGTGCAAGTCATTCATCCACCACACAATGTATCTCTGCAATTGTTGTGCTTACAAGTGTGAAATTTATCCATTCGTCGGGTGACTCTCGCATCTTCAAAAGAAAACAACTTCCGTGGCCTGTTAGTCCGGTACCACTAAAGGCATCGATTTTTGAAGAAAATTGAGTAGGCTGCCTTGTTTCTATCTGATAATTGCTGCACCGCAACATTTTTACAAAGGCCGCCACATGTTTACCAATACTTCTTTTGAGTCCATTGCAAAAACCATCAAGGAAAACTCGCAGAAGTTCAATCCTGCTGCCTCCCAGGAAGCATTCAAGCCTGTGATGGATCAACTCAAGGCCTGGGGTGATCTGGCTCAGAAACAAGCGCAAGTTGCTCAGGCCGCTGTGGCTGAAACTGTTGAGTCTTTCAAAACCATCAAGGAGCCGCAAGCAGCATTTGAGGCCATGAAAGCTTCGGCAGAAAACAGCATTGCGTTGGCGACACAGAATCTGAAGGAAGTGACTGCCTTGGGTTTTGCGCAATTCCACACCAGCGTTGACGCCCTGCAAAAAGCTCATCCAGCGCCGGAAGCTTTTGCGAGTGTTGGAAAGGGTCTGAAAGATGCGGCTTCCACCATGGAAAACGCACTGGAATCAGCAATGAAAAATGGTGCAACGGCAGTAAAAGCCGCCACCAAGAAGTCTCGCGCTTCCTGAAGAGGCAACTGCCCCCACAAACATTGACTTCAATATTTGGTTGAAGGCCCTGATGCTTTAACCTGACGCTCTTCCATTGAAAACACCCAGGCCATGGGCTGGGTTCTTCAACTGGAAGAAAAAAATCTGGCGGTGCCTTTAGTCCTCCGGTTTATCGGTAAGCCAAGGTAACCGAGTCGAGGACCATCCAGGCCGGTCCAAGAGTTTGTGATGGAACGGACTACAAGAACACGAAATTTTCTCTGCAGATAAAGCAAAAATTTTGCGAAACAGCAGTTTTTCAACTATTGGTTTGCAAGCACTACCGTGCATTGATTGTTTGACACGAGTGTCTGGTACCAGGCTGTGTTGCGTATCGCAAACATAGGAAACCAATAACTGTCACATGAGCAGATTGCATTCATGTAGAACGAACAATCCTTTCACTGCGCACATGGCAAAAGGCTGGAAAATCTAAAGAAGACACTTAATGCGGGTCCGATAAACGAGAAAAATTCGGGTTTCCCCTGTTATTCGAATGCGTGTTGCGATGCCGCACAATCGATGCCATCAAATCGGATGCCGAGTTAGAAGGCGACAAGTGGTGCGGTTTGCAGGAGTCAACGTGGATAGCAATCCGGCATTGAATGGTTTGGAGCGGTTTATGACCGCACAGGATCGCGTCTATACAGCGGTCTGTGAAGAACTGGCGGCAGGAAACAAGACTGGCCACTGGATGTGGTTTGTCTTTCCTCAATTGAAGGCCCTTGGCCGAAGCAGCATCGCCAGACACTTCGGCATCGAATCAAGGAAGGAAGCGCTGGCCTATTGGCAGCACTCTGTCCTTGGAAGGCGTCTTAAGGAATGTACCGAACTTGTTCTTGCTGTCGACGACAAAACGGCCCATGAGATTTTCGGATCCCCGGATGACCTTAAATTCAGGTCGTGCATGACGCTTTTTGCACAGGTCGCACCGGATGAAAAAGTTTTCAGGTGGGCCTTGCAACGCTTTTCTGGCGTCCAGTCTGATGAAAACACACTCAGATTGCTTGACATGGTAGGTTGAATGCCGATGCTTGGCCACGGCAAAGCCCTTTGGCTGTGCAGCATCGACATGTCCACGGAATCTGCGCTTCAATTTCTGTCGCCAAAAAGATCCTTCCTGGAAGGCTTCACAGCAACCTCGGCTTTCAACTGATCACCTGGACAGGGCTGCATGAAGTCCATGGTCTGTTCCACCGGTGCCGTGAGCCAGTCCCGATAAGCACCGTCGGGCAAGACCACCACCATTCTTTTTTCATCGTCGGGCTTGTGGTAATGCTTCATTAGCGGGTGAGCACTGGCATTGATGGTCAGCAGCGCATAGCTGTGCACCACTTCACCGGAGGGCGACTTCCAACGTGACCACAGTCCTGCCAGGCCGATCGGCTTGTCATCGGTGCGGCTGAAACGGGTCGGCACGGACTTGCCACTGCGCCAGTCCGGCTCATAAAAGGCGTCAACCGCAATGATGCAGCGCTGGCTTTGGCGCCACGCATCCCGAAAACTCGGCTTGCTGGCGGCAGTCTCGCTACGCGCGTTGTAGGTTCGTTTGCCGATAGCCGCGTCCTTGGCCCAGTGCGGAATCAGACCGAACTGGCCGGACAGGGCTTCGAATGCCGGCACGGCTTCATCGCTTGCGTCGGCTTCAGGCGGGCGGCGTATCAAACTGGCCATGTACAGGGGCCAGACGTCCGACCGGCCCGAATCGGCCGGTGGCTCGATATCAAAATGACGTCGGTAACGCTGTCGGTCCTGGACTGCTTCATAGTGGGCGCACATGTCGCTATGTTAATGGGGCATGCCACAACGTGAATGGCGAAATGCCGGGGCGGCGACTTGTCCCCGCCCCCTGTGGTTTAGCTTGTGGATAAGCGCAGGGACAAGTCCAGAAAGCGGCGCCAGTTCTGGGCTGGCGGGCAGCGCTTAAAAAACAGGCGGATGCGTTAGAAAGTGCATAAGAGAGCCGCATGGACGATTTATCAAGCGCTGGCCACGTTGATGCCGCTACGTGTTCCGATAAGAAAATTTTTTGATCAAATCGGCACTCTCCGCTTTCCTGTTATATCTTTGTTGCTATAAATAATGAAGTGTTTAATTTTTTGCGACTGACCTATCCTTGCCCCACAATCGCATGCAGTCTGACCGAAATCAGGCAGCCGACTAGACAAGAAAGTGACTTGCATGCGTTTCATCCATACTGCCGACCTGCACATCGACAGCCCCCTTCGTGGGCTGAGCCGCTATGAAGGCGCACCGCTGGAGCGGCTTCGTGGTGCCACGCGCCGCGCGCTGGAGCGCCTGGTAGATATGGCGCTCGATGAGCGGGTCGATTTTGTGCTCATTGCTGGCGATTTGTACGACCGGGACTGGCAGGATTTCCATACCGGCCTGTTCGTGCGCGAACAGATGGTCCGCCTGGGCCGCCATGGCATTCGTGTGTTCATCGTGCAGGGCAACCACGATGCCCGTGGCGTGATCACGCGACAGATTCCGTGGCCTGACAATGTCAAGGTATTTTCCAGCCGCGCCGCAGAAACCGTGTGTCTGGAGGCTCTGGGCGTGGCCATTCACGGGCACAGCTTTCCGGACCGTGAGGTGCCCGAAGACCTCGTACCCGGCTACCCCTCAGCGTTACCGGGCTATTTCAACATTGGCCTGCTGCACACCAGCCTGACCGGCATTGGCGGACATGACACCTACGCGCCAACGACCTTGTCGAGCCTGAAATCCAGAGGCTACGACTATTGGGCGCTGGGACACATCCATGCGCGGCAGGTGATTTGCGAACAGCCCCGGGTGGTGTTTCCAGGCAATCTTCAGGGCCGCCATGCCCGTGAAACCGGCAGCAAGGGGTGCGAGCTGGTCACGGTCGAAGATGCCCAAATGACGACCCGCTTTATGCCGTTGGCGGTGGTTCGCTGGCACCAGATCGACATCGATTTGCAGCCCGTGAAAACCTTGGACGAATTGCCTTTACGGGTTGCGCAGGCGCTGGAAATTGCAGCATCTGAAGAGGTGGATGTGCTGCATGCGGTCCGGGTGGTGCTGTCCGGCGAAACCCACTTGCATGCGCTGGAAGCGCGCCAGCCCGGAACGCTGGCCGCAGCCGTCCAGGCCGCTGCACAGGATGTGTCTGGCGTGGAGGTCTGGATTGAGCAGGTCAAGCTCGATATGCGTTCGCCCCTGGACCGGTCGCGCGTCGAGCAGGGCGACGATGCGCTGGGTGAACTGGTGCGCTGGGTTGACTCGCTGGCAGCCGACCCGACGGGTCTGGAGAGTTTTTGCCGCGACGTGCTGGCCGAAGTGCTCGGCAAGGTGCCTGCAGAAGTACTCGCGGCCATGGCCCATGAGGCGGCCGATGCCGCCACGGAAATTCCCCGGCTGGACGATGGCGCTGCGCTGTTGGTCCTGTTGAAGGATGCAGAGGCCACCCTGCTGGCGCGACTGACGAGCCACGAAGTGATTTCATGAAAATCCGGAAATTTTTTCTCTCGGCGTTTGGTCCGTTCACCAATGCCGCACTGGACTTCTCAGGTGCCGCCAACCTGCACCTGGTCTATGGTGCCAACGAGGCGGGCAAGTCTTCGGCTCTGCGTGCCATGACCGATCTGCGCTATGGCATACCCCCGCGAAGCAAGGATGATTTTGTGCATGGCTTCCGGGACATGCTGCTGGCCGGATGTTTCGAGGACGCGGCCGGCGGTGATGTAGGCTTGGCGCGTCGCAAGGGCAACAAGGATCCCCTGACCAGCGCTGATCCGTTAACTGGCATGCCTGCCACGGGTCCTGCGGTTTCCCCCGAGGTGCTGCTGGCGCTGACCGGCGGGGTGGCGCGCGAGCAGTTCGACACCATGTATGGCTTGAACTCACTGCATCTGCGCAAGGGCGGACAGATGCTGATACAGGGCGAAGGCGAACTGGGCGCAGCGCTTTTCGAGGCCAGCACCGGTTCGGCCGGGATCAAGCTCATGCTCCAGACGCTGCAGGCCGATGCGAAGAAATACTTCGTTCCCAAAGGCCAGCTACCCATCCTCAATGAAGCCGCGCGGCAACTTGAAGAGGCCCGGCAGCGCTACCGGCACGCCGTGACCAAGCCCGACCAGTGGAAGGCGCTCAAGCGCGTCCATGACGAGGCGAAAGCACAACTTTTGAACGCAAGGGAACAACTGGCCGGCCAGCGCCGGCGGCTTGAGGAACTGACCGAACTGCGGGCGGTTGAACCCTTGCTTCGCGAACTGGACATGGCCGAAAGCCAGTGGACCGCGATACAAAGTCACGTGTCCCTGCCAGCCGACGCCCGGGACTGCAGGCTTGCCGCGCTCCAGCACCAGACGCTGTCGCAAAGCGCGCTGCTCGAAGCCGATGAAGCGATTGCACAATGCCGGCATTTGCTGCTGGCATTGGCAATCGAGCCCCTGCTGCTCACCCGTGCTGCGGCCATCGACCGCCTGGAGGCTGACGTGTCCCTGGTGCGGCGCGAGCGCGATGTCCGCCTCAAGCTGCAGGCCGCAACCGAGGACGAAGGCCGGCAGTTGATGCTGCGGGCGCAGCAGATGCAGACCTGCCGCCAGGGAGTTGACAGCCTGGAAGAATTTTTCAGGCAAGCGCCGTCGGCAGCCGACCAGGCCGAGCTGCTGCGCACGCTGGAAACGTTTCAGGCACTGAGCATCGAGTTACAGCATGTCCAGGTGCGGCTGGCCGCTGACAGTTGCAAACTGGCGCAACTTCGGCGCGAGGAAATTCCCGAGCCGGCAGCGGATTTGCGACAGGCCCTGGTGTCGGCGCTGGAGCAGGCCAGGTCGCTGGGCGATGCGCAGCAGCGGTTGCTGGGACTGCAGGCCGGGCTGGACACGGAACAGCGCAAGCTGAACGGGTCACTGCGCGACATGGGGCTGCAGTTGCCCGTGCAACTGACCCTCACGGGCTGGCTGGCCGTTGCCGAAATCGATGCCTGGGAACACGAACGAAGCGAACTGCTCAAGCAGGCAGCGCTCAACCAGAACCATACCGGGCAGTTGCAAACCGATCTGGCATTGCAGCATCGGCGCAGCAAGCGCCTGGCTGCCACCGGCGAGGTCGTAACGGCTGACACGTTGCGCCGGGCCAGGGAACTGCGGGAAGCGAGCTGGCAGGCCATACGGTCTGCATACATCAATTCTGATAAGGAAGCAGTCAAGCTTGCAAGTAACGACATGTTCGGCAACCCATTGCCGCTGCGTTTCGAGCAGACGCTGGCCGAAGCCGACCGGCAGGCCGACTTGTTGCGCGAGGGGGCGCAGCGAGCCGCCGAAGTGGCTGAATGCGGGCAGCGCATTGAAGAAATGATGCAGACGCTGGTCGTTTTGCAGACTCGAGAAGTCGAACACACCGACGCACTGGCGTCGCTGGACAGCGGCTGGCACCAAACCCTGTCGCGTCTGGGGATTCCCGCCAGCACGGCAGCCGGGGTACGGGAGTGGCTGATAGTCCGTCAAACGGCGCTAGACCAGCATGAGCGCCTTGCGCAGACCCGACTTTCCCATGACTGGCTGACGCAGCAGATGGCGGCATCCTTCCAGGGCTTGTCTGACGCCCTGCGCGCGCTGGGCCATGCACTCCCCGAAACATCGCTGCCACTGTCTGTGCTGGTCGCGCTGGGCACCGCCGCCGAGCGTGAACTGGTGACGGTCCAGGCTGCGATGCAGCGCTGGCGTGTTGACCTGGACAGCCTGGGGCAGGGTCTTCAGGCCGATCAGGCCCGGGATGCCGAGCTGACCCGATGGATCCAGAACGCCCGCGTGGCTTTGGACCGGAACTGCTCCCGCCTGTCCCTGGAGCAGGATGCCGAAGCGCCCACCATCAAGGCGCGGCTTGCTGAACTCCATCATTGGGTCAATGACTACCAGTTGCATGTAGGCCACCAACAGCAACTCAAGCAAATGCAGGCGAGCGAAGAAGCTGCCACCCATGGGGCCATTGCATTGGGCCGGCTCTTGAAGGAGCCTGTCTGGGATCACCGGGATGCCTGGATCGACGAGATGGCCCGTCGGCTCTCGCGCTCCCGCGAGGCGGCTTTGGCAAAGGCCTCCCTGCTACGCAGGGAAGACGAGGAAACCGCCCGCCGGCAACGCGCGCTGTCAGGTCTTGAAGACGTCCATCAAATACTTCAAGAGCTTGTGGGCCAGGCAGGGGTGCGGCATGCCGACGAGTTGCCGGAGGCAGAAATTCGCTCGGGCCAGCTGCACGCGCTGCGCCTGCGCCTTCAGGGGCTCAAGGACCAACTCGCACGGACGTCGCGCAAGGACGCTTGCGCCCTGCGTCACGATCTGGCCAGTCTGGACAGCGTGGCCATAGAGCAGGAAAAACAGCTCTGTTCGGCGGCGATCCTGACGCTGGAGTCAGACGAAAAGACCGCTATCGACGCGGAGCAGGCCGCCCGTCTTGCATTGGCGCAGATCGACACGTCGGACGAAGCTGCCCAGGCCAAGGAAGAAATGGAAGCCGCCATCGCCCGCTACCGCGCTGGCGTACGGCCATGGGCGCGGCTCAAGCTGGCCGAAGCGCTGCTGGGCGAAGCCTTGCGCCGCCACCGCGAAAAGGCACAGGGTCCGGTGGTGGCCCTGGCAGGCGACTACTTCCGGCTCATGACGGCGGGGCGTTTTGTGCGGCTGGTGGTTGATGCCGACAGCGACACGCCGCTGCTGCTCGCCCAGCCCGCACAGGGCAAGGCCGTGGAGATTTCGGCCTTGAGCGAAGGAACGGCCGATCAGTTGTACTTATCCCTGCGATTGGCCGCGCTGGAAGTGCAGCGCAAACCCGGCCGGATGATGCCGCTGGTGCTCGACGATGTGTTCATGACCGCCGACGACGAGCGCGCCAGCCACATGTTCCGCGCACTGGCAAAATTTGCGGCTGCATCACAGGTGCTGGTGTTTACCCACCACCATCACCTGCTGGCGCTGGCGACCAGCGCTGTCGGGGAAAGTGAATTGCGGGTTCATCAGCTTGAAGCTGGCTTTGCGCGCGGCCAGTGAAGCAGGCGCGGGTGCTGAAGGTTGCCAAAGTAAAATTAAAAGAGATTTGTTGCCTCAGCGGACTAACTGCAAGCCCTGATAGCTATCATTTTTAACTTCAAAAGAAGACAAGGAGATTGCATGATTGTTCGTTTCCACATCGACCCGATGGAGCAGGACCTGTATGAATACAGCGTCAGTTACGAAGGGGAGACGCTGTATTCCGATGTGGGTCTGGGCTCCATGGAGGACTGCATCGTCGCCGCCACGGAAGGCCTCGATCAGGAAGCCGTGGCTGCCGAAATAGCCTACAAGGGAATCATCAGCGGGACTTATGCACTGGCATCGCTGGCCCTGATGTCCGAGCAGATTGCCAGTCATGCACTGCAGACAACGCTTGCGATTGAAGAAGTCAGCGAGTAGGACTTTCGCAACGCGCCAGCTGTTGATTCAGTGGGCTCGGCATGCATTTGTAAGAAACGCACTGCAAAAATTAGGTGACGAGCCTTGACCCCGGCACTGGCTCCGCAGTTAGGGCTGCTTGGTTCCCCATCTGACCCGGTTGGCCGCTTTACCATGCGGGAAGGCCCGTCATCCCGGATTATAGGGGCGATGGCTTCGCCCTTTGACGCATACGGAGAATTTTCATAAAACCGGTACCTGCAGCTTCAATCATCCCTCATACTGTGCCGCCACAAAAAGCTGCAAACTGTATTCCCGCCTCTGCCAGACCGTCAGTTCGAAGGGCTGCCTGTGCTCGCGCCAACCCTTCGCGCCCATATCATCGCAGGCACAATCGGTTATTCACTACTGCCGCACAAGGAAGCTTCATGCCACGCGTTGTTTTCAATCAAAAAGGTGGAGTAGGCAAGTCCACCATCACCTGCAATCTGGCCGCCATCAGTGCCAGCCAGGGCTTGCGTACGCTTGTCGTTGACCTGGATCCGCAGGGAAACTCCAGCGCTTACCTGATGGGCAAGGCGGCTACCGATGGACAGCCAGACGTGGGCGGATTTTTTGAAAATACCCTGAGTTTCAGTTTGCGGAATGTTTCGCCCGCCGAATTCATTGTTGCCACGCCGCATAAAGGGCTTGACTTGATGCCGTCCAGCCCAAAGCTTGATGAATTGCAGGCCAAGCTGGAGTCCCGTCACAAGATCTTCAAACTGCGCGAGGCACTGCAGCAACTGTCCGGCAGCTATGACAGGATTTACATCGACACACCGCCGGCGCTCAATTTTTACACCCGCTCGGCGCTCATCGCGGCACGCACCTGTCTGATTCCCTTTGACTGCGACGATTTTTCACGAAAGGCCTTGTACACCTTGCTTGAAAACGTTCAGGAAATCCAGGCGGATCACAACGCCAGGCTGGTGGTCGAGGGCATTGTGGTCAACCAGTTCCAGCCACGCGCCAATCTGCCGCAGCGCATTGTCAATGAACTGATAGAAGAAGGTTTGCCTGTGCTGCATCCTTACCTGCCGGCTTCCATCAGGGTTCGTGAATCGCATGAACAATCGCTGCCGATGATCTACATGGACCCCGGCCACAAGCTGACCCAGGCGCTGGTGGAGCTGCATGCCGCGCTTGAGCCCTGAACCGCCAGCCTGCCGCAAAACACTGGCCATCCGTGCATGCCGCACGCAGGCTGCGGTTCAGGTGCTGCCCGGGCAATTTAGAATGAGCCCATGTCCTATCTAGTGCTTGCCCGCAAATACCGCCCCAAAAATTTCTCGGAAATGGTGGGCCAGTCGCACGTCGTTCAGGCCTTGGGCAATGCGCTGGGCACAGGGCGGCTGCACCATGCCTACCTGTTCACCGGCACCCGGGGCGTGGGCAAGACCACGGTGTCGCGCATTCTGGCCAAGTCGCTCAACTGCACCGGCATTGACGGGCTGGGCGGCATCACCGCCCAGCCTTGCGGCGTGTGCGACGCCTGCCGGGACATCGACAGCGGCCGCTTTGTCGATTACACCGAACTGGACGCGGCGTCCAACCGGGGCGTCGATGAAATCGCCCAGCTGCTCGAACAGGCTGTCTACAAGCCGGTAGTGGGCCGCTTCAAGGTATTCATGATCGACGAGGTCCACATGCTGACCAACACGGCGTTCAATGCCATGCTCAAGACGCTGGAGGAGCCGCCCGACTACCTCAAGTTCGTGCTTGCCACGACCGATCCGCAAAAGGTGCCCGCCACGGTGCTGTCGCGCTGCCTGCAGTTCAACCTTCGGCCCATGGCACCCGAGACGGTGCTGGAGCATTTGGTGCATGTGCTGGCCATTGAAAACGTTCCGGCCGAGCCGCAAGCCCTGCGCCTGCTGTCGCGTGCCGCGCGCGGCTCAATGCGTGACGCGCTTTCGCTGACCGACCAGGCGATTGCCTTCGGCTCAGGCCAGCTCGACGAGGCCAGCGTGCGCGTCATGCTCGGCAGCGTGGACCGCAGCTATGTGTTTCGATTGCTCGATGCGCTGGCGCGCGGCGATGGCCGCACAGTGGTCGAAACCTCGGAAGTGCTGCGGCTCAACGGCCTGAGCGCTGCCTCCACGCTTGAAGAAATGGCCACTATTCTGCAGCGCATGGCGGTGCTGCAGGCCGTACCTGGCATTGGCGCCAGTGATGACGACACAGATCCCGAGATCGTCGAAACCGCCCGGCTGGCCCATGCCATGCCGGCCGATGAAACCCAGCTGCTCTACAGCCTGTGCCTGCACGGACGCGGTGAACTGGGCCTGGCGCCTGACGAATATGCTGGACTGACCATGGTGCTGCTGCGCCTGCTGGCTTTCAAACCGTCAGCCACCGTTGAGCCGGCCGCTGTTGGGGCACAGCCTGTCGCTGTCAGGCCTGCGCCGGGGAGTGCCGCCGAGCCGGTAAAAAAGTCGCTGCCTGAACCGGGCGAGGCGCCTGTTGCCAGCCGCTACACTGCGGCCCAGGTCGCGCCTGTGAAGCGATTGACAGACCCCCATCAGGCCGTGTCAACCCAGGAAGTGCCAGCGCTGCCACTTACGGCGTTTAATGAGTCAAATGGGGCTTCTGCGCATGCTGATGTTAAACCGATTGCTATCAATAGCGAAGCACCGGCTGTACCGGCGGAAACACCCATCCAGCCATCGGCGGCCATCGGGACAGAAAGTGTTTCCTTTGACGATGTATGGGAACGGATCGTCAACCAGATGGTGGCGTCTGAATCCATCGCAGCCCTGACGCGCGAACTGGCGCTGCAGTCGCAGTTGTGCGGCCGGAGCGAAAGCCTCTGGACGCTGCGTGTCGAGCGTGAGTCATTAAACCAGGCGGCAGCCCGTGAAAAACTTCAAACCGCGCTTCAAGTGGAACTGGCCGAACCAGACCTCCGGCTGGTCGTCGAATTGGGCGCCGTGACCGATACGCCGGCGCGCCGGAACAGCGCTGCGCTGGTCGAGCGCCAGCGCGCCGCAGAACTGTTGATCCAGAACGACCCGTTCGTGCAGGACATGATCCGCGAATGGGGCGCCCGGGTTGTTCCGGGCAGCATCAAGAGCGTTTCGCCCTGAGCCAGGCTGCGGTTGCCATAGCCAGCCGATATGATCAGCGACAGTTTCAGCAACTCCATTTAAAGGAAAAAACCATGTTCAACAAAGGACAACTCGCAGGCCTCATGAAGCAGGCGCAGGCCATGCAGGACAATCTGAAAAAAGCCCAGGACGACCTGGCGTTTGTCGAAGTCACGGCTGATGCCGGCGCCGGATTGGTGAAAGTCACCATGACATGCAAGCATGATGTCAAGCGCATCGAGATCGATCCCAGCCTGCTGACGGAAGACAAGGACATGCTGGAAGACCTGGTGGCTGCCGCCTTCAATGCCGCCGTGCGCAAGGCCGAGGAAGTCAGCCAGGAAAAAATGGGCAAGCTCACGGCGGGCATGCCGGCGCTGCCGGGCGGCATGAAGTTTCCTTTCTAGTTTTTTTGCGGGACGGACCGACGCACGCGCGCAGCGCCCCTTCGCTCGGTCCCCAACTGATCAAATTCTTCGACCCAATCCATAAATGATCCCCTCCGATGCCCTTGACGGCCTGACCCAGGCCTTGCGCAAGCTGCCTGGCGTGGGTGCCAAGTCGGCAGCGCGCATGGCCTTTCACCTGCTGCAGCACGACAGGCCTGGTGCCTTGCAGATTGCACGGGCGCTGGACCATGCGGTGCAGAGCATCGGGCATTGCGCGCTGTGCAACACCCTGACCGAGCAGGAGGTTTGTGTGACCTGCACCAATCCGCAGCGCGACCGCAGCAAGCTTTGCGTCGTGGAAACCCCGGCGGATCAGGCGGCGCTGGAGCGGACACTGGCCTACCGGGGCCTGTATTTCGTGCTGATGGGCAAGCTCAGCCCGCTGGACGGCATTGGCCCGAACGACATCGGCCTGCAAAAGTTGTTCGACCGCGTGGCGCCCCGCGACGACAGCGGAGAACTCCTGCCGGCTGCTGACCGCGAAGTTCAGGAAGTCATTTTGGCGACGAATTTCACCGCTGAAGGCGAGGCCACGGCGCATGTAATCGGCCAGGCGCTCAAAAGCCGCAACATGCAGGTCACCCGCCTCGCGCGCGGCGTGCCGGTGGGTAGCGAACTGGAATATGTGGACCTGGGAACGATTGCCCACGCACTGACCGACCGACGTTAAGCCTGCAGGCAGCCAGTGCCGCTGCCAGGCATCAAAAAAAGGATTCTCATGACGCTTGAACATTTCACGATCGCCTACTGGTGTGTTCTGGTGGCCGCCTTGCTGCCTATTGTTTGCGCCGGCATTGCCAAATTCGGATTGATGCGAATCGCTCCGGCAAAAGGTGGTTACGACAACAACGATCCCCGGGCCTGGCTGGCGCGTCAGACTGACTGGCGCGGGCGCGCCAATGCGGCGCAGGCCAACACCTTCGAGTCCATTCCCTTCTTTTTTGCAGCAGTCATCATTGCCCACCAACTCCAGGCCAGTCAGGCACGGCTCGACATGCTTGCTGTGCTGTTTGTCGCGTTGCGCATCGTCTATATCGCGCTCTATGTTGGCAACAGGGCCAATGCGCGCTCCATCATTTGGGCGCTTGCATTTTTCATCAACATCGGCATCCTTTTTTCCGGCTTCCGCTGACAGGTTTTATATTAGGAAATCACCTCCCGTTACAAAGACGCGAGCTTTGACACCAACCTGCACGGGATGACCCCGATGCGATTTTTTTTCGGGCTCGATATGCTGAAACGCATGGCTACCGAAAAGAAAAAAATGGGTATTGAACGACTCCCCCGACTGTCCAGGCGGATGTTTACTGGCGGCAGCGTATTGGCGGCAGCAACACTGGTCTGGCCCACCTTGCATGCCCAAGGACAGCCTGAGATCCGGAAAATCACCATTGCAGCAGGTAACAAGGCTGCTTTTTACAGTCTTCCCCTGACCATTGCAGAGCAACTGGGTTATTTCCGGTCGGAAGGCCTTACCGTTGGCATCAGTGACCATGAAAGCGCAACACAGGCCGTGCAGGCGATGATGGGAAAATCAGCCAATATCTGTCTGGCGGGCTTCGAGCACATCATCCGCCTCCAGTCTGCCCAGCAGATGGTCCAGTCGTTTGTGCTGCTCGGCAGGGCGCCCCAGATCGCATTCGGGATTTCGACCCGAAGTCTACCGCGCTACAAATCGATCGCCGAACTCAAGGGCAGGAAAGTCGGCGTTGCTGCGCTGGAAAGCGCAAGCGCCCTGATGGCTTCCATGGTGTTGGCCCAAGGCGGCCTGCGAGCCAGCGATGTGGGTTTTCTGGAAGTAGGTGAGGGAGAAGGTGCCCTGGCCGCGCTGCGTTCAGGCCAGGTGGATGCCATGAGCCACACCGACCCGTTCATGACCATCCTGGAGCAAAAAGGCGAAGTCCGGATCATCAGTGACGCCCGCACCCTCAAGGGAACGACTGAACTGTTTGGAGGACCGATGCCTGCGGCCTGCCTGTTTGCGCCAATCGATTTCGTCCGAAAAAATCCCAACACCTGCCAGGCGCTGGCAAATGCCATGGTGCGCGGCCTGAAATGGCTTCAAACGGCGGGACCTGGGGATATCATCAAGACTGTTCCCGAAAATTACCTGCTGGGTGACAGGGGTCTGTATATTGCCTCGTTCAACAAGGTGCGCGAATCCATTTCGCTCGACGGCATCCTGGCGGATGAAGCGCCCCGTACCGCCCTGAAGGCGATCGCCGGTTTTGACGCAAGCGTCAAACCTGGCAGGATTGACCTGTCAAAAACTTACACCAACGAGTTTGCACAGCGGGCCAAGGAGCGTTTCAAGGCCTGAGGCAGCACGCGCTGGGAATGACGGACCCGTCTGGAGACGGTCTGTTGAAACGATTGCAAACTATTCGTGCCGTCATGACGCCTGCATCGACGCGGCTGTCTAAAGTTTCTGGTGAAATGTCCGTGCAGTCCAGTTTTGGGCTGTGATTACACTTTTAAACCATAAATATCCAGGGAGCAACTATGAATCTTCACATGAGCATTGGTCCAATCGTCGCGTTGATCGCAGGCATTCTGATCCTGCTGATCCCACGGCTGCTGAATTCTATTGTCGCCGTGTACCTGATCGTCATCGGACTGATCGGCCTGTTTGGAACCGGCTCGCTGCGGATTTGATGCCGCCGGATTCGTCGTCATTCAATCGCCGGAAATTACTTTCTTCTTGACTTGACCACCGCCTTACCAGTGTCGCGCCTGTTGGCCTGGACAGCGGTTTTTCCCCTGGATGGTGCGGACCTTCTGTGCACATTGCTGGTCATGGCGCGCGCGGTGATTGGCAGATACAGCACGACCTGATGGCCTTGCTTGAAAGCGGCTCCGGCACTGACGCTGTTCCAGCTGGCGACGCTGGCCGCTGTCAGGCCGTAGCGCCCCGCAATGCTGGCAACCGACTCGCCCTTGCGCGCCTTGACCGTTGTGCGGCGAGTGGTGATTTCAGGCGCCAGCGATACCTGGGCATTGTCCGCAACCTGGCTGCTGACGTCCTCGTTCATCTGGGCCGTGCGCGGCACGACCAGCGTCGAGCCGGCCTTGATGAGCATGCGCGGCGGAATGTTGTTCATGCTGCGCAGATCGGATTCGTTCATTCCGGTGTGCCGCGCTGCCTCCGTGACGTTCATGGTGCTGGGCGCTGTCCACGCGGTCCAGCTTGCATATTGGCCTTGGGTATAGGCGTCGAAGTTGCGTTGGAACACAAGCGCGTTGTCCCAGGGCAGCAAGATCTGCGGCGTTCCCGATGCCAAAATGACCGGGCGGCGGGCGGAAGGATTGAGCGCCTTGAACACGTCAATTTCAACATCTGCCAGACGTGCCGCCAGGGCGACGTCAATATCCCGCGTGATCTGCACTTGCTGGAAATACGGATGGTTTTCAATCAACGGCAGTTCGGTGCTGAACGCTTTTGGATTGGCAACGATATTTTTTACTGCCTGAAGCTTGGGTACATAAAGGCGGGTTTCCGCCGGCATATTGAGCTCGTCATAAGTGGTTCCCAGCCCGGCCTTCTGGTTTTTGGCAATGGCCCGGCTCACGCTGCCTTCGCCCCAGTTGTACGCGGCAAGTGCCAGGTGCCAGTCGCCGAACATGCCGTAAAGTTTTTGCAGGTAGTCCAGCGCTGCCCGTGTCGACGCCAGTACGTCGCGGCGGTCATCCCTGAAATCGTTTTGCTTGAGTGCAAAATATTTTCCGGTCGCCGGCATGAACTGCCACATGCCCGCCGCCTTGGCGCTGGACACTGCCTGCGGGTTGAAGGCGCTTTCAATGAAAGGGAGCAGCGCCAGCTCGGTCGGCATCTGGCGACGCTCCAGTTCCTCGACGATGTGAAACAGGTATTTGCTGGAGCGCTCGGTCATGCGCTGGATGTAATCCGGTCGGCTGGCATACCATTGCTCGCGGTCGGTTACCAGTTCATTTTGCAAGTCGGGCATGGCAAATCCCCGGCGAATCCGGTCCCAAAGTTCCTTGGGCGGCTCGGTGGATGCTATCGGGAAGGAATTCACCTGGCCCGGGGTAATGGCGCGCAGCGGACCGGCTGGAATCCTCTGGCCCGGGACAGTCCCCGGCCCGGTGGACAGCACCGGATCGTCCGGCAGGCCTGGAGGCTGTGTGGCGCAACCTGCCAGCACGGCCATCACCAGCACAAACACCAGCGAAACAAGCCGAAAGCCGCGTAAGGAAAAAGAATGGGAAGGGAAAAAGGAAAGCGGTGCGTTTCGAGGGACGAGTCTCATTTGAATTGGTTTTTCCATTGCCGCAGGGCGGCAAATACAGTGGTGTCGTCATGGGTTGACGCATCAAAGTGGTGAACAGCAGCCATGATGGTGGCTTGCCGTGTACGTAAAAAAGGATTGATCAGGATTTCCTGTCCGATGGAACTGGGCAGGGTCGGCATGCCCTGTTCTCGCAACTGGCGGCAATGCTTTTCATACGCTGCCAGATGCGCATTATCAGGCTCAACAGCAAGCGCAAAGCGCAAATTGGCCAGGGTGTACTCGTGCGCGCAGCAGACACGGGTTGTATCCGGCAATGCGCCGAGCTTGTCAAGCGATGCCAGCATTTGCGCTGGCGTTCCTTCAAACAACCGGCCACAACCTCCTGAAAAAAGTGTGTCGCCACAAAAAAGCAGCGGATGACCGTCCATGTCCGGGGTGTAGAAGGCAATATGTCCTGCGGTGTGGCCTGGCACTTCCAGTACCTGGAAATCCAGGCCGAGGGTCGTAACCCGATCGCCCTCGCGCAGCGGCTGGAAGGGCGCCGGTATGCGTTCGGTGGCCGGTCCATATACCGTGGCGCCGGTTGCCTGGCGCAATGCATCAACGCCGCCGGTGTGATCCGCATGGTGGTGCGTGACTAGAATTGATTCCAGTTGCAGTTGGGATGCTTGCAGTGCGCGCAATACCGGCTCGGGGTCGCCAGGGTCCACCACCAGGGCGCGCTTGCCGTCATGCAGCAGCCACAGGTAGTTGTCGGCAAAAGCGGAAACAGGAATCAAATACATGCAGTGGTCTCGATGAAGTCAGAAATTATAGGATTGACAGAGTGGCTTGAGACCCCGCCGGGGGCCTATCTGCTGGACTGGGAGCGCTCCCACTTTGACTTGGCCGTCAGTGATATTTTTGGCTACCATGCCCTGCAACTGGGATTTCCAGAAATCGATGCCCTGCGGACCAACCGCATGCCGCACAAATGGCTGGCGCTTCATTCTCTGCAAAAGCAGACCTTAGCGTTTCCTTCAAGATGCGGTGCAGAGCATCGGACAGGGCCTGAATCCATAAGTTCCCCGCACCCTGCCTTGTACACCGATTCAGCAGCGCTGCCGTTTCCCGAGAGCAGCCTTGACCTGGTGGCCTTGCCGCACACGCTTGAGCTTGGCAGCGACCCGCATTCTGCCTTGCGTGAGGTGGCCCGCGTTCTGGTCCCCGAGGGGCGTGTGGTCATCAGCGGCTTTAATCCGGCCAGTCTGTGGGGCCTGCGCCAGCGGCGCGATCATCTTTACCAGCGTTTTGGCTACGAAGGGCTTTTTTTGCCGGACGCTGGCAAATACATTGGCTACTGGCGGCTTCGTGACTGGCTCAGGCTGCTCGACTTTGAGGTGGAATCGGCGCAGTTTGGCTGTTACCGCCCGGCGCTGAAAAGCCAGCAGTGGCTGGACCGGTTTGACTGGATGGACCCCGCCGGAAAACGCTGGTGGCCAATCTTCGGGGCGGTTTATTTTCTGGTGGCCGTCAAGCATGTGCGTGGCATGCGCTTGCTGGAACCCAGCTGGAAAACCCGCAAATCACTGGCGGCTGCACCCGCCATCGTGGCCAGCAAGAAGCCCGCTGGCTGGGTCAAAATAAGCGGTTGAGCTTTTTCAATTTTTCAAACCCACCAGGCATTCCTGGCATCACAAGCATCCCATGACCGATTCAGCAGCAGCGTCCCGCGTTCCCAGTCAACACATCGTGATTTATACCGACGGCGCCTGCAAGGGCAACCCTGGTCCCGGCGGTTGGGGCGCCTTGCTGGCCGGAGGCGGCACCGAGAAGGAAATCTTCGGTGGCGAGATGGGCACGACCAATAACCGCATGGAGATGACTGCTGTCATCGAGGCGCTGGCAGCACTGAAAAAACCCTGCAACGTGACCCTTTACCTCGACAGCCAGTACGTGCTCAAGGGCATCACCGAATGGATTCATGGCTGGAAAGCCCGTGGCTGGCGCACGGCGGCCAAGGCACCTGTCAAGAACGTCGATTTGTGGCAACGGCTGGACGCGTTGCTGGTATCCAGCGGCCACACTATCGACTGGCGCTGGGTGAGGGGCCACAACGGCGATCCCGGCAACGAGCGCGCCGATGCGCTGGCCAACAAGGGCGTGGAACGCGCACTGGGCCGCATTTGATGCACGCTGGCGCCAGCGCCCTGGCGCACCTGGTTTTGCAAAAGAATTTGCCGTTGGGCCGAGACTTCGAGAACAGCGGCTTCAAACCCGGTTAAATCGTGCGCATCGCCTGCGTTTTTTCGGCCATCCTGCTACATTGAAAGGCGTTTCCTTTCATAACAAGTCACCTTGTCACCACCCCATGGCATCCAAAGTAATTTACACCGTCATCGCCGTGGCCGGCATTGCAGCGGCTTCAGGCGCCGCCTGGTGGTACCAGAAGCCCAAGCCGGCTGGTGCGGCAGGCATGGCCGTCACTGCGTCAGGGCAGGGCGCGGGCAGCAACGGCACGGCGGCCAAACCGCCATCAGTGGAAGTAGCCAGGGTCGAGTTGGCGCGGCTGGTCGACGACACCCGCGCGGTCGGCAGCCTGCGTTCGCGCCGGGGCGTGGTGTTGCGTCCTGAAATCAGCGGCCGCATCACGCAGCTCAACTTCACCGATGGCCAGCGGGTGAAGAAGGGCCAGGTGCTGGTGCAGTTTGACGACCAGTTGCCGCAGGCGCAAGTCCAGCAAAGCCAGGCCGAGCTGTCGATTGCCCGAGCCAACCAGAAGCGCAACCAGGAACTGGTGGCGCAAAACTTCATCAGCCAGCGCTCGCTCGATGAAAGCGAGGCCAATCTGCAAGTGGCCCAGGCCAAGCTGGCGCTGGCCAAGGCCACGGCGGCGCGCTTGAAAATCGTGGCACCGTTCGACGGCATTGCCGGCATCCGCCAGGTCAATGTGGGCGACTACCTCAAGGATGGCGCCGACATCGTGAACATCGAAGACATCGACGCCATCTATGTCGATTTCAGGCTGCCCGAGCGCTACCAGAGCAAGGTGAAGCGCGGCCAGACGGCCCTGCTCGACATCGATGCCTTGCCGGGACAGGGCTATACAGCGCAGATCCAGGCGATTGACCCGCTGATCGATGCCAACGGCCGGTCGGTTGGTATCCGGGGCTGCATCGACAACCGGGCGCTGCAGTTGCGCCCCGGCATGTTCGCCCGGGTGAATGCCGTTTTCGGCGTTCGCGACAATGCCAGCGTCATTCCCGAAGAAGCGATTGTTCCGCAAAGCGGGAAGCAGTTTGTCATCAAGCTGCTCGAAGGACCCAGCGAAGAAACGCGGAAAACCCAGCGTGTCGAGGTCAAGGTGGGCCTGCGCAGTCCGGGCAAGGTTGAAATCCTGGAAGGGCTTTTGCCTGGTGACACCGTGGTCAGGACCGGCCAGCAGCGAATCCAGAAGGACGGGACCGTCGTCAGGGTGGTGAAGCTGAACGGCGGGGCCTCTGTCGGAGAAGCAGCAATGGATAAAAAACCTGCCGACACGGCCTCCACTGCGCCGGTTTCGTCCGTGGCAACTAGCGTAAAAGCAGCGCCGGCAGGCCCCAACCCGTGCGGCATCATTGTTTCGCAGCTACCTGCCAGCGGCAGCGTGATGCCAACCTCCAGCACAGACCCTGCAGTGCACAAGCCGGCCCTTCCTCCAGTCCGCAATCCGGGCTGAGGCCTGCCTTCTGCCCGAATCTTCGTGACCAACGCCGGACCGCCGCATGCAACTCGCTGAAACTTCCATTCGCCGCCCGGTGTTCGCCACCGTGCTGTCGCTGCTCATCGTGCTGGTCGGTGCGGTTAGTTTCAACCGGCTGACGGTTCGCGAATACCCCAAGATTGACGAGCCGGTCGTGACCGTGAGCGTTCGCTATGCCGGCGCCTCGGCCGAGGTCATCGAGTCGCAGGTGACCAAGCCGCTGGAGGATTCCATTGCCGGCATCGACGGCGTGGATGTCATCACCTCGATCAGCCGCGCCGACCAGGGGCAGATCAGCGTGCGTTTCCGGCTGGAGAAAGACGCCGATTCCGCCGCCGCCGAGGTGCGCGACCGCACCTCGCGGGTGCGCAACAAGCTGCCTCAAGCAATTGAAGAGCCGGTGATCGCCAAGGTAGAGGCCGACGCGTTTCCGGTCATCCAACTGGCGTTTTCCAGCGAGTCGCTGACGCCGTTGCAGATCAACGACCTGGTCAACCGCATCGTCAAGCCGCGCCTGCAGACCGTCACCGGCGTGGCCGACGTGCGCATCTTTGGCGAGCGCAAGTACGCCATGCGTGTCTGGCTGGACACCGACAAGCTCGCTTCCTACCGGCTGACGACACAGGACGTCGAAGACGCAATTCGCCGCAGCAACCTGGAACTGCCTGCCGGCCGCATCGAATCGCAGCAGCGCGAATTCAGCGTGACCTCGCAAACCGACCTGCTCAAGCCGGCGCAGTTTGGCGAGATCGTGATCAAGACCGTGAACGGGTTTTCGGTCCGGGTGCGTGATGTGGCCCGGGTCGAGGAAGGCGCGGCCGACGAGCGCACGGTGGTCCGGCTGAATGGCCGCCCGGCCGTCGGCGTGGGCGTGATCCGCCAGGCCACGGCCAATCCGCTTGACCTGTCCAAAGGTGTGCAGGCCGCCATTCCCCGGCTGAAGGCAGACCTGCCGCCCGATGTGCTGATCGACATTGCCAACGACAACTCGGTGTTCATCGACCGCTCGGTCAAGAATGTGTACCAGACTATTTTCGAAGCCGTCCTGCTGGTCGCGCTGGTGATCTTCGTGTTCCTGCGCACCTTGCGCGCGTCGATCATTCCGATCATCACCATCCCGGTCAGCCTGATCGGCACGTTTGCGCTGATGGCGCTGGCCGGCTTCACCATCAACACGCTCACTTTGCTGGCGTTGGTGCTGGCCATCGGCCTGGTGGTGGACGACGCCATCGTGATGCTGGAAAACATCTTTCGCCACATCGAGGAAGGCATGGACCCGTTTTCCGCCGGCATCAAGGGTGCGCGCGAGATCGGTTTTGCCATCGTTACCATGACCGCCACCCTGGTGGCGGTGTATGCGCCGCTGGCCTTCACCCCGGGGCGAACCGGCCGGCTGTTCGTCGAGTTTGCGCTGGCGCTGGCCGGCGCGGTGGTGGTATCGGGCGTGGTGGCACTGACGCTCACGCCCATGCTGTGCACGCTGCTGCTCAAGCACAATCCGAAGCCAAACCGCTTTGACAGCACCATGGAGCGCGTGCTGACCGGCATTTCGGACCGCTACGGCGCCCTGCTGCGCTGGATCGTGACGGCGCGGTTTGTTCCCCAGGCCGGCAGCTCGGGACAGCGAGTGAAAGGCTGGGTGCTGCAGGCGCGCTGGCTGGTGCTGGCGGTTATGCTGGTCAGCGGCGCAGCCATCTTGCTGATCTTCCCGACCATGAAGCAGGAACTCTCGCCCATGGAAGACCGGGGCGTGATCCTGGCCAGCGTCAACGCGCCTGATGGCTCCACGCTCGACTTCACCAACCGCTATGCCCAGGAACTTGAAAAGATGGGCCAGCCGTTCAAGGAATTCGACCGCATCTTTGCCAATGTCGGCAACCCGACGGTGGCGCAGGCCAGCGTGGTGTACCGCACCGTGGACTGGAAAGACCGCACGCGTTCCACCATGGACATGGCGCGCGAGCTCCAGCCGATGTTCAATGCGCTGCCGGGCGTGACGGCGTTCCCAATCACGCCGCCCTCGCTGGGCCAGGGCTTTCGCGAAAGGCCGCTGAATTTTGTCATCCAGACCTCGGAAAGCTACCAGAACCTCAATGGCGTGGTGCGCCAGATGCTCGACGAGATCGCCAAGAACCCCGGCATCGTCTCGCCTGACGTGGACCTGCGGCTGAACAAGCCCGAACTGCGCATTGATGTGGAGCGCGACAAGGCGGCCGACCTGGGCGTAAGCATCGAGGTCGTGGCCAAGGCCATCGAGACGCTGCTGGGCGGGCGCAACGTGACCCGCTACAAGCGCGATGCCGAGCAATACGACGTGGTGGTGCAGACGGCTGCCATCGGCCGCACCACACCCGAAGACATCGACCGCATCTACGTGCGTGGCCGCAACGAGGCCATGATTCCGCTCTCCAGCCTGGTCAAGGTGACGGAAAGCGTCTCGCCGCGTGAGTTGAACCACTTTGGACAGCGCCGTTCGGTGTCCATCACCGCCAGCCTGGCGTCCGACTACTCGCTGGGCGAAGCGCTGGCCTTCATGGACCAGACCGCCGCCAAGATCCTGAAAACAGGCTACAGCACCGATCTGAACGGCACGTCGCGCGAGTTCAGGAATTCGCAGGGCGCGCTGGTCATCGTGTTCGTGCTGGCGCTGGTGTTCATTTTCCTGGTGTTGGCGGCGCAGTTTGAAAGCTTTGTTGATCCGCTGGTGATCATGCTGTCGGTGCCGCTGTCAATGATTGGCGCCTTGCTGGCACTCAAGTGGAGCGGCGGCTCGCTCAACGTCTATTCGCAGATCGGCCTGATCACGCTGGTCGGCCTGATCACCAAGCACGGCATCCTGATTGTCGAGTTCACCAACCAGCTGCGCATGCAGGGCATGGAAATGACCGATGCGCTGATCAAGGCGTCGTCGCAGCGGCTGCGCCCGATCCTGATGACCACCGGCGCGATGGTGCTGGGCGCCTTGCCGCTGGCGCTGGCTTCCGGTGCCGGGGCTGAAAGCCGCACCCAGATCGGCTGGGTCATCGTGGGCGGCATGTCGCTGGGCACGCTGCTGACCGTGTTTGTGGTGCCCACCATGTACGCGCTGTTTGCCCGCGCTGCAGTGCCGGGCGCCAAAACCGCCGAGGTGCGGGAGGCGCCCGCCGGGCACGAGGCGCTGGCCGGTAAATAAGGATGCGGAAAGTAATGACTTTCCGTCCGTCATTCCCACATAGGCGGGAATCCAGCGCCACGGGCTAAAGCGCTCAAACCGGTCTGGATACCCGCACCCGATCAGGTCAAGGGCAGGCTCTTCCCGGGTATGACGCAGGAAAGTTATTTTCGACCGCATCCCAAGCTGCGGTTCTGGGGCTGCGCCTGCATGCGTTGCGCCATTGCGGTTGGTGCCAACGTCACGCAAGGCTCGACCAAGGGTTGACCCCGATTTTCTTCTGGACTTTTCGGACCGCCAAAAGTGATGGGACCGCGCTTTTGCTCAAATACACCCATGGCGCAATCTTGCGCTGGCCTGGCGTACAAACAGCAAGGGAAAAATAATGAAACTGCTGATCTGGGGCGTGACCGGTTTTTTGGCGCTGCTGTGGACCGGTGCCGCCTCCATGCTGGCGGCTGCTGTCAACTGGCTGGCCGCGTCGTCCGCTGATCCGGCGATTCGCGGTGCTCAGGCAATGGCGCAGTGGCCCTTGCCCGACTGGCTGGCCGTGTGGATGCCACCCGGCGTCATCGAGCCGCTGAAGGCCAGCATCAGCGAACTGCTGGATTCCGTGGTCATTGCCACCAGCTGGATCGCGCCCATGCTCGGCTGGCTGTCGCCGCTGGTCTGGGTCATCTGGGGAATGGTGCTGGTGTTGATGCTGGTGTTGGCCGGGGGCTTTCATGTGCTGGCGGCTCGCAGTTCACGCCCGACCGCCTGAAGCGGGACCGGCTTCAGATAGCGCCGTCAAACATCATCACATCGACTTCATCACCGGCTTCGACGTTGCCCTGGCCGTGGTGCAGCACGATGAGGCCGTTGGCCTCGGCCATCGAGCGCAGCACGCCCGAGCCCTGGCTGCCAGTGATCCTGACGTGGAGGCTGCCGTCCGGTGCGGTGGTCACGCGGCCACGCTGGTATTCAGTGCGGCCCGGTTTCTTGCGAATAGTTTCCACGCTGTGCGCCTTAAGCAGCACCTCGGGCTCGGGCCGGGCACCCATCATCTGCAGCAGGGCAGGGCGAACAAAAGCCAGGAAGGTCACCATCACCGCCACCGGATTGCCGGGCAGTCCGAACAACACGGCGCCTTTGCTTTCATTTTGATAGCTGGCAGCGCCTGTGGACAGTGCGGAGACGGCCGATTTGATGCTTGAAATGCGTCCCACGGCCATCGGCCGGCCCGGCCGCATGGCGATGCGCCAGAACGCCACGTCGCCGAGCTTTTTCATCATTGCCTTGGTGTAGTCCGCCTCGCCCACGCTCACGCCGCCCGAGGTGATGATGGCGTCGGCCTGCCGGGCGGCATCAAGGAACGCGGCTTCAAGCCGCGCCGGCTCGTCGCGTACCACGCCCATGTCGATGACTTCGCAACCCAGGCGGCTGAGCAGGCCGAAGACGGTATAGCGGTTGCTGTCGAACACGGCGCCTTCGCGCGGCGCTTCGCCCAGTGACAGGATTTCGTCGCCAGTGGAAAAGTAAGCCACACGCAAGGGCCGCCAGGTTGACAGTGTTTTAAGGCCCAAAGAGGCCGCCAGCCCAAGCCGGGCAGGCGTTAGAAGCTCGCCTTCTTCTAGCGCGGCCTTGCCCTGCGCCAAATCTTCGCCGCGCAGTCGGCGGTTGTCACCCATGCGCAGCAGGCCCGCCGGAATCGTGATGGTTTCGTGTTCACCGGTTCGGCGCAGCTGGACGAATTCCTGCGGAACCACCGTGTCCAGGCCCGCCGGCATCACTGCACCGGTCATGATCTTGACGCACTGGCCATGATCGACGCTGCCTTGCCAGGCCTTACCCGCCAGAGCCGTGCCGACGACCTGCAAGTCCAGCGTCGCGTCTGGCGCCAGCTGCCCACCAAAAAATGCAAAACCGTCCATGGCCGAGTTGTCATGCGGCGGCACGTCAAAGGGCGAAACCACATCGGCCGCCAGCACCCGACCGAGCGCTTCAAACAAGGGCAGCTCAATGGTTTCCTGAACCGGCGTCACCAGCCGGGCCAGAAAATCGCGCACGCCGTCCGCCGTCATGGCCTGCGGGTCATAGCCCTGCAGCTGGGCGGCAATCGTGTCGATGGTGTTCACGATTGCTTCGCTTCAAGCTGGTGCAATTCGGCCAGGGTGTTGGCATTGAAAAAGGCATGCGCCTCGTCGCCCGGCTGGTCGAAGGGCACGATGACCGTGCGGTGCTGCGCCGTCCAGGCGTCAATCTTGCGGCCGCCCGCCTGGGTAAAGCGCGCCAGGCTCTCCAGCATGTCAACGCCCATCAGGCAAAACACCGGCTGCGGCCGCAACTGGCCGTCTTCCTCGCGCGCAGCGGCGACAGCAAAGTCTGCGTCTTCCCGCGCCATGGCGTCGGCCATGCGCGCCACCAGGTCGGCGGGAAACAGCGGCGTGTCGCAAGGCACGGTCAGCAAATAAGGCGTTTCGCAGCGTTCCAGGCCGGTGATGAAGCCAGCCAGCGGACCAGCATAGTCACCCAGGGACGTCGCGTCGGGCCACACCGGAACGCCAAACGATTCGTAGGCGGACAGGTTGCGGTTGGCATTGATCATGATCTCGCCGACCTGCGGCGACAGCCGCATCAAGGTGTGCAGTGCCAGCGGCACGCCGTTGAAGTTTTGCAGCCCCTTGTCCACGCCCCCCATGCGCGAGCCGCGTCCACCGGCCAGGATCACGCCGGTAATGGCTTCGGCATGCAAGGGTGTCTTCATGTTCATGGTCATCCAGTGTTCCTAAAAATGTGCATTATGCGAAGCAACAAGCGTTGAGGCAGTATTTCCCCCAGCAGGGGCCGCAGGCGCAGCATCCCGTCGGGAGCAGCAGAGTACGCGAAACGACAAGCGCAGAGGCGGCGCCTCTTCCCCAGCAGGGGCCGCGGAACTGGCTTTGCCAGGCCGCAGGCGCAGCGCCCCCTCGGGGGGCAGCGAACCACACGCAGTGGGGAGCGTGGTGGCCACACTCACCCGCCGATGTAACTCATTTCAATGCGTTTGGCACCGCCTGCCGGACTGGCATCGGGCGGCAGTGCAGCGCGAATTTCCGAATAACGGTCCGAACGCGCTTGCCAGATCGGCCCGATCGCTGCCGAAATCTGCTCGTCGGCCAGGTTGCCGCGCAGCAGGGCGCGCAAGTCATGGCCCTGGCTGGCGAACAGGCACAAAAACAGCTTGCCTTCGGTGGACAGCCGCGCCCGGTTGCATTTGCCGCAAAACGCCTGCGTCACGCTGCTGATCACGCCGATTTCACCGCCTCCGTCAACATAACGCCAGCGCTCGGCGGTTTCGCCGCTGTAGTTGGGGTCAATCGCGGCCAGGGGAAATTCGGCATGCAGTCGTTCAACCACCTGGCGGGAGGGCATGACCTCGTCCATGCGCCAGCCATTGGTCGCCCCCACATCCATGAATTCGATAAAACGCAGCACTGCGCCGGAATGCCGGAAATGACGTGCCAGCGGCAGGATCTGGCTGTCGTTGGTGCCGCGCTTGACGACCATGTTGATCTTGATGGGCGCCAGGCCGACCTGCTGCGCCACCTCGATGCCCCGGAGCACATCGGACACCGGAAAATCCACGTCGTTCATGCCGCGAAAAATCGCATCGTCCAGCGCATCGAGGCTGACGGTGACGCGCTGCAGACCGGCATCCTTGAGCGACTGGGCTTTTCGGGCCAGCAGCGATCCGTTGGTCGTCAGGGTGATGTCCAGCGGCTTGCCCTCGGGCGTATGAAGCTTTGCCAGCATGCCTATCAGCACTTCGAGGTTCTTGCGCAGCAGGGGTTCGCCGCCGGTAAGCCTGATCTTTTCGACACCGTGGGCCACGAAGATTTTCGCCAGGCGGGTGATTTCTTCAAAGCTCAGCAGCGAGCTTTGCGGCAAAAACGCATAGTCCTTGTCGAAAATCTCGCTCGGCATGCAGTAATTGCAGCGGAAGTTGCAGCGGTCGGTGACGCTGATGCGCAGGTCGCGCAGCGGCCGGCCCAGCGTGTCGCTGAGCAGGCCGGTTGGCTCCGTCAGGCGGGCTGGAACTGCAGGGATGCGGCTGGCGTAACGCAGGTCTGCCAGGGGAATGATCTTGCGTGGTGTGTCTGTCATGGTGATGGGCCTTGGGGGAGAATTTACCCCATCGGTCTGTCCAGCTCCTGCGCTGCCGGCTTTACCCACGGAAGATATGCGTGATCGGCGTGACGCAGTTCAGAGCTTGCGTCATTTTTTCTCAGACACAGCGGGCGCCATCCACCTCCAGGCACACGCCGCTGATGAAGTCGGCCTCGTCGCTGGCTAGGTAGAGCACGGCATTGGCCACGTCCAGCGCCGTCGAAAACCGTCCCAGCGGAATGCTGGCCCGAAAGCGCGCCTTGCGGTCTTCATCCAGCGGCCCGCCGGCAAACTCGGCGGATAGCCCGGTGTCGGGATTGAACACCGGGTTCACGCAGTTGACCCGGATGTTGTCCGGCCCCAGTTCGGCCGCCAGCGACTTCGACGTGGTGATGACCGCGCCCTTGGAGCCGTTGTACCAGGTCAGGCCGGGGCGTGGCCGCACGCCGGCGGTCGAGGCAATGTTGATGAAGCTGCCGCCACCCTGGCTCCGGAACACCGGCGTCGTGTGAATGGTGGCGAGGTAAATGCTTTTGACATTGATGGCGTAGCACTTGTCGAAATCGTCCTCGCTGACCTCCAGCGCGGGCTGGTTGCGGTGCGTCCAGCCGGCATTGCTGACCATCACGTCAAGCCGGCCGTAACGCTGGACGGCGGCATCGACCAGCGCCTTGACTTCATCCGATTGGGTGACGTCGGCGGCAAAGAAGGACGCCGTGCCGCCGGCCTTGACGATGGCGGCGACGACCTTTTCGCCCAGTTCGGCATTGATGTCGTTGACGATGACCCTGGCGCCTTCGGCCGCCAGCCGCCGGGCGATGCCTTCGCCGATACCGCCGCCTGAACCGGTGACGATGATGGATTTGTCCTTGACGCGCATGATGTTGTCTCCGGGTTGTTTACTATTTATTTGATAGCTGTTAGCGTACGCCAGCTGTGCGCTAGTGGCCTACTGAATTTATAATTGATGTTTTTGCGAAGCATCCTGGCAAGGCGTGACGCCGCTATGCCTTCATGCGCCAGTCTGCGCAAACATTGATGCACATGCGCAAAGCTGGCCCCGACAGCCTGCAAGTTTCCGCAAGGAAGCGAGGCCGGGCGAGAAGGGTGCTGGAAAATGTGCTGCAACCCACGCCGTGCAGGTCTCTAGCCATGCCGCACGGCCACGGTCTTCAGCGTGGTGAACCCGTACAGCGCCTCGAAGCCCTTTTCCCGGCCATAGCCCGACGACTTCACGCCGCCAAACGGCAGTTCGACGCCGCCGCCCGCGCCGTAGTTGTTGATGAACACCTGGCCGCTTCTGACGCGCCTGGCCATGCGGAACTGGCGCGCGCCGTCGGCGGTCCAGATGCCGGCGGCCAGCCCGAAGCGGGTGCTGTTGGCCAGTTCGACGGCCTCGTCCTCGTCCTGAAAACGCATGGCGCACAGGACGGGGCCAAAGACTTCTTCCTGCATCAGGCGGTGGTTGGCCGGTACGTCGCAGAGCAATGTAGGCGCCTGGTAAAAGCCGCTGTCAGGCGCTTCATCGACGATCTGGCCCTGCGCCACCATCGGAATGCCGGCGACATGGGCATCGCTCAGAAAATCCCACACGCGCTGCTGCTGGCTCTGGCGAATCAGCGGGCCGACGTCCAGGTCCATGGACGCCGGACCGACGCGCAGGTTTTCAAAGGCCTCGCCCAGCCGCGCCAGCAAGGGGTCATAGATCGATTGCGCGATCAGCAGGCGCGAACCGGCCGAGCAGGTTTGCCCGGCATTTTGCACGATGCCATTGATGATGGCGGGTATTGCCGCGTCCAGGTCGGCATCGGCAAACACGATCTGCGGGCTTTTGCCGCCCAGCTCCAGCGTGACCGGGCAGTGCCGCTCGGCCGCCACCTGCTGGATCAAGGTACCGATGCCGGGGCTGCCGGTGAAGCTGATGTGGTCGATGCCGGCGTGACGGGCCAGCGCGTCGCCCACTTCATGCCCATAGCCGGTCACGATGTTCAGGGCGCCGGCCGGAAAGCCGGCTTCGGTCGCCAGTTCGGCCACGCGCAGCAGCGACAGGCAGGCGTCTTCGCTGGGTTTGACGACGCAGACATTGCCCGCCGCCAGCGCGCCACCGACGCTGCGGCCAAAGATCTGCATCGGGTAGTTCCACGGAATGATGTGGCCGGTTACGCCGTGCGGTTCGCGCCAGGTCATCACGCTGTAGCCGTCCAGGTATGGGATCGTCTCGCCGTGCAGCTTGTCGCAGGCACCGGCATAAAACTCGAAGTACCGGGCCAGCGCCAGCGCGTCGGCTTTCGCCTGCCGGGTCGGCTTGCCGCAGTCGCGCTGCTCGATCAGGGCCAGTTCATCGGCATGCTCGGCCACCTTGACCGACAGGCGCATCAGGAGCCTGCCGCGTTCCATGCCGCTGAGCCGGCACCAGACCAGTTCCAGGCAGTCGCGGGCGCTGCGCACCGCCACGTCGATGTCATGCGCCGTGCTGCGCTGGATGTCGTCGAAAACCTGGCCGTCGGACGGGTCAATCACCGGAATGGTCTTGCCGGACAGGGACGGGACGCGGGCGTTGGCAATGTAGTTGAGTTGCATGGGCATGATTTTGCGTGAATGTGGCGCCGGAGGCCACCTGAGCGTTAAAAACTTTCAAATCAGCCATCACGCTCCGCTGCACAAAGTGCGGGAAGTTCGACGGCGGACATCGCCAGTGGACAGGTCATGTCCGCATCGCCCTGACAGGCTCAGGGCGTCTTGATGCCGGCGGTCTTGATCACCCGGGTCCAGCGCGCTTCCTCGCTCTTGATGAACTCGGCGTAATGCCTGGCGCCTTGCACCGGAACCACAAAGCCCTGCGACTCCAGACGCTGCTTGACCGCCGGGGAGGTCATGGCCTGGACCAGGGCGGCTTCCAGCTTGTCGATGACCGGCTGGGGCGTGCCCTTGGGTGCGGAAATGCCTGACCATGACAGCGCTTCAAACCCTTTGTAGCCCGACTCGGCCACGGTCGGCACGTCCGGGTACAGCGCATTGCGCTGGGCGCTTGAGACCGCCAGCGGGCGCAGTTTGCCGGCCTTGACATGCTGCAGCGCCACGTCCTGGTTGATGAACATCATCTTGATCGTGCCGCCCAGGATGTCGGTCATCATCGGGCCGCCGCCGCGGTACGGGATGCCCAGCATGAAGATGCCGGCGGTCTGCTTGAACTGCTCCATGGCCATATGGCCCGAGGCGGCCGGGGTGTAGCCGTAGTCGAGCTTGCCGGGGTTGGCCTTGGCGTAGTCCACCAGTTCCTTGAGCGTCTTGAACGGCGTGCTCGGATGCACCACCAGCACATTCGGGCCGGAGTGGACTTGCGAGATGTGGATGAAGTCGGTGTTGGAGTTGTACTTCGGGAAAGGCTCCAGGCCGTGGGCCACGGCGTTTTGCCCCACGCCGGTCTGGATCAGCGTGTAGCCGTCAGGCGCGGACTTGGCGCCGCGTTCGGTGCCGATCACGCCGCCGGCGCCGCCAATGTTCTCGACGATGAAGGGCTGCTTGAGGATTTTCCCGAGTTCTTCGGCCACCAGCCGGCCCATCACGTCGCTGGTGCCGCCGGCCGGAAATGGCACGATGATCTTGACCGGCTTGTTGGGGTAATCGGACTGGGCCAGGACCGGGCCAGCTGATGCTATGAAACCAATAGCTGCACACGCAATGGTGGCAAGCGTAAGACGTCTGTTTGACATGAATTTATCTCCTGATGAGGCGTGGTGACGCGTGCTAGGGCGAGATGATTGAAGACGATTCAGCGTCCCCTGGCCTGGCGCCAGACGGCAAAGTCGTCCTTCGATTGCTGCTGCGTGGGCGGGTACAGGCCGATGATGGGCCGGCCCTTCAGCACTTCTTCGGTCACGAAATCCTCGAAGGCAGTCATTTCCACCGCCTCGTCGGCAATCTCGTCGGCCAGGTGCGCCGGAATGACGAACACGCCTTCCTGGTCGCCCACGATCACGTCGCCCGGGTACACCGCCACGTCGCCGCAGCCGATGGGCACGTTGATGTCCAGCGCCTGGTGCAGCGTCAGGTTGGTGGGGGCGGAAGGGCGCTGGTGGTAGGTCGGGAAGGGCAACACGGCCAGCTCGGGCGAGTCGCGAAAGCCGCCGTCGGTGACGATGCCGGCCGCGCCGCGCACCATCAGGCGCGAGATCAGGATTGAGCCCGCCGAGGCGGCGCGGGCGTCCTTTCGGCTGTCAATCACCATCACCGCGCCTTCAGGGCACTGCTCGACGGCGACGCGCTGCGGGTGCCTGGGGTCCTGAAAAACGCTGATCGGGTTCAGGTCTTCGCGCGCCGGGATGTAGCGCAGGGTGAAGGCTTCGCCCACCATGGTCGGCAGGCTGGTATTGACCGGATGCACGTCCTGGATGAACTGGTTGCGCAGGCCGCGCTTGAACAGGGCGGTACACAGCGTGGCGGTGCTGACCGTCTTGAGCTTGTCGCGCGTGGCGGGATCGAGGGCCATGGGAATGTCTTTCGCTTTCAGTAAATGTCCGGCTCGCCAATGGGAGCGCCGAACGAGGTTTCAAGAAAATCAAAATCGCAGCCGGTGTCGGCCTGCTGGATGTGGCGCGCGCTCATCCAGCCGTAACCTCGCTCGAAGCGCCTGGGCGGCGGCATCCAGGCGGCGCGGCGCAGCGCCAGCTCGTCGTCGCTGACTTCCAGGTGGATGGACCTAGCCGGCACATTGACGGTGATGAGGTCGCCGGTTTTTACCAGGGCCAGCGGGCCGCCGATATAGGCCTCGGGCGCAACGTGCAGGATGCAGGCGCCGTAGCTGGTGCCGCTCATGCGGGCGTCCGAAATGCGCAGCATGTCTTTCACGCCCTGCTTGACCAGCTTGAGCGGGATCGGCAGCATGCCCCACTCGGGCATGCCGGGGCCGCCCTGCGGGCCGGCGTTGCGCAAAATCAGGATGTGATCGGCGGTGACGTCGAGGTTCTCGTCCTCCACCGCTGCTTTCATCGACGGATAGTCGTCAAACACCAGCGCCGGGCCGGTGTGCTGGAAGTAGCGCGGTGCGCAGGCGCTGGGCTTGATCACGCAGCCATCGGGCGCCAGGTTGCCGCGCAGCACGGCCAGCGCGCCTTCGGCGTAGATAGGGTTGTCCAGCGGGCGGATCACGTCGTGGTTGTAGACCTCGGCGCCGACCAGGTTCTCACCCAGCGACTGGCCGGTCACCGTCAGCGCGTCGAGCTTGAGGTGGTCTTTGAGCACGCTCATCATGCCGAGCATGCCGCCTGCGTAGTAGAAGTCTTCCATCAGGTAGCTGTCGCCACTCGGGCGGATGTTGGCAATCACCGGCACCTTGCGGCTGGCGGCGTCAAAGTCGTTCAGGCCGACGGCGCAGTGTTCGCCGGCACGGCGCGACATCGCCACCAGGTGAATGATGGCGTTGGTCGAGCAGCCCATCGCCATGGCGACGGTGATGGCGTTCTCGAACGAGGCGCGCGACAGCAATTTGGCCGGCGTCAGGTCTTCCCAGACCATGCCGACGATGCGCCGGCCGCATTTCGTCGCCATGCGGATATGGTTGGAATCGACCGCCGGAATCGACGACGCGCCGGGCAGCGTCAAGCCGATCGCCTCGGCAATGCCGGTCATGGTGCTGGCAGTGCCCATGGTCATGCAGTGGCCGTGGCTGCGCGCAATGCCGCCCTCGACTTCCAGCCACTGCGCCTTGTTGATCTTGCCGGCGCGGCGCTCGTCCCAGTATTTCCAGGTGTCCGAGCCCGAACCCAGGATCTTGCCCTTGACGTTGCCGCGCAGCATCGGCCCGGCGGGCATGTAGATGAAGGGCACGCCGGCACTCAGGGCGCCCAGCACCAGGCCCGGTGTGGTCTTGTCGCAGCCGCCCATCAGGACCGCGCCGTCGATGGGGTGGCTGCGCAGCAGTTCCTCGACGTCCATCGCCAGCATGTTGCGGTACAGCATGGTGGTCGGCTTGACGAGCGACTCGGACAGCGACAGCGCCGGCAATTCCAGCGGAAAGCCGCCTGCTTGCAGCACGCCGCGCTTGACGTCTTCGACACGCTGCTTGAAGTGGCCGTGGCAGGTGCCGATGTCGCTCCAGGTGTTCAGGATGGCGATCACCGGCTTGCCTTCCCAGTCCTCCGGGCCGTAGCCCAGTTGCATCACGCGCGAGCGGTGGCCGAAGGAACGCACGTCGTCCGGCGCAAACCAGCGTGCGCTGCGCAGTTCTTCACAAGTCTTTTTGGTCATCAGAAGGGCTTCAGATCGAAAATATTGGAAAAATTAAAGCACTAATATATTAGTGTGTCAATGTTATGATTTACCCTGATTGCCACCTGACCTCACCTAAAGACCGCATGAATGCCTTGACGAAAATTGCTCCGCTCAAACTGGACCGAACACGCCAGTCCGCGCCCCAGGTGTTCGAGGCCTTGCGTGAGTTGATCGTCTCGTTCCAGCTGGAACCCGGAACGGTCTTGCAACGCGCCGAGCTGGCGGAACACTTCGGCATCAGCCAGACGCCGATTCGCGATGCCCTGCTGCGCCTGGGCGAAGAGCAGCTGGTCGATATCTTTGCGCAACATGCCACGGTGGTCAGCCGGATTGACCTGTCGGCGGCATTGCAGTCGCATTTCCTGCGACTGGCGATTGAACTGGAAATCCTGAATGCCTTGTGTGTGTTGCCGCAAGCTGAGCACGGGGGCCTGGTGCGGCGGTTGAATGCGAATCTGGCCGTGCAAGAGGCTGCGCTCAACCCGCTGGATGTGCCGAAACTGGCCCTGGCCGACCAGGCTTTTCATCAGGAGCTGTATGCAGCCGCCAAGGTCGGGCCGCTCTGGAGCCTGGTGCGCAAACAAAGCGGTCACGTGGACCGGCTGCGTCGCCTGAACCTCCCCGATGAAGGCAAGCCGCAGTCCATCGTGCGGGACCATCGAGCCATCGTCGAAGCCATCGCCCGCCAGGACGCACCGGCTGCACAGCAGGCCCTGCGTCAGCATCTGGCCGGAACGCTGTCCTTTGTCGATGACATCAAGCAGCGATTTCCGGAGTGGATCGTTTAGCCCGATCCTGGTCAAGCAAAGTGCTTACCCTGTGGTGCGTTGCAGCAGGAACTCTGCAAGCAAGGGGTCGTCCAGGTGGGTTCCGGCGATGGTCTTCGACAGAAACCCCCCGCGTTTCAGTTTTTCGATGGATGATCTGACCTTCGAGATCGTCGGTTTCGAACCGGGAATGGCCCCCAGCGCTTGCAGCGTCGCCTGGCTCATGGGCGGCTCGCCTCTGGCAATCACTTGCAGCACGCCCTGGTCGAAGGTATCAACCGAACTCAGCAGCGCCTGCCAGACGGCGACCTGGTGGTCGCTCGTCATGTAGTTCCGCAGACCCTGCGACACATCGGTCACGCCTTCTGCCGACATCGCCTTGACCACATCGCGCATCAGCGCCGGCTTGAAGCCAATTTTGCTGAAGCCTTGGTGCAAATCGTCCAGCGCCAGCGCTTTTTCCGGATGCACCTTGCTGAAATGATCCGCCAGCAGGCGCAGGAATTCATCGTCCAGGAAAGGGAAATCAATGATTTGCGCAAACTGGTACATCGGCGCGCCTGCGGTGTTCATCAGCCGCGCCAGCCCTTCCTGCGAGGAACCGGTAAAGACGGCGCGCACCTCCCCGCGCCGCTTGTGCAGGACGGCCCGCAAGGAGGCTACCAGGGGCACGCCATCGGCCGCTTCGCCCAGGGTTTGCACCTCGTCGAGCATCAGCAGGATCTGGCCCTTGTGCCGCGCGGCCAGCCGGGTGACCAGCGCATCCAGTCGCAGGGCCGGTGATTCCGGCAAGGCCCGGCGCTGTGGTTCGTCGCCCAGGTCAACGCTGGCCCCCAGAACGCCGATTTTCTTCACCGGCGTTCTGGCCAGCTTTCCGGCGCGGCTGGCGGGCACCTGCAAATCGTCCAGCGCTTCTTCCAGCGCATGGTTCAGCGCTTCGATCGGGGCTGACTTGTGCAGCCACAGGTCGGCGTATACCGGCAGCATTCCCGCTTGCCTGGCACCGGGCGCCAGGTCGTGGTCAAGAAAGAAGGTCTTGCCGACGCGCCGGGGCGCAAACAGGGCCAGCGGACGGCCTGGCTGGGCGGCCAGCAAGGCCAGATAGGCTTGCGCCAGGACCGGGCGCCGGAGTTCAATGTCGTCGAAGGTCTTCATCACCTGATTGTCGTGAATTGTCGTAAAAATCGCAATTGCTGCCAAAGCAGCAGCAAAGGGCAATACCCGGCAACGCCACAATCCGCCGAAGCGGGTTGTGGCAAGTCGAATGCGCACACTCAGTGCGCAGAGAAAAAACCTTATCGGGACGCGGCCGGTGCCGGCGTGCTGGCTGCAGGCGTCGCAACGGCTGCGGCGTCAGGAGCGCGGGCGGGTGCCGGTGCGGGCAGCCCTGGCGCCATCGGTGTCATCACCGGCGCGGCCGGGCCGCTGAACGCCGTGGGCGCCTGCACTGGAACAACGGGCGCGGCCTGCACCTCGCCGCCATGGAACTTCATCATCAGCGGCACGATCAGCAGCGCCACGATGTTGATGATCTTGATGAGCGGGTTGATGGCCGGGCCGGCCGTGTCCTTGTACGGGTCGCCCACGGTGTCGCCGGTCACGGCGGCCTTGTGCGCTTCGCTTCCCTTGCCGCCGTGGTGGCCGTCCTCGATGTATTTCTTGGCGTTGTCCCAGGCGCCACCGCCAGTACACATCGAAATCGCCACGAACAGGCCGGTGACGATGGTGCCCATCAGCAGGCCCCCCAGCGCCTTGGGGCCAAGCAGCAGGCCGACCAGGATCGGGACAATGACCGGCAGCAGCGACGGAATGATCATTTCCTTGATGGCTGCCGTGGTCAGCATGTCCACCGCGCGGCCGTATTCAGGCTTGGCCGTGCCTTGCATGATGCCGGGAATTTCCTTGAACTGGCGGCGCACTTCCACCACCACCGCGCCGGCTGCGCGCCCCACGGCTTCCATGGCCATGGCTCCAAACAGGTAGGGAATCAGTCCGCCGATGAACAGGCCGACGATGACCATCGGGTCGCTCAGGTCAAAGCTGATGGCGCGGCCATAGCTTTCGAGCTTGTGGGTGTAATCGGCAAACAGCACCAGCGCGGCGAGGCCGGCCGAACCGATCGCGTAGCCCTTGGTCACCGCCTTGGTGGTGTTGCCCACGGCGTCCAGCGGGTCGGTCACGGCGCGCACTTCGGGCGGCATGTCGGCCATTTCGGCAATGCCGCCAGCGTTGTCGGTGATGGGGCCGTAAGCGTCGAGCGCCACCACGATGCCGGCCATGCTCAGCATGGAAGTCGCGGCAATCGCAATACCGTAAAGCCCGGCCAGGTTGTACGACACCAGAATCGCGATGCATACAAAGATCACCGGCCAGGCGGTCGAGCGCATCGACACGCCCAGGCCGGCAATGATGTTGGTGCCGTGGCCGGTGGTGGAGGCCTGCGCGATGTGCTTGACCGGTGCGTATTGGGTACCGGTGTAGTACTCGGTCACCCAGACCAGGCAGGCTGTCAGCACCAGGCCGACCGCACAGGCGCCGAACAGCTTCATCTGGCTGCCCGTGGCGTAAATGGCGTCGTCGGGCATCAGCCAGGTCGTGACGAAGTAAAAGGCAATAAGCGACAGCACACCGGCCACGGCCAGGCCCTTGTACAAGGCTGGCATCACATTGGTCATGCCCGGCGATGCCTTGACAAAAAAGCAGCCGACGATGGACGCGATGATCGACACCGCGCCCAGCGCCAGCGGGTACAGCACGGCGTTGACCGGCGCGGCGGCCACCAGCAGCGCGCCCAGCACCATGGTGGCAATCAGCGTCACCGCATAAGTCTCGAACAAATCGGCCGCCATGCCGGCGCAATCGCCGACGTTGTCGCCCACGTTGTCGGCAATCACCGCCGGGTTGCGCGGGTCGTCTTCGGGAATGCCGGCCTCGACCTTGCCGACCAGGTCGGCGCCCACATCAGCACCCTTGGTGAAAATGCCGCCGCCCAGCCGGGCAAAGATCGAGATCAGCGACGAGCCAAAGGCAAAGCCGATCAGCGGGTTGAGCAGGTCGGCCAGCCTGGTGGTCGGCGTGTAATTGCCGTTGCCGACCAGAAACCAGAAAAAAGCCGTCACGCCCAGCAGCCCCAGGCCGACCACCAGCATGCCGGTGATGGCACCGCCGCGAAAGGCCACGTCCAGCGCCGGGCCAATGCCGCGCGTGGCGGCTTGCGCGGTCCGCACGTTGGCGCGCACCGAGACATTCATGCCAATGAAGCCGCAAGCGCCCGACAGCAGCGCCCCGACGACGAAGCCGATGGCGGTCTTGCTGTCGAGGAACACCCCGATCAGCACCGCCAGGATGACGCCGACGATGGCAATGGTCTTGTACTGCCGGGCCAGATAGGCGGCTGCGCCTAGCTGGATGGCGGCCGAAATTTCCTGCATTCGGGCGTTGCCCGCGTCCTGGGAAAGAATCCAGTTGCGTGCCCAAAAGCCGTATCCCACGGCAATGAACCCGCAGACCAGCGCAAGAATGAGCGCGGCTGAGTGACCTGTCATAAATACCTCCACCTTGTTTTTTGCCTTGATGGGTGCCACGCAAGCGGCCCCCCGCTGCGTTGCTTCCTCGTGGCTCGCATGGAGGCGATGGGACGATTGGCCAACTCAGGGAAATTAAACGCGAAAACACCAGCCGTTGGCAACCCGTAAGGTCGGCATCAGTAAAATACAGGCAAATAACCGTCTGTGAGCCCGCGAGGCCGGCCTCGCGACAGCGGCTATCGGACAACTTGAACGCAGCGGCCTGGCGGGCCGCTTTTTTTCATCAACGTGTTTTCATCAACTCCAAAGCGACCATGTCCCTAGATAAAGTTACTCCCGGCAAAAACGCTCCCGACTCCTTCAACGTGATCATCGAAATCCCGATGAACTCCGATCCGGTGAAGTACGAGGTTGACAAGGAGTCCGGCGCCATCTTCGTGGACCGCTTCATGAGCACGTCCATGCACTACCCCTGCAACTACGGCTATGTGCCCCAGACGCTGAGCGGCGACGGCGACCCGGTCGATGTGCTGGTGATCACACCGGTACCGCTGATATCCGGCGTGGTGGTGACCTGCCGCGTCATCGGCATCCTGAAGATGACCGACGAAGCCGGTGAAGACGGCAAGGTTCTGGCCGTGCCCATCGACAAGAAATGCTCGCTGTACAGCCACTGGCAAAAGCCCGAGGACTTGAACCCGCTGCGCCTGAAAACCATCGCCCATTTCTTTGAGCATTACAAAGACCTGGAAGAAGGCAAATGGGTCAAGATTTCAGGCTGGGAAGGCCCGGAAGCTGCAAAGAAGGAAATCACCGACGGCATCGCCAACTATGCCAAGGAACAGCCGGCAGAGTGATTTTTCCGTTAGTTCAAGCTTTTTATGTGCTTTAAGCATGTCCCATATACATAGTTTGCTATTAAATTAATAGTAATCAATAAAATCGGCCTTGCCTGCAAAAAGCGCTTCCAGTTCAGTCTGGGGGCGCTTTTTGCATGACTGGTGGGTGTGTGTGTTTCGGCAAAACTCTCGCTGGGGCTCGGCCTGGCCCTGTGATCAATGCTGGCAAGCTGCAAGCTGCAAGCTGCAAGCGTAAAGTGCCGGACGTTCCGTTTTTTGCCGGTTGGCCGCAATAACGGGTTCATGGGGCTGGTCATTTTTGCTGGCCTGCATGAATAATGACGAAAGTGATGCGGTGTCAGCCTGGAAGGCTTTCAGCATCCAACGGTATTATCAAAATCCATTTACCCCGACTGGTTCATCAGCATGGCAGATCCGCGCGACGCTTCCCTGGACCCTGAAAACAGCGACGGCTTCACCAAAAGCTCGCTCAACTTTCCCGTCGTCGGCATTGGTGCGTCGGCCGGTGGCCTGCAGGCCCTGCTGCGGTTCTTCGAGCACATGCCCGCTGCCAATGGCATGGCCTTTGTCGTCATTCTTCATCTGTCGCCAGAGCATGAAAGCAATGTGGCCGAGATATTGCAGCGCGTTGCCAGCATGCCGGTTATGCAGGTGAACCAGCCAACCGCCATTGAAGCCAACCATGTGTACGTCATACCTCCCACGCACGACCTGGAAATGAACGACGGGCACTTGCAACTGTCCAGCCATTCGCGCGTGCGGGGCGCGCACCTGGCCATCGACCTGTTTTTCCGCACGCTGGCCAATGTTCACCAGGAAAGGGCGATTGCCATCGTGATGTCCGGCACCGGCAACGACGGCGCTGCCGGCCTTGCCCGGGTCAAGCAAGAGGGCGGTGTCACGCTGGTGCAAAAACCCGAGGACGCCGAATATGACGGCATGCCCAAAGCCGCGATTGCCACCGGCATGGTTGATTTTGTTGCAATGGCGGCCAAAATGCCGCAGCGACTGCAGGAACTCTGGGCCAATGCCTCCCGCATCAGCCTGCCCCAGAAAGATGGTGCGGCGTTACGGGCCGTGGCGGCCGACAGCGATGAGAACGCCCGGCTTGCCGAAGAGGCGCTGCGCGAAATCATGTCGGCACTGCGTGTCTATTCTAAAAATGATTTCCGCCAGTACAAGCGGGCCACGGTCCTGCGCCGCATCGAGCGCCGGCTGCAAGTCAATGGCGTATCGGACCTGCCGGCCTATCGGGATTTCATGCGCGTGCACCCTGAAGAGGTCAAGCTGCTGCTTCAGGACATGCTCATCAGCGTCACGAACTTCTTTCGCGACCCGGCGGCCTTCGAGGTGCTTGAACGCGATGTGCTGCCGGCGCTGCTGGCCCATCGCTCGCCAGACGAGCCGGTGCGGGTCTGGGTGGCGGGTTGCGCCACGGGGGAGGAAGCCTATTCGGTGGCCATTTTGCTCAAGGAGCAGATGGAACTGCACCACTGCACGTCCGAACTGCAGATTTTTGCCACCGACATTGATGAAAGGGCCATCAACTTCGGCCGCAACGGACTGTATCCGGCCACGATCGCGACCGATGTGTCGCCTGCCCGGCTTAAAAGGTTTTTCACCCCCGAAAAAGAGCAGTTCAGGGTGACCAAGCAGGTGCGCGAAAAAGTGCTGTTTGCCAGCCACAATGTGCTGCGCGATCCGCCTTTTTCGCGCATCGACCTGATTTGCTGTCGCAACCTGCTGATCTACCTGGACAAGTCGGCCCAGGCCAGTGTCCTGGCAACCTTTCGCTTTGCGCTCAAGCCTGAAGGATTTTTGTTCTTGGGCACTTCAGAGTCTGTTGAGGCCGTGCACAAGCTTTACACCGTGGTGGACAAAAAGAGCCGGTTTTTCAAGGTCAATCCGACGGGCATTTCCATTCGCCATTTGCTGCTGAGCAATGAACAGCCCAGCGGCCGCATGGTTTTCAACCAGCGCGGGCCTGACCGGCGTGCGCCCAAGCCGACTTCGTTTGCCGAACTGCATCACAAGCTGATTGACCAGATTGTCCTGCCCAGCGTGCTGATCGACGGCCAGCACAACATCCTGCACCTGTCAGAGAATGTTGGCAAATTCCTGTTGCCTGGCAGCGGCACGCCGTCGGTCAATCTGCTGGACAACACCCAGTCCGAGCTGCGCACCGAATTGCGCACGGCGCTTTACCAGGCCCTGCATACCGGCAAGCCCGTCAGGACGCATGCCGTTCCGTTCCGGCGCGGAAACAGCACCATCCTGGTGGAAATGAGCGTGCATTTCTTCGAGGAAGTTGACGCCGAATCAGCGCTGGCGCTGGTGATGTTCGAAGAAGTGCCTGAAAAGCCCGCTCTGGAGCGCAGCACTGCCGGGCAGGCGCACCAGGTGCTGGTCGAGCAGCTGGAAACCGAGATCCGGCAACTCAAGGAAAATCTTCAGCAAATCATCGAGCAGACCGAGATATCGACCGAAGAACTCAAGTCCTCCAACGAGGAGCAGCAGGCTGTCAATGAAGAACTCCGCTCGGCCACAGAGGAGCTGGAAACCAGCAAGGAAGAACTCCAGTCGATCAATGAGGAGCTGACCACCGTCAACTTTGAGCTGAAAGTCAAGGTCGATGAAACCGGCATGATGAACGACGACCTGCAAAACCTGATTGCATCGTCTGACATTGCCACGATATTTGTGGACCGCAGCCTGCACATCAAGCGCTTCACCCCGCAGGCAACCCGCATTTTCAACCTGATCGAGTCCGACATCAGCCGCCCCTTGATGGACATCACCCACAAGCTCGACTATGCGTCGCTGGCAGACGATGCGGCCGGAATGCTCAAGACGCTGAACCCGAGCGAGCGGCCGGTCAGCAGCAGCGACGGCCGGTATTACCTGGCCCGCATTCGCCCTTACCGCACCATGGATGACCATATTGATGGCGTCGTGCTGACATTTGTGGATGTCACAGAGTTGCGCAAGGTCGAGGAACGGCTGCGCGCTGGCGAGGAACGGCTGCGCATAGCCGCAGAAACCACCAGGGACTACGCCATTTTGACCATCGATGAGGAGGGCATCATCACCAGCTGGAACGTCGGTGCGCAGCGAAATTTTGGCTATACGCCGCAAGAAATCGTGGGCCAGCCGTTTTCCACCATCTTTACCCCCGAAGACCGTGCCGCCGGGGCACCAGAAGAAGAATTGCGCGGTGCGCACGAAGACGGCCGCAGCGTGGACGAGCGCTGGCACCTGCGCAAGGACGGCAGCACCTTTTTTTGCAGCGGCGTTGTCACCCGGCTGGAAGGCAAGACCGGCGGCTATGCCAAGATTACCCGCGACATGACCGAAAGCCGGTCGCAGCAAGTGAGCCGCGATGAGTTGCTGGCCATGGAAAAGCAGGCCAACGAACTCAAGGACCAGTTTCTGGCCGTGATGTCGCATGAACTCAAGCATCCGCTGAACCTGATCCAGGTCAACACCGAATTGCTGCTGAGCCATCCCGAGGTGCGCGCGCTTCCCGAAGTGGCGCGGGCTGGCGAAACCATTCGCAGCGCCGTGGTCAGCCAGACCAAGATCATTGATGACCTGCTGGACCTGTCGCGGGCCCGCACCGGCAAGCTGACGCTGCGGCTGGCGCCGGCAGACCTGGCTGAAATGGCCACCTCCATTGCTTCGGCCGCGCGCGAGGCTGCCGGCAAAAAAAGTCTGACGCTGAATTTCGAATGCAGCGACAAGGAACTGGTTGCATTGTGCGACCGCGTACGGACGGAGCAGATCCTGTGGAACCTGATCAACAACGCCATCAAGTTCACGCCTGCCGGGGGAACGGTCACGGTGCGGCTGGGCCGCGAAGGCGGTTTTGCCGTCATGAGCGTCATCGACACCGGCCAGGGCATAGACCCGGCATTCTTGCCGCAGATCTTTGGCATGTTTGTCCAGGCGCCCGATCAAAAAACCTTCAACACCAACAGCGGCCTGGGCGTGGGCCTGACGCTGGTGCGCGACCTGACGGTGGCGCAGGGCGGCAAGGTGCTGGCCGATTCTGAAGGCATCGGCAAGGGAAGTTGCTTCACCATCTGGCTGCCGCTGGCGCAAACCAGGGTGCAGGATAAAAAAGCCGGCCTGCCCAGCGGAAACCTCAAGGGTCTCAGGATTCTGGCGGTCGATGACATGAGCGACTTGCTGGAGCCCTTTTCGGCACTGTTGCGGCTAGAAGGCGCCAGCGTGGACATGGCCACCAGCGGCCAGCAGGCGCTGGACATGCTGGAAAAAAACAGCTACGACCTGCTGATCTCGGACCTGGGGATGCCCTACATGGACGGCTACGAGCTGATCCGCAAGATTCGCAAGCGCCCTGACTGGCGCAACCTCAAGGCGATTGCGCTCAGCGGTTATGGCCGGCAGGTGGACACCGTGCGGGCCTTGCAGAGCGGCTTCAATGCCCACCTTTCCAAACCTGCCACGGTCGCGCATATCTGCCAGAGCATTGCGCAACTGGTTCCCAGCGGCCCGGGTTGATGCGCGCAGCCATTGCCACAAGGCGCAGGCTTGTGCATGTCTGGCGGCTTGTGCCGCTGGCATGAAAGTATGGATCAATAGCCGCTGGTTACAAATTAACCGGCTTTAACCGGCCGGGACGTATTTTGTTTTGATACAAACAGTTCAGCTGATTTTCAGAAAAACCATATCCGGCAGTCACCTGCTTCAAGCACCGTGCCTTGGATACGCCTAAAGCACCCTCAGCAGTAAAGCCGACCCATTTCTCATCGGGAGGAGCAAAAATGACCCTACAGCAAACCCCTCAAGACCCCATTGCTTCTGCGTTGCCCGCCGAGGTGTCCGCCCAGCAGATCGAGGCAGCGCGCTATGCGGTCCTCAGGCGCCTGGCGCCTTGCTTGCGGCACCACATGGTTCGGCCGCTGCAGCCCATCGGGCTGATCTACGGTGTCATGCACCACAAGCTTTCGGCCGCCCAGCCCGATTTGCCGGCGGTGCGCGAAGAGGCTGCAAAGATCAATGAATTTGCCAAGGCGGCCCTTGAAGAATGCATGGATATGGGCACCTGGCTGGCGCCAGAGCCGGGCGTTCTGACAGATGCCGGTTCCGGCGTGCGTGAATGTGTCGGCCTGATGGCCACCATGCTCCATTTTTGCGGTTTCCGGCTGGTCAACGAGGTTGATGAACTGCCTGCCCAGGTCTTGCGTGACGCCTTGCGCATGGTGCTGGGCGCGGCCTTGTTTGCGCTGACCGACGCGTTGGACGAGCCCGCCACCGTGACCCTCCATGCCCAGGCCAGCGCGTCTGAAGTCACGTTGACGCTGCAGACCGATCTGATCGGCGACGGCCCGCTGGACCGTTATGACGATGGTTACCGAAAACTGGTGTGGGCCGATGTGCAGGCGCTGGCGCTGGCAGAGCATGTCGGCCTGTCCCGCCAGGGCCGCGAGGTCACCCTGCGCTTTGCCACCCTGCCAGCGCCGGTGCATTGAAGCGCTGGAACACCAGCAGCTTGTTTCCGGCTGGCCGCCGGATCAGGCTGGCCGGGACGGGTCGGGGTAGATCAGCCCCTCAATCCGGCCGCGCGTTTCACGCATGAACGGGCTCCATTGCCCTTCAGGCTGAGCCAGCCGGTTGGCAATCGCCCACCATGCACCGGGGTTGAACCCCAGTCCCACATGGCTGGCCAGGACTTCAATGTTTTCAGTCTGCGGGTTTTCCGTGCTGGGCGACTGGACGCTGCCCTGCCAGGCGACCACGCCGTCGGTACGCGAATAAATGCTGGTGGTGGGAACGGGCGGCGCTTTCGGCAGGTTGTAGCTTTGGCTTTCCTGTTCGATGCGACGTCCGCTGGCCAGCTCGTAAAGCCGCCAGGCATGGGTTGATTTGTGCGAACCCGCAAACGGCGTTCCCAGCGTGATGACGCCGCGCACCATGTGCGGCAGTTCCTTGGCCAGTTCACGCGCATAGATGCCGCCCAGGCTCCAGCCGAGCAGGCTGATCTTGCGGCCGGTGCTTTCGAATGTGCGCACCAGCTGGTCCCGGGCTTCGTCCAGAACGCCACGGCGCGGGCCGAAATTGAATCCCTGATCCCAGCCGCAGGCCGAATGGTTGAGGAGTTGCAGGTAGCGGCGCAAGGGCGCGGTCGAGATGTCATGGGCCGTGAGTCCCGGAAACACCACCACCGGATGGCCATCGCCCCGGGGTGCGCGGTTCAGCAGCGGCCAGGCCGGGAGCAGCGCGCTGAATTCCCAGATGGCGCGCACTTCAAGCGCCAGCAACCAGGCGCTGGGCGGAACGTCATGCAGGGCCGCCGTGGGCTCTGGCAACGGCGCTGCGCCAGGCAGGGCAGGCAGGATTTGCGTCAGCGGTGGATTGAAAGGTTTCGACATGGCGGAAAAAGGTCTGGAATGGTTGCCTTACGGGGCATGAATCCAGGCAGTATCGGTTTGCCAACCAGGATTTGATAGGGGGAAGTCCCCTAAACGGGCGGTTTCTTTCAGCATCTCCGGTGGGGCTGCCATGCAAGCACATTTGCACTGATCAGAAAATCAATTTTTAGCATTAAAAATGCCTTTTCCGCAAACTGTGTATGTGCTGATAGCTATTAATAAAGTAGCAGAAATACTGTATTTCTGCATGCCGCAACTGCCAGCCAAACCGGTTCCGTTCTAACCGCATTCGCCAAGCAAGCCTTGCACGCCATCGTTCAGTCCAGCCACCGGCGTTGCCTTGGCCAGCGCCATCCATACGCCCAGCGGCAGGTTTTGCCGTGCGCGTCGGGGCGCGGCCCGGCTCACTACCAGACGGCCGTTGTCAAGCTGCATCACGCCGCATTCGGCGGGAATCTCATCGGCAGCGCCTATCGGCCGGCCTTTGGCGTCGCAGCCCAGCACATACCAGCATTCGCCGCCCAGGTCGAGGTAGGCGCCTCGCTTGTCGGGCCGGCGCAGGTCGCCGAGCAGGTCCGAGCGCTTGACCTTGATCTCGTGGACGATGGGCTCCAGGTAGGTCTCGACGGTGGTGTTGCGGATTGAAAACACGTCGGGCCGCACCATGCACCATCGGGTCTTTTCGCCTTCTGCAACTGGCGGGAGTTGCGCACGCAGGCTCAGGGTGCGCCAGGCGATGCGGCCGGCGCGCACCATTTCGCAGGCCACGCGTTCCACCAGCGCTTCATGCGCCGACAGTGTCGAGCGGTTGACGGCCAATGTGGCGGCCAGCCAGGCAACGCCCGCATCGCTCACGCGCAGGGTTTCGTGGCCGGCTGGACCGGCGACGCGCTCCAGCATGCCGCCAGCCAGCAGTTCGATCTCCAGCATGTCCTGGCAGGGCCAGCCGGCCGAGCGGTAAATCTCGCGCAGCCGCCGGGCGTGGGTGCGGCCGAGCGCGATGGCCGGTTCCATTGCCATTGCGGCAAGCGGCTCGGCCAGGAAGGGCGAAGGGTTGTCGGGGCTGGACAGGGAATTCATGATCAAACAAGCCTTTTGCGCAATCAGCGCGGGCATAAGAAGCTATCAATAATGCAGCAATTCAGCCGAAGTTCAGAGGCTGATTTCAAACCGTGCGTCGCCCGTGTCGCGACTCAGTGGTTTCAGGGCCGTCATGATGGCCTGGTCCTCGGCTTTTTCCCACAGCGCGATCACTTCGCGCTCGGCATCATGGTCGGCATGGGCCAGTTCTTCCGGCGCCAGCTGGCCGGTGAGCGAGCGCGCCAGCATGCAGGCCTGCAGCGTCGGCACGACCAGCTCGCGGCCGCCGACGCCGGCTTCCAGCGCCATGCGAAAACGCAGTTCGGCGGCGCTGCGCTCGGCGGCGCTCAGGCCGGTGGCGTCCACCATCCGGAGGGTGTAGGGGGCAGTTTTTTCACTCATGAGGGGATTGTCAGGTCAGTAGGGTTTGGAAGTGCCGGTGCCTTGAAGGGGCTGCGCCGCTCCAGGTCTTCCATGTATTGATCAATGCCCGCGCCTTCGCGCTCCAGGAAGCGCTCGACGGCGTCGGCAAAGGATGGGTGCGCCAGCCAGTGCGCGCTGGTGGTCTTGACGGGCAGCAGGGCTCTAGCCATCTTGTGCTCGCCCTGGGCGCCGCCTTCAAAACTTTGAAAGCCATGCGCAATGCACCATTCGATCGGCTGGTAATAGCAGGCCTCGAAATGCAGGCAGTCCACCCGTGCCAGCGCGCCCCAGTAACGGCCGTAGGCAGTCAGGCCTTGAAAGGGCGGATTTCCTGCATTTTCTGGTGTTTCTGGTGTGTTTTCATCATGAAAAATGCCGTTTCCGCAGTCAGGGCGTGCGCTTACAGCTATCAAACTGCTAGCAATAGGCTTTCCCTCATGCTCGGCTATGAAGAGCAACCAGTTCTCCGGCATGCTGCTTTCCATGCGATGAAAGAAGTCACGGCTCAGGTAGGGCGCATTGCCATGCTCCAGGTAGGTGCGCTCATAGCAGCGGTAGAAAAAGTCCCAGTCGGCGCTGCTGATGTCTTGTCCCAGCGACCAGCGAAAGGTGATCCCGGCGTCCCGTACCTTGCGGCGTTCCTGGCGGATTTTCTTGCGTTTTTCCTGGCTCAGCGTCATCAGGAAGTCGTCGAAGCTGGCGAATGGGCGGCCAGAAAAACCAGGTTCGGGTTCGAAGATGTCTCCATCCCTTACTTCCCCCAACGAAGGAAGGAGCAAATCGGGTTCCGGGGACAGCGCAGAATGCGTAGCGACCAGTGTGGAGGCGGCAACTCCCTGCAAGCCAGGGCCGTGGAACCGGCTTTGCCGGGCCACAGGCGCAGCGGCCCCCCCGCGGGGCAGCGCAGTACGCGAAGCGACAAGCGTGGGGGCACTATTAGTCCAGTGAAACTGCACGGTGTGGCGCAGCATCAGGCCGGCTTCCTGGCAGGCGGCCACGTCGTCATCGCTGGCAAACAGCAGGTGCAATGAAGACAGCTTTTCCTCGTCGCACCAGGCCACCAGCGCCTTGACCAGCAGCGCACGCTCGTCGGCATTGCGCGCCAGCAGCCGTGCGCCGGGAACGGGGGTAAACGGCACGGCGACCAGCGCCTTGGGGTAGTAATCCAGGCCGTTTTGCGCATAGGCATTGGCCCAGGCCCAGTCAAAGACGTATTCGCCGTAGGAGTGTGCCTTGAGGTACAGGGCGCAGGCCCCGGCCAGCGTGTCGCCTAGCCAGAGGGTGACAAAGCGCGGCGTCCAGCCGGTTTTCGGCGTGGCGCTGCCGCTGGCGTGCAGCGCGGCAAGGTACTCGTGGCGCATGAAAGGATTCAGGATGCCGGCCGGGCTTTGCGCGGCCAGCAGGGCATTCCAGTCGCCGGCATTCACGGCCAGCGGCGAATCCAGGATGCGGATGACATAATCGTTTGACTTGTTTTTCACGTGTTTTTTGGCGTTTTTTCAGGGTTCGATTTCCACATGTCACTCAAAATCTGCGTTGCCCAATTGAACTATTGCGTCGGCGACATGGAGGGCAATGCGCAAAAAATCATCGCCGCTGCCCGCACTGCCTACCAGCAGGGCGCCCGGCTGGTGCTGACGCCGGAAATGGCGATTTGCGGCTACGCGGCCGAAGACCTGTTTTTGCGAACCTCTTTTATTCAGGCCTGTGATGATGCCGTGAATCGGGTGGCCCGTGAGCTGGCCGGGTTAAAAGGCCTGAGCGTCGTGGTCGGCACGCCCACGCACGGCGACAGCGGCCTGGGCCTGCGCACCCGCAGCGTGGCAGTGCAGCAGCGCCACAATGCCGCCCGCGTGCTGCGCGAAGGCCGCATCATCGAAAGCTACGCCAAGCGCGAACTGCCCAACTACCAGGTTTTCGACGAGCGCCGCTATTTCACGCCAGGACAGGGCACCTGCGTGTTCCAGGCCGGAGAAGGCGTTGACGCGGTCAGCATCGGCCTGTTGATCTGCGAAGACGCCTGGTTCGAGGAACCCGCACGGCTGGCCCGGCAGGCCGGCGCCGAATTGCTGGTGGTCATCAATGCCTCGCCGTTTCACGTCGGCAAGGGCAGCGAGCGCGAGCTGATGATGCGCGAACGCTGCCTGGCCACCGGCCTGCCGCTGGTCTATGCGCACCTGGTCGGCGGTCAGGACGAAATCGTTTTCGAAGGCCATTCGTTTGCCCTGCAGGCTGATGGCGCGCTCGCCGGCCGAGCCGAAAGTTTCAAGGAAAACCTGTTCTTTGCGCAGGCGGGACGGGGGCAGGGCGCTATTGAATTGGCAGCAAACACCGTGCCTCTGCGCAGCGCCGAGGCCGACCTGTGGGACGCGCTGGTGCTGGGCGTGCGCGACTACCTGGGCAAGAACGGCTTTCCCGGCGCGATTCTGGGGCTGTCGGGCGGCATCGACTCGGCGCTGGTGCTGGCCATTGCGGTCGATGCACTGGGGGCGGACAAGGTGCGCACCGTGATGATGCCGTCGCCCTACACGGCCGATATTTCCTGGATCGATGCGCGCGACATGGCCGAACGCATGGGCGTGCGCTACGACGAGATCTCGATCGTTCCTGAATTTGAAGCCTTCAAGGCCTCGCTGGCCGGCGAGTTCCAGGGGCTGGCCGAGGACACCACCGAGGAAAACATCCAGGCGCGCATCCGGGGTGTGTTCCTGATGGCGCTGTCGAACAAGTTTGGCTCGATTGTCCTGACCACCGGCAACAAGAGCGAAATGGCCACCGGCTACTGCACGCTGTATGGCGACATGGCCGGCGGCTTTGCGGTCATCAAGGACCTGCTGAAAACCACGGTGTTCCGTCTGGCGCAGTGGCGCAATGAAAACGACCCTTACGGCACCGGCAGCGCGCCGATTCCGGAGCGCATCATCACGCGCCCGCCCAGCGCCGAACTGCGCGCCGACCAGACGGACCAGGACAGCCTGCCGCCCTATGAAGTGCTTGATGCCATCCTGAAACGCTACATGGAAAACGACCAGAGCATCGAGTCCATCGTCGCCGAAGGCTTCGAGCGGGCCGTGGTAGAGCGCGTGGCCCGGCTCATCCGAATCAACGAATACAAGCGGCGCCAGGCGCCGGTCGGCATCCGTGTGAGCCACCGGAGTTTTGGCAAGGATTGGCGTTATCCTATTACCAGCAAGTTTGGCGCCTGACGCTCGGCAGTGATTCACAATCGTTACATTGCAGCCCGCAACCAGCCTTTACCATTCAGTTTTCAGACCCACAGAGAGACTTTTCGTGAAACAAATTACCGCCATCCTCAAGCCATTCAAACTCGAAGAAGTCCGCGAAGCCCTGGCAGAATGCGGCGTGACCGGCCTGACCGTCACCGAAGTCAAGGGCTTTGGCCGTCAGAAAGGGCACACCGAGCTGTACCGGGGCGCCGAGTATGTGGTCGATTTCCTGCCCAAGGTCAAGGTCGAAGTGGTCGTCAAGACCGACGATGTGGACCGCTGTGTTGAAGCCATCGTGCGCGCGGCGCGCACCGGCAAGATCGGCGACGGCAAGATTTTTGTCACCAGCGTCGAGCGCGTGTTGCGCATCCGTACCGGCGAAGAAGACGAAGCGGCAATCTAAGCCGGCTCAGATCTGGTCCAGCCGCACCGTCGGCAACGCCGTACCGGCCGCCTGCACCAGTTCGGCCATGAGCAGTTCGGCATCGCTGCCGGTGCGTATCAGCCCCATCTGCCATTCATTCATGAAGCCGCTGCTGACCGCTGATCCGAGAAACGCGAGCATGCTGTCGTAAAAGCCGCCCAGGTTGAGCAAGCCGACCGGCTTGTCGTGGTAGCCAAGCTGGCGCCAGGTCCAGACCTCAAAGAATTCTTCCAGCGTGCCGATACCGCCGGGCAGCGCCAGAAAGGCGTCGGCATGCTCGGCCATGATGCGTTTGCGCTCATGCATGTTTTCCACGACATGCAGTTCGGTGCAACCGGTGTGCGCCCATTCCTTTTCGACAAGAGCTTTCGGAATCACGCCAATCACCCGGGCGCCAGCCGCGAGCGCTGCGTCGGCCATGATGCCCATCAGGCCATTGTGGCCGCCGCCATACACCAGCTGGCCGCCATGCCGGCCAATCCAGGTGCCGACCTGCCGCGCCAGCGCAGCAAATTCTGGGTTGTTGCCGGGGCGCGACCCGCAGTACACGCACAAGGAAAAAGAAGGGTTGTTCATGCTGACTGTTTCAGGATTCATGTGCCAAGCCGGTCAATCAGCGCCAGCGTCCAGGTGCCTGCGCAAAGCAGCAGGCAGAGCAGAACTGCGGCACTGCCCGTGTCCTTGGCTCGTTTGGAAAGTTCATGCCACTCCGGTCCAATGCGGTCGATGGCCGCTTCGATGCCGGTGTTGAGCAATTCGACAATCAGCACCAGCATGACGGTTCCTGCGAGCAGCACGGTTTCCATCCAGCTTCGGCCCAGCCAGAATGCTGCTGGCACCAGCACCAGCGAAGCCAGCGCCTCCTGACGGAAAGCCGTTTCGTTCCACCCGACGCGCAAGCCGGCCAGGGAGTAACCGGCGGCATGCCAGATGCGGCTCAGGCCACGGCGGTTTTTCTGGGCGTTGGCGGGTGAGGTAAATGGAACTGGTTCAGGCATGACGATCATTCTCGCGGCGCAGCATGACGAAAGGCTTTCAGGAGGGCGTTGAAACCGCCGCCTTGGCAGATGCCGGACGTTTTGCCTTGGGCGGGGTAATCGAGGTGATCAGCCGGGTGCCTGCCCAGGCGTCGTGCCAAAACTGCCGCTGCGGATGAAAGCGCGCCAGGATGGCCCAGATGGCCACCCAGCCCATGCTCAGAACGGCGCCTTCGGCAGCCGACAGCCCCAGCAGCCAGCTTGCTGCCAAGGGCGGCAGAAACCACATCCAGCTGAACAGGTAGCGTAGCAGGGCGCGTTGCTGGGAAATCGGCTGGCCATTCACATCGACCACGCGTATATGCCAGGTTTTCATGGCGAGTGTCTGGCCCTTGGACCAGAACCAGACAAAGTAAACGGCAAAAACAACAAACACGAAAGCTTGCAGTGCATGACGGTTGTCCAGCGCATTGCGCGTCTGGCTCAGGGTGCCGAACAGGTAGCCGGCGATGAACACCACGCCGAACATGAGCAAGCCTTCGTACATCCAGCAGGCCATGCGCCTCGGAATCGATGGTATTTGTATATCTTTTGCAATCAAGGGAACAACTTAATAATGAATGCGTACAGGAAGCCGCTGCGCCAACTTGAACGACAAAGAACGTCTGCTATTCCTGCCCGGCTCTTTGTCGCTATTGCGCCGAGCTGTTTGCCGGCGCAGGCAGCGCTGTCGACGCTGACACTGGGGCTGCCGGCAGAGGACTGATTTTAGGTGCAGGATTGAAAGCCTGCTGGCTGGCAGCCCGTGCAGGAACAGTGGCCAGCTTTTGCGTCGCCACGGGCTTGAGGGCAGTGGCTGCACCGCTTGGCCTCGGGCTGGCCGTAGCGGCAAGTTTTTGTTTTTCTTCAGGACTCAAGGCCTGATAGGCTTCCCATTTAGCCTTTTTTTCATCTGGCGTCAGTTGCCGGGACAACTCCAGCGTCTTGCCAAAATTCAGCCGTGCCTGGGCGCGCTGCTGCGGACTGAGCGCGACCCATTCATTCATGCGGCTGTTCAGCGTGGCCTGGGCCTGGGGCGTGAGTGCGCCATAGTTTTTAGAAATTTCCAGCCACTTGCGTTTTTGTGCATCGCTCATGCTGGTGTTCCAGCTTGACGCCAGCGGCGCCAGGGCCTGCTGCTGCGATGGCGTCAACTGCGACCAGGCAGGACCGTTTGCCAAGGTCTTGCCCGAACTCTGTGCACTGGATGAAGTTGACTGCCTCTGAAGCTGCGATGAAGCGACGGGTGGCCAGGCCAGCAGGATCGCAAACGCCAGGCCCGGCAAGATGGAGCGCATCGGGGGCGCCGCGCGGTGCGCCGTTGGCCGGTTAACAAAGCCGGTGGCCCGCGCCAGTGAAAAATCAGCCGGTCGCGTCATTGCGGGCTGGCAGGCTGGGATCCTGTTTTGAGAAACTGGACAAAACCCGGGTCTGCAAATGCGGCCGGTGGCAAGTCATCGGTCAGCAGTGCAGCATCCACTTCGGCCAGTTCCTGGGTCCGGTTGTCACTTTGAAATGAATTGATAACCAACAAACCCGCGACCAGTGCTATCAAGGGCAGCACCGAGCCAATCCGGCTCCACCAGCTCAAGCCTTCTCCGGATCCCCAGGTCAACGCCGCACTGCCGCCTGAGTGAACCACGGCGCCGGCTGTCTGGGTCGTGGTGATCTTGCGCTTGGATACCGCCTGGACGCGGGCCGACCGCAGCCGTTCGGAGATGTCATGGGGCAGCCCTGCCGTACCGGCTGACAGGTAGGACGCGGTTTTGAGACCAAACCGGTCTTCCAGGATGACCGACCTTTTCTGGGGCGAAATTTTCATAGTTTTATTCCTTTGGCGCTCAGCGCTTTGCTGAGGGCGTGAACTGCACGGGAACAGTGTGTTTTGACGCTGCCTTCCGAGCAACCCATGGCTGCGGCTGTTTCAGCTACATCCATTTCCTCCCAGTAACGCATCAGAAAGGCTTCCCGTTGACGGTCTGGCAACCCCTGAATCTGAACTTCTATTGCATGCAAAATCTGAGCCCGCTCAGTGGCGTCCTGCGCACTTTCCGTACCTTCAGAGTTGGTCAGGCTCTCCAAAGTTTCCAGAAGATCGAAATCTCCGTCGTCTCCGGAGGCAGAAAATTCGCTCATGTTGGAAAAAAGGGCATTGCGCGTCTTGCGGCGCCGGAACCAGTCCAGCGTCGTGTTCGAAAGGATTCGCTGAAACAGCATGGGCAGTTCCGCAGCCGGCTTGTCACCATAGTGCTGGGCCAGTTTCATCATGCTGTCCTGAACGATGTCAAGCGCCGCTTCTTCGTCACGGACATGGTAAATACTGCGCTTGAAGGCCCGTTTTTCAACGCTTTTCAAAAAGTCGGAAAGTTCTTGTTCGGTTGCCAACTTTGAGTCCCGGTTGTCCAGCGTTGTGAGTGTGCTCAGGACTTGTTGTGTCGTTGCAAGGCCTTCAGGCCACTGCCCAGCTTGAAATTATCGCATTGGGTTTGCACGTGCCCAGACCTGACGTCCCCCGGAGCAGAAGGCGCATGCCAACAGACTGGCAGCGCGCAGTGTCATAATGCTGCCTGCACATCAAAAGGCAAACGGGTCATGGCTCGGCGGATTATGTTTCTGCTTATGGTTTTGGCCTCAAGTCTCGACGCGGCTTCACAAGAGCGGGCCAAGAGGCACCCTAGGTATTTCGTTAGAGAAATTCACAAAGGTTCATCATGGAAATCACAAAGGCGGAAATCGCTTCCGCAGCGGCAGCATCTGCCCAAACCAATTCTGAAGAACTGCGAGGCGCTGAAATCCTCGTGAAGGCCCTTCAAGCAGAAGGTGTTAAGCACATCTGGGGCTATCCGGGCGGCGCAGTTCTTCATATTTACGATGCTTTCTACAAGCAGGACACTATCCAGCATGTGCTGGTGCGCCACGAGCAGGCCGCAGTCCATGCCGCCGACGGCTATGCCCGCGCCACCGGAGATGTCGGCGTTGCGCTGGTCACCTCCGGACCGGGCCTGACCAACGCCGTGACCGGCATTGCCACCGCGTACATGGACAGCATTCCCATGGTCATCATCAGCGGCCAGGTGCCGACGGCCGCCATTGGCCTGGATGCCTTCCAGGAATGCGATACCGTGGGCATCACCCGCCCCATCGTCAAGCACAATTTCCTGGTCAAGGATGTGCGCGACATGGCAGAGACCATGAAAAAGGCTTTTCACATCGCCCGTACCGGTCGCCCCGGCCCGGTGGTGGTCGATGTGCCCAAGGACGTCTCGTTCAACAAGACGTTGTACGCCGGATACCCAAAAACCGTTGAAATGCGTTCCTACAACCCGGTTCGCAAAGGCCACGCCGGCCAGATCCGCAAGGCTCTGCACCTGCTGATGGCGGCGAAGCGTCCTTATATCTACACCGGTGGCGGCGTGCTGCTCAGCAATGCATCGCAGGAGTTGCGCACCCTGGTGGACATGCTGGGCTATCCCTGCACCAACACGCTGATGGGCCTGGGCGCCTATCCGGCCAGCGACAAGAAGTTTCTGGGCATGCTTGGCATGCACGGGACGCTTGAAGCCAACAATGCGATGCAGAATTGCGACGTGTTGCTGGCTGTCGGCGCACGTTTTGACGACCGCGTGATTGGCAACCCGAAGCATTTTGCCCAGAACGAACGCAAGATCATTCACATCGATATCGACCCCTCGAGTATTTCAAAGCGCGTGAAAGTCGATATTCCCATTGTGGGTGATGTCAAGGATGTACTGACCGAACTGATCGGCATGATCCGCGAGTCAGGCCTCAAGCCTGATGCCGATGCGCTGGGTGGCTGGTGGAGCACCATTGATGCATGGCGCTCGCGGGATTGCATGAAGTACAGCATGGGCAGCGGCGATGTCATCAAGCCGCAGTATGTGGTTGAGACGCTCTGGAACATGACCAAGGATGCCGATACCTACATCACGTCCGACGTCGGCCAGCACCAGATGTGGGCAGCCCAGTACTACAAGTTCGACGAGCCGCGCCGCTGGATCAATTCCGGTGGCCTGGGCACCATGGGCGTGGGCATTCCGTATGCCATGGGCATCAAGCTGGCCAAGCCGGATTCGGAAGTGTTCTGCATCACCGGCGAAGGTTCGGTTCAGATGTGCATTCAGGAGCTTTCGACCTGTCTGCAATACAACACACCGATCAAGATCGTGTCGCTCAACAATCGCTACCTGGGCATGGTGCGCCAGTGGCAGGAGATCGAATACGCCGGCCGCTACAGCAGCAGCTACATGGACGCGCTGCCCAATTTCGTCAAACTCGCCGAAGCCTATGGCCATGTCGGCATGCTGATTGAAAAGCCGCAGGATGTGGAGCCGGCGCTGCGCGAGGCGCGCAAGCTCAAGGACCGCACCGTGTTCATGGATTTCCGTACCGATCCGACGGAAAACGTTTTCCCGATGGTGAAGGCCGGCAAGGGTATTACGGAAATGCTGCTGGGGTCCGAAGACCTCTGAGCGCAACGCTCCCTCCCTTTATTTTTTCACCCCGTCAACTGACGAATCTATTGACTGCCGAGTCTGCGCATTACCGTGCGCAGGGGAGGGCAGCGAAAAGAGGAATCTTCATATGAAACACATCATTGCAGTCTTGCTGGAAAACGAACCGGGCGCTCTTTCCCGTGTCGTTGGCTTGTTTTCAGCGCGCGGCTACAACATCGAGAGCCTGACCGTCGCGCCGACCGAGGACCCGACGCTGTCGCGCATGACCATCCAGACCTCGGGTTCTGACGACGTGATCGAGCAGATCACCAAGCACCTGAACCGTCTGATCGAAGTGGTCAAGGTCGTTGACCTGACTGAAGGCTCCTATACCGAGCGCGAACTCATGATGGTCAAGGTGCGCGCGGTCGGCAAGGAGCGCGAAGAGATGAAGCGCATGGCTGATATATTCCGCGGGCGAATCATTGATGTGACCGAGAAAAGTTACACGATTGAACTGACGGGCGACCAGACCAAGAACGATGCGTTCCTGGAGGCCATCGACCGCAGCGCCATTCTGGAGACGGTGAGAACCGGTTCAAGCGGCATCGGCCGTGGCGAGCGAATTCTGAGAGTCTGATATGGCTGGAATCCGGGTATCGGATCTGGCAGTGTTATTTTTTTGCTGATTATTTAGGAGCGACAGATGAAAGTTTTTTACGACAAGGATTGTGATTTAAACCTGATCAAGGGCAAGACGGTCGCCATCATCGGTTACGGCAGCCAGGGCCATGCACATGCCCAGAACCTGAATGACAGCGGTGTCAAGGTGGTTGTAGGCCTTCGCAAGGGTGGCGCTTCGTGGCCCAAGGTTGAAAAAGCCGGTCTGCAGGTGGCTGAAGTGGCTGATGCGGTCAAGTCTGCCGATGTGGTCATGATCCTGTTGCCTGACGAGCAAATCGGTGCCGTTTACAAGAACGATGTGGCGCCCAACATCAAGCAGGGCGCATCGCTGGTGTTCGCGCACGGTTTCAATGTGCATTACGGTGCCGTGATTCCGCGCGACGACCTTGATGTCTGGATGGTCGCTCCCAAGGCACCCGGCCATACCGTGCGCAATACCTACACCCAGGGTGGCGGCGTACCCCACCTGGTGGCCGTGCATCAGGACAAGTCCGGCAAAGCCCGTGACCTGGCCCTGAGCTACGCGATGGCCAATGGCGGCGGCAAGGCCGGCATCATTGAAACCAATTTCCGCGAAGAGACGGAAACCGACCTGTTCGGTGAGCAAGCTGTGCTCTGCGGCGGTGCCGTAGAACTCATCAAGGCCGGTTTCGAGACGCTGGTGGAAGCCGGTTACGCGCCGGAAATGGCCTACTTCGAATGCCTGCACGAACTCAAGCTGATCGTGGACCTGATCTACGAAGGCGGCATTGCCAACATGAACTATTCGATCTCGAACAACGCCGAGTATGGCGAGTACGTGACCGGCCCGCGCATCGTGACCGAAGACACCAAAAACGCCATGCGCGCGGTGCTCAAAGACATCCAGACCGGTGAATACGCCAAGAGCTTCCTGCTGGAAAACATCGCCGGTGCTCCGACCTTGATCAGCCGCCGCCGTTTGAATGCCGAGCATCAAATTGAGCAAGTGGGTGGAAAACTCCGCGCCATGATGCCTTGGATTGCCAAGAACAAGTTGGTTGACCAGACGCGCAACTGATCTTTTAAACCACGACGGTTTTTCAAAAGCCGCGCAAAGCCCTTGCGCGGCTTTTTCAATGGCGCTGGCAAAAATGGCCGCAATTCAACAGCAGGTTTTTGCCCTTGCCTGTCTGAACCGGTATGCTGGGCCGGCTTGTTTACAAGGCAATCTCTTGTGTGAAGCCCTAACTCGCTGCACTATGAATTCAATAGCTATTGGCGCACACCAGCCGTGCCTGAGGAGTATTTTTTATGCATGATGGCGAGGAAAACCTGACAACAGCCACGGAAATCGTAGCGCGCAAGCGGCGCAAAGGCATCTACATATTACCCAACCTGTTCACGCTTGCTGCGCTGTTTGGCGGGTTTTACGCCATCGTCATGGCCATGAATGGAAGGTTCGACCAGGCAGCTATCGGCGTGTTTTGTGCCATGGTGCTCGACAGCCTGGATGGCCGGGTTGCACGCCTGACCAATACCCAAAGCGCTTTTGGCGAGCAGATGGATTCGCTGTCGGACATGGTGTCGTTTGGCGCAGCGCCCGCGTTGATCGCCTATATCTGGGCACTGACCAGCCTCGGTCGCTGGGGCTGGATTGGCGCTTTTGTGTATTGCGCCTGCGCAGCCTTGCGCCTTGCGCGGTTCAATGTCAACACGGCGGTGGTGGACAAGCGTTTTTTTCAGGGCTTGCCTTCTCCTGCCGCCGCCGCGTTGGTGGCGGGTTATATCTGGCTGATGAACGACCTGGGCGTCAAGGGAGTTGACGTGCGCTGGATCACCTTTAGCCTGATGCTGTATGCCGGCCTGACCATGGTCACCAACGTGCCTTTTTACAGTTTCAAGGATGTCCAGATGAGGCGTAGCGTTCCATTTGTCGTTATTGTGCTGATCGCACTTGGCATTGCCATCATCAACATTGATCCGCCGACGGTCATCTTTGGCCTGTTTGTGATTTATGGTCTGTCAGGTTACGTTCTGTACGGCTGGCGCAAAGCCAAAGGCCAGCAGACCAGCGTGATTTCAACCTCGACCGACGAGCCTGACGAACGTGGGCTGCACAAATGAATTGTGGTACATTGAACGGATGAAAAAAATTTCGCTAGCACTACTGCTATCTGCCAACGGGCGGAGACGGTAGCGTACGCGTACACCTGATTCGACGGCCCGTTTGCACCAGCAACGGGCCGTTTTTTTTGGGTTGCTGGTTTTTATGACTGGACAACTCAATGCGACTGAAACCTGCCTGAAGACCGACTTCCCATACCTGTCCTCAATCCTGCTTTACTTTTGCAGCCTTGTGCCAACCCCCTTCAAATCGAGAGACTTCCCATGACTGACAAACTCATTATTTTCGACACCACCTTGCGCGACGGTGAACAATCGCCTGGCGCTTCCATGACCCGTGACGAAAAACTGCGCATTGCCCGGCAACTGGAGCGGCTGAAGGTTGATGTCATCGAAGCCGGCTTTGCAGCCAGCTCAAACGGCGACTTTGAATGCGTCAAGTCGATTGCAGAAGTCATCAAGGATTCCATCATCTGCTCGCTGGCACGCGCCAACGACCGTGACATTTCCCGGGCCGCAGAAGCATTGAAGCCGGCGAATGCCGGTCGCCTGCATCTCTTTTTGGCGACCAGTGCGCTGCACATGGAAAAAAAGCTGCGCATGACACCCGACCAGGTGTTTGAGCAGGCGAAGCTGTCGGTGCGGTTTGCGCGCAACCTGATGGCCGATATCGAGTTCAGTCCCGAAGACGGCTACCGCTCCGATCCGGACTTCTTGTGCCGCGTCATTGAGGCGGTTATCAACGAAGGCGCGACCACCATCAATGTCCCTGATACCGTGGGTTATGCAATCCCCGAACTGTACGGCAATTTCATCAAGAACCTGCGTGAACGCATTCCTAACAGTGACAAGGCGGTCTGGTCGGTTCACTGCCATAACGACTTGGGAATGGCTGTTGCCAATTCACTCGCAGGCGTGAAGATCGGCGGCGCCCGGCAGGTGGAATGCACCATCAACGGCCTGGGCGAACGCGCAGGCAATTGTTCGCTTGAAGAAGTGGTGATGGCGGTGAAAACACGCAAGGATTACTTTGACCTCGAACTTGGCATCGACACGCAGCAGATACTGGCGGCCAGCCGACTGGTGAGCCAGACGACCGGTTTTGTGGTGCAGCCCAACAAAGCCGTTGTGGGCGCCAACGCTTTTGCCCATGCGTCCGGCATTCACCAGGATGGCGTCCTCAAGGCGCGCGACACCTACGAGATCATGCGCGCCGAAGACGTGGGCTGGTCGGCCAACAAAATTGTGCTGGGCAAGTTGAGTGGACGAAATGCCTTCAAGCAGCGCCTTCAGGAACTCGGTGTGGCGATGGAAAGCGAGACTGACATCAACAATGCCTTCATCAAGTTCAAGGACCTTGCAGACCGCAAGAGCGAAATTTTTGACGAGGATATTCTTGCCTTGGTCAGCGATGAAAGCGTTACCCATAGCAACGAACAGTATGGTTTTGTTTCGCTGTCGCAGCACAGCGAAACCGGCGAGCGGCCCCAGGCTTGCGTGGTTTTTACTGTCGCAGGAAAAGAGGTCAAGGGCCAGTCCGATGGAAACGGACCGGTGGACGCATCGCTCAAGGCGATTGAGACCCATGTCAAAAGTGGTGCAGAAATGGTGCTTTACTCGGTAAATGCCATCAGCGGCTCGACCGAAAGTCAGGGCGAAGTGACGGTGCGTTTACAAAATAGCGGGCGAGTTGTAAATGGGGTGGGGTCCGATCCTGATATCGTGGTGGCGTCAGCGAAAGCTTATTTAAGTGCTTTGAATAAACTTCAAAGTAAAGCTGACCGGGTTGCAGCGCAGGGCTAGTGAATCTGTTTTTAACAATACCTTTTAGATTCAATGGCTTAGCTCTGGCCTGATGGGTGGCTTGAAAGCTGAAGTCAGAGATTCTGGTAGTTATTTAAGAAAGTCACGCAAGCTCCTGATATTGCGTGACTTTTTCTATTTCTATACACTTCAACCTCTTTCTTTATCGCAACCAAAACAGGCAATATTCACCATGTCGAAACAGCTTTTTAGTCGTGCACTAAAAATCGTGGGATTCTTTGCTTTGTCGTTTGCTCTGGTGGCACCGACTGCCCATGCGGCACCGGCAAAATCGTCGTCAAAGCGAGCGATTGTCAAGAAACCCCATGTCGAAAAATCGAAAGCCTCTAAAAAAATCGTATCCGCTCGCAAGAGCGTACGTTTTGAAACCAGCGCCAAGGTAGCCCGTGCCAAACGGCCTTCCATTATTCAAGCGCTGATTCCTGCCATTCCTTCATTTGGCCAAATGGCTGGCCTGCACAGCGCCATCGATCCGCTGGACCTGAAGTCCAGCGTGGCGCTGGTGATTGACCAGGACACGCGCGAAGTGTTGTTCAGCAAGAATGAACATGCTGTGCTTCCAATTGCGTCTTTGACGAAGTTGATGACCGGCGTGATCATCAGCGGGGCCAGGCTTCCAATGGATGAGTTGATCACCGTGACGCAGGATGACGTTGACACTGAAAAGCACAGCCGTTCGCGGCTTAGCGTCGGCACCACGCTGTCCCGAGGCGAAATGCTGCACCTGGCGCTGATGTCGAGCGAAAACCGGGCCGCCCATGCTCTTGGCCGTACTTATCCAGGTGGCATAGCCACTTTTGTCAGTCTGATGAACGCCAAGGCAAAAATGCTGGGTATGCACGACACCAGCTATGCCGAACCCACCGGCCTTTCCAGCCTTAACCAGTCCAGCGCACAGGACCTCGCGGCGCTGGTCAATGCCGCTCATGGTGACCCGGTGCTGCGCGAATTGACAACATCTCCGGGATATCAGGTGGCGGTCGGCAGCCGTACCCTTCAGTACAACAACACCAACCGACTGGTGAAAAATCCGGAATGGGACATCGGCCTGCAGAAAACAGGCTACATCAATGAAGCCGGCCAGTGCCTGGTCATGCAAACCAAAATCGCAGGCCGCAAACTGATCATGGTGTTTCTGGATTCGGCCGGCAAGCTGAGCCGTCTGGGCGACGCGGAGCGCGTGCGACGCTGGGTTGAAACCAACCCGGTGGTGGATCAAAAGGTCAAGATCAGCGCTTCCGACAAGCACATCAACGGTTGAGGTTCAGTGGTCGGCAAGCTTGAAATCATGGCCTGATCTATGTTTTCCTAAAAACTGTAGCAGGATTTTTTTTGCGAAACGCTATAGTATTTGTAGCATCAAGTGCTTGTACAGCAAGCGTGAATGCCACTTTTACCTTGAAGTGTAGCCCAGCGCAGTCGATATCTCGTTGGCGGTAGCTTGCAGCTTGGGCAGCCAGCTTTCATCCAGCCGGTCGGCAGGCGCTGAAATTGACAAGCCTGCCACCAGCTTGTTCTGGTCGTCATAAATGCCGGCAGCCATGCAGCGAACGCCCAGTTCCAGTTCCTCGTTGTCGCGCGCAAATCCGTACTGGCGGGCTTTGGACAGTTCGCGTTCCAGCACGGCCAGGTCGGTGATGCTGTTGCGCGTTTGCCCGGGCAAACCCGTTCGGGTCGCGTAGGCGCGCAGGCGCTGGGGATCGTCGGAAGCCAGGAACAGTTTGCCGACCGAGGTCAGGTGCAGCGGTGCCCGGCCGCCGATGGCGCGAACCACCTGCATGCCCGAACGTTCGCCGTACGTGCGCTCGACATACAGGATTTCGTCGCCCTGACGCATGCTCAGGTTGACGGGTTGCTGCGTCAGTTTGTGCAGTTCGCGCATGGGAAGAAGGGCCGCGTCACGAACATTGAGGCGCGCCTTGACCAGGTTGCCGAGTTCGAGCAGTCGCATGCCGAGGCGGTAGTTTCCTGCTGCCGGCCTTTCCACAAAGCGGCCCAAGGCCAGATCATTCAAGATGCGGTGCGCCGTGGAGGGGTGAAGGCCGGATTGTTCACTGATTTCCTTGAGGGAAACCGCTTCTTCATGGTGCGCCAGAATGTCCAGCAGGGTAAAGATGCGCTCGATTACCTGGACGGTTGGTTTGACGGGAAGATCGCTGTCGGGTTTTGTCATGTGCGGGCTTTCTGCCGCAAATTTTACCTTGTGAAATTGTCTTGCGCATTACTGAAGCGGCACTTGGCTATGCTGCTGAATTGCGTGGCTTGCTTATTGGGCGCTGGCGCTGATCGTTCGTGAATCAATCCAGTTGCCGTTCAGCAGTATTTCGTTGGGACTGAAGCCAAGCTTGTAGCTCATCTTGGGGCTTTGGGCGATCCAGTAACCCAGATAGACGAACGGCAGGCTGAGTTGCCGGGCCTGCTCGATCTGCCAGAGCACGCTGTAGTTCCCGTAGCCAGCGCCTGCTTCTGGTTCATAGAAGGTGTAGACCGCTGAAATGCCGTCTTCCAGCACATCCAGAATTGAAACCATTTTGAGCGCCCCGGCCTCGCCATTGGGCAAGGGCTCGCGAAACTCCACCAGCCTTGAATTGACGCGGCTCTGGAGCAGGAACTGGGTGTACTGGTCGATGCTGTCATGGTCCATGCCGCCGCCGGCATGGCGGCTGTTCTGGTAACGCAGGTACAACTGGTAGTGTTCCGGCAGAAAACACAGTTTGAGGCTGCTGGCCTTGAGGGCTTGATGCCGCTTCCAGGCGCGTCGCTGGCTGCGGTCCGGCGCGAAGGTGTTGACGGGCACACGCAGCGGCACGCAGGCCTGGCATCCGTCGCAGTAGGGCCGGTAGGTGAACATGCCGCTGCGCCGGAAACCCTGGGTGACCAGTTCTGAATAGGCATCGTTGTGGATCAGGTGGCTGGGTGTTGCCACCTGCGAACGCGCCTGCCGGCCTGGCAGGTAGCTGCAGGGGTAGGGCGCCGTTGCGTAGAACTGCAGGGTGTGTAGCGGCAGGTCTTTGAGATGCGTCACGATGTTGCGGGCAACGGGGTTGCTGTCGTTTTCAAGATTTCCTGCCAGTATAAGGAATCAAAATGCCATGCGGGCGCATTTCCATCCACGTGGTGGCTCAGGTGATCGGCAAATTCTGCGCGGCTGATTTCGGCTGCGCCGAGTGATGCAAGATGGCCGGTGTTCTGCTGGCAGTCGATCATCGTGATGCCCTTGGCGCGGCAAAAGGCCACCAGCGCGGCGAGGGCGATCTTGGAGGCATCGGTCTGGTGCGCAAACATCGATTCGCCAAAAACCATGGTGCCCAGGTTGACGCAGTACAGGCCGCCGACAAGTTCTCCGTTCACCCAGGTTTCCACGCTGTGGGCATGGCCTGCGCGGTGCAATTCACCATAAGCCTGCGTCATTTCCGAAACAATCCAGGTGCCGGACTGGCCAGCCCTGGGTTGGCTGGCGCAAGCGTCGATGACGCGCTCGAAGGCACTGTCAAACCTGATTTCACAGCGGGCATCGTTGATGAAATGAACCATGCGTTTGCGCAGCGACCGGTGCAGCCTGAAGTCAGCGGTTCGCAGCACCATGCGCGGATCGGGACTCCACCAGAGCACGGGCTGCCCCAGGCTGTACCAGGGAAAAATACCGCTTGAATAAGCCCGGGTCAAGGTGGCCGCATCGAGTGTTTCGCCTGCCGCCAGCAGGCCGGGTGCCGGGTCGGCCATGCTCCAGGCCTTTTCCAGCGGTGGAAAAGCCTCACCAGCGGCAAGCCATGGCAGCGCAGGCAAGGCGGCTTGGGAAGTTCCCTTCGGCAGAGGCATGAATAGCTTCGGGTTAAACGGTCGGGAACCGTCTGAAAATCAATTTTTGGATGCTATGAATTAACTAGCTGCTTATGCACGACCTGTAAGCGCAAACGCCTTATTTGGTTCCAAAAATACGGTCGCCGGCATCGCCCAGGCCTGGCAGGATGTAGCCATGCTCGTTGAGTTGCCGGTCGATCGCTGCGGTGTAAATCGCCACGTCGGGGTGCGCCTTTTGCAGGGCCGCAACGCCTTCCGGGCAGGTCAGCAGGCAGACAAACTTGATCGATTTGGGTTTGAGCTTCTTGAGCCTGGCCACTGCCGCGATGGCCGAGTTGCCGGTGGCCAGCATCGGATCGACGATGACGATGTCGCGCTCTTCCATTTCCTGCGGCATCTTGAAGTAATACTCGACCGGCGCCAGGGTTTGCGGGTCGCGGTACAGGCCGATGTGGCCCACGCGGGCGCCGGGCACGACGTTCAGGAAACCATCGAGAAAACCGTTGCCGGCGCGCAGTATGGACACCAGAACGAGCTTCTTGCCATCGATGATCTTGCCGGTCATGGTTTCCAGCGGCGTTTCCACTTCGATGTCCTGAAGCGGCATGTCCCGGGTGACTTCGTAGGCCATCAGGTTGCTCAGCTCGCTGAGCAGGGTACGAAAGGTGCTGGTCGAAGCGTTCTTGCGGCGCATCAGCGTCAGCTTGTGCTGCACCAGCGGGTGGTTGATCAGGTAAACATTGCTCATGAAGGACGGCTTTCTAGTGGTGTCGGGAACCGATTGTCAGCGTTTTTTGCCACCGAACAGGCTGCCCAGTACGCCACGGATGATCTCGCGTCCGACAGTGGAGCCCATGGTGCGGACGGCAGACTTGGCCATGCTTTGCGCCAGGCCGTCATATTTGGCACCGCGCGGACCGGTGCGGCCAAACAGCATGTCGTTCAGACCGCCCAGCATGCCGCCCGAAGCCGACTGGCCAGCCGCTCCGCCATTCGGTAACGCGGCTGGCTGGCTTGCCGCTGCACCCGCGCGCTCCTGAAGCATCTCGTAGGCGGATGTGCGGTCAACTTCCTTTTCATAGACACCGGCCACCAGCGAGTCTTGAAGGAGCTGCTGGCGCTGCTGCGGCGAAATCGGGCCGAGCTGGCTTCCGGGAGGCAGCACAAAGGCGCGTTCCGTGACGCTGGGCCGGCCCTTGGCGTCGAGGAAACTCACCAGCGCCTCGCCCACGGCCAGTTCGGTGATTGCGGTTTCTATGTCCAGGCCGGGGTTTTGCCGCATGGTTTGCGCCGTGGCCTTGACCGCTTTCTGGTCGCGCGGTGTGTAGGCGCGCAAGGCATGCTGCACCCGGTTGCCCAATTGCGCCAGCACCGAATCCGGAATGTCCAGCGGGTTTTGCGTCACGAAATAGACACCCACGCCTTTGGAACGAACCAGCCGCACCACCAGCTCAATGCGCTCGACCAGTGCCTTGGGCGCATCGGTGAACAGCAAATGCGCCTCGTCAAAAAAGAACACCAGCTTGGGCTTGTCGGGGTCGCCGATTTCGGGCAACTGCTCGAACAGTTCGGACAGCATCCACAGCAGAAAAGTTGCGTACAGGCGTGGCGAATGCATCAGCTTGTCGGCCGCCAGGATGTTGATGACCCCATGCCCGGCGCTGTCGGTCTGCATGAAGTCGCTGATGTTGAGCATCGGCTCGCCGAAGAATTTGTCGCCGCCCTGGGTTTCGATCTGCATCAACCCGCGCTGGATGGCGCCCACGCTGGCGGCGCTGACATTGCCGTACTGGGTGGTGAACTGGCTGGCGTTGTCTCCCACGTACTGCAGCATGGCGCGCAGATCCTTGAGGTCGAGCAGCAGCAGGCTGTTGTCGTCGGCGATCTTGAAGACCAGGTTCAGGACACCGGCCTGCGTTTCATTCAGGTTGAGCATGCGGCCCAGCAGCAGGGGCCCCATGTCGGACACCGTGGCACGCACCGGATGGCCCTGCTCGCCGAACACATCCCATAGCGTGGCCGGGCAAGCCAGTGGATCGGGCGATGCCAGACCACGTTCCTTGAGAATACAGGCCAATTTTTCACTGATGACGCCGGCCTGGCTGATGCCGGTCAGATCGCCTTTCACATCAGCCATGAAGACCGGTACGCCGATTCTGGAAAAGCTTTCGGCCAGGGTCTGCAGGGTGACCGTTTTGCCGGTTCCGGTGGCGCCCGTGATCAGGCCATGCCGGTTTGCCAGTGCCGGCAGCAGCTCGCATGGGGTCAGGGAGTTTTTCGCAATGAGGAGCGGCTCGGCCATGATGTGGAGGTCCTGATAAAACGGCGTTGAAGAAGGACAAGCGAAAAGTAAAATGAATGCTGTAGATTAAATCAATTGCTGAAGGATTTTCCGTGGCTGGTCATAGTAAATGGGCGAATATTCAACACCGCAAGGGTCGCCAGGACGACAAACGCGGCAAGGTCTGGACGCGGGTGATACGCGAAATCATGGTGGCTGCGCGCCTGGGCGGCGGCGACCTGGCCACCAACCCACGCCTGCGCCTGGCCGTTGAAAAGGCCAAGGCAGCCAATCTGGCGGCCGACACGGTCAAGCGCAACATCGACAAGGCCACTGGCAACCTTGAAGGCGTTCATTACGAAGAAGTACGCTATGAAGGCTACGGCATCGGCGGGGCGGCGATCCTGGTGGACTGCATGACCGACAACAAGGTTCGCACCGTAGCCGAAGTTCGCCATGCGTTTTCCAAGCATGGCGGCAACATGGGCACCGAAGGCTCGGTGGTGTTTCAGTTCAAGCATTGCGGCCAGCTTATTTTTGCACCCGGCACGAACGAGGACCATGTCATGGAAATCGCCCTGGAAGCGGGAGCCGACGATGTGATTGCGCACGAGGACGGTGCCATTGAAGTGCTGACGCCCTATACCGAACTGGAAACCGTCAAGAGCGCCCTGGAGGCCGCCGGCCTGGTCGCCGAACTGGCAGAAGTCACCATGCGCGCTGACAACGCCATTGAGCTGAATGAGGAAGATTCCCAGAAAATGCAAAAACTGCTGGATGTGCTGGAAGACATGGACGACACGCAGGAAGTCTTTCACAATGCCGAGCTTTCAGAATAAACCACTTTAGAAAACACAACAACAATGAAAGCTTCATCATGAAAGTCTTGGTCGTGGGCGGCGGCGGCCGTGAACATGCGCTGGCCTGGAAACTGGCACAGTCGCCCAGGGTGCAGGCGGTGTATGTGGCGCCGGGAAATGGCGGAACCGCTCTCGATTCCCGGCTTGAGAACATAAATATCACTGATCCGCACGCCCTGCGGGCTTGGGCTGCTACAGAAAAAATAGCATTAACGGTTGTTGGCCCCGAGCAGCCACTGGCCGCCGGCATCGTTGATGAGTTTCGCGCACACGGTCTGCGGGTGTTTGGCCCGACCAAGGCGGCGGCGCAGCTGGAAAGCTCCAAGGCGTTTTCCAAGGCCTTCATGAAGCGCCACCATATTCCAACCGCCGACTACGAAACCTTCAACGATGCGGTGGCGGCGCATGCCTATGTCGATGAAAAAGGCGCGCCGATCGTGGTCAAGGCTGACGGCCTGGCTGCCGGCAAGGGCGTGGTGGTGGCCATGACCCTGCACGAGGCGCACGAGGCGATCGAATTCATGCTGGCGCCGGACCCGGAATTCAATCCGCTGGGCGTGAGCCACAACGAAGGCGGCGCGCGCGTGGTCATCGAGGAATTTCTGCAGGGCGAGGAAGCCAGCTTCATCGTCATGTGCGATGGCAAGAATGTGGCCGTCATGGCCACCAGCCAGGACCACAAGCGTTTGCTCGATGGCGACCAGGGGCCGAACACGGGCGGCATGGGCGCTTATTCGCCAGCCCCGGTGGTCACGCCCGATGTCCACGCCAGGGCGATGCGCGAAATCATCTTGCCCACCATCCGGGGCATGGAAAAAGACGGCATTCCGTTCACCGGTTTTTTATACGCCGGCCTCATGATTGATGCGCAGGGCAAGCCCAAGACGCTCGAATTCAACTGCCGCATGGGCGACCCGGAAACCCAGTCCATCATGATGCGCCTGAAAACCGATCTGTTCGAGGTCTTGATGGCTGCCACCTCGGGAACCCTCGACAAGGTGGAAATGGAATGGGACCGCCGTCCGGCGTTGGGCGTGGTGATGGCCGCGCACGGTTATCCGCTGCACCCGCGCAAGGGCGATGTCATCCACGGTCTGCCTGTGGCAGCGGAAGACGCCATGGTGTTTCATGCAGGAACGCAGCGCCAGGACGGTGCGACGCTCACTTCGGGTGGCCGCGTGCTGTGTGTGACGGCGCTCGGCAGCACTGTCAAGGCGGCGCAGCAGCGCGCCTATGACGTCGCACGAAACATTGATTTCGATGGCGCGCAGTACCGCAAGGACATCGGCTACCGGGCCATCAAGTCTTGAAAGCCAGCCATGTCCAGCATTGATCTTTCAGCCGTTCGCGGTTTTTTGCTGGGTCTTCAGGAGCGCATCACCAATGCTGTTGCCGAAATCGACGGCCACGCCTTTGTCAGCGATTCTTGGCAAAAAGAGCCGGGCGAGATGCTTCAGGGCAATGGCATCACCAAAATCCTGGAGCAGGGCAAGGTGTTCGAGCGTGCCGGTTGTGGCTTTTCGCATGTGCGCGGTCCCAGGCTGCCGCCTTCTGCGACCCAGCATCGACCCGAGCTGGCAGGCGCACCGTTCGAGGCGATGGGTGTTTCTCTGGTGTTCCACCCCCGCAACCCCTACGCGCCGACGGTACACATGAATGTCAGGATGCTGGCGGCAACCCCTGTCGGTGAAGCTGCCGAGCCGGTCTGCTGGTTTGGCGGTGGCATGGACCTGACACCTTTTTACGGCTTTGATGAAGACGCGGTGCATTTTCACCAGGTTTGCAAAGACACGCTGGCACCGTTTGGCGAAGACAAATATCCACGTTTCAAGCAGTGGTGCGACGAGTATTTTTTCCTCAAGCACCGCCACGAGCAGCGCGGCATCGGTGGCGTGTTCTTCGATGATTTTCAGGAACTTGGCCTGGCGCAGAGCTTGACGATGATGCAGGCTGTAGGCGATTCGTTCCTGCAGGCGTATCTGCCGATCATCAAACGTCGCAAGGACAGCATCTTCACGCAACGCGAGCGCGATTTCCAGTTGTACCGGCGTGGTCGCTATGTGGAATTCAACCTGGTGTGGGACCGGGGAACCCATTTTGGCCTTCAGTCCGGTGGACGTACTGAATCGATCCTGATGTCGATGCCGCCTCTCGCAAGCTGGACCTACCAGCGGCCCAATGTTGCCGGATCGCCCGAGGAGCGCCTGTACAAAGAGTTTCTTGTCAGGCGGGACTGGGTTTGAGCACCAGCGCTGGGGGTCAGTCCAAACGCATTGGCGTGTTTGGCGGTGCGTTTGACCCGCCCCACAATGCCCATGTCGCACTGGCCAGGGCAGCGCTGGAGCAGTACGATCTTGATGTGCTGCATGTCATCCCGACTGGCCATGCCTGGCACAAGGCCAGGGCGCTCAGTGCCCCTGAACACCGGCTAGCCATGGCCCGGCTGGCGTTTGGGAATATTGAGGGCGTCACGGTGGATGCACGTGAATTGCAGCGTCCGGGACCTACCTTTACCATCGATACCCTGAAGGCCTTGCAAGCCGAGAATCCAGGGTGTCAGCTCTACCTGTTCATAGGCGCTGACCAGTTTGCGACCTTTGGCCAATGGCATCTATGCAGAGAGATTCTTGAAATCGCTATAATTTGTATAGCTGATCGCACAGAATCCGCGCTGACTCAAACCGAGTTTGATGTTTATGCGCCGTACAACCACCGGTTTTTCATTCTCAAGTTGCCCTTGATGCCGGTCAGCGCCACCCAAATTCGCCAGATGCTGGCTTCGGACGCGGCCACCGCTGAAGAAGCCATCAAATTAGTTCCCGACGCGGTTGCACGTTATATTTCGCACTATCAACTGTACGGCCCCGGTTAATTTTTCACCCTATTGAAGCAAAGCATTGCATGACCCCCACCACTGTCAAAACCTCAAGCACCGAGGGCAAAAAAGATGTCCAAAAACTGCAGCGCGCCATCATTGATGGGCTCGAAGATGTCAAGGCGCAAGACATTCAGGTGTTTGATACCGAGCACATCACCTCGCTGTTTGAGCGCGTGATTGTTGCCTCGGGAACGTCCAACCGCCAGACCAAGGCGCTTGCTGCCAGCGTGCGCGACGCCGTGCGGGACGCCGGTTTTGCCAAGCCACGCATTGAGGGCGAGGACAACGGTGAGTGGATCATTGTTGACTGCGGCGCGGCTGTTGCCCACATCATGCAACCCACGATTCGCCAGTATTACAACCTGGAAGAACTTTGGGGCGACAAGCCCATCAAGCTCAAGCTCGGCGCACCCACGCCGCTGCCCAAGGCCTCCAAGGTTGAGGTGAAAGCAGAAGTCAAGCCGGCCAGGTCGCCTGCGGCGGCCGGCGGCAAGTCAAAATCTCCTGCCAAGCCGTCAAAGGCAGCAAAAGTCATCGGTGAAGAAAGCTTGCCCGATGCCGCAACGTTGGCCCGAACTGATGACGGCACTTATGTAGGCCGCGTTGGAAAGACGCACGACTGGACGGCCAAGCGCAATGCGACTGCACCGGCTGCCGAGCCTGAAGCCAAGCCGATCAAGGCACGCAAACCATCCTCCAGAGTGGCTCCGGCCGAGTCCAAGCCGGTGACGGCCAAGACAGCTGCCAAAAAGGTGGTTGTCAAGACACCTGTCGTGAAAATTCCTGTGGCCAAGAAAGTCGCTGCCCAGCAGGCAGCAGTCAAGACGGCTGTCAAAAAGCCCGCCGCCAAAAAGTCAGCTGCGAAGAAAACCACGACCCGGAGCGAATGAGGCTGACCATCGTCGCCGTCGGCCAGAAGGTGCCCGATTGGGCCCAGACGGCTTACGACGACTACGCCAAACGCTTTCCGCCTGAACTGAAAGTTGAGCTCAAGGCGGTCAAGACCGAACCGCGTGGCTCCAAAACTTTGGAAACCCTGCTTGCGGCAGAGCGTACCCGCATCGAAGGCGCCATTGCCAGAGGCTGCCGGATCGTGGCGCTGGATGAGCGTGGTACGGCTGTGACCACCATGGCGCTGGCAGAAAATCTCAAGACCTGGCAGCTGTCCGGAGATGACATTGCCATCGTGATTGGCGGGCCGGATGGACTGGACGCCGGCTTCAAGCAGGCAGCCCATCAACGCATTCGTCTCTCGGACCTGACGCTGCCGCATGCCATGGTGCGTGTATTGCTGATCGAACAGCTTTACCGCGCCTGGAGCATCACGATCAATCATCCGTATCATCGTGAATAATTTTTTCAGGCGTGTCCAGTATGGTTCAGTTTGTTTATCTGGCCTCTCAAAGTCCAAGGCGGCGTCAGTTGCTGGAACAACTCGGAGTTCGCTATGAGTTGCTTCTGCCGGATGCCGGTGAAGACAGTGAAGCGTTGGAGGTCGCACTGGACAACGAGGCACCAGCACGCTACGTCAAGCGGGTAACTAGCCTCAAACTCAATGCCGCTTCAGCGCGCCTGGCCCGTCGCCAACTGCCGCCAGCGCCCATCCTGTGCGCTGACACCACCGTGGCCCTTGGACGAACCATTTACGGCAAGCCCGACGACGCCTGTCATGCCGAACGCATGCTGTCCGAACTTTCTGGCAAAACGCACCGGGTTTTGACAGCGGTGAATATTCAGTCAGGCCCGCAGCGTTATTGCGCACTCAGCAGTTCAAATGTGAGCTTCGAGCCCATGACTGCCGACCAAATCAGCCGCTATGCAGCCACCGGTGAACCTTTGGGCAAGGCGGGTGCTTATGCGATACAGGGCAGGGTGTCCATGCATATCACCCGAATCACCGGCAGTTACAGTGGCATCATGGGTTTGCCATTGTGGGAAACGGCTTCGTTGCTTCGAGCTGCCGGACTTGCCATTTAGCCTTACTGTCTGAGAAAAATGCAACAAGAAATTCTGATCAACTGGTCGCCTCAAGAGACACGCGTTGCAGTGGTAGAGCATGCCGCTGTGCAGGAATTACAGGTGGAGCGGACGCTTGAGCGCGGCTTGGTTGGCAACGTCTATCTTGGCAAGGTGGTCCGCGTGCTGCCGGGAATGCAGTCTGCATTTATCGATATCGGCCTGGACCGTGCTGCATTTTTGCATGTGGCCGACTTGATGAGCAGTATCAACAGCCGCCATGCCGAGCCCGAAACGCTTCCGGGTGGCGTCGCCGTGGTCTCGGGAAGTTCAGCATTGCAGCCGATTGAGAAGCAGTTGTTTGAAGGACAGGCCTTGATGGTGCAGGTTCTCAAGGACCCGATGGGCACCAAAGGCGCACGCTTGACGGCGCAGATCAGCATTGCTGGCCGTTTGCTGGTTTTTCTGCCCCAGGACAACCACATTGGCGTCTCGCAAAAAATTCTGCCGCGCCAGCGCGAAGAGTTGCGTCAGCGGGTTCAGTCTTTGGTCGCCGACATGGGCGGTGGTTTTATTCTTCGGACCAATGGCGAGGATGCCACTGACATTGAACTGGCTGAAGATATTGCTTACCTGCGAAAAACCTGGCTTCGTATCAAGCAGGCTTCCTTGCGCATGCCGGCAGCGTCTGTTTTGCATCAGGATTTGAGCCTGTTGCAGCGCGTGTTGCGCGATATGGCGCTGGAAAATACACAAACCATTCGCATCGATTCGCGTGAACAGTTTGAAAAACTCAAAGCTTTTGCCCTGGAGTTCATGCCCTCGACGCTTCCAAAGCTTCAGCTTTACAGCGGTGAAAGGCCTATTTTTGACTTGTTCAACATCGACGAGGAAATCGCAAAAGCGCTGGGTCGTCGGGTGGACCTCAAGTCCGGTGGCTATCTGGTAGTTGACCAAACGGAAGCGTTGACAACGGTTGATGTGAACACCGGTGGATTCGTTGGCGCCCGAAACTTCGACGAAACCATTTACAAAACCAATCTGGAGGCTGCCCAAGCCATCGCCAGGCAGCTCCGTCTGCGCAATCTGGGCGGTATCGTGATTGTCGATTTCATCGACATGAGCAAAGAAAACCACCGTGATGCCGTATTGGCTGAGTTCAAAAGACAACTGGAGAGAGATCGCATCAAAACTGCGGTGAATGGATTTTCAGCCTTGGGATTGCTTGAAATGACACGCAAGCGAACACGGGAGTCATTGGCGCATCAGCTGTGCGAACCTTGCAATGCCTGTAGCGGAAAAGGAATTGTCAAAACGGCCCGCAGCGTAACCTACGATATCCTGCGTGAAATTTTGCGTGAAGCACGGCAATTCAATCCACGGGAATTCAGGATTGTGGCTTCTCCAAAAGTGATCGAATTATTTCTGGACGAGGAAAGCCAGCACCTTGCTAGTTTGAGCGAATTTATTTGTAAACCCATTTCCCTGCAGGCTGAAGCGGTGATGGCCCAAGAGCAATACGACATCGTGTTGCTTTGACCCCGTCCAAGTCGATCTGAGCATGCCCAAGAGACTCACCGCAAACACCCGGCCCATTCCGATTCTGGTTTACCACCAGATCGCTGCCGCACCTCCAAAAGGCAGCCCCTTTCGAAGCCTGTATGTGGCACCCGAAGCTTTCGCCAGGCAGATGGCCTGGCTTGAGCGACTTGGCTACCAGGGTTTGTCGATGACTGCCTTGGAACCCTATTTGAATGGCCAGAAAAACGGCAAGGTAGTAGGAATAACGTTCGATGACGGCTACTTGAACAACCTGTCGAACGCCTTGCCCTCGCTGACAAAGCATGGTTTTTCCTCAACTTGCTATGCCGTGAGCGGATTGCTTGGAAAAACCAATGTCTGGGATGTAAAGACAGGGATTGCACAGACCCCGTTGATGAATGAAGCTCAACTGCGTCAATGGGTCTCGGCGGGGCAGGAAGTAGGCTCGCATACCCACCAGCATATCGATCTGACGGTTAGCGACAAAAACAAGTGCCAGCTTGAAATTACGCTGGGAAAAAACGAGCTCGAATCGGTCGTGAAAACTCCGGTAGCGCACTTTTGCTACCCGTATGGTCGTTACCAAACAGAACATATCGGAATGGTCGATACGCTGGGTTTTGTGACCGCTACCACCACGCAGCGCAGCCGTTGTCATGCCCAAACGGACATGCTGCAATTGCCTCGGGTGCCCGTTTTGCGTTCGACGATGCTGCCCGTGTTCTGGCTCAAGATTGCAACTGCCTATGAAGACCGCCGAAAAAAATGAGTTCGTCAACGCCAAGTTCTGCTGAAGATTCAGTCGGCGAACAGAGACGGCTGCGAATTGCTGTCTTCAACCGGACTTTTTCGACAACTGGCGGTGGCGCTGAGCGCTACTCGACTGCATTGGTCGAGCAACTGTCTGCCAAGCATGACATTCATGTGTTCGCCCAGGAAATAGCCCATAACTGGCCTGGCGTCGCTTATCACCGGATTTTCATGCCGATGCGAAAACCCCGGTGGATCAATCAGTTGTGGTTTGCCACCTGCACGTGGTGGTTAACTCGCAGTGGTTTTGATGTCGTGCATTCTCACGAGAACACATGGCATGGTGACGTTCAGACGGTGCATGTGTTGCCTGTGAAATACACGCTTTTTCGCGAGCTTCGGGGCTGGCGGAAAGCTTCAAGGTGGATCAAGGTCGCCACCAGCCCACGTCTGCTGGCTTATCTAGCGCTAGAGCGTTTACGGTTCACGCCCCGTCCCAGCAAAAAAATAGTGGTCACCTCTGAAAGCCTTCGGCAGATCATGGACTCTACCTATCCTGATTGTGCAAGGATGATCTCCGTCATCACACCCGGAATCACTTTACCGCTTTTGCCACTGACGCGACTGGGCAAAAAAAATGCCAGGTCACTCTTGGGTTTGCCTCAAGAAGGATATTGCATATTGTTTGTCGCCAATGATTACCGGAAAAAAGGACTAAAAACCTTGCTGACGGCACTCGGTCAGTGCCCAGCGGGATTCAATTTGGCTGTTGTGGGAAATCTGTCTGAAATGCCCACTTTCATGGAACAGGTGAAAACTCTCAATTTGGAATCGCGGGTTTTTTTTCTGGGCTCTTTGAAAAATGTTGCCCCTGCCTATGAATCTGCTGACTGCCTTGCCCATCCAACGCTTGAGGATACTTTTGCAATGGTGGTGCTTGAGGCGATGTCTTACGGACTACCAGTGGTGGTGAGCAGTTCTAGATATTGTGGCATCTCAGAACTTCTCCAGCATGGCGAAAATGCGCTGATTGTTGATGATCCTTTGAGTCCGTCCGAGGTACAAAAAGCTATTAAACAGGCGCTGAGTCAACCACAGCATTTGAGCAGAGGCGCAATAGCATTTGCACGCAGTTATCAATGGAGCAGACTTGCACTGCAACAGGAGTCGTTGTATCTCGATGTGGATGCTGCTAAAAGAGGAGCAGCCTTAACAGGCTGCTGAACTACTACTTTTTCGAAATTTCTATGATTTTGATCACACAAGTCAGGCAATGGTGCTATGATTTGCGGCTCTGCTGATGACAAGGTGGCCAGTGTAAAAATTGGTCGCGAGGTAGGTAAGCAGAGAAAAAGTCAA
>NZ_JAAFGZ010000003.1 GCF_010365105.1 Polaromonas sp. | reverse complement strand
CTTCCCAGTGGCTGCGCCTACTCTTTCACCTCTCAAATTTGCATCTTCGCAAAGCCACTAATTCACCACTTTCTGGATTGTGCAAGTGGCTCAATTAAATAGCAAAATTCAGGAATACTGCAGTCATTGCGTATTGGCTTTCATCTGCGCAATCGTTGCCGCGTAGTCTTTTGAACCAAAAATTGCGCTTCCTGCAACCAGGACGTCGGCGCCTGCAGCGACACAGGCGCGTGCCGTCTCCGGATCAACCCCGCCATCCACCTGAATATGTGGATTGATCCCGCGCTCAGTGCAAAGGCTGTGCAAGGCAGCGATCTTGGGCAGCATTTCGGGCAGGAACGCCTGGCCGCCAAAGCCGGGGTTCACCGTCATCACCAGCACGATGTCCACCAGGTGCAGCACATGCTCAATCCAGACGATTGGCGTGGCCGGATCAATCACCACGCCGGGCCGGCAACCCAGATCCCGAACGCGGCTGAGCACACGATGCAGATGAACGGTTGATCCAGGCTCGGCCTGAACCAGCAGGTGATCCGCACCGGCGTCGCGGTAGCGTTCAAGCAGGCGCTCGGGCTCGACCACCATCAGGTGCACATTGAGCGGCTTGTCCGTGCTGCGCCGAATCGCCTTTACGATGCCCGGCCCGAACGAGATGTCCGGAACGAAACGCCCGTCCATGATGTCGAGGTGAATCCAGTCGGAGCCGGCTTGGTCAACGGCACGGACTTCTTCGCCCAGCCGTGTGAAATCGGCCGCTAGCACGGAAGCGGCGATTTTCAGCGGACGGTTCATCGTTGTTCTCCAATCGGTCAATCAGTGAAGTAGTCAGTCGAACGGCCAGCGCTGTCTTGATTTTTTAATGCATTAATCCATTCGCGGACCCTTTGGCCAACACGCGGCGGGCGCGCAGCACCACGTTGTCTGCCGTGAATCCGAATTCTTCCAGCAACACACTGGCTGGTGCCGATGCGCCAAAGTGTTCGACCCCGAGCACATCCCCTTGATCGCCGACATAACGATGCCAGCCCTGCACCGCTCCCATTTCGACTGCCAGTCGCGCATGAACCTCTGGCGGCAGCACTTCGTCCCGGTAGGAGGGCGGCTGCGCCTCGAACAACTCCCAGCTGGGCATCGACACGCAGCGCACCGACAAGCCATCGGCGTGCAGGCGTTCGGCAGCGGCCAGAATCAAGGTGACTTCCGAACCGCTGGCCAGCAGGATCAGATCGGGCGTACCGGCTTTCGCACCGTCTGCAGTCAGTTCCTGCAAGACGTAAGCCCCCCGCCGCAAGCCCTCGGCGCTGGCATGCTGGCTGCGGTCCAGTGTGGGCAGGTCCTGACGGGTGAGCACCAGCAGCACCGGCCGATCGCGCCTCTCGACCGCCACTTTCCAGGCCACGGCGGTTTCGTTGGCGTCGGCCGGACGGATCAGCGTGAGGTTTGGCATGGCGCGCAGGCTGGCGAGCTGTTCGACCGGTTGATGCGTCGGACCATCTTCCCCCAGGGCAATGCTGTCGTGGGTAAATACATGCACCACGTGCAGGCCCATCAGCGCGGCCAGTCGGATGGGGGGCCGCATGTAGTCGGAAAAAACGAAAAAGGTCGATCCATACGGAAGAAAGCCGCCATGCGCCGCCAGCCCGTTGACGATGGCGCCCATCGCATGTTCGCGCACCCCGAAGTGCAGGTTGCGGCCGGCCCGGCTCCAGCCACCGGAATCACTGCCCTGCGCGTCTTCGCCCGCAACCAGCGGCGGGTTGTAGGTGCCTTGTCCTTTAAGCGCAGTTTTGGTCGATGGGTCCAGGTCGGCGGAACCGCCAAAAAGCGCGGGCAGGCGAGTGGCGATGGCGTTGATGACCCGTTCACCCGAGACCCGTGTGGCCATGCCCTTGGCATCGGCGGCAAACACCGGGATATCGGCGTCCCATCCCGCAGGCAGTTCGTCGCGCAGCCGGCCTTGCAATTCGGCGGCCAGGCTTGGCAATGCTTCGGCGTAGGCGCGCCAGCGCACGTTCCAGTCGGCCTCGGCTTTCTCGCCGCGCACCAGCGCCTCGCGGAAATGGGCGAGTGCAGGTTCTGGTACGAAGAATGGCGGATCAAGCGGCCAGTCGAGGGCCTTCTTGGTGCGCTTGACGTCCTCGACGCCGAGCGGTGAGCCGTGCGCCTTGAAGCTGTCTTGCTCCGGCGAGCCGAAACCAATGTGCGTGCGCACGAGGATCAGTGACGGCCGTGTGGTTTCGGACTGCGCCGCATTGAGCGCTGCATTAACTGCTTCCAGGTCGTTGCCGTCATCGACCACCAGCGTCTGCCAGCCGTAGGCCTGGAAGCGCAGGGCACGGTCTTCGCTGAACGCGATGTCGGTGCCCGCCGCCAGCGTCACGCGGTTGTCGTCGTACAGGCAGACGAGCTTGCCCAGTTGCAGGTGGCCGGCCAGCGACGCAGCCTCGGCGGCCACGCCTTCCATCAGGTCGCCGTCACTGACAAGAGCCCAAGTGCGGTGGTCGACCGGCACATGTCCGCCCTGGTTGTAGCGCACCGCCAGATGCGCTTCGGCGATTGCCATGCCGACGGCATTGGCCATGCCCTGGCCCAGCGGGCCGGTGGTGATCTCGACACCCGGTGTGTGGCCGCGCTCCGGATGCCCGGGGGCCTTGCTGCCCCATTGCCGGAACTGTTTCAGGTCGTCCAGCAACAGGTCATAGCCGGTGACATGCAGCAGGCTGTAGAGCAAGGCACTGCCATGCCCGGCCGACAGCACGAAGCGGTCACGGTCGGCCCACAGGGGGTTGGCCGGATGGTGCTTCAGATGGCGGGTCCACAGCGCATAAGCCATGGTGGCCGCCCCCAAGGGCAGGCCAGGGTGGCCGCTGTTGGCATGCTGCACCATGTCAACCGACAAAAAGCGCAGGGTGTTGATGCATTCAAGGTCAAGCGGAGTGGTCATGGGTGACTTTCTGGATGATTCAGTCGGCGGCATCGGCCAGGTCGGCGTATTTGCCTTGCCGCGCGGCACGGTTGCAGGCAGCGCGCTGCTGCAATGCACGCTGTGCTTGCTGCACATTGCCGGGCTCGCCGCGCCAGATGTCAAGCGCGGGCTGCTGAATGGCGCGCGCGAATGAAAACGTCAGCGCCCAGGGGGCTCGTCCTTTGAAGCGCCGGTTCATTGCGTTCAGCCGTGCAGAAGCCAGCTCAGGGCTCTGGCCGCCTGAAAGAAAAGCGATGCCGGGTACGGCGGCTGGTACGGCGCGGAGCAGGGTTGTTACCGTGGCGTCTGCCACCTCGTCAACGCTTTCCTGGTGCGCGCAGGTCAGGCCCGGCAGCACCATGTTTGGTTTGAGCAGCAAGGCTTCGAGCAGCACGCGCTGAACATGCAACTGCTCAAAAACTTCATGCAGCACCTGTTCGGTGACTTCGGCGCAACGCTGAAGCGTGTGGTCGCCTGTCATCAACACTTCGGGCTCGACGATGGGCACGAGTCCGGCTTCCTGGCACAAGGCGGCATAACGCGCCAGCGCATGGGCGTTGGCCGCGATACATGCAGTGCTGGGCAGGGCCGCGTCGATGGCGATCACGGCGCGCCATTTGGCAAACCTGGCGCCGAGTGCGGCATAGCCTGTCAATCGATCGCGCAGCCCGTCAAGCCCTTCGGTGACCGACTCGCCGGGATGCCCGGCCAAAGCCTTTGCGCCGGTGTCAACCTTGATCCCGACGACGATGCCCGCGTCTGCCATCAGCTTGACGAACGGCGTGCCGTCTTGCCGGCTCTGGTGAATGGTCTCGTCGTAAAGAATTGCGCCGCTGATGCTGTTGGACAGATCCGGGGTCGTGATGAGCAACTCGCGCCAGGACCGGCGCGATTCTTCGGTCTGCGCAATGCCGAGCGCGGCGAAACGCTTGTTGCAGGTCGGGGTGCTCTCATCCATCGCGAGCAGGCCCTTGTCGCCGGCCAGCAGCGCGGTCACCGTGGCGTGGAGTGCGTGGGCTTTCATTGCGGGATCAGACGGTTCGCCGTGTTCCGGCGCTGAGACATAAATCATGGGAATACCCTGCTTTTTGATGCCGTTCTATCAGTGTGTGGCTTTTGACGCTGTCCGGTGGATGCCGCTATTTGAGGTGCTTCAGATGAGACTTGAAGTTCTGAACCCCGCCGGTTGTTGTGGGAATTGTTGGGTTAATTCATCCCGTCGCCATGACAGCCTGATTGCCGAATTGTCTGTAGTAATGTGCCTCAGCTTGTGCCAGAAGGATATACCTGATGGGTCACAGACGGTGGGGCCAGAGGTCAGCATCTTCAACATCCAAGTCAGGCGTTGCACACACTTTAGTGCTAGCAAGAGCAGAGGCGCATTGACGGCCATTTGTTGGATTGCTTGATCGCGTTCACTGCAGTAAAGGCAGCACAAACGGCTTAAAAAGCTGGGTAGGTCTTGGCTGTACTGACTATCCATTCGCTGCGATGCTATGACGCGATGCAACGCAACGCAATCGCATGCCTGCCCGCTCTCCGCTGCACCAGCCCTGGTCTGTTCACCCTCAAACAGACGGCGACATATGTTGCGCGCGCGCTTTGATCAAGTCGTTTACTGTGTTGCCTTATGTAGCCAACTTCAGCCATGCCCCAACTTCAATTTCTTTCAAATGGTGCGTACCACCTGACGGTCACGGCGTCAGGGCATGGAAGCAGTTGCTGGGAGGGCTTGGCGGTGACGCGCCGCTGCACGGATCCGACGTTTGATCTTGGCGGCACGCGTTGCTTTGTGCGAAACAAGACAGCGTCCGCCGGGATGGCTGGACATGACTTCAGCGAAGGGGGCGCCATCGTCTGGTGGTGCGATGACGTGTTGGAAACCCGCAGCGAATTCGCCGTTGCGATTGACCAACCGGTGGAGTTACGCCGCGTGGTGTTTAAAAATTGCAGCAGCCGGCGCCAGACCTTCAGCGGGACCAGTTATGCCGAGATTGTGCTGAGTCCATCCGCCACCGACTCGACACACCCGGCATTCAGCAAGCTGTTCGTCGAAACAACCATCGATTCGTCATTGCAAACGATCTTCGCCACCCGGCGACCCAGCACTTCGGCTGACCCGACGCCATGGCTGTTTCATACCGCGGTGGTCAGTGGCGCCGGGGCTGGCTCGTTGACCTTCGAAACCGACCGCATGCGTTTTGTCGGCCGTGGCCTTGATGCGGCTGATCCGCAGGCGCTAGACCATGACGCTGCGCTGTCGGGCACTGCCGGACCTGTGCTTGACGCCGTCGCGGCCATCCAGGTGCCGTTCGTGCTTGAGGCCGGTGCGTCAATCACGATTGACTGGCTGACCGGTGTCGCTTCGACCCATGACGCCTGCGTGGCACTGGCGCAAAAGTTTAGAAGGGCAGGGGCGGCGAATCAAATGGTGGAACAGGCTTGCAGTTACCGCCAAACCATTCAGCGCACCTCCGCGATGAGCAACACCGACGCATTGCTGTATCAGCGCATGGCGGCAGCGCTGGTGTATCCGGCGGCTGAACTGCGTGCTGACGCCAGCGTTATCGAGCGCAACCACCGTGGGCAGTCTGATCTCTGGGGGTTTGGCATCTCGGGCGACTTGCCGATCGTGTTGCTGCAGTTGACCGGCGCGGAGCCGGCTGAGGTGGTTGCACAGATGGTGCAGGCGCAGAGCTGGTGGAAAGCGTTTGGCCTTGGCACCGAGTTGGCTGTGTTGTGCGCGCCTTCAGATGACGGTGCGCCGCGCTTGCTGGACCAGGTTCGGCAACGGATTGATGCCGGTCCCGGTGCGGCTCGGGTCGGCAAACCCGGCGGCATTTTTGTGCTCGATGGCTCGGCACTTGAAGACGGTGATCGCATCCTGCTGCAAAGCGCCGCAAGGATTGTGGTGACCGACGCCGACACGCTTGCTGCGCAGCTTGCGCATATTTCCTTGGTTACGAGAAGCACGACCGGCGACGCGCCAAAGCAAGCTGCTGCACCTGAAGCCGATGGAGTTGATGCGCCGCGCAATCTTCTGGCTTTCAACGGATTGGGCGGTTTTTCGGCCGACGGTCGTGAATATGTCATCACGACATCGGCCGCGCACATGACGCCCGCACCCTGGGTCAATGTGATGGCCAACCCTGACTTTGGCACGCTGGTGTCGGAAAGCGGCAGCGCAAACACCTGGAGCGAGAACGCCCACGAGTTCCGCTTGACACCCTGGTCCAACGACCCGGTTTCCGATCCCAACACGGAAGCGTTCTACATTCGCGACGACACCAGTAGCTATTTTTGGTCACCCACGCTGTTGCCCACACGGGCTGCCGGCGCTTACACAACACGCCACGGCTTCGGCTACAGCGTTTTCGAGCATGCCGAAGACGCCATCGAGTCCGAACTTTGCATGTATGTCGCCATCGACAGCCCGGTCAAATTTTCGGTGCTGACAGTTCAAAATAAATCGGACCGGCAGCGCCAACTGTCGGTCACCGGCTGTGTCGACTGGGTGCTGGGCGACGAACGCTCAAAAACACAAATGCAGGTGGTGACGACCGTTGATGCCGAGACCGGCACGGTGTTCGCCCGCAATGGCTACAACACGGATTTCGCAGGCCGCACCGCGTTTTTTGATGTTCATGCCGATGGCGTGGAGGGGACGGACGATGTCTGTGGTGACCGTGATGATTTTCTGGGTCCGGCGGGTAGTGCAGCTGCGCCCGCCGCCATGGCGCAGGCGCGACTGTCGGGCCGGGTCGGTGCCGCGCTGGACCCGTGCGCTGCGCTGCGCGTCCGTTTCGAACTGGCACCAGGGCAAAAACAGGTGATCGTGTTCATGCTCGGTGCTGGCAAGACAGCCGACGAGGCGCGTGATCTGGTGGGTCGCTGGCGGCAACCCGGCGCGGCTGGCAGGGCGCTTGACGCCGTGCATGCGTTCTGGCGGCAGACGCTCGATGCGATCCAGGTGCAAACGCCCGACCCTGCGCTCAACATGCTGGTGAATGGCTGGCTGCCGTATCAGGTCATTGCCTCGCGCCTGTGGGGCCGAACCGCTTTTTATCAGTCGAGTGGTGCATTCGGCTTTCGCGACCAGTTGCAGGACGTGATGGCGCTGGTGCATTCTGCCCCCGACCTTGTTCGGGAGCATCTGATGCGCGCTGCGTCGCGCCAGTTTGTGGAAGGCGACGTGCAGCACTGGTGGCATCCGCCTTCGGGCAAGGGCGTTCGCACGCGCTGTGCCGACGATTTCTTGTGGTTGCCACTGGCCACCTGCCGTTATGTCGAGGTCACTGGCGACAGTGGCGTTCTCGACGCCCCTTGTCCTTTCCTCCAGAGCCGGCCGCTGAAGGAGGGCGAAGCGTCGAACTACGAGCAGCCCCAGGTCGCAAGTGAGACCGCCAGTCTGTATGACCACGGCGTACGCGCCATCCGTCGTGCGCTGGTTTGGGGCGCACATGGCCTGCCCTTGATGGGATCGGGCGACTGGAATGACGGCATGAACCTGGTGGGCGCCGAAGGCCGTGGTGAAAGCGTCTGGATGGCATTTTTCCTCTACGACGTGCTGAGCCGGTTTGCACCTCTCGCGCGTGCGCGTGGGGACACGGCCTTTGCCGAATGCTGCGAACACGAGGCCGAGGGGCTGCGTCAGCGCACTGAGGCATCGGCCTGGGATGGCGACTGGTACCGGCGTGCCTGGTTTGATGACGGCTCGGTGCTGGGTTCCGCAGCCAACACCGAATGCCGGATCGACTCGATTGCACAAAGCTGGTCGGTCTTGTCGGGGGCTGCGCCATCCGACCGCGCCCGCGCCGCGATGGCTTCCCTTGACAAGCATCTCGTGCATCGCGACACACGGCTTGTGCAGCTGCTCGACCCGCCGTTCGACACCAGCAAGCCATCGCCCGGTTATATCCAGGGCTATTTGCCGGGGGTGCGCGAAAACGGGGGTCAGTACACGCACGCCGCCACGTGGGCGGCAATGGCTTTCGCGGCCCTCGGTGACACCAAGCGCGCATGGACGTTGTTTGATCTGTTGAACCCGGTGAGCCATGCAGTTAATGCTGAAGATGTCGCCATCTACCAAGTCGAGCCTTATGTGGTGGCCGGAGATGTCTATGCCAATGCGGCACACGCCGGGCGGGGCGGCTGGACCTGGTACACCGGCTCAGCCGGCTGGATGCTCCGGTTGATTGTCGAGTCGTTGCTTGGTCTGCAACGCCACGGCAGCCGCCTGTGCATTCGTCCGCTCCTGCCGCCGCACTGGAAGGATTTCGATGTGCAATACCGCTTTGGCACGGCGCAGTACAACATCACCTGCCGCCGCGCCAATGCGGGGGGTGCACCAGGCGTTGTCCACGACGGCGTCAAAACGGAGGGTGACATGATTAATCTTGTCGATGATGGTCGGGTACACGCGGTGGTCGTGAACTTGCCGCAGGATCATTGATCAACACCCTATCCAAAGGAGAAATATATGCAGCTGGGAATGATCGGTTTGGGACGAATGGGTGCCAACATGACGCGGCGCCTGATGAAGGCAGGCCACGCCTGTGTCGTGCATGACAGGCAAGCCGAGGCTATTGCCGCGCTGCATGCCGAAGGCGCTGTCGGCGCTGCATCGGTCGAAGAACTTGTCGCCAGGATGACGCAGCCACGGGCCATCTGGCTCATGGTGCCGGCCGCAAGTGTCGACCAGGCACTCGACGAACTGCTGCCGCATCTGGACCCGGGCGACATCGTCATCGACGGCGGCAATTCCTTTTACCGAGATGACGTGCGCCGTGCCAAGCGTCTGCAGGAAACCGGCTTGCACTATGTCGATGTCGGCACCAGTGGCGGCCTGGCCGGTGAAGATCGTGGCTACTGCCTGATGATTGGCGGTGAGCCGACCATCGTCGAGCATCTGACGCCGATTTTCCTGGCGCTGGCACCGGGTGTCGCTTCTGCAGGCCGCACGCCTGGCCGCAGCGGCCCGATCGCCCCAAGCGAAGACGGTTTTTTGCACTGTGGTCCGTCAGGCGCAGGCCACTTTGTCAAGATGGTGCACAACGGCATCGAGTACGGCGTGATGGCGGCCTATGCCGAAGGCTTCAATGTGCTGCGCCATGCCGACGTCGGTCAGCGAGAGCAAGCCATTGATGCGGAAACCACTCCGTTGCGCGACCCCGAGTTCTACTGCTATGACATGAACCTGCCCGAGATTGCAGAGGTCTGGCGCCGCGGCAGCGTCATCGGTTCCTGGCTGCTTGACCTGACGGCCGGCGCGCTGTTGAAGAATCCACAGCTTGAAGGCTTTGCCGGACGCGTTTCGGATTCCGGAGAAGGCCGCTGGACCCTGCAAGCGGCAATCGACGAAGCCGTTCCGACGCCGGTGCTGAGCGCTGCCTTGCACGAGCGATTCGCGTCGCGGGGTCAGGCAGATTTCTCCAACCAGATGCTGTCTGCCATGCGGCACGCATTCGGTGGTCATCATGAAAAGCCCGAGGGAGACGGGAAATGAGCGTCGCTGCGCGTACCGGCGTCACCGCAGAGCAGCCGCATGCTGACGCCCTGGTCGTTTTCGGCTTCACTGGCGACCTTGCCGCCAAGAAAATCTTTCCGGCGCTGTACGCGATGGTGAAGAAAGGACACCTGACGGTGCCGGTGATTGGCGTTGCGTCGTCAAAGTTGGGAATTCAGGAGTGGAAGGACCGTGTGCGCGACAGCTTGTTGCACGAGGAACATGAAGGCGGCATTGATGACCCGGCTGCGTTCGACCGTCTGATCGCACTGCTCGATTACGTCAGCGGCGACTACAACGACGCTGCCACTTTCAGCGCGCTGAAGGCGGCGTTGAAAGGGGCAAAACGTCCGGCGTTCTACCTGGCCATTCCGCCATCCCTGTTCGCCACCGTGATCGAGAGCCTGGGCAGCTCGGGCCTCGCGCAGGATGGGCGCGTGATTGTCGAGAAGCCCTTTGGCCGTGATCTGGCGTCGGCGTGTGCGCTGAATGCGGCGGCGCAGGCGGTGTTCCCCGAGTCGTCGATCTTTCGCATCGACCACTACCTGGGGAAAGAGGCGATCATGAACATCCTCTACTTCCGCTTTGCCAACTCGTTTCTGGAGCCGGTGTGGAACCGTCACCACATCGCCAGCGTGCAGGTGACGCTGGCCGAGAATTTTGGCGTTGGTGCGCGCGGCACTTTTTACGAGAGTGCAGGCTGCCTGCGCGACGTGGTGGAAAACCACCTGTTCCAGGTCATCGCGCTGCTGGCCATGGAGCCGCCGGCCTACCAGAGCTTCGACGCCGTGCACACCGCCAAGGCCAGCGTGCTGCGGGCGATGCTGCCGCTCAAACCCGCTGACCTGGTGCGCGGCCAGTACATCGGCTACCGCGATGAAAAAGGTGTCGCGCCCGACTCTGATGTGGAGACCTTTTGTGCGCTGCGCCTTTTCATCGACTCGTGGCGCTGGGCCGGCGTGCCCTGGTATGTACGAGCCGGCAAGCTGCTGCCCGGTTCCGTGGTCGAAGTGCAGGTGCAGATGCACCCGCCGCCTCAACAGTTGTTTGACGATTCCGGGCCGTCCGGTGGCCGCGCCAACTACTTCCGCTTTCGCCTGCAGCCGGCGGCCGGCATCGCACTGGCGGCCCGCGTCAAGCGTCCGGGCAAGGAATTCATCGGGGTTCAGCGCGAGCTGTATCTGGGGGAAGAAGAGCCGAGTTCGATGTCCACCTACGAACGCCTGCTTGGCGATGCGATGGTCGGTGACGACGCGCTGTTCACCGACGTGGACTCGGTGATGGCGGCCTGGAGCGTGGTCGAGCCGGTACTGAACACGCACCATCCGGTCGTGCCCTACGAACCGGGAAGCTGGGGGCCTGCCGAGTCTGATGCGTTGATCGCAAAAGATGGCGGCTGGCGTGATCCGCAAACTGATTCCGCAACGCACCACCCGCATGGTGTGGGCGGTGCTGAATGACCGCCGAAGTGGTTTTTTGCTGGATGTTGACAACACGCTGCTTGACGGTGACCGCATCATAGCCGACCTGCATGCCCATTTGGAAAGCGAATTCGGGGCCGACTGTCCCCAGCGCTATTGGACGATCTTCGATGCGTTGCGCGAAGAACTGGGTTATGTGGACTACCTCGGCGCCTTGCAGCGCTTCCGGTTTGAACTCAAACCGGAAGCGCCGACGAGCAGCGATTGCTGATGATGTCGCCTTTCCTCATCGACTATCCGTTTGCCGATCGGCTGTATCCGCGTGCGCTGGAGGTCATCAAGCACCTGGAGTGTCTGGCCACGGCCGTGATCCTGACCGATGGCGATGTCGTGTTCCAGCCGTACAAGCTGCAGCGCTCGGGGCTTTGGGATGCAGTCAATGGCCGTGCGCTGGTGTGTGTCCACAAGGAAAAGATGCTGGATGCCGTGCAGCGTCACTATCCGGCCCGCCATTACGTCATGGTCGATGACAAGCTGCGCATTCTTGCGGCCATGAAGTCAGTGTGGCAAGAACAACTCACCACTATCTTCCCGCGCCAGGGCCATTACGCCCTGGACCTGGCGGCCGTCGCTGCCCAACCCGCCGCCGACCTCACCATCGAACGCATCGGCGAACTTGTCGACCTCGACTTCTCGCGGTTGCGCAACACGCCCTCAGTCGGGGCGCACACCACACTGGAAATGACATGACCCTCAACGCCAATACCCAAAAATTGCACGACCTCGGCCAAAGCCTGTGGGTTGACAACATCAGCCGCGAAATGCTTGTCAAGGGTACGCTGGCGCGTTACATCGCCGACTGGTCCGTGACGGGGCTGACGTCGAACCCGACGATCTTCGAGCATGCTATCGGCCACGGCGATTTGTACGACGAGGCGATTGCGCGTCTGGCGCCGCTCAACGAGTCAAATGAAGACCTGTTCTTTGCATTGGCGCTCGAAGACTTGACGTCGGCGGCCGATCTGTTTCGACCAGTCTTCAACACCACGCAGGGCACTGACGGCTGGGTTTCGCTGGAGGTGTCACCCCTGCTGGCAAGTGACGCCACAAAGACGGTCCGCAGTGCGGCGTCGCTGCACATGGTGGCGCAAAAGCCCAATTTGTTCATCAAGATCCCTGGAACGCCGGCCGGTGTCGAGGCCATCGAGGAATCGATCTTTGCAGGCGTGCCGATCAACGTCACCCTGCTTTTTTCGCGCGAGCACTACCTTGCAGCGGCCGAAGCCTACATGCGCGGCATTGAACGCCGCCTTGCCGCCGGTCTTGATCCCGAAGTGCATTCGGTGGCCTCATTGTTTGTCAGCCGCTGGGACGTCGCCGTCAAGCCGGTGGTTTCGGCATCGCTGCAGAACCGCCTGGGGCTGGCCATCGCCATGCGCACCTACAAGGCTTATCGCGACCTGCTCGCATCCCCGCGCTGGCTGAAGCTGGCGCAAGCCGGGGCTCGTCCGCAGCGGGTGCTGTGGGCCAGCACCGGCACCAAGGACCCGGCAGCGCCGGACACGCTGTACATCGAAGGGCTGGCGGCGCCCGACACCATCAACACGATTCCCGAGAAAACCTTGCTGGCTTTTGCCGATCACGGCAAAGTGGGCGCCGCGCTTGCGAGCGATGGAGGCGACGCCGAGACGGTGCTGCAAGCGTTCAAAGGCGAAGGCGTGGATGACGCTGAACTGGCTGCGCGCTTGCAGCGTGAGGGCGCCGATGCCTTCGCCGCCTCCTGGCAGACACTTCTTTCATGCATCGAAGAAAAGCGCAAGTGCCTGGCATGAACCCGGTGGACGCATCGAAGCCCTGTTCCGCGCTGACATGAGCAACACGACTGAAAAGCGATCGGTGCTGCACGTGGCGTTGCATGCGCCGGCGAGCCAGAAGCTTTTCGTTGATGGCGTTGACGTGGTTGCCGAGGTACGCGCGGTGCCAAAGCGCATGGGCGGATTTGCCCAATACCCAAGGCGTGGCACATTTCGGCATCGCTGCCGGGAACATGTGGCGTTATCGGCAGTACCAGCAGTACCAGCAGTACCAGCAGTACCAGCATTACCGGCATTACCAGTGCCAACGGCGTCTGCGTTAAGCTGAATCGCTTTCGACCCAATTCGGGAGTTTTTCACCATGTCCGCTGTCATCAGTCCCCTGGCTGGCAAGCCAGCGCCGCGTTCGCTGCTGGTCAACGTACCGCGTCTCGTCAGCGTCTATTACACCGGCGTGCCCGACCCCTCGGTACCTTCCCAGCGCGTGGCCTTCGGCACCTCGGGCCATCGCGGCTCGTCGTTCGAGCTCTCGTTCAATGAATGGCACGTTCTGGCGATCACCCAGGCCATTTGTCAGTACCGCCAAAGCCAGAACATCACCGGGCCGTTATTTTTGGGCATCGACACCCATGCCTTGTCGCAACCGGCCTGCGCGAGCGCGCTTGAGGTGCTGGCTGCCAACGGCGTCGAGGTGATGCTGGCGACAAATGACGAATACACGCCAACACCGGCCATCTCGCATGCCATCCTGACCTACAACCAGGGGCGAAGCACCGGGCTGGCCGACGGCATCGTCGTCACACCTTCGCACAACCCGCCAGACAGCGGTGGCTTCAAGTACAACCCGCCAAACGGTGGACCTGCGGCGACCGACATCACCGCCGGTATCGAAGCCGCTGCGAACAAATTCCTCGAAGCCAGGTTGAGAGGTGTCCGGCGTTTGCCGTACGCGCAGGCACTGCGCGCTTCAACCACGCACCGGCACGACTACGTTACCGCCTACGTTGCAGACCTCGGCAGCGTGATCGACTTCGACCTGATCCGCGATGCCAAAGTGCGCATTGGCGTTGATCCACTCGGCGGTGCCGGCGTGCATTACTGGGCGCGCATTGCCGAGCAGCATCGCCTTGACCTCACCGTCGTCAGCGATGTGGTTGACCCGACCTTCAGCTTCATGACGCTGGACTGGGATGGGCAGATTCGCATGGACCCATCGTCGCCTTATGCGATGCAGCGCCTGCAAGACATGAAGGACCGCTTTGACATCGCATTTGCCTGCGACACCGACCACGACCGCCACGGAATTGTCACGCCCAGCGCCGGCCTGATGCCGCCCAACCATTACCTGTCGGTGGTCATCGATTACCTGTTCAGGCACCGCAGCGCGTGGAGCGCGGACGCCGCTGTCGGGAAGACGGTGGTCAGCACCAGTCTGATCGACCGCGTCACGACCCGGTTGGGACGCAAGCTGTATGAAGTGCCGGTGGGCTTCAAGTGGTTTTCAGCCGGTCTGCTGGACGGCTCGCTGGGCTTTGGGGGCGAGGAAAGCGCGGGTGCCGCATTTTTGCGCCGCGACGGCAAGGTCTGGACCACCGACAAGGATGGCCTGGTGCCGGCGCTGCTGTCGGCCGAGATCACTGCGCGCTGCGGGCGCGACCCGGCCCAGGTTTACACCGAACTGGTGCACGCGCTTGGCGAGCCCTTTGCTGACCGCGTCGAGGCGCCAGCCACGGTAGCGCAGAAAAAACTGCTCTCGGCATTGGCCCCGGCAGCCATCACCGCGCGTGAACTGGCCGGTGAAGCAATCACGGCCGTGCTCGACCGTGCGCCGGGCAACGATGCTGCGATTGGCGGCATCAAGGTCGTCACCAAAAACGGCTGGTTTGCTGCCCGCCCGTCAGGTACCGAAGACATCTACAAGATCTACGCCGAGAGTTTCAGCGGCAGCGACCATCTGCAGCGCATTCTCAAGGAAGCGCAAGCGATTGTGGACAAGGCCATTGCCACGCCATGAATGCCGTGACGGCTGCCAACGTTGAAAGGGCCGTCAAGACGGATGCGGCCGATGTGGCCGATGACGCCTTGCTCGACCCGTTGCAGCATGCGGCCTTCAACTACTTCCTCAAGGCCTACAACCCGCGCAACGGCCTGGTTGCCGACACCACGCGCGAGGGCGCGCCGTGCAGCATTGCGGTGATCGGTTTCGCGCTGTCGGCCTATCCGGTTGGCGTCGAACGGGGCTGGATGGCGCGCTCCGATGCGGTGCAACGCACGCTGGTGACGCTTCGCTTTTTGATGGCCAGTGACCAGTCGGGCAGCGCCTGTGCCACGGGCCATCGCGGTTTCTACTTCCACTTTCTGGACATGGAAAGCGGCACGCGGGTGTGGCACTCCGAGGTATCGCTGATCGATACCGGCTTTTTGATGGCGGGCGTCCTGACAGCGGCGACCTACTTTGACGCCGACACGCCTGAGGAGACCGAGTTGCGCGCGCTGGCCGATGCGCTGTACCGCCGCGTTGACTGGCGCTGGGCCCAGCGAGACAGCGGCGCGGTGACGCATGGCTGGAAACCGGAATGCGGCTTTCTCAACTACGGCTGGGAAGGCTACAGCGAGGCAATTTTGCTTTATGTGCTCGGTCTGGGCTCGCCGACCCATGCGCTGACCGACAAGAGCTTCAGCGCCTGGACCATGACCTACCAGTGGGAAAACCTGTACGGCCACGACTTTTTGGTGGCCGGGCCACTGTTCATTCACCAGTTCTCGCATGCCTGGATCGACTTTCGCGGCATCCGCGACGCTTTCATGCGCGAAAAGGACTGCGACTATTTCGAGAACAGCCGGCGCGCGACCTATGTGCAGCGCGAGTATGCGATGCGCAACCCCGGCAGTTTTGCGGGTTACGGCGCTGACTGCTGGGGACTGTCGGCGGGCGACGGGCCGCAAGCCGTGGCGCGCAGCATCGCCGGGCGGCAGCAGTCGTTTTATGGCTACGCAGCGCGCGGCGTGCCTTACGGCCCGGACGACGGAACGCTTTGCGCCTCGGCGACGCTGTCGTCGCTGGTGTTCGCGCCCGAACTCGTGCTGCCTGCTCTGCGCGCGCTGAAGGCTCGCTCTGGCGCTGACGACACCCGCTTTATTCGTGCCAGCGGCTTCAACCCGACTGTGACCGAGGCGGGTGCCAACGGCTGGGTTGCCCCGGGTGAATTCGGCCTTGACCAGGGAATACTGGTGCTGATGATCGAGAACCACCGCAGCGGGTTGCTGTGGAAGCTGGGCCGCGCCAACCCGTACCTGCGCGCAGGTCTGCGCCGGGCAGGTTTCAAGGGCGGCTGGCTGTAGGCAGCCTGTTCACAGGCGCTTTCTCATGCTCCAACACCCTCCATTGCCTGGCCTTGCGGCTGTCGATTCCGGCGATGCGAATGGCCGTCTCAACGGCCGGCCAGCCGGCTGGCACAACCCGCCAACCGGAAAACCCTATCACCTGCTGGTTATCGGTGCCGGGCCGGCGGGGCTGGTGGCGGCGCGTGCTGCCGTGGCACTGGGCGCCCGCGTGGCGCTTATTGAAAAGAACCTGCTGGGAGGGGTGTCGCTGAACTCCGGCTGTGTTCCGTCTCAGGCGCTGATCCGCACCTCGCGCCTGTATGCAGAAATGCGCAATGCCGAGGCCTATGGCGCCAAATCGCCGCCAACGGTCGAAGTCGACTTCCCGCTGGCGATGCAGCGAATGCGCCGCATCCGTGCACGCGCTGCCTGCCTCGACTCGGCACATGCTGTTGCTGCGGCCGGGGTTGACCTCTTCTTCGGCACAGCGCGTTTTGTGGATGGCGACTCGGTTGATGTGGACGGGCAGCGCCTGCACTTCAAAAAGGCGCTGATCGCCACTGGCTCGCGTTCGTTGCTGCCGACGATTCCCGGTTTGGACGAGGTCGGCTACCTGACGAACGAGACGCTGTTCGATCTGACCGCGCTGCCCAAGAGCCTGCTGGTCATCGGGGGTGGCCCGTTCGGCTGCCAGGTGGCACAAGCGCTGTGCCGTTTTGGTTGCCGCACCATCATTGCGCATGCCGAGCCGCTGTTCCTGCCAAAGGAAGAACGTGATGCCGCCCAGTTGCTGGCCGAGTCAATGGCGCGCGACGGCGTCGAGATTCACCTGAACACCAAGGCCGTCAACGCGCGCATGGAAGGCGGTAAAAAAGTTGTCGAAACGCTCAACGATGGGAATGTTGCAACCATCGCTGTGGACGAAATTCTCACCGGCATCGGCCGTCTGCCAGCGCTCTCGGGCCTGAACCTGGAAGCCGCCGGGGTGGCCTACGACGCCAACAAAGGCATCGTCGTCGACGACTTCCTGCGCACGACCAACCGGCGTATTTTTGCGGCTGGAGACGTTTGCCTGGAGCACCGGTACACGGACATCGCCAAGGCGTCGGGGCATATCGTCGTTCGCAATGCGCTGTGCTTTGGTCGGGCGCGGGTGAGTGCGTTGACGATTCCATGGTGTACCTACACCGACCCCGAGATTGCACATGTCGGTCAATATGTCCGGCAGGCGCGCGAGCGCGGCATTCCCGTCAAGACCTTCACCGTGCCGATGCACGAGGTCGACCGGGCGATTGCCGACGGTGAGGAAAACGGCTTTGTGAAAGTCCATGTGCGCGAAGGCGGCGACGAAATTCTGGGCGCCACCGTGGTCGCACGCCACGCTGGCGAGATGGTCAACGACCTGTCGCTGGCCATGGTCGCCGGCATTGGCCTTGGAACAATTTCGCAGGTGATCCACGCCTACCCGACTCAGGCCGAAGCCATCAAGAAGGCAGCGACAGCCTATGTGCGCAAGCCTGCGTCCCGATGGATAACCTGGTTGCGGCGCCAATGGTTCGCACGCTGAAGGCAACAACGGCACCTGCTGCGCCCAGGAAGTCATCATGTGTGGCTGAATTCACCCCCCCGCAAGGGCTGGGATAATGGCCGCCAACCCTAAGGAATAACCATGTTGCTAGATGCCGACGACTCCCAGCTCGTGCTGGTCGATTACCAGATCCGCCTGATGCCGGTGATTTTTGAAAATGAAATCGTCGTGGCCAATGCCTTGCGGCTGGCGCGCATGGCCCGCATCCTGGAGGTGCCGGTCTGGGGCACGGCGCAAAACCCTGAAAAACTCGGCCAGAACCTGCCCGAGTTGCAGGCGGCGATTGATTCGGCCGGCGGCAAGACCATGGCCAAGATGCATTTCAGCGCCGCCGCCGACGGCCTGGTCGAATGGCTGCGTCCGCCGGTGCGCAAGGCGCCGACCGGCGGCAATGCGCGCAGCCTGCCCAAGCACCTGCAAAAGCCTGCAGAGCCCGAGGAGGAGGGCCGCAGCATGATCGTGATGGCCGGCTGCGAAGCGCATGTCTGCCTGATGCAGACCGCGCTCGAATTGCTCGAAGAAGAGTTCGACGTGTGGGTCGTGACCGACGCCTGCAGCTCGCGCAGCGAGCGCAACCGCGACGCCGCGTTCGACCGGCTGGCCGGCAACGGCGCCGAACTGGTCACCACCGAGATGGTGGCTTTTGAATGGGCGCGCACCTGTGAGCATGACGCGTTCAGGGAATTGCTCGCGCTGGTGAAGTGATTCAGCGTCGCCCTGCACGTCACTGACGGCCGCTTGCTCTGTTCAGCGTCCACCGGCCTTCCCCGGGCAGTTCCAGCACCCATTCATGGTATTTCGCCACAGCCGGATGGTGGCTGATGCTGACCGGCGTGATCGACAGGCCGGCCAGCTGGCGGTACAGCAACTCCTCGTTGGCGGCATCCAGGGCGCTGGTGGCTTCGTCCAGCAGAAGGTAACGCGGCCGGGCCAGCAGCGCGCGGGCAAAGGCGAGCCGCTGCTGCTCGCCGACCGACAGCACCCGGGCCCAGTCGAGTTCGGCGCCCAGGCCACCGAAGCGCTCGGCCAGCGTCGGCAGGTTCACCCGTTCCAGCCAGTGCAGCAGTTCCTCGTCTGAAATGTCGCGGTCCGTGTGCGGATAGGTCAGCTGGCTGCGCAGGTCGCCCAGCAGCAGGTAGGGCTGCTGGGGCATGAACAGCATGCCCCATGCGGCCGGGCGCGTGATTGTCCCCGAGCCCGCCGTCCAAAGTCCGGCAATCACCCGCAGCAGGGAACTCTTGCCGGTGCCGCTGGGACCGGAAATCAGCAAGCCCTCGCCGGGCTTGACCGACAGCGTGAGCTCGCGCAGCAGCAGGTGCTCGCGGCCGGGCGTGAGGATGGTCACCCGATCCAGCGACAGCTCGAAGCCGTGCAGTGTCTGGATATGCTGCACGCTGTCGTCAGCGTCGGCCGGGCGGCTGGCATTGGCTTGCAGGGCATCGGAAAAGGCATGCAGCCGCTCGACGCCGGCTGAAAAACGGCTGAGGCTCTCAAAATGCTCGACGATCACCGTCAGCGCGCTCAGGATGGCGGCAAACGCACCCGCCGCCTGGATGGCACGGCCGACTTCCAGCCGCCCCGACAGCACATCGCCGGCAATGATGACTGTCGGCAGCACGATGGTCAGGAAGCCATGGGCGTACTGGAACAGGTTGAGACCGAACTGCCAGCGCAGCACCTGCTGGTAGTTGGCATAAACCCTGGCGAAGATGGCTTGCAGCGCCGTCATTTCACGCGCCTCGCCGTCGTGAAAGGCAATCGGCTCGGCATGTTCGCGCACCCGCACCAGGCCGAAGCGGAAATTGGCCTCGCGCTGCAGCTGGCGAAAGTTCAGCCCGATCAGCCGCTTGCCAAACGCTGAAGCGGTGAACACGGTGCTCAGCACCGCATAGCCGATCAGGAACAACACCAGCCCCCGCGAAATCGACCACAGCACGGCCGAAAATGCGGCCAGCTGCAGCACCGAGCCCAGCACGATCATTGAAAAATACAGTGATTGCTGGGTGAAGGTATTGATGTCCTCCGCAATCCGCTGGTCGGGGTTGTCGATGCCGGCGGCAGCACCCAGCCGGTAGTAGGCGCGCTGGTCGAAATAGCGCGCCAGGAAGGAATCCGTCAGCCAGCGTCGCCAGCGCAGTCCAAGCGTGTCGCGAACGTAGTAGTACAGGGCGTAGATCGGCACCGCCGCCACAAGAATGGCCGTGTAGCGCCAGATCGAAGCCCAGAAGCGCCCGGCATCCCGCGCAGCCAGGGCCGAGGTGAACTCGCCGGTTTCCTGGTTGAACAGCACGTTGAAAGCGGTCTGCCCCAGCAGCAAAACGACCAGCAGAAGCAGCAGGCCCCGGGCGCGCCAGCGCTCCTCTGAAAACCAGTAGGGCCGCGCAATCGCTGCAAAGCGACGCCACAGGCGGGCATTGAAGCCGGGATCTTCTGCTGCGCTCATGAAGTTCTGCGTCGAATGGATCAGCCGCCGATTTAATCCGAAATGGCCAAAGGTAGCAGGAAAAACTGAAAAAATTCAGTTTTTGGTGTAAAAAGTGGCTTTTTCGCAATATGGGCGGGTGTTTGATGCTACTTTTATAATAGCAAAAATAGCGCTCATACGAACCTCTGATGCTTGACGTCAGCTTGCAGAAAGACCGCTGTCCATAATTAAGAATTCAGTTTCTTGACATCCGGGTTACGGATTTTCCCCAGCCTGACCGTGATGTGAACGAAATTCGTGGGTCTGTGTTGCGGAAAAGCCAAGCACCTTGATGACGCGCAAACCCAGCGGCCGCAGGGCGGTCTAAATTCAACTCGACAGCTGCCTTAAAAATTCCGGAGACCAATGATGACAAGCTATGCAGACTTCTACCGCCAATCCATCGACCAGCCCGATGCCTTCTGGGCCGGGCAGGCCGGGCTGATCGACTGGCACAAACCCTTTGACCGCGTCTGCAATTACGACAATCCGCCGTTTGTCAAATGGTATGAAGGCGGGCTGACCAACCTGTGCCATAACGCCGTGGACCGGCATCTCAAAGACCGTGCCGGCCAGGCCGCACTGATCGCCGTCTCCAGCGAAACCGGCACCGAGAAAACCTACACCTTCACCGACCTGCATGCCGAAGTGCAGCGCATGGCCGCCAGCCTGAAGGCCCTCGGCGTTGAAAAAGGCGACCGCGTGCTGATCTACATGCCGATGATTGCCGAGGCGGCTTTTGCCATGCTGGCCTGTGCGCGCATCGGCGCCATCCACTGCGTGGTGTTTGGCGGTTTTGCCAGTGGCTCGCTGGCGTCGCGCATCGAGGACGCCGCGCCCAAGGTCATCGTCAGCTCCGACGGCGGTTCGCGCGGTGGCAAGGCGCTGCCCTACAAGCCGCTGCTCGACGAGGCCATCCGCCTGTCCAGCCACAAGCCGGGCGCCGTGCTGCTGGCCGACCGGGGTCTGGCCAAGATGGAACTGGTGGCCGGTCGCGACCACCTCTGGAACGAACTGCGCGAAACGCATTTCGACGCGCAAGTGCCGTGCGAATGGCTGGACTCGACCGCCATCAGCTACACCATCTACACCAGCGGCACCACCGGCAAGCCCAAGGGCGTGCAGCGCGACACCGCCGGCTACACCGTGGCGCTGGCCGCCAGCATGAAACACATCTTCGACGGCCACGCCGGCGAAACCTTCTTCTCGACCAGCGACATCGGCTGGGTCGTGGGCCACAGCTACATCGTCTATGGCCCGCTGATTGCCGGCATGGCCACCATCATGTACGAAGGCCTGCCGACGCAGGGCATGGACAAGAAGCCCAACGGCGGCATCTGGTGGGAACTGGTTGAAAAGTACAAGGTCACCGTCATGTTCAGCGCGCCCACCGCCGTGCGCGTGCTGAAAAAGCAGGACCCGGCGTTGCTGACCAAATACGATTTGTCCAGCCTGCGCGCACTGTTTCTGGCCGGCGAGCCGCTGGACGAACCGACAGCGCGCTGGATCAGCGAAGGCCTCAATGTGCCGATCATCGACAACTACTGGCAAACCGAAAGCGGCTGGCCGATTTTGACGATTGCCAATGGCGTCGAGAAAATGCCGAGCAAGTTCGGCAGCCCCGGCATTCCGATGTACGGCTACAACGTCAAGCTGCTGCACGAAGCGACCGGCGAAGAACTCACTGCGCCAGGTGAAAAAGGCGTGGTCGTCATCGAAGGCCCGACGCCTCCGGGTTTCATGCAGACCATCTGGCAGGACGACGCGCGCTTCGTCAACACCTACTGGAAAAGCATTCCGGGCAAGCTGGTGTACAGCACCTTCGACTGGGGCATCCGCGACGCTGACGGCTACTTCTTCATCCTGGGCCGCACCGATGACGTGATCAACGTCGCCGGCCACCGGCTCGGCACGCGCGAGATCGAGGAAAGCATCTCCGGACATGCGCAAGTGGCCGAAGTGGCAGTGGTGGGCGTGGCCGATGGCCTCAAGGGCCAGGTCGCCATGGCATTTGTCGTGCTGAAGGATTCGAGCGTGATGGGCGACAGCGCGGCCTGCGCCAAACTGGAAGCAGAGATCATGAAGCGGGTGGACGGTGACCTGGGCGCAGTGGCCCGGCCGGCGCGGGTTCGTTTTGTGACTGCCTTGCCCAAGACGCGCAGCGGCAAACTGCTGCGCCGCGTCATCCAGGCGGTGTGTGAAGGCCGCGATGCCGGCGACCTGACGTCGATGGACGATCCGGGCGCCCTGCAGCAGATCAGGGACCGGATGGAAACCGTTTAAACCTCAGCGGTTGCTGCCCTGACGGGGTGCTGGCTGTTCACGCAGCCAGCACCTTTTTTGTTTTTCAGGCAGTAAAGGCCTTTGCCTGACTGGTTCGCCAGCCGTTGGGCTGCTTCAGTTCAACCGCAGTTGCGCCTGTTGGGCCACGCGGATGCAGTCCTTCATGTGCTCTTCGCCAAAGTAGCGGATGGCCGCATAACCCACGCTGGCCGCCACCAGCTGGCCGGCCAGCGGAATGTACTTGGCCAGTTGTTTGGTGGCCATGCGTGTGCCAATCTTCGTGCTGGCCTTGATGATCAGGTCGCGGCTGATGAACTTTCCCACCAGCACCGAGCCGACCATGGCCACGGCTTTTTGCACCTGTTCTCGCTTGCCGGGGTCGAGCTGGTCGATCTGTTCGGGTGCCAGACCAAACTCCTTGTTGATGGCGGGAATCAGCTTGGACAGCAGCGCGGCGTCCACTGCCCAGTCCAGGCCGGGCACCGGCACGGCGCTGGCCACGGCTGCGAACATCGCCCGCTTGTGGAGCAGCTTGCGGCTGCGAATGACAGCTGCTTGAAGCGCCGCGTCATCAGCGGCCAGTTGCAGGGCAGTGGGCATGGCTCAAAAACCTTTCATGGGATGGCGTCTTGCGTGCAATGGTTTTTATCACACGGCAAGGCTTGCCACCCATCGCCTCTGGCCAATCACCGGCTCGGTCTGTGGCGTTTCAGGCGGCGGCAGCTTCGAGCTTTTCCGTCACTTCCATCCAGCGCTCTTCCAGCTTGGCCAGGTCGGCTTCAATCACCTTGAGGCGCTTGCCGGCCTGGGCAATTTCTGCCGGCGACCTGGAGGTGGTCAGCAGCGTTTCCAGGTTGGCTTTTTCGCTGTTCATGCTGAGCATCTGGCGGTCGATTTTTTCCAGGTCCTTGCGCAGCGGCTTGGCAGCATCGGATTGCTGCTGGCGGCGCTGGGCGTCATCTTTCTTTCCGGACGAATTTTTGGCATCAAAATGGCTTGTTGCGCTTGCTGCATCTGCGCTGGCAGCTACTTTTTTGGTAGCAGCCGGAGCGGCTGCGCTGTTGTTCGACTTCTTCGCTTCCTCGCGCATGCGCTTGGCCTCGTCGAGCAGGTAGCGCTGGTAGTCGTCCAGGTCGCCGTCGAACGGGGCGACGCCGCCGCGCGAGACCATCCAGAACTCGTCGCAGACTGCGCGCAGCAGGGCGCGGTCGTGGCTGACCAGCATCACCGTGCCTTCAAACTCGTTCAGCGCCATCGACAGCGCCTCGCGCGTGGCCAGGTCCAGGTGGTTGGTTGGCTCGTCGAGCAGCAGCAGGTTTGGCCGCTGCCAGACGATCATGCACAGCACCAGACGGGCTTTTTCTCCGCCGCTCATGCTGCCGACGGCCTGCTTGACCATGTCGCCGCCAAAGTTGAAGTTGCCCAGAAAGCTGCGCAAGTCCTGCTCGCGGGTCGGCTGGTTGCCCAGCTTGCCGGCAGCGCTGACTTCCTTGACCAGGCGGATCATGTGCTCCAGCGGGTTGTCCGCCGGGCGCAGCACGTCGAGTTCCTGCTGCGCAAAGTAGCCGATGTTCAGGCCCTTGCCCTCGGTCATCTCGCCTTCAATCGGCGCCAGCGCGCGCGCCACGGTTTTCACCAATGTTGATTTGCCCTGGCCGTTGGCGCCCAGAATGCCGATGCGCTGGCCAGCCAGCACCGACTTGCTGACGTTTTGCACGATGACGGTGGGCGGCGTGCCTTCGGGGGCGTCTTCCGGCGCGGGGTAGCCGAAGTAGGCGTTTTGCATCGACAGCATCGGATTGGGCAAGTTGGCCGGTTCCTTGAACTCGAAAGTGAAATCAGCTTCGGCCAGCAATGGCGCGATTTTTTCCATGCGGTCCAGTGCCTTGACCCGGCTTTGCGCCTGCTTGGCCTTGCTGGCCTTGGCCTTGAAGCGGGCGATGAACTTCTGCAGGTGGGCAATCTTGTCCTGCTGCTTGTTGAAAGCGCCTTGCTGCAGCGCCATCTGCTCGGCGCGCAGGTCTTCAAACTTGCTGTAGTTGCCGCCGTAGCGGGTCAGCTTGGCGCTTTCGATGTGCATCGTCACATCGGTCACGGCATCGAGGAATTCGCGGTCATGGCTGATGACCAGCATCGTGCCCTGGTAGCGCTTGAGCCAGGCTTCCAGCCAGACCAGTGCGTCCAGGTCCAGGTGATTGGTCGGCTCGTCGAGCAGCAGCAAATCCGACGGGCACATCAGCGCGCGGGCGAGCTGCAGGCGCATGCGCCAGCCGCCGGAAAAGCTGTTGACCGGGTTGTCGAGTTCGCTGAGCTTGAAGCCCAGGCCCAGGATCAAGGCCTGCGCACGCGCCTGCGCGTCGTGCGCGCCGGAGTCGTACAGGTCCATGTAGGCATGCGCCATGCGGTCGCCGTCGCCGCTGAGCTCGGCCGCATCGACTTCGGCCTGTGCAGCCAGCAGCACCACGTCGCCCTCGATCACGTAGCTGGTGGCGCTTTGCTCGGTCTCGGGCATGTCCTGCGCCACCTGCGCCATTTTCCATTGCGCAGGAATGTAGTATTCGCCGCCGTCCTCGTGCAGCGTGCCGTTGAGCATGGCGAACAGCGAGGACTTGCCCGCGCCGTTGCGGCCCACGAGGCCGACATTCTCGCCAGGGTTCAGGGTGACAGACGCGCTGTCGAGAATCACTTTGGAGCCGCGACGCAGCACCACGTTTTTAAGGGTAATCATTTATAAACAGACTGAAGAAATAAGGTCTGACCGCAGGGCGCCCGGCAAAGCGCTTGCGGTCCGAAATACGAAAGCCAAGGTTCAGGCCAGCTGTTCCCGCGTCAGCAGCAAGACCTGGTCAGGGCCGGCGCTGGTTTCAAACCAGAGCGGCTCCAGGTGCGGAAAGGCGCGTGCAAAATTCTCGCGCTCGTTGCCGATTTCCAGCACCAACACCGCATTTTCGTTCATTTGCGCGGCAATGGTCAGAAAAAGGCCGCGAATGAAGTCCATGCCGTCGCTTCCGCCATGCATATTGCCCGACAGCGCCAAGATGGGTTCAGCCCTGAATTCGGCGGGCAGCGCGGCCATGCTGACGGCGTTCACATACGGCGGGTTGCACAGGATCAGGTCGTAATGGCCGGGGCATGCGGCCAGACCGTCCGATTCGACCAGGGTGATGCGGCTGCCCAGCTGGTGCCGGTCCACATTGATGCGTGCCACCGCCAGCGCATCCAGGCTGATGTCGGCGGCGTCCAGCACCACTTCCGGATAGGCCATGGCCGCCAGCACCGCCAGGCTGCCGTTGCCGGTACATAAATCGAGCACACGCTGCGTCTCGTCGCTCAGCCAGTCGTCGATGCTGCCGTCATCGAGCAACTCGGCGATCAGCGAGCGCGGAATGATCACGCGTTCATCGACATAAAACGGCACGCCCATCAGCCAGGCTTCGTTCGTGAGGTAAGCGGCGGGCTGGCGCGTGCTGATGCGCTGGTCCACCAGCAGGGCGACCTGTGCCTGGTCTTCAGGCGCCACCGGCCGGGTTTCGACCGATTCCAGGTCGTCGATCTCCAAACCCAGTTTCCACAGCACCAGCCAGGCGGCTTCGTCGAAGGCGTTGGTCGTGCCCTGGCCGTACCCGTCGGCAAAGCTCAAGCCGGCGGCGTCCAGCCGGTCGGCCATCTGCTCGATCAGCGCCAGCACGGTCACGGTGGGAGCGGGGATGGTTGTCGTCATGCCAGGCCCGCCAGACGTTCAAGCACGCCCTTGTAGATGTTCTTGAGCGGATCGATCGAGCTGACCGCCACGCATTCGTTGATCTGGTGGATGGTGGCATTGACCGGCCCGAGTTCAATGACCTGCGGGCAGACCTTGGCGATGAAACGGCCGTCACTGGTGCCGCCGGTGGTGGACAGTTCGGTCTGCACGCCGGTCTCGGCCAGAATCGCGCCGCGCACCGCATCGACCAGCGTTCCGGGCGTGGTCAAAAAGGGCAGGCCACCCAATGTCCATTTCAGGTCGTATTCGAACTGGTGCCGGCTCAAAATGGCCAGCAGGCGCTGCTGCAGGCTTTCGGGCGTTGATTCGGTGCAGAAGCGGAAATTGAAGTCCACCACCAGGTCGCCCGGAATCACGTTGGTTGCGCCGGTGCCGGCGTGCAGGTTGGACACCTGCCAGCTGGTAGCGGGGAAAAAATCATTGCCCTGGTCCCACTGCGTGCCAACGAGTTCAGCCAGCGCGGGCGCGAACAGGTGGATCGGGTTTTTGGCCAGGTGCGGGTAGGCGATGTGGCCCTGCACACCCTTGACCGTGAGCTTGCCGCTCAGCGTGCCGCGCCGGCCGTTCTTGATCATGTCGCCCAGGTTTTTGACAGAGGTCGGTTCGCCGACGATGCAGTAGTCCAGCACTTCGCCGCGCGCCTTGAGCTGGTTGCAGACGACGACCGTGCCGTCAAGCCCCGGGCCCTCCTCGTCGCTGGTGATCAAAAAAGCTATCGACAGCGCCGGCCGGGGATGCGCCGCCAGGAATTCCTCGACCGCCACGACCATGGCGGCAATCGACGTTTTCATGTCGGCCGCACCGCGCCCGTACAGGTTGCCTGCGCGGTGGCTGGGCATGAACGGGTGGCTGTGCCACTGCTCCAGCGGGCCAGTCGGCACGACGTCGGTGTGGCCGGCAAACACCAGCGTCTTGGCGCTGTTTTCTGCGTTGTCTGGATTTGCTATGGATTCGATAGCTGCTTGAGTAGATGCAGCATGAGCAGAAGGCTTGAAACCCTCAAATTTTGCCCACAGGTTGGTGACCCGGAAGTGTTCGGGTCCGCTGACGATGGATTCACAGCTGAAACCCAGCGGTGTAAGCCGCGCGATCAGCAGATCCTGGCAGCCCGCATCGTCGGGCGTCGCTGAAGCGCGGGAAATCAGTTGCTCTGCAAGGTGGAGTGTTCGGGACATGGTGAGTTCAGTGCCTGACGTCGAAGGTGATCTCGGTAAACGATGGTTCGTCATCCGGGTTGATGCCGGACTCGTCGGCCTTGGCCTTGCCTGCGATGAAATCGTTTTCAAGCCGCCACATCAGGTTGGTCGGGGAATCGGCATTTGCCAGGCCTTCCTTGCGCGCTACCCTACCGTCGGTGATGAGTTTGGCGATGTGCTGCTCGAAGGTTTGCGAGCCTTCGGCCATGGATTTTTCCATGGCTTCCTTGACGCCCGAAAAATCGCCTTTCTCGATGAGATCGGCCACCAGTTTGGTGTTGAGCATGACTTCCACTGCAGGAATGCGGTCGTTGTTCTGGCTGCGCAACAGGCGCTGGGAAACCACCGCCCGCAGCGCTGCCGCCAGATCGCCGAGCATGGTCGGGCGCACCTCGACCGGGTAGAAGCTCAGGATGCGGTTAAGCGCCTGGTAGCTGTTGTTGGCATGCATCGTGGCCAGGCACAGGTGGCCCGACTGTGCATAGGCAATCGCTGCCGACATGGTTTCGCGGTCGCGGATCTCGCCGATCATGATCACGTCAGGCGCCTGGCGCAGCGCATTTTTCAGCGCCATCTGCAGCGACTGGGTGTCGCTGCCGACTTCGCGCTGGTTAACGACCGACTTCTTGTTGGTGAAGTAATACTCGATCGGGTCTTCGATCGTCAGGATGTGCCCGGTCGTGGTTTCGTTGCGCCGGTCGATCATCGAGGCCAGCGTGGTGCTTTTGCCGGCGCCGGTTGCCCCCACCATCAGGATCAGGCCGCGCTTTTCCATGATCAGCTCGCCGAGCACCGGCGGCAGGTTCAGGCTGGCCAGCGCCGGAATCTTGTTCGGGATGTAGCGGATGACGGCTGCGTAGGTGCTGCGTTGGCGAAAACCACTGATGCGGAAATTGCCCATCCCTTCGACCAGCAGCGCCATGTTCAGCTCGCCGATTTCATCGAGTTCCTCGATCCGTGCGGGCGGCAGCACTTCGGCCAGCAGCGTGCGCGTGGCATCTGCCGGCAGGATCTGCGCATTGATCGGCATGGACTGCCCATTGATCTTGATCATGGCCGGCGAGTGCGCCGACAGGTAAACGTCAGACGCCTTCTTGTCCACCATCAACCGCAGAATTCTTTCCATCGTGCTCATGGTTCAGCCTTGGATCATGGTTGTTAAAGCTTGCTCGCGCTGCAGGGGCAATGTGAGCAAAGTGCGCAGCTTGCGAATTGAAGCCCGTGGCTGCCCGCGCCAACCCAGCAGGGGCCGCGGGACTGGCTTTGCCAGACCGCAGGCGCAGCAGCCCCTTCGGGGGGCAGTGCAGCACACGCAGTGGCAAGCGTGGGGGCCATTTCTAGTCGCGCAGCAGGTCGTTCAGGCTGGTCGTGGCGCGGGTCTTGGCGTCCACGCGCTTGACAATCACCGCGCAGTACAGGCTGTACTTGCCGCCGGCCTTGGGCAGGTTGCCCGACACCACGACCGAGCCGGCCGGAATGCGGCCGTAGCTCACGGTGTCCAGTTCACGGTCGTAAATCGGTGTGCTCTGGCCGATGTAAACGCCCATCGATATCACCGAGTTTTCTTCAACAATCACGCCTTCGACGATTTCGGAACGCGCGCCGATGAAGCAGTTGTCCTCGATGATGGTCGGGTTCGCCTGCATGGGCTCCAGCACGCCGCCAATGCCTACGCCGCCCGACAGGTGTACGTTCTTGCCGATCTGCGCGCAGGAGCCGACGGCAGCCCAGGTATCGACCATCGTGCCTTCATCGACGTAGGCGCCGATGTTGACGTAGCTGGGCATCAAAATCGCGCCCTTGGCAATGAAGCTGCCCCGGCGCGCCACGGCGGGCGGCACGACGCGAACGCCAGTGGCGCGCATTTCCTGCTCGCTCAGGTGGGCGAATTTGGTGGGGACCTTGTCATAAAAGCCCAGTTCGCCGGCGCGCATGAGTTCGTTGTCCTTCAGGCGAAAGCTCAGCAGTACGGCTTTTTTCAGCCACTGGTGCACCGTCCACTGGCCCACGCCGTCGCGGGTGGCCACGCGCAATGAGCCATTGTTGAGCTGTTCGATGGCGTGCTCGACAGCTTCCAGAACTTCTTTGGGCGCAGCAGCGGGCGACAGGTTGGCGCGGTTTTCCCAGGCGGCGTCGATGGTGGCTTGCAGATTGGCTTGTGTCATTTTGAGTTTTTCAGTGAGCTTTGGATTGAATGAATTGGACGATGCGCCGGGCGGCTTCGACGCATTCGGCGGTTTCAGCGACCAGCGCCATGCGGATGCGGCCGGCGCCGGGGTTGAACCCCTGCGCCTCGCGCGCCAGGTAGCTGCCCGGCAGCACCACGACATTGTAAAGAGCCAGCAATTCCCGTGAGAACGCCGTGTCCGAGCCGTCGAAGGCCTCGGGCACGGCCGCCCACAGGTAAAAACCGGCGTCGGGCAGTGCCACGTCCATTACTTTCGCCAGCAACGGCGTGACCTGCGCGAACTTCTCGCGGTACTGGGCGCGGTTGTCCGCCACATGCGCCTCGTCGGCCCAGGCGGCGATGCTGGCGGTTTGCACGATCGGGCTCATGGCGCTGCCATGGTAGGTGCGGTAGAGCAAAAACGACTTGATCAGCGCCGCATCCCCGGCGACAAAGCCGCTGCGCAGGCCGGGCACGTTGCTGCGCTTGGACAGGCTGGTCAGAGAAATCAGGTTCTTGAAGTCATGCCTGCCGAGCCTGGCAGCCGCTTCCAGTCCGCCCAAAGGCGGCTCGTCGCGAAAATAAATCTCGCTGTAGCACTCGTCGGAGGCAATGACAAAGCCGTAGCGGTCGCTCAGTTCAAACAGCAGTTTCCATTCGTCCAGTCCCATCACCGCGCCTGTCGGGTTGCCCGGCGAGCAGACGAACAGCAGCTGGGTTTTTTCCCACACGGCTTCGGGCACGGCCGCCCAGTCGATGCCGAAGTTGCGCGCCGGGTCGCTGGGCGCAAACCACGGCTGCGCGCCGGCCAGCAGCGCCGCGCCTTCGTAGATTTGATAAAACGGATTGGGGCTGATCACCGTCGCGCCCGGCCGGCCCGGATCAATCACGGTTTGCGCCAGCGCGAACAGCGCTTCGCGGGAACCATTGACCGGCAGGATTTGGGTTGCCGGGTCAACTTTCAGCCCGCCGTAGCGCCGGGCCAGCCAGTCGCTCATGGTCTGGCGCAGCTTGGGTTCGCCCAGCGTGCCGGGGTAGCTGGCCAAGCCCGCCAGGCTGCCGGTCAGCGCATCCTTGATGAGCTGCGGCGTGGCATGGCGTGGCTCGCCGATGCCCAGGCTGATGGGTTGGTAGGCTGGGTTGGGCGTGATATCGGCATGCAACTGGCGCAGCCGCTCGAAGGGGTAAGGCTGAAGGCGGGAAAGCAGGGGATTCATGGGGCGCGATTATCCACCGGCCACCTGTTGCGCCTTCACTTGTCTGTTGCAGCATCAGCGCTGTCCTCCAGCCTTCGGTTTTCTGCAGGATGCGCTCGCCGCTGTCGGCCAGCAGGGAGCCAGGGAGCCAGGGAGCCAGGGAGCCAGTGAACCGGACCATGGCGAGCAGTTTTAGCATGGGGCTGCGTGCTGCTTACTATGAATTCAATAGCTGCTTGAGTATCGCCTGCCTGCGCAAGTGGCTTGTTTGGACTAAAAAATTGTGCGTGTTCAATGTAGAGTGATATGGCTTGGGCCGGGGCGCACCGCATAGGGCAGTGGCGGCCTTTGCGGTTCTGAAAACCGCCCTTCGCTCGGGTAACATCACAGACCGTGTGCCGCCCGCCAATGGCGCTGCGGGTTCACAAGCGTCAAAAGCATCAACGCGTCAGCCCCAGGCTCAACAACTCAGGTCAGCCGTGCGTCTCAATTCGATCAAGTTAGCCGGTTTCAAGTCCTTTGCCGACCCCACCCATTTCCAGCTGCCGGGGCAACTGGTCGGCGTGGTCGGCCCCAACGGCTGCGGCAAGTCCAACATCATGGATGCCGTGCGCTGGGTGCTGGGCGAAAGCAAGGCGTCGGAGCTGCGCGGCGAGTCGATGCAGGACGTGATCTTCAGCGGCACCACCACCCGCAAGTCGGCCAGCCGCGCCAGCGTCGAACTGGTGTTCGACAATGCCGACCACCGGGCCGGCGGCCAGTGGGGCCAGTATGAGGAAATCGCCGTCAAGCGGGTGTTGACGCGCGACGGCACGTCGAGCTACTACCTGAACAACCAGCCGGTGCGCCGGCGCGACGTGCAGGACGTGTTCCTGGGCACCGGGCTCGGGCCGCGCGCCTACGCCATCATCGGCCAGGGCACGATCAGCCGCATCATCGAGTCCAAGCCCGAGGAACTGCGCCTGTTCCTCGAAGAAGCCGCCGGCGTGTCCAAGTACAAGGAACGCCGCCGTGAAACCGCCAACCGATTGAGCGACACGCGCGAAAACCTGACGCGCGTCGATGACATCCTGCGCGAACTCAATGCCAACCTGGAGCGGCTCGAAAAGCAGGCCGAGGTTGCCCTGCGCTACAACACGCTGCAGGCCGCCGGCACCCTGAAGCAGCACCAGCTGTGGTTTTTGAAGCGCACCGAAAGCGAGGCCGACCAGACCCGTGTCCGGCTGGATGCCGAAAAGTCGGTCAACGACCTGGAAAGCCGCGTGGCCGATCTGCGCCATGTCGAGGCCGATCTGGAAACCATCCGCCAGGCGCACTATGCGGCGGGCGACCAGGTCAACCAGGCGCAGGGAAAACTGTATGAAGCCAGCGCCGAGGTGGGCCGGCTGGAGGCGGAAATCCGCTTCGTGGTCGATGGCCGGCTGCGCGTCGAACAGCGCCTGGTCCAGCTGAAAGAGCAATCCGCGCAATGGGCCACGCGCGGCGAAGACGCGGCGGTCGAGTCCGAAAGCCTGGCCGGACAAAGCTTTGACGCCGAGGAAAAAGCCGAACTGCTGGCCGCCCAGCTGGAGGAGCAGCAAGACCAGCTGCCGGCGCTTGAAGAGGCGCTGCGCCAGGCCCAGGCCGCTGCGAATGGGCAGCGCGCCGGCGTGACGCAGGTGCAGCAGCAACTCCAGGTGCTGGCCGCCGAACAGCGCCATGTTGAAGAGCAGCTGCGAACGCTGGGCCTGCGCCACGAGCGGCTGTCGGCCGACCGCAAGGCGCAGGGCATACCCGACGAGGCGCGGCTGGCCAGCCTGAATTCGCAACTGGAGCAGGCCCGTGAAGCGCAGGCCGTGGCGCAGGCTAGATTGCAGGAACTGACCGAAGCCGTGCCGCAGCTTGACGACGCGCGGCGTTCCCTTCAGCAGGCGGCCAACGCCGAATCGGCCCGGCGCGCCGACCTGTCGGCGAAGCTGGAGGCGCTCAAGGCGTTGCAGGAAAAGGTCAGGACCGACGGCAAGCTCAAGCCCTGGCTGGCCCGGCACGGCCTTGAAAACCTGCAGGGCCTGTGGAGCCGCCTGCATATCGAGCAGGGCTGGGAAAACGCACTGGAGGCCGCGCTGCGCGAACGCCTGGGCGCGCTGGAAGTTAGCCGGCTCGACATCGTGCGCGGTTTTGCCGGCACCGACGCGCGCGGCCAGGTGCAGGGACCACCCGCCAAGCTGTCGTTCTACACGCCGCCGCAGGCCCCCGCGCCAAGCCGCGCCCACCCGACACTGCTTCTCAAGCCGCTGGCCGATCTGCTTCGCCTGAACGATGCCGGGCTGTCGGCGCTGCTGGACGACTGGCTGGATGGCTGCTTCACCGCGCCGACGCTCGACGATGCCCTGGCTGCGCGCGACCGGCTGGCGCCCGGTGAGGCGATCTATGTGATGGGCGGCCATGCCGTCACCGCACACAGCGTGAGTTTTTATGCGCCCGATTCCGAGCAGGCCGGTCTGCTGGCCCGCGCGCAGGAGATCGACAACCTGGAAAAAAGCCTGCGCGCGCAAGTCCTGATCAGCGAAGAGGCCCGGGCGGCGCTGGCGCGTGCCGAAGCCAGCTACCAGGACGCCAGCCAGCGTCTGGCGACGGCCCGGCGTGAGGCGGGAGAAGGGCAGAACCAGAGCCATGCGCTGCAGGTCGAAGTGCTGCGCCTGACGCAACAGGCCGAGCAGGCGCGTGCGCGCAGCCAGCAGATCCAGCAAGACATGGCCGAGATCGAAGCCCAGCTTGAGGCATTGCAGGAGCGCAAGATCACCGCCGAGGGCCGGTTTGAAGAACTCGACATGCAGCTGGCCGACAGCCAGGAACGCCATGCGCAGCTGGAAGACCGGGTGATTGCCTCAGAGCGCCGCCGCGCCGAATCGCGCGAGCAGCAGCGCACGCTGGAGCGGCAACTGCAGGAAGCGCAGTTTGCGCTGCGCACCCTGGCCGCGCGGCGCGAGGAACTGGCGCGTTCCATCGCCATTGCCGCCGCCCAGGCGTCGTCGATTGCTGCCGAGGAAAGCCGCGCCCGGGACGAACTGGCGCGGCTGACCGATGCGGCGGCGCAGGGCGGGCTTCAGGATGCGCTGAATTCCAAGATGGCGCGCGAAGCCGAGTTGCTGGCCCAGCGCAGCCAGTACGACGACCTGACCCACCGGCTGCGCAGCAGCGACGAGCGCCGAGCCGCTCTGGAACGCGAACTTGATCCGCTGCGCCAGCGCATCACCGAATTCCAGCTGAAAGAGCAGGCTGCGCGGCTGGGATTCGAGCAATATGCCCAGTTGCTGATCGATGCGCAGGCCGAACTGCCAACAGTAGAGGCGTCGATCCAGGCCGGAAATGTCCGGGTCAACGGACTGCAGGGCGAAATCGACCGCATCCAGCGCGATGTGCATGCGCTGGGCGCGGTGAACCTGGCCGCGCTGGACGAACTGGGCATTGCCCGGGAACGCAAGCAGTTCCTGGATGCGCAGTCGGCCGACCTGAACGAGGCCATGGCAACGCTGGAAGACGCCATCCGCAAGATCGACATGGAAACGCGCGATTTGCTGTCGAGCACTTTTGACGCCGTCAACGGTCACTTCGGCCGCATGTTTCCCGAGTTGTTCGGCGGCGGCAATGCCCGGCTGGTGATGACCGGCGAAGAAATCCTGGATGCCGGGGTGCAGGTCATGGCGCAGCCGCCCGGCAAGAAAAACCAGACCATCCACCTGCTCTCGGGCGGTGAAAAGGCGCTGACCGCGATTGCGCTGGTGTTCGCGATTTTCCAGCTCAATCCGGCGCCTTTTTGCCTGCTTGACGAGGTGGATGCGCCGCTCGACGATGCCAATACCGAGCGGTATGCCAAACTCGTGTCCAGCATGAGCAAAGAGACCCAGTTTTTATTCATCAGCCACAACAAGATCGCCATGGAAATGGCCGAGCAGTTGATTGGCGTGACCATGCAGGAGCAGGGCGTGTCCCGCATCGTCGCCGTTGACATGCAGGCCGCCCTGAGTCTTGCCGAAATAGCCTGAACCCATCAAACAACATGAGCACATTACAAATAAGTCTGGCAGTTGGTGGCAGCCTGGTCCTGGTCGGCATCGTTGCCCATGGCGCCTGGTCTGCACGCAAGAACCTGCCCAAGCAAGCCACGCCCAAGCCCGCGCCCGACACCGAACCCGCAGCAGCGCCAGGACAGGAGAACTATCTTCAGCTGGATGACGGCGATGGACTGCCGGAACGGCATGAACCGAGCTTTGACACCGATGCCGGCCTGGCTGCGCTGACGCAGCTCACCACGCCGGAGAGAAAACCCGTCCTCGACATCCTGATTGACGCGATCGCACCTGTCACGCTGGCGTCGCCAGTAGCCGGAGAAGCCGCACTGGCGGCCATGCCCAGCACGCGCCGGGTCGGCAGCAAGCCTTTCGCCATCGAGGGACTGCGCGACGACAGCCGCGAATGGGAAATCCCCGCTGCCGGTCATCGCTACAGCGCCTTTCAGTGCGGCGTCCAGCTGGCCAACCGCACGGGTGCGCTGAACGCCATCGAATATTCTGAATTCGTCATGAAGACGCAGGCCTTTGCGGATGCGATTGGCGGCGAAGTCGAGTTTGCCGAAATGCAGGGTGAGGTGGCCAGGGCCCGGGAACTCGACCAGTTCGCTGGTGCGCACGATGCGCAGCTGAGCTTCAAGCTGCGCGCCGTGAAGACCGCATGGAGCCCGGGCTATGTGCAGCAATGTGCGGCCGGCCAGGGTTTCATTCCCTCCTCAACGCCCGGACGCATGCTGCTGCCGGCCAGCCAGGCAGGCCATGGCCCGATCCTGGGGCTGAGCTTTGACTCGCAGGCCGCCCAGGCCGAAGACCCCGAGCAGACTGCCTTGTATGAAGTGGCGCTGTCGCTCGACGTGCCGCAGGTGCTGCGCTCGGAACGGCCATTTGCCCGCATGTGCGAAGTGGCGATTGCCCTGGCGGGCAGTATGGACGGCGTGATCATCGACGACAACGCCATTCTGGTCAGGCCCGAGGCCATGGAGGCGATCCATGCTGACCTGGAGGAGTTGTATGACCGCATGGACGCGCGCGAACTGTCTGCCGGCTCGGCTTTGGGCCGACGTTTGTTTTCGTGATGTCCTGATTTCTGACCCATTTTCCGGCTGTCTGAGGCGGCCGATTTTTTTGAAGCCTCCCGATATTTTTCATGGCCACTTCTGACCTGTTTGCCCAGCCAACACCCCAGCCTGCGGCGCAAGAAGCCGTGCCGACGCACGAGCGCATCGCCGCCCTGCGCGCCGAACTCGACCTGCATGCGCACCGTTACTACGTGCTTGACCAGCCCGGCATTCCGGACAGCGAATACGACCGGCTGTTCAGGGAACTGCAGGCGCTTGAAGCGGCGCACCCCGAGTTGCAGAGCCCGGATTCGCCGACACAGCGGGTTGGCGGCAAACCCCTTGGCCAGTTCGCCACCGTGCGCCACCGCATCCCGATGCTCAGCATCCGCACTGAAACCGACACCGAGGCCAGCGGCGCCCGGAATTTCGACAACCGGGTGCGCAAGGAACTGGGGCTGAAGGAATCCGACCCCCCGGTCGAATACGTGGCCGAACTGAAATTCGATGGCTTGGCGATGAGCCTGCGTTATGAACATGGCGTGCTGGTGCAGGCCGCCACGCGCGGAGACGGTGAGATGGGCGAAGACGTGACGCAGAACATCCGCACCATCCGGCAGATTCCACTCAGAATATATGCCCCCACGCTCCCCGCTTCGCGTGGTTCGCTGCCCCCCGGGGGGGCCGCTGCGCCTGCGGTCTGGCAAAGCCAGTCCCGCGGCCCTGACTTGCATGAAGAGGGCTCTGCCATGCTCGCTGCTTCGGGTGGTTCGCTGCCGGTCTTTGCCATCCCTGCTGTCCTCGAAGTGCGCGGCGAGGTCTACATGCGCCGCGACGAGTTCGAGGCGCTGAATGAACGGCAGCGGGACAAGATTGCCCAAGGCGCAAAAGGCGAAAAAACCTTTGTCAACCCGCGCAATGCGGCGGCCGGCGGTGTTCGCCAGCTGGACCCGGCGATTGCTGCCGAGCGCCGACTGAGTTTTTTTGCCTATGGCCTGGGCGAGGTCACACCGCCTGAAGACGGTGGCCCGCTGTTTGAAACCCACTTGCAGCTGTTGCAAACCCTGAAATCATGGGGTTTTCCGGTTGCTGCGCAGACCCGGCTTGCACAAGGCGCTACTGAACTGATAGCGTTCCACCAAGCCATCGGCCAGCAGCGTGACAGCCTGCCCTATGACATCGATGGCGTGGTCTACAAGGTCAACCCCCTGGCGCTGCAACGCCGGATGGGTTTTGTCAGCCGCGAGCCGCGCTGGGCGGTGGCGCACAAATACCCGGCGCAGGAGCAGCTGACCACGGTGCTGGGCATCGACATCCAGGTCGGGCGCACCGGCAAGCTGACGCCGGTGGCCAAGCTGGCACCGGTGTTTGTCGGCGGCGTGACCGTGACCAATGCGACGCTGCACAACGAGGACGAGGCGCGGCGCAAGGATGTGCGCGTCGGCGACACGGTGATCGTTCGCCGCGCCGGCGACGTGATTCCCGAAGTGGTCGGCGTGCTGCCTGAAAAACGCGTGCTGGACACGCTGCAGTTCAGCATGCCGCGACAGTGCCCGGTCTGCGGCTCGAAGGCGATTCGGGAAGAGGGCGAGGCTGATTACCGCTGCACCGGCGGCCTGTTCTGCGCCGCCCAGCGCAAGGAAGCGATCCTGCACTATGCCCACAAGCGGGCGGTCGAGGTCGAAGGCCTGGGCGACAAGCTGGTCGAGCAACTGGTCGATACGGGCGTGATCCGCACGCTGCCTGACTTGTACAAGCTGGGATTCACGTCGCTGGCCAGTCTGGACCGCATGGCGGACAAGTCGGCCAACAAGCTGGTGGCCGCGCTGGAAAAGTCCAAGCACACCACCTTGCCGCGCTTTGTCTTCGGGCTGGGCATCCGGCATGTGGGCGAAGCCACCGCCAAGGCGCTGGCCCGCCATTTCGGCCAGCTGGACAGCATCATGGATGCGAGCGAGGAGCAGTTGCTTGTAGTGGCCGATGTCGGGCCCATCGTCGCCACGAGCATCCGCACCTTCTTTGACCAGCCGCACAACCGCGAAGTGGTCGAGCAACTGCGCGCCTGTGGCGTGACCTGGGAAGAAAGCGAACCTGTGACGGTGGCAGCCAAGCCGCTGTCAGGCAAGACCTTTGTGATGACCGGAACCTTGCCGGGTCTGAGCCGTGACGAGGCCAGGGACATGATCGAGCTGGCCGGCGGCAAGGTGGCCGGCTCGGTCAGCAAGAAGACAGATTACGTCGTGGCCGGCGCCGAGGCGGGCAGCAAGCTGGTCAAGGCCGAGGCGCTGGGACTGGCCATCCTAGATGAGGCAGCACTGCGGACCTTGCTTGAGACGCCTGCCGACGGAACCGGTAGCGCCAAAAAGCCATGAATGTTTGAGCAGACAATCACCGGCCTATGCCAGCGATTCAGATCCTTAATTATTCCTCCTTGTTTGACACCCTGGTCAGTCTGACGACGGCCTTCGTGCTGGGCGGCCTGATTGGTCTGGAGCGCCAGTACCGCCAGCGCACCGCCGGCCTGCGCACCAATGTGCTGGTGGCGCTGGGCGCGACGATTTTTGTCGACATGGCCACCACGCTGTTTGGCGCCGAGGGCGCGGTGCGGGTGGTAGCCTACGTGGTCTCGGGGATCGGCTTCCTGGGTGCTGGCGTGATCATGCGCGAGGAAGGCAATGTGCGCGGCCTGAACACCGCCGCCACGCTGTGGTGCTCTGCCGCCGTGGGTGCCTGCTGCGGCGCCGGCTTGGTGGTCGAGGCCATCATGGGCTCGCTGTTCGTGCTGGCGGCCAACACGCTGCTGCGGCCCATCGTGGACCAGATCAACCGCCAGCCGCTCGATGTCACCTCGGCCGAGGTCACCAACAGCGTTTACGTTGTCACCAGCAGCGAACGGCAAAAAGAGGCGATGGCCTTGCTTGAGCAGGAACTTGAAGACCTGAACTACCCGACGCGCGACCTGGAGGTGCTGCCCTTTGGCGAGCGCAACGTGAAGATTCAGGCGACGCTGGCGGCCACGTCGGTCGATGGCGCCATCATGGACACCATCGTTGCCCATCTGTCGGCGCTCCCCATGGTGCGCCAGGCTTACTGGAGCGCCAGCACCACTGAGTAGGCCCGCTCACGGGAGGCGCCGGATTGACGCAGGTTGGAGCGGGTGGAGGCGCCCGCTGGCGAACCGCTGTAGATCAGTCGGCCGGCTGTTCCGGCCTGCGCCACAGCCAGGCCAGCACGCACGCCATGCAGGCCACGGCCAGCAGCGCGGCCCAGTGGGCGCCCAGCAACACCAGCGAGGCCGTGGCGCTGACGGCCATGGCAACAGTCGCCGCCCACTTGGCGCGCCGGCGCACCACGCCGTGCCGTCGCCATTCATTGAGCGGCTTGCCAAACTGCGGGTGCTGGTCCAGCCAGCGCGACAGCCGGGGAGAGCTGAGGCTGGCGGCCCAGGCGGCCAGCAGCACAAACGGCACGGTGGGCAGCACCGGCAAAAAGATGCCGACGATGCCCAACGCCAGGCAAACCAGCGCCAGCGCCAGCAGCAGCCAGCGCACCGGCCCCGGCAGCATGCGTCTGCCGGGCGGTGCGGGAGCGATCGGCGGCAGGGGACGCGAGGGGTCTTGGATGGCCATGTTCATGATTGTGCCGCCAGCCGCTATGCTTGCGGCCATGACCATTCGTGAAATTCTCAAAATGGGCGATGCGCGGCTTTTGCGCATCGCGCAACCCGTGGCAGCCTTCGACACTGATGCGCTGCATGTCCTGATCTCGGACATGTTCTACACCATGCAGTCGGTCAATGGTGCCGGCCTGGCCGCGCCGCAGATCGGCGAAGACCTGCAGGTGGTGATTTTTGGCAGTGACCAGCTGAACCCGCGCTACCCCGAGGCTCCGGTCGTGCCGCGCACGGTGCTGGTCAATCCGGTGATCACGCCGCTGGGCGTTGAAGAGGAAAGCGACTGGGAAGGCTGCCTGTCGGTGCCCGGCCTGCGCGGCATGGTGCCGCGCTTCTCGCGCATCCGCTACACCGGCTTTGACCAGTATGGCGATCCGATCGACCGCACCGTGGACGGTTTTCATGCGCGCGTGGTGCAGCATGAATGCGACCACCTGATCGGCAAGCTGTACCCGATGCGCATTCGGGACCTGAGCCAGTTCGGCTACACCGAGGTGCTGTTCCCCGGCCTGGACGCGTCCAGCGACGACTGACCGGGCAAAAAATCACTCAGGTCAGGCAGAGACTCTGCGCTTCCCCGTCTGCACCAAGCGTCGCCCCCTGCAAGGGGGAAAGGAACTACACGCAGCGAAGCGCAGTGAGGACGATGGGGATGTATCAATCACTCAACGCCTTCAGCAACTCGGTTTCAATCGCGATCTGCGCCTTGTTGTGCTGCAGTTCCGGCCCGTCGATCAGGAAGGTGTCCTCGACGCGCTCGCCCAGGGTCGTCACCTTGGCCAGCTTGACGTTGATGTGGTGATTGGCCAGCACCCGGGCAATCAGGTAAAGCAGGCCGACCCGGTCGCTGGCCGACACGCTGAGCAGCCAGCGCTGGGCTTTCTCGTCCGGCCGCAAATCGACGCGTGGGGTTACCGGAAAGCTTTTGACGCGGCGCGACACCCGGCCTTTGCTGGGTGGTGGCAGCGGACCTTTTTCTTCCAGGATGCGGCCCAGGTTCACCTCTACCATGGTGGCCAGTTCGCGGTAGTGCTCTTCCAGTGGCTCGCTGGTGACCTGGAAGGTGTCCAGGGCAAAGCCGTTATTGGTGGTGTGTACCTTGGCGTCCAGAATGCTGAAGCCGGCCTTGTCAAAAAAACCGCAGATGCGCACGAACAGGTCCGGCGCATCGGGCGTGTAGACCAGCACCTGCATGCCTTCGCCGGTCGCAGACTGGCGCACGCGCACCGTCACGACCGCCTTGCCGATGTGGCGCGACAGGTGCCGCGCATGCCAGGCAATGTCGGCGGCTTCGTGGCGCATGAAATAGCTCACGTCCAGCGTGTCCCAGAGCGCCTTGTACGCCTGAAATGGTTCGGCATGCAGGGCCAGCAGCGTCAGCGCGCCGCGCTTGCGGGCCTCGATCTCGGCGGCGGCATCGGGCGCGCGGCCGCCGAGCACGCGCAGCGTGTAGCGGTAGAGGTCTTCGAGCAGCTTGCCTTTCCAGGCATTCCAGACCTTCGGGCTGGTGCCGCGAATGTCGGCCACGGTGAGCAGGTACAGGGCGGTCAGGTAGCGTTCATTGCCGACCCGCCGTGCAAACGCGGCAATCACCGCCGGGTTGCTCAGGTCTTCCTTCTGGGCGACGCGGCTCATGCTCAGGTGTTCGCCCACCAGGAATTCGATCAGCCGGGTGTCTTCGGCGGCAATGCCGTGCTGGCGGCAAAAAATGCGCACTTCCTTCTGGCCCAGCTCGGAATGGTCGCCGCCGCGGCCCTTGGCAATGTCGTGAAACAGCGCGGCAATGTACAGGATCCAGGGCTTGTCCCAGCCTGCGGCAAGTTGCGAGCACATCGGGTACTCATGCGAATGCTCGGCCATGAAAAAACGCCGCATGTTGCGCAGCACCATCAGGATGTGCTGGTCAACGGTATAGACGTGGAACAGGTCGTGCTGCATCTGCCCGACGATGCCTCGAAACACCCAGAGGTAGCGGCCCAGCACCGAGGTCTGGTTCATCAGACGCATGGCATGGGTGATGCCTTGGGGCTGCTGCAGGATGCGCAAAAAGGTTGCCCGGTTCACCGGGTCGGTGCGGAATTTCGCGTTCATCATGCCCCGGGCGTTATAGAGCGCGCGCAGGGTGCGTGCCGACAGGCCGCGAATACCGACGTGGGTTGCGAACAGCAGAAAGGTTTCCAGGATGGCGTGCGGCTCGCGCAGGTAGAGGTCGTCGCTGACCACTTCGAGCATGCCGGCCTTGTCAAAGAAGCGCTCGTTGAGCGGGCGCAGCGGATAGTTGCACGGGCTGAGCTGCTCTTCGATGTTGAGCAGCAGGATCTGGTTCAGCTGGGTGACCGCCTTGGCCGTCCAGTAATAGCGGCGCATCAGCGCTTCGCTGGGACGCGCCGGCGGGCGCCTGGCCGCCCGGCCGCCCCGGGGCGACACAGCCCTGTCCAGCGGCAGTACGACCTGTGCCGCGTCCAGGGCGGGCGTGCGTTCGCCCCGGTTGCCGGACTGGGCGCAATAGCCAAAGGATTCGGCCACCGCCGTCTGCAGGTCAAACACCAGACGGTCTTCACGCCGGCCGGCAATGATGTGCAGACGCGCGCGTATCAGGCTCAGCAACGCCTCGTTGGCCTTGATCTGCCGGACCTCGAACGTGGTGACCAGCCCGTTTTTGGCCAGTTCGTCCCAGGATTTTCCAAGGCCGGCGGCGCGCGCCACCCACAGCACCACCTGCAGGTCGCGCAACCCGCCCGGCGACTCCTTGCAATTGGGCTCCAGTGCGTAGGGCGTGTTGTCAAACTTGTTGTGGCGCTGGCGCATTTCCAGCGTCTTGGCGATAAAAAATGCCTTGGGATCAAGAATCGCGTCAAGCTGCGCCTGCAGGCGCTGGTAGCCCTCGGCCGAACCGGTCACCAGCCGCATTTCGAGCAGCGAGGTCTGCACGGTGACGTCCTTGGTCGCTTCCTCGACGCAGTGGGCCGCCGTGCGCACGCTGGAGCCAATGTGCAGCCCGCAATCCCAGCAGCTGCTGATGAAGCCTTCGACCTTGGCCTTGAGGGCCGGATTGTCTTCGACATCGACCGAGTCGTCGGGCAGAAGCAACAGCACGTCGACATCGGAATGCGGAAACAGCTCGCCCCGGCCAAAGCCGCCTACTGCGATCAGGCAGGCGTCTGGCGGAAATTCGGCCAGCTGCCACAGGTGCCGCAAGGTGTTGTCGGTCAGCTGTCCCAGCTTTTGCAGCAGCCCGTGGATACCCCGGGTCGAGGCTCCGCTGCCTGCCAGTGCGGCGATCACGCCAGCCTTGCCGGCGCTGTATTGTTCGCGAAAGGGCGTCAGTTCAGTCATAGAGGCATGGCCTGACCGTGAAAGAGTCGAACAAGATGGTCCCGCAACGGGGCCGGGATCAGGCGGCGGTTTTTTCGAGCGATGGCTGCTGTACAAAATCCGGAATCGGCGGGCTGCCGGCCGACAGCGTCAGCACTTCGTAGCCGGTCTCGGTGACCAGCACCATGTGTTCCCATTGCGCCGACAGCGAATGGTCGCGCGTCACGATGCTCCAGCCGTCTTTTTCCGGGCCATCCTTGATGTCGCGCTTGCCGATGTTGATCATGGGCTCGATGGTGAACACCATGCCGGGCTTGAGTTCCTCCATCGTGCCGGGGCGGCCGTAATGCATCACCTGCGGCTCTTCATGGAATTTTTGTCCAATGCCGTGGCCGCAAAATTCACGCACTACGGTGTAGCCGTTTTTTTCGGCAAAAGTCTGGATTGCATAGCCAACATCGCCCAGTCTCGCGCCGGGCTTGACCTTCGTGATGCCGTGCCACATGGCTTCGTACGTGACCTGGCAAAGCCGCTTGGCGGCTATCGAGCATTCACCGACGAGGAACATGCGGCTGCTGTCGCCGTGCCAGCCGTCCTTGATGCCGGTAACGTCCAAGTTCAGGATGTCGCCTTTTTTCAGCGGCTTGTCGTTCGGAATGCCGTGGCACACCTGGTGGTTGAGCGAGGCGCACAGCGACTTGGGGTAGGGCGGGTAGCTCGGCGGGCCGTAACCGAGCGTGGCTGGAATCGCCTTTTGAACGTTGATGGTGTAGTCGTGCGCCAACTGGTTGATTTCGTTGGTGGTCACGCCAGGTTTGACGAAAGGGGTCAGGTAATCCAGCAACTCGCCGGCGAGCCTGCCCGCCACGCGCAAGCCTTCAATACCGGCTGCATCTTTGATAGTAATACTCATGCCGGAATTATCCCACCGGAGCTTGGCGCGCGTTTTTCACCGGGGCAGCAGGGGTTTTGGCGGCGCGTCCTGGGCCGGCCGGTGCGCTGATAAAATTGCTGCTTGATGCGAACCTCGCAGATTTTGGCCTTTTGCCGGGAATCTATTTCCAGCAAAGTGTTTCAGATTCGACCAAGACAGCTTGCCGGCTGCTCTCCACCACTTTTCAATCCAAAAGGCCACCGCTACCGTGACCCTGCACCTGACTACCTTTGAGGGCGACGCCCACGGCATCAGCGCCCTGAGCGATTTTCGCGTCCAGCAACTCCTTCCCCGCCTGCAAGCCATCCACGACAAGATCGTTGGCATCAGCGCCCGGTTTGTGCATCTGGTCGCCACCGAGGAGATTCCTTCGGCGGCCCTGAAAACCCGTTTGGCGGCCTTGCTCAGCTATGGCGAACCGTGCGAACAGCCGGTTGGAAATGCCACTGACAGTGCGCCGTTCATCGTGTCGCCACGCTTCGGTACGGTGTCGCCCTGGGCGTCCAAGGCGACGGACATTGCGCACAACTGCGGTCTGGCAGTGCGGCGGATCGAACGTATCACCGAATACCGGCTGAGCCTGAAATCGGGCTTTTTCAGCAAGTCGGCCTTGACGGCATCCCAGCGCGAGCAGGTGGCAGTGCTGCTTCACGACCGCATGACGGAAAGCGTGGTCACCGACCGCGCACAGGCCGAAGCGGGTTTGTTCACCGAACTGCAGGGCGCACCGCTGCAAACCATCGACGTGCTGCACGGCGGCAAGGACGCGCTGCAACAGGCCAACAGCGAGTTCGGTCTGGCGCTGGCCGACGACGAGATCGACTATCTCGTCAAGGCTTTCACCCAGTTGCAACGCAACCCGACCGATGTCGAGCTGATGATGTTCGCGCAGGCCAACAGCGAGCATTGCCGGCACAAGATCTTCAACGCCGACTTCACCATCGACGGCGTGCCGCAGGACAAGAGCCTGTTCGGCATGATCCGCAACACCGAAAAACTCAATCCCCATCACACGGTGGTGGCCTATTCGGACAACGCTTCGGTCATGGAAGGCGCGAAAATCCAGCGTTTTTATGCCAAATCGACCGTTTCCGCAGACCTGACGGGCGCAAGCAGCTATCAAAGCTATAGCGCCATGGACGACGTGCTGACGCATGTGCTGATGAAGGTCGAGACGCACAACCACCCGACGGCGATTTCCCCGTTTCCCGGTGCATCGACTGGTGCAGGCGGCGAAATCCGCGACGAGGGCGCGACCGGGCGCGGCTCCAAACCGAAAGCCGGTTTGACGGGCTTCACGGTGTCCAGACTGTTCGATGGCGACTACGGCAAGCCCGGCCACATCGCCAGCCCGCTGCAGATCATGACCGAAGGCCCGCTGGGCGGCGCGGCATTCAACAACGAGTTCGGCCGCCCGAATCTGAACGGCTACTTCCGCGAATACGAGCAGACCGTTGGCGGCCAGCGCTGGGGTTACCACAAGCCGATCATGATTGCCGGCGGAGTCGGCACGATTGATGCCGAACTGACGCACAAAATCCTGTTTCCGGCGGGCACGCTCTTGATCCAGCTCGGCGGCCCCGGCATGCGCATCGGCATGGGCGGCAGCGCGGCCAGTTCCATGGCGTCGGGCGCCAATGCGGCGCACCTGGACTTTGATTCGGTGCAGCGCGGCAACCCGGAAATCGAGCGGCGCGCGCAGGAAGTCATCAACCAGTGCGCCCAGCTGGGGCTGCACAATCCGATTCTGGCGATTCATGACGTGGGCGCCGGCGGCTTGTCGAACGCCTTTCCCGAACTGGTGAACGACGCCGGGCGCGGCGCGCGCTTTGATTTGCGCGCCGTCAAGCTCGAAGAAAGTGGTTTGAGCCCGAAGGAAATCTGGAGCAACGAAAGCCAGGAGCGCTATGTGATGGCGATTGCCCCCGAGTCGCTGGCGCAGTTCGAGGCGTTTTGCGAGCGTGAGCGTTGCCCGTTTGCGGTCATTGGCGTGGCGACCGAAGAAAGAGAGTTGATCGTCACAGACGAAGTAAGCACTGGCCTTCCATATCAGCCGGGGCCGCAGAACCGGCTTCGCCGGGCTGCAGGCGCAGCGACCCCCTCGGGGGGCAGCGAACCACACGCAGTGGGGAGCGTGGGGGTTCCAGTTCATATGCCGATGAACGTGCTGCTTGGAAAACCGCCCAAGATGCACCGCGACGTGACAACCGTTGTGCAGACGATCAAGCCCATCGACCTGACCGGCGTTGACCTGCAAAAAAGCTGCATCGACGTGCTGAGCCATCCGACGGTGGCCTCCAAGCGTTTCCTGATCACCATCGGCGACCGCACCGTGGGCGGCATGACGCACCGTGACCAGATGGTCGGCCCGTGGCAGGTGCCGGTGGCCGATTGCGCCGTGACGCTGGCCGACTACCAGGGCTTTGGCGGCGAGGCCATGAGCATGGGCGAGCGCACGCCGCTGGCCGCCATGGGCTCGGGCGGCGCCGCTGCGTCAGGCCGCATGGCCGTGGCCGAAGCCATCACCAACCTGCTGGCCGCACCCATCGAGCTGCCGCGCGTCAAGCTGTCAGCCAACTGGATGGCTGCCTGCGGCGAGCCGGGCCAGGACGCGGCGCTGTATGAAACCGTCAAGGCCGTCGGCATGGAACTGTGCCCGGCGCTGGGCGTGTCGATTCCGGTCGGCAAGGATTCGCTGTCGATGCGCACCGTCTGGAAGGACGAGGGCGATGGCGCGGCCAAAAAAGTCACGTCGCCGGTGTCGCTGATCGTCAGCGCCTTTGCCACGCTGGCGGACGTACGCGGCACGCTCACGCCGGAACTCAATACCGTTGAAGCCGACACGACGCTGATCCTGATCGACCTGGGCAAGGGCCAGCGCCGCATGGGCGGCTCGATCCTGGCGCAAACGCTCCATCTCGAAGACGGCGAAGTGCCCGACCTTGACGACCCACAAGACCTCGTCAACCTGGTCAACGCCATCAATGAACTGCGCGCGCAGGGAAAAATCCTGGCCTACCACGACCGCAGCGACGGTGGCCTGTTCGCCACGGCCTGCGAAATGGCCTTTGCCGGCCATGTCGGCGTGTCGCTCAACATCGACATGCTGCTGGTCGAGGGCGACGGCATCAGCGACAGCCGCATGGAAATGGGCGACAGCAAGAACTGGGCGTCGCAGGTCAGCGGCCGCCGCGACGAGCTGACGCTCAAGGCGCTGTTCAATGAGGAACTGGGCGCTGTGATCCAGGTGCGGACCGATGCGCGCAATGACGTGATGCAGACGCTGCGCTCGCACGGGCTGTCCAGATTCAGCCATTTCATCGGCAAGACCCGGCCGGCGCATGCGTCGCTGGACGTCGGCAAGGGTGAAGTGCAGGTCTGGCGCGACACCAAGGCGGTGTTCAAGGCCAAGCTTCAGGACCTGCACCAGGTCTGGGACGCCGTGAGCTGGAAGATTTGCCAGCAGCGCGACAACCCGGCCGGCGCCGATGCCGAACATGCCGCCGCCGGTGAACCGTCAGACCCCGGTCTGCATGTCTTCCTGCCTGCGGGCTTTCTGCCTCTTCCTCTGGGCTTGCTCCCTCTCCCATTAGGAGAGGGCAGGGTTGAGGGCTCCCCGCTTTCAGCCCCCGCCCTGATGCTGTCGCGCCCCAAAGTCGCCGTGCTGCGCGAGCAAGGCGTCAATTCGCATGTGGAAATGGCTTACGCCTTCACGCAGGCTGGTTTCGAGGCCATCGACGTTCACATGACCGACCTGCAGACCGGCCGCGCCCGATTGGCCGACTTTGCCGGCGTCGTTGCCTGCGGCGGCTTCAGCTACGGCGACACGCTGGGCGCGGGCATCGGCTGGGCGCGTTCGATCACCTTCAATCCGCAGCTGGCCGAGCAGTTCAGCGGTTTCTTTGGCCGCAGCGACACCTTTGGCCTGGGCGTGTGCAACGGGTGCCAGATGTTTGCCGAACTGGCCGACATCATTCCGGGTGCCGAGGCCTGGCCGCGCTTCACCACCAACCGCAGCGAGCGCTTTGAAGCCCGTCTGTCGATGGTGGAAGTGCTGGAATCGCCCAGCCTGTTCTTCGCCGGCATGGCCGGCATGCGCCTGCCGATTGCCGTGGCGCATGGTGAAGGCTATGCCAACTTTGCGCACCGGGGCGATGCCGGCAAGGCGATTGCGGCCATGCGGTTTACCGATAACCATGGCCAGCCGACCGACGCCTATCCGGCCAATCCGAACGGCAGCGCCGGCGGCTTGACGGCCGTCACCACGGCAGACGGCCGCTTCACCGCGATGATGCCGCACCCCGAGCGGGTGTTTCGCAACGTGCAGATGAGCTGGACCCGCCTGGACAAGAGCACTGCCAGCCCATGGATGCAGCTGTGGCACAACGCGCGCCAGTGGGTCGGCTGAACAAGCGGTTTCGAGAATGGTGCGATTTGCTATCGGATAGATAGCAGATTGCGCCCACCAGTCCTGCGCAAAAGGCTTATTCGATGCTTAAAGTTTGCCCCAGCCAGTGTTCGGCGCCGGGCGCCAGCGCAATAACATCCGGCCCGGCATTCGCGGCCTCGATGCAGAAATAATCCTGCCAGCCGTCGTCGGGCACGTCGGCCATCTTGCGTGCGCCTTCGCTGCCGGGGTTCCACACCACCACCGACCGGCTGCCGCGCGTTTGCATGACGATGCGACGCTGCCAGCCCGCGTCGGCCAGCGCATAGCGGCCGGTGAAAGCGCTGCCGGCATCTGGCGCTGCATGGTAGATGCGGTCGCATGCCTGGTCGAGGACAAACGGCGTTTGCTGGATGTCGGCTGCCATGCCGCGCAGTTTGTCCCGGTAGGGCAGGCCATCCAGTCCTTCGATGCCCATCTGCGCCGCGTGGCTGACGGCAAAATAACTGTGCAGCGCTTGCGTCAGTTGAAACGTCTGCGTGCCCAGGTTGCGGGTGTGCAGCGTCTGGCGCAGCGTCCGGCCCAGCGTGAGTTGAAGGCTGACCTGCAGATCGGGCGCCAGGGCGGCAAGGGAGACATCGGCGCAAGGCGCCAGGCTCAGGCTGATTTCATCGTCGCTGCTGGCATGTACCGCGCTGACTTGCCACGGCAGGTTGCGAGCCGGGCCGTGCTGCAGCGCATCGGCGGGCATGCCCTGCCGGGCAAACCACGGCCAGCACACCGGCACGCCGCCGCGTATGGCCGCCGGTTCGGGCAGGGACTGGGGTGACAGCCAGAACACCTCGCGCTGGCCTGTCGGCACCCATGACAGCAGATGCGCGCCGTGCAGGGCAAGGATGGCGGTGCCGTGGCGGGTCTTGAGTTGCAGGCAGTTGTGGCCCGCATGCGGGAGACGGGTGATTTGGGGTGGCAGGTGCATGGCCTGAATTATGGCGATGGACCGATGCCGGAGTTGATCTTTCCTGCCGGTAGGGGGTTGTTTCGGCGTAGAAAAAGGGGCACAAGGCCCCCTTTTTCCTTCTGGAGATACGGTTCAAATCCCTTGCCAGGATGTTGAACCGTTCCCTTTTAAAACGAATAACCGACTGCCACCGTAAACACCCTGGGCTTGAAGGTGATGTCCGCATGGCGCTCGATGCCCAGCGTGTTGGTGGTGATTTTCGATGTCACCCGCGCCGTTGCCAGCGACGCCGACACCGACCATTCGTTGCTCAGCCGCCAGGCCACGCCAGCTTGCAGCGCAAGGCCAACCGAGTCTTCGAGCGAAATCGAAGTGGGGCCGCCATTGAGCGCATCGCCAGCGGCCGTCGAATGGGTCTTGTCAAAACGCGTGTAGTTGATGCCCGCGCCCACGAAGGGCCGCAACACGCTGGTTTTTTCAAGAAACTTGTAATTCACAAACAGGGTGGGCGCCACCTGCCGGATGGTGGCGCCCACCTGTCCGGACAAGGCCTGGGCGCTGCCTGGCAGGGCAGGGTTGCTGACCTTCAGGGCAATGTCGTGCTTGGGCGGAAAGCCGAGCGCCAGTTCCACATCCCACTGGTCACTGAGTTCGCGGGTGTACGAAAAGAAGGGTGTCGTCTTGTCGCGCACTTCCAGGCTGATACCGCTGGGGGTGAACGGTCCCGAGAAATCACTGGCGCTTGAATGCGGCTGAACGTTGGAAATGCCCAGTTTGATGGTGTTTTGCTGCGCCATGGACGGTGCTGCTGCGCAAGCTGCCAGAATGCCTGCGATGGCCAATTGCTTGTGATTCATGAGAAAAATATTCCTGTAATTTACAAACCGGAGGCCGTGACCTGCTGGAAGAATCCGCGTGCAGCGGCATTGCAGAACGGCGGAACCAGGCCACCGTGGTAAGCCTGTACCACCGCCGAGGCGCCGCCATCCGAAGCGCCAGCGGCCACGGCTGCCAGTGCGGTGCCCGCCTTGGCCTGCGCAAAACCGGCTTTGGCTGCCGCATAAGGATCGCTGGCGCCGGTGGGTGCCGAGTCCACGTTGAGCACCGTCAGCAAGCCGGCGGCCGGCGCTGCCGGCGACGGGCTGGACCAGAAACCCTGCATCAGCTGGGTGTTGACGTTGTAGAACACCGTCGGGTCGCCGCTGCCGGCGCACAGCAGCACCGGGCGCGTTGGCGTCCAGTTGCGCAAGTCGTTCTTTTTGGCCGCCACCCGCATCGGATTGGCAGGGTTGGCAGGGGGCAGGGCGTTGGTCAGCTTTGGCACAGCACCATCCGGGTTGGCCAGCGCGTCAAGCAGGTAATTCAGGCGCGACTGGTTGGTGATCAGGTTGCTGGTGCCAAATCCCAGGGCAAACAGCGGCGCCAGTTCAGGCGGTGTGGTCGGAGGGCTGATGGCGTTGAGCGTAGGCTGCAGCGAGGGCGGCGAACCGGCCGGCGCCGTGGGCGGCGTGCGGCTGAACAAGGCGGTCTGCGGCAGTTTTCCGCCGGGTGCCAGAAGCGAAGACAGCGGCGTGTCAGTCGGCAGCAAGGTGTCGATCCCGCTGGCATAGGCGGGCTCGTAGATGTCGGTCAGCTGGCTGTAGATGTTGCCGTAGGCCTTCTGGTAGCTGTTGATCAGCAGTGGCGTGAACAGCGTGCTGCCCAGGTTGACGTTGCCGTAATACACCGCATCGCCAAAGGCTGCCAGCGCATACGGGCCGGACATCGGCGCGCTGGCCGTGACGGTCTGGCCGGCGGCCTGCATGGCTTTGTGCGTGGCCATGGCCACATGGCCGCCTTGCGAGTAACCGGTGATGAACAACTTGCCGTTGTCCTTCACCGGCTGGATCAGGCCGGGCAGGGCCTTGCGGGCCGCGCTCAGCGCATCCATCATGTCCTTGGATTCCTGGTCGGCATTCAGGTAGGGGTGATAGGCCAGTTTGGATGCGTCGTAACCTGCATAGTTGGGCGCCACCACGATGAAACCCTGTGCCGCATAGACGGCCGCAATAAGCGCGGCTTCGGAATAGGCCGCGCTGGTTTCGTCCAGAAGGTTCGCCAGGTTATAGCTTTTCACGGTTGTCGTGCCATGGGCGTACAGCACGATGGGCCGGCTGCCGGTGCAGTCCGGACCGCCAGAGGGCGTCATCAGCGCGCCCGTGGCGTCGGTCGCTTCGCCAGCGCCGCCGACGGTGCCGTACTTGATGTATTGAACATCGACACCGCATTTGGGTGTGCCGGCCACGGCCAGCAGGTTGCGGCCATTGGCGCTGGCATTGAGCTTGGCGGCGAAATCGCCTGCCGTGAAGAAGGCCGTGCGCGGCGGCGGGCTCTGGATCAGTGCGCCGCGCGCCGGAGTGTTGTCTACGACACCCAGGTTGTCGGCCGAGTCGCCTCCGCAGGCCACCAGCAACGAAGCTGCCGCAACGGCGCCCAGTAAATACATTGTTTTCATGCTTGTCCCTATGGGGTTTTGAGAAATAGAACGACCGTACTATTTGGCTTGAAGGATGTTAACGAACTTGCGCGAACGCGGGTGTGGGGTTATTACTTAATGCGCCTCAAGCGTAGCAAAAAAACATCTGCGTACACTCTGCGCCATGTCTTTTCGCCGCCTTGACTCCCTCGATGCCCTGCGCGGTGCGGCCATTGTCTGGATGACTGTCTATCACCTGTGTTTTGACCTCAACCATTTTGGCTACCTGCAGCAGGATTTCTACGTCAATCCCGTCTGGACCTGGCAGCGCAACGTCATCGTCAGCCTGTTTCTTTTCACAGCGGGCCTGGGGCAGGCGGTTGCAGTGCACCGGGGTCAGCGCTGGCCCCGGTTCTGGCGGCGCTGGGCGCAAGTGGCGGGCAGCGCGCTGCTGGTCAGCGCCGGCTCCTACGCGATGTATCCGCAAAGCTTTATTTATTTTGGCGTGCTCCATGGCCTGGCGGTGATGCTGTTGATCGTTCGCCTGACGGCCGGCTGGGGACGCTGGCTGTGGCTGCTGGGCAGCGCCGCCATTGCCATGAAGTTTTGGGCGGCCGGAGCGCATGCGGCCTGGCCTGAAATGGATTTTCTCAACCAGAAAATCTTCAACTGGCTGGGGCTGGTCAGCCGCAAACCTGTCACTGAAGACTACGTTCCGCTGATTCCGTGGCTAGGGGTGATGTGGTGGGGAATGGCAGCAGGCAACTGGGTGCAGCGCGTGCGGCCGCAGTGGCTGGCTCCTCAGGCAAAGCCAGCCCTTCCGGCCATCAGCGCTCTGGCCGGACTGGGGCGCTGGAGCCTCAGTTACTATCTGCTGCACCAGCCGGTGCTGATCGGTCTGCTGATGGGGTTGAATGCTTTGAAACAGGTCTGGCCGTTTCTGCCTTAATTTTTGGCATCCCGGCTCAAGCCCCGCCTTGTCTCGCTTTGGCAGCTTTTGCAGGGGCTCATCAACAAAGTTATCCACAGGATGCAGGAACAACTTTCACGTTCCACAAAATGCTTTCCCGGGCAAACGGTCACGTCCTACAGATTGCTCCAGCGTGCTTGGGTATTGTGACGGTTGGCAATCCTGCCGGCTCATTCCCAACCTCCATGCCCAAAACCATCCCATCGGCCGATGGCCGAAAAAATACCGGAAAAAATTCTTCAAGCAACACTCCCGCCAAGGCAGCCGCCCGCAATACCGATAGCGGCCCTGCCAAGGTGAAGCCTGATTCAGGTGGCGACAAGCATGTTGAAAAAATGCTGCAAACTGAAGCGCTGGCCGCCGCCATGCCCTTCAACCCGACCAAGCCTGCCGAGCACGGATTTGAAAATGCCATCTCGCCCCAACAAGGCGTCACTGTCAAACCGGACTCCAGGCTGCCCAGCGGCAGCACGCTGTCTGAAGAAAACAGCAGCGACAAGACTGGGACCATTGCACCCGAAGGCGTAAACGCCATCATCGAGACGCTGGACCGCGTGCGTGTGGATTCGTCGGGCCAGATGCTCACCACCAACCAGGGCGTGCCCATAGCCGACAACCAGAATTCGCTGAAGTTCGGCCTGCGCGGGCCGGCGCTGCTTGAAGACTTTGTGCTGCGCGAGAAAATCACCCATTTCGACCACGAGCGTATCCCCGAGCGCATCGTGCATGCACGGGGTTCCGGCGCACACGGGTTTTTTGAATGCTACGCGCCGCTCACGCAATACACCAAGGCCGCGCCGTTCAAGGAGGCTGGCAAGGTCACGCCGGTGTTCGTGCGGTTTTCCACCGTCGCCGGCGAGCGCGGATCCAAGGATACGGCGCGCGACGTGCGCGGCTTTGCCGTGAAGTTCTACACCGACGAGGGCAACTGGGACCTGGTGGGCAACAACATGCCGGTGTTTTTCATTCAGGACGCGATGAAGTTTCCCGACCTGGTGCATGCCGTCAAGCCCGAGCCGCACAACCAGATGCCGCAGGCTGCCAGCGCGCACGACACCTTCTGGGATTTTGTTTCGTTAATGCCCGAATCGACCCACATGCTGATGTGGGTGATGTCGGATCGGGCCATTCCGCGCAGTCTTTCCACCATGCAGGGCTTTGGCGTTCACAGTTTTCGCTTCGTCAATGACGCCGGCGAGTCGGTGTTCGTCAAGTTCCACTGGAATCCCAAATACGGCACGCATTCGCTGGTCTGGGACGAAGCGGTGAAAATTTCCGGCGCCGACCCTGACTACCACCGCCGCGACCTGTGGGAGCGCATTGAAGCGGGCGTTTACCCTGAGTGGGAACTGGGTGTGCAGATCTTCACCGAAGCGCAGGCCGAGCAGTTCAGCTTCGATATTCTGGACGCGACCAAGCTCATTCCCGAAGAACTGGTGCCGGTCCAGCCGGTCGGGCGAATGGTGCTGAACCGCAATCCGGACAACTTTTTTGCCGAAACCGAGCAGGTGGCTTTTTGCACCGCGCATGTCGTGCCGGGCATCGATTTTTCAAATGATCCGCTGTTGGCCGGACGCATCCATTCCTATGTCGATACCCAGATTTCCCGCCTGGGCGGCCCGAATTTCCATGAAATCCCGATCAATTCGCCGATTGCGCCGGTACACAACAACCAGCGAGACGGCATGCACCGCCAGGCGATTCATCGCGGCCGGGTGAGCTATGAGCCGAATTCACTGGCTGGTGGCTGTCCTTTCCAGGCGGGTGCGGGTCAGGGTTTTGTCACCGTGCCGGCACGGCTGCAGGCGCAGGAAGAGCAAGCCAAGGTGCGTGGCAAGCCCGAGAAGTTTGCCGACCATTACACCCAGGCCACGCTGTTTTACGAAAGCCAGACGCTGGCCGAGAAAGCGCATATTGCCGCTGCCTTTCGCTTCGAGCTGAGCAAGGTCACGGTGCCGGCGATTCGCCAGCGCACCGTGTCAATGCTGCGCAATGCGTCGGAAGAACTGGCGCAGAAGGTAGCCACAGGCTTGGGCATGGAGAGTCTTCCCGACGCCATGCCGCCGGCGCTAGCGCAGCCAGCAGCGCCCGAGGTGACCGTTTCACCGATGCTGTCGCTGCTGGCACGGCCGGGCGACGGCAGCATCAAGGCAAGGAAAATTGCCATGCTGATTGCGCCAGGCGTCATGGGTGCGTTGGTGGCTCAAGTGCAGGCGGCTTTGCTGGCCGAGGGTGCGGTTCCGCGACTGGTGGCGCCCCACATCGGCTCCGTGGCCACGGCAGAAGGCGACACGCTGGACGCCGATGCCTCGCTTGAAAACGAACCAGGTTTCCTGTTCGATGCGCTGGTGCTTCCCGATGGACAGGCGGGCGTCGATGCGCTGGCCCTGGACGGGCACACCATGGAGTTCATCAAGGACCAGTACCGGCATGGCAAGACGATGCTGGTATTGGGTGCTTCCACCGCACTGCTGGAAAAAGCGGGCGTGCCAACCACCTTGCCAGACGGCAAACCCGATAGCGGGATCATCGTCGCCGCTTCGAAAAGTGCGGCCGATGCTGTCGCCGCCTTCATCAAGGGGATTGCGCAGCACCGCCATCCGGAGAGGGAAACCGACCCGCCCCGGGTGTGATGCCGGGCCATCCATGAAAAAACGCGGCCTTGGCCGCGTTTTTTTATGCTTCAAGCGTCCTGCTTATTCGATCTTGGCTTTCTTGCGCAATTCTTCCTGGAAGGCCGAGAGCTTTTGCTGCTGCATCTGCTGGGCAATTTGCGGCTTGACTTCTTCAAACGCGGGCAGTTGCGCCGAGCGGATGTCGTCCACCCGGATGACGTGGTAGCCGAACTGCGACTTGACCGGCGTGTCGGTCGTCTGGCCCTTGTTCAGCTTGAGCAGCGCTTCGGTGAACTCGGGCACGTAGCTGGACGGGTTGGCCCAGTCCAGGTCGCCGCCCTTGGCGCCGGAACCAGGGTCTTTCGATTGCTTCTTGGCGATGTCCTCAAACTTGCCGCCTTTTTTCAGGCTGGCAATGATGGCCGTCGCTTCGGATTCCTTTTCGACCAGAATGTGGCGCGCCTTGTATTCCTTGCCGCCATTGGCTGCGGCGAACTTGTCGTATTCGGCCTTCAGGTCGGCATCCGTGACCGGATGCGCTTTCTGGTAGTTGGCGAACAACTCGCGGATCATCAGGGTCTGGCGCGCCAGTTCCATCTGTGCCTTGAAGTCGTCGCTGCCGGAAATTCCCTGCTTTTCGGCTTCCTGCATGAACACTTCGCGGGCAATGACTTCTTCGCGCAACTGGCCTTCCATTTCCGGCGTCACCGGGCGGCCGGCCTTGGCCACCTGCTGGGCCAGCGCGTCCAGCCGGGTCTTGGGAACGGCCTTGCCATTGACGATGGCAAGGTTTTGGGCCATGGCGCCAGCGCTCAGCGCCAGCAGGCTCGCCATGGCCGTGGCCATTAAAAATTGTTTCTTCATGATCAAGTGAAAATCCTTAGGAAGGGTGTTTGTAGGGGTGATTGTTCCAGCCAGAGGGCCGTCACTGTTGCGAAAGATCAAGCGGGCCGGTTTAACCCGAAGACCATCAAGCGTCTTTGACGATTTCAATGGCCAGGGCATGCAGGCCCTGGTCGATGAAATTTTGCATTGCATCATACACAAGCCGGTGACACGCTACCCGGCTCTTGCCGGCAAACGCCGGGCTGGCAATGCGAACCCGAAAGTGCGAACCGAATCCCTGCGCATTGGCGCCGGCATGGCCGGCATGGGCCGCGCTTTCGTCCAGCACTTGCAGCAGGGTCGGTGCAAGGCGCTGATGGAGCTGCTGCTCGATTTCCTTGACACGCACGGGCAGTGCGGTGTTTTCGCTGGGAGAGTGGCTCATGGCGTGGTGTCCGGCTTGATGTGCTTGTTGAGGAAAAATGCCTGCGCCAGGATGAACACCAGCATCAGGCCCATGCCGCCAAACAGCTTGAAGTTGACCCAGGTGCTGGTCGGGAAGTTGAAGGCCACCCACAGGTTGATGCACCCCATGGCGGCGAAAAATGCCACCCAGCTGAAGTTGACCTTGCGCCATACCGCATCGGGCAGGCTCATCTGGGCACCCATCAGCGACTTGATGCCGTTTTTCCGGAACACCAGTTCGCCCACCAGCAGCGACGCGCCCATCACCCAATAGAGAACGGTCGGCTTCCATTTGATGAAGCTTTCGCTGTGAAAGTAGATGGTGGCGCTGCCCAGCGCAGTGACCAGCCCCAGGCTGACCCAGAGCATGGTATCGACCTTGCGGCCGCGTGCCTTGAGCCACAGGATCTGCGCCATCGTGGCCACAATCACCACCACCGTGGCCAGCAGCACCGGCGCCTCGGCCGGACCGACGACACCGCCTGAAACCATAAAGCCCAGCCAGTCGGTGGCAGTGCTGGCCGCCCAGTCCTTGTTGCCTTCGGCGTACTTGAACATGCCAAAGAACAGGGCAATCGGCAAGAAATCGAACAAAATTTTCATGGCGTGATTATGGCGGAGCGGTTTTGGTTTTGAAGAAGCAGCAGCGGGGACTGCAGACAGTGGCAGTTTGCCCGCTCTAACCCAGCAAGGGCCGCGGAACCGGCTTTGCCGGGCCGCAGGCGCAGCGGCCCCCTCGGGGGGGCAGCGAACCACACGCAGTGGGGAGCGTGGGGGCTCACAGCTTCTTGAAATCCAGCGATGCCGAGTTCATGCAATAGCGCAGGCCGGTGTCGGTCGGTCCATCGGGAAACACATGGCCCAGGTGCGCGCCGCAATTCGCGCAAACCGTTTCGGTTCGCGTCATGCCGTGGGCGCGGTCCACATGCTCTTCAATCGCGCCGTCCTTGATTTCCCTTGAGAAGCTCGGCCAGCCGCAGCCCGCGTCGAACTTGGCCGACGAGTCGAACAGTTCGGCGTCGCAGCAGATGCAGCGGTAGGTGCCTTCGGCCTGGTTGGCATCGTATTTGCCGGTGAAGGGGCGCTCGGTTGCGGCGTGGCGGGTGACGTTGAACGCCACGGGCTCCGCGCCTTTTTCAGCCAGCAGGGCTTTCCATTCGGCATCGGTTTTCTGGATTTTGGCGCTCATGGTGTGGGGTCCTGTTGTGTTGGATAACGGGGGGTGGGAGGTGATCAGGAACTGCAGCTGATGGCAATCGAAGAGGCCCAGTCGGGCGGAAAACCGGCAAAACCATCGTGGCCGGGATGCTCGTCAAACGGGGCCTGCAGCAGCGTCAGCAAGGTGTCGACCTGCGAAAAGTCTTTTAGTTTCGCCGCCTGGATGGCTTCTTCACCCAGGTGGTTGCGCAACACGTATTTTGGATTGCTTTTAAGCATCAAATCGGCTCTTTGCGCAATATCCACGGGTGCTATGCGCTCTGAATACTGTAGCGCCCAGGCATTGAACGATTCCAGGTCGAAAAACAGGTCGCGTACCGGTTCATGGCCGCTTTGCGCGGTAAAGCCGCACAACCGGCGCCAGAAGATCGTGTAGTCCACCTTGTTGGCCGCCAGCAGCCGGAAGGTGCTTTCAATCAACGCCTGATCTTCTTCCTGCGCATCGGGCAAGCCCAGCTTGGCGCGCATCCGTGCCTGCAGGGCTTCGGGAAACACGGTTTTGTACGATTCCAGCGCGGCCAGCGCGTCTTCCTGGTTGTCTATCAGCGGCAGCAAGGCCTGGCCCAGGCAAAACAGGTTCCAGTAGGCCATGTTGGGCTGACGGTTGTAGGCATAGCGGCCCTGTTCGTCCGAATGGTTGCAGATGTGGCCGGGGTCGAACGCATCGAGGAACTGGAACGGGCCGTAGTCGATCGTTAACCCCAGGATGCTCATGTTGTCGGTGTTCATCACGCCATGGCAAAAGCCGACGGCCTGCCAGGCCGCCATCATGTGCGCGGTTCGTTCGCTGACCGCCTGCAGGAAGGCTGCATAAGGCTGCTTCGCTTCCCGGCATTCGGGATAAAAGCGGTCAATGACGTAGTCGGCCAGGGTTTTCAACTGGACGTGCTGGTTGCGGTGGCTGAAATGCTCGAAATGGCCGAAGCGGATGAAGCTCGGCGCGGTACGCGTCACGACGGACGCGGTTTCGATTTCTTCGCGGCGCACCGGCGCGTCCGACCCGGTCACGCACAGCGCGCGCGTGGTGGGAATGCCCAGCCCGTGCATGGTTTCGGAACACAAAAATTCGCGGATCGAACTGCGCAGCACGGCCCGGCCATCGCCCATGCGCGAATACGGCGTCTTGCCCGCGCCCTTGAGCTGGATTTCCTGCGGTCCCTTGCGTGTCTGCATTTCGCCCAGCAGGATGGCCCGGCCATCGCCCAGCTGACCGGCCCAGACGCCAAACTGGTGTCCGCTGTACACGCTGGCCAGTGGCCGGGTGCCGGGCAGCAACTGGTTGCCGGTGAGCGCGGCCAGCGTCTCGGCCGATTCAAGCCACTCGTCCTGCAGCCCCAGTTCACGGGCCAGCGCACGGTTGCGTCCAACCCAGTAGGGCGAAGGCAGCGGCTGAGGCTTCAGTTCGGTGAAGAAATCCGTGCCCAGCGTGGCAAAGGAGTTGGTCCAGGCCATATCAGGCACGGCAGACGGCGGGTGGAGGGTGAAGGGGATGTCCAAGGCAGTGCTCATGACTTTATTGTGTAGTAGGGCAAGCAGCCCTGTGCAGCAAGGGGTAAGTGTTGTGTTTTGCGTTGCAGCCTGTCGCCAAGGCGGCGTAGGTAGGCACTTTCCCGAAGCAATCCGTGAAAAGCGGCCTGTACCATGCAGGCCGGTTCACACGATTTTCATGGCATGCCCGACCGGGCGATAAAAAAAGGACGCAGACGATGTTAGGTTTAATGCAGGACCAGCCCTTGCTGATTTCATCACTGATCGAGTTTGCTGCGCGCCACCACGGCGACGCGGAAATCGTTTCGCGCCGGGTCGAGGGCGACATCCATCGCTACACCTACCGGGAAGCAGCCCGGCGCTCGCGCCAGGTGGCCCATGCGCTGGACGCGCTGAAGCTCGGTTTCAGCGACCGTGTCGCCACGCTGGCGTGGAACGGCTACCGGCACTTCGAGCTGTACTACGGCGTCAGCGGCTCGGGCCGGGTGCTGCACACCATCAACCCGCGCCTGCACCCGGAGCAGATCGCCTGGATCGCCAACCATGCCGAAGACCAGGTGCTGTGCTTTGACCTGAGCTTCCTGCCGCTGGTGCAGGCGGTGCATGCCAATTGCACCACCATCAAGCACTACATCGCCCTGTGCGATGCGGACAAGCTTCCGCAAGATACCGGTATTCCCGGCTTGCAAAGCTATGAAAGCTGGATGGGCGGGGAGGCGGGCGATTACGACTGGCCAAGCTTCGATGAAAACACAGCGTCGAGCATGTGCTACACGAGCGGCACCACCGGCCATCCGAAGGCGGCACTCTACAGCCACCGCTCCAGCACGCTGCATGCCTATGCAGCGGCGCTGCCCGACGTGATGAGCATCTCGGCGCGCGATGCCATCCTGCCGGTCGTGCCGATGTTCCACGTCAATGCCTGGGGTATTCCGTATTCGGCAGCGCTCACCGGCGCCAAGCTGGTGTTTCCGGGTCCTGCGCTGGACGGCAAGTCGGTGTATGAGCTGATCGAGGCCGAAAAAGTGACCTATGCCGCCGGCGTGCCTACCGTCTGGCAGATGCTGCTGACGCACATGAAACCTGCAGGCCTGCGTTTTTCAAGCCTGCGCAGAACGGTGATTGGCGGCTCGGCCTGCCCGCCGGCCATGATCCAGGCATTCAACGACGACTACGGCGTGGAAGTGCTGCATGCCTGGGGCATGACCGAAATGAGCCCGCTGGGAACGCTGTGCACCCTGAAGAACAAGCACGACAGCCTGTCGGCCGACGAGAAGATGAAGATCCGCCTCAAGCAGGGGCGGGCCATCTACGGCGTGGACATGAAGATTGTGGACGGCTCGGGCAAGGAACTGCCATGGGACGGAAAGACCTATGGCGACCTGCTGGTCAAGGGGCCGTGGATCATCCGCGAATACTACAAAGGCACAAGCGACCCGCTGGTGGACGGCTGGTTCCCGACCGGCGATGTGGCGACCATCGACGCCGACGGCTACATGCAGATCACCGACCGCAGCAAGGACGTGATCAAGTCGGGTGGTGAATGGATCAGCTCGATCGACATCGAGAACATCGCCGTGGCGCATCCTGCCATCCTCATGGCCGCCTGCATCGGCATGGCGCACCCGAAGTGGGACGAGCGTCCTATCATCGCGGTGGTGAAAAAGCCCGGTATGGAGGTCAGCCGTGAGGAACTGCTGGCGTTCTACGAAGGCAAGACCGCCAAATGGCAGATTCCCGACGACGTGGTCTTCGTCGATGCAATTCCACTGGGCGCGACCGGCAAGATGCTCAAGACACGGCTGCGCGAGTTGCTCAAGGATTACCAATTGCCACAGGCTTGAAAGCGATTAATGCGTGACGCCATGCCCATGCCAGCCAGGACCGCAGGTGAAAGCGCAACGGCCCCGGGGGCAGTACGCGAAGCAACAAGCGTGGGGGCATGGCACTCTCCAAGCCAGAGTGGGGCTGCGGAACCGGCTTCGCCGGGCCGCAGGCGCAGTGGCCCCCTCGGGGGGCAGGAAGCCACACGCAGTGGGCGACCGTGGGGGCAACAGTCTCTCTAGCGACATCCGATAGGGGATTCCCTGACAGGGTGAAAGAGCTTTTCCCCTAACCTTTGCCGGTGACTGACTGGTTCGGTCCGTTTGCAGTTCCACCCATTATTCAGGAGACAAGGGATGACAACCCATCGTTATTTGGTTCGCCGGCGTGTAGCAATCGCCGTGGCCGCATCGGCCCTGCTGTATTCGGGCCTGAGCCTGGCCCAGGCACCCGCGCCCGCCAGGGCGGCTGCGCCAGCGGCCGGCGCGGTCAACCTGAACCAGACGGTGAAAATCGCCTGGCTCGACCCCTTGTCGGGTCTGATGGCGGCGGTGGGCACCAACCAGCTCAAGAGCTTCCAGTTTCTGGCCGAGCGTTTCAGCCAGAAAAACAAGGCCGGCGTGAAGTTCGAGATCATCGGCATCGACAACAAGCTCAGCCCGCAGGAAACCACCAACGCGCTCAAGTCGGCCATCGACCAGGGCGCGCGCTACGTGGTGCAGGGCAACGGCTCGGGCCCGGCGCTGGCGATCATCGACGCGCTGTCCAAGTACAACGAGCGCAATCCGGGCAAGGAAGTGGTGTACCTGAACTACGCAGCAGTTGACCCGGACCTGACCAACAGCAAGTGCGATTACTGGCATTTCCGGCTCGACGCCGACACGTCGATGAAGATGGAGGCGCTGACCGCCTTCATGAAGGACCAGGCAGACATCAAGAAGGTCTACCTGATCAACCAGAACTATTCGCACGGCCAGCAGGTGTCCAAGTTTGCCAAGGCCAATCTGGCCACCAAGCGGCCCGACATCCAGATCGTCGGCGACGACCTGCATCCGCTGGCGCAGGTGCGCGACTTCGCACCCTATGTGGCCAAGATCAAGCAGTCGGGTGCCGACACTGTCATCACCGGCAACTGGGGCTCGGACCTGTCGCTGCTGATCAAGGCCGCCAACGAGGCCGGGCTGAACAATGTGAAGTTCTACACCTACTATGGCGGCGTAACCGGCACGCCAACCGCCATGGGCGCCGCTTCGGCGGGTCGGGTCTATCAGGTTTCTTACAACCACCTGAACCTGGGCGGCGACATCCAGCAGGCCATGGCCGAATTCAAGAAGAAATTCAATGACGACATGTACACCGGCGCCATTTATCACGCCTTCACCATCCTGACAGAGGCCATGGCCCAGGCCAAGTCGACCGAGCCTGCTCTGGTCGCCAAGGCCATGGAAGGCCTGCGTTTCAAGAGCTTCAACGGCGAGGTCGAGATGCGCAAGACTGACCACCAGTTGCAGCAGGGCCTGTTTATTGACCGCTGGGAAAAAGCCGGCGGCAAGTACCCGTATGACTCTGAAAACACCGGCTACACCTTTGTGCCGGTGAAGTATTACGAAGCCTATGTGGCCAGCACGCCAACCTCGTGCCAGATGAAGCGGCCTTCCTGAGCAGGTCTTTAACCAGACGCTGACAGGCCGGCTTTGAACCTCCAAGGCCCGACAAGCTCGGGCCTTTTCATTTATTTTCCGGGCACGACACGATGAATCTGGAGTTTTTTACCATCTCCATGCTCAATGGACTGAGCTACGGGCTGCTGCTGTTCATGCTCAGCTCCGGCCTGACGCTGATCTTCAGCATGATGGGCGTGCTCAACTTTGCCCATGCTTCGTTTTACATGGTCGGCGCCTATGTCGCCTACAGCCTGTCACAGGTCATCGGCTTCTGGTGGTCGCTGCTGTTCGCGCCTTTGGTGGTGTTTGCCCTGGGCGCGGCCTTTGAGCGCTTTTGTCTGCGCAAGGTCCACAAGTTCGGCCATGTGCCGGAACTGCTGGTGACCTTTGGCCTGTCTTACCTGCTGCTCGAGCTGGTGCAGCTCATCTGGGGCCGGGCGGCGGTCAATTACGTGCTGCCCGAAGGTTTGCAGGGGCCGCTGTTTACCGTGTTCGGCACCAACTTTCCCAAGTCGCGCGCCTTCATCATGTTCATCTCGCTGGCCATGCTGGCCGGCATCTGGCTGCTGCTGACACGCACCCGAATCGGGCTGGTGATTCAGGCTGCCCTGACGCACCCGGAAACGGTGGAAGCCCTGGGTCACAACGTGCCCCGGGTGTTCATGCTGGTGTTCGGTGGCGGCGCGGCGCTGGCCGGACTGGCCGGCGTGGTCGGCGGCAACACCTTCATCACCGAGCCCGCCATGGCCGGCTCGGTCGGCGCCATCATTTTCGTGGTGGTGGTGGTGGGCGGCATGGGCTCGCTCAGCGGCGCTTTTCTGGCGTCCATCCTGATTGGCCTGATCCAGACCTTTGCCGTGGCCATGGACCAGTCGCTGGTGACGCTCCTTAGCCATTTCAATTACGCGGTAACGCCCGAAACCTTTGGCTATCCACTGCTCAAGCTGACCATTTCGCAGGTCGCGCCCATCCTGCCGTTTCTGTTTCTGGTGCTGATCCTGATCTTCCGGCCCAAGGGCCTTCTGGGTACGCGGGAAGGTTAAGGAAACCAGCACATGACCACAACAAACACACCAAGCAGGCATTACCAGTTCAAACCTCTCAACATCGGCCGCTGGCTGATTTGGTCGCTGTATGCACTGCTGCTGATCGCCGCGCCGCTGCTGTTCAAGAGCAGCCTGTCGCTGACCATGCTGTCGCAGGCCGGCTACTTGGTCATCATCTGCCTGAGCTACAACATTTTGCTGGGGCAGGGCGGCATGCTCAGCTTCGGCCATGCGGTGTATGCCGGGCTGGGTTCCTTCCTGGCGATCCACGCGATGAACCTGGCGGCCAGCGGCCGTTTTTTCATCCCGCTCAGTTTGATACCGCTGGTCGGTGGCCTGTCGGGACTGTTCTTTGCCGTGCTGCTCGGCTATGTCACCACCAAGAAAGCCGGCACTACCTTTGCCATGATCACGCTGGGCGTGGGCGAACTGGTGTTTGCCATGTCGCTGATGTTTCCCGGATTTTTTGGCGGCGAGGGCGGCATCACCACGAATCGCGCCTACGGCCAGCCGGTATTCGGCATCACCTTTGGTCCGCAAATTCAGGTGTATTACCTGATCGCCGTGTACTGCTTTTTTTGTACTGCCGCCATGTTCGCCTTCACCCGGACGCCGCTGGGCCGCATTCTGAATGCGGTGCGCGACAACCCCGAGCGGGTCGAGTTCATCGGCTACAACACCCAGCGCGTGCGCTACTACGCCTTCATCATTGCCGGCTTCTTTGCCGGCATCGGCGGCGGGCTGGCGGCCATCAACTCGGAAATCGTGACCGCCGAGGTGGTCAGCGGCGTGCGCTCGGGCAGCCTTTTGCTGTTCACCTTCCTGGGCGGCGCCACCTTCTTTTTCGGGCCGATCATCGGGGCTGGGCTACTGGTGCTGTCGCTCATTCTCCTGTCCGAGCTGTCGATGGCCTGGCTGCTGTATGTCGGCCTGATCTTTTTGTTCATGGTGATGTATGCGCCCGGCGGCCTGGCCAGCCTGATCATGATGAACCTGCGGGTCGCGTCGTTTGGCAAGTTGAGGCCACTCTGGCCTGGCTATCTGGCGCTGGCCGTCACCGCCTTCGCCGCCCTGATGGGCGCTGCCGCCATGGTCGAGATGATCTATCACCTGCAACTCAACGCAGCGGTCGGCCCGGAACTGAAGTTCATGGGCTTGACGCTGAACGCCACCCGGACCGGCACCTGGATGGCTTCGGCTCTTGTTTTCCTGGTTGGACTGGGGCTGTTCGAACTGGCACGCCGCAAGTTCCGGATGCAATGGAGCCGTACCCAGGACGAGATTGAAACCGAAATAAAACGCCGGGAGCTGCTATGAAATCTGACATTGCGCCTCACGCCAGTCCTGCGCTGGAGCTTAAAAACCTTAGAAAAAGCTTCGGCAAGACCGAGATCATTCGCGGCATCAACCTGGCCGTGAACGCGGGCGAACGGGTGGCCATCATCGGGCCGAACGGCGCTGGCAAATCGACGCTGTTCAACCTGATCAGCGGGCGCTTCGAGCCCAGCAGCGGGGACGTGCTGCTGGGCGGCCAGCGCATCAACGGCAAAAAGCCTTTCGAGATCAACCGCATGGGGCTGTCGCGCAGTTTCCAGATCACCAACATCTTTCCCAAGCTCAGCGTGTTCGAGAACCTGCGCTGCGGCGTGCTGTGGAGCCTGGGCTACAAATACACCTTCCTCAAATTCCTCGCCAACCTGATTGACGCCAATGCCAGGGCCGACGAACTGATGGCCATGATCAAGCTCGACAAGAAGCGCGATGTCCTCGCCACCAACCTGACCTACGCCGAGCAGCGCGCGCTGGAAATCGGCATCACGATTGCGGGCGGCGCCGGGGTGATCCTGCTGGACGAGCCGACGGCGGGCATGAGCCGCTCCGAAACCAGCCGTTTCATCACCCTCATCAAGGAAGTCACGGTGGGCAAGACCCTGCTGACGGTCGAACACGACATGGGCGTGGTGTTCGGACTTGCCGACAAGATTGCCGTGGTGGTCTATGGAGAAATCATTGCCTATGACGTGCCCGAAGCCGTTCGCGCCGACCAGCGGGTGCAGGAAGCCTACCTGGGCTCATCGGTGGCGGATGCGCAAGGGCAGGGACACTGACATGCAACATGACCTCAAAGGCAGCGTCGCCTCTTCCATGCTCAAACTCACCGACCTCCATGCCTATTACGGCAAGAGCCACGTGTTGCATGGCGTTTCTTTCGACGTCCGGCCGGGTGAAATTGTCGCCCTGCTGGGACGCAATGGCTCTGGCCGTTCGACCACTGCCAAGGCCATCATGGGGCTGGTCGATTGCAAGGGTTCCATCCTCTGGAAAAATGCAGAAATCGTCGGCAGGAAGGCCTACCAGATTGCCCATCTGGGCTTGGGTTACGTGCCCGAGAACCGCGACATTTTTCCCAAGCTCACCGTGTACCAGAACCTGTTGCTCGGCCAGAAGGGTTCGGGCAAGGGCTCGCGCTGGTCGTTCGACGACATGTATGCGCTGTTCCCCCGGCTGCGCGAGCGCCAGCACACCGAAGCGGGCGTGCTGTCAGGCGGCGAGCAGCAGATGCTCACGCTGTGCCGCACGCTGATGGGCGACCCGGACCTGATCATCATCGACGAGCCGACCGAAGGCCTGGCGCCCAAGATCGTCGAGCTGGTCGGCCAGTACCTTCAAACCCTGAAGGCCAAAGGTATTTCGGTGCTGTTGATCGAGCAGAAACTGACGATCGCCATGGCCATTTCGGACCGGGCGCTGGTCATGGGCCACGGCAGCATTGTGTTCGACGGCACGCCTGACAGCCTGCGCGCCGATGCCTATATCCGAAAGGAGTGGCTGGAGGTGTAAGAATCTGGCGGGTTTGTCACGGCTGGGACAAAAACCGGGTAAACCCGTATCTTTCGCGCTTAGTGACTCCCGCAAGCCTCCCTACAATAAGAAAAGAACGGTCGTACTATTTTCCTGGCGCTTGCCAGTTGCCCGCCACGGTGCTGTTTGCTGGCCGTTGCCTCACCACTGAAATTTCAATCAAGGAAAGACAATCGCAATGACAACCCTCTACGAAGTTCACGGCTCGGTGGCAGTCATCACCCTGAGCAATCCGCCCGTCAACGGCCTGGGCCATGCCACACGGCTGAGCATCACGAACGACCTGCAAAAGGCCAACGACGACATGGCCGTCAAGTCCATCATCATCACCGGCGCCGGCAAGGCCTTTTCGGGCGGCGCCGACATCAAGGAGTTCGGCTCGCCCAAGGCCATGCAGGAACCCAATCTGCTGAGCGTCATCCTGGCAGTTGAAAATTCGTCCAAGCCGGTGGTGGCCGCGATTCATTCGGTCTGCATGGGTGGTGGTCTGGAACTGGCGCTGGGATGCCATTACCGCATTGCCGCACCAGGCTGCAGCGTGGCGCTGCCGGAAGTCAAGCTCGGCCTGCTGCCGGGCGCGGGCGGCACCCAGCGTTTGCCGCGCGCCCTGGGCGTCGAGCCGGCACTGAACATGATCGTCAGCGGCGAGCCGGTCAAGAGCGAAATGCTGGCGCAAATTCCGGGCCAGAAGCTGTTTGACAAGATGGCCTCGTCGCCTGAGACGCTGGCCGACGAGGCATTTGCCTTTGCCCAGGCGATTGCCGACACCCGCCCGCTGCCGCTGGTGCGCGACCTGCCGTGCAAGCACCGCAACGGCGATGCCTATTTCCAGTTCGCGCGCAACATGGTCAAGGGCATGGCGAAGAATTTCCCCGCACCGCTCAAGTGCGTCGATGCGGTGGAAGCAGCGACGAAGCAGAAATTTGACGAAGGCATGCGCATTGAGCGCGAGTTCTTCACCAGCCTGATGTTCACGCCCGAAAGCCGCGCGCTGCGCCATATCTTCATGGCCGAGCGTGCAGCATCCAAAATTCCCGACGTGCCTGCCGACACGCCAAAACGTGAAATCAATTCGATTGCCGTCATTGGCGCCGGCACCATGGGTGGCGGCATTGCCATGAATTTCCTGAACGCCGGCATTCCCGTCAAGATGCTGGAGATGAAGCAGGATGCACTGGACCGGGGCATTGCCACGATTCGCAAAAACTACGAATCGCAGGTCAAGAAAGGCAAGCTCAAGCAGGACAAGTACGAGCAGCGCATGAGCCTGCTCAGCACCACGCTGAGCTACGACGACCTGTCCGATGCCGACATGGTGATCGAAGCCGTGTTCGAAGAAATGGGCGTCAAGGAAAAAGTTTTCACTGAACTCGACCGTGTGATGAAGCCTGGTGCGATTCTGGCCTCCAACACCTCCACGCTGGACCTGAACCAGATCGCCTCGTTCACCAAGCGTCCCGAGGACGTGGTCGGCCTGCATTTCTTCAGCCCGGCCAACATCATGAAGCTGCTCGAAGTGGTGCGAGGCGACAAGACCGCCAAGGACGTCATGGCCACGGTCATGGCCGTTGCCAAGAAAATCCGCAAGACGGCCGTGGTCTCGGGCGTGTGCGATGGTTTCATCGGCAACCGCATGATTGAGCAGTACGGCCGGCAGGGTGGCTTTTTGCTCGACGAGGGCTGCACGCCGGCGCAGGTGGACAAGGCGATTGAGAAATTCGGCTTTGCTATGGGGCCGTTCCGCATGGGCGACCTGGCAGGTAACGACATTGGCTGGGCGATTCGCAAGCGCCGCTACCAGGAAAAACCAGGCATGAAGTACAGCAAGACCGCTGACCTGCTGTGCGAGAAAGGCCGCTTTGGCCAAAAAACCGGCGCTGGCTGGTACGACTACGCGGCCGGCAAACGCGACGCCATTCCCAATGCGGAAGTGGTCAGGATGATCGAGGATCACCGCGCCTCGCTGGGCATCACGCCGCGCAAGATTTCGGATGAGGAAATCGTCCAGCGGCTGGTGTATTCGCTGGTCAATGAAGGCGCGCACATCCTCGAAGAAGGCATTGCCTCCAAGGCCAGCGACATCGACATGGTGTATTTGATGGGCTACGGCTTTCCGCTCTACCGGGGCGGCCCGATGCTGTACGCCGACCAGGTGGGCCTCTTTAACGTGGTGCAGGCGATGAAGCGCTTTGCCAGGAATCCGCTGGACGATGCCAGTTTCTGGCAGCCCGCGCCGCTGCTGGCCCGGCTGGCCGCTGAAGGCAAATCCTTCAACTGATCCGCTGCCCCTAACGCCCAAGCCCCTATTCGGAGATTTTCATGACTTCAGCTGTAATTGTTTCCACCGCACGCACCCCTCTGGCCAAGAGCTGGAAGGGCGCTTTCAACATGACGCACGGTGCCACACTGGGCGGCCATGCCGTCCAGCATGCCATTGCACGCGCCGGCATCGAAGCCGGTGAAGTCGACGACGTCATCATCGGCTGCGCCAACCCTGAAGGTGCAACGGGCTACAACATTGCGCGCCAGATTGCCCTGCGTGCCGGTTGCCCTGTCACTGTCTCTGGCATGACCGTAAACCGCTTTTGCTCCTCCGGCTTGCAGGCGATTGCGCTGGCGTCGCAACGCATCATTGCCGGCGAGGCTGATATTTTTGTCGCCGGTGGCGTTGAAAGTATTTCCTGTGTCCAGCAGGAAATGAACACCCACATGGCGCGTGAAGACTGGTTGCTCAAGAACAAGCCCGAGATTTACTGGAACATGCTGCAGACCGCCGAGCAGGTCGCCAAGCGCTATGAAATCAGCCGCGAGCGCATGGACGAATACGGCGCCGCCAGCCAGCAAAAAGCCACGGCTGCGCTGGCCGCCGGCCTGTTCGAGGCCGAGATTGCGCCCATCACCGTGACCATGGGCGTCGCCGACAAGGTCATGGGCTTGATGACCAAACAGGTCACCGTGAGCCAGGACGAGGGTATTCGCGCCGGCACCACCCAGGAAGGCATCAGCGGCCTGCGCTCTGCCATTCCCGGCGGCCTGATTTCGGCCGGCAATGCCAGCCAGTTCTCGGACGGCGGCGGCGCGGTGGTGGTGATGGACGAGAAAACCGCCGAACGCAAGGGCCTGGCGCCGCTGGGCCGCTTCCTGGGGTTTGCCGTCGCCGGCTGCGAGCCTGACGAAATGGGCATCGGCCCGGTGTTTGCCATTCCCAAGGTGCTGGCCAAGCTGGGCTTGAAGGTCAGCGACATTGATCTGTGGGAGCTGAATGAAGCCTTTGCCGTGCAGGTGCTGTATTGCGCCGACAAGCTGGGCATTCCCATGGACCGGCTCAATGTCAACGGCGGCGCGATTGCCGTCGGCCACCCCTACGGCGTCACCGGCCAGCGCCTGACCGGCCATGCGCTGATCGAAGGCAAGCGGCGCGGTGCCAGGCATGTCTGCGTGACCATGTGCATTGGCGGCGGAATGGGCGCTGCGGGTATTTTTGAAGTGCTGTAAAACCGGCTTGGCAACAAACCTGTCCGGCACGCCGAAGAAATTGCAAAGCCTGGCCTCATTGGGTTTTTGTAACTTTTTGCGAAATCTTCGCATCTTCGGTGTCCGGTTTGCGCTGCAGCCCTTGCCTTGAGGATCACCCCATGAGCCTTCGTTCCACCATCGATTTTCTGCTCTACCCCTGGCTGGGCGCCGAATCGCTCAACCAGCGCGAGCGCTTTGCCGACCACAGCCGTGAAACCTTTGATGCGGTGTTCGACACCTGCGAGCGCATCGCGCGCGAGAAATACGCGCCGTTCAACCGCCTGGTCGATACGCAGGAGCCGCAGTTTGACGGTGAAAAAGTCATCCTGCCGCAAGCCACGCACGATGCGCAAAAGGCTTATGCCGCGTCGGGCATGCTTGGCGCCGCGCAGGACTACAACGTTGGCGGCATGCAACTGCCTTACACGGTCGAAGCCGCCGCCAACGCTTTTTTTGCCATGGCGTCGGTCAGCATGGGGTCCAGCCTGCTGACCACGGGCAATGCCAATTTGCTGATGGTGCATGGCACGCCGATGCAAAAGGACGTGTTCGCCAAAAACGAATTTTCAGGCCGTTTTTCGGGAACTATGTGTCTATCGGAGCCGCAGGCCGGTTCCTCGCTGAGCGACATCACCACGCGTGCGCTGCCCGACGGCGCTGATTTCGAGTCCGACCCGCTTGGCCCGCGCTATCGCCTCAAGGGCAACAAGATGTGGATTTCGGCCGGCGAGCACGAGCTGACCGACAACATCATCCACCTGGTGCTGGCCAAGATTCCCGGCGCCGACGGTCGCCTGATCCCCGGCACCAAAGGCATATCGCTGTTCATCGTGCCCAAGAAGCTGGTCGGTAACGACGGCGAATTGACCGGCGTTCGCAACGACGTGGCGCTGGCGGGGCTCAACCACAAGCTCGGCTGGCGCGGCACGACCAACACGCTGCTTAACTTTGGCGAAGGCAAGTACCCCGTCAATGGAGAGGCCGGCGCGGTCGGCTATCTCGTCGGCAAGCCGCATGAAGGCCTGCGCTGCATGTTCCACATGATGAACGAGGCGCGCATCGCCATCGGCATGGCGGCCACCATGCTCGGCATGGCGGGCTATCACGCGTCGCTCGACTACGCCAGGAACCGGCCGCAGGGCCGGCCCATGACGGGCGCCGGCAAGGACGCTTCCGCTCCACAAAGCCGCATCATCGAGCATGCCGATGTCAAGCGCATGCTGCTGGCGCAAAAGTCGTACTGCGAGGGTGCGCTGGCGCTCGAACTCTACTGCGCCCGGCTGGTCGATGAGCAGCACACCGCCGCCCCGCAGGCGGCCGACGAGGCGCGGCTGCTGCTCGAAGTGCTGACGCCCATCGCCAAGAGCTGGCCCAGCGAATGGTGCCTCGAAGCCAATTCGCTGGCGATCCAGGTGCTTGGCGGCTACGGCTACACGCGCGATTTTCCGGTCGAGCAGTACTGGCGCGACAACCGGCTGAACATGATCCACGAAGGCACGCACGGCATTCAGGCGATGGATCTGCTGGGCCGCAAGGTGCTGATGGAAGGCGGTCGGGGCCTTGAACTGCTGGCCGCGCGAATCACGGCCACGGCCGCCCGTGCCAGCCACCTGCCCGAGCTCGCCACCCATGCCGATGCGCTGGCCGAAGCGCTGGAACAAGTCCGCGAAGCCACACGGGCGGCCTGGGCCACAGGCGAACCCGGCGATGCGCTGGCCAATGCCGTGCCCTATATGCAGGCTTTCGGCCATACCGTACTGGCCTGGATATGGCTGGACGTGGCGCTGGCCGTGCAAGCGTCGGATGCTACACAATCAATAGCTGAAAATACAGGCAGGATGGGCGCAATGCGCTACTTTTACCATTATGAGCTGCCAAAAACAGCCGCCTGGCTTCAGGTGGTCTGCAACCGCGACCGCACATGTGCCGACTTTCCTGAAGCGTCTTTCTGATGGGCTATTTCAAGAAATCGGCTGGAGCCGAGATCAATAAATCCCTGGCACGCCTGGGTGCGCTGACCTGGATATTGATCTATGGTGGACTGCTGGCCCTGGTCTGGGGCGTCTGGGTCGAGCGCAGCGACGAGGACACGGGCTGGCTGATGATGATGGGCGGCGCGCTGGCAGCGGCCATCGGCTTTTTCCTGATCTATATACGTTCGAAAATTAAAGAATGATGCCTGTTTTGAACCCGTCCGACTACGAAATTCAACAAACCCTGCAAGGAGACTGATCCATGACCCGTACCATCCAGCAACTTTTCGACCTCAAGGGCAAAACCGCACTTGTTACCGGCGGCTCGCGTGGCCTGGGCCTGCAACTGGCACAGGCGCTTGGTGAAGCAGGCGCCCGCGTCATGCTCAGTTCCCGCAAGGCCGAAGACCTGGAGGAGTCCGCCGCCGTGCTGAAGGCCGCCGGCATCGACGTGGACTGGATTGCCGCCGACTGCTCCAAAGAGGCTGACATCCGCGCTCTGGCCGATGAAACCATCAAGCGTTTCGGCCATGTGGACATTCTGGTCAACAACGCCGGCGCCGCCTGGGGGGCTCCCGCCGAAGACCATCCGGTCGATGCCTGGGACAAGGTGATGAACCTCAACGTGCGCGGCTACTTCATCTTGTCGCAGCACATCGCCAAGCACAGCATGATTCCGCGCAAGAGCGGCCGCATCATCAATGTGGCGTCGATTGCCGGCCTGGGCGGCAACCCGCGCGGCATGACCACCATTGCCTACAACACGTCCAAGGGCGCAGTCATCAATTTCACCCGCGCGCTGGCCTGTGAATGGGGCGTGAACCAGATCACCGTGAATGCGATTTGCCCGGGCTTTTTCCCCAGCCGCATGACGGTGGGCACGCTCAAGGCCATGGGCGAGGAAAAGCTAGCTGCCCATGCGCCGCTGGGCCGTCTGGGCGACGACGAAGACCTGAAGGGTCTGTGCGTGCTGTATGCGTCGGATGCCGGCAAGCACATCACAGGCCAGTGGCTGGCGGTCGATGGCGGCGTGTCGGTCATCACGGGTGGTTAGGAATGGCCCCCACGCTCCCCACTTCGTGTGGTTCGCTGCCCCCCGAAGGGGTCGCTGCGCCTGCGGCCCGGCAAAGCCGGTTCCGCGGCCCCTGCGGGGTTGAAGGTGATGCTTCCATTTTGTTAGGCAGGTCATGAACTTCGGCGCAGAAATTCCTTTTGTCACGCTGCTGGGCTTCACGCTCGAACGGTTCGAGGGTGGCGAATCAACGCTTGGCTACACGCCCCGGCCCGAACACCTCAATTCCTTTGCCGTCACCCATGGCGGCGCCTGCATGACGCTGCTCGACGTGGCCATGGCGGTGGCCGCGCGCAGCGTGCAAAAAGACATGGGCGTGGTCACCATCGAGATGAAAACCAGCTTCATGCGGCCCGCGCCGGGCGACGGCAGCCAGCTCATCGCGAAGGGCCGGCTGATGCACCGCACCGCGTCGCTGGCTTTTACCGAAGCCACGATTTACGATGCCAAAGGCCAGGCGTGCGCCCACGCGACCGGCACCTTCAAATACGTCAGGCGCCAAGCCGGCACTGCAGGGAATGCGCAGGTGTCCGGTTCGCCCGGTGGCCCGATTTCAACCGATTGAAAACCGGTTTTTATAGGTCAAATCATGCTTTTTCGCATGCTGTACCTGCGCTGACAGCTATTGATTTCATAGTAAATTCTGATTTCAGAACGACAAGCCAACCCAAGGAGATTTTTTATGCCCGCCAATCAACAATTCCTGCTCGACAACCGGCCCGCCGGTGAAGCCAGCGCCAGCAATTTCAAGCTGGTCAGCACTGAAACCCCTGCCTTGCAGGACGGCCAGGTTCTGGTACGCCACCATTTCCTCAGCCTTGACCCCTACATGCGCGGCCGCATGAATGACTCCAAAAGCTACACCGCACCGCAGCCGCTGGGTGAAGTGATGGGCGGCGGCACCGTCGGCGAAGTGGTGGAAAGTCGTTCGCCCAAGTTCCAGGCAGGCGACAAGGTGGTCGGCATGGGCGGCTGGCAGCATTACAGCGTGGTGAACGCCGACGAGCCCGGCGCGCTGCGCAAGGTCGATACCGCGCATGTGCCGCTGTCCTATTATTTGGGCGCGGTCGGCATGCCGGGCGTCACGGCCTGGTATGGCCTGGTCAAGGTCATTGCGCCCAAGGCCGGTGAAACCATGGTGGTCAGCGCCGGCACCGGTGCTGTCGGCAGCGCGTTTGCGGCCTTGTCCAAGGCGCGCGGCTGCCGCACCGTCGGCATTGCCGGTGGCCCGGAAAAATGCCGTTACGCCGTCGAGGAACTCGGGTTTAACGCCTGTATCGACTACAAGCTGCACCAGGACGCGGCATCGCTGTCCAGGGCGCTGAAAGAAGCGTGTCCCGACGGCATCGACGGCTACTTTGAAAACGTCGGCGGCATGGTGCTCGATGCCGTGCTGCTGCGCATGAATGCCTTTGGCCGCATTGCCGTGTGCGGCATGATTGCCGGCTATGACGGCAAGCCGCTGCCGCTGACTTACCCGGCGCTGATCCTGACGAATCGCCTCAAGGTGCAGGGCTTCATCGTCAGCGAGCACATGGAGATCTGGCCGGAAGCGCTGAAGGAACTCGCCACGCTGGTCGCCACCGGCAAGCTGCATCCCCGCGAGTCGATTGCCGAAGGACTGGAAGCTGCGCCTGAAGCCTTTCTAGGCCTGCTGAAGGGCAAGAACTTCGGCAAGCAACTGGTCAAGCTGAACTAGCTTGTTTGCAAGCCAGGAGGCCGCCATGGACAGAACCCATGAAGTCTTCAACCAGCCCGAGCCGCTGGTCAACTACAACCTGTTCGAGGGCAACCGGCCCTTGCGCGATGCGTTGAAGTTCAACGCGCCGGGGCTGGATACAACCGGACTGATGCAACTCGGCGCCCGGCTGGGAACGGCCGGGATGCAGGCACATGCGCGGCTGGCCAATGTGCATTTGCCCGAATTGCACACCCATGACCGTTTCGGCCGGCGCCTCGATGAAGTCGAATTTCACCCGAGCTACCACGCGCTGATGGCAGCATCGGTGGGTGCGGGGCTGCATGGCGCGCCGTGGGCTGAAAAAGGCGACGCTCCTGCGCAGGAACCGCTTGACTTACTCCCTCCCCCTCTGGGGAAGGGCCGGGGTGGGCGCAGCCCGCATGTCGAACGCGCCGCAGGCTTCATGCTGTTCACTGAACTGGAGCCGTCCAGCCTGTGTCCGGTGTCCATGACCTATGCCGTCACGCCGGCGCTGCGCAGCAATGCAGCGATCTACGCCGACTGGGCGCCCAAACTCACCAGTCGCCACTACGACCCGGCGCTCAAGCTTTGGCGCGACAAGCCGGGCGTCACCATGGGCATGGGCATGACGGAAAAGCAGGGCGGCTCGGACGTTCGCGCCAACACCACGCAGGCCGCGCCTGACGGCAGCGATGCCTGGGGCCAGCGTTTTGCCGTGACCGGCCACAAATGGTTCTTCTCGGCGCCGATGTGCGACGCCTTCCTGATCCTGGCGCAGGCGCCGGCCGGTCTGTCGTGCCTGTTTTTGCCGCGCGTGCTGCCCGACGGCACGCGCAATGCCATCCAGATCCAGCGCCTGAAGGACAAGCTCGGCAACAAGGCCAATGCCAGCGCCGAGGTCGAGTTCAGCGCTGCCAGCGCCTGGCTGGTCGGCGAGGAAGGCCGGGGCGTGCCGCAAATCCTCGCCATGGGCACCATGACGCGGCTCGACTGCGCGCTGGGCACCAGCGGGCTGATGCGGCAGGCACTCAGCCTGGCGCTGAACCACACGACCCAGCGCACCGCTTTTGGCAAGCCGCTGATTCAGCAGCCGCTGATGCGCAACGTGCTGGCCGACCTTGCGATTGAAAGTGAAGCTGCCTGCGCTCTTTCCATCAGGCTTGCAAGGTGTTTTGATCATCAAGACAGCGCGCACGAGCAAGCCTTGTCGCGCCTGCTGACGCCGGTGGCCAAGTTCTGGATCTGCAAGCGCGGCAGCCAGTTTGCGCAGGAAGCCATGGAATGCCTGGGCGGCAACGGTTACGTGGAGGAGGGCGGCGAAGGCGTCATGGCGCGCATCTACCGCGAAATGCCGGTCAATTCGATCTGGGAAGGCGCGGGCAACATCATGGCGCTGGACCTGCTGCGCGCCCTGCGCAAGCCGGACGCCGTGGCCGCGCTGGTGCAGGAATTGCTGGTCGCCAAAGGCGCGCATCCGGCGCTTGACCGGCTGGCCGCCGCCTTGCCCGCGCGTCTTGAAGACCTGGCGTCCGAATGGCAGGCCAGGCGCCTCGCGCAGGATGTGGCGCTGGCCTTGCAGGCCGCGCTGCTGTGGCGCAGCGCCCCGGCTGCGGTGGCAGACGCCTTTTGCGACTCGCGCCTGGCCGGCCATTGGGGCCAGACCTTCGGCACGCTGGCTTCAGGCACCGATTTCGACAGCATCATCGACCGGGCCATGCCCCGACAAGTTTGAGTCGTCCAATAATCCCAATTTTTCAGGAGTACTGCATGACCACGCCGCCGACCTTGATCCTTCACCACTACCCGTCCTCGCCCTTTTCCGAAAAAGTCCGGCTGATGCTGGGCTACAAGAATATTCCCTGGAAGTCGGTGGTCATCCCGATGGTGAGCCCCAAGCCCGACCTGATCGCCCTGACCGGTGGCTATCGCCGGGCGCCGGTGCTGCAGATTGGCGCCGACATCTACTGCGACACGGCGTTGATTGCCGACGTGCTGGAGCATATCGCGCCGCTGCCCCCGCTGTACCCCGAGCCCAGCAAGGGCATGGCGCGCACCCTGGCGCAATGGGCCGACACCACGCTGTTCTGGACTTCGATGGCGTACAACCTGCAGCCCAGGGGATTCGCCCAGCTGTTCGAGCACGCACCACCTGAATCAGCCCAGGCGTTTGCCCAGGACCGCAAGGCGATGAGCGGCGGCATGGCCCGCCAGCGCCCGCAGGATGCTGCCGCGGCATACCGGTCGTATTTGCGCCGCCTGTCCGACATGCTCGACGACCGGCCTTTCCTGCTGGGCGACATGCCGTGCATCACCGACTTCGCGATGTACCACCCGCTGTGGTTCACAAGGGTGCGCACCTCGGTACTCGCCGGACTGCTCGATGCCACGCCGGCGGTGCCGGAATGGATGGACCGCATGGCCGCGATTGGCCATGGTGCCATGGAAAAATCCAGTGCGCAGGAAGCCATCGCGGTTGCCGCCGCGTCCACACCTTCTGCCCTGCACGACGATGTTTTTCTCAATGAGCATGGACTTGCACTGGGCAGCGCGGTGCAGGTCTGTGCCGAGACCTTCGGCCAGGAGCCGACGCAGGGCGAACTGGTGGCCGCCACCCGGATGCATTACACGCTGCGCCGCACCGACGAACAGGCCGGTCTGGTGCATGTGCATTTCCCGCGCGTCGGCTATTTGCTCAAGGCCGCCGAGTCGGCATGAACGGCATTGAATGGCGTTGTCTGGCGTTCGATCAGCTGAGCGCTGCCCAGCTTTATGCCGTGCTTCAGTTTCGCAGTGAAGTTTTTGTGGTCGAGCAAGCCTGCATTTTTCAGGACATGGACGGTGCCGACGCGCAGGCGATCCATTTGCTGGGCAGCTTGCAAGGCAGACTGGTGGCCTATGCCCGTTGTTTTGACGCGGGCCGCAAGTTTGCCGAAGCCAGCATTGGCCGCGTGGCGACCGGGGCTGCTGTGCGGGGCACCGGGGCAGGGCATGCCCTGATGCGCCACGCCGTGGACTGCCTGTTGCAGGCGTGGGGCGCGCAAGTGATCAGGATAGGCGCGCAGGCCCATCTGGAGGGTTTTTATCGACAGCATGGCTTTCACAAGGCCGGGCCGGTTTACTTCGAAGACGGCATTGCCCATATCGAAATGTTGCGCAGCATTTAATTTTCAAGGAGTTACAGATGATCACGAATTTCAGGGGCAAGACCGCCGTGCTGACCGGCGCCGGTTCGGGCTTTGGCCTCGAATGTGCGCGCATTGGCGCAAAACTGGGCATGAACCTGGTGCTGGTCGATGTGCAGCAGGACGCGCTGGACCAGGCCAGTGCCGAGATGACGTCGGCGGGCGCAGAGGTGCTTTCCTTCAGGCTCGACGTAGCCAATGCACAGCAGATGGAAGCCATGAGCCAGGCGGTGTTCGAGCGATTTGGCGCGCCGCATTTTGTCTTCAACAACGCCGGCGTCGGATCGGGCGGACTGGTCTGGGAAACCACGGTCAAGGACTGGGAATGGGTTTTGGGCGTCAATCTGTGGGGCGTCATTCACGGCGTTCGGCTGTTCACACCCATGATGCTGGCCGCTGCCGCCAAAGACCCGTCATGGCAGGGACATATCGTCAATACCGCCAGCATGGCCGGGCTGCTCAATCCCCCCAATATGGGTGTCTACAACGTCAGCAAACATGCTGTGGTCTCCCTGAGCGAAACGCTTTACCAGGACTTGCGGCTGGTCAGCGACCAGATCGGCGCCAGCGTGCTGTGTCCGTATTTCGTGCCCACCGGCATCAGCCAGAGTCACCGCAACCGTCCCGCTGGCGTGGAGGCTGAAAAACCGACGCGAAGCCAGCTGATTGGACAGGCCATGACCGACAAGGCCGTGGGTTCCGGCAAGGTGACGGCGGCGGAGGTCGCGCAAAAAGTGTTCGACGCCATGGCGGCTGACCAGTTCTACATCTTCAGCCATCCCAAGGCGCTGGGAAATGTGAAAAACCGCATGGAATGCATCGTGCAGCAGACCCATCCGACCGATCCGTTTGCGGAGCGGCCCGAGATTGGGCGTGATCTGAAGGCGGCGCTAAGGGCTGGCTAACAGGCATTTGTCCATGCCATCCACGGGCACTTTTGTCGGTTACATAGTTTTTTGTAATTCAAAAGTTATGGAAAGCTCAGCCATTGCTCTTGACTGAACATAAAGACTGACCTTCAACATGTTTTCCAAGATTGAAAAGATGAGTATCCGTGAGAAATTCACGTTACTAAAAGTAAATAAGGCCCATGACCGATAGATTTTTCCTTGGTTTTGCGTATCAATAGGCTCTACGGTGTAAGCATGAGGAGTAAATAAGTAACAAATTTCCAGATAAACATCCGTAAAAGTCAGTAAGCTGACAACCGAATGTCTCATGCTTAAAAAAATAGTCTGGAAGCGAAAGGCAAGGGAAAAACCATGGAAATTCGTAACGAATCACAAGTCGCTTCAGACTTTCTGATAAAAAACACAGCCATGTCGTCTAGTCACAATTTGGCGCCGCACAGCGGCTTGCCGTCGATGTGGCCTGGATTTTTGACAGGCCAGGCGGAACAACCTGTTCGTGTGCTGTTGATTGATGACGATCCACACATGAGCCGCGTCATTGCACATGAATTGTTGGCCGACCTGCGCATCAATCTGCTGGGTCAGGGAAGCAGTGTCAAGGAAGGCCGTCGCCTGATCAGCCAAAATGAGTTTGATGTGATGCTGGTCGATCTCAACTTGGGAGACGGTACCGGTTTTGCGCTGATCGAGTACATGAAGACCGTTCGTCCCATGGCGGAGGCCATTGTTATCTCGGCAATGGAAGACGAGCAGCATGCCTTGCATGCCTTTGAACTGGGTGCCACCGGTTACCTGGTCAAAAATTCCTGGTTTGGTAATTTTCCGCAAGCTGTTCTCCAGGTCGTCAATGGTGGCGCGTCGATCACTCCCAATCTCGCACGTCGATTGCTCAACAAGTTTGAACAGCCCCAGACCCAGACGCAAGCTCTGCAGGAAAGCAAAAACAAGGAAAAGCTGTCGGAGCGTGAAAAGCAGGTTCTTAAACTGGTTGCTTCAGGCTACACAAGCACTGAAATTGGCTCCCGTCTGGTTATCAGTGCCCAGACTGTCAACACGCACATCAAGAATATTTACCGAAAACTCAATGTCCGCACACGCGCGCAAGCGGTGAGCTTTGCGGCGAGTCGTGGCTTGTTCTAATTGATCTGACTGTGCGGCTTGGCGCATTGATCGGATAAAGCAACTTATTTTCTGTAATTTTCCAAGATTCGGTTTTGGGTGTCGATGACGCGCAATGCTAGAGCGGTTTCACCCTAACTGGCAATAGCCGCAATGGCGAATGTAGCGCTCGCATTCGCTAGGGCCAAAAAGGTCCAGCAAGGCGCCAACGGCGCTCCACAGTGCTTGGAGCGTGCGTGCCTGAGCTTTGCGCAGCAAGGTCTTGAGCTTGGAAAAGCTTTGCTCGATCGGGTTGAGGTCCGGGCTGTAGGGCGGCAGTTAGCGTAGCGTCGCGCCTGCCGCTTCAATGGCTGCCTGGACTCTGGCGACTTTGTGAGAGCTCAGGTTGTCCATCACCACGGTGTCCCCGGCCCGCAACTCGGGCGCAAGGAATTGCTCAATCCAGGCTACAAAGGCATTGCCGTTGATGGGCCGGCAAGCACCAAGGGCGCCAGGAGTCCCCGGACACTCAACGCGCAGACAAACGTCGTGGTGTGCCAGTGGCCTTGAGGGGCATAGCCCACACAGCGCGCGCCTCTTGGCGAGCGGCCCCAGGTGGGCGTCATGCTGGTGGTGGCCCACGTTTCATCAAGAAAGATCAACCGCCCCGCCTGCATCACGGGCTGCTCGGACTTCCAGGCCGCTCGCGCCTGTGCAACGTCGGGGCGCTGCTGCTCGCGGGCATAGAGCGTCTTTTTTTTAGCGTCAGCCCGAACCGGGCCAACGTCTTGCACATCGCCCTTGTTCCCACGGCAATGCCGTGCTCGGCTTTGACCTACTGGCAAAGTTGAGCCAGCGTCTGCTCGGACGCCAAGGCAACTTGCTTGAGCAAATCGGGCTTGAACGGCCCCAGACGCAGCGGCATGTGGTTGCCTTGAACCCCTGGGCTGGCCTGGACCAGTCGGCTGTGGCGCGAACGCACTCGCGACACATATGACGCACTCACGCCAAATCGAACAGCCATCTGCCCAAGAGTGCCCGTTGCCGCAAATACCCGCTCACGCAGATCCTTCGCATACGCTTTTCCTCGTTGCCAGGGCATGATTTGCACCTCCAAATTTGGCTTCGATCCCACTTTATTCGGCCCGGTTCCTTCACAGTCTTTGATAGTTAGAGCGGATACGCTCTAGAAAAGAACGCGACTGCGAATGGTTCCTGGGACATTTGCCAGCTTGGCAAGTGCCATGTCGGAATGCGTTGCATCAATATCAATGACAACGTAACCGACCGCATCATTGGTCTGCAAGTACTGGGAAGCGATGTTGATGTGGTTATCGGAAAATACGCGATTGATTTCGGACAGCACACCCGGTACATTGCGGTGAATATGCAGCAAACGGTGTTTGCCAGGATGGGCGGGCAAGGCCACTTCGGGAAAATTGACGGAAGATGTTGACGTGCCGTTGTCACTGTATTTCACCAGTTTTTCGGCAACCTCGATACCAATGTTGGCTTGCGCCTCCATCGTTGAACCACCAACGTGCGGCGTCAGGATGACATTGTCCAGGCCGCGCAAGGGTGATTCGAACATGTCCTTGTTGCTGCGCGGTTCGACTGGAAATACATCGATCGCAGCTCCAAGCAGTTTTTTCTGTCGCAAGGCTTCGGCAAGCGGTTCAATCGCAACGACTGTTCCTCGTGAGGCATTGATCAGCACGCTGCCCGGTTTCATTTCAGCAAGCTGGGTAGCGCCAATCATCCATTGTGTTGCCTGCGTTTCCGGAACATGCAGGGTAACGACATCAGACTGCGCCAATAGATCTTTCAGGCTGCCCACCTGGTGTGCATTGCCGAGAGGCAGTTTGGTGACTACATCGAAAAACACTACGCGCATGCCAAGTCCCTCGGCCAACACCGACAGTTGCGTGCCAATCGACCCGTACCCCACGATGCCCAGGGTCTTGCCGCGAATCTCGTAAGCATTTTCGGCAGACTTGAGCCAGCCGCCCCGGTGTGCGACAGCACTTTTTTCAGGAACCCCGCGTAGCAGCAAGATAGCTTCTGCCAGCACCAGTTCAGCAACCGAGCGGGTATTGGAGAAGGGCGCATTGAATACTGCAATGCCGCGTTCGCGTGCTGCTATCAGGTCGACCTGGTTGGTGCCAATACAAAAGCAGCCGACTGCTGCAAGTTTCGACGCATGGGCAAACACATCTGAAGTCAGTTGTGTGCGTGATCGGATGCCGACAAAATGGACATCCGCAATCTTGCGCTTGAGTTCGTCGTCGGGCATGGCACCGGCCAGGCTTTCGATCTGCGTGTAGCCCGCTGCCTTCAGCACATCAATGGCCGATGGATGAATGCCTTCCAAAAGAAGAAATTTGATTTTATTTTTATCCGTTGATGTTTTGATCATGAAATTTTCCGCGTGGGTAATGGGCAAGACTGACAGTATGGATGCACGTGCAATCGTAGGTCGTCTTACGCACGCTTGACCCCGGTAATTGTCGGATTGCTCGATAAATTGCTGTTTGCCTTCCTACCTGCCGCCATCTATAGATGGTTTCGGTCATGTTGACCTAAAAACATTGCCGAAACGAAGACATTCTCAAAAGCTCTGAAATTTGACGCTATAATTTGAGGCTAGATTCCTCAATAGCTCAGTTGGTAGAGCGCCGGACTGTTAATCCGTAGGTCCCTGGTTCGAGCCCAGGTTGAGGAGCCAAACAAGCTTAACCGCATTGAAATGCCTGCTATTTTAAAAATAGCAGGCTTTTTTTTCTATCGCTGGCGATTGTCTGGTGCGAAGTAAAGTACGGATGACATGTGGGTAAATTTTTTAAAAATTTACCCACAGTAAATTCTTTACTATTGGATAGTTGCGCATGGCCATTCTTGCAGTGTCATGCGTTGCCGTCTTTCCCGTCTATGCAAATCATTCTGCCAGAACCGGCTCCAGTTCGACCACAGGCGCCGATGTCCGGATCAGGTGGTCAAAAGCGCTCAATGCTGCCTTGGCGCCATCACCGGCTGCAATGATGATCTGCTTGAAGGGTACGGTGGTTGCATCGCCTGCTGCAAAAACCTCTGGCAATGAAGTCTGGCCCCTTGCGTCAACCACGATTTCGCCATGCTTTGAAAGCTCAACCGTTCCCTTGAGCCAGTCGGTGTTGGGAACCAGGCCAATCTGAATAAACACGCCCTCAAGTTCTACTTTGTGTGATTCGCCAGTAGATCGGTCCTTGTACACAAGCCCGTTGACTTTCTGGCTGTCACCTGTAATTTCAGTCGTCTGGGCATGCGTGAACACGGTGACGTTCTGAAGGCTGTGCAACTTGCGCTGCAACACGTCATCTGCGCGAAGCACCCTGTCGAATTCGATCAACGTGACATGTCCGACGATGCCTGCCAGGTCGATGGCCGCCTCGACGCCTGAATTGCCGCCTCCGATGACCGCCACGCGCTTTCCCTTAAATAGAGGGCCGTCGCAGTGCGGGCAATAGGCGACGCCCTTGTTCTTGTATTCATGCTCGCCGGGCACGTTGATATTGCGCCACCGTGCGCCGGTAGAAATGATGACCGATCTGGCCTGAAGTGATGCGCCGCTTTCGAGCTGGATCTCGATCATGTTCTTGCCTGGACCGGCTTGGGTGACCAGCGCCTTGGCGCGCTGCAGATTCATGATATCGACATCGTAATCACGGACATGCTGCTCAAGCGCGACAGCAAATTGAGGGCCTTCGGTATGCTGGATCGAAATGAAATTTTCGATGCCCAGGGTGTCAAGCACCTGACCGCCAAAGTGTTCCGACACCACGCCCGTGCGAATGCCCTTTCGTGCTGCGTACACCGCTGCAGCAGCACCGGCCGGGCCGCCACCAACGATGAGAACGTCAAACGGCGCCTTGGCCGAGATTTTTTTCGCTTCACGGTCGATACCGCTGGTGTCGATCTTGGCCAGTATTTCTTCCAGGCTCATGCGGCCCTGGCTGAACTCGGTCCCATTGAGGTACACGGTGGGAACCGCCATGATTTGGCGTTCCTTAACCTCGTCCTGAAACAGGGCGCCATCAATCATGGTGTTCGTGATGCGCGGGTTCTGGACGGCCATCAGGTTGAGTGCCTGCACCACGTCGGGGCAACTGTGGCAGGTCAGCGAGACATAAATTTCGAACTTGAAGTCTCCATCAAGTGCGCGAATCTGTTCCAGGATCGCTTCATCCACCTTGGGCGGGTAGCCGCCAATTTGCAGCAGGGCCAGGATCAGCGAAGTGAACTCGTGTCCCATTGGCAGGCCGGCAAAGCGCGGACCGTGATTTTCGCCGGGGCGATTGATGGAGAACGACGGCTTGCGGTGATTGTCGCTCGAGCTTTCGCTGACACTGACCAGTGCCGATACATCGCTAATGTCCCTGAGCAGCGACAGCAACTCGCTCGACGCCTTGCTGTCGTCAAGTGATGCAACGATTTCGATCGGTGCCGTGGCGCGTTCGAGGTAGCTTTTCAGCTGGGCTTTTGTGCTGGCGTCGAGCATGGTGGACTTGCTTTCAAATGGAAATTTGGGACAAAAAAAGCCCGGGAGCAATTGCGCCCGGGCTGTGGCGCAAGCTCAGCTTTTTAGATCTTGCCGACCAGGTCGAAAGAAGGCTTCAGCGTTTCGGCGCCTTCGGTCCACTTGGCAGGGCAGACTTCACCGGGGTGGGATGCCACGTATTGAGCAGCTTTCACGCGGCGCAGCAATTCGGCGGCGTCGCGGCCAATTCCGTTGTCATGAACTTCGATGGTCTTGATCTTGCCTTCGGGATCAATCACGAAGGTGCCGCGGTAGGCCAGTCCAGCGTCTTCGCCTTCTTCAATCATGACTTGGAACGCACGCGTCAGCTTACCGCTCGGGTCGCCGATCAGCGGATACTGGACCTTGCCGATGGTTTCTGAAGTGTCGTGCCAGGCCTTATGGGTGAAGTGGGTATCAGTGGACACGCCGTAAACTTCAACGCCCAATTTCTGGAATTCAGCGTAGTGGTCGGCCAGGTCACCCAGTTCAGTGGGGCAGACAAAGGTGAAGTCAGCCGGGTAAAACACCACGACGGACCATTTGCCCTTGAAGTTGTCATTGCTGACAGGAACGAACTTGCCATTGTGATAAGCAGTGGCTTTGAAAGGGATGATTTCGGTATTGATCAGGGACATGGCTTGCTTCCTTCGGGTGGGTTGAAAATCTGACTCAGACGATAGTTTATGTCTTGCTAAAAAATAAATAAAATAGTTTTTTGCTATTTAATGAATTGGCGCTTCCTATTTCGTCATCGAGGTCTCGGGCGTGGTGCCGTTAAGGGTGCCCAGCGTAACCGCAGAATAAATCCAAATTTTTAAGTAAAAATGGTTGTTTGCGCAATAGGGGTGAGCATTAGCGGCTATCTAAATGATAGTAATTCCTCAATCCAGGCAACGGACAAGCCGAAGAATCAGTACTCCAGCCGTTCCGGCTTGATTTCCTGCAGGATCGTGGTTGCAATTTCTTCGATGGATTTGGTCGTAGTGGACAGCCAGCGAATGCCTTCGCGCCGCATCATGGCCTCAGCCTCATGAATTTCATGGCGGCAGTTGGCCAGGCTGGAATAGGTTGAATTGGGGCGGCGCTCGTTGCGTATTTGGCTCAGGCGCTCCGGGTTGATTGTCAGGCCAAAGATCTTTTTGCGATGGGGCACCAGCGCAGGGGGCAACTGCCGACGCTCGAAGTCTTCAGGGATCAAGGGGTAGTTCGACGCTTTCAGGCCGTACTGCATGGCCAGGTACAAGGTTGTCGGGGTTTTGCCGCTTCGGCTGACCCCGACCAGGATCACGTCCGAACCCGCCAGGTCGCGATGACTCTGGCCGTCGTCGTGTGCCAGCGAAAAATTGATCGCTTCGATTCGGTCGTCATACGCTTTGCTCTTGGAGGCATCCGAAAAGCGGCCAACCCGATGGTTTGACTTGATACCGAGTTCACTTTCTAAAGGGGCGACAAACATGCCAAACATGTCCAGCAGCATGCCGTTGCATTGCGCCTTGATGACGGCCAGGATGTTCATGTTCACCAGCGTTGTGAAAACAATGGGCCGCTTGCCTTCCAGCTCGCCCGTGTGGTTGATATGCCGGATCGCCTGATGGGCCTTGTCAACGGTGTCGATGAAGGGCAGGCGGACATGGCGAGGATTGATCTCGAACTGGGCCAGGATGGCGTTGCCAAAGGTTTCAGCCGTGATGCCAGTGCCGTCGGAGATGAAAAACACGGTGCGATTGGACATGATGCTCGATTCAGGCGTATGAAAAGCGAAGGAACGGAGGGCGTGTGGCAGCCCCCTACAATCGGGTCAATTATCCAGTTTATGGTTCGCTGCGCTGCATTAGCCCTTAAAAAGAACAACCAGGTTAAACGCTGCACCGGACCGGTATCGCCGATTTTTAACCTCCCGGAGTATCTTTATGTCTAACCTGTTTGACGCAAACGCCTTGGTTGTGCCGTTTGAAAACCTGAGGATGACCGATGTCGATTCGGTCGGCGGCAAGAATGCCAGCCTGGGCGAAATGATTTCGCAACTGCCCACCGGGCCGCAGGGTGTGCAGGTGCCGACCGGCTTTGCCACCACGGCGCATGCCTTTCGCGAGTTTCTGGCCTACGCCGGGCTTGACGAAAAAATCAATGCCGTGCTCGACGCCCTTGATACCGAAGATGTGCGGGCGCTGGCCCAGGCCGGTGCTCAGATTCGTCAAATGGTCGAGGCTCAACCCTTTCCCCCTGAATTCGAGCAAGCCGTGCGAAGCAGCTTTGCGAGCCTGAGCACCGGCAACCCGCAGGCCAGCTTTGCCGTGCGTTCGTCGGCCACGGCAGAAGACCTACCGGATGCGTCGTTTGCCGGCCAGCAGGAAACCTTTTTGAACGTGGTCGGCATTGAGGATGTGCTGCACAAGATGAAAGAGGTGTTTGCTTCCCTCTACAACGACCGGGCCATCAGCTACCGCGTCCACCAGGGCTTTGCCCATGCGGACGTGGCCCTTTCTGCCGGCGTACAGCGCATGGTGCGCAGTGACCTGGGCGCTGCCGGGGTCATGTTCACCATCGACACCGAAAGCGGATTCGAGGAAGTGGTGTTCATCACTTCCAGCTACGGCCTGGGAGAAACGGTGGTGCAGGGCGCTGTGAATCCGGACGAGTTTTATGTCCACAAGCCCATGCTCAATGCAGGAAACCGCGCCGTCATACGCCGCAACCTGGGCTCCAAGTTGCTGCAGATGGAATTCACCACGGCGGAAGAGAAAAAATCCGGTGGCAAGCTGGTCAAGACCACCGATGTGCCGATTGAACTGCGCAATCGCTTTTCACTGACCGACGCCGATGTCGAGCAACTGGCGCGCTATGCGGTGATCATTGAAAACCATTACGGCCGTCCGATGGACATTGAATGGGGCAAGGATGGCACCGACGGCGAGCTGTACATCTTGCAGGCGCGTCCGGAAACCGTGAAAAGCCAGGCCAAGGGCAAGGCTGAGCAGCGCTACAAGCTCAAGGGAACCGGCACCGTGCTGGCCGAAGGCCGCGCGATTGGCCAGAAAATAGGCACCGGCCCGGTCCGTATCGTGTATGACATCAAGGACATGGACCAGGTTCGTCCGGGCGATGTGCTGGTGACCGACATGACCGACCCCAACTGGGAGCCGGTGATGAAGCGCGCCAGTGCCATTGTCACCAACCGCGGCGGGCGTACCTGCCACGCGGCGATCATCGCGCGTGAACTCGGCATCCCGGCCGTCGTGGGCTGCGGTGATGCCACCGGGCAACTCAAGGATGGCATGCTGGTGACGGTGAGCTGCGCTGAAGGCGACACTGGCACCATTTACGACGGCTTGCTGGAAACCGAAATCACGGAAGTCGAGCGAGGCGAGATGCCACCGATCGGCATCAAGATCATGATGAATGTGGGCAACCCACAACTGGCGTTTGACTTCTGCCAGATTCCGAACCAAGGCGTGGGTCTGGCGCGGCTGGAGTTTGTGATCAACAACAACATTGGCGTGCATCCAAAAGCGATTCTGGACTATCCAAATGTCGATCCAGATCTGAAAAAAGCGGTGGAAAGCGTGGCGCGCGGCCATGCTTCACCGCGTGCGTTTTATGTTGACAAGGTGGCTGAAGGCATCGCCACCATTGGTGCGGCGTTCTGGCCGAAGCCGGTCATTGTTCGGCTGTCGGACTTCAAGTCCAACGAATACCGCAAGCTGATCGGTGGCTCGCGCTATGAGCCAGAAGAAGAAAATCCAATGCTGGGTTTTCGCGGTGCCGCACGTTACATCAGCACCGATTTCCGCGAAGCCTTTGCCATGGAATGCGAAGCCCTGAGGCGAGTTCGCAACGACATGGGCCTGACGAATGTCGAGGTCATGGTGCCGTTCGTCCGTACGCTGGGACAGGCCAGGGCCGTGACGGAGTTGCTGGCCGAGCATGGCCTCAAGCGTGGCGAGAAAGGCCTGCGGATCATCATGATGTGTGAAGTGCCGAGCAATGCGGTGCTGGCCGACCAGTTCCTGGAGTTTTTTGACGGTTTTTCCATTGGGTCGAACGACCTGACACAACTGACGCTGGGTCTGGACCGCGATTCGGGTCTGGAGATTCTGGCCAAGGACTTTGACGAGCGAGACCCGGCCGTCAAGGCGCTGCTCAGCCTGGCAATTTCAGCATGCAAACGGCAGGGGAAATATGTGGGCATTTGCGGTCAGGGGCCCAGCGATCATGCGGACTTTGCCCAATGGCTCAAGGAGCAGGGGATTGGTTCAATCTCGTTGAATCCTGATACCGTGATCGAGACCTGGAAACGTCTGGCTGATTGAGCCTCTCAACCCGCCGCACAAGGAAAAAACTTTTGAAGGGTGCAGCGGGCTGCGTCAGTTATATGCATCTTCGTCAGCAGACAATCGAAGTGTCCTGCTCTTTCAATTTCGGCACGCCATGTTGACTGCGGTCACCGCCTGCAAAATGGTTGCGGAAATTGCGCTTCTTGCGCTGTGCGGCCAATGGCTGCTGGGTTTCCTGTCTGGCGCCAGCCGCAATGGCAATCCTTTCTACGTCTTTCTCCGGTTGCTTGGGCGCCCCTGGATTCAGGTGGCTCGCTGGCTTTCGCCCAGGTTGGTGATGGATCGCCATCTGCCGTTGGTTGCTTTTTTCCTTTTACTGCTCGTTTGGTGCGCGGCAAGCCTTGCCAAGGTTGGCATCTGCCTGCAGATCGGTGTGAATTTATGCAGGTGATGCGTGCACTTCGTCAGCATCTTGACTACATTTTTTTCAAAATGCAGGCGCTGGCGCTGCTTGTGCTTGGCAAGGATGCGAAGGCATTGTGCCGGTTCGACCGGATGCTGAAACTTTTGCCTGCAGACCGCTATGCACTTGCCAGTCGCGCCCATGTGCTGGTGCAACTCAACCGGGTGGATGAATCAGTTGTGAATCTGCAAAAACTCACCAGCATCCCGGGCTCTAAGTTGCAACTGGGAACTGCCTGGTTTAATCTGGCTTATGTTCTTCAGCAGATAGGGTGCCATAACGAGGCAAGTCCTGCCTTTGAGAATGCCGTTGAGCACTGTCCTGGCATGGACCAGGCCTGGTATGGCCTTGGAATGGCGTTGATCAGGCAGGGCAGGTTGCATGAAGCCAGGAATGCGCTGAAACAGGCGACGATTTTGCAACCCATGGCTCCCCACGGCTGGTATCGGCTGGCACATGTTGAACTGGCATTGGGGGCGCCGGAAGAAGCTCTTCGGGTTCTTGATCACTTGCGCCGGTTTGAACCGAAGGTAGGAGCGCAACTCGAACGCTATATTGAGCAATATGTTCCTGAATCAAATAGTCAAAAAATTGGGCTGATGCATGTCAATGCCCGTTGAACTGCACCGTCGCTACTGGCGTAAAACCCTTTTGGTCACATCCGTACTGTTAATTGTCTGGTTCATCACCACCTTTGGTGTTGTCTATTTTGCGCGGTTTCTGAACTTTACATTCTTTGGCTGGCCGTTCAGTTTCTGGATGGGCGCGCAAGGTTCCTTGATGATCTACTGCCTGATGGTCGGTTTTTATGCCTGGTACATGAACAAGCTTGATGCCCAATATGACCCTGAGAGCAAGGACGACTGAACATGGCCGGGTTGTCGGATCAACGCGCAGGATCGCCGCGTTTGAAAAAGAGCTTTAAATCCCAGCTGGATCGCATTTATCTATGGTTCGCGCTCGGTGTGGTCATTTACGTATTGCTGCTGGGGGGACTTGAACGGCTGGGCATGCCTCACTCCTGGATCGGCCTGACCTTCCTCTTGTCAACCATTGCCCTTTATGCAGGCATTGGCATGCTGACCCGAACCACCGATGCCACTGAATATTACGTAGCCGGCAGGCGCGTCCCCGCCATTTACAACGGTATGGCAATAGGCGCCGACTGGATGTCGGCTGCTTCCTTCCTTGGGCTGGCGGGTACCCTATACCTGACGGGTTACAGCGGGCTGGCATTCCTCATGGGGTGGACGGGTGGCTATTGCCTGGTGGCGTTTGTGCTGGCTCCCTACCTGCGAAAGTTTGGGCAGTTCACGATTCCGGATTTTCTCGGCGAACGTTATGGCGGCCATCTGCCAAGGTTCATAGGACTGGCTGCAGCGATACTTTGTTCGTTTACCTACTTGGTTGCACAGATCTACGGGGTGGGGCTGATCACCTCCTATCTCACCGGCATTGCCTTTGAACTGGGCATCTTTCTGGGGGTAGGGGGAATTCTGGTCTGTTCATTCCTGGGAGGAATGCGCGCAGTGACGTGGACACAGGTAGCGCAATACATCATCTTGCTGATTGCCTACCTGATTCCGGTGGTCTGGCTGTCGGTCAAGCAGACAGGCATCCCGGTTCCCCAGGCGATCTATGGCTACCAACTCGAGAAAGTGACGGCCAAGGAAAAGGAACTTGCCACTGATCCAAAAGAACTGGAGGTTCGCGCCATTTTCAGCCAGCGTGCACAAGCGCTTGCTGAAAAGATGAAGAATCCGGCGCGTGCCATGGCTGCCGACAGATTGGCAGCCAGCCAAAAAGTGGCTGCGCTCAAGGCCGGCAACGCCTCGGTGGCTGATATTTCAGCAGCGGGCAAGGCATTGGCGGCTCTGCCGAAAGATGAGGAAACGGCGCTTCAAAACTGGTCTGTTTCCAGGGCAGCAGACGAAATCAAAAGCCAGCCTTTGAACGGCATGCCTGCCCATGCAGCGCAGTTCCTGGGCAATCCCGAGGGAACGCCTCAGGAACAAGCGCTTTACGACCTGTCAAGACGAAATTTTCTGGCACTGGTTTTTTGCCTGATGGTCGGAACATCGGCCTTGCCGCACATTTTGATGCGTTACTACACCGTACCCAGTGTTCGCGAAGCGCGGCAATCGGTGACTTGGTCCCTGTTTTTTGTTTTTCTTTTGTACTGCACCGCACCGGCGCTGGCCGTACTGGTGAAATACGAAATTTTTACCGTGCTGGTCGGAACGCCGTTTGACCAGTTACCGGCATGGGTTCATAAGTGGAACAAGGTCGATCCGGCGTTGCTCTCAGTAGTAGACGTGAACAGGGACAATCTTCTGCAACTCAATGAAATGACGATAGGCGGCGACATTGTGGTGCTGCTCACCCCCGAACTGGCCGGGTTGCCTTACGTTATTTCAGCCTTGGTTGCCGCAGGCGGACTGGCCGCTGCGCTGTCGACTGCCGATGGACTGCTGCTGGTCATTGCCAATGCATTGGGGCATGACCTCTATTACAAGATGATCGACCCCAATGCCTCGACCGTCAGCCGCGTCACGTTGTCAAAAATACTGCTGCTAGTGATGGCCCTGCTCGCTGCCTATGTGGCAGCACAGAAGCCTGCCGACATTTTGTTTCTGGTGTCTGCGGCTTTTTCGTTTGCTGCAGCCTCTTTCTTTCCGGCCCTGAGCATTGGTATTTTCTGGAAACGCGCAACCGGCACGGCAGCAACGATGGGAATGATGGCGGGTCTGAGCGTCACGAGCTACTACATGGTGGTCAATCAACCCTGGTTGCGCGCCACCTTTGGCATCAGTTCTCCGGTTCAACTCTGGTGGGGAATCGACCCCATATCGGCAGGTCTGTTTGGCGTGCCAGTTGGTTTTGCCGTGATCATTCTGGTGAGTCTGGTTACCAAGCCGCCCAATCAGGATATCCAGGCACTTGTTGACTACATTCGCTACCCCGATTTAAAAGACCATGACCATCCCTTTGCCGCCTCAGCCGACCGTAAAGGCAAGGCTGCGATAAAGCAAACACCCGACGGGCTATAATCATGGGCTTCGCCTTGCTGCACCCAAAACCAACCAGGTTCGACGCTGGGGCAGCTTTAATCAACCAAAAGGAGAGTTATGCGTCATTACGAGATCGTCTTGCTGATCCATCCGGATCAAAGCGAGCAAGTCCCAGCCATGCTGGAGCGCTACAAGGGCATGATCACCGCCGGCGGGGGTACTGTCCACCGCGTTGAAGATTGGGGCCGCCGCCAGTTGGTGTACCTGATCCAGAAATTGGGCAAAGCCCATTACCTCTGCATCAACATCGAAGCCAGCCAGGCCGTGATGGAAGAAATTGAACATGCGTTCAAGTTCAACGACGCTGTGCTGCGCCACCTGACCGTGGTGAAGAAAAAGGCTGAAACCGGCCCGTCTCTCATGATGCGTAACGTCGAGAGGGAAGAAGCCCGTAAAACACAACAGCAGGAGTTTGCGGCGTAATTGCCTCATGCTGTTGAACGCTTCGCTGCCGTGCATTTGGAGTTGCAGTGAACCACGTTGAACTGACCGCAGGTATCGCCGAGCTAAGTCCTCTGCGCTACACGCCCGCTGGAATTCCCGCCATCAACTTCATTCTCGAACACGAGTCTGACGTTCTCGAGGCAGGGTCAAACAGACAAGTCAAGTTGACGATCAGGGCTGTTGCTTTTGGAACGCTGGCTGAACAAGCCGTCAAGCTTCCCTTAAGCAAGTCTTTCAGGTTCACCGGATTTCTGACCAATGCGCGTACCAGCAAAGGCGTTGTTTTTCATCTTCAAGCTCTTTACCCGATCCTTCAGGCAGAGCAAGTACTGAACCCCATTTAAGGAGTCCATCATGGCCGGACCAAAACGTTTTAACAAAGACAAGCGCCCCAAGCGCAATACCCAATCCCTTCTGTTCAAGCGCAAGCGTTTTTGCCGCTTCACCGCTGCAGGCGTCGAAGAAATCGACTACAAAGACATCGACACCCTGCGTGATTTCGTGTCTGAAAACGGAAAAATCATTCCCGCACGCCTGACCGGCACCCGTGCCATTTTCCAGCGCCAGATCAATACCGCCGTCAAGCGCGCTCGCTTCCTCGCGATGCTGCCTTACAGTGACCAGCACCGCAGCCTGTAAAGAGAGACGACCATGCAAATTATTCTGCTCGACAAAGTCGTGAACCTGGGCAATCTGGGTGACGTCGTCAAAGTCAAAGACGGCTATGCACGCAACTTCCTGATCCCTTTCGGACGCGCCCGCCGCGCCACCGCAGCGGCCATCAAGGAATTCGAAGTCAAACGCGCCGAGCTTGAAAAAGCCGCTGCGGCCAAGCTTGCCGAAATGCAGGCACAAGGCGAAAAGCTCGGCGGCACCACCGTCAAGTTGACGCAAAAAGCGGGTGTTGACGGCCGCCTGTTTGGCTCTGTCACCAATGCAGACATTGCCCAGGAAGTGACCAAGCAAGGCTTTGCAGTCTCAAAATCGCAAATACGCCTGCCCAATGGCGCCATCAAGACGGTCGGCGACCATTTGGTCAATGTCGCCCTGCACACTGACGTCGTGGTTGACATCACTGTGACGGTTTACGGCGAAACTGCCTAAACAACGACTTTGGATCCCTCTTGAAAAGCCGCTCTTCGGAGCGGCTTTTTTCTTGGAGAAACCATGTGATGGCTGTGCAGTGATGCGATATTGCACACTGTTTATGCACACCTTTCGCCCGGATTTCCACCAGATTTCCCCAACTTGTCCACACGCTTGTCCCGTGCGCTTCAAGGCCTAGGGCGTACCATTCAGCCTTCCCAAGGAATCCCATGTCTGCCGTTCTTTCTCCTTTTTCCGATTCTGCCTATAGCGCTGACCGCCAGATCGCACAACTTAGAATTCCGCCCCACTCCATTGAAGGCGAGTCGAGTGTTCTGGGCGGTCTTTTGCTCGACAACAGCGCATGGGACCGTGTTGGCGATCTACTGGCGGACCAGGACTTCTACCGCCATGAGCACCAGCTCATTTATGGTGCCATCGGCTGGCTTATCAACGCGTCCAAGCCGGCCGACATCATCACCGTTTTCGAGCGTCTGCAGAGCCTGGGGAAAAACGAAGAAATAGGCGGCTTGAGCTACCTGAACGCGCTGGCCCAATACGTGCCCAGCGCCAGCAACATCAGGCGTTATGCCGAAATCGTTCGTGAACGTTCGATCTTGCGAAAACTGGTGGCCGCCTCGGACGAGATCGCAACCAATGCCTTCAATCCGCAAGGCAAGGCGGTCACTGTCATCCTTGATGAAGCCGAGCAAAAAATCCTGAACATAGGCGAGCAGGGCGGCCGGTCACAGCAGGGCTTCCAGAGCATGGATACGCTGGTGGTGGACCTTCTCGACCGGGTCACCGAGATGTCTGAAAATCCCAACGATGTCACCGGCGTGCCAACCGGTTTTGTGGATTTGGACCGGATGACGTCGGGATTCCAGGCGGGCGACCTGATCATTCTGGCTGCCCGTCCGTCCATGGGAAAAACCGCGCTCGCCATCAACATTGCCGAACATGTCGCCTTGCATGAAGGATTGCCGGTTGCTGTTTTTTCCATGGAAATGGGCGCATCCCAATTGGCCGTGCGTATCGTCGGCTCAATTGGCCGGATTGACCAGACGCATCTTCGCACTGGCGCGCTTACCGACGAGGAATGGCCGCGCCTGACCGAAGCCATTGAAAAGCTGAGGACAATTTCGCTGCATATCGACGAAACCGCCGGCCTCACGGTCAGCGAATTGCGAGCCAATGCCCGGCGGCTGGCTCGCCAGTGCGGAAAACTGGGCCTGATCGTCGTCGATTACCTGCAACTGATGAGCGTATCGAGCGGTATGGCCGACGAGAACCGGGCGACTGCCGTGGGTGAAATCTCGCGCGGCCTGAAAATGCTGGCCAAGGAACTTCAATGCCCTGTGATTGCGCTGTCGCAGCTCAGCCGTGGAGTCGAGTCACGTACCGATAAACGGCCGATGATGAGCGACCTGCGTGAGTCCGGCGCGATTGAACAGGACGCCGACATCATCATGTTCATCTACCGCGACGAGTACTACACGAAGGAAGCCTGCAAGGAACCCGGCGTGGCAGAAGTCATCATCAGCAAGCAGCGCAATGGCCCGACAGGAACTGTCAAACTGGCCTTCATCAACCGGATCACCAAATTTGAAAGCCTGGCCCACAATTCTGGAGATTTTTAATAAAAACCAGCCCTTACGCTTGCTGCATAAGAAGATTTTGCTATATATTTAATAGCTTCACTCAAGATTTTTCAAGGTACGGGGTGATATTTTTGGTTTACTTTGTAAACGCTGCAGGGCTGCACCACAAGCTTATTCAAGATCTTCCATGGCCAGCATGTGGTATTTCTGGGCATACGAAAAAGGGAATTCCCGTACCACTGCCATCAACTTCTCTGCATCTTCGTCTGAAGGTGCACTGACCATCAAGGCATGGTGCCCTTGGCGCGCCAGGTTGATGTACTTGTTAACTGTTGCACCTTCTGTGCCGACAGAAGGCAGTTCGACAGAGGATTCGCCATCGATCCTGCCGATTTCACGCAATATCACCGAAGGGGCGAGGAACATGACGTCCTGGTCGCTAAACCCCGCTTGCTCGATTTTTTGAGCTGCTTCTTCAGCGTTTGCAGCATCAGGGAACATGACAAATGCATATCCCGTAGGATAAAAGACATCCTGGATAGTTGTCATCTTGGGCGTCATCAAAAATGGTTGCACTGCATTTCTCCTTGGTTGAGCTGCCATTACGTCACACTGGGCAGCTGATGTCTGTAGGTCAGCTTGCAAGGTGACAGACGGGAAATTCCCTGTCCCGACTGTATCCACTGAAGCGCAAAGAACTTAGCGGAACTGTGGCTGCCGAGGCGTTCAAGGCAACTCTTCAGACTTCAGCGAAGGCTCGGACATGACACGTGCAACTCCTGCAAGATCGCTGAACAGACGGTTTGCGAAATAGCTGCTTTGGGTATCAGGTTCCAGCGCTGCAATGGCCAGATTGGCCAAGGGCTGACTCAAAGGCACGTAGTAGCTTCCCACCGGCGCATCAATGACCCCCCGCACAAGGGAAACCTCGATCCTGGATACGGGCCGGCTGTTGGCCGTGACACCTGGCCTGCCTTGCTGCACACTGCCCGAGCGCTGTACTTCGCGGTAAATATCGCCCAGCATGGCACTGGGCTCAAGCACCTCGAAAACCTTCACACCCTGCAGGCGCAAGCGTTCAGCGGCTGCTTTGGATGATCCGGACAGCCAGTAGCCGCATGGCCTGACCCGTGACTTGAGGGTTCTCAGCGCCAGCGCTGATTCCCAGTCCACCGTCACGCTCTTATCGGCGCCAGTCACAGGATCGAGCATTTGCAGGTCGTACTGCGCAGGTGTATTGGCGACCTCGACCGCCGCCTGACCCTTGCAGGCCAGGCCGGTGACTTCCTTGTCGAGATAGGGACGCAACTGGCTCAATTCGCGGGCTCGCTGGGCTGTGCTGCCCAGGATGCTTGTGATGGCAGTGACATGGGTGTGCACGCGCCGCTGGAGATGCAGACGACCAAGGCCTGCTCCGCGCGAGTTGATCGCCACGCTGACGGCATTTTTCAGGCCTTCCACATTGCGGCTCGTGACGGGTTCAGAGCCTCCCATGAAAACCGTCCGGTCGGCCGTGTCGGCGGAGGTGCTGTGGTACCAGTCGCTGGTCAGGCCCTGGCCCTTGAGCGCAGCAAGCAAGGGGCGGCGATACCATTCCTCATCGGCCCTGGTCAAAAACTCTGGCAAATTGGCGGTGGTGGAGTATTGCAGGAGTGCATCGAACTTCTGAACGGCGTCAAACTTTTGCCGGTAAATGTCGGACACCTGATATTCCCCGGCATCCACCACCACCGTTGGCTGGTAGTCGCGGCTCAGCCGTGCCACTGCCTGCGCTTCCGGTGTGCTGAGGAGCAGATGATCACGCGCAATGTCCTGGCCGCCTGCGGCCAGGGCTTCACCCCGGGTCGCACCATCGAGGTTGACACGCGGAACGATCACAACGTTGATGCGTTCAAGCAGGGGCTGCAACAGGCCCTGCGCCAGTTCCCGGGTAATGACCAGCAGGGCTTCACTTCCTGCAGGCTCATCGCCATGCTGCTGGCCGATTAGCAATACCGTGGGGCGGCCCGTGGCCAAAAGACTGGCAGGGTCAGTGCCCGTTCCCCGAGTGAGTACCAGCGCTTCCAGTGGCTGGCCTTGCTGCGAGGAGCCTATCGGTAGCAGCGCGACCTTGACTCCGGCCGAGCGGGACAGGGCGCTTGCCTGATCACGCAGCCAGTCGTGGATTTCAGCTTGCGTGGTAAAGCTTGTGCGTCCTCCTTGAAGACCCGGGGTGCCGTACACCATGGTGGGGGCCGTGAAGCGGGCCGCTACTGCGGGGCCATAAGGCGGTGGCGCTTCTACGGGTGCAGCGGGAATGACCGATGGCGGAGTCACTGGAGACGTTTGAACAACGACTGCTGGTTCCACCGGAATCGACGTGGGTCCAGCGCTTGCAGGTGCAGCCGGACGCGGCATTTCAGGCACCCAGGGCGGCAACTGTACGGAGGTGCAGGCGGCCAGAAAAATAAGCGAAGCGGTCATGGCCAACCTTGCCGGGACTTGGCGGGCCGATGCGTAACAACGGATGGTCTGTGACGAAAAGTAAGTCATGGCAGTCATCCTTTGGATGGGGGTGTTGACCATGGGTCAGGCGTGATTCGCGGAATTTTGCAAGCAACGATGTTACCTTGCAGCGCTTTTGGAGAGCGACTTGCATGTCCTGTAGCGGGAAGGTTGATAAAAGTCGCAATACCTCTTGCGCCGGCTTGGGCAGCTTTCAGGGAAAATGGGGTCATGTCAATTCCTGTTTCTACCGACTCTTTGATTCATGTCACATCTCCCTGGCGAATGAGCGTTGCGCCCATGATGGATTGGACGGATCGGCATTGCCGCTATTTTCACCGTCTGCTGTCTCGGCACGCGCTGCTCTATACCGAAATGGTGACGACCGGCGCGCTGATTCATGGCGATGCAGGCAGGCACCTGCGCTTTGACGCCGAGGAGCATCCGGTTGCGCTGCAATTAGGCGGCAGCGAGCCGGCGGACCTGGCGCATTGCGCCCGACTGGGCGAAGCATGGGGTTACCGCGAGATCAATATCAATTGCGGCTGTCCAAGCGAACGTGTGCAGCGGGGCTCATTTGGCGCCTGCCTGATGGCCGATCCGAAACTGGTGGCTGACTGCGTCAAGGCAATGCTCGATGCGGTGGAGGTTCCTGTCACCGTGAAGCACCGCATTGGTATCGACAAGGACGAGCGCTATGGGTTTGTACGCGATTTTGTCGGCACCGTCAGCGAAGCGGGCTGCCGCACGTTCATCGTGCATGCCCGCAATGCCTGGTTGAAAGGCCTGAGCCCCAAAGAAAACCGCGAAGTGCCGCCACTGCGCTACGAACTGGTCCACCGCCTGAAAAAAGAGTTTCCGGATCTCACGATTTGCGTCAATGGCGGTGTGACTACCGATGTGCAGGTGAGTGCGCAATTGCTTGAAGTGGATGGTGTGATGATTGGCCGTGAGGCTTATCACAACCCCTGGTGGCTGACCTCCTGGGATGCCGATTTTTTTGGCGCTGGCGATCAGAGTACCACCCGGGAGCAGGTTGAAGCACTGATGTGCGACTACATGGTGCGTGAAGCCGCTGCGCATGGCACTGCGTTCAGCGCCATCGCCCGCCATATGCTGGGTCTGCGTCACGGTTTGCCGGGTTCGCGCCGCTGGCGCCAGGTGTGGAGCGACCATAGGCTCAAAACGCTTGATCCCCACGCTGTCATGAACCTTGCGCATGATGATGTAGTGAAGACGGTTTGACGATCAAGCGCTGGGTGGCGAAGCCGTTACTTTACGGATTTTGGCGGGCTCAAGCATGAGCTAATTGATGACGTGAAAGCAAGCTCGAAAAAATTAATCTGCTTGTTAAATAAATAACCTTGCATCTACATTTCGCACAGGGAAACTTGTAGAGTTGGGTTGTTGTGGTTTCTGGTTGTATTCACTGCGTCACCAAGTACAGCTTGCCAAGGAGGGTTTTTATGGATGTCGTCCGTAATTTTCTGACACGTTACGAGCAAACAAGGGAAGAAGAACTGCCCCTTGAAGAGTACCTCGATCTTTGTAAAAACAACCCGCTAGTCTATGCCACTGCGGCCGAGCGAATGCTCGCAGCCATAGGTGAGCCAGAAGTGTTTGACACGCACCGGGATCAGCGTCTTTCGCGTATTTTTGGCAACAAGGTCATCAAGATCTACCCGGCATTCCGGGATTTTTACGGCCTGGAAGATCCCATTGAACAGGTCGTTTCGTATTTTCGCCATGCAGCACAGGGCCTGGAGGAAAAGAAACAGATTCTTTACCTGCTGGGTCCGGTCGGCGGCGGAAAGTCGTCTATTGCCGAACGGCTCAAACAATTGATGGAACAGGTGCCGTTGTACGCGCTGAAGAATTCACCGGTCAATGAGTCGCCACTCGGCTTGTTCAACAACACCGAGGACATTCCCCTGCTTGAAAGCCAGTACGGTATCGCGCCAAGGTACCTGCAGCGTGTCATGTCTCCGTGGGCAGTCAAGCGCCTTGAAGAATTTGGCGGCGACATTCGAAAGTTCCGTGTCGTCAAACGGTTTCCCTCGATCCTGAAGCAGTGTGCAATCGCCAAGACCGAACCCGGAGACGAAAACAACCAGGACATCTCCACACTCGTCGGCAAGATCGATATTCGAAAGCTCGAACTCTTTGCCCAGGATGACCCCGATGCCTACAGCTATTCGGGCGGGTTGTGCCTGGCCAATCAGGGCCTGCTGGAGTTTGTCGAGATGTTCAAGGCGCCCATCAAGGTGCTGCATCCCTTGCTCACCGCCACCCAGGAGGCCAACTTCAAGGGCACTGAGGGCTTTGGTGCCATTCCATTTGATGGCATCGTGATGGCCCATTCGAATGAAAGCGAATGGAAGGCCTTCCGGAACAACAAGAACAATGAAGCTTTTCTGGACCGGATTTATATCGTCAAGGTGCCGTACTGCCTGCGTGCCTCGGAAGAAATCAGGATTTACGAGAAGCTGATTCGCAACTCTTCGCTGTCTGGCGCCATTTGCGCACCGGGTACGCTGAAGATGATGGCGCAGTTTGCCGTGCTGACGCGATTGAAGGAGCCTGAAAATTCCAGCATTTTCAGCAAGCTGCTGGTTTACGACGGGGAGAACCTGAAGGACACCGATCCGAAGGCCAAGAGCTATCAGGAATATCGCGACTATGCCGGTGTTGACGAAGGCATGACAGGCATATCGACACGCTTTGCCTTCAAGATTCTGTCCAAGGTGTTCAATTTTGATTCCAGTGAAATTGCCGCCAATCCGGTCCATCTCATGTATGTGCTGGAGCAGCAGATTGAGCGCGAGCAATTTGCGCCGGAAGTCGAGCAGCGCTATCTGTCGTTCATCAAGGAATATCTGGCGGTCCGTTATGCCGAATTCATCGGCAAGGAAATCCAGACGGCCTACCTGGAGTCGTATTCGGAATATGGGCAGAACATTTTTGACCGCTATGTGACCTATGCCGATTTCTGGATTCAGGATCAGGAATTCAGGGATTCCGACACCGGTGAAATCTTTGACCGTGCTTCGCTCAATGCGGAACTCGAAAAAATCGAAAAGCCTGCAGGCATCAGCAATCCAAAAGATTTCCGCAACGAGATCGTCAACTTTGTGTTGCGCAGCCGAGCCAGCAATGCCGGCAAGAATCCGAACTGGACCAGTTATGAAAAACTGCGTGCCGTGATCGAGAAGAAGATGTTTTCCAACACCGAAGACCTGTTGCCCGTGATTTCGTTCAACGCCAAAGCCAGCGCCGAGGAGAAGCAAAAACATGAAAACTTCCTTAACCGGATGATGGACAAGGGTTACAGCGCCCGTCAAGTCCGCCTGCTTTGCGAGTGGTACCTCAGGGTTCGCAAGAGTTCCTGACGACCGGTGTGCTTCGCTGCAGGCTGATTGACTGTCCAACTTACCAACCGGAGAAATCCATGCTCCAGCAGGTCATCGACAGACGCTTGTCGGGCAAGAATAAATCCATAGGCAACCGGGAGCGTTTCCTGCGTCGCTACCGAAAGCAGATTCGTGAAGCGGTGCGCCATGCGGTGTCCGGCCGCAGCATCCACGACATCGACCAGGGCGAAAATATCACCTTGCCACGGCGCGATGTGTCCGAGCCGGTATTTGGGCATGGTGCAGGGGGAAGCCAGGAGCGTGTCTACCCAGGGAATCAGGAATACGTACGTGGCGACCAGATCGGGCGTCCGCCGGGTGGCGGCGGGTCGGGCAGTGGTTCTAGCGCGGGTGCGGGCCAAGACGGGAACAGTCAGGATGACTTTGAGTTCCGCATCACCCGTGAAGAGTTCATGCAGTATTTCTTTGATGATCTGGCCTTGCCGCGCCTGCTGCGTACCCAGTTGTTGCCCGATGTGCCTGAATGGAAATCCCACCGAGCCGGTTTTGTTTCCGAAGGCACGCCGACCAACCTGCATGTAGTTCGATCGATGCGCAAGGCGCTGAGCCGCCGGATTGCCATGGGCGGCGATGTGCGGCGCCAGTTGTGCCGGCTGGAACTGGCGTTGGAAGCTTTGTTGCTAAACAATCGTTCTTGCAGCGGTGAAACACTTGCGGTGAAGGATGAAATTGAGGCATTAAAACTGCGCCTTCAGAAAATTCCTTTTCTGGACCCGTTTGACCTGCGGTATCGCAACCGGGTCAACACGCCACTGCCGGCTTCCCGCGCCGTCATGTTCTGTTTGATGGATGTGTCCGGTTCAATGAATGAAACGCGAAAGGACATGGCCAAGCGCTTTTTCATTCTGCTGTACCTGTTCTTGATGCGTCATTACGAGAAGACGGAAGTTGTGTTCATCCGGCACCACACCCAGGCGGCAGAGGTTTCCGAGGACGAATTTTTTCACTCGACCGAAAGCGGCGGCACGGTGGCCTCCAGTGCCTTGCTGCTGATGCACCAGATCATCCAGCAGCGCTATTCTCCGGGCGAATGGAATATCTACGGCGCCCAGGCTTCTGACGGCGACAACTGGCTTCAGGATTCGTCCAAATGCCGCACGCTGCTCGTGGAAAAGCTGTTGCCTGTTTCGCGTTATTTTGCCTATCTGCAAGTAGCGGAGGAAAGCCAGACCCTGTGGGAAGAATATTCCCTGGTGAGCAAAAGCCAGCCGCATTTCGCCATGCAAAAGGTTACCGATGCCTCGGGAATTTACCCTGTGTTTCGCGAACTGTTCAAGAAAGGAAGTGCTGCATGAGCGCAATCCTGCCTTCTGCCGGCGCTGCGAAAGTTTACGGCTTGCTGCCTGCCCCCTTCCAGCGTTATGAAGGGCGGCGCGACATGCTGCCAAGTCCGTCAGACTGGACGTTTGAACTGATCGAAACCTACCACGGTGCGATCGAGCGAATGGCCAGTCGCTTCGGGCTGGACACCTATCCCGTGCAACTGGAAGTGATCACTGCCAGCCAGATGATCGACACCTATGCGTCTGTGGGCATGCCTGTGAACTACCGGCACTGGTCATTTGGCAAGCAATACATCGCCAGCGAGAAAAGCTACCGGCGCGGGCACATGGGGCTGGCTTATGAGGTCGTCATCAATTCCAACCCCTGCATTGCCTACCTGATGGAGGAAAACACGCTGCCGATGCAGGCCCTGGTCATGGCACATGCCTGCTATGGGCACAATTCCTTTTTCAAGGGCAACTACCTGTTCAGGATGTGGACCGATGCGTCCTCCATCATTGACTACCTTGTGTATGCCAAAGCCTATATTGCCGAGTGCGAGGAAAAGCACGGACTCGACGATGTCGAAGACCTGCTCGACAGCTGCCACGCCTTGATGAACTACGGTGTTGACCGCTACCAGAGGTCGCAAAAACTCTCGTTGGCCGAGGAAGAGTCAAGGCGTAAAGACCGCGAATGCTATCTGCAGCAGCAGGTCAATGACTTGTGGCGCACCTTGCCCAGGGCGGCTGAAAAGCAGGTTGAAACAGCCAGTTCACGCTTTCCTGCCGATCCCCAGGAAAACCTGCTGTACTTCATCGAGAAAAATGCGCCCCTGCTGGAACCCTGGCAGCGCGAAATCATTCGCATCGTGCGCAAAGTTGCCCAGTATTTTTATCCGCAGCGACAGACGCAGGTCATGAACGAAGGCTGGGCGACTTTCTGGCATTACACGCTGCTCAACGCAATGTATGACGAGGGCCTGCTGAGCGACGGTTTCATGATCGAGAGCCTGCGCTCGCATACCAACGTCATTTTCCAGCCACCGCTGGCGCATCCCGGCTTTCGGGGCATCAATCCTTATACGCTGGGCTTTGCCATGTTCACCGACATTCGCCGCATTTGCGAGCACCCGACCGACGAAGACCGCCAGTGGTTTCCAGACATGGCTGGCACCGACTGGCAGCAGGCCCTTGACCATGCCATGCGGCATTTTCGGGATGAGAGTTTTGTGGGTCAGTACCTGTCGCCACGCCTGATCCGCGAGTTCCGCCTGTTCGCCATCCTTGATGACTCCAAGGAGTTGGCGCTTGAAGTGTCGGCCATCCATGATGAACGCGGCTACCGGCATGTGCGTGAGGCTCTGGCCCGCCAGTATGATTTAAGCTTTCAGGAACCCAACATCCAGGTCTGGAATGTGGATGTGCGCGGCGACCGTTCGCTGACCCTGCGCCATACCCAGCACAACAGCCGGCCGCTGAATGACGAAGTCAAGGAAGTCCTGAAGCATGTCGGGCGTCTGTGGGGCTTCATGGTCCGGCTGGAAAGTGTTGACGCACAGGGCAAGACCAGCAAGCATTGGGAAGTGACGCCGCTGCCGCGGCGTAACGGCAGCACAGGCTGAATTTCAGGCTGCGGCGTTCAGCCCGCTTTTGAAATGCTCGCGCATGCATTGCGCAGTTTCAGCCGCGTCGCGCGCCACCAGCGCCGCCATGATGGCGCGATGTTCGAGCAGCGATTCCTCGATGCGGCCGCTTTTCAACAGCGAGTTGTGTCGGTTGAGCTTCATCACCTTGCGAAGGTCGGCCACCATCTGGTCGCGCCAGCGGTTGTTGGCAATTTCCAGCAGTCGCATGTGGAAGGCTTCATTGATTTCAAAAAATCGTTCCCGGTTCTTGACGGCTTTTTCAAGTTCGTTGTGCAGGACTTGAAGTTCCCTGATTTGCGCATCGGTGGCCTTGGTCGCCACCACTTCTGCGGCGTCGCTTTCCAATAGGGCCAGCAAGTGGTAGACATTGGCGAGGTCGCTGTCCGAGACTTCGGTGACATAAGCGCCGCGCCGCACCTTCATCGTCACCAGACCTTCGGTGGCCAGCACTTTCAAAGCTTCGCGCAGAGGTGTGCGGCTGATGCCGTATTCCTCGGCGAGCTTGAGTTCATCAATCCAGCTACCCGGCGCGAGTTCCCGGTTGAAGATGCGCTGACGCAAAAGTTCGGCAACTTCTTCATAAAGCGCCCGCGGGGAAAGAGAGGTTTCAGCCATAAGGCTCCGTAGTCTAAGGCAAAGTTCACTGGAATATTTTGAATCAATAATTATAAATAATGTAAACTTCAGCCACTGTTTCCTGCTTGCCTTGAGGGTTTCCTGTCAAAACAGGGAGGCTTTCCGGGCTCAACCAAGACTGCCGACCCGCCATGAGTTCAACACCTGTTCCTTTCAATGCCGCCAATCTTGAAGCCTGGGCCAAGTCGGCCGCCAAATCCGCCCCCGGTGGCGACGTCAACGCCCTGAACTGGGAAACCCCCGATGGCATCAGTGTCAAGCCGCTGTACACCGCCGAGGACATCAAGGACCTTCCCTACACCAACACCTTGCCGGGTTTCGAGCCTTTCATTCGCGGCCCGCAGGCCACGATGTATTCGGTGCGTCCGTGGACTATCCGCCAGTACGCCGGTTTTTCAACCGCCGAAGAATCCAACGCGTTTTATCGCAAGGCGCTGGCCGCTGGCGGGCAGGGCGTGTCAGTGGCGTTTGATTTGGCCACGCATCGGGGTTACGACTCCGACCACCCGCGCGTGACCGGCGACGTCGGCAAGGCCGGCGTCGCCATCGACAGTGTGGAGGACATGAAAATCCTGTTCGACCAGATTCCGCTCGACAAGGTCAGTGTTTCGATGACCATGAACGGTGCTGTATTGCCGGTACTGGCCGGCTATGTGGTAGCGGCTGAAGAGCAGGGTGTAAGCCAGGACCAACTCAGCGGCACCATCCAGAACGATGTGCTCAAAGAGTTCATGGTGCGCAACACCTACATCTACCCGCCTGCGCCCAGCATGCGCATCATTGGCGACATCATCGAGTACACGGCGCAGAACATGCCCAAGTTCAATTCGATCAGTATCAGCGGTTATCACATGCAGGAAGCCGGTGCCAACCAGGCGCTGGAACTGGCGTTTACCCTGGCCGACGGCAAGGAGTACGTGAAGACCGCCTTGGGCAAGGGCCTGGACGTTGACGGCTTTGCCGGACGCCTGAGTTTTTTCTGGGCCATCGGCATGAACTTCTACCTTGAAGTCGCCAAGATGCGCGCCGCCCGCCTGTTGTGGTGCCGCATCATGAAGGGCTTCGATGCCAAGAACCCCAAGAGCCTGATGCTGCGCACCCATTGCCAGACCAGCGGCTGGAGCCTGACCGAGCAAGACCCGTACAACAACGTCGTGCGCACCACCATCGAAGCGATGGCCGCCGTCTTTGGCGGCACCCAAAGCCTGCACACCAACAGCTTCGATGAAGCAATTGCGTTGCCGACCGAGTTCAGCTCGCGCATTGCCCGCAACACCCAGCTCATCATCCAGGAAGAAACCCACATCACCAGCGTGATCGACCCCTGGGCTGGCAGCTACATGATGGAAAAGCTGACGCAGGACATGGCCGATGCCGCCTGGACCATTATTGAGGAAGTCGAAGCCATGGGCGGCATGGTCAAGGCCGTGGACAGTGGCTGGGCCAAGCTCAAGATCGAAGCGGCGGCGGCTGAAAAGCAGGCGCGCATCGACAGCGGCAAGGACGTGATCGTCGGCGTCAACAAGTACCGGCTCAAGACCGAGGACGCCATCGACGCACGCGACATCGACAACGTGGCGGTGCGCGACGGTCAGATCGAACGTCTGAAGTCCATCCGGGCAACGCGCGACAGCACGGCCGTCCAGTCGGCGCTGGACGCTTTGACGGCAGCGGCTGAAGGCAACAGCGGCAATCTGCTGGATTTGTGCATCCAGGCTATGCGCCTGCGCGCCACCGTCGGCGAAGTCAGCGACGCGCTGGAAAAAGTCTATGGCCGCCACCGCGCCGACACGCAAAAGGTCAGCGGCGTGTATGCCGCCGCCTACGACTCGGCCGAAGGCTGGGAAACCCTCAAGAGCGAGATCAACGCCTTTGCCGAAGCCGAAGGCCGCCGCCCCCGCGTGATGATTTCCAAGCTTGGCCAGGACGGCCACGACCGGGGTGCCAAGGTTGTCGCCACGGCGTTTGCCGACCTGGGCTTCGACGTGGACATGGGGCCGCTGTTCCAGACGCCCGAGGAATGTGCCCGCCAGGCGATTGAAAACGACGTGCATGCCGTCGGCGTGAGCACGCTGGCCGCTGGCCACAAGACGCTGGTGCCCGCCATCATTGCCGAACTCAAGAAACAGGGCGCGGACGACATCATCGTGTTTGTCGGCGGCGTGATTCCCCGCCAGGACTACGAAATGCTGTATGACGCCGGCGTCAAGGGCATCTACGGACCCGGTACACCGATTCCGGCCAGCGCCAAGGATGTGCTGGAGCAGATCCGGGCTGCTATCAAGTGATCGAAAGCGCATTGCTGGAAGGCGTTCTGCGCGGCAACGCTGTTCAACAGCGCCGCGCCATTGCCAAGGCCATCACCTTGCTCGAATCGACCCGCGGAGACCACCGCACCCAGGGAGACGAATTGCTGACCGCGTTGCTGCCGCACACCGGCCAGGCGTTTCGCCTTGGCATCAGCGGCGTGCCCGGTGTCGGAAAATCCACCTTCATTGAAGTGCTGGGCCTGTACCTGATCAAGCAGGGCCACCGCGTGGCGGTGCTGACCATCGACCCCTCATCGAGCGTGTCGGGCGGCTCCATCCTGGGTGACAAGACGCGCATGGAAATGCTTTCGGTCCACGAATCAGCTTACATCCGGCCCAGCCCGTCGAGTTGCACCCTGGGCGGCGTAGCGGAAAAAACCCGTGAAGCCATGCTGGTTTGCGAAGCCGCCGGCTACGACGTGGTGATTGTCGAAACCGTCGGCGTCGGCCAGTCCGAAACTGCCGTGGCCAACATGACCGACATGTTCGTGGTCATGCAACTGCCCAACGCGGGCGACGATTTGCAGGCGATCAAGAAGGGCGTGATGGAACTGGCCGACCTGGTTGTCATCAACAAGGCCGACATCGACGCCAACGCCGCCATGCGCGCCGAGGCGCAGATCAAGTCCGCCATGCGCCTGTTCGGCCTGGTAAACAACGCCATGGGCTCGGCCCAGGCGGCTGATTTTGACAAGCAGTGGCATCCGCAGGTCATGCAGCTCAGCGCCTTGCACAACCAGGGCGTCGATGGATTTTGGGCAGCCGTGTCAGAGTTCAGGGCGCTGCAAACCGCCAACGGCAAGCTGGCCGGCCGGCGCCAGCACCAGGCGCTGTCCTGGATGTGGGAGCGGGTGGACGCAGGACTCAAGCTCGCTTTTCGGCAAGACCCTGCCGTTAGCGCCATGCTGCCATCCCTGCTGGAGCAAGTCGGCCAGGGCCGGCTTTCTGCCTCGACTGCAGCACGAAATCTGCTCTCTGCGCACATGCAGCGGGCATAAGCAGCTATCAAATAAATAGTACACAACCGCAAGCACTAAGAAAGCGAACCATGCAGGAAATCCTTCAGCAACTTGAAAAAAAGCGCGCCGCGGCCCGCCTGGGCGGTGGCCAAAAGCGCATTGACGCGCAGCACGGAAAAGGCAAGCTGACGGCGCGCGAGCGGCTCGATGTGCTGCTCGACGAAGGCACGTTCGAGGAATGGGACATGTTTGTCGAGCACCGCTGCAGCGACTTCGGCATGCAGGACAACAAGATTCCGGGTGACGGCGTGGTTACCGGCTACGGCATGATCAATGGCCGTCTGGTGTTTGTCTTCAGCCAGGATTTCACCGTGTTTGGCGGCGCCCTGAGCGAAGCGCACGCCGAGAAAATCTGCAAGGTGATGGACCAGGCCATGAAAGTTGGCGCGCCGGTGATTGGCCTGAACGATTCGGGCGGTGCCCGCATCCAGGAAGGTGTGGCGTCTCTGGGCGGTTATGCCGACGTGTTCCAGCGCAACGTGATGGCCAGCGGCGTGATTCCGCAGATCAGCCTGATCATGGGGCCGTCAGCGGGCGGCGCGGTGTATTCACCGGCCATGACGGACTTCATCTTCATGGTCAAGGACTCGTCCTACATGTTCGTCACCGGCCCAGAAGTGGTCAAGACCGTGACGCACGAGGAAGTGACGGCCGAAGAACTGGGCGGCGCCATCACCCACACCACCCGAAGCGGCGTGGCCGACCTGGCCTTCGAGAACGATGTCGAAGCGCTCATCATGCTGCGCCGCCTGTACAACTACCTGCCGCTGAACAACCGTGAAAAAGCACCGATGCGCCCCAGCGCCGACCCGGCCCATCGCATGGACATGAGCCTGGATACGCTGGTACCCGTGAGCGCCAACAAGGCGTACGACATGAAGGAACTCATCACCAAGACGGTCGATGATGGCGACTTCTTCGAGATCCAGCCCGAATACGCCAAGAACATCATCATCGGTTTTGCCCGCATGGAAGGCCAGTCGGTCGGGATTGTTGCCAACCAGCCCTTGGTGCTGGCCGGTTGCCTGGACATCAAAAGCTCGATCAAGGCGGCGCGCTTCGTGCGGTTTTGCGATGCCTTCAACATTCCCGTCATCACCTTTGTCGATGTGCCCGGCTTCATGCCCGGCACCTCACAGGAATACGGCGGCATCATCAAGCATGGCGCCAAGCTGCTTTACGCCTACGCCGAATGCACGGTGCCGAAAATCACCGTCATCACCCGCAAGGCCTACGGCGGCGCGTACGATGTGATGAGCTCCAAGCATTTGCGCGGCGACGTGAACTTTGCCTGGCCGAATGCCGAGATTGCCGTCATGGGCGCCAAGGGCGCGGTCGAGATCATCTTTCGCGAAGACAAGGGCGACCCGGTCAAACTGGCCGCGAAAGAAGCCGAATACAAGGCGCGTTTCGCCAATCCGTTCGTCGCTGGCGCACGCGGCTTCATTGACGACGTGATCCTGCCGCACGAAACCCGCAAGCGCATCTGCCGCTCGCTGGTGATGCTCAAGGACAAGAAACTTGAAAACCCGTGGCGCAAGCACGGCAACATTCCGCTGTAAGTGCCCGAGGAAAAAACACCATGTTTAACAAAATTCTGATCGCCAATCGCGGCGAAATTGCCTGCCGTGTCATTCTTACCGCCCGGAAAATGGGCATCAAGACAGTGGCGGTGTATTCCGACGCCGACAAGGATGCGCGCCATGTCGAGCTCGCTGATGAAGCCGTCAACATCGGCCCCGCGCCAAGCCGTGACAGTTACCTTCAGGCCGAAAAAATCATTGCAGCGTGCAAGCAGACTGGCGCCGAAGCGGTGCATCCCGGCTACGGCTTCCTGAGCGAAAACGCTGGTTTTGCCAAGCGGGTGGAAGAAGAAGGCATCATCTTCATCGGCCCCAAGCATTATTCGATTGCCGCCATGGGCGACAAGATCGAATCCAAGAAGCTTGCCGGCGCGGCCGGCGTGAACTGCATTCCCGGTGTCAACGACGCGATTGAAACGGCCGAAAAGGCGGTTGAAATTGCCCGAGGGATTGGCTATCCGGTGATGATCAAGGCCAGTGCGGGGGGCGGCGGCAAGGGGTTGCGCGTGGCTTTCAACGACAAGGAAGCGTTCGAGGGCTTTACCAGTTGCCGCAACGAAGCACGCAACAGCTTTGGCGACGACCGTGTGTTCATCGAGAAGTTTGTCGAGGAGCCGCGCCATATCGAAATCCAGCTGATGGGTGACAGCCACGGCAATGTAATCTACCTGAATGAGCGTGAATGCTCGATCCAGCGCCGTCACCAGAAGGTGATCGAGGAGGCACCGTCGCCTTTCATCAGCGACGAAACGCGCAAAGCCATGGGCGAGCAGGCGGTGCAACTGGCAAAGGCGGTGAATTACCAGTCCGCCGGAACGGTTGAATTTGTCGTCGGCAAGGACCAGAGTTTCTATTTCCTGGAAATGAACACCCGTCTGCAGGTCGAGCATCCGGTCACCGAATGCATCACTGGCCTGGACCTGGTGGAACTGATGATTCGCGTGGCGGCGGGTGAAAAGCTGCCGCTGACGCAAGATCAGGTCAAGCGCGAAGGCTGGGCGATTGAGTGCCGCATCAACGCTGAAGACCCGTTCCGTGGCTTTTTGCCTTCGACCGGCCGGCTGGTGCGCTTTCAGCCGCCAAGGGAAACGATGTTTGCATCGGATGTCGAGCATCTTTACGGCGTGCGGGTTGATACCGGCGTGCAGGACGGCGGCGAGATTCCGATGTTTTACGACTCGATGATTGCCAAACTGATCGTTCACGGCACCGACCGCAATGACGCGATTGCCAAGATGCGCGAGGCGCTCAACAGCTTCGTGATTCGCGGCGTCAGCAGCAATATTCCATTCCAGGCGGCCCTGCTGGCGCATCCGAAGTTTGTGGCCGGCGACTTCAACACCGGCTTCATCGCCGAAAACTATGCGCAAGGCTTTCGCGCTGAAGACGTGCCGCATGACGATGCCGACTTCCTGGTGGCGCTGGCCGCGTACGTGAACCGCCGCATTCGGGCCAGGGCAGCGGGCATCAGTGGCCAGCTGCCGGGCCATGGCGTCACGGTGGGCGAAGAATATGTGGTGATCGGCCTGGGCGACAGCGGCCTGAACACACCACGACCCGCCGTGGTTCGCGACTATCAAACCCTTTCGGGCTCCAGCGCAGTGGAGACGGGCGACAGGCGCTATGAAATATGCAGCGGTTGGCATCTGGGTGGCGCGCGCATTCGCGGTACCGTCAACGGCCAGCCATTTGCCGCTCAGGTCGAACGCGGCGTGGGCAAGAACCCGCTGGCCATCCGCATCATTCACAACGGCACCCGGCTCGATGCCATGGTCTTGTCTCCGCGCGCTGCCGAACTGCATGCGCTGATGCCTTTCAAGGCACCGCCCGACATGAGCCGCTTTGTGCTGTCGCCCATGCCCGGCCTGCTGGCCGAGGTGTCGGTGCAGGTCGGCCAAAAGGTGCAGGCCGGTGAGCGCGTGGCCGTGATTGAAGCCATGAAGATGGAAAACGTGCTGTTTGCCATGGCTGACGGCGTGGTCGGCAAGGTGCTGGCAGCCAAGGGCGAATCGCTGAGCGTGGACCAGCCGATCGTGGAGTTCGTATGATGGCGACTACTGAAAAGCGGCCGTTCAAGGTGCTCGGCATCCAGCAGATCGCCATTGGTGCCACCCGCAAGGACCTGCTGCGCAGGCTGTGGGTCGACATGCTGGGGCTGGAGGTCACCGGCAATTTCGTCAGCGAACGCGAGAATGTCGATGAAGACATCTGCGCCATCGGCAGCGGTCCGTTCAAGGTCGAGGTGGACCTGATGCAGCCAGTGGATATTGAAAAAAAACCCGCGGTTCATGCCACCCCGCTCAACCATGTCGGCCTGTGGATTGACGACCTGCCAGCAGCGGTGCAATGGCTCACGGCGCAAGGCGTCCGCTTTGCGCCGGGCGGCATCCGAAAGGGCGCGGCGGGTTTTGACATCTGCTTCCTGCATCCCAAGTCAAACGAAGAGTTTCCGATTGCAGGCGAGGGCGTGCTGATTGAACTGGTACAGGCGCCGGCAGAAGTTGTCCAGGCATTTCGCGAACAAACTGAGCGCTGAAAAGACGCTTGATTGCCTGATCGAACCGGTATTTTTCCTTCAAACTGTTGATTAACAGCAGGGGTTGACCGTCTGTCGCTGATCTTGCCAATTCAGGCGGCGAATGCGCGACCGGTGTGCGGCGCGGAGACGGGCTGCCCCTGCCGGCATCCTTGATAGCGGAAAAATACCAATGATCTTTGGCAAACTTTTGAGTCCGGGCGTCTGGCTGTTGCGACGCATGCGCTTTGCCGGCAAACTGATGCTGCTGGGCGCCGTGTCTGCGATGGCATCGCTGGTGACTGCTTACCGGCTTTTCGCTGGTGACGCCTTGGTCGTCGCCCCTGCCGCTTTGATGCTGGTCAATGGCATCGGGCTCTTGCTGACCATTTATTTCCTGCTGGCCCTGCACCGAAGTGTTGTACAGGACCTGAACCGGATGACATTGACCCTGGACACCATGGTGGCCGGTGATCTGCGCTCGGACCTGGCAGAGCATGGCCGGGACGAACTGGGCAGCCTGAGTGTTGCATTGGGCGAGCTTGGCCTCACACTGTCAGGAATGGTGGCAAATGTGCGAAGCAATGCGGCCTTCGTCGCGCATTCTGGCAAAAGCCTGGCCTCAGGCAACCGCAACATGTCCAGCCGTACCGAACTCCAGGCGTCCAATCTGGCGCAGACGGCGGCCAGCGTTGAGCAGTTGTCTTCCGTACTCCAGGCCAATGCAGACACGGTCAGCCATGCCAATTTACAGGCAGCGGAGGTCAGAAACCTGGCGAACGGAGGAACAGCCACCATGGCGGGTGCCATCGCAGCCGTCGAAGCCGTGCAGGACAGCGCCAGTCGCATGGGCGAAATTGTGGAGCTCATCGACAGCATGGCGTTTCAAACCAATATCCTCGCGCTCAACGCAGCGGTCGAAGCGGCCCGTGCAGGCGAATCCGGCAGGGGATTTGCCGTGGTAGCCAGCGAAATTCGCTCACTTTCCCATCGCTCGGCCGAGTCTGCCAGGGAAATCAGGCAGCTGATCAACAGATCGTCAAGCCATGTAGCGGCCAGTGTGCTGAAAATTCGCCAAGCCGCAACCAACATTGAAGCCATCGTGACAGGAATACGGCATGTGGCCACGGACATGTCGCTGATCGCCGCTTCCAGCACTGAACAAAGCACCGGCCTGACTGAAATCACGGCAGCCGTACGCCAGCTGGATGAAATCACGCAGCGCAATGCCGCAATGGCGGCCAGCACATTGACACAGGCGGTCAACCTGGAAGGACGCGCCAGAACACTGGTGCAGTCAGTGGCCTCGTTCAGGCTGCGGCAAGGCTCTGCGGAAGAAGCGTTCTGCATGGTCCAGCAGGCGGTCAGTCATCGAAGGCAGACCACGAGGGAAGCCTTCCTGCGCGATCTGACCAATCCGGCCAAAGGGTTTCATGACCGCGACATGTATATCTTTGCCCTGGATGCCTTGGGCACTTACCTGGCTTTTGGCGGGAACCCGTCCCGGGTGGGGACGCGTGTGCATGATATTGCCGGAATCGATGGCAACCAGCTGCTGGAATCCATTGTCAACCAGGCCGGCGTCGAGGCGGGCTGGGTGGAGTACGACATCACCAATCCGACCACTGGAAAAGTGCAGACCAAGATGTCTTTTGTCGAGCAAGTGGACGATGTGTTCGTGGGTTGTGGCGTCTACAAGAACCTCGTTGCTGGATGATTCCATTGCTAAATCATTCCGATATGTCCTTGCATCGCCTTGCCGTGCCATAGTGTCGAGCCATGCGCAAACTGCCGGTTCTCGCTGGCTCTCAACGCGCATTGCGGCGTTTCATCCCTGCAAAGGCTGCAAGCCTTGACTTCGTGCTGCGTCTAGCGATGCACGTCGATGGCGACGCGATCTCTAGACGCTTGCGCATGACGCGACACTGGCACCGCCTGCGCCTTCACGCTGAATCCGGAATGATTTGGAAATGAAGGACGTCTACGCAGGCTGTGTATCCAACAGCGCTTGCCGAAGGCTCATGTTTTCGGTGCACGTTCTTCACGTGACCGTTTCAGTGCCGCCATGATGACCGCGCGTTTGTGTTCTGCCGCATCGGCATCGACATGCGCCTGCACAGACGGCTCGCTTGTCCGTTTCAATGGTGTTTCGACTTTTGTTTCAGGAATTTCAGGCATTTCAGCACCTTTGCGCTTGTCCTGACTGCTTCTGTAGCTATGAACTTCATAGCGTGCAAGGGCCGCTTGCGCTTGCGACCCTGACCACGCACTCCACCCCGTGCGGGCGCCGGTGATATTTTCGAGGATGATGCAGTCGACCGGGCAGGCCGGCAGGCACAACTCGCATCCGGTGCAGACGGCTTCGATCACGGTGTGCATCATTTTGTTGCTGCCGACGATTGCATCCACCGGGCAGGCCTTGCTGCACAGGGTGCAGCCAATGCACCAGGCCTCGTCAATAAAGGCAACGGCGCGGGGACCTTCCAGTCCATTCAGGGGATTCAGCGGTTGTGGCGGCAAGCCTGTGATGTCTGAGAGGCGCCCGATTCCTTCAGCGCCGCCGGGCGGGCACTGGTTGATGGCCGCCCCGTTGCAGACGATGGCGCGCGCGTAGGCCGCGCAATCAGCGTAGCCGCAACGCGTGCACTGGGTTTGCGGGAGTGCCGAATTGATCCGGTCAAAGAGGGTGTCGAGAGAGATGGGCTTCACCTTGCCATTGTCCCACCGGATATCCACCCGACTTTGTGGTGCGGTCACACAATGGACCGCACCAGGCCTTCTCAGGCGGCTGATTTTTCGGGAGGGACTGGCGTGTCGGAAGCTGCTTCAGCACCTGCAACGGGAGCAGGTGTCGTGGCAATGGTTGCAACCGGCGTGCTCACGGGCTGTGTCGTTGCTGTCGCAATGACATCAGCAACAGGCTCAGGCTTGACTGCCGTATTTTTGACGGCTACCAGCAGTGGCTTGCCCACGACAGGTTTATCAGCTGTATCCGAAAGCTCCTTCGCTACCGCTTCTCCGGCGGCAACCGTGGATTTAAGTCCGGCACGCGTGGTCTTGGCAAGGCGCTTGCCAGCCAGTTTCACGGCTTCGGCGGCGACAGGCGTGCTTGGCATTTCAAGCGCTGCAGGTGTTTTCAGCATGGCCGGTTTCAACGGCCTGGCTGCTTTTTTAGTCGCTGCCGGCGCTTTCTCGATCTGCTCAAGCGGCTTGTTGTGTTGAAGGATGAAGGTTTTTACAGCTGGATAGACGACATCGCGCCAGCGCCGGCCGCTGAAAATGCCGTAGTGTCCTGCGCCTTCGGCTTCCAGGTGGATCTTTTGCCCCGTTGCCACGCCGCTGCACATGTCAAGCGCCGCACGGGTCTGGCCGGAGCCGGAAATGTCGTCCAGCTCGCCTTCGACGGTCATCACGGCCGTGGTCTTGATGTCGCCCGGTTTGACACGCTCAAGGACGCCCTCAGCGGACATCACATCCCATGTGCCGTTGACCAGTTTGAAATCCTGGAACACGGTCTTGATGGTTTCGAGGTAATAGTCGGCGTCCATGTCGAGAACAGCGTTGTACTCGTCGTAGAACTTGCGGTGCGCTTCCGTGCTGGCGTCGTCGCCCTTGATCAGGTTCTTGAAGTAGTCATAGTGGCTGGTGGCATGTCGGTCAGGGTTCATGGCGACGAAGCCGGTATGCTGCATGAAGCCAGGGTAGACGCGCCTGCCCTTGCCCGCAAAGTTTGCAGGCACGCGGTAGATCACATTGTTTTCAAACCATTCAAAGGGCTTGGTCGTCGCCAGGTTGTTCACTGATGTGGGCGACAGGCGCGCATCGATCGGGCCGCCCATCATGATCATGGACAGCGGGGTTTTTTCCCCGCGCGATGCCATCAACGAGATTGCCGCGAACACCGGCACGGTAGGCTGGCAAACGCTGATCACATGGCAGTTACCGTACTTGCCCTGCAAATGGCGAATGAATTCCTGCACGTAGTTGACATAGTCGTCAAGGTGGAAAGCGCCTTCGGACAGCGGAACGTTCCGTGCGTTCTTCCAGTCGGTGATATAGACCTTGTGGTCCTTGAGCATGGTCTTGACCGTGTCGCGCAGCAGGGTCGAGTAGTGGCCCGACAATGGCGCAACCACCAGTACGGCTGGCTGGTCCTTGAGTTGCGTCAGGGTGGCGGAATCATCGGTAAACCGCTTGAACCGGCGCAGTTCGCAAAACGGCTTGTCAACTTCAATGCGTTCATGAATTGCCAGGCTGACCCCTTTTTTGTCAACCTCGACCTGGTGGATGTCAAACGATGGCTTTTCGTAGTCCTTGCCGAGTCGGTACATCAGGCTGTAGCCTGCTGAAACACGCTGTGCCATCGGACTTTTACCAAGTGGGGACAAAGGGCTGCTGTAGAGCTTTGCCGCCGCCTGCGCAAAGTCGACAAACGGCTCCATCAACGTGCGCTGAGATTCATAAAGTTGATACAGCATTGGAAGGAACCTTTTTTGTGAGACGTTTTTAAAAACGAAATATGTTGCAGTGCAATATAACAGCCGAAACGACTTACCAACTAATGATAATTACTGTTTTTTGACAAAAAATTACAATTTACAGGATTTGAACTACCTCATTTTAGGGAGCATAGCCATGCTGTCAATTGATTGATGTGCTATGAAAAAAGTATTGTTATCTCATTAACTGTTGCCCTGCGGTATCGGAAAACGGCGCTAACTTTTGAAGGACAGCTGCACCAGATATGAAGTTTCCGTACCGATTTATCAGGCAAGACTTTTCCTGCTCCACCATTACTACTGGATAAACATGATCAACTCGCTGGACGCCAATGTCCTTGACCGTTTGCCTTCGCTGAAAAAATCCGACAGGATGCCGGTGCTGTTCATGGGGCATGGCAGTCCCATGAATGCCATTGGCGACAACGAATACCGGCGCAGCTGGCAGGCCCTGGGTGCCCGATTCGGCACAGAACTGCCTCGGCCGCAGCTGATTCTTTGTATTTCCGCTCACTGGCTGACGCAAGGATGGTGGCTGACCGCCATGGCCAGGCCCAAGACCATTCATGATTTTGGCGGTTTCCCGCAAGAGCTGTTTGACCAGCAATACCCAGCACCCGGCGATCCAGATGCGGCCAGAGCGATCAGCCTGCTGGTCAGGCAGCGTACGTCGGCTCCTTTGGGGCTGGACACTGCTGAATGGGGGCTGGACCACGGGGCCTGGTCGGTCCTCAAGCCGATGTTTCCTGACGCCGACGTTCCGGTGATCCAGCTCAGCATGGACTATGGACGTGCGCCTGAAGACCATTACGCCCTGGCCAAACAGCTCAAGGCCTTGCGCGACCGGGGCGTGCTGATCGTGGCCAGCGGCAACATCGTTCACAACCTGGGCCAGATGCAGCGCGGCGCCAGCGGCAATCAGGCTTTTGACTGGGCGCTGGAATTCGACCAGACGATTGGTGGCCAGGTGCAGCAGGGCAATCTGGATGCCTTGCAGAATTTCCAGAAACTTGGCTCAATGGCAAAGATGGCCCACCCGACCCATGAGCATTATTTGCCCTTGCTGTACGCCGCCGGCGCGGTTGATGCACGCGAGCCGATGCGGTTTTTTAACACCAGCTTCCAGGGGGGGGCGATTTCCATGCGCTCGATGGTCTGGGGGTGAACGGTTTGCTATTGAAATAATAGCTGGCTACGTAATGGCACTGTGCGAAAACCACCTAAAAAGCTTGAAATCCAATGAAAATGCCGGTCAGTTGATGGCTGACCGGCACCTTGGGATCACTGGCCCTTGCAGGCAGGTCCAGCCGCTTACTCCTTGATATCGACGCCGTAAAAGTTGTGCCGGCCGAACGGCGAGTTCTTGAAGTCAATCACGTTCTTGCGGACCGGCTTGATCTGCACGGCATGGGCAATGGTGAACCAGGGCGCTTGCTCCTTGAAAATCACCTGCGCCTGCTGGTACAGCTTGGTGCGTTCGGCCATGCTGGTGACGGTCTTGGCCTTCAGCACCACGTCTTCATACGGCTGGTAGCAGAACTTGGCAATGTTGCTGCCACTGACCGATTGGGCAGAGGCGCAGCCCAGCAGCGTGTACAGGAAGTTGTCCGGATCGCCGTTGTCGCCGGTCCAGCCCAGCATGCCCATCTGGTGCTCGCCGGCCTGCATGCGCTTGCGGTACTCGCCCCATTCAAAGCTCTTGATTTCAGCCTTGACGCCGACCTTGACCAGGTCGGCCTGCATCAACTCGGCAATGCGCTTGGCATTAGGGTTGTACGGGCGCTGCACCGGCATGGCCCACAAATCGGTGCTGAAACCGTCCGGGTAGCCGGCCGCCGCCAGCAATTTCTTTGCGGCTTCGGGGTTGTATTCATCATCCTTGATGGCGTCGTTGTAGGACCACATCGACGGCGGAATCGGATTCTTGGCAACGATGCCGGTGCCCAGGTAAACCCCGTCGACGATGGCCTTCTTGTTGATCGCCATGTTGACGGCCTTGCGCACGCGCACATCGTCAAACGGCTTTTTGGTGGTGTTGTAGGCCATGTAGCCGACGTTCAGGCCTGGCTGCTCCAGCACCTGCACGTTCGGGTCCTTGCGGATCGCCTCCAGGTCGGCCGGGTTGGGGTAGGGCATGACATGGCATTCGCCCTTTTGCAGTTTGGCCCAGCGCACCGAGGCGTCGGGGGTGATGGAATACACCAGGTCGTCGATCTTGGCCTTGCCGGCCCAGTGCTGGGCAAAGGCCTTGTAGCGGATGACAGCGTCCTTCTGGTATTGCAGCAGTGAGAACGGGCCGGTGCCGATCGGGTCCTGGTCGATTTTTTCCGGTGTGCCGGCTTTGAGCATGGCATCGGCGTATTCCTTCGACTGGACGGCCGCATAGGGCATCGCCAGATTGGCCAGGAAAGGCGCTTCAGGCTTGTTCAGCGTGATCTTGACGGTGTAGTCATCAACCTTTTGCACCGATGTCAGCAGCTTGGGCATGCCCATGTCGCTGAAATAGGAGTGGTTGGGGCTGGTGACCCTGAAAAAGGCGTTGTCTTCCTTCCACTGGCGCTCGAACATGAACAGCACGTCGTCGGCATTGAAATCGCGGGTGGGCTTGAAGCTCTTGCTGGTGTTGTGCCATTTCACGCCCTTGCGCAGGTGAAAGGTGTATTCCTTGCCGTCGGCTGAAATGTCCCACTTCTCGGCCAGGCCCGGTACGACCTTGGTGCCGCCACGCTCGAATTCGACGATGCGGTTGTAGATGGGCTCGTTGGCATCGAACGACGTGCCGGTGGTGTTCACGCCGGGGTAGAAGTTTTCCGGACTGCCTTCGGAGCAGAACACCAGCGTCTTGGCCGATACCGGTGAAAGCGCCAGCAGTGCGGGCAGGGCCAGCGCGCACAGCAGTGCTCGCTGCACCGGACGCAGCCGGCTGGCAAATGGTGGGTTCTGGTTCATCTGACAACTTCCTTCTGGGTTGATGCTGCAGGGCAGCGGGCTTGCGGCCAGCTTCGCCGCACCGCTGGCGCGGACTGGCTGGTCATTCGACAACGAAAAGCGGCATTGAACACGGGCTGACAACGCATGAGCCGCGAATTCAGGCTGCAAGAAAATTTTCGGCATGGTGGCAGGCCACCATCCTGCCCGCCACCTCGCGCAGGACCGGCCTTTCAGCACGGCAGCGGTCGGTCACATGCGGGCAGCGGGTGGAGAACACGCAGCCCTTGGGCGGGTTCAGCGGCGAAGGCAGTTCGCCCTTGAGCACAATGCGGTGCTTGGTGGCGCTGCTGCCGGCCAAGCCGGGCGTCGAGGCCAGCAACGCCTGCGTGTAGGGGTGCAGCGGCTGCGCGAACAGCGCATTTTTTTCACCTTGCTCGACAGCATGGCCCAAATACATGACCAGCACGTCGTGGGCGATGTGGCGTACGACGCCCAGGTCATGCGAGATGAACAGGTAGGCCAGCCCCATCGACTGCTGAAGGTCGGCCAGCAGGTTGAGCACCTGCGCCTGGATCGACACGTCGAGCGCCGACACCGGCTCGTCAGCCACCACCAGCGCCGGGTTCAGCATCAGCGCGCGGGCAATGGCGATGCGCTGGCGCTGGCCGCCGGAAAACATGTGCGGATAGCGGTCGTAATGCTCGGGCCGCAGACCGACCAGAGCCAGCATGGCGCGCGCTTTTTCAGCCCGTTCGGGTGCCTTCAGGGGCGTATTGATTTCAAGCGGTGCTTCCAGAATGGCGCCGATTTTCTTGCGCGGGTTGAGCGATCCGTAGGGATTCTGGAACACCAGTTGCACCGCCTTGCGCAGCTTCAGGTGTTGTTCGTCCGACCCGTGCACCGCATCGACGCCGGTGATGCTGAGCTCGCCGCTGGTGGGGGTTTCGATCAGCGACACCATGCGCGCAAGCGTTGATTTTCCGCAGCCCGATTCGCCGACCACGGCCAGCGTCTTGCCGGCATGCACGGTGAACGACACGCCGCCAACCGCCTGGAGAAGGTCGGGCTTGGCCATGAAGCCGCGCCGGATTTCGTAGACGCGCTTCAGGTTCGTGGCTTTAACCACAGGCGTGGTTGCAGGGGAGGCGCTGCTCATCGTACGGCTTCCGGCATGGGGTTGTCGTGGGCCATGGCGGCTTCCCGGCCGGGGTCGCCCAGGGGATAGTGGCAGCGCACCATGCCGTCCTGCCAGGCACGCAGCTCCGGGCGCACCGTGCGTGAATGCTCGGTGGCATAGGCGCAGCGGGGTGCAAACAGGCAGCCGGCCGGCCTGTCATAGAGGCCGGGCACCATGCCGGGAATGGTTGCGAGACGGGCGCTGCCATCGCTGCGCTCGGGCAGGGCGGCCAGCAGCGCTTCGGTGTAGGGATGCTGGGGTGTGTTGAACAAGGCGTGGGCGCTTTGCTCTTCCATGATCTGGCCGGCATACATCACGGCCACGCGCTGCGCCATCTCGGACACCACGCCCATGTTGTGGGTGATCAGCACCAGTGCCATGCCGCGTTCCTTTTGCAGACTACGCAGCAGGTCGAGGATTTGCGCCTGGATGGTCACGTCGAGGGCGGTGGTCGGCTCGTCGGCAATCAGGAGGCGCGGGTTGCAGGCAATCGCCATGGCAATCATCACGCGCTGGTTCATGCCGCCCGACAACTGATGCGGATAGGCCTTGAGCCGGCTTTCCGGCGCCGGAATGCCGACCTGCTCCAGCAACTCGATCGCCTGGCGCGTGGCGGCCTTGCGGTCCAGACCGAGATGCAGGCGCAGCGTCTCGGTGATCTGAAAACCGACGGTGAAGCATGGGTTCAGGCTGGTCGTGGGATCCTGGAAGATCATCGCCACGTCCTTGCCGGTGAGCTTGCTGCGCTCGCCGTCCGACAGGGACAACAGGTCGTGGCCGGCAAAGCGCAGCTTGTCGGCACGCACCCGGCCCGGAAAGGCCACCAGACCCATGAGGGCCATCATGGTGACGCTTTTGCCCGAGCCCGATTCGCCGACGATGCCCAGGACTTCGCCTTCCTCCAGTGACAGGCTGACGCCGTCCACTGCGTGCATCACGCCGTTTTGCGAGGGAAACTCGACGGACAGGTTTTCTATTTCAAGCAGGGCCATGGGTACAGGAACCTTTGGAAAATTTCATTTTTACTTGCAAGCACCGCATCAATTCAACAGCAATTTTGCTGCTGAATTGATAGCTGCCCGGGCACGCCAGTCGTGCGCAAAATGCATATTTGGCACTAAAAATCTGTTTGCACGTCACAAGTTATCGCCTTAGCGCTTGAGTTTCGGGTCAAAGGCATCGCGCAGCCCGTCGCCCAGCAAATTAAAAGCCAGCACGGTGATCAGGATGGCCAGCCCGGGAAAGGTCACGACCCACCAGGCGCGCAGCACGAATTCGCGCGCATCGGCCAGCATGGTGCCCCATTCGGGTGAAGGCGGCTGCGCACCCAGACCCAGGAAGCCCAGCGCCGCCGCGTCCAGAATGGCGGTGGACACGCCAAGCGACGCCTGCACGATCAATGGTGCGGTGCAGTTCGGCAAGATTTCGCTGAACATCAGCCGCAGTCGGCCTGCGCCGCTCATGCGCGCTGCGGTGACGTAGTCGCGCGAGGTTTCGGCAATCACTGCCGCGCGGGTGATGCGCACGTAATGCGGCAGCACCACGATGGCCACGGCCAGCATGGCATTCATCAGGCCAGGGCCCAGGATGGCAACGATGACGATGGCCAGCAACAGGCTGGGCAGGGTCAGGATGATGTCCATCAGGCGCATGATGGCAATTTCAAAAATGCCCCGGAAAAATCCGGCCAGAAGCCCCAGCACGGTGCCCACCACGACGGATATTGCCACCACCGCCAGTCCGATGACCAGCGACAGCCGTGCACCGTACATCAGGCGCGACAGGATGTCGCGGCCGATGGCGTCGGTGCCCAGGGGGTAGGACCAGGAACCGCCCGTCTGCCAGGCGGGCGGCTTCAGGAACACGGCGCTGTCGGTGACATTCGGCGCATGCGGCGCAAGCCAGGGGGCGAACAAGGCCACCAGCAATACTGTCACGACGATGACCAGGCCCATCACGGCGCCACGGTTGGCGCTGAAGTAGCTCCAGAATTCACGCAGCGGATGGGCCGGGACTGGTGCTTCTGAAACGTGTGTTTTTAAAATAGCCGTGCTCATCGCTGGTGCCTGATGCGGGGATTGATGATGCCGTAGGTAATGTCCACCAGCAGGTTGACCGCCATGACGATGGCGCCCAGCAAAAGGATGCCGCCCTGCAGCACGGGATAATCGCGCCGGCTGATGGCCTCGATCAGCCATTTGCCGACACCGGGCCAGGAAAAAATCGTTTCGGTCAGGATGGCGCCGGTGAACAGCACGCCAACCTGCAGGCCGATCACGGTGATCACCGGAATCAAGGCATTGCGCAGGGCATGAACGGCCACCACGCGCAGGTTGGACAGTCCCTTGGCGCGCGCGGTGCGGATGTAGTCCTCGCCCAGAACTTCGAGCATGGCAGAGCGGGTCATGCGCGCGATGACGGCCAGCGGATTGGTGCCCAACACAATGGTCGGCAGGATCAGGTGGGATGCCGCTGACCAGAATGCGCCCTTTTCATCTGAAAGCAGCGAGTCGATCAGCAGGAAACCGGTGGTCGGCTCGATGTAGTACTGCACCGACATGCGGCCCGACACCGGCGTCCAGCCCAGCTGGACTGAAAAAAGCAGGATCAGCAGCAGGCCCCACCAGAAAATTGGCATCGAGTAGCCCGTCAGGGAAATGCCCATCACGCCGTGGTCAAGAATGGAGTTTCGCTTGACAGCCGCAAGAATGCCGGCCGGAATGCCGATCAGCAGCGCGAAAAGAATGGCGCAGACGGCCAGTTCGATCGTGGCTGGAAACAGCGTCATGAATTCACTGAGCACCGGCTCCTGCGTGATCAGCGACTTGCCGAGGTCGCCCTTGAGCACCCGGCCGATATAAATTCCGTACTGCACCAGCACCGGCTTGTCGAGGCCAAACTCCTTGAGCAATTGCGCATGGCGCGCCGGATCAATGCCGCGCTCTCCGGCCATAGTTTCAATCGGGTCTCCCGGCACCATGCGGATCAGGAAAAAAGCCAGCAATGTCATGCCCAGGAAGGTGGGAATGATCAGGCTCAGGCGGGTAAAAATAAAGCGCAGCATGGTTGCGAAAGAGGGGCAGGTAAGTCATCACAGGACGGGTCAGGAACGTTTGCAGTGACTGGAAAATATCGGCTGACAACAGGCTGTCGAGGATGCTTTTCGGTCAAGGCAATAATTGAGCCAACAATTTTTAATCTTAGCAATTAATTACCGGGCTTGACGCGTTTTGCCGCGTCATTTCTCCTTGTTTACCCTATTTTCCAGACCAACGCTGTTGCACTGGCGTTGACCCATGCGCCATTACGCGCATGGAGATCGCCTGGATAGCGGGCACAAAAAAGCCGCTGGATCGCGGCTTTTGGAGAAGTCGTCGGGCCGCCGTTTACTTGACGTGCTTGCCGATCAGTCCCGCCATTTCAAACATGGAAACTTGGGGCTTGCCAAACACGGCCAGCAACTTCTTGTCTGCATTGATCATGCGCTTGTTGGCCTGGTCCTGCAGGTTGTTGGCCTTGATGTAAACCCACAGCTTGCTGACAATTTCAGTGCGTGGCAAAGGCTTGTCGCCGACCACTGCTGACAATTCGGGGCTCAGGGTCAGCGCCTTCATGAAGGCTGGATTCGGTGTGCGCTTCTTGGCGGGCGCAGCGACTTTGCTTGCAGCCGGTTTGGCCGTTGCAGCCTCCTTGGCAGGGCTGGCTTTTTTGGCGGCAGCCGTTTTGGCAGGCGCCGCTTTTTTTGCAGCGACAGTTTTTTCTGGTGCCGCTTTTTTTACTGGCGCTTTTGGTGCAGTTGCCATGATTGATTCCTTCTAGACAGTTGACAGATCGCCACCCGAAGAACGACTTCTTCGTGGCTTAGCGCATGCTACTGGAGAAAATCCGGTTTGAAAGCGGGAAAACACTTTATTTCCGGCCTCATGTGGAAGATTTACCCCTGAAAATCAAAAAATCAATGCCTGAGTGCCGAGCCGAGCCGTATGCCGTGGCGCAGATGCTCGCAAAATACTTCCAACTCTTCCTGAAAGCGGACCCCAAATGACCCCTGTACCATTTCCTGCATTCGCAACTTGCGATCTTTGTGATGTTCATAAAAATGACTGCACGGGTCAATTCCGGGTGCTGCCGCCCGTGTTCAGGAACTTTGGCGGACTCGCCCGGTTCAGCGGTCCGGTGTCAACGGTCAAATGCTTTGAAGACAATTCACTGGTCAAGGAGGCTGTGGATTCGCCCGGCGAAGGCCGGGTGCTGGTGGTCGCTGGCGGCGCGTCGCTGCGCCGCGCGCTGGTCGGCGGCAACCTGGGCGCTGCAGCGGCCAGAAACGGTTGGGCCGGCGTCGTGGTGGATGGCTGCGTGCGCGATGTCAGCGAACTTGCCCAGTGCGACACCGGCATATGCGCCCTGGCCGCCATGCCCCTGCCCACCGAAAAAAGGCAGCAAGGGCAACGGGACGTTGCGGTGCAGGTTCAGGGCATATGGGTCTATCCGGGCGACTGGCTGTATGCCGATGAGGACGGCATGGTTGTGATGGCGTCGCCGCTCAAGGCATGAGGCGCACAACCCGCAGGTTTAGCTGCTCAGCCCTTTGTAGAGCATGTAGGCTGCCAGCAGATACAGGATGCTGGCGAATACCCGCTTGAGTTTGCCGACCGGAATGTTGTGCGCTGCCCTGGCGCCGAGTGGTGCGGTCAGGAAACTGCAGGTGGCGACCACGGCCAGCGCCGGCAGCCAGATATAGCCCAGCGAGCCTTGCGGCAGGTTCTGCACGGTTTGCCCGCTGATGGCGTAGCCCAGCACATTGGCCATGGCAATCGGAAAACCCAGCGCCGCAGAAGTGGCAACGGCATTGTGGATGGGAACGTTGCACCAGGTCATGAAAGGCACGCTGATGAAGCCGCCGCCTGCGCCGATCAGGCCAGACATGAAGCCTATGAAGCCGCCAGCAGCCAGCTGGCCGCCGGTACCAGGCATCTGGCGCGTGGGCTTGGGTTTTTTGTCCATGAACATCTGGGTGGCGGAAAAACTGACGAACACGCCAAAGAAAATCGCCAGGTAAGACCCCTTGAGAAGGGCAAACACACCCAGGCTGCCGACGATGCTGCCCGCCACAATGCCCGGGGCGAGTCGCCTGACGATGTCCCAGCGCACGGCGCCACGCTTGTGGTGTGCCCGAACACTCGAAAGGGACGTGAAGATGATGGTGGCCATGGACGTGGCAATGGCCATTTTCACCGCCAGGTCTGCGGAAACCCCGCGATTGGCCATGATGATGGTGATGAACGGCACCATCAGCATTCCGCCGCCTATGCCCAGCAGGCCGGCGAGGAAGCCGGTGCCCACGCCAAGCACGGCCAGTTCAAGGATCAGCAGGGGTTCGAGAATCATGGAAGGCAGCGTTGGGGATCAGGACGGGCGCCGCATTCAGGTGAAAACGGCGGTGCTTGATGCGATAGCAAGAAAAAGGTGTCTGCGAATGCCACCGGACCGTCATCCTGAACCGGGGTTCAGGTGGGCGAGGGCAGTCAGGCTTCGGGTTCGTCTGACGCGAGACGATCACACCTGTCTGACAATTTACCAAGCCCGTGCTCGTGGAGCATTGGTTCAAGGAAATATAAAGCCCGGCGCGCACCGCAGACAAAACAATTGTAGGCCCAAACGCCGGATCGGATGCCGGACGAAAGTCCGAAAAGGTCAAGACGAGAGATTCTGGCTGGCCAGCGCAGCGTCCAGCTTTTGAAGCAGTGACTGCAGCTGTGCCCCGGACGCATCACTGGCGCCATCGGTGGCATTGGCCAGCGTCTCGGGGGTCTGCTGGACAGGTTCAGGCGGCGTGGGGACAGGCTCGAGCAACTGGTAGGCCAGGTTCAGCGCCGCCAGAACGGCAATCCGGTCGCGTGCCTTCACCTTGCCGGCATCGCGGATCTTGCACATGGCCGAATCAACGGTGTCAACCGCTTCGAGCAGGCGGATTTCGCTGTTTTCCGGGCAGCCCAGCATGTAGTTCTGACCCATGATCTGTACTTCAAGCTGTTTCATCGCGCAGGGTCCACAAAGGGGTTGACAACGGAGTCGGTGGTTTCGGGCAGCCGCTCGATCAGTGCATCCACGCGGGCGCGTGCAGCGCTGAGCCTTGACCTGAGCGAATCCCGCTCGTGCGACAGGGCCGTGACCTGTTCACCCAGCTGGGCGTTGGTGCGCTGTAATTCTTCATAGCGCAGCAAAAGCTGCTCTACGCGTTCGGTAATCTGGTCGATGGAATCGATGGTGTGTTGGTTCGGCATGGCACTTGCGATTGTAGGGTCAGGCGTATTTTGCCGCGTAGAATGCCCGCTGTTGGTGCTCGCCGCATGGTTCACATGCTGCAGTTCAACGGGAAGCAGGGGGAAGTCAACGCCATGAGCACCGGGGCAAGCCGGTTTGCCAAGCGCTGCGACCTCTAACCTGCGCTGCCCCCGCAACGGTAAACGGACGAATGCGGCTCTGAAATTCAGGGCTGCGTTCAGTTTTCATCATGAGCCACTGAGCGTTTTGAACACGCGCTTGGGAAGGCGATGAAAGCAGTTCCGCGAGCCCGGATACCGGCCAACAAGGTGAATTCGCTCGTCTTCTTTCAGGAAATGGGCGCGTTCGTAACGCTCATGCACTGGCGGGGAAGCCGGTGAGAGCATTTTGTTGATAGTTTGATTCTCATGAAAACCTGTATTTCCAACCTTCGCCTGGCCGTGCTGCCCTTGGCGTTGACGCTTGCCTTTCCTGCTTTTGCGCAAACCCAGCCAGCGTCGCAACTTCGCGAAACGGTAGTCACCGCCACACGCACCGTCCAGCCCCTGAACGACGTGGTGGCCGATGTGACCATCATTGACCGCCAGAAAATCGAACGCAGCGGTGCGGCTGGCCTGGCCGATGTCCTCAAGCGCGTCCCCGGCATTGAAATGTCACGCAACGGCGGCCCCGGCGCCACCACCAGCGTGTTTCTGCGTGGTGCCGAGTCCCGGTTTACCGCCGTCTACATCGACGGTGTGCGGGTGGATTCGCAGGCCACCGGGGGCGCGGCATGGGAAAGCATTCCGCTGGCGCTGATTGACCGCATTGAAGTGCTGCGCGGCCCGGCCGCTGCGGTGTATGGCTCGGACGCACTGGGCGGCGTGATCCAGATATTCACCAAGCGCGGCGAGGATGGTTTTTCGCCCTTTGTCGGCGTGGGCGTTGGCACGTACAACACCCGCAAACTGGATGCAGGCTTCAGCGGTGCCAGCGGCGGCTTTGACTATGCCTTAGGCCTGGCGCATGAGCAAAGCGATGGTTTCAATGCCCGCAACGTGCCGACCCAAAACCCCGATCTTGACGACTACCGCAGCCTGTCGGCCAACCTGCGTCTTGGTTTTCAGGTTAACAAGGCCCACCGGCTTGAGGCTACCTACCTGACGAGCGACATGGATTCGGGCTATGACAACGGCCTGGGCAAGGACGACCGCAATCTTCACGAACTCCATGCCCTGGGCCTGAACTGGCAGGCGCAGTGGACCGATGCCTGGCTTACGCGCCTGTCGGTGGCCGACTCCAGCGACCGCTATGAAACCCGGCCTTCGCCCTACCTGACGGTCACGCGGCTGCGTGGCTACACCCTGCAAAATGAGTTACGCCTGGGCGCGCAGCTGTTTACCGCCGCATTGGAGCGCAAGGAAGACCACCTGGAGAATGCGCCCATCGACCAAGGCCGCTCGCAAAATGCGCTGGCGCTGGGATACGGTTTCACAGACAAGAAACATACCGTCCAGCTCAACTTGCGCCATGACAAGGACAGCGAATTTGGTGGCAAGACAACCGGCAGCGCGGCCTATGCCTATGCCTTCACGCCCGAATGGCGCGCATCGGCCTCGGCCGGCACAGCCTTTCGGGCGCCGACCCTGTACCAGCGTTTCAGCCAGTACGGCGTGGCAACGCTGGTGCCCGAAAGCAGCCGCAACCTGGAACTCGGCTTGCGCTGGTCGAAGGGCGCCAGCAGCGTCGGGCTGGTGGGCTACCGAAACAAGGTGGACAACCTGATCACATTTGCCAGTGCAGGCACCTGCGCATCAGCTTTCGGCTGCTACGCCAACACGGCGCGGGCCGAGTATTCGGGCGCCACCCTGACGGCAACGCATGCCGTGGGCGGTGTGAACCTGGCGGGGTCGCTGGACATGCAGAATCCGCGCGATCTGAATACCGGCAAGTTATTGGCCCGCCGCGCGAAACAGCACGGGACCCTGAGCGCCGACACGCGGCTGGGCAGCTGGCTGCTGGGTGCCGAAGCGCAGTTCTCTGGCAAGCGCTTTGATGATGCGGCCAACACCCGCGAGCTGAGCGGCTACACACTTCTGGGACTGAGCGCCAGCACGCCGCTGGTCAAGGACTGGACCTTGCTTGCCCGGGTAGACAACCTGGCCGACAAGCAGTACGAACTGGCCCGTACCTATGCAACGGCCGGTCGTTCGTTTTACGTCGGTGTGAAATGGGCGCCTCTGTAGGCATGGCCCGCTGCCCCGCCATCCTCATCGCTGCCCCGGCGTCGGGCCAGGGCAAGACCACGGTCGCCTGCGCCCTGGCGCGGTTGCATGCGCGGCAGGGCCGGCGGGTGCGCGTCTTCAAGTGCGGCCCGGACTTTCTGGACCCGTACTGGCTGGCGCTGGCCAGCAGCGCGCCGGTGCATCAGCTCGACCTGTGGATGACGGGCGAGGCGGATTGCGCCCGGCGTCTGCACGCTGCGGCGCAAGAAGCCGATCTCCTCATTGTCGAAGGCGTGATGGGGCTGTTTGATGGCCAGCCGAGTGCGGCCGATCTGGCGCAGCGCTTCGGTTTGAAGGTGGTTGCGGTGATTGATGCCAGCGCCATGGCCGGAACCTTTGGCGCGCTGGCCTGGGGCTTGCAGCATTACCGCGAAGGCCTGAGCTTCGGTGGCGTGCTGGCCAACCGTGTCGCCTCGCCCGGCCACGCGGCGATGCTGGAAGACAGCCTGCGCGACCCGGCCCAATGGCTGGGCGCCCTGATGCGCAACGAAGCCTTGACGCTGCCCGAGCGACACCTGGGCCTGGTGATGGACCATGAACTTGGCGATGCGATGGCCAGGCTGGATGCGGCGGCCGATGCGCTGGCGGCCACGAGGCTGGGGCAGATGTCTGGCGATGACCTGCAGGCCTGGGCCGTTGATTTCCAGAGCCTTGACGCACCCGAGCACGGCTTGCCTGCAGCTGCATTGCAGGGCCGGACGATTGCCGTCGCCCGCGATGCAGCCTTCTGTTTTTTGTATGCTGCCAACCTCGACTGCCTCCAGGCGATAGGCGCCAGGCTGGCCTATTTTTCACCGCTGGCAGACGACTCGCTGCCGGACTGCGACGCGCTGTGGCTGCCCGGCGGCTACCCCGAACTGCATGCTGAAACGCTGGCTGCCAACACGGCCATGAAAAGCAGCATCACCGCGCACGTCCAGGCCGGCAAGCCGGTCTGGGCAGAGTGCGGCGGCATGATGGCCTTGTTTGATGAAATCATCGACATCCACGGCGTCAGCCACCCGATGTGGGGCGTCCTGCCCGGCTGCGTGACGATGCAAAAGCGGCTCGCTGCGCTGGGGCCGCAGCAGCTTGACATGCCGGGCAGCACCTTGCGCGGCCACACTTTTCACTATTCCACCTGCGCCACGCCGCTGCCCGCTGCCCGCCGCACCCAGGTCGCACCGGGACGCAGCTTGCGCGGCGAAGGCGAGGCGCTGTATGTGTCCGGTTCGACAGGCGCGGTGAAGGCGAGTTATTTCCATGCCTGGTTTGCGTCCAGCCCGGCTGCGGCGGCGGGCCTGTTTTTAAAGGAACACCATGACTGACACCGCAAACGACTGGCGCACACTGGCCGCCAGCAAAGACACCTCGGCCTATGGCCCGCAGCGCATCGTCTGCCTGACCGAAGAGCCCACCGAATGGCTGTATATGCTGGGCGAAGAGCGCCGCATCGTCGGCATTTCGGGCTACACCGTGCGCCCGCCGCGCGCGCGCAACGAAAAGCCCAAGGTCAGCGCCTACCTGAGCGCCAAGATCGACAAGATTGTTGATTTGAAGCCCGACTGCGTCATCGGCTTTTCAGACCTGCAGGCCGACATTGCCGCGCAGCTGATTCGCCATGGCATCCAGGTCACCATCTTCAACCAGCGCAGCGTGGCCGAGATTTTTTCGATGATGTACCAGCTCGCCGCGATGGTCGGGCAGGTCGAACGCGGCATGGTGCTGATCGGGCAGATGCAGCAGCGGCTGCGGGACATCAAGCAGGCGGCGCGTTCGCTCAAGCGCCGCCCCAGGGTGTTTTTCGAGGAATGGCACGACCCGCACATCAGCTGCATCGCCTGGGTGTCCGAGCTGGTCGGCATTGCCGGCGGCGACGACTGCTTTCCCGAACTGGCGAAGGAACCCATGGGCAAGGGCCGCATCATTGCCGACGGGCTGGAGATCGTGCAGCGTGCGCCCGACATCATTTTTGGCTCCTGGTGCGGCAAGAAATTCCGCCCCGAGCTGGTGGCCGCCCGGCCGGGTTGGGAAAGCGTGCCGGCCATCCAGAACCATCAGCTGTTCGAGATCAAGTCGTCCGAAATCCTGCAACCCGGCCCGGCCGCGCTGACCGATGGCGTGGAAAAGCTGCACCGCTTCATTCTCGATTGGGATGCAGCACATGCATGAGTTGCTGTCCGTCGCCCGCAGCGAGCTGATCCTGGGCGGCCAGAAAAGCGGCAAGTCGCGCCGGGCCGAGTTGCTGGCGCGCAGCTGGCTGGCGCAATCGCCGGCGCATCAAGCCGTGTTGATTGCCACCGCCCAGCCCTGGGACGCCGAAATGCGCGAGCGCATCGCGCGTCACCAGACCGACCGCGCCGAGCGGGTGCCCGGCATGCAAACCGTGGAAGAGCCGGTGCAACTGGCCCAAACCTTGACCCGCCATAGCCAGCCGCAAACCCTCGTCGTGGTGGACTGCCTGACGCTGTGGCTGACCAATTTGCTCATGCCCGCCGAAAATAATGAACAAAATAAGGCGCCAGCGCATGTTGCACGGGCGCAGGTAGCTATGTTTTTAAGAGCAATTGAAAATGCCACCGGTCCGGTCGTGCTGGTCGGCAACGAGATCGGCCTGGGCGTCATTCCGATGGGGCATGAAACGCGGGCTTTTGTCGATGCGCTGGGGCTGCTGAACCAGGAGGTGGCGCAGGCCTGCCAGCGCGTGACCTACATGGCGGCCGGTTTGCCGCTGACCCTGAAAAGCCAGTCATGATGACTTTGTCTTGCTCCCTCTACCTTCGGCAGAGGGCTGGGGTGAGGGTCAGCGCGCTCAAAACCATGACAATGGTTTTCATGCTGCTGTGCAGCCTGTCCACACTGGCACCGGCACACGCCCTGCAGCTCACCGACGATCGCGGCGTCAGCGTCACGCTGGCGCAAAGCCCGCAGCGCATCGTCAGCCTGTTGCCGTCGCTGACCGAAAGCATCTGCGCGCTCGGGGAGTGCCAGCGCCTGGTAGGCGTGGACCGCTATTCCAATGACCCGGCCAGCGTCAAAATTTTGCCAACAGTAGGTGGCGGGCTTGACCCGAACATCGAGGCCATCGTCGCGCTCAGGCCCGACGTGGTGGTGCTGGCCACGTCGTCGCGCGCCAGCCAGCGCCTGGAGTCGCTGGGGCTGAAAGTGGTGGCGCTGGAGCCCAAGAGCCATGCCGATGTGCAGCGCGTGCTGAAAAAGCTCGGCGCGCTGCTCGACATTCCAGACGCGGCGGGCGCCGACCGCGTCTGGCGCCTTATCGACAGCGGCGTTTCGGCGGCTGCGCAGTCGCTGCCGGCCAGTACCCGCAACACGCGCGTTTATTTTGAAGTCAGTCGCGGGCCGTATGCAGCCGGCGAGTCGTCCTTCATGGGCGAAACGCTGACCCGGCTGGGCATGAAAAACATCATTCCCGCCGCGCTGGGGCCGTTTCCACGCATCAACCCGGAGTTCGTGGTGCGTGCCAACCCCGACCTGATCATGGTGGGCAGCCGCAGCGCCGACGCCATGAAGTCTTACCCCGGCTGGGGCGCCATCAAGGCGATTCGCGAGAAGCGCATTTGTCTCTTCAGCCCCGAGCAGTCCGACGTGCTGATCCGGCCCGGCCCGCGCATGGCCGAGGCCGCGCGCATCATGGCCCAGTGCATCGCGAGCAAGGCCGGGGCTGGCGCCGGATGAGCCACACCTTCACCCGACAGCACCGCAAGGCGTTTTGGCTGGCCATCGGCCTGGCGGCCGCGTCGGCCGCCTTGCTGCTGCTGGGCATGAGCGTGGGCAGCACCGGTTTTGACAGCGTGCTGAACATGCAAAATGATGCGCAGGCGCTGATGATCGTGTCGGAAATCCGCCTGCCGCGCACGCTGGGCGCCTGGCTGGCGGGTGCCTTGCTGGGGCTGGCCGGCGCGGTGGCGCAGGGCTTGTTTCGCAACCCGCTGGCCGACCCGTACCTGCTCGGCAGCGCGTCGGGTGCCTCCCTCGGCGTGGCGCTGGCGATGGCGCTGTTTGGCGTGTCGCCGCTGGCTACGCACTGGCTGGCGCGCATCGGGCTGACCGGCGCGGCGTTTGTTGGCGCCGTGCTGGCCGTGCTGCTCACGTTGCTGCTGGCCAAGGGCGTACAGCACACGCTGCGGCTGCTGCTGGCGGGCGTGATTGTCGGCGTGGTGCTGGGCGCCATCACCTCCCTGATCCTGCTGCTCACGCCCGAGATCATGCAGGCGATGCAGTCCTTCATGCTGGGCAGCACCGGCTTTGTCGGCTGGACCGCCTGCGCCATCATGGCCTCGGTGTTTTCCGCGATGATGCTCGCCGCCTGGATGATGAGCCACGCGCTCGACGGCCTGGCGCTGGGCGAATCCACCGCGCACAGCCTGGGCCTGCCGCTGGTGCAGATGCGCGCCGCGCTGGTGGCGGTGCTGGCATTGGCGACCGGCACGGCGGTGGCGCAAACCGGCTTGATTGCCTTTGTCGGCCTGGCCGCGCCGCACCTGGTGCGCTCGGTCGTCAAGACCACCCACGGCCGGCTGATTGGCCTGGCCAGCCTGATGGGCGCGGTGCTGTTGACCGCCGCCGACATTCTGGCGCGGGGGCTGATGGCGCCGCAGGAGTTGCCCGTGGGTGTGCTGACCGCCGTGCTGGGCGGCACCTATCTGCTCTGGCTGATGCACCGGCATACCGGGCGGGGCAACGGACTGTGACCTTGAATCCACCCATCATTGCCATGAATTTCGTAGCTATGGATGCCCGTCAGATAAGCGCAAGGCTTGGAAATGACGAGGTTTTGCACGGTATTTCGCTGGCCTTGCCGCGCGCCCGCTGGACCAGCATCGTCGGGCCCAACGGCGCGGGGAAATCAACGCTGCTCAAGGTGCTGGCCGGGCTGCTGCCTCACGGCGGCGATGTCACCTTGCTGGGCCAGCCAATGGCCGCCATGCGCGGGCGCGAGCGGGCGCAACAGTTGTCATGGCTGGGCCAGAACGAAAGCTCGGCCGACGACCTGACCGCCTACGACGTGGCCATGCTCGGGCGCCTGCCGCACCAGGCCTGGCTGGCGCCACCCAGCCCCGCCGACCACGCCGCTGTCGAGCGTGCCTTGCGGGCGACGCAAGCCTGGGACTGGCGGGGCAGGGCGCTGGGCCAGCTCTCGGGCGGCGAACGCCAGCGCGTCTTGCTGGCGCGGGCGCTGGCGGTCGAGGCCGAGGTGCTGCTGATGGACGAGCCGCTGGCCAACCTCGATCCGCCGCATCAGGCCGACTGGCTGCTGATGGTGCGCACGCTGGTCGCCAGCGGAAAGACCGTGGTCAGCGTGCTGCACGAAATTTCGTTCGCCTTGCAGGCTGACGAGCTGGTGGTGATGGACCACGGCCGCGTCACGCACCAGGGCGCCTGCCATGACACGGCAACGCACCGCGCGCTGGAGCAGGTGTTTGACCACCGCATTGCCATTTTCCCGCTCGCCGGCCAGTGGATCGCGCTGCCCAAAATTTAACTTTAGAAGCTGCCAAATCATGCAAATCGAAACGCCTCCCGTTGACAAGCCCTATGAAAAACCCGAGGGCGAGCGCCGGGGCCTGCTGATCGTCAACACCGGCGACGGCAAGGGCAAAAGCACCGCCGCCTTTGGCTTGGCCTTGCGCGCCCACGGCCGCCAGCATGTGCATGGCAAAACCGTCAGGATTTTCCAGTTCATGAAGGTGCCCAGCGCCCGCTTCGGAGAACACCGCATGTTCGAGCAACTGGGCATTCCGATTGAAGGCCTGGGCGACGGTTTCAGCTGGAAAAGCCAGGACCTTGAACATTCCGCCCAGCTCGCTCGCAATGGCTGGGAAAAAGCTAAAACCGAAATCCTGAGCGGCGAGAACTTCATGGTCGTGCTCGACGAGCTGACCTATCCGCTGATCTACGGCTGGATGCCGCTGGACAATGTATTGCAGACGCTGCAACGCCGGCCGAAGGATGTGCATGTGGTCATCACCGGCCGTCGCTGCCCGCCCGAGCTCATCGCGCTGGCTGACACCGTGACCGAAATGGCCAAGGTCAAGCATGCGTTCAACGCGGGCATTCCAGCCCAGCGCGGCATTGAAGACTGAGGGCGTGAACACGCCTGCTGACGCCAGTAACGCCTTCAGCCTGCCCGAGCGCCAGGCGGTGTACCGCGCCATTCACGAGCGCCGCGACATGCGCCACTTCAGCGGCGGCACGGTCGCTGACGACCTGCTGCAGCGCCTGCTGTCGGCCGCGCACCATGCGCCCAGCGTTGGTTTCATGCAGCCGTGGCGCTTCATCCGCATCCGCAGCCGGCCCTTGCGTGAAGGAATGCATGTGCTGGTCGAGCAGGAGCGGGTGCTGACCGCGCAAGCCCTGGGCGAGCGCGAGGACGAGTTCATGAAACTCAAGGTGCAGGGCGTGCTCGATGCCGCCGAGGTGCTGGTCGTCGCCCTGCCGCCGGGACGCGAGGCGCATGTGTTTGGCCGCCGCACCTTGCCTGAAATGGACCTGGCGTCCGCCGCCTGCGCCATCCAGAACCTCTGGCTGGCCGCCCGCGCGGAGGGGCTGGGCATGGGCTGGGTGTCGATTTTTTGCCCGGTCCAATTGGCCAAGCTGCTGAACATGCCCGAGGGCAGCAAGCCGATTGCCATCCTGTGCCTGGGGCCGGTCCACGCTTTTTACGACCAGCCCATGCTGCAGGCTGAAAAATGGGCGCGCCGCGCCGCGCTGGCCGACATGGTGTTTGAAGACCATTGGGGCCAGCCCGCCGGGGCGCCTGGCCCGGCTTCGGATTTCTGAGGTGGGGATGTCGCTGGCTTTGGGGCTCGTCATGCCCGTGGTGTTGCTGCTGGCGCTGTGGATCGACCGCCGCTGGGGCGAGCCGCGCGTGGCGATTCATCCCGTGGTCTGGATCGGGCATTACCTCAAGGCCTGCGGACAGGTCACCGTGCGCTGCCCGCCGGCGCCGGCCTTTGTGCTGGGCGCGCTGGCTTGGGTAGCGGGCGCGACGGCGGCTGGCGCGCTGGCCTGGGCGCTGCAGGCCTTGACCTTCTGGCAGCTCGCCCGTTTCGTGGCCCGGCCCGGCATGGAGAACGGGCTGGCCGCCATCGTGCTGATCGCGCTGATGGCGTGGCTGCTCAAGTCCATGCTGTCCTGGTGCATGCTGCTTGATGAAGTGGGCGCGGTCGAGGCGGCGCTGCGCCAGTCGCTGCCCGCCGGGCGCGAGCGGCTGTCATGGCTGGTCAGTCGTGACACGGCCAGTCTGAGCGAAAACCAGGTGCGCGAAAGCGTCATCGAAACCCTGGCTGAAAACCTCAACGACTCGGTGGTCGCGCCGATTTTCTGGTTCGTGTTGTTCGGTCTGCCGGGCGCGGCGGTGTACCGCTTTGCCAATACCGCCGATGCCATGTGGGGCTACCGGGGAACTTACCGGGGCCAGCACTGGGAATGGGCCGGCAAATGGGCGGCGCGCGCCGACGACGTGTTGTCGTGGCTGCCAGCGCGGCTGACGGCCGGGCTGCTGATGGGCGTGACGCGGCAAGCGCAGTTTGGCGCATTGCGGCGTGAAGCGGCCTGCACGCCATCGCCCAACAGCGGCTGGCCGATGGCGGCGATGGCGCTGGCGCTCGGCGTCAGCCTGGGCAAGCCCGGTACCTACACGCTGAATGCCAGCGGGCGCGCGCCACGGGCCGGCGATCTGCCGCTGGCGCAAGAATATGCATCAAAAGTGGTATTTGCGCTTGTCCCGTGTGCGCTGTCAGCTATTTTTTTGGTAGTGTGGGTGATGTGATGCCGAATGCTTTTTCGCCGCAAGGCGCGCGCATTCATGGTGGACCTGACTGCCACGGCGCGGCGCTGCATGACTTTTCCACCAACAGCAACGCCTGCGCGCCGTGCCCGGCGGCACAAGCTGCCGTCCGGCAAGCCGATGCCAGCCAGTACCCCGACGCCAGCTACAGCGCCTTGCGCCGGCAACTGGCCGATTTTCATGACGTGGACGCGGCGCGCATCGTGCTGGCCGGCAGTGCCAGCGAGTTTATTTTCCGCATCACCGCGCTGGCGGCGCAAACCGCGAAAACCGCAGGCGAGGGCGGCGCCGTCTGGCTGCCGCCGCACAGCTATGGCGACTATGCGCAGGCCGCCCGCGCGCACCGGCTGGCGGTCACCGCGCAAGCTGCCGATGCTGATCTGCTGTGGGCCTGCGAGCCGTCCAGCCCGCTGGGTGCCGCGCAGCCGGGTCTGGGCGAGATGGCCGATGCCCGCACCGACAAGTCCCTCTTGGTGCTTGACCGGGCCTACGAACCGCTGCGCCTGCGCGGCAAGCCGTCATTGAATGCCGCACAGTTGCAAACCGTCTGGCAGCTCTGGACGCCGAACAAGGCGCTGGGCCTGACCGGCGTGCGCGCCGCCTACGCCATTGCGCCCGCGGACGCACAGGCGCAAGTCTTTCAGCTCGACCAGCTCAGCCCTTCCTGGCCGGTGGGCGCGCATGGCGTGGCGCTGTTGCAGGCCTGGACCGATCCCGGCGTGCAGGCCTGGCTGGCCGCCAGCCTGGACACGCTGCGCGACTGGAAGGCCCGGCAAATCGCGCTGTGCGAGTCGCTGGGCTGGACCTGCCTGCGCAGCGACGGTAATTTTTTCTGCGCCCGTCCCACCTTGTCCCACGGCCTGAACTTGCAGCAAGCGCTGGCCCGGCTGCGAACCCACGGCATCAAGCTGCGCGACACCGCCTCGTTCGGCTTGCCCGGCTGGGTGCGCGTCAGCGTGTTGCCGCCTGCGGCGCAGGATGCCCTGGCACTGGTTTGGCAGGAATTATGTGTGTCAGATTGACGTACGGTTTTTCAAACTGGAGCCTGTCATGTCCTCAAGCCTTCCCCGCACCGAATCAGCCCGCATCAACCTGCGCACCAGCCCCGAAGCCAAGGCGCTGATTGAGCGCACCGCCGCCAACCTGTTGCCCAACGAAGACGAAATCGTGGCGCGACTTGCCGCCTGGAAAAAATAATGAACATTGTGAAAACCCCTTTGGCGCGCTGCGTCATGGTCCTCGGCACCACCAGCGGCGCCGGCAAGAGCTGGCTGACCACCGCGCTGTGCCGCTATTACGCCCGCCAGGGCCTGAAGGTCGCGCCCTACAAGGCGCAGAACATGAGCAACAACGCGCGTGTGGTGGCGGGCGGCGAGATTGGCAGCGCCCAGTATTTCCAGGCACTGGCGGCCCGCGCCATGCCCGAGGTGCGCATGAACCCGCTGCTGCTCAAGCCCGAAAAGGACACGCAAAGCCAGGTCGTGCTGATGGGCCAGGTGAATGCCGAACTCTCGCGCATGGAATGGCGTGGCCGCAGCCTGTCGGTCTGGCCGGTGGTGGCGCAGGCGCTGGATGCGTTGAGGGCGGAAAACGACGTGGTGGTGATCGAAGGCGCGGGTTCGCCCGCCGAGATCAACCTCAAGTCGTGCGACATCGTCAACATGCGCGTCGCCCTGCATGCGAACGCGGCCTGTCTGCTGGTGACTGACATCGACCGGGGCGGCGCGTTTGCCCATTTGTATGGCACCTGGGCGATGCTCGATGAAGCCGAGAAAAAACTGATCAAGGGCTTTGTGCTCAACAAGTTCCGGGGCGACGCCAGCCTGCTGGCGCCCGGCCCGCAGATGCTGCAGGACCTGACCGGCGTGCCTACGGTGGCCACCTTGCCGATGTGGTGGCAGCACGGCCTGCCCGAGGAAGACGGCGTGTTTGACGACCGCAGCACCGCCGCTGGCGCGGTGACTACAACCGTCGCCGTCATCGCCTATCCGCGCATCAGCAACCTGGACGAGTTCCAGCCGCTGAAGAACGTTCCCGGCGTAAGCCTGAAATGGGTGCGCAGTCCGTCCGAACTGGCCGGTTTGGCAGCGGCCGACTGGGTCATTTTGCCGGGCTCCAAGGCCACCAGCGCCGACCTGGACTGGCTGCGCGCGCAGGGGCTGGACCAGGCGATTGCCGCGCATGCGGAACGGGGCGGGGCGGTGCTGGGCATTTGCGGCGGCCTGCAGATGCTGGGCGAAGCGCTGATCGACCCGCACGGCATCGACGGTAACGGCCCCGGCCTGGGGCTGCTGCCGGTGGTCACGCTGTTTGACGAAACCAAGATCGTGCAGCACCGGCAGGCTGGATTCGGGCCGGTGCGCGGGTTGTGGGGCGCTTTGTCAGGGGTTGGAGTGCAGGGCTACGAAATCCACCACGGCCAGACCGCGCCGCATTCGGCCATGGCCGCTGCGGGCGACATCGCGTATCCGGTCATGCCCGACGGCCTGGCCTGGCAGAACGGCGCCGGCAATGTGCTGGGCCTATATCTGCACGGCCTGTTTGAAGACCCGCGCGTGCTGCAGGCGCTGTTTGGCGCCGCCACGCCGACGCTGGAATCGGTGTTTGACGGGCTGGCTGACTATGTCGAGCGGCATTTCGAGCCCGGCATGCTGGCATCGCTGATTGGCGCGCACTAAAAAGGGCCGGTGGCGGGCAGGCAGTGAAGCCGGCCTATGCCGGTGATGGATATGGATATGAAGTGCGTTTTTCAGGGCGCGGCAGGGCCGCCCGCTGCGGCCAGCAGCTCGTGCAGCAGGGCGATGATCCGGTCGGGTTCGGCGGGCTTGGTCAGGTGACCGTTGAAGCCGGCTTCGGTCGCCCGGTCGCGGTCGTTGTCGTTGCCCCATCCGGTCAGGGCGATGGCCACCGGCTGCCTTGCGACCGGAAGTTGGCGCAGTCGGCGGCAAACCTCGTAGCCGTTCACGTCGGGCAGTCCAATGTCCATCAGCACCGCGTCGGGCATGTCTTTTTCCATGGCGGCCAGTGCCGATTCGCCGGTGTATGCCACGCTGACCCGAAAACCCGTCATCTCCATCATTTCCGCCAGCAGGTCGGCCGCATCGCGGTTGTCTTCCACCACCAGCAAGCGCGCGCCGCCACCATCGGTTGCGGGCGCTTCGGCCGCCGGCGCCGGCACGCTGTCGGGCGCGCCATCGGCGGGCAGCTCGATGCGAAAGGTACTGCCCTGGCCGGGGCCGGCGCTGGCGGCCTGCACGCTGCCGCCATGCAGCAGCACCAGCTTGCGCGTCAGCGCCAGGCCGATGCCCAGGCCGGTATTGCCATGCAGGCCACTGGGCCGCTCCTGAACGAACAGTTCAAAAATTCTTTCCAGGCTGCTGGCCGGAATGCCGCTGCCGTTGTCGCTGACCTCGATGGCCACCGTGCGGCCTTCCTGGGTCACCCGAACGGAAATGCCGCCGCCGGAGGGTGTGAACTTGATGGCATTGGTCAGCAGGTTGATGACGCACTGCACCAGCCGGGTTGCATCGCCGCGAACCGGAATGGGCGGCTGGCCGGTCAGGTGCGTGAGCGTCAACCCGGCGGCATCGAGCGTGGATTGCACCGAATCGATGGCGCTTTGCACCACGGCGCACAGGTCCAGCGTTTCTTGCTGCAAATGTACGGTGCCCTGCGTGATACGTGCGATGTCAAGCAGGTCGTCCACCAGGCGCGTGAGATGCAGCACCTGGCGCTCAATGACGAAGCGTGCCCGCTGGACTGCCTGGTCAGCGGGATTGCGAAGCCGTATCACCTCGACGGCGGTGCGGATGGGCGCCAGCGGATTGCGCAGTTCATGCGCCAGGGTTGCCAGGAACTCGTCTTTCTGACGGTCTGCTTCGCGCAGTTGTTCATTGGCGGCGTTCAACGCATTTTCGGCAATCCGTATGTCGGTGATGTCATGCGTGATATGGCCAGTGCCGTAAACACACCCTTCTGTATTGATCAGGGGAAAGCTGGTGTCGAGATGGTGAAGCGTTCCACCGTCGAGCGGGGTGGACTTTTCGGTCCGGATGGCCAGCCGGGACTGCATTACTTCCAGGTCGTTCTGGCGCAAGACATCTGCAGTGGCTGCGGGCATCAGGTCGTGCATCGTCAGGCCGCATATCGCCTGCCGGCTCATTCCCAGGACCTTCTCCACCTTGTGGTTCACATCCAGGAAGCGGCCGTCGATATCCTTGTAGGCAATCGCGGTGGGAAAGTTGTCCATGGTGCTTTGCAGCAGCTGCTGGCGTTCGCGCAGCGCCTTCTCGGCATGGATGCGGTCCGTGATGTCCAGCTGCGCCACGACGCCGCCCACTACCTCACCGGCAGCGCCGAGAACCGGCGCCGACGACAGCATGGTGAACAGCCGCTCGTTGGGCCGCCCAAAGGGCTCGATCTCGATGATGTCGTTGCAGGTTTCGCCTTGCAGCGAGCGCGCCATGCCCCATTCATGCGCCAGTATGCGCTGACCATGCCGCGCCGATCCATCGGCCCACCAGCCCTTCCATTCGCCATAGCTGGCGACATTTTCCGCGATTGGCACCATCCCCCATATATCTTCAGTGGACTCGTTCATGCGCAGAATCCTGCCTTGTGCATCGGCCACCATGATGCTGGCAGGCACTGCGTTGAAGGTGGCATTGAGCAAACGGCGCTCGGCCTCTGCTGCTTCGGCAGCGCTGACGGCTTCCTTGCGGCTGACATGGAGTGCGGCCAGAGCCACCACCCGGTCAGTTACATCCACCCCGCTGGCTACCAGCGCCGTGATCTGTCCACTGCCCTCGCGCAGCGGGCCGACCTGGAAATCAATCGTGAAGGTCTTGCCGGCACGCGACACTTCAATGTCGAAGCGCGCAGTTTCTCCGGTCGTGGCGCGCTCGATGGCGGCGCGCACATGCTGCTGCTGCTTGACGTCGCCGGCCCACCATGCCGCTTTCCACAAGGGCAGGCCGAGAATCTCATCGCGTCTTATCTCGGCGGCCAGCAAGGCTTCTTCATTGACCTCCTGCACGTTTCCATCGAGGCTGAGGATGCTGACGTACACGTACAGGTTGTCCAGTACCAGCCTCAGCCGCTGGCTGGACTCGCGCAACTGTCGCTCGGTACGGTTCACGCGTGTGAGTGCCGACTTCATGAAATGAATCACCAGGCAGTCGATGAGCAGGATGGCCGAGAAAAAGGACAGTGCGACCAGGTCGGCACCGCTCAGTGCAACCGACCGGTCCGGCTGGATGAAAAAGAACCAGGCCGCCAGAAAGCTCAAGCCGGAGGCAAGCAGCCCGGGGCCGAGTCCCGTCAGGTAAGTGGCAAGGAGTACGGCCGGAAAAAAGGTCAGGAAGGGAAAGCCTTTTTCAGGCAGCACGTCAACCAGTTCGAACCGCGCCGCCAGGGCGACTAGGAAGAAAACCAGCGCCAGCGAGTAACGCTGCCATCGTGGGGATTGAGTCATGCGCTGGGCATAGGCCAGGCCCAGGTAGCGCATCGGCGGGGACGCCTCTGGAGGATTTTGGTACATGAAGTGACGGCGGTTTCAGGAGGCGGCTGGATTGTCAAGGTCGTGCGTTACGCGAACCAGTCCTTGTGTCCCGGCAGTTTCTGGCCAATAAATTTTGATCATATCTTTGGCCGCTTGCAGCCATGGGATTGACGGGAACTTCCCTTAGGGCGCCTGTCAGTTGTTCCTTACAAACCTGTGTCGTCTGCAATCCGTATTTTTGCCTGTTGCATGCCAGCCAGCCCGGATACGGCCAGCCTAGCCAGGCAGGCGTTTCAAGGGGCCAAAACAGGCCTTCAGCGACTCTTCCCGGCAGACGATCAACTGGTCTTTTCGGGGGCTGAGCTGGATGAAGCGCGTCACCGGCTCGCCGGGTGCTGCGTGCAGGTCGCCAGAGCAATCGCGTTTGCCGTTGCTATCGGTCACGGTTTCGGTCAGGCGGTAAAAGCCCAGCAGGCTGGGAATGGCCGCGACTTCGTAGCGGCTTTGTGTCGTCTCTTCGCCGCTGCTGCCCTGGCGCGTGCCATCGGCGCGGTAGTGGAGTTGCTCGGTGCAAGGCTTGTCCGGCAAAGTCCAGGACCAGTTTCCGGTGAGGGGATGGGCTGCGGGCGCAGACGGGAGTGGCTCGGCTGCGTGCGCTGAAAAAAGGCTGCACAGCACAAGGGTAAAAAGCAAAGGCGTTCGCAAAGGGGTAACTCCTGGTGGGTCAAGCAATGGGTTCAGGTCGGCCGGGCCTGTGACGCTGATTATCGGGAAACTGATCTCGCGGTGAATGACCCTGCAGCGGCGCCGTTGTCGCAGCCGTTGCAAGCCTTTGGCCAGACTCCACATAAACTGGCGGTCCCAACTTGAGGAGACATCACTTTCATGCTTACCCTTTGCGGCTTTCCGGTTTCCAATTACTACAACAAGGTCAAGCTGGCGCTGCTTGAAAAAGACGTGCCGTTCAACGAAGAGGTGGTAACGCTGCCCGTTGCCGACGCGGCGGCGCTGCAGGCTTCGCCGCTGGGAAAGGTGCCCTTCCTGCGCACGCCCGAAGGCTGTTTGTGCGAAAGCCAGGCCATCATGGAGTTTATCGAATCGGCTTATCCCGAGCCGGCGCTGCTGCCCGCCGAACCGTTTGCCGCCGCCAAGGTGCGCGAACTCATCACCTTCATTGAACTGCACCTGGAACTCGTCGCGCGAGAACTCTATGGCCAGGCGTTCTTTGGTGGAACGGTGAGCGAAGCAACGCAGACGCGGGTGCGCAGGCAGCTCGACAAAAACATTCCGGCCTTCAGGCAACTGGCGAAATTCTCGCCTTATGTGGCGGGCGAGCGATTCACCCAGGCCGACTGCGCAGCCTTTGTCAGCCTGCCGTTGGTCGGGATGGCCACCAAAGCCGTCCTGGGAGAGGACCTGTTGCTGGCGGCCGGCATCGATTACAAGCCTTACATACGGCTGGTCAGCGAAAGGCCGTCGGCTAAAAAGGTACTGGCTGACCGCAAGGCTTACCAGGCCAGGCCTGCCCACTGAGCTGCGCGCCAGGGTTGGCGCGCAGAAAGGCGCTGATCTCGGGGTTTAAAAAAATCGCAGAGGCGTTTAAAAGCAAAGGCGCAAGGGCATGCGCAGGACCGGGCTTTCAAAGTCGCTGTGCGTTCAGGATCAATGCAGGTCGGCGCCCTTCACCTGCTGCCGATAGCCGCCGCTGCGGCTTGCGAGGCCACCAGCACCGGTGACTCGCGATACACCTCGGGCAGCATCTGCTTCAAGCTGGCAATCTTCGGCAGGTCATAGGTGGCGATGTAGTGCGAATGCGGGTTCAGCGTGGCGTAGTCCTGATGCTGCGCCTCGGCCGGGTAAAAGGCCTGCAGCGGCGTGAGCTGGGTGGCGATCTTGCGCGGAAACACCCTGGCGTCATCCAGCTCGGCCATGTAACGCTCGGCCATCTGTTGCTGTTCTGCGCTGCGGTAAAAAATTGCAGACCGGTATTGCGTGCCGTAGTCCGGTCCCTGCCGGTTCATCTCGGTCGGATCATGCGCCACGGAAAAATAGATTTGCAGCAGCTTGCCGTAGGAAATCTGCTGTGGATCGTAGGTCACCTGCACCGATTCGGCATGGCCTGTCTGGCCCGATGCGACGCGTTCATAGCGAGCGGTCTTGGCCTTGCCGCCGGCATAACCCGACACCGCATTCAACACGCCCTGCGTATGCTGGAAAACCGCCTGCACCCCCCAGAAACAGCCACCGGCAAACACCGCCGACTGGGGTGCAGACACATCGCCGGCCACAAGGTCACGCGTCGGTGCCGGCAACGGGACGGCTGAAGCACCCGAGTTGCTTCGGCCCAGGTAAATGAGCCCGGCGGCGGCCACCACCGCGGCAAATACCAGCCACTTGGCGCCCCGGGTGCCTGAAGGGTCCGGCTTGCGGGCGGCTTGCGTCACCGTATGCAGGAGCTGCTCATCCATTTTTCAGGTTGGCGTTGAAGAATGCCACGGTCCTGTCCCAAGAAAGCCGCGCCGCCGCAGCGTCGTAGCGCGGCGTGGTGTCGTTGTTGAAGCCGTGCTGCGTTCCGGCGTATTGGTGCACCGTGTAGGGGGCACCCGCCGCATTCAGCGCGGTTTCATAGGCCGGCCAGGCGGCATTGATGCGCTCGTCAACGGCCGCCAGGTGGACCAGCAGCGACGCCTTGACCCTGGCCGCTTCCGGTGGCGCAGGGGTGTTGCCGTAAAACGGCACGGCCGCTCCCAGGTCCGGCAGGCGCGCCGCCAACTGGTGGACGATGCCGCCGCCATAACAAAAGCCCACCGCGCCAAGCTTGCCTGCGGCGTCGGGCCGGGACTTGAGCCACTGGCTGGCGGCCAGAAAATCCTCCATTGCCTTTGACTGGTCCAGCGTGGCGAACAGCGTCCGTGCCTTTTCTTCGTCCCCCGGATAACCGCCAAGCGGCGTCAGCGCGTCAGGCGCAAAGGCCATGAAGCCGTCCAGCGCCAGACGCCGTGCAATGTCTTCGATGTGCGGGTTCAGGCCCCGGTTTTCGTGGATCACCAGGACGGCAGGCAATCTGGCCGTGCCCGCGCTGGCGGGGCGGGCCAGGTAGCCCTTGACGCTGCCATTGCCGGCCGGCGATAGCACGCTCGGCCGCTCGGTCTTGAGCCGCGCATCGTCCTGCGGAACCTGCTGGCCCAACGCAAAATTGGGGCTCAGCGCCGCCAGCAGGCCGACGGAAGTGACACCCGCTGTGGCAAATTTTTGCGCCTTCACCAGAAAGCCGCGCCGATCAAGGCTGCCGTGGACGTAGGCATCAAACAGAATCAGCAATTCCTGGTCAAAGTCTTGCGCGGTCAGGCGTGGCGGCATGGAGCGTTCCTTGGGTTAAAAAATTAGCAGAATAAGCCGTGAGCCGTCAAGCCGCCGTGCGCGCTGATCATGGGCATCAAGTCCTGGGGTTATCGCCGCGCGGGCCGGCCGGCGCTGCCTTGTCTGTGCCAGTGTGCCGGCGCGTTAGCATCATGGCTTTGACAGGAGCCTTCATGCGCCAGCGCGCCAGCGAAACCCAAGCCTCGGTGGCCCTTTACTGGGACTTTGAAAACTTGCACGCCAGCCTGTGCGAAGCCCGTCAGGAAGGCGCCTACAGCAAGCAGGACAACCGCTTTCGGGTGCAGGAGCCGCTGATCGACATTCAGGCGGTGGTCGAACTGGCGGCTTCGTTTGGGCCGATTGCCATCAACCGCGCCTACTGCAACTGGCAGTATTTCAGCCGCTACCGCGATGCGCTGCTGCAATGCGCGGTCGAACTGATCCAGCTGTTTCCGCCCGGCGGCTCGGCCAAGAACGGCGCCGACATCAGCCTGTGCCTGGACGCGATGGAAGACATGGGGCGCTTTGGCCATATTGGCACGGTCATCATTGTCGGCGGCGACAGCGACTTCATGCCGGTGTCGCAAAAGGTCAAGGCTGCGGGTCGAACCCTGATCGGCATCGGGACCCGCAAATCGACCAACCGCCACTGGGCCAAGAGTTGCCATGCCTTTCATTACTACGAAGCCTTGCTGGACAGCCTGCAGGCGCCCGAAAGCGCGGTCACGCCATCGGCAGAGTTGCTTTCCGATGATGCCGCCGCCGGATTGCTGAAACGGGCGATTCGCCTGCTGGCGCAAGCCAAGGGCGATGCCTGGGTTAGCCCGCAAGCCGTCTGGCAGATGATCCTGCGGCTGGACTCGACCTTTGATCCGAAGGAGCACGACCACGCGAATTTCCCGGCCATGCTGTCGGCCTTTGGCGCGCTGCTGGAAGTGAGCGAAGCCGGCCAGCCGCCCATGATCCGGCTGCGCTGACAATCGCTTTCAAGCAACGATCACGCTACAAAAAAAATAGCTGAAAATGCATGCTGGACTTGCGCAAAGCAACTTTTTTATGCTGAAAGCCGATGGATGCATGGCATTTGGCGCTCCAACCATTCAGGATGGGCTGTGAGAGCCATCCGTCGGAGCAAGAACACGGATGTGTTCGGGCAGCAGGGCATGCTCTTGCAGGTTGACGCCCGGCCCGCCCCGGTCGACCACCAGGAAATCGGTGGTTTCCTCCAGCGACAGCAGCGGATGGTGCCAGGTGCCGCGTGCGTAGTTCACACCCTGTCCGGGGGCGGCGATGAAGCAGCGTAGCCCTTGCAGATCAGGCGTTTCGACGCCGGGTGCCACCACCACCAGATAAGGCAGGGCTGCCAGCGGCATGAAAGCCTGGCTGCCCAGTGGGTGACGTTCAAGCACATTCAGGAAAAGCGGAAACTGACGCGGTTGCGAGCGAAAAATGCTGATCAGCGCCCGGGCACCAGGCCCCGCCAGGTCGACGCTGGCCAGGTCGTGGTAGCGCTCGGCATGGCCCTGGTTGATGGACAGGCGCTGTGCGCTGTCCTGCACTTCAATCACATCGCCAAACGGCAAAAATGCGGCGGCGGTCAATGCTTCGGGTTTCAGGATGACAGGGTTCATGGCTAGCAGTCAATGTCTTCCAGGACGGTTTCAAACGTTTCGGTGGAACCGGTTCGCTGTTTGCTGCGCTTGCTGAAGGCGACTCCCATGGCCAGCGTTTGCGCCAGGCTCATGGCGGCGCACAGCGAGCGAAAGCCCAGCAGTTCGGCGTCATTGACTTCCAGCACCAGGTCGGCGCCTTGCGCGACGGGGCTGAAGATGGAATCTGTCAGGGCCAGCCGTTTCACGCCGCGCTGGCTCAACTGCTGGCACACCTGCAGGGTGTCGCCGGCGTAGGGCGGAAAGCTGACGGCAATCAGGAGGTGGCCAGCGCTGGCAATCGAAGCCTGTTCGTGGATGCTGCCACCCAGGCCGTTGATCTGCACGGTCGGGCAGCCGACCCGGTTCAGCGCATAAGCCAGGTATGCGGCCACGGCATACGACCGGCGCAGCCCCACGACATGCACCAGCGTGGCCTGCTCGATCAAATCAATCGCGGCCTGCAGCGGCAGGCTCGCGGCGTCGGCGCGCAGATGCTCCAGCGACACCATGTTGGCCTGGCTGAACGCCTGCAGCACCTGCGCCGGATCGTCCGGATGGTCCAGCGTCTGCTCGCCGCCGAAATGCCGGATGCGCTGCGGAAAGCTGGGTTTTCCGGCGTGCTGGAGCGGTTCTCGAAACAGCCGCTGCAGGTCGCTGTAGCCTTCGCAACCCAGGAATTGGGCCAGCCGTATAAATGTCGCGGCCGCCACTTTTGAGGTTCTGGCAAGCGTGGCCACCGGGTTGAGCGCGACCTCGTTGGGATGGTCCAGTGCGTAGCGTGCAGCGGCGCGCAGGCGGGGCGTCAGCCGTTCGCTTTCGCGGCCGATCATCTCGCGCAACTCGGCCAGGTTGGCAGGCCGGGAAAGGCGTTCGGGTCTGGCGGGGGCAGGTGTTCTGGACTGGGCGGTTGGTGTCACGGGGCTGTGCCAGGGTAGTTCAAAACGCCTGTACCGTACCACGCGGCACGAAGCGGCCCATGCCCTCGCGGCCCAGCCATTGCTCGCCGTCCACGATCAGCTGGCCACGCAGGAAAACCTTATTCACCTGACCGCGCAATGTTCGGCCTTCGAGCAAGGTGTAGTCGCACTGGCTGTGCAGGTGCTCGGCATGAATCACCTGCGTGGCGACCGGGTCGAACAGCACCACGTCGGCATCGCTGCCGACAGCGATCGTGCCTTTTTTGGGGAACAGGCCAAACAATTTGGCTGGCGTGGTCGAGGTCAGCTGCACGAAGCGGTTGAGCGACAGCTTGCCCTGCATCACGCCGATGTCGAACAGGCTGGTCAGCCGGGTCTCGATGCCGGGCGCGCCGTTGGGAATTTTGGAAAAATCGTGCAGGCCGCTCATTTTCTGGCGCTGGTAGCCCAGGTGGCCTTCCTTCATGCAAAAAGGGCAGTGGTCGGTGGCAATGACCTGCAGGTCGTCATAGCGCAGGGCGCGCCACAAATGCTTCTGGTCGTCCGGGGTGCGCAGCGGCGGCGTCATGACGTACTTGGCGATCTCGAATTCGTCGCTGTTGTAGACCGAGTCGTCAAACAGCAGGTAGTGCGGGCAGGTTTCGGCAAACACCGGAATGCCTTCGGCGCGCGCGGTGACGATGTGCTTGAGTGCCTGGTTGGACGAGACATGGACAAAGTAGATCTGCGCCTCGGCCAGTTCAGCCAGCCGGATGCCGCGGTGCGTGGCTTCGCCTTCCAGGATGGCCGGCCGGGTCAGCGCGTGGTAGCGCGGCGAAGCATGGCCGGCCTCCAGCGCTTCCTTGATCAGCAGGTCGATCACTGTGCCGTTCTCGGCATGCAACGCCACCATGCCGCCGTCGGCGCCAACCTGGCGCAGCATCTGGAAAATTGCTGCATCGTCGGCCATCATGACGCCGGGGTAGGCCATGAACATCTTGAAGCTGGTGACGCCTTCGTGCCGCATGGCGTGGCGCACATCGGCCAGTACCTGGGCATCGACCCGCGTCACGATGACATGCAGGCTGTAGTCGACGTTGACCTGCGGGCCGGCCAGGCGCTGCGCCCGGGCAATCGCTTCAAGCGGCGAATCCTCGGCGGTCTGCAGCGCAAAGTCGACCACCGTCGTGGTGCCGCCAAAAGCCGCTGCCCGCGTACCGCTGGCAAACGTGTCGCAGGTGACCGTCGGGCCGATGATATTTTGCAGGTGGACATGGGTGTCCACGCCGCCCGGCAGCACATACAGGCCACTGGCGTCGATGACCTTCACGCCTTCGCCCACGACCATGTTCCTGCCGATGGCGTGGATCACGCCGTCCTGCATCAGGACATCGGCGATGTAATCGTCGGTCGCCGTGATGACACGGCCATTGCGGATCAGGGTCGTGTTCATGGTGTTCAGCCGATGGCTTCGTCAAGGTGGCGGATCAGCCGGTCAATTTCCTGCACGGTGTTGTAGTGCGCCATCGACACCCGCACCACGCCGCCCTGACTTTGCAGCCCAAGTGCTTCAATCAGACGCTTGGCGTAAAAGTCGCCAAAGCGGATGCCGATGTTGAATGGGTCCAGGTGCCGCACGATGGATTCGGAAGTGCGGCCTTTGACCACGAAGCTGATGGTTGGAACGCGCTCGCCGGAGGTCAGCGCCGGCAGGCCGATGATGCGAACGCCGGCCTTGGTGCGAAGGTAAGACAGCAGCTGCTCGGCCAGCCGGTCTTCATGGTCTTCGAACAGGTCGAACGCGGCCTGCATCAACTGGCGGGGGCTGCCTGTGGCGCCGTGCGCTGTGCCCATGGCGCACAAATAGTCGGAAATCCCCATGCAGCCATACGACAACTCGTAATTCACATTGCCGGGCTGCAGCTTGTAGGGCAGCACCTCAGGGCCAATGAAGTAGTGGTTCAGGCTGGGCAGCGGCAAGAGCATGTCGCGTTTGCCCCAGAGCACGGCAAAGTGCGGGCCGAAGACCTTGTAGAAGCTGAAGACGTAGGCGTCTGCACCGCTGGCCTGCACATCGACCAGGCGGTGCGGCGCATAGGCCACGGCATCGACCAGCAGCCGCGCACCGGCCTGGTGCACCAGTTCGGCCACCTTCGCCACCGGATTGACGGTGCCCAGGATGTTGGACGCATGCGTCATCGCCACCCAGCGGGTACGCGGATTCAGGAGCTTTTGCAGCTCCGCCAGGTCCAGCGCCAGCGAGTCGAGGTTGACATTCCAGAACTTGATGACCGCGCCGGCCTTTTCCAGCCGCGTCCAGCAGCCGATGTTGGCCTCGTGGTCGGTGTTGGTGACGATGATCTCGTCGCCCGGCCGGATGCCCGGCAGAAGCGCCTGCGTGAACAAAAACATCAGGCTGGTGGACGCGCTGCCCATCACGACTTCGTCCTCGTGCGCGGCATTGATCAGCTGGGCCACCGAACGCCGCGCCGCGATGACGCGCTCGCCGGCTGCGACCGACTCGGAATAGCTCGCACCCAGCTGCACTGCGCTGTTCAGCAGGTAGTCGCGCACCCGGTCTGCCACACGGGCCAGCACCTGCGAGCCGCCCGCGTTGTCCAGGAAGGTGTAGCCGCTGGCCAGCCCCGGAAATTCGGCGCGCACCAGGTCAAGGTTCAGTTCGGTTTTTAGTGGGCTCATGGGGTGTGCTTCATTTTCAATGGTTGACAATGGCCTGCAGGAAGGCCTTGGTGCGCACTTCCCGGGGATGGGTAAAGAATTCCACGGGCGGGCCCTGTTCAATGACGCGGCCGGCTTCCATGAAGATGACGCGGTCGGCCACGCGGCGGGCAAAGCCCATCTCGTGGGTGACGATGACCATGGTGACGCCGGACTTGGCCAGGTTCTGCATCACGTCGAGCACCTCGCCGACCATTTCCGGGTCAAGCGCGGAGGTGGGCTCGTCAAACAGCAAAACCTTTGGCTCCAGCGCCAGCGCCCGGGCAATGGCCACGCGCTGTTGCTGGCCGCCCGAGAGTTGCGCCGGCAGTTTGTGCGCATGGTCGGCCAGGCCCACCTTGGCCAGCAGTTCGGCGGCCCGCTGGTCGGCATTTGCCCGGTTCAATTTGCGCACGCGCAACGGCCCCAAGGCCACATTGCGCAAGGCCGTCAGGTGCGGAAAGAGGTTGAAGCTTTGAAACACCATGCCGACTTCGGCGCGCACCTGCGCCAGGGTTTTGCCGCGCACCACGGGCTGGCCATCGACGCAAATCTCGCCCTGCTGGTAGTCCTCCAGCAAATTGATGCAGCGAATCAGCGTGGACTTGCCCGAGCCCGACGGACCGACGACGACGACCACCTCGCCCTCGGCAATGTCGAGGTTGATGTCGTGCAGCGCAATGAAGTCGCCATAGCGCTTTTGCAGCTGGCTGATGCGGATCAGCGGTGCTGTGGCGGTGGCAGGGGTCAGGGTGTCGGACTGCAATGAAGTGTCTGTGGTCATCGGGTGGCAGCGCGGTGGCGCGCTTCAAAGTAGCCGACCAGCCGCACCAGCGGCAGCAGCAAGAGCAGGTACAGCACGGCAGCGCCGATCAGCGGCGTCGGGTTGGCGGCCAGGGCCTGCGCCTGCGTGGCCTGCTTGAGCAGGTCCGGCATGGCCACGACCGATGCCAGCGCCGTATCTTTCAGCACATTGATGCAGTTGCTGGTCAGCGGCGGCACCACAATGCGAAAGGCCTGCGGCAGCACGATATCGCGCATGGTGTCCAGAAAATTCAGCCCCATGGCTTCGGACGCCTCGAACTGCCCCTTGGGCAAGGCCTCGATGCCGGAGCGAAAAATCTCGGCCGTGTAGGCTGCCGACACCAGGGAAAGCGTCAGCACCGTTGATGCGAACGACGACAGGCGCACGCCGACGAACGGCAGGGCGTAGTACACCAGCACCAGCAGCACGAGGATCGGAATCGAGCGAAACACGTCGATGTAGATGCGGGCCGTGCCGCGCACGGGCAGCGGGCCGTACAGCCTGAGCAACGCCAGCACCAGCCCGCCGGCCAGGCCCAGCACGATGCTGACCGCGCCGAGCATGACGGTGATGCCCAGGCCCTGCATCAGCATGGGCAGGGCGCCGCGCAGCACGCTCCAGTTGAAAAAAGTGTCGATCAAATCCATGCGGGAAGGCCTGCTGTGTGGGTTGCGTCGTTGCCGGATTCAAAAAAGGTCGCTCAGGGCAACCCCGTCCCTGCGGCTGATGCCTTGCGGGTTGACGCGCACCAACTGCCTGGGCGGCTGGTGGCGCTGGCGGTTTACAGCTTGGGAACGTCCATGACCTTGACGGTGGAAGAGTCGGCCGGCGGTACGGAGCCAAACCATTTCTGATGGGTTTTGGACACGAAGCCGTCTTTTTTCATTTCCGTCAGGATGTCGTTGAGCCGGGCGGCTTCGGGCCAGTTCTTCGCCGTCATGAAGGAGTAGCGCTCGCCGGTGGGAATGCGCGCGGCGATGCGGTATTGCGGCTTGTCCTTGATGTAGTACTCGACCGCCGGAATGTCGCTGATGTAGCCGTCGATGCGGCGGGCGGCCAGGTCCAGCATGGCGGGAGCCAGGCCTTCGTAGCGGGTGATGGTGGCGATCTTGTACTTGGCGGTGTTTTGAGTGGCGTACATGTCGCCGGTGGAACCGGTGTCCACGCCGATGGTCTTGCCCGCCGTGTCTTCCAGGCTGTTGATCTTGGTGGCTTTCAGCACCGACAGCGACTGGTCGCTGTCGTAGTAGGGCTGGGCAAAGGCCACCGACTCCAGGCGCTTAGGCGTGATGGTGATGGACGACACCGCAATCTGGATGCGGCCGGACTGTACCGCCGAGAACAGGCCATTGAACGGAATGTTTTCAATCTGCACGCTCTTGCCGGCGCGCCGGGCGGCTTCGTTCACCAGGTCGATCTCGAAGCCGACGATCTTGCCACTGGCGTCCTGGAATTCCCAGGGCACGTTGCCGACATTGGCGCCCACTGTCCAGTCGGCGGCGAAAGCCGGGAGGGCAGCAGAGGCGGCCAGGGTGAGCATTGCGGCGCAAAGTTTGAATTTCATGCTGTGTGACTCCGGTGAATGAAAACGGTGGAAGGGGCAAGCGGCCGGCATGGCAGGAAGGCAAAGCCTGTCCGGTACCCGTCACTCTAGCAGAGTAAATTATTTGATTCAATAATTTTTTTAAATGAATTATTTGCGCCAAAATGGTGCGCTGCAGTGCCACTTTTGCCAGCACTGATGCACCGATTTGAGTCAGCGTTCATTGCAGTCGCGGGTTTGCCCGACACGCCAAGGATGCGGCAACCAATAACTTCATGGCGTGGTAACCGCGAAGGCGGGTATTCAGACGTGCTTAAGCCATTCAATACGCGTTGCTGAATGCTTGCCTGTGAAAACGGCAAAAAATTATTGTTCGGTAGACCCTGAACGGAAATGACTTCGGGTTCACTGCAAAAAGAAGAGTGAATCCGACAGCGTGCAGGCTGCTGAAGAACCTAGTGCTGCCGTTTTAAGTGTCAAATAGCCTGCTGGCGCAGGTGCACCAAGCGCTAGCAGCTATTAATTCAGTAGTGAAAACTGATCAGATACCGTGATCGGCCATGTCAGCTGCCCTGAGTAATTTGCCTGAAGAATTTACAGATTGATCTGCCCGTTGCCCGCAGGCCACGGGCTGAACGGAAACGGCAGTTCCTCGCTGCCGAAGCTTTCAAACTCGGCGATTTGCAACAGGTAGCGGCCCAGGCTGCGGCCCAGTTGCTGCAGCCGCAGGTTGGGCGCGCGGGTGGCAGCGGCCAGCACCAACTGCAGCACGCAAAGAAACAGCAGTACGGACGCCGCCAGCTGGAACGCTGCGGCCAGCAAGATCATCAGCAGCACCCGTACCCACAGCTTGCGGGGTGGCGGCGGCAGTGCGCGCATGTTGTCGGTCATGGGTGGCTTGCTAGCGCGTGATCAGCACGGGGATCGACGCGGCTGACAGCACCTTGGCGGTCACGCTTCCCACCACCAGCCGCGCCAGGCCGGTACGGCCGTGCGAACCCATGACGATCAGGTCGGCGCCTTCGTCGGTGGCGGTCGTCACAATGCCCTCGGACGCCGTCAGGTCCTCCGAGATACGCGTGGCCAGCGCTACCGGGGCGCTGCCCTGGCTGCACAGGGCGGCGACCTTGGCGTGCGCCTGGGTGGCATGTTCATGCGCTGCCGACATGTAGGACTGGAAACCCAGCGGATTGGACTCGCCGATACCCAGGTAGGGGTAGGGATCGACTACATAAAGCGACGTCAGCTGGGCGCCGTGGATGCGGGCCATGTCAACGGCGATTTGTGCGGCGTGCTCGGAAGCTGCGGAGCCGTCGGTGGCCAGGAGGATGTGCTTGAACATGATGAATTTTTCCTTGGTTTTTTGAAAATAGCCTGTGTTTGAAGAAATTTCTGAACGTTCAGAAATTCAAAACGGTCTTGTACACCTTCGCACAGGCACCCGGCCAGGTCAAGCCCTCTTGATTTGAAAGGCTTGACGTTGCCATCTCCGGCTGGGCGGCAAGAGCGAGTTGGCAGTTTCGTGTTTCACAAACAACCCTGTTTTGCTGCAGATTGCAACAACCGTTTCAAGTTGAGCTTGTGCCGGTTCCCCGCCAACCAGTGATTTTCCTGTCGAGTCGTCTTTGTTGTTTTATATAAAAATTTACAAATTCGAATTATTAACTGTCCTGCTGTAAGTGCCGGTTCGATCAGGCCAGGTTATTCAGGATGCGCGCCAGTTGTAACTTTGGCAGCTTGTCGCCGCTTGAGGTAGTGCGGAGGCAAGCGTATAACTTTGCGCATCGCGAATGAAAGGTTTCCTTGAAAAATTCCTTCGTGATGGCAGGGCATTCAATACCTGGAGGCCCTGAACCCAACCAGAGGAGAACCCGATATGTCCGATCCTGTAGGGCCGGTTTTTGCCGGTGGCTTCGAAGAGTTTGTCATTCAGGACGAAGCGGGGGAGGGGCATACGCTGCTTTTCCTGCCGGATCGCAACAACGATGCCTTGCAGCGTGAGCGCAAGGCCCCGGTTTTCTACTACATTCCGGAAAAAGTCCGGCTGGCGCGCAACGCGGCCAACAACGACTTCAAGTTTCGACACATTCACTTTGTCGGCGTTTTCGATGAAAGCATCGCCGGCATCGACAAGGGCGAAACCTCGGGCGGGGTGCTGTCGCTGACCACCACCTCGCGCTTTCCGCCCAGCGTCCTGAAACAGGCTGAAGCCCAGATTCTGGAACGATTCAGCGGGCGCAACGACAAATACTGGGGACTGCGCACGCGGGTTGCGCCACAAATCCGGATTGCCCCCATCACCTCCAACCAGACGGCGATTTCCAGCCTGGCACCCGATGCCTCGGGCGCCACGCCCGGCATTGGTGCCAATGCCGGCAGCGGTAGCGGTGGCGGCGTGGCCAACCCCGTGCCTGGCGGCGGCGAACCCGGCGCGCCCGAAGGCCCGCGCAGCCGCGACTTCATGCAGCTCGGCTCGCGCTCGGCCTGGGCGCCGGTGCCGCACGGCCGCAATTTCCGTGGCGCGCAGCTCGACGCCTGGGCCTGGCGCATCCAGGGCAGCGGCCCGGGCTCCATCACGGGTGGCGAGAACGCCTACGGCGGCGTGATCGGCCCGATTCCCAGCGAGATCGTCTGGGCCGGCTTTCATGGCACCTACAGCCCGCTGTTCGTGACGCAAAACCTGGTCATGCCGATGTGGTCGCAGCTGATGCGCGTGAAGATCGTCGGCAGCTGGGAGCGCATCTTCACGCATTTCTCGGCCCATGTGAACGCCCGCTATCTGTGGTTCTCTGCCGACATCAAGGCCGAGTTCAACAAGCTGCGGGTCAACGGCGACATCAAGGTCGAGGTGGACATCGACGGCACCCTGCCGGGCGCGCAGGAAATGGAGAAGATGATCAACCAGCGCATCGACCTGATCGTCACGCAGTTCACCGAGCAGGCCAAGAAGGTGATTTTCGATCCGCCCCCTCCGCAGGTCGAACCGGCCCAGGCGTCCACCTCGGGCGGCGGCCTGTTCGGCTCGCTGTTCGGCTACAACGCCGGCCTGGCGCTGAAGTTCCGGCGCGATGAAACCCAGCTGGACCTGAAGTATGAAGAAACGCGCTACTTCCGCTACAACCAGCCGCACACCATTTCCAGCTCGCTTGAAGGTTTCTATAACGAGATCAAGAACGATCCCAAGGCTGAAGGCAAGTACTTCCAGCGCCTGGTGCTGGGCGAACTGGGCCGCAAGCTGTTCCGCATCGTCAAGCCGGTGGTCAACTGGCCCGACAAGGCCCGGAACTGGGCGGGCGAGCCGGTGGCCTTCGTGTCGGCGCAGGTCGGCTACCCGGACTCGGGCGGCTCCATTGGCTGGAAGCCCGCCACCTTCCAGAAGAGCGACTCGCCGGACACGACCTTCCGCCCGGTGTGGATCCAGTGGCGCAAGGGCGAAGTCTCGAATCCTCCCGCCGCGTGGGAGCCTGACGCCACCTACATGAAGCGCAAGATCCACCTGCTGGAGCCGCCGACCGAAAGCGAGTTTCCGTTCTTTCACATCGATGTCGAGCAAAACGTGATTGACCTCGACCCTGGCGCCAACGGCACGCTGTCGAACGACAACATCATGGAAGCGCGCGCCGACTCGGCCGGAACGCTGGACGTGGGGCCGGTCGCGCTGAGCGTCGAACTGCAGTCCACCGCCGAGATCGTCGAGGTGGAAATGCGCGCCAAAGGCCAGCGCGCCGACGGCAAGAACCGGGCCGACAAGGTCACGCGTTTTCGCTTCCTGTCGTCCGACCAGCTGGAGCCGCGCTTCTGGCGCATCTACACCGGCCAGGCCGACTTCAAGACCGACTACCAGTACCGCGTCAACGTGACGGTGCGCGGCACCCTGACCAGCAAGGGCCAGGCCTGGACCGGCCCGTGGGAAAACGCCATCGGCAACGGCGCGATCATGATCAACGTGCCAATGGCCGATGACCCCGGCGTGACCAAGCGGTCGCTGACGCAGCGCGAGATGTTCTCGGATGTGGTGGTGCGCGCCGCCGATGGCCTGGACGGCGCAGGGTCGGGCGCCGGCACTGCGACGCCGCCGGCACCACCGGACGTGGGAACCCCCGCCAGCGTGGGCGGCCAGCCGCCTGCGCCTCCGCAGGTCACGGCGGTGGCCCAGCCGCCAGTCGCGCCCACCGCCCAGCCCGTGGTGATGGGCCAGCCGCCGTCGCCGCCAGCTGAACCGCAGGCCCCGCGTGAAAAGACCGCCTCGGGTGAGGTCAGTGGCTACCGCGTGCGGGCCGACGGCAATTCGGTGGAAGGCTTCCGGGAAAATGACTATGCGCCGGCTGCATCAAGCCAGGGCGGCCGGGGAAAAGACAGCCTGCGCCAGCCGGTGTCCAGCGGCGGCCAGGACCCTGAAGGCTGGGTCAACACCTGAGCTGGCCCGCCAGTGGCACCGGGCGGGCGCGATCTACGCGCCTGCCCGGCTTTCATGGCCCGTTACCTTGCGGGGTGGTCTATGGCAATGTCATCAACACTCGGTCCTGCGGCGGCGCGCCTGCCGCAGCAAAAGCCGGCGCTGGCGGCCGCGCTGGAACCGGCTGCGGAGCCCGTTCAGGTGCCAGGCGGTGGCGACGGCGACGCCTTGCGCCACGGCATCCTGGAGGTGCCGCGTCTGGTGGCCGGAAAAACCTCGCCAAAGTTTTCGCTGGTGCTGCTGCTGTCGCGCGCCCCGATTGCTGGCGAAGACTCGATTCGTCCGCTGCTGATGTCGGCCTACCTGGGCATGGAACTGGACTACCGGCTGCCTTCAGCGCCCGGACAGCCCGGCCCGGCCCGCCCGGTCTTTGCGCGCCAGGCCCAGGTGTGGCTGCATGCGCCGGGACAGCTGGCTTTCGCCGTGGCCAGCCTGAATGCGCCGCTGCTGCGCGGGGCGCTGCACACGCCGCTGACGCGTGAACAAACGCTGTCGGTGCTCGATGCGCTCGACGATGTGCCGGGTCCGCTGGTGCTGGCGGCGCGCATCGACTACCGCGCTGATGCAGCGGCGTCCGGCGTGGCGCCGGACCTGTGCCCTGCCGAACTGTGGGACCGGCTCAAGGCGGTTGCAGTCGATGGCGCGCTGGGTGAAAACGCCTTTCAACAGGTGTTCGGCCAATTCCATCTTCCGCCCGAGGCTTTTGCCGACTTTCGCCGCGCCTGCGACAGCCTGCTGGTTCCCAGCCAGGACGGTGCCCTGCTGGGCCGCCGCCCGGCGCCCGGCGCCGCACGCTTGAAGCCAGCCGCCGGCCAGGACGCGCTGCGCCACATCGAGGTGGCGTGCCCGCTTCAGGCGGTGCTGGGCCATGCCCTGACGGCAGCTGACCGCGCAGCCTGCCTTAGCGTGGTCGGGCCGTCGGGCAACCTGCAGGGCGGCCCCTTGCTGGACACCTTGAGCCGCAGCAGTTCGCGCGCGGCCCGGGGGGCTGTCGGCATGGGCGCGATGCTCGCCGGCAACAGGATTCAGACCGTGGCCGCCACCTTGCAGCCGTCGGTCCGGCCCGTGGCGACGGCGCACCTGATCTCGACCGAGGCGATCCGCATCCAGCAGCCGGTGACAACGGTTTCGACCCCTGCTGTGGCCAAACTGACGCACTACATGCTGCCCGAGGCGGTATTCCTGACGATGGCCTTCGTGGCGGAGTCGCTGCCCATCCTGGGCGACCTGAACGCGCCGCTGCTTAGCGACAAGAACAACCCCGGCCTGCGCTGGTATTTGCCCGACATCACGCTGGTCCGGCCTGCGGCCAACGAAGCGCCCGACGGCAGTCCTTTCCTTTTCGACCTGGAACGCATCGGCACCAGCGCCTCGGGCCGGCCGGCCATTCGCGCCCGCCTGCGCTTCACGCTGGAGATGTTGCCGTCTGCCGCCACGCGTGCCGCATTGGCCGCCAACCCCGGCCTGACGGCGCGCATGATCGAGCCGGTAGAGCCTTCGGTCACGCTCAGCGTTCCCTATATTGACGATGTTTCCGGCCAGCTCCGGCGGTCCGACTGCCGGGCTTCCATCGTGCGTTCGGGCAACCGGCTGGTGGCTACCGTGGAACTGATGAATGACGCCGCGCGCACCGCCTATGGCTCGCTGTCCACTGCCGGCTTTCAAAGCGAGCCGGCGCGGCTGGAGGTGGCTTTCCAGTTTTCCGGCTACGCACCGGTCCTGAACCGGCCGCCACTGGTGCTGGGCGGCAAGATTTCCAGCGCCGTGCTGCTGGCCAGGCAGCGCGACGATGCCGACAGTATCCGGGTGGTGTCAGGCGGACGCGAGTTTGTCGTGCGGCCTGGCTCGCTCCAGGCGGGGAAGCTCAACCTGACGCTGGCCGGACGCCTTAGCAGCTCGACCGCTGCCATTGCCCTGCCGGACAAGATCCGGTATGCCCAGCGCACCAGCATCCGGCAGCAGTCGATGGAGGCCTTTTTTTCCTGCGCCGAACTGGGCGCTTTTTACCGCGAAAAGCAGGCGGCCGCCACGGTGTCGATTGGCTGCGCCGAAGCCTTTCGGCTGGGCCAGGCCTCCTCGCTGACCTACCAGGAAGTGGTGGCGCTGAACCGGCCGAATTACCGCGTGTTTCGCAACCTCCGGCAGCCCGGCCGGTTTTTGCTGGTGCCGCTGCGCTTTGAAGTCACCCGCTACGCGCCCGGAACGCCGGAGCGCGAATACCGCCCGGCGCTGATCGTCTATGCGGCGCTGGACGCCGACCAGCCGGAAAACAACCGCATCCGCTTCGAAGCCATGCTCGGCCCGTCGATTACTCCCTACGAGGTCGAGGACCTGCGCCGCCGGCTGCTGCTGGAAGCCGCCAGCCCGGTGCTCGAACTGCCGAACATGCTGGCCCAGCGCACCGAATTCAGCTGGAACCTGACCGCGACGCCGCCGATCGAAGCCGTCACATCCGCCACGCCCGAAGGCCTGCACACCGCGCTTTCAACCGATCTGACCAGCGCGCTGCTGCTCAAGACGCTGATCCAGAACACCGGCCTGGGCGGAACCGCGCGTTTTGTGCTCGAAGACGGCAGCGTGGTCACGTCGGCGCTGTCGGTGCACCTGGGGCGCATCACCGGGCCCTGGCTGTCAGGCCCGATCAGCCTGCAGCCCCGGGGCGACACGCTGCAGTTGACCAACCGGGTCGAAAGCTCGGTGGCGGTGAAGGATGTCTACCTGTTCAACGGACCGGGCGAGCCTGCGCGCGTGCCGGTCGAGGCGTCGCTGGCGCCGGGTGCGTCGATCGACATCGCCGCGCCTTCCGGCTACAGCGCCGCGCAGGCCGATTTCGTGACACTGGCCGACGGCAACCCGACGCTTGAAGAGGTCCGCGCGATGATCGAGGAAATCGAGTGCAACGTGGTGTTCATCGATGTCGTCAACCATGAAAACCACGGGCTCACGCGCCTGGACATCGACGCCCGGCTGCAGGGCGTTCCCGGCGTTTACCGGGTCGGCATGGACAGCCGGCGCGGCGCGGTCAATTTTCTGCTGCCGCTGACCACCTACCTGGCGGCCCGCATCGTTGAATTCCGGCTCACCAAGGTGTTTGCCACCCAGCCTGCGGAAATGCTGGCATGGCGCGCCTGGGACATGCAGACCGGCAGCAACATCGTCACGATCACCTCGGAGATGATTTCCACCTAACCGAAGACAACCCAAGGAGCGCTCAAATGTCAAAAGGAATTGCTGTCAATATCGGTCTGAATTTTGTCAACCCAGCCGCCTACAACGGATGGAACGGAGAGCTGGCGGGTTGCATCAACGATGCCCGCGACATGTACCAGATCGCGACGCAGGTCGGCTACAGCGCGACCTTGCTGACCGACGCGCAGGCATCGGCTTCCGAGGTGACGCGCGTCATCGGCCAGGCGGCGCGCCAGCTGGCGGCAGGCGACATCTGCCTGGTGACCTACTCCGGGCACGGCTCGCAGATCAACGACGTGACCGGCGACGAGCCGGACGGGAAGGATGAAACCTGGGTGCTCTGGGACCGCCAGCTGCTGGACGATGAACTCAACGGGCTGTGGTCCGGCTTTGCCGCCGGCGTGCGCATTTTCCTGCTGTCCGACAGCTGCCACAGCGGAACGGTGGCGCGCGTCATGAGCTTTCAGAAAAAGTTCAAGAGCCCGGAATTTGCCGCCCAATATGGCCGGCCGGCCAATGCGCCGCCGCGCATCCGCGCTGCCGATCCGGCCGCCGTCCATGCCAACTACCTGGCCAACAAGACCAACTACGAGGTCAGCCAGTGGACGCACCGCGCGGCGGTCAATGCCAGCGTGACGCTGATCTCGGGCTGCCAGGACAACCAGCTGTCGTCCGACGGCGATGCCAATGGCCTGTTCACCCAGCGATTGAAGGAAGTCTGGAACGACGGCGCTTTCAGCGGCAGCTATGCGCAGTTCCATTCGGCCATCGTTGCACGCATGCCGTCGGACCAGACGCCCAACCTGTTCCGCACCGGCGTGTCCAATCCGGCGTTCGATGCTGAAAAGCCGTTCAGCATCGGCGCCGCCAGCACGGGCGGTACCGGAAGTGGCAGCGGCATGTCGATTTCGGCGCCTGCGTCATTCACCAATGGCGCCACGCCCGTCAGCTTCTCGGTGTCGGTGCCTTCGGGCCATTACTTTGCCGTGGAAGTCGCCACCGATGCCAGCCTGTTCAACAGCACGGCCAACGGCGGGCAGCGCAACGACAACAATTTTTATGCCTCCTGGAAGGTCGCGCCGTTCCGCCAGGGCAACTCGTTCACCCTGCCGCTGGACGCCTGGAACCGGCTGCGGCAGGGCGCGGCGCGGCTTTACTACAGGCTCTGGTGCACGGCCAGCCCGACCGCCTGGGTGAACTACCAGGTCACGACCGCCGACACCAATGCGCAGTCCGCGCCCGGCGTGGCCCTGACGGCGCAGAGCCAGCCCGGCAGTGGCGGCGAGGACACCGGCACGCCGGCCATCACTGCGCCCACCACCTTCCCGGCCAACGGGGCGGCGCCGCGCTTCCAGGTCAACCCCGGGGCTGGGCGCTACTACGCGGTCGAGGTGTCCACCAACAGCTGGTACTTCACCGACCAGTACAGCGCGCAGCGCAACGACAACAACTTCTACGGCTCCTGGAAGGTCGCGCCCTTCCGCTCGTCGGCACTGTACCCGTCGGCATTCGATTTGCCGGCCGATGTCTGGAGCCGGCTGCGCGACAACGCCACCAATGGCCGGCTGTATTACCGCATGTGGTGGACCGAGTCGCCCACCCAGTGGGTGGGTCATGGCTGCACCACGCCCAACAGTTCGGGCCAGAATGCACCGAGCTTTGCGCTGTCGCGCGAGTTCGACCTGGCGTCGTTCGCGCAGTCGGGCAAGTGAGGGGCTGGCTGGCGAGAAGGCTTTTTGCGCTTTCTTCTTCTTCTGGGCTTTGGTGGCTTCTTCTGTGGGTTAAGGGGTGAGCGGGGGGTAACTTTCTTTTCTGGCAAAAAAGAAAGTCACCAAAGAAAGTTGCCTTGGGAGCGGGTTAGAGCTGAACGCTCTGTCGGGCCATCGCTTCGCTGGGCCCTGGGCACCTGGAGGTGAGGGCGGATGGCCATGCCAGTGGCTGGCTGGTTCTACCGCTCGTTCGCCAACAGCTTCACGCTCTGCCTGTTCTGGTTTGATTCCACTGCACGCATAAGCGCTGTCACATCAAAAATTCTTCATCACAGGCATAACGACTCAGCTTCATCCTGGTAGGTCGGGTTAGCGCAGCGTAACCCGACATCGGCGATTGCGTCTCTACCTTGTCGGATTACGCTTGCGGCTAATCCGACCTACGAAACTGCCACTCCAAACCAAGAAAAAAACAGGGCAAGAAACCCAAGCAGGGCTTGATGCACAAAAGAGCCGAACAAGCAGAGCGTGAAGCTGTTGGCGAACGAGCGGTAGAACCAGCAAGCCACGTCATGGATTCTTGGCCACCGCTCAGAGAACCCAGAGCCCAGCGCAGCGATGGCCCGACAGAGCGTTCAGCTCTAACCCGCTCCTTTCTTTGGTGACTTTCTTTTTTGCCAGAAAAGAAAGTTACCCCCCGCCGGGAAGGCGCTCACCCCTTAACCCACAGAAGAAGCCACCAAAGCCAAAGAACAAGAACAAGAACAAGAACAAGAACAGAAAACGCAGCAATCAAACCGCAAGCGCCAGCAATTTCCCCACGCCCCCGCCAGGAAGGCGCTCACCCTCAATCCACAGAAGAACCCACCCAAAGTCCAAAAATATGCAGCAAATTGCCTTCTTGCGCAGGCCCAGCGGCCGCAGTCAGCTACTAAAAAAGTAGCGATTTAACCCGCTAGTCCATGAAGGTCCGGACAAAGTCCATGGACGACACGACGCCCTTGAGGGCGCTGCCTTCCTGGACCACGACGTGGTGGATGCCGGCTTCCACCATCAGCCGGGCCACTTCGGCCACGCTGGCATCCGGCGACACCGAAATCGGCTTGTAGGTGCAGATCTGCCAGGCGTAGAACCTGGTGGCGTCCTTGCCGTCGGCATGAAAGCGCAGCAGGTCCAGGCTGCTGACGACGCCCAGCGTCGCGCCGCCTTCGTCCACCACCGGCGCCCAGCTCAGGCCACGCGTCACCATCTGTTTTTCGACCAATGCGATGGTGTCGTCGGCGCCGACCGGGTACACCTCGTGACGCATCAGGGACGCAATGCTTTGATTGTTCATGACAGTCTCCCTTGTAAAACCGCAGGGTTTGACGCGGCGGCTGCAGTGTCGCGCGGCGCGCGTCCCAGCCGCGCTTCGACGGCCAGCACGTCGCGCGTGGTTTTCAGCAGCGTGTCGGGCGTGACGCTCATCGAGTCGATGCCCAGTTCGACCAGGTAGGCCGCCATTTCGGGGTAATCCGACGGCGCCTGTCCGCAGATGCCGACATGCCGGTGGTTGCGCCGCGCACCCTCGATGGTCTGGCGCAGCACCATCTTGACCCCCGGGTCGCGCTCGTCAAAATCAAAGGCGACGATCTCCGAATCCCGGTCCACGCCGAGCACCAGCTGCGTCAGGTCGTTCGAGCCAATCGAAAAGCCGTCGAACAGTTGCGCAAACGCATCGATCTGGATCACGTTGTTGGGAATCTCGCACATGACGTAGATTTCCAGCCCGTTCACGCCGCGCCCCAGGCCGTGCCCGGCCATGGCCTGGAGCACGCGCTCGCCTTCGTCAACCCGGCGGCAGAAGGGGATCATCAGCTTCACGTTGGTCAGGCCCATGTCGTTGCGCACGCGTTTCATCGCCGCGCATTCCAGCGCAAAACCCTCGGCATAGGCCGGGTGCGCATAGCGCGAGGCGCCGCGAAAGCCGATCATCGGATTGGCCTCGACCGGCTCGAAGTCGCGCCCGCCCAGCAGGCTCGCGTATTCGTTGGTCTTGAAGTCCGACATGCGCACGATCACCGGCTTGGGGTAGAAAGCCGCAGCAATCGTGCCGACGCCTTCGGCCAGCTGCCGCACGAAATAATCGGCCGGCGTGGCATACAGGTGGGTGAGCCGGGCGATTTCAGCGCGCACCGACGCGTCTTCGACTTTCTCGGGATGCACCAGTGCCATCGGATGCGCATGGATGTGCTCGGCAATGATGAATTCCATGCGCGCCAGGCCCACGCCGTCGTTGGGCAGCAGGGCGGTCTGAAAGGCCATATCGGGATTCGCCAGGTTGACCATCAAATGCGTTCGCGGCCGCTCCAGACTGGTCACGTCGGTGTGGGTGACGGTGAAGGGAATCCGGCCGGCATAGACCTGGCCGGTGCTGCCTTCGGCGCAGGACACGGTGATCTCGTCGCCGGTGCGGATGGCGGTGGTCGCATGGCCGCAGCCGACCACGGCAGGAATGCCCATCTCGCGCGCGACGATGGCCGCGTGGCAGGTGCGCCCACCCCGGTTGGTCACCACGGCGGCAGCGATCTTCATCACCGTGCCCCAGTCCGGCATGGTGGTGTCGGCCACCAGCACCTCGCCGGGCTGGAACTGGTTGAGCTCGGACACCTCGCTGATGACGCGCGCCCGGCCGCTGACGACCTTTCCGCCCACCGCGCGGCCACTGACGACGGGTTGGCCCTTGTCGCCCAGGCGGTATTCGTCGAGCTGGCCGAGCGGTTTTCGCGACGCCACGGTTTCGGGCCGCGCCTGGACGATGTAGAGCTTGCCGTCCACGCCGTCCTTGGCCCATTCGACATCCATCGGCGTGGGCTGCCCGGCCTTGCGGCTGTAGTGCGCCTCGATGCGGATGGCGGCGTCGGCCAGTTCCAGCACCTCGTCGTCGCTGATGCAAAAGCGCGCCTGGTTTTCCGGCGGCGTCGGCATGTTGCGTGTGGTTTCGCGGCCTGCCGCCTGGGCATAGACCATGCGGATCTGCTTGGCGCCCAGCTTGCGCCGCAGCACGACCCGGTGGCCCTGGGCCAGCGTCGGCTTGAAGACATAGAACTCGTCCGGATCGACCGTGCCCTGCACGACGTTTTCGCCCAGGCCATAGGCACCGGTGATGAACACCACGTCGCGAAAGCCGGTTTCGGTGTCGAGTGAAAAGGTGACGCCGCTGGCGGCCAGGTCGGAGCGCACCATCTTCATCACGCCGACCGACTGGTAGACCTTGAAGTGGTCGATGTCGTGGTCCACCCGGTAGGCGATGGCGCGGTCCATGAACAGGCTGGCAAAACACTGTTTGATGGCTTCGAGCAGCCGGGCTTCGCCCGAGATGTTCAGGAAGGTCTCGTGCTGCCCGGCAAAGCTGGCATTCGGCAGGTCTTCGGCGGTGGCCGAGCTGCGCACCGCCAGCGTCACCTGTTCGCCGTATTCGGCGCGCAGGCGGGCATAGGCTTCATTGATTTGCGCGACCATGCCAGCCGGCAGCGCCGCGGCGTGGATGATTTCCCGTGCACGGCGGGCGCGCCTTGCCAGGTCGTCCACGTCCTTCACGTCCAGGCCGTCGAGCGCCTCGTGCAGGCCGCCCCAGGCGTTTGACTGGTCGAGCAGATGGCGGTAAGCGCCGGCGGTGACCGCAAAGCCGTTGGGCACGCGCACGCCCTGCGCGCCGAGTTCACGGACCATTTCGCCCAGCGAGGCATTTTTGCCGCCGACCTGCGGGACATCGGCGATGCCGATGTCTGAAAACCAGCGGATGAAGGGTGTCGTCATGGCGATGTCTCCGGCTTGGCAGGGAATACGGGGTTTGCCAGTGACGTCAGGCTGTCAGGTCGCGTGTCGGTTCGCACCCCTGGCTGCCTTTTTGTTGCTGGTCATCTCTTGTTGCCACTACAGTAGCCGCCGCATCGCGCTGGTGGCTTGCGCTAGATCAAAGGGCCTGAAAACTGCTGACGGCGCCGGACAGGCGGTCCTGTCCGTGTTCACATCAGAACGGGCAGACGGCCACTTCCCGGTGCAGCCGTTCCACATCCGCCGCCTGGCACAGCGCCGTGCCCGGGGCGAGCAGGGCGGCCGCGCCGGCGGCCATGCCATAGCGAAAGGCTTGCTCCAGTTCTTCGCGCCGGTTCAGCGCCCAGAGCAGGCCGCCGACAAAGCTGTCGCCCGCGCCAATCGAGCTGGCGACCCTGACCGGCAGGCTGCGTGCGCGCAGCGCCCTGTCGGCCGTCACCAGCAAGGCGCCGTCTTCGCCCAGCGACAGCGCCACCACCTGCGCCTGGCCGGCGCGGATGATCTGCAGCGCCGCCGCATGCCAGTCCTGCTCGGTATCCAGGGGATGGCCGGTCAGTTCGCGCAGTTCGCGAAGGCTGGGCTTGACCAGGTACACGCCTTCGGCCAGCGCCGCAGCCAGTGGCGGCCCCGAGCTGTCGAGCACCAGCCGGCTGCCGCGTTCCTTTACCAGCCGGGCCAGCCGGGCATGAAAATCGGCCGGTACGCCGGGTGGCAGGCTGCCGCTGGCCACCAGGTAAGTCGGCGGCGCCTGCAGGCTGGCGACGTGGCGCAGGCAGGCCTGCCATTCGCCAGGCGCCAGTTCAGGTCCGGGCAGCACAAAGCGAAAGTCGCGTCCGCTGGATTGTTCATGCACCGAAAAGCTTTCGCGCGTCTCGCCGGCAATCGCGATGCAATGGGTGGGCACCTGTTCCTGGTCGATAAGCTGCTGCAGCCGCTGTCCGTTCGCGCCCCCCGCCGGGTACAACGCCAGGCTATCGCCACCCAGCCGGTGCACCACGCGCGCGACGTTGATGCCGCCGCCGCCGGGATGCAGGATGGTGGCCGTGCAGCGCAGCTTGTGCGTGTCCATGACTTTTTCCGTCGAGGTGGACACGTCCAGGGCGGGATTCATGGTGACGGTGAGGATGTCGGTCATGGCGGGCGAGGGTTGGTTTTTCTGCATCGTAACGTCTGGCCGCTGATTGATCCGCCTGTTTTTTCGGCTTCCATGCCGGCGCCATCTGACCGTTTCAGTTCACCTGGCCCGGCGGGTGCGCTGCCTCAAGCCGGCATCAAGCCTGCAGTTGACGCGCCAGCAGCACCGCGACATGCACCGCTTCGCGCTGCGCGCCGTCCCTGATCTGGTGCCGGCAACTGGTGCCGTCTGCCACCACGATGGCGTCCGGCTGCTGGCCCACGGAGGGCAGCAGGCTGAGTTCAGCCATCTGCATCGCCCCGGCGCTAACGCCGAAGATGACCTGCAGCGTTAAAAATGACTTCACCCCTGTCGTGCTGGTCGGCGTCACGCCGAACCTGCTGATCTGCAACGGACAGCAGACGGCGCGCACTGTCAAGGACGTGGTGGAACTGTGCCGCAAGAACCCCGGCAAGATCAGCTTTGGCTCGGCCGGCAACTGCTCGGCACAGCACCTGGCGCTGGAGATGTTCAAGCTGGCAGCCAAGATCGATGCGATTCATGTCCCGTACAAAGGCTCCGGCCCGATGCTGACCGACCTGATTGGTGGCCGGATCAACTACAGCTTTGACACCATGACCGCTGCCACGCCGCATTTGAAAAGCAGCAAGGCGTTTGCCCGTGGCGCAGACACGCCAGAAGCGCACCAAGGGCCATCCGAACGTGCCGACCATGGCCGAATCGGGTTTTCCGGGTTTTGAGGCGACCACCTGGTACGGCCTGGTTGGCCCCGGCAAGCTGCCTGCGGTGCTTGCCCAACGCATGAACGAAGACATCATTACTGCTGCCTTAAAAGGACGGCATGGGGTGCGCCCGTCCTACAGTCCAGTTGGTATTGAGTGGTTAATCTAGCGTCCGTAGCAACCTTCGCACCTCCGGTGCAGACCAATTCACTTAAAGGACTTTTATGAAATACGCATTGCTCACTGCCGCACTCGTGATGACACTTGGCTTGGCTGCCTGCGAAAAAACAGTTGTCACCCAGCCTGGCCCTGCAGGCGCAACCGGCGCAACGGGCTCCACAGGCAGCACAGGCAGCACAGGCGCTACGGGTGCCGCCGGCGCGGCAGGCGCAGAAGGCAAAGCTGCGGAAACATCAGCCAAATAACAAACACGGCAACGCCAGTGGCGCTCCCAGAGCGCCACTGGCTGCCAGCGGAGTGCAAGCGCGCCTCTGTTTCACGCAGCGTATTGCTCGCAACCTTGAAGCAGGTTCCAAGACAGCGTCTGAACGCAGCCTTCAACGATGCAGGTCATGACGCCATCCTCCAAGATATTGATTTCGAGAACTCGAGCTGTCCTCACCCCCTCGCCAAACGGCCAGGGGTTTTTTTGCGTTGCCCGTTGACTGGTGCTGCTGGGTGATGCGTCGCTGCCAGCCACGGTCTGGCGTCCAATCGCCGATGCAAGCACCCAGGCTGCCGTCAGGGGCGCCTCACGACTTCGCTTGCGGCAAAAGCGATGGCGGCTCGGTCTTGGGTTTGAAGTCGCAAAAGGGCGCCACTGCGCATTGCCAGCACAGCGGCTTGCGGGCCATGCAGACATAGCGGCCCAGCAAAATCAGCCAATGATGCGCATCGACCAGGTACTCGGGCGGTATGCGCTTGAGGAGCTTGAGTTCGACTTCCAGCGGGTTCTTTCCCGGCGCCAGCCCGGTGCGGTTGCCAACGCGAAAGATGTGCGTGTCCACCGCCATGACCGCCTCGCCAAAGGCCGAGTTCAGCACCACGTTGGCGGTCTTGCGGCCCACGCCCGGCAGTTTTTCAAGCGCTTCCCGGGTACGCGGCACCTGGCCGCCGTGCTGCTCGAGCAGGATTTCGCAGGTCGCCAGCAGGTTTTTCGTCTTGGAGTGGTACAGCCCGATGGTCTTGATGTAGTCCTCCAGCCGGTCCACGCCGAGGTTGAGGATTTTTTGCGGCGTGTTGGCGATGGGAAACAGCCGGCGCGTGGCCTTGTTCACGCTCACGTCGGTGGCCTGCGCCGACAGCAGCACGGCGGTCAGCAACTCGAACACGCTGGTGTATTCCAGCTCGGTCACCGGCATCGGGTTGGCGGCTTTGAGCGTGGCAAAGAACGGTTCGATGTCTCTGGTTTTCATGGGGCAAAGTGTAGGACGGTCAGTAGATTGACTCTCTGGAGCATGGAGTTGCTATGTAAAACATAGCTGCTTGCGCACGCCAGGTCTGCGCAAAAGCCTTGAAAGGCTTCGAAACTGGCGGCTGCAGGCGCTCACGCCACTTCTGCCGCAAACCGGTCAGCCTGCGCCAGCATGCCGGCACGGATGGGTTCATACACCCGCTGCGGAAAACTGGCCGGCAGCAGCAAGGCCACACGCTCCAGCGCCTCAGGGACTTGCTGCACCAGCGCCACCATGTGTTCAAACGCATCGGGCACACCGCTTTGCCGCGCCAGCGCTTGCCAGTGGCGGGTGCTGATCTCGTGCAGGTGGTCATGGGCGTTCTTGCCGCGCAGGGCCATTGACAGCCTGGCGCGGCGCGGACTGATCTGGTTGGCGCCATGGCCGATGACGGGCCAGATCGACAGCACGTCGTAGAGCGGCGTCATGTGAAAACCACCGCCGCGCTCCAGGAAGATTGAAAAGTTTTTGGCATGGCCGTCGGTGGCGGCCATGAGCCAGAAGGCGAGCTGGGCCTTGATGAATACCAGCCTGTCGGCATCGGCCCGGCTGCTGGTGTCCAGCTGGCGAAGAATGGCGCGAATGCCAGGGCCGCCGTCGGACTCATATTTTTTTTCACCCGGCAGCCCAAGCGCCTGGCAAAAGTCTTCCTGTGGCAGCCGGGCCAGCCAGGGTGGCCGGCCCAAGGGTGCTTGCAGTGCCCGGTCAAAGCGTTTGACGACCAACACCTTGCGCGCCCCGAAAGTGGCGATGTCGCACTCGGCGACCGGAAAGCCCAATACGTTCAATATTTGCGCGCACAGCCACTCGTTTTCCAACGAACTGCTCATGTCCGCCTGCATATTGCCGACCAGACCCAGCGGCAGCTTGAAGATATGCGTCGTCGGCGTTGCACCCAAGGGGCGCATCCATTGCCCCTCGTGCCAGAGCAAGGCCGTTTTTTCCTGCGCGCCGGCAATGGAAATCCGGAAGTCGTCTTCTTCCAGTTGCCCCAGCGTGCCTGCCGTGATGGCGCTGTGAATGGCATGCTCGACACCGGCTTCATCCAGGGGCGTGGCGTCAATGCTGTCAAAACCCTCCGGCGCCATGGTATGCGGCAACAACTGCACGGCCCCCACGCAATCTCGCCCAACAGCTGCCAGCAGGTCAAATGTTTGCGTACTGCCGGTTGAAAATTTTCCTTGTATGCGTCTGCGTAGGGTGTCGCTGTCAGGCAGCAGATTGTCAAAAAAGTTTCGGACTACCTCGCCGCGATGCGGACTGTTGTCGGGGGTAAAGGGCAGTGACAGCGAAAGCGGGCGCGACGCAGGGGCGGCAGGCCAGCTTTCCGCATATTTAAAACGGTGTTCGCCGTCATGGATGGACCAGGTGCCAACGCGCTCGCCATTGGTCCACACGCCCAGCAGGTTGTCGAGCGGCTTGCTGCGCGGACGCCGAAACGTCACCATGTGTCTGTCCCGGGTTCAGCAGCCTTGGGCGCCGGTTTTTCAATCACCACCCGGTAACCCAGGGCTGTCACCATGCGGGCAATCTGGTCGAATGCCGTGACTTGCGGTACGGCTTCAATGCGCGCAATGCGTTTTTGCGTCACGCCCAGCTTTTGCCCCAGCTGCACTTGCGTCAAGCCGCTGGCCTGCCGCAGTGATCGGAGAATGGTGCGCAGCTGTTGGGGAGTGTCAATGGGATAGTTCAAAATACTCCTTCAGAGTAGTTAAATCAATTTACGCCTTTAAAGTAGTTAAGTCAAATTACACCTTGAAGGTGGTTTTTTGTTTGCAGGCGGGATTTCTGTAAAGCCTTGACGCGTGGAAGTCAGTTGAAAACGGCTTTGAGGGCAGTACCATTCATGCCAGCGCTCTTTAAGCCGGGTAATTTCAGCCTTTTCCTAAAGTCTTCATAGACATCTCACCCAAAGACCGAACCATGCCATTGCAATTCGCCGACCGTCTGAACAACGTCGAAACCTCCGCCATCCGCGAACTCTTCAAGCTGCTGGGCAAGCCCGGCATCATCAGCTTTGCGGGCGGTTTTCCGGACCCGGCGATGTTTGACGTTGAAGGCATCAAGGACGCCAGCAGCAAGGCGTTGAACGAAGAGCCCGGCGGCGCACTGCAGTACGGCGCCACCGAGGGCTACCAGCCGCTGCGCGAGCAACTGAGCAGCTTCATGGCCAGCAAGGGTGCCACGGTTGCGCCGCAGGAACTGATCGTGACCACCGGCAGCCAGCAGGCGCTGGACCTGCTCGGCAAGACCATGATTTCGCCCGGCGACAAGGTGATCGTCGAAGGGCCGACCTTTCTGGCGACCATCCAGTGCTTTCGCCTGTATGGCGCGCATGTCATCAGCGCACCGACCGACGCGCATGGCGTGAAAACCGATGAACTCGAAAAGCTGATTGCCGAGCATCAACCCAAGTTCGTCTACCTGATTCCGACCTTCGGCAACCCGAGCGGCGCGCTGCTCAGCCTGGCGCGCCGCCAGCAGGTGCTGGAAATGGCCGTCAAGTACCAGACGCTGATCGTGGAAGACGACCCCTATGGCGACCTGTATTTTGGCGAAGCGCCGCCGCCGTCCTTGCTGGCCCTGAGCGACAGCGTGCCCGGCAGCCGTGAACTGCTGGCCCATTGCGGCTCGCTCAGCAAGGTGCTGTCGCCGGGCCTGCGCATCGGCTGGATGATTGCACCGCCAGCGCTGCTGGCCAATGCCGTCATGTGCAAGCAGTTCAGCGACGCCCACACCAGCACCTTTGCCCAAGCCACCGCCGCGCAATACCTGAAGGCCGGCCGCATGCCGGCCACGCTGGCCAATGTGCGCAAGGTTTACGGCGAGCGCGCCGCCGCCATGAGCGCTGCGCTCAAGCGTGAACTGGGCCATGCTGTGGCGTTCGAGCAGCCGCAGGGCGGCTTGTTCTTCTGGGCACGCCTGACGGGCGAGGGCGGCAAGACCCGCGACGCTGGCGAATTCGCCAAGAAAGCGATCGAGCAGGGCGTGGCCTTTGTGCCGGGTGCGCCGTTTTATGCAGAAAATCCGGACAGGGCGACTTTCCGGCTCAGTTTTGCAACGGCAGACGTGGCCAAAATTGAGGAAGGCATGGCCCGGCTCGCGCGGGCTTTGTGATGAACGTGGGCGTTCACCAGAGCGCGTTGTTTTGACCGGCAAACGACTTGCATTTAGCGATTGACCGCCACGTAGGCCTTGCTCCAGGCCCTGAACATTACCTGGCCCCGTGGGCTCGCTGCGTTACCAAAGCGTCAGCCTGAAGCGTTGCCGCAATCGGGCTGTGGCCCGGCAGCGGCGCCAAGCCTTTAAATCCGCCTCAACTGCCGCCAAGCTCTTTCATGCGGTCCGCATTCGTGGTGCTGTGGCTGCCCTTGAGGTGCATTTCCACGTCGGCCGCCACATCGCCCACCGCCGTGACTGCTTCACGCAGTTGCGCCTCGGTGACGTCGAGCTTTTTGGCCCATTGCGCGCAGGCGGCCGGGTCATTCATGTCGATGCGGTCGGGCTGTACGCCGGGTTGGGTTGTCATCGCTGGTCTCCTGAAGGGTGTGTGATGCATCAACCGTAGCGCCTTGAGTGGGCCTTACCTGTAGGCCAAGGCCGCAGACGGGATTCAACCGCTGGCGACGGGCGGCGCCGGCGGGGTGCCATGCCCATTGAATTTGCTATCGAATAGATAGCTTCCAGCGCATACGCAACCTGCGCAATAAGCCTTTTTTGCCTGAAGATTCGGAAAATATTCCGCCAGTCACTAGGGATGGGCGAAGCCGGCCGCATCATTTGCGTCCTGACGCCTGCCGGAGCGTACCGCTTTAAACTCTGCCCCATGCCTCCCATCCTCCAGCGCGCCACCTCCTTTGCCCGCGTGCAATTCCTCCGCCTTGCCAGCCTGATCAGGCAATACCCCGTCCGGGCCGCCCTGGCGCTTCCGGCGCTGCTGCTGCTGTATGTGCTGGTGCTGATTCCCTTCACGCCGGGCATCGGCGACCTGCGCAAGGCCAAGTCCGAAACGCCGTCGGTGCTGCTGGCATCCAACGGCACGGTGCTGGCCGAATACCGGCGCAGCAACCGGCGCTGGGTCACGCTGGACAAGATCTCGCCGCATGTCGTCAATGCCTTGATCAGCACCGAAGATCACCGCTTCTATCAGCACCACGGCATCGACTTCCAGCGCACCGCCGGTGCACTGGTGAGCACCCTGTCGGGCGAACTGCAGGGCGGCTCGACCATCACGCAGCAACTGGCGCGCAACCTGTATCCCGAGGAAATCGGCCGCGCCGCCACGATCACCCGCAAGGTCAAGGAGGCGATCACCGCGCTGAAGATCGAGGCGGTGTATTCCAAGGACGAAATCCTGGAAACCTACCTCAACACCGTGCCTTTTCTTTACAACGCCTTTGGCATCGAGATGGCGGCGCGCACCTATTTCGACAAGTCGGCCGACAAGCTCGACGTGCTGGAAAGCGCCACGCTGATCGGTATGCTCAAGGGCACCAGCTACTACAACCCGGTGCTCAACCCCGACCGTGCGCGCAAGCGCCGCAACTTGGTGCTGGACCAGATGGCCAAGCATGGCAAGCTCGACCCGGCCCGGCTCGACGCGCTGCAAAAGCGGCCGCTGCGGCTCGACTTCGAGCGCCAGGTCGAACCCCTGGGCATCGCCCCCCACGTCGCCCAGCACGTGCGCAAATGGCTGATTGCCTGGGCCGACAGCAAGGGCTATGACATCCATGCCGACGGCCTGCGGGTGCGTACCACGATTGACGCCAACATCCAGAAACTGGCCAACCAGGCGGTGGCGCGGCAGCTGGCGCAGTTGCAAAAACTGGCGGACGGCCAGCGCAAGGCCGGTGCCGAGCGCGCCCTGCTGCAGGCCGGCTTCCTGGCGCTGGACCCGCGCAGCGGCGCGGTGCGGGCCTGGGTCGGCAGCCGGGATTTTGCGCAGGAGCAGTTCGACCACGTCAGCCAGGCGCGCCGCCAGCCCGGATCGACCTTCAAGCCTTTCGTGTACGGCGCGGCCTTCATGCAGGGACTGAGCCCTTCGTTTGCCTTCATCGACAAGCCGGTCGCCATCGACTCGGGCGGCGGCGACGTGTGGACGCCCAGCGATGCCACGCCGCCGACCGGCCAGCCGACCACGCTGCGCGACGGTCTGGTGTATTCCAAGAACACCATCACCGCCCAGCTGGTGCAGAAAATCGGCCCGGCCAGCGTCGGCCAGCTGGCGCAGGCGCTGGGCGTGCGCCAGAGCAAGCTCGACCTGGTGCCTTCGCTCGCGCTGGGCACCAGTCCGGTCACACTGCTGGAAATGGTCGCCGCCTACGGCAGCATCGCCAACGGCGGCCACTACATGCTGCCGGTCCTGGTGGCCAGTGTCGAAGACCACCAGGGCAAGCTGCTGGAAACCTTCACGCCGGTCAGGGAAGGGACGCCGGCCATGCCGCGCGCCGATTCATTGACGCTGGTGGACGTGATGCGCGGCGTGATCGACCAGGGAACCGGCAGCGCGATTCGCCAGCGCTACGGCATCCAGGCCGACGTGGCCGGCAAGACCGGCACCACGCAGGACAACACCGACGGCTGGTTCATCATGATGAATCCGCAACTCGTGGCCGGCGCCCGGGTCGGTTTCAACGACAACAGCGCAACGATGGGCAACTGGGGGCAGGGCGCGCGCAGCGCCTTGCCCATGGTCGGCGAGGTGTTCCAGGGCGCGTTTCGCAACCGCTGGCTTGACCAGAACGCCGAGTTCGACATACCCCGAAGGAGAGCTCCACCGCCAGCACCACTGCCAGCGCCACCCCAGCAGCGGCGCAACGATCCGTTGGCGGACATCGTCAACGGCCTGTTCGGCAGGATTTTGAAGCAACTCCAATAGCCTCCACCGCAAGTCCCGCCCATGTCAACAAGCGCTTCAACGATGGCTACGGCCATCAGCCCGGCCACGCGCCGTTCCATCGTGCTGCTGTCGCTGGCCTGCTTCGCCAGCATGTCGGCGCAGCGCATCTGCGACGCCATGCTGCCCGAGTTGTCGCGCGTGTTCGCGGTCGGGCTGGCGCAGGCGGCGCAGGTGGTGTCGGTGTTTGCCATCGCCTACGGCGCCGCACAGCTTTTCTACGGCCCGCTGGGCGACCGTGTCGGCAAGTTCCGCGTCATCACCTTTGCCACGCTCGGGTGCAGCATTGGCAGCGCGCTGGCGGTGTTCGCCGGCACGCTGGACATGCTGGTGTTTGCGCGCCTGCTGATGGCGCTGGGCGCTGCCGCCCTGATTCCGCTGTCCATGGCCTGGGTCGGCGACGCGGTGCCGTCCGACCAGCTCCAGGAAATGCTGACGCGCACCGGGCTGGGCAGCACCCTGGGCATCGTCGGCGGCCAGCTGGTCGGCGGCCTGCTGACCGATGCGCTGGGCTGGCGCTGGGCCTTCGTGTTCATGACGGTGCTGTTCGGCGCGGTGGGTTTGCTGCTCTGGCTGGACCTGCGCCGGCAACGCACGCCGGTCGCGAAGGCCGAGGCGCCTGCGGGTGCGGCGGCGGTGCGCCATGGCTTCGTCACGCAGGCGATGCTGATCCTGACCGGCCGCTGGTCGCGCATCATCTTGCTGATGGCGCTGGTCGAGGGCGCTGCAGGCTTTGGCGTGCTGGCGATCTGGGCATCGCACCTGCACCGCTCACTCGGCCTGTCGCTGTCGCTGGCTGGCGCCATCGTGGCGCTGTTCGGCCTGGGCGGCATGCTCTACATGGCGGTCGGACGGCACCTGATTCGTCGTTTTGGCCAGCAGGGGCTGGTGCTGTTCGGCGGCGGCATCGTGGGCGTTTCGGCGCTGGTGCTGGCTTATACGCCGCACTGGGGGCCGGCGCTTCCGGCCAGCCTGCTGGCGGGCTTTGGTTTTTTCATGTTCCACAACACCATGCAGACCAACGCCACGCAAATGGCGCCGCATGCGCGCGGCACGGCGGTGTCGCTGTTTTCCTCGTCCCTGTTCCTGGGCCAGTCGATTGGCGTGGTGCTGGCCGCCAGCCTGATCGACCGCATCGGCACCGGCGCGGTGATTGCGCTGGGCGGCGCGGTGATGGCGCTGGAAGGCGTGTACTTTGCCTGGGTGCTCCGGCGGCGCGAGCAGTTGGTGAAAGACTGATTCCATTTCCAGGTCAATCCGCCAGGTCCTTGCTTGGCCTCGGGGATTACACGTTACAGCACTGCCTGCAGCTTCGCGTCTGATTTTGATTGATCCGGCAACGAAAGGAGGCCAGAGCGCGGGTGCTCAACTGTTTTATACCGAAAACAGAATTTTTTGCATCAAATAGGCCGTTTGCGCATGCTCCGTTTGCGATGGCAGCTATGCATTAAATAGCTGCTTGCATTTTTTACCGGCCGCCCATTTCCGGCTCTGCCCCCAGCGTCAGGTCGTCCTCCGTCATGCTGGTGAAGTGGTCCAGCGACACCGCCTGCACCGGCGTGTCGATGGCGTTCACCACCCGGTCCAGCGCAGCATAATGCGCCATATGGCCAACGCCGGGCACCAGAAACAGCTCGCTTTGCGGCAGTTCATCGTGCAGCCGGACTGATTGGGCTTGCGGGTCAACCACCACGTCATCTTCTCCGGCAATCAGCGTGACCGGCAGGACGAGTTCGCCGTAGCGTTTGGACATCGCATGGGCTGCAGGCACCATGAAGGCGGCATCCTCTGCATTGGCGCGCAGTTGCACCGGCCGCAGCATCATCTCGCGCGAGACGATTGGGAAGAAATTGTCTGGCAGCTCCCTGGGCGCAAACATGGCCTGGGCCATTTTCCTGAGCATGAGCCGGCTTGACAACGCCGTGACCGTGTAGCGCATCACATCGCCCAGAACCGGCAGGGCGACCGGCGCGGTCAGCAGCGCATCGACGCGCAAGCTGGGATAGAAGTAGCCGCCAATTAGCACCAGGCGGCGCACGCTTTCCGGATGATCCAGCGCCATGGCCACTGCCACCATCGTGCCCATCGAATGGCCGACAACCACCGGCCGCTCGATGCCCAGGCGTTCCAGCGCGGCAATGAGCAGGTCGGCCTGCGCCGCTGGGGTCCAGAGCCGGTCGCGTGGCCGGCTGCTGTGGCCGAAACCGGGCCGGTCAAAGGCAATCACGCGGTGGTTGCGGGCCAGCCGGTCCATCAGGCCGCTGGCGATGAAGTCCGCATGCGTCACGGTATTGCCATGGATCAGCACGACCGGCGGGCCTTCGCCGCGCGCCACAAAGTGCAGGTCAACGCCGTCGATGTCGATGAATTCGCCGGCAGGCGGGTTGTGACGCTCGGCACGGCGCGCGCGGACAGCAACCCAGGCAGCCGTCGCGGCCGCGCCGACAACAGTGGCAAGGGCAATGGCACCTGAACGGGACAAGGCCACGGGTTGCTTGCTGGAACTGAAACGGTTCATAAGGACTTTCATGAAAAGTGTTGAAAAAAATGAGGTTGGCACTGAATGCAAACCATAAAGATAAAGACTAAGTGGAAGCAGTGTTTACCCGCGTGACAATGTGTTTTGTTACCGGTCGAGCAACCGCCGAAAACCGCCGAAAAAAGCTTGTAACAAGCTTTCAACAAGCCCGCCATGCGGCCTTTGCCTACGCCCGGTCGCATCACGCAGGTTTAATGTTCTACCTTCGACAAATCAACAGGAGTAAAAAATGGCGAATGATTTTCTGGGGCAGATCCTGGGCAGCGTGCTGGGCAATGCCAGGGCCGGCCAGCAAAGCCCGATGGGTGGCGGCGGGCTTGGTGACCTGTTGGGCGGTCTGATGGGCGGCGGTGCGGGACAGGCCGGGGGCGGCTCCGGTGGCCTGGGCGACTTGCTCGGCGGGCTCATGGGCGGCGGCGCGGGGCAGGGCGGCAACCGGCCCGCCGACTTGGGCGGCATGGCCGGCCTGGGCCAGGGTGGCTCAGGCATGGCGAACAAGGGCAGCGCGCTGATGCTGTTGCTGCTGCCGCTGGCCATGCAATGGGTGCAGCGCAATGGCGGCATTGGCGGCGTGCTGGAGCGTTTCCAGAACAAGGGTTACACCCAGCAGGCCGCCTCCTGGGTTTCAACCGGCGCGAACGAGGAACTGCAGCCGCAGGCGGTCAGCGACGTGGTCGGCGCGGATGAGCTTTCCCGCCTGTCGCAGCAACTGGGCGTCAGCCAGGAAGAAGTCTCCTCGGGCATGGCGCAAATCCTGCCTGAAATGATGAACCAGCTGACACCGCAGGGCGGCGTGCCGGATGACGGCGACGAGGTGCTCAACCGCGGAACCTCGATGCTGGAACAACTCATGAACGCTGCGCAGCGCCGCTGACGCGTTCGGACCGGGGGCAGCACGCAAAATCAGGCTGGCGGGCGCCGCCCTAGAATCGCGGCCATGAAAATGCTCCTGTCCCGTTTTAGGCAATACGCCGACTCCCTTCCCGGCCGATGGCGCCGTCTTACCCGGCGGGACTGGGCCTGGGGCGCGCTGGCCTTGCCCGTCGTGCTGCTGCTGTATGCGCTGGTGCAGGTTCCGTTCACGCCCAGCATTTCCGACCTGCGCAAGGCCAAGTCCGAAAAAGCCTCGGTGCTGATGACGTCCGACGGCCATGAACTGGCCGTGTTCAAGCAGGCGAACCGTGAATGGGTCACGCTGGCCAAGATTTCGCCCAAGGTCATCGATGCGCTGATCGCCACCGAGGACCGGCGGTTTTACCAGCACCACGGCATGGACCTGAAACGCACGCTGTCAGCGCTGTTTCAGACTGTCACGGGCGACCTGCAAGGCGGCTCGACCATCACGCAGCAGCTGGCGCGCAACCTGTATCCCGATGAAATTGGCCGTGCGGCCAGCGTGAGTCGCAAAATCCGCGAGGCCGTCACCGCCCTGAAGATCGAGTCGGTCTATACCAAGGACGAGATACTGGAAACCTATCTCAACACCGTTCCGTTCCTCTACAACGCGCACGGCATCGAGATGGCGGCGCGCACCTACTTCGACAAATCGGCCGGCCAGCTCGACGTGCTGGAAAGCGCCACGCTGGTGGGCATGCTCAAGGGCACCAGCTATTACAACCCGGTGCAAAATCCCGAGCGTTCGGTGCAGCGCCGCAACACCGTGCTCGCGCAGATGGTGAAGAACGGCACGCTGCCCGAAGCCAGCCTGGCCGGCCTGCAAAAAAAGCCCCTCAAGATTGATTTCGAGCGGCAGACCGAGACGCTCGGTGCGGCGCCCCACCTGGCCCAGCAGCTCAAGCGCTGGCTGATCGAATGGGCCGACCGCAACAGCTACAACATTTATGCCGATGGGCTGGTGGTGCGCACCACCATCGATTCGCGTCTGCAGGACCTGGCCAACAAGGCCGTGACGCGCCAGGCCGACAGGCTGCAGCGCCAGGCCAGCGCGGCGTGGGGGTTGAACGCCGGCTGGAAGGCGAGAACAAACCTGGTGCAGTCTTTCGTGCGCGCCACGCCCGACTACAAGGCCGCGCTGGAGTCCGGCCAGACGCCGGTGCTGGCGCTGCAACAACTGCTGGCCGACGCCGCTTTCATGCGCAAGCTGCATGACGGCAAGACGCGCCTTCAGGCCGGCTTCATGGCGCTGGACCCGCGCAACGGGCAGGTCCGCGCCTGGGTCGGCAGCCGGGATTTTGCGCAGGACCAGTTCGACCATGTGCAGCAGGCGCGCCGCCAGCCGGGTTCGACCTTCAAGCCTTTTGTCTATGGCGCCGCGTTCGAGGACGGCGCCAAGCCGGGCGATACCTTTGTTGACCGGGCCGTCGAAATTCCCCTGGGCAATGGCGCTTTCTGGCGACCCGGCGATGGCGGCGGCCCGAGCGGCGCCAGCATGAGCCTGCGCCAGGGGCTGATGTATTCCAAGAACACCATCACCGCCCAGGTCATGGAGCAGGTCGGGCCGGCCCATGTCGCCGCCTTGGCCCGGTCCATGGGCGTGCGTGACAGCCGGCTGGAGGAAGTGATGTCGCTGGCGCTGGGAACCAGCCCGGTGACGTTAAAGGAGATGGTGACGGCCTACGGCACGATGGCCAACGACGGCAACTTCATCGAGCCGGTGCTGGTCACGCAAATTGAAGACCGCCATGGCAAGGTGCTGGAAGCCTTTGCGCCCAAAGTGCCGGAAATGGCCTTGCCCGCCGAAGTGGCGCAAACCCTCCTCGATACCCTGCGCGGCGTGATTGACCAGGGAACGGGCACCGGCATCCGCCGCCAGTTCGGCATTCAGGCCGACGTGGCGGGAAAGACCGGCACCACGCAGGACAACACCGACGGCTGGTTCATCCTGATGCATCCGCAACTGGTGGCAGGCGCCTGGGTCGGCTTTAACGACAACCGCATCACCATGGGCAATGGCTGGGGGCCGGGTGCCCGGAGCGCGCTGCCGATGGTCGGCGAATTCTTCCAGCAGGCCTTGCGGTCCAGGGTGCTGGACGCAGCGCTGGTTTTTGACGCGCCAAAATTTGCCGGTTCTGGCAGGCGATGGAACACGCCGGATGGATCAGAAGAGGCGCCGCCCCCGCAGGCAGAGGAAAGTGGCATTCAAAACGGGGACCTGCCGCCTGAGGGCGCCGATCAGGCAGACCCGGTGATCATGGACGACCAGCCGTACCGGCCCTACCGACCTTACCGGCTCTACCGGGACGAGTCCGGTGCCATCACGCCGGAAAACCTGCCACCCCCGCCCATGACTCGCTATCCCCCGGTCCCGCCCGCCGCGCAAGACCGCCAGCGGCTACCGCTGGAAGGGCAGGCCATGCCCAGGGCGTATGAATTGTTGCCGCCCGAGGGACGGCGGCCGCGTCCTGCGGAGCTTGCGCCGCAAAACGTTCAAGGGGACCCCGACTGACCCGGTCTTTCCCTGCGCTGCCTGTCCTGTTCAGCGTTGAAATGCGGGCTGTTCTGGAGTCGTGGGCTTGGCGCGGATTGATTCAAGCCGGGCAACTGATTTTTTTATAAAAAAGGACCCTGGCGCCCATCTGGTATGCGCCAGCAGCTATAAATAAAGTAGCAAAAAGCTTTGGGTCGTTGTCGTGCGGGACTGGATGGTTTTGCCCTGCCAGTGCTTGCAGGCAGTCTGCATTCAGTTGATGCCTCTGATATCTGCTGGCGGGTTACCCTGTTGCGGATGAGCTGACGCACTGCGGATTGATAATTGGTCTTTTTCAAGTGGTTTAAAGCCCGTGATCTCCTGCTTTTTTGCAGGGTCCGTCAGTCCCTGGTTAAACCTCAAACACCTGGAAATACGGGTGATCTGATCAATGAAAACTTTAATAATGTTGTGCTGCCTGTGGTGCCACACGTTGGCGCACGCCGGGACCGATTGGTTCAACATCATGGGCGACGCAGCCGACGAAAGCGTCAACACCATCGAGGTTGACCCGACCCCGGTTTCCATCACGGGCGATACGCGCATCATGCGGGTGCGTGTCAGCCGCTCGCAAGACCGCGCCAACTGGGACGGCGTCATCTACCGATCGTATGTCTCCGAAGTTCTTTTTGAGTGCCCCCAGGGTGTGGCACGCTTCCTGTCGATTGACTACTACCGCGTGCCAGGCTGGAAGGGCGAACCTTATTTGCGGCGGGAGTATTCGCAAACGGAGCCCCGCATGATGCAGTTTCGCGATGTCGAGCCCAACCCCCACCAGCGAATCATCCGGGCCGCCTGCCAGACCTCGAACATCATCAACAACTGAAATGCCTGCAGCCGGGCATCGCACATTGAGAAACTCCCTGACCATGAAAAAAGCCTTGTCTGCCACGGGCCTCGTCTATTCAACCGATGCCGGACGCATGTGCCCCGACTGCCGCCAGCCGGCGTCGGCCTGCGTCTGCAGGCTGGCAAAAGCACTGCCCAGGTCGGACGGCGTGGCCCGCGTTTCCCGCAGCACCAAGGGCCGGGGCGGCAAGACCGTCACGCTGGTCACGGGGATGGCGCTCGACGAGCCGGCGCTGCTGCAGCTTGGCAAGCAGCTCAAGGCTGCCTGCGGTTCGGGCGGAACGGTCAAGGACGGAGTCATCGAAGTGCAGGGCGACCACTGCGATCAGGTGATGCAGGCACTGGCCAAACAGGGCTTTGCCGCCAAAAGGGCAGGCGGCTGAAGATGAATCCCGAGGACCTCCCGCTGCTGCTGACGCGTGTCATGCCTTTCGGAAAATACAAGGGAACGCCGATTGCCGACCTTCCGGGCAACTACCTGAACTGGTTTGCGCGCGAAGGCTTCCCGAAAGGCGAAATTGGCCGCCTGCTGGCCTTGATGCAGGAAATCGACCACAACGGACTCTCTCCGCTGCTCGACCCACTGCGCAAGCGCTGAAGGCAGCGAAGGGCCGGTTTGCTATCTTAAAAATAGCTGCATATGCCCGTGGGTAATGCGGAAAAGGCTATTTCCCCCATTTATTTTCGTCAAGGCAGCGGGTTTACAGCACCTTGCTCAGGAAGCGGCGCGTACGGTCTTGCTGGGGATTGTCAAAAATCGCAGCCGGCGTTCCCTCTTCAACGATCACGCCTTCGTCGATGAAGACCACCCGGTCGGCCACCTGACGGGCAAAGCCCATTTCATGGGTCACCACCACCATGGTCATGCCTTCCTCGGCCAGGGCCTGCATGACCGCCAGTACCTCGCCGACCATCTCGGGGTCCAGCGCGGATGTGGGCTCGTCGAACAGCATGATGCGCGGCTGCATCGCCAGCGCCCGGGCAATGGCCACCCGCTGCTGCTGCCCGCCGGACAACTGGCTGGGATAGGCATTGATTTTGTCGATCAGCCCTACTTTTTCCAGTAACTCGCAGGCGCGAACCCGTGCCTGGGCATGCGTGAGGCCGCGCACCTTGGACGGCGCCAGGGTGATGTTCTCCAGCACGGTCTTGTGCGGGAACAGGTTGAAGCGCTGAAACACCATGCCGATTTCGGAACGCAGCGCATCCACATCGGTTTTAGGTTCATGCACCGACACGCCGTGGACCAGTACCTCGCCGCCCGAGGCATCCTCCAGGCCATTGAGGCAGCGAAGAAACGTGCTCTTGCCCGAGCCTGACGGGCCAATCACGCAAACCACTTCGGTCGCCTGGATGGCACAGTCAATGCCGCGCAATACCGCCAGCTTGCCAAAGAGCTTGGTCAGCCCCTTAACGCGAATCACCTCGTCCATAGCGTGCCTCCAGTCGTTTCACGCCGTAGGCCAGGCCCAGCGTCAGTATCCAGTACATGAGCGAAATTGTGAGATACGGTTCCCAGTAGCGCGAATAGGCACCCGCCACGGTACGCGCTGCATAGGCGAGTTCGGCCAGCCCAATGGCCGAGATCAGCGACGAGTCCTTGAGCAGCGAAATCGCGTTGTTGCCCAGCGGCGGCAGCATCCGGCGGAAAGCTTGCGGCAGGATGATGTGGTACATCGTCCGGGGAAACGACATGCCCAGCGAGCGGGAAGCCTCGACCTGGCCGCGATCAATCGACTGGATGCCGGCCCGGAAAATCTCTGAAATATAGGCGCCTGAATTGAGCGTGAGGGCCACCACGCCAGACAGGAAGGCGCCGTAGTTTTGCTTCAGGTCGCGTGCCGCTTCACCCGAAATGAGCAGGCCGTCCGTTGGATTGATAAAGAGTGGCAGCAAGGCAAAGTGAATCAGCAAAATCTGCACGAACAGCGGCGTGCCCCGGAAAAAGCTGACATACACGGCGGCCGGCCATTGCAGCAGGTATTTGCACAATTGTTTGGCCGGTGCATGCCGCGCCTCGGCAACACGCGCCAGGCCAACGGCCAAGCCAAGCGCCGTCCCCTGCACGATGCAGATCAGCGTGACGGCAATGGTCATTTGCAGACCGCGCCAGAACAGGCCGGCATATTGGGAAATGATGTCGGCGCGAAACCAGCCGAACCAGAGAACTTGCTCCATGGCGAATCTGGCCGGCGTTCAGCGAACGCGCAGCACGGCTGCCGCGATGTTGATGCCATTCCTGCGTTCCACCCGAAATCGCGTGCCAGGTGTCATGCTAAGGGTGTCGGCAACAGCCGAAATTCTGTACGTAAAATTCATGATGGGCTTGAAGGGGTAAAGGTGAAGGTTGGCGGGCAGTGATCCATACGCGAAATCACGCTGTTTGGATGAAATTCCGCTCGCCATGTTAACGCGTGCAAGCGCCATGCTGATCGATGAATCCGGTTGCCGTTCGCCGCTATCTCGTTCATGATGCAGCATGGTTTTGCTCCAGCATTGACGATGGAACCTGCCTTGGCTTCGGCAGCCCGCCGACCCGGTACATAACGCAAGCAAAGAGAGTTTATTTTGAGCGAATGGCCCGTCATTGTGTCGGTATTGAGTCTGCTGGTCGGGATGCTCTCGGGTGCCTGGCTATGGACGGTCTGGCAGGGTCGGCGCAAGGTCAGCAACAAGCTGGCTTGGCCGTTGCCCGGCTTGTTGCCTCTGAGGGGGCGACCGATTTTCAGCCGACATGAACAGGAAGTATGGCATTTGCTAAGAGGCGTCTTTCATGACCATGCGGTCATGGTGAAGGTTCCCATCCTGCGATTCACCCAATTGCTGGGACCGCCAATACACAAGTCGGCTAGCCATGCGCAAAGCCAGAATGAAAAGCGATTCAATCGCGATCAATGGCTGAACATGCTTGGTGGTCTTTATGCAACCTTCACCATCTGCACACTGGACGGCAAGGTCGTCGGCTGTGTGGATGTCCTAGGCAAGCAGGATGGCAACAAGGCCAGCCGTGAATTGAAAGAAGCCCTGCTGCTCGATTGCGGCATTGCCTACATCGCTATGAGTGCCTTCAACGTGCCCGGGGCCAGCACGCTGCGTGAATTGTTTCTGGGTGAACTGCCTGACGAGCCTGGCGAACAGCAGGCAACCCGTGGCGGGGACAGTGACTTTCATGCCGACATGGCTGCCTTTACCAGGCAACAAGCCAAACTGGTCAGCTGACTTGACCGTGATTGAGTTCACGAGGGTTCAGGGTTCGAGGCTTCAAAGCGGAATCTGCCAAGCCGGAACCACTCATTCCCTTTTTCAATCAATACGTGATGAAGCGCGAAGCCGGACAGCCAGCTGAGGCTGGGCAAGGCAACGGCCAATCGGATTGATCGGATTGATCGGGAAATGGAGTCAGGAGGATTGAAAACCCAAGCGGTAAAGATGTGCAAAAGCGCCATCCATGGCCAGCAATTCCTTGTGCGTTCCCGACTCGATGATCCGCCCTGCATCCATCATGATGATGCGGTCGGCATTCTGGATGGTTGACAGGCGGTGCGCAATGACCAGCGACGTACGCCCCGCCGTGAGCCGCCGGATGGCCTCCTGCACGGCAATTTCCGATTCGGTGTCCAGCGCCGAGGTGGCTTCATCAAGGATCAGAATCGGTGCGTCCTTGTAGAGCGCGCGTGCAATGGCCAGCCGCTGGCGCTGACCACCCGACAACTGCATGGCGTTGTGGCCCAGCATGGTGTCCAGGCCTTCAGGAAGCCCGGCCAGCAAGGACGCAAGGTTTGCAGCTTCGAGGCAGTCCCTGACCCGGGCCGCATCGGATGGCTGCCCAAGGGACACGTTGTCGGCAATGCTGCTGTTGAGCATCACCACATGCTGGCTGACCACCGCAAACTGCGAACGCAGGCACGCCAGATCCCATTCGCGAATCTCCTCGCCGTCCAGGGAAATACGGCCCTCCGTCATTTCGATGAAACGGGGTAGCAGGTTCACCAGGGTGGTCTTGCCAGAACCAGAAGCTCCCACGATGGCAAGCGTTTCTCCGGCAGAAATTGACAGGCTGAAGCCCTGCAGCACAGGCAGCGCATCTGCCTTGTAGGCAACGCCGACACCTGAAAATTCAATGTCGCCGACGGCTCTTGCCTTGAGAAAAGAGCCGCTGGTTTCGTCGGGGGTCAATTCCATGAGGTCCAGACCGCGCTCGACGGCCGCAAGTCCACGGGTGATGGGCGTAGCGGCATCCGACAGGCTTTTGATGGGCGCGATAAGCAGCAGCATGGCGGTCACAAAAGCGACGAAACCGCCCACTGTCGTGGTGTTTTCTGCGCTTTGCATCAGCGCAATCGAAATCACGGCCGAAAGCGCCATGGCAGCAAGCACCTGGGTGATGGCACTCATTCCGGCATAGGCCGCAGTTGATTTCATCGACAGGCTGCGCAGCGAATGGCTCAGAGTGTCAAATCGACTGGCCTGGGACGCCTGGGCACCATGCAGGCGAACATCCCGATGTGCCATGACATTTTCTTCCACCACATAGGCAAGGCTGTCCGTGGCCGTCTGGCTCTCTTTGGTCAGGCGGTACAGGCGTTTGGAAAGGACCTGAATGACCAGAGCGACTGCAGGAAACAGAAAACCGACGATCAGCGTGAGTTTCCAGTTCAGGTAGACCAGGTAGCTGATGAGCGCCAGCAGTGTCAACACATCCCGCGCCAGTCGCATGACCGCGTTGATCAGTGCTGATGAGCCATTGAACACTTCATATACGACCGTGTTGGCAATCATGCTGGCGTTTTGGTCAGCAAACAGATTCAGCCGGGCACTGAGAAGTTTGCCGAACATGGCTTTGCGAAGTTCCAGCAAACCATCGTTGGTTACTTTGGCCAATGCCAACTGCGCCAGAAATCCCGAAAGCCCCCGGATGACGAACAGCAGCATCAGCGTGACGGGTACGAGCCAGAGATTCAGGTCATCCCGCTGGAAACCCCGATCCAGCAAGGGTTTGAGCAAGGCGGGAACAAAAGGCTCTGTCGCGGAAGCGACGATGGTGGAGCCAACGGCCAGCGCCCAACCCGCCCGCGAACCGCTGAAATATGGCCACACACGCGCCAGCCTGCGCCGTAGCGTCTGTTTTGGGGCCTGGGCCTCTATTTTTATTGGAGGTGGCTTGTTCACACAGCCTGCTGGTAAGGAGGGTGGGCAATTGACTCAGGAAGGTTTTTATGACCCAGCGCCAGGAGCAAGCCGAGCAGGATGCAAAAAAAATCTCCAATCTGCGCATCATAGAGAGAAGAGTTGAAAAGGCTGGCGACAGCCAATGCAATAAGGGTTGACTGTGTTGCGCGCGCATACGGCGTTGCCATCTTCAACGTGTCGTGCCACATTGAAAACAGCAAGGCTATAAAAAGTAGGATGCCTGGAATCCCGAGTTGTACGCCCCAGAGGAGGAATTCCTGATGTGGGTTGCCGTTGCCGGCAATATCGATGTGGGCAGGATTTTTCTCATGTTGGAGCCGGTTGAACTGGGTGCTCCAGCTTCCAACGCCTGACCCTGCCACCGGATGCTCGTCGATGGATTGCAGCGCCGTGTTCCACAAGTCAAGACGTATTCCAGACGATGTAATGGCCGTTTTCTGGGTAGAGTAGGCAGACACTTCCGTTTGAACCAGCGTCAGCCTGTCCCGAACCTTGCTGGAGGCGAAAAACAAGCCGGCAGCAAGCAGCAAGGGCAGCACGACGATGACGAATCGGTACTTTTTCGGCAGTTCCCACATGATGGCAACCGAAATCAACACAATCGAAACCACATGGGCGCTGCGGCCCATCAGAACAAAGAAGACATTGGTGAACCCCAAAAAAGCGATAAAAATTGCCAGTTTTCGGCCAAACCGTCCCGGAGCATGTTCGCGCAAATGCCAGCACAGTGCAGCAAAGACAGAACTTATGATCCCTTGGTCGAGGTAGCTTGAAAAGACTGCGTATTCGGTCAATGCCATGTGGGAAGTCGCCCAAGGTACCGGCAGGTGCGCGAAAAGCATCCAGGAACTTGCCAGCAGGAAGGTCTGTGCAACGGCAAACGATCCCAAGGCATAAATTGCCTCACGTCGATCACGGATGGTAATCAACAAAAGGACCACCATCAGCAGCTTGCCATATTTGACCAGAGAGCCCAGGGCATCATCTAGCGGCGCTACGGTCCATAAAAGACTCATAGCAAATGCGGCCAGGGCAACGATCACTGCAATTGGAGTGCTCATGCCATTCAGCAGGCGGACTGGTGTCTGAAAGCGACGTGCGAAAATCAGTACGCTCGCCCCGAGAACGACTAGCAAAAGCTTCGAAATGCTGATAATGACCATCGACAATCCGACTGACGCTGCTGCCAAGCAAATGACTGCAAGCCGAAAATTGATGGGTTTTTTTAACAAGTTAGGTTCAGGTCTAAAAGGGATTGGCCCGCATTATCGGTGATTCCTACCAGCATTTTGCAAAGCCTGTTGGCTGGACGGTCTGCTATGCTTTGCACTCATCTGCTGACGGTCCAAGCCCCTGAACTGTCGCCAAGGTGAATACAAAAGGCGTTTGTTGACAAGCTTGTCGGTCATCGTGATTACACAGAATGAAGCCCGTAACATCGAGGCATGCCTGCGCTCGGTTCATTTTGCCGATCAGATACTGGTGCTTGACTCTGGAAGCGTGGACGAAACGATCCAGCTTGCGCGTCAATTTGGTGCCGAAGTCAGCGTTAATAGTCAGTGGCAAGGGTTTGGTGTTCAAAAAAACCGTGCGCTCGCACTTGCCAGTTCCGACTGGGTGCTTTCCATCGATGCTGACGAACGCTTGAGTGTCCAACTCCAGGCCGAAATCCAGCAGATCCTTATGCATCCCGTAGCCGATGCCTATTGCTTTCCTCGACTATCGAGCTACTGCGGCCAATACATCCGTCATTCAGGCTGGTACCCGGATCCTGTCACACGGCTTTTCCGCCGTGGTGCAGCCCGGTTCTCAGATGACATCATCCATGAAAAACTTGTCGTCAATGGTCAAGTCAGACCGTTGCGCAACCGCTTGCTGCATGAGAGCTTTCCAAACTTTGAAACGGTTCTGGATAAAGTGGATCGCTATTCCAGTGCCGGCGCCCAGCGCTTGCTGAGCAAGGGCAAGTCGTCATCCTTTCCCAAGGCGCTGGGCCATGGCTTGTGGGCATTCATTCGAACCTACTTTTTGCAGATGGGGTTTCTGGATGGCTGGATGGGCCTTGCGCTGGCCATCTCCAATGCTGAAGGAACCTATTACCGATACTTGAAGCTGTGGCTGCTGTTGCTTGATCGAAAGGCCACGCTTCCGTCGTCATGAAAATCAGCTTCATTGTTCTGACCTATAACCGCACAGACGCATTGCTGGCTGTTTTACGCTCCCTGGCCCGGCAGTGCAATGAAGAGCATCAGGTGATCATTGCTGACGACGGTTCACGACCCGATCAGGTGCAGATGCTGTTCGCCCGCTGTCCTGTTTTTGAATGCCCGGTTCTTCATGTCTGGCATCCGGATGAAGGGTTTACCATTTCACGCGCCCGAAACCTGGCGGCGAGTCATGCTACAGGCGAGTATCTGGTCTTCCTTGACGGCGACTGCATTCCGAACCGTGACTTTGTGGCACAACACGAGCGTGTTGCGGAGGCCGGCCACTTTGTCAACGGCAGCCGGGTGCTTTTGAACCAGCGCCTGACAGATGACGTGATCAATAACGCACTAGATCTGCCCCGCCAGCCCGCTCACTTCTGGCTGCGTGCAAGACTTCGTGGAGATTGCAACAAACTATTGCATCTTGTGGGCTGGCCCAGGCATGTGTTGCGTGTAAAAAAGACCTTCAACTGGCGTGGCATTCGTGGCTGCAACCTCGGCGTATGGAAAAAAGATTTTCTGAATGTCAATGGATTCGATGAGTCGTTCGAAGGCTGGGGCCATGAAGATGCTGATTTTGTATTACGGCTCAGCCATCTCGGAATACGCAGGAAAAATGGATTCCTGGCGACCGAGGTCTTTCATCTTTGGCATCCAGAAAGCAAGCGTGACAGTGAGTCAGCCAACAAAAACCGCGTCATGTCGCGTATGAAAACCCATTTAATCCTTGCCGAAAAAGGTTTTCGGGAACTCGATTCCTCGACATTCGTCAAATTGACCCAATTACATTGATAAAAATCCGATATATGAGCATTACACCGTCCTTAAAGCGCCGGGCTGTTTTCAGTCTGTTGGCAGCAGGCACACTCTTGTCGTTGCCGGCATTCGCCCAGTTTCGTGTCGAAGTCTCGGGTGTGGGCATGACCCAGCTACCCATTGCCGTTGCTCCCTTCAAGGGTGAAGCGCAATCGCCCCAAAAAATTGGCAGCATTGTCAAGGCCGATCTGGAGCGTAGCGGCATGTTTCGCGGCGTTGATGCCGCGGGTGTTGTGGCAGACGAAAATACCCGCCCTGATCTCGCAAGCTGGCGCCAAAAGGGTGCCGATGCCATGGTTACCGGCAGCGTTTCACCGCTTGCCGACGGGCGATTTGAAGTTCGCCTCCGTTTGTGGGATGTCGTTCGTGAGCAGGATCTAGGCGGTCAGAGCTACACCGTCGCAAAATCCGATCTGCGGCTTTCGGCGCATCGTGTTTCTGATTTTGTGTATGAAAAGCTGACCGGTGAAAAAGGCATTTTTTCAACGCGGATTGCCTATGTGACAAAGGCCGGTCAGCGCTATACGCTATGGGTTGCGGATTCCGATGGAGAAAGTGCGCAGTCAGCCCTTGCCAGTCCTGAGCCCATCATTTCCCCGGCCTGGTCGCCCAATGGCGCCCAACTGGCATATGTGTCTTTCGAGTCGCGCAAGCCAGTGATTTACTCGCATGAGGTAGCCACTGGAAAGCGGCGCCTTCTGGCGAACTTTCGCGGCTCCAACAGCGCTCCTGCCTGGTCACCTGACGGCAGCCAACTGGTCGCCACACTCAGCCAGGCGGGTGGTTCGCAAATTTACGCCTTGGGGCTCAATGGTGGCGAACCCAAGCGGTTGACCCAGAGCTCCAGCATCGACACCGAGCCTGCATTTTCCCCTGATGGACGTACGATCTATTTCGTCAGCGACCGAGGCGGCTCTCCGCAGATCTACCGCATGAACCCTGCCGGTGGAAATGCCGATCGTGTGACGTTTACCGGCAATTACAACATTTCACCGGCCCTCAGTCCTGACGGTCGATGGCTGGCATTTATCTCAAGGATTGGTGGCGGGTTCAAGCTGCATGTCATGGAACTCGCGAGCGGAACAACCACGGCCATCACGGACACCTCTGCGGACGAAAGTCCCAGCTTTGCGCCCAACAGCCGGTTGATTGTTTACGCAACGCAGCAACAGGGCAAAGAGGCGTTAATGACCACGACGCTTGATGGCAAGATAAAAGCGCGTCTGTCAGGCGCAGGCGGTGACATCCGCGAGCCTGACTGGGGACCCTTCCAGCGATAGGCAATAATTCCGGATCTATTTTCTTTAGCAGGGGTAATCAATGAAACGCTTTTTTTCTTCCATCATTTCGTATCTTGTCCTGGCAACCGCACTGGTGGCTTGTGGCTCCAATGTCAAACTGCAGGACGTTCCAGTCGAAGACAGATCCGCCAGTTCATCTCAGGCCGATGCCGATGCCGCAGCGGCTGCAGCCAGGGGCGTTGCGCCCGTACAGATTGGTGCATCCGATGCCTCGGTGGCGGGTCCTGCCAATACAGCAAGGATCATTTATTTCGATTTCGACAGCTTTGTGGTCAAACCCGAGTTTCAGAGCGTCATCGAAGCGCATGGAAGATACCTGAACGCCAACAAGTCGCGCCGTATGGCCATTGAGGGGCATACCGACGAAAGCGGTGGCAGAGAATACAACCTGGCCTTGGGTCAGAAGCGCGCTGAGGCTGTACGTCGTGCGCTCGGTTTGCTGGGTGTCACGGACTCGCAGGTTGAAGCCGTCAGTTTCGGCAAAGAAAAGCCTGCCGTTGCTGGATTCGATCAGGAATCCATGGCGCGAAATCGCCGTGCTGAACTCAACTACCGCTAACCTGGCGAAGCAACGGTGAACATAACCAGAGTTTTTTCTGCTGTGGTGGCGTGCATGATCGCCTTCAATGCCAGCGCGGCTTTGTTTGAAGACGACGATGCTCGCAGGGCAATTCTTGATTTGCGGCAAAAGGTTGAAGCTTCGCAGCTGCGCACCACCGAAGAGCTTCGAAGAGGCAACGAAGAGAATGTGCAGCTTCGACGCAGCTTGCTGGACCTGTCCAATCAAATCGAATCATTGCGTAGCGAAATGGCTGTGTTGCGTGGACAAAACGAACAGCTGACACGTGGAATTTCCGATGTGCAGCGCTCGCAAAAAGACGTAGCCCAAGGTGTTGAAGAGCGCCTTCGAAAGGTCGAACCAGGCAAGGTGTCTGTAGATGGTCGGGATTTTGAGGCTGATCCTGCTGAAAAGCAGGAATTCGAAGCTGCCCTTGCCCATCTACGAAAAGGTGATTTTGCTGCTGCCCAGACGGCTTACATGTCTTTCCTCAAGCGTTTTCCGCAAAGCGGTTACAGGTCATCGTCCTTGTTCTGGTTGGCCAATGCGCAATATGCCTTGCGTGACTACAAGGCGGCAGCAGGAAACTTTCGCATTCTGGCAACTTCCGACCCGCAGCACCCTCGGGCGCCTGAGGCTCTTTTGTCAATGGCCAACTGCCAGGTCGAACTGAAAGATGTCAAGTCCGCACGCAAAACCCTGGAAGAGCTTATTGCTTCCTTTCCACAGTCCGAAGCTGCTTCTGCTGCCAAAGAGCGACTTGTGAAGCTCAAGTAACAACTCATTTATGGGGAGCGATTTTCTTTTGAGTTGACGGCAGTTTCGTGTAATTGCTGCCTTGATTCATCTTGATGCCGGGCCTTTATAAAGAAAAAAAACGATGGACCAGTCCTGCTTGATTGACATAGACGTTGAACGTCGCTTTGGAGGACTTGCTCGTCTTTATGGGGTTGCCGGTGCTGCGCGTATCAGGACAGCACACGTTGTTGTTGTAGGCTTGGGCGGCGTCGGATCATGGGCTGCAGAGGCCTTGGCGCGCAGCGGCGTGGCTCGCCTGACATTGATTGACCTGGATCATATTTCTGAGTCCAACATCAATCGACAGGTTCATGCGCTCGACACCACCTTTGGGCAGTCAAAGGTACAAGCCATGCGGGAACGTATTGCGCATATCAATCCGATATGCCAGGTTGACTGTATTGAGGAATTCGTCGATGCGGAAAACTGGCCTGATATTGTTTGTGTTGATCTTCAAACCGATGGCAGCAAAACGGCTTTTATTGATGCCTGTGACCAGGTAAAGGCAAAAACTGCGCTGGCAGCTTGGGCACTGAAGAATCAAGCTTGTTTGATCAGCGTCGGGGCAGCAGGGGGAAAGCGGCTTGCTCACCAAGTCGATATTGAAGACCTATCGGCAGTAACACACGACCCTTTGCTGGCGCAAATCCGTTCACGCTTGCGCAAAGATCACAAGGCAGCGCGCACTGGGAAGATGAAAGTGGTGTGTGTGTTTAGCCGCGAACCGATCACGAGGCCTTCAGTTGCAGGAAGTGTCATAGATCATTCCATCAACAGTTCAGAAAACGAGGGTCTGTCCACGGCGCTGCAGGCACAATCTGACGGAAGCCTGAATTGTCATGGATATGGTTCTACTGTTAGCGTGACTTCGACCTTTGGAATGTGTGCTGCCGGCTGGATACTTAACAAAATTGCTGGTTGATTCAGAAAGCGGTTTAAAGAACGTTATAATTTGAGGCTGTACTGTAAATGCACAGTAACACCAAGATGAAAAACTTGGGACGTTAGCTCAGTTGGTAGAGCAGCGGACTTTTAATCCGTTTGTCGTGGGTTCGACCCCCGCACGTCCCACCAAATTTTATTTGGGTTCTTAGCTCAGCTGGTAGAGCAGCGGACTCTTAATCCGTAGGTCGCGAGTTCGAATCTCGCAGAACCCACCAGCCGAAAGCCTTATAGGCACTAGCCCCACAGCTACTTAATTGATAGCACGGGGCTTTTTAATTTCCGCCTTAAATTTCTCATGTAGCCACCATGTAGCCACCGGTACCGGGTTTTGTACCGTGTAGCCAGCATGTAGCCAAACGCATCAGGCAACAAAAAACCCATCGGGTCGGGCTGGGTTGTCAGTAGCGTCACAGGTCACCCCTTCAGCCGTACCAAGTCCTTGGGTGGCCTCACCATCCGGCGAAGCATGAAGTATTCATTGACCTGCCGGACCCGGTACACCGCCAGGATATGCAGCCCAGCGTGAACCACTACAAAGTGCAGCAGATGGGGCTCTGTACCGTCGTCGGGGGCTTTTTGTGCCTTGGTAGCCGTGCGGCCCGCTACGGGCTCACGGGCGGCCTCTGGTGGCACTGCGTCGCCTGCACTGTGCCAAGCGGTCAGCGCCCGGCGTATCAGGTCGGCTTGCTCTGTGTCGGTCAGCTTGCGCGACTGATGTAATTGATCTATGGGCATGGTGCTGGGTGGTCAGTGTGCTAACGCCATGTAGCGCCATTGCAGGGCATCGCACTTGTCGGCTGCAGTTTTGAGCACGGGGTTTCCGCTGTTCCATGCGTCTTGCAGTAAGGCATCAATGTCAAACCAGCATTGAGGCATGTCTTCTTTAATGAGGCCATCAAGTATGTCGGCGGTAACCCATGCCGGGCGGCCATCAAGCACGTAATCTAATTCGGCCATAGTGATCCGTGCCGGGCGGCCATCAAGCACGTAAGCTAATTCGGCCATAGTGACCCGCGAACCGGTGCACTTCTTCGCAAGCTCTGCATACCACAGTTCAGCACTGTAAAAAGAACTCCAACTGTGAAGGCTGACGGCAATATCTACGACGGTGCTGCAGGCATGGGTCATTTCGAAGCTCCAAAAGTAAGTGAATGAGGCCTGTATTTAACAGTAGTTCATAGTTTGATAAACCATACATTACAGTAAAACTGAAATAATTACTTCAGTACGCGTGTTTAAGTGTTGCGCCGTACTCTTGCTTGCGTTGACCGGACCCTTCAAACTTTCACAAAAACTGACAAAAAGCGGGTACCACCCCCCGGGGCTAGGGAAAAGAGGCGGAGGCGCCCCCCCTAGTCTGAGATGCCGCTCTGTACCGACGGCACACTGTCAATTCCGTAAGTAACTGGGTGTAAAGTAAATTACTCGATCGCTCCAAAAAGAAGTACATCCAATGCGTTACGCCACTGCAATGAACTCTACGCCTACGCTAAATGGCAGAGCTGCTGCCGCTCCAGACGTAGATGACCCCTATGGGTTTAAAAACCTGCTGCGCGGCGATGACCCCATCATGCGCGGCCATGAAAAGGTGCCGGCAAGTTCAGTTGCTGTTCAGTTAGTTCAGGTAGATGAGGCCCGCCCCCAAACACCCCAAAATGGCTTTGGTGCGGAAAGCGCCATAGTGTTGATGTTCGGGACAGGTTTTCTTTTGCTTGCCGTTCTTGGCGGAGCGACTGAAAAGCGCAGCATGTTCGGCCGGTTCGCCAGGCCAGTATTGTTTGCGGGTTTGTTTTTAGCGCTTTTGCTTGGGGCTGGCCTTTTATCCAACATAAAAGACTCAGCCAGTGATTGGGGATTAAGGCCAGCGGAAACTGGACTGGTCATAGGCCTGCTGTATGGAACTTTCATTGCTCTCCTGGGGTTTCTTGCCAGAAAAATATGGCGGTTAGGCGGGGTAAATGCGACACACAAGCACGACCCTGTTGCGCAACCCCCAACCGCATCAGCACGCATGCCAGAAAAAACTGAGGACTCGATCTATGCAACCATCGACATTGAGCTTGAGTCCGGCAATATGAATCGGGGGCTATGGACCAGACTCTATGCCGACTGCGACGGAAACGATGCCAAGACCCGTGCCGCGTACATTCGGGCCAGAGCCGTACAATTGCAACGCAGCGTGTAAATCTGACCGTTGGCATTCAGCGGGCACACCTATTGGGCATGTGCCAGCCAAGCAAAGAATCGCGCCACAGGCCCGCGTTGTGCAACCTGCAGCGCCACTTCGCGTTCGCGCTTGTCTTCGCGCTCAGCCTCAGCCATCGACATGGGGCGCACGATGCACCAGTGAACATAAGTGCCATCCCCAAGGTACTGCGTCAGGCTCCCCCGGGTGGTTCGGGTAGGGTGCTTTTCGCCGCTGTGCGGTGGTGCCTTAGGTTCTGCGTATGCCTTGCGGTTTATGGCTTGGACGGCACTACCAAAGGCCGCCAGGGCGCAATCGAGTTTCTGCTCGTCCTCGGGTGACCGGCGGCTCAACGTACGGATAGGCTTGGGGCTAACAGCAACTGCCGGGCTGGATTTATTTTGCATCGTATCGATCCTGTAGGTTCAGCCCATTCTGCCCGGCGTACCCGCTGTAGGTTGCTTGTCAGCAGTGCCAATCGTTGCGTTTCTTGCTGCGGCGTTTTTCTGGCAGGTTTGCAGGTGCGCTAAGCGTTTCCATGGCTTCGCCAAGTAATCGCCGCAACTCCATTGCCCCCGCGCTCTCCCGCGTCATTTCCAGCCAGTCGCACACCGCCAACATTTGGCGGGCAAACATGCGCACCGCTTCTATTGCAGCGTTCGGGTTTTCACTCTGTGCGTTGACGCAGTGCGCTGCAGATAGCTGGGCCTCGAACTCATTGGCAAACTGGCTGCACCCGGCGTTAAAACGTTCGATGGCATCTGGCTTGATGCCAGCGGCATGAAGCGCATCTTGTAGGCCCTGAAGCGCCCGCAGGTAGCGCCACCCGTAACCCTTGCCCAAGGTGGAAAGCGCCACCAGCGGGCGCTTTGCTGCGGGTGTCGGCATTTCGAAGGTGTGGCCGGCCATGGTATCCGCAGCGCTGCCAATGTAGCGCACCACGTCACCGAAGTGATACACCGCTGCTGGGCCTATTAGGCCCTCAATTCCGGGCTCGACAATGCGCTCTTGCCGGTAAGCAAACCAAGCAGCAGCCTCAGTCAGAGGCCCTGGGTTTTTGCGCAGGGCGGTTTCCAGGCGGGCGTCAATGGCGTCGAGCTGGGCGCGGCCTTGGGGGGTATCAAACAGGGGGTGGAACTTTTGCAGCATGTTGTGTACTTTCTAGGTAATGGCACTTCGTGTGCCGGTTAGGGGTGGTCCGGGGTGGTCCGGGGTGGTCCGGGGTGGTCGGGGCATGGTCCAAGCAGCGCTATTAAAGTTGTAGCATGAAGCCTAGTGTTTATGCGGGGTGGTCCGGGTGGTCCAAGCGGTCCACCCATTTTCACAAGTTCGCCAGCGGCGGGCGGGCGG
>NZ_JAAFGZ010000060.1 GCF_010365105.1 Polaromonas sp. | reverse complement strand
CTTCCCAGTGGCTGCGCCTACTCTTTCACCTCTCAAATTTGCATCTTCGCAAAGCCACTAATTCACCACTTTCTGGATTGTGCAAGTGGCTCATGTTGTTTGTTTTCTTGCCAGACGTAAATCCGAAGATGCAGTCAACAGGTCAGACCGGCAGCGGGCCAACTCGACTAACCCGATGTGGCGCCCAATACGTGGCGACCACGGGCAACGAATGGAGCCCCGCTGAGCGGTTCGTATCTGGGTCCGCACTGAAAATCAAGTGCAACAAGGCCGTCTGTAGATGTGCAGTCTGTTCCTCGTTCGAGCATCCTTGGCCGATCACGTCATTGCAGGAAAACCGTTATTCCAAGAAAGAAAAATATTGAAGACCGCTACTTGACTTTGTGGGAAGTCCCTGTAGCCGGGTTAGCACAAGCACCAAGCTCAACTGCTGGGCACTGGCCTAAACCGACGGGACTATGAAAAGTAGAGCTGACCGCGCTACTGCCACAAGCGTTGGGGCCCGATTTGGCACTTAAACTGCTCCCACCACGGGAACCGCGAACGTCAACGCAATGGCGAGAAGAAAGATAAAGCGCGGGATTAACCATGGGAAAGATTATTGCGACAGGCTAACGCTAGAGTTAAGCGGCGACGAAGCCGTCCGCCTTGAACGAGATGTTAGACGCCAAAGATCACCGATGCCCGGTTGGCGAGCTTGAATTGCTCAAACTCGTGCTGGTGTGCAAAGCGATCAGAACGCCGTGGACGAGCAGATGGATCGGTATACATGTAAAGGTGAAGGCCGCGAGTAGGTTGCTGTTGCGCATGAGCAATCAAATCCGTAGGTGACAAAAACCAAATGCTCTCGCTCGAAAGATCTACGAGTGCGATGTAATCAGCTGGACAATTGTGTGGAACCCACCAGTCAAGTGCAAACTTACCAGTGCCTCCGCCTGGCTTGGCCCGCAGATTAGTCTTGACTTGTACAGTAATTGGATGGGGTAGAGCTGGTGAGTAGCTGACCAAATCAATGCCGGTATCGGTGCTCAGTGGTGCGGATTCGATGCCGCGCAGCAAGAGCTGGTACTGAACCAGCAATTCTCCACACTTTCCTATTTGAGCTGTGGCTAAAGACATATTCCAGTGGCTTCTAACGTGTATTAGGCAACACAACGCCACCCAACAATTTCATTCTAAATTCTGAAATATTAATTTTCTGTTTATTTTCAACGACTTATAAAATCGAAAGCTAGTTAGGAAAACCTAAAATTTAGCGGATGAGAAGTGCCTCAACTCATCCCACCGCCAAAACTCAAAGTTGGCGAAAACTCCCAATTCAACCCAGCAACCGCTCCCGCGCCTCTTCATACTCCCGCTTCAACTGCGCCACATAATCAGCCGTTTTTTGCACCTTGCTGACTGCGCCAATGCCCTGCCCGCAGCCCCAGATGTCTTTCCAGGCTTTGCTCTTGTCGCCGCCAAAGTTCATCTTGCTCGGGTCGCTTTCGGGCAGGTTGTCGGGGTCCATACCGGCGGCGCGGATCGACGGAGCCAGGTAGTTGCCGTGTACGCCGGTGAACAGGTTGCTGTAGACGATGTCGTCGGAATTGCTTTCGACAATCGCCTGCTTGTAGGCGTCTGACGCCCGGGCTTCTTCGGTGGCGATGAAGGCTGAGCCGATGTAGGCAAAGTCGGCGCCCATGGCTTGGGCGGCCAGCACGCCGCCGCCGGTCGAGATCGAGCCGGACAGCGCCACCGGGCCGTCGAACCACTGGCGGATTTCCTGGATCAGGGCAAACGGGCTTTTCACGCCGGCATGGCCGCCTGCGCCGCAGGCCACGGCGATCAGGCCGTCGGCGCCTTTTTCAATTGCCTTGTGGGCGTGCTTGTTGTTGATGATGTCGTGCAGCACCACACCGCCCCAGCCATGCACGGCCTGGTTCAGGTCTTCGCGCGCGCCCAGCGAGGTGATGATGATGGGCACCTTGAAGCGGGCGCACACTTCCAGGTCGTGTTCCAGCCGGTCGTTGCTTTTATGGACGATCTGGTTGATGGCATACGGCGCAGCAGGCTTGCCAGGATTCGCCAGGTTCCAGGCGGCCAGCGTCTCGGAGATTTCGGCCAGCCAGTCTTCAAGCTGCGCAGCCGGGCGCGCATTGAGCGCGGGCATGGAGCCGACGACGCCGGCTTTGCACTGCTCGATGACGAGCGTGGGGTTGCTGATGATAAAAAGCGGCGAGCCGATGATGGGCAGCGGCAAATGATTCAGGGCGCCGGGAAGTCTGGACATGGTTGTCTCCGTTGTCGTTGTTTATTTTTAAGCAAAAAACAGCCTATGCGCACGGCTGGCGTGCGCAGTCAGCTATTTATTCAGTAGCAGAACCCAAGCGCGCTTAAAACGCGTCGAGTGCCAGCGCATTCACGCTGTCAGCGCCTTCGACGATGCTGTCGCGCATGCCGGGCACTTTGGTCAGCAGGTGGTCGGCGTAGAAGCGCGCGGTGGTGATCTTGGCCTGCATGAAAGCCGTATCAACGCCCTGCGCCAATTGCTCTTGCGCCACCAGCAGCGAGCGCGCCAGTTGCCAGCCGGCGACCACGTTGCCGGCCAGCATCAGGTAAGGCACGCTGCCCGCAAACACGGCGTTCGGGCTGGTTTTGGTGTTGGCGGCGACGAACTCAACCACATCGACGAAGGCTTCACGCGCGGCTGTCAGGCGCTTGGCCACGGCCAGTGCGTCGGGACTGCCTTGGGCAAGCAATTCGGCTTCGGTGGCTTCGATTTGGGCGGCAATGCCTTTGGCGATCTGCCCGCCGTCGCGGGCGGTCTTGCGGCCAATCAAATCGTTGGCCTGGATGGCGGTCGTGCCTTCGTAAATCGTCAGGATTTTCGAGTCGCGGTAATACTGCGCAGCGCCGGTTTCCTCGATGAAGCCCATGCCGCCATGCACCTGCACGCCGAGCGAGGTGACTTCCTGGCTCATCTCGGTGCTGTAGCCCTTGACCAGCGGCACCATGAATTCATAGAACGCCAGGTTCTGCTTGCGCACTTCGGCATCGGGGTGGTGATGCACGGCGTCATAGGCAGCCGCAGCGACGGCGGCCATGGCGCGGCAGCCTTCGGTGTAGGCGCGCATGGTCATCAGCATGCGCTTGACATCGGGGTGGTGAATGATGGAAACGCTGGCCTTGACCGAGCCATCGACCGGGCGGCTTTGCACGCGGTCCTTGGCGAAGATCACGGCTTTTTGATACGCCTGCTCGGCCATCGCGATGCCCTGAACGCCAACGGCGTAACGCGCCGCATTCATCATGATGAACATGTATTCGAGGCCGCGATTTTCTTCGCCGACGATGTAGCCGACCGCGCCGCCGTGGTCGCCAAACTGCAGCACGGCCGTGGGCGAGGCCTTGATACCCAGCTTGTGCTCGATGCTGACGCAATGCACGTCGTTGCGCGCACCCACCGAGCCGTCAGCATTGACCATGAATTTCGGCACGACAAACAGGCTGATGCCCTTGACGCCTTCCGGTGCGCCGCTGGCACGGGCCAGCACCAGATGGACGATGTTCTCGGCCATGTCGTGTTCGCCGTAGGTGATGTAGATCTTGGTGCCAAACACCTTGTAGCTGCCATCGGCCTGCGGTTCGGCGCGGGTGCGCACGGCGGCCAGGTCAGAGCCGGCTTGCGGCTCGGTCAGGTTCATGGTGCCGGTCCACTGGCCGCTGACCAGCTTTTCAAGATAGACCGCTTTCAGGTCGTCGGAGCCGGCCGTCAGCAATGCCTCGATGGCGCCGTCGGTCAGCATCGGGCACAGCGCAAAGCTCATGTTGGCCGAGTTGAGCATTTCGCCGCACATGGCGCCAATGGTCTTGGGCAGGCCCTGGCCGCCAAAATCAGCCGGATGCTGCAGGCCTTGCCAGCCGCCTTCAGCGTATTGCTTGAAAGCTTGCTTGAAACCCGGGGTGGTGGTGACCACGCCGTCTTTCCAGGTGGACGGGTTTTTGTCGCCTTCCCAGTTCAGTGGCGACAGCACGCCTTCGCTGAACTTGGCGCATTCTTCAAGCACGGCCTGCGCGGTGTCGAACCCGGCGTCTTCAAACCCCGGAATCTGCGCAATCTGGTCGATGCGGGCCAGATGCTGGATGTCAAACAACATGTCTTTAAGAGGCGCTTTGTAGCTCATTTCATTTCTCCAGTGAATCAGCAGTTGCCCGGCAGTCCAGGCAGTTCAGATAAAAAAAAGGCGTCCATCAAGACGCCCTTGTGAGGGGTTTTGCCTTAAAGCGCGGCAACCAGTTCCGGCACGGCGGTGAACAGGTCGGCTTCCAGGCCGTAATCAGCGACGCCGAAAATCGGTGCTTCGGCGTCCTTGTTGATCGCCACGATGACCTTGGAGTCCTTCATGCCGGCCAGGTGCTGGATGGCGCCCGAAATGCCGATGGCCACATACAGCTGCGGCGCAACGATCTTGCCGGTCTGGCCGACTTGCCAGTCGTTGGGGGCGTAACCGGCATCGACCGCCGCGCGCGAAGCACCCAGTGCGGCGCCCAGCTTGTCGGCCAGCGGCTCCAGCACTTCATGGAATTTCTCGCTCGAACCGAGTGCCCGGCCACCGGAGACGATGATCTTGGCGGCGGTCAGTTCAGGCCGGTCGCTCTTGGCGATTTCGGCGCTGACGAAGCTGGACTTGCCACTGTCGGCCACGCCGTCCACGGTTTCGACGCTGGCCGAGCCGCCGGTAGCCGCAGCCGCATCAAAGCCGGTCGTTCGCACGGTGATGACCTTGACGGCATCCAGGCTTTGCACGATGGCAATGGCGTTGCCGGCGTAGATCGGGCGCTCGAAGGTATCGGCCGCATCGACCTTGGTGATGTCGGAAATCTGGCCGACATCGAGCAGCGCGGCCACGCGCGGGGCAATGTTCTTGCCCGACGCCGTGGCCGGAAACAGGATGTGCGAATACGCGCCAGCCATGCCCACCACCTGCGCGGCCATGTTTTCAGCCAGGCCGTGGGCGAAGTGTTCGCCTTCGACGTGGATGACTTTCGAAACGCCGGCTATTTTGGAGGCAGCCTCGGCGGCGGCCTGGGCGCCCTTACCGGCCACCAGCACATGCACATCGCCGCCGCACTGGCTGGCGGCGGTCACGGTGTTGAAGGTGGCAGGCCGGATGCTGGCGTTGTCGTGTTCTGCAATTACAAGAGAGGTCATTGAGGTCTCCATCATTCCCGCGAAGGCGGGAATCTAGGGTTTTTGGAAAAAACTTGGAATCCCCGCCTGCGCGAGGATGATTTGCGTTTCGCGTCAGATCACTTTGGCTTCGTTCTTGAGCTTGTCCACCAGCGCGGCGACGTCGGCCACCTTGATGCCGGCGCTGCGCTTGGGCGGCTCGCTGACCTTCAGGGTCTTCAGGCGCGGGGCCACATCGACGCCCAGATCGGCCGGCTTGACGTTTTCCAGCGTCTTTTTCTTGGCCTTCATGATGTTGGGCAGCGTGACGTAGCGCGGCTCGTTAAGGCGCAAGTCGGTCGTGATGATGGCCGGCAGTGTGAGCGACAGCGTTTCCAGGCCGCCATCGACTTCGCGCGTGACCTTGGCCACGCCGTCAGCGACTTCCACTTTGGAGGCAAACGTCGCCTGGCCCCAGCCTAGCAGGGCCGCGAGCATCTGGCCGGTCTGGTTGCAGTCGTCGTCGATAGCCTGCTTGCCGAGGATCACCAGTTGGGGTTGCTCTTTGTCCACCAGCGCCTTGAGCAGCTTGGCCACGGCCAGCGGCTGCAATTCTTCTGCGGTTTCGACCAGGATGGCCCGGTCGGCGCCGATGGCCATGGCGGTGCGCAGCGTTTCCTGGCACTGCAGCACGCCGCAGGACACGGCGATGACTTCAGTGGCCACGCCTTTTTCCTTGAGCCGCACGGCTTCCTCGATGGCGATCTCGTCAAACGGGTTCATGCTCATCTTGACGTTGGCGATGTCAACACCGCTGCCGTCGCTCTTGACACGGACCTTGACGTTGTAATCGACGACGCGTTTGACAGGGACCAGGATTTTCATGACGGGGCTCCAAAAATTGTTGATTGACGTTGACGTAAACGTAAGCTCTGCATTTTATGCCGGGGCACCCGGGGTGCCGTGCGGCCGTCCTGCAAAATAAAAGCGTATCTTGCCGCAGAAGCAAAAAAGAACGACCGTTCTTTTTAATTATAAAGGCCATCCTGACCCAAATTAGAGCACTTACTCCAGCAGCGGTCATTCAGGCACCGGCGGGGCGCTAACAGGGACGGCGGCCGGTTGTGACACTTCATGGCTGGGGTCTGCCCGGGTGTGAATCACCCGCTGCGGATAAGGAATGTCGATATGGTGCGCGCGCAGTGATTTGAGGATGGCCAGGTTGATCTTCGAGCGCACGTTTTGCTGGCCGTTTTCGGGATCGCAAATCCAGTAGTTCAGCGTGAACTCCAGACCATCGGCGCCAAAATTGGTCAGGTTGACGCCCGGCCCCGGCTCCGGCAACACGCGCTCCTGCGCCAGTGCCGACTCGGTCAGCAGGCGCATCACCAGTTCCTCGTCGCTGTCATAGCCGACCGACACCACGGTGGACTGCAGCACCTGGGTATCGCTCAGCGACAGGTTTTCGATGCGGTTGATGATGAACATCTCGTTCGGCACGATGGATTCGCGCCCGGACGGCGCGCGCACCACGGTGTACCTGGCATTGATGTCGGTGATGCGGCCTTCAAAGTTGTCCACGCGGATGTTGTCGCCGATGCGCACGCTGCGTTCGGCCAGCATGACAAAGCCGCTCACATAGTTGGAGGCGAGCTTTTGCAGGCCAAAACCCACGCCGACGCCAATGGCGCCGCCCAGCACCGACAGCGCCGTCAGGTCGATGCCGACGGACGATAGCGCCAGCAGCAGGCCGACGAACATCAGCGTCGCGCGGGTGGCGTTGCTCACCGCCTTGCGCAGTGACAGTTCGCCGCCAGTGGCCGAGCGCAGCAGCCGGCTTTCAATCGCCGACGAAATCCAGAGGGTGATCAGGAGCACGACGCCGGCCGTCAGCGCGCCCTGCAGCAAGGTGCGCACCGACAGCAGCGAGCCGCCGACCTTCCACTTGATGCCGTCCAGCTCGTCCAGGATGATGGGCAAGAGGCCGCTGACCCAGAGCACCATCAGCGCCCAGGCCAGCCAGGAAAAGGTGCGCTCCAGCGCCCGCACCACCGGCGCATTCTTGAAGGCGACCTGCAGCACCTTGACGCTCAGGCGTATTGCCAGCAACGCCAGCAGCACCGGAATGGCCAGCCTGAACAGGGCCAGCGGAAACACCTGCGCCAGCAGCGTCTGCGCGACATACGCCAAGGTCAAGAGCAGCAGCGGAAACAGCACGCCATCGACAATGCGCCGGCCAAACAGGATGGACGCGTCGTGCGCCACATGCTGCGTCCGGCTCAACAGGCGTGCCCCCAGCCAGGCGAGCAGCACGCAGGCCATCAGCGATGCCAGTTCAATCAATGCGTTGGGCTGGGTGATGGCTTGCAGCCAGGCGTCCAGGCTGTCCAGGGGCAACGGCACGCCAGTGGCAGCTGAAACGGGCGACTCTGCCAGGCTCACGGTGCTGGCGCTGGTGCTGGAACCGGCCACTGCGGTTTTCGTTTTTCGATGAAGGCCTGCACGCCCTCTTGCGCGACGGGATGCATCATGTTGCAGGCCATGCTCTGGCCGGCCAGCTGGTAGGCCGCTTCAATGCCGGTTTCACGCTGCTGGTAAAACAGCGCCTTGCCCATGGCGACGGCTTCGCGCGGCTTGGCCAGTATTGACAGCACCATTTTTTCAACCTCGTCGTCGAGCGCTTCCAGCGGCACGACGCGGTTGATCAGCCCCCGTGCACAGGCCTCGTCGGCGCTGATGAAGCCGCCGGTCAACAGCATTTCCATGGCCTGTTTGGGCAGCATGTTGCGCACCAGCGGCACGCTGGGCGTGGCGCAGAACAGGCCCACGTCAATGCCGTTGACGCCAAAGCTGGCGCCGCTGGTGGCCACGGCCAGGTCGCTTTGCGCTACCAACTGGCAACCGGCGGCCGTCGCCAGGCCCTGCACCCGGGCAATCACCGGCACCGGCAGTTTCTGGATCGACAGCATCATGCGGCTGCACTGGGTAAACAGCTTCTGGTAATAGGCCATTTCCGGCTGGGCACGCATTTCCTTGAGGTTGTGGCCGGCGCAAAAGGCCTTGCCGTTGGCCGACAGCACCACGATGCGGGCCGATTCGTCCAGCGCAATGGCGTCAAGCGCCGACTGCAGCGCGGCCAGCATGTCCTCACCCAGCACATTGAAAGCTGCCGGCCGGTTCAAGACCAGGCGGTGAACGCCGCGCTCGTCGCGGGTATGCAGCAGCGGCGACGAAACGTCGGCCAGGGAAATGACGTTCATGACAAAAATTCCTATAAATCAGCCAGCACGCGGATGTGTGCCTCGACGCTGCGGCCCAGCGCGCCGTGGCTGTAGCCGCCTTCCAGGGAGGAGACGATGCGGCCTTTGGCATGGCGGTCGGCAATCTGCTTGATGCGTGCGGTGATCCAGGCGAAATCCTGTTCGGTCAGGTTCATCTGGCCGAGGTCGTCATCGCGGTGGGCGTCAAAACCGGCGCTGATGAAGATCATTTCCGGCTTGAAGTCTTCCAGACGGGGAATCCACATCATGTCGATCAGTTCGCGAATGTCCATGCCCCGGGTATGGGCCGGCACCGGCAGGTTGAGCATGTTGGGCGCATCGCTGTCGGCGCCGCTGAACGGAAACAGCGGGTGCTGGAAAAAGCTCACCATCAGGATGCGCTCGTCGCCCTGGATGATGTCGGCCGTGCCGTTGCCGTGGTGCACGTCAAAGTCGACAATCGCCACGCGCTTGAGGCCATGGCGCTCCAGCGCGTACTTGGCGGCAATGGCAATGTTGTTGAAAAAGCAGAATCCCATGGCCTTGCCCCGCTCGGCATGATGGCCCGGCGGCCGCACGGCGCAAAAGGCATTGGCCATTTCGCCGGCCATGACGCTGTCGGTGGCCGCAATGGCCGCGCCTGCCGCGCGCAGGGCAGCGGGCCAGGTGTGGACATTCATCATCGTGTCGGGGTCGATCTGCACATGGCTCGGGCCGCCGGCCACGATGTCGTCGGCCAGCTGGTCGCCCAGGCCGCGGATCGCCGCCACCAGCATGCGGTCGTGCGCCAGTTCGATGTCGCCGATGGCCGCGAGTGGTGCTTCCCGGCGCTCCAGCAAATCGGCCAGGCCGCACGCCTGGAGCTGGCGCTCGATCGCCTCCAGCCGCTCGGGGCATTCGGGATGGCCGGGCCCCATTTCGTGCTTCCAGCAGTCGGTGTGGGTGAAATAGCCGGTTTTGTTCATGATGAGTAAATCATGTTAAAAATTACGTTATGGTCCAAAGCATGCATGTGAAAGAAAAACTCCGGGCGCTGCTGAATCAGCTTAACACGGTGATTGTGGGCAAGACCGCCCATGTCAGCGACTGCGTGGCCTGCCTGCTGGCGGGTGGCCACCTGCTGATCGAAGACGTTCCAGGCGTCGGCAAGACCACGCTGGCGCATGCGTTGTCGCGCTCCTTCGGGCTGCAGTTTTCACGCGTGCAGTTCACCGCCGACCTGATGCCCAGCGACCTGTCGGGCGTGTCGATCTACGAGCGGCAAAAGGAAAGCTTTGTGTTCCACCCCGGGCCGATGTTTGCCCAGGTGCTGCTGGCCGACGAGATCAACCGCGCCAGCCCCAAGACGCAGAGCGCGCTGCTGGAGGCCATGGAAGAAAAGCAGGTGACCATCGAAGGCCAGACGCGCCCGCTGCCATTGCCGTTTTTCGTCATTGCCACGCAAAATCCGCATGACCAGCTGGGCACCTACGCCCTGCCCGAGTCGCAGCTTGACCGTTTTCACATGCGGATTTCACTGGGTTACCCCGACCGCGCCGCCGAACGCGAACTGCTCAAGGGCGCCGACCGGCGCGAGATGCTGGATGCCCTGCCGGCCATGCTGGCGCCGCACGAGCTGCTGGAATTGCAGCAACTGGTCCAGCAGGTGCACGCCGCCGAGCCGCTGCTCAATTATTTGCAGGATTTGATCGCCGCGACCCGTTCGGGCCACTGGTTTTTGCAGGGGCTGAGCCCGCGCGCCGGCATTGCCATCATGCGGGCAGCCAGGGCGCAGGCCTTTTTGAGCGGCCGGGATTACGTCGCTCCCGACGACATTGCCGCCATCCTGCCGCAGACCGCCGCGCATCGGCTGGTGCCAGTGGGCAGTGCCGGGCGGGGCGCGATCGAGCAGGTGCGCGCCATGCTCGACGCTGTGCCGCTGCCTTGAGTCGCCGTCCTGCTCTTTTCATGGCCGCGTTCGCCGTTCTTCTCAAGCCGTTGTCGTTTGCCAGGACACGGCTTCGGCGTTGGTTCGAAGCCCGCCTGCCGCTGGCCGACAGCGTGACGCTGACGCAGCGGACGGTTTACATTTTGCCGACGCGCCCCGGCCTGATGCTGTTCCTGACGTTGTTGGTGCTGCTGGTCGCCTCGATCAACTACCAGCTCAACCTGGGCTACCTGCTGACGTTTTTGCTGGCCGGAACGGCGCTGGTCGGCATGCATGTATGCCACGGCACGCTGCGCGGCCTTGCCATGAATTTAATAGCGCCTCACGCCCACTACGCGGGTGCAAGCACGGCTTTTGACATCAAACTTACGAATGCGCGGCGCTCCGTGCGCCACGGTATCGGCCTGAGCCTGCTGGACCCGCAGGCCGTCGATGGCCAGCCAGGCACCGGGCGGCATTGGGCCTGGACCGACGTGCCGGCGCAAGGCAGCAGCCTGGTGCAGGTGGCTTTCACACCGCAGCGGCGCGGCCTGCACCGCCTGCCGACGCTGACGGCCGAAACGCGTTTTCCGCTGGGCACCTTCCGCGTCTGGACGGTCTGGCGGCCCGCCGCGCAGGTCATGGTGTACCCCGCGCCCGAGGCCAGCCCGCCGCCCCTGCCGC
>NZ_JAAFGZ010000059.1 GCF_010365105.1 Polaromonas sp. | reverse complement strand
AAGTTGCCTGGGGGGCGGGAGCGGATCAGAGCTGAACGCTCTGACGGGCCTTCGCTTCGCTGGGCCCTTGGCACCTGGAGGTGAGGGCGGTTGGTCATGCCGGTGGCTGACTGATTCTACCGCTCGTTCGCCAACAGCTTCACGCTCTGCCTGATCTGGTTTGCTTGCGCTGCGCGCTTTGCTTTTTTATTGAGGCCGCGCCATTTTTTTCCCCTGACTTTCTGGGTATCGCTGATGGGTCAGTGGATGTGAAACCACGATGGTTTCTTTTCATTGTTCGCTGTCAGTTCTTCACCTGTTTGACTTGACAGAGTAGAAAAGGGAAAGAAACCGCCAGCAGTCCTTGAGGCACAAAGGAACCGATCAGGCAGAGCGTGAAGCTGTTGGCGAACGAGCGGTAGCACCAGCAAGCCATGCCATGGACTCCTGACCGCCGATCAGAGAGCCCAGGGCCCAGCGAAGCGATGGCCCGTCAGAGCGTTCAGCTCTGATCCGATCCCGCTCCCAAGGCAACTTTCTTTGGTGACTTTCTTTTTTGCCAGAAAAGAAAGTTACCCCCCGCAGGGAAGGCGCTCACCCCTAAAACCACAGAAGAACCCACCCAAAGCCCACAAAAAAAAAGAAAAAACGTGGGTATCAAGCCTCAAATGTTAGTGGGTAGAAATTGGCTTGCAAGGCAGCAAAAAATCCATCCCGCAAAAAGGGACGCCCACCGTTCGCGCAGGCTCAGCCCATGGCCAGGCGGTTGCCGCTGGCACTTCCGCTGTAATGCGACCCGTCCGGTCCGTACAGCGGCCTGCCGGCGGACTTCAGGAAATTGATCGATTGCCGGGTGAAGTCAAGATGGGTGTGAATCATCACACCGTTGGCATGGTTGCGCTCGTGCGCCTGGGCTGCGTTCGCCTGCAGTTTTCGCCAGGCGTCCTGCAGCAAGGGTCCGCCGGCGGTGGCAGCTGCCTCGGCGCCGCTGCGGTCAGCGCCATAGCCCAGCGTCATCTGTTCATTTTCCCGGTGGCGCCTGAGGATGGCGATCCGGTCGGCCAGCTGCGACTTGTGCTCGGCCAGCAGCGGAAGGTCCATGAAACGGCCCTGCGCCATGGCGTCGGCTTCCTGGTTTAACAAGACAAGAAATTCGGCAACCGCGCCGTCTTCACGCGTCAGGCGTTGCAGCAGTGAAATGGTCATGAGGAATTTTTCCCAATCAGGTCGCGCACGCTGGAGATCAGGCCATCGGCTATTTTTGCGGTATCGACCTGGTAGCGGCCGGCACGGATGCTTTCGCGGATTTCAGCCACGCGCGCGGCATCGAAGTCGCCGGTGGTCGAAGGCAGCCTGGCCTGGCTGGCGACAGCCGGCGCCTGGACGGTGGAGGCACCGGCCACGGCGCTGCTTTTGCCAGGCGCCACGGCTGGCGCAGCAGCCCCGGTTTTTAAAAAGGTGACGTTTTGATTGATTTTCATGATGTTTTCCTCAGGCACTTACCGGCATAACGGCAGTCTGACCGAAAACTTGAGGCGGCTTCCTGAAAAATTTTTTGTCAAACCTTACTCGGCATCAGTTGCCGCGATCAACGATGCCATCGGCACCCAGCGTGCCGGTGAGCAGTTGCCCGCCCTGCATCCTGACCTGAACCAGTGCTCCAGCGGCGGCAGCGGCCATGGCCTTGCCTTCGGTGCTCACCACGAAACCCGGGCCCCGGGACACCACCTTGACGGTCTGTCCCTGCTGCACCAGTGACACGCCGCGCAGTTGCTCGCGCCGGACCGGCGCGCCCGCGGCGATCCGGTTGCGCGTCACCTGGCCTTCCAGCTGGCTTGAATCGACCACGACGCTGGCAGGCAGCGTCGTCATGTCGGCTTCCCGAGCGACCGTATCTGCAGGGCCCAAGGCCTGACCGGCTTCAATCTGCCGTGCCGCCGCCAGGTAGGTGCCCATCAGCGCAATGCGCGCCTGGACATAGCGCGTCCAGCGGGGCGCTGCATTGCAGCGCACGCCAACGGAAACACGCCCGCGCAACAGCGCGCCACCGGGCAGGAAGGCCTCTAGTGCATCGCACGGCGGCAGGCTGCCTGAGTGCGGCGCGTCGATGCTGATCTGCACCTGGCCAGGCAGCCCGGCTGTCTGGGTGGAAAGAAACTGCTCGATCACCGGGCGCGCGTAGCCCGACAGTGGCAGCGGCGCGGCGCCGTGTGCTGTTGCGGCCAGCGCCAGCAGTGCGGCAAGAAGGATGCCCGCAAACGGCCACTGCAGCGCCTGGCGGATCGTCTTGTTCATGAATTCCTTTGAAATGACAACGACTTTGGCGGCACCAGGCGTCGCCAGTCAGCACCCGAAGAGCGTTTGGGCAAGGTTGATTTTAAAAAGAAGCGGGTTTTCCTACGGGTTGAACTGCTTGCAGAACCCCGCCCTGTTCGTCTGATTGAAGGCCCTGCGACTTCCAGGGCCGCACCGTTACTCACGTCGTCGGGCAGTGCAGGGAAGTGCATGGCAGCTCAGGGACAGGTGAACTGGAGCTCGAAAACCCATCTGTTCAGCTGATTGCATTCGCATAGGGTTTTTACAATTATTTTCAATCCAGGCGTCCGGACGGCCAGGCAAATCACTTGATGGATGGGGAAAAAATGATCGACAAGCTGGACTCGGCGCTGCGCTTTCACCAGGAGGCGCTCAACCTGCGGGCGCGGCGGCAGGAAGTCCTGGCCGCCAATATCGCCCATGCCGACACGCCCAACTACAAGGCGCGCGATTTTGAATTCAGCGCCACCTTGTCGCAGGCAGTCGAGCGCGGCCGGCAGTCCGGCTCAACCTCCATGGCAACCACGTCATCGCGCCATATCGCCGGCGAGTCCCAGGGTGGTGGCGCTGCGGATCTGCTCTACCGCATGCCGACCCAGTCCAGCATCGATGGCAACACGGTCGAGATGGACGCCGAGCGGGTCAGTTTCGCCGACAACGCGATGCGTTACGAAGCCAACCTGACGGTGCTGAGTTCCAAGATCAAGTCGCTGCTGTCAGCGGTCCAGTCGTAAGAAACCGAAGCCTCGCATGCCGTATTCCAACAGTTCCGTGGGTATTTTCCAGATTGCCGGATCGGCCATGGCCGCGCAATCCCAGCGCATGAACACCACCGCCAGCAACCTGGCCAATGCCGACAGCATTTCGGGCCCGGACGGCCAGCCCTACCGCGCGCGCCAGGTGGTCTTCGAGATGGCCCCTGGCAACGGACAGGGCATCGGCGGCGTGCGCGTGGCCCGCGTGGTCGAAGACCCGTCGCCCCTGCGCATGCAGCACGACCCGAAAAATCCGCTGGCCAATGCCGCAGGCTATGTCGCCATGCCCAACGTCAACGTGGTCGAGGAGATGGTCAACATGATCTCGGCGTCGCGCTCCTACCAGGCCAACGTCGAAGTGCTCAACACCGCCAAAACCATGATGCTGAAGACACTGACCATTGGTCAGTAAGCGTCGCCTTTTTCTTGATCCCTCATTTTCAGTTCGCAGGAAAAGCCGCCATGTCAATCGATTCCATCAACGCATCCACCAGCGCCAGCCCTGCGCTGGGCGCTACGGCCGTGTCTGCCGGCTCGGGCAGCGACAGCGAGCAGCGCTTTCTCAAGCTGCTGGTGACGCAGCTGAACAACCAGGACCCGCTCAACCCGCTGGACAACGCCCAGCTGACTTCGCAACTGGCGCAGATGAGCACGGTCAGCGGCATTGAAAAACTCAACAGTGCCTTTGCCGCCATGCTGGCGCAAAGCGGCGCCAGCCAGGTGCTGCAATCGGCCTCGATGATCGGCCGTACCGTGCTGGTGCCCGGCGACGGGCTGGCGCTGAAAAAAGGCGAAGAAATACCGTTTGCGCTCGACATGGCGCAGGCTGCCGACTCGGTCAAGGTGAACATCACCAATGCCGCTGGTGCCACCGTTCGCAGTTTTGACCTGGGCGCGCTGCCGCAAGGCGTCAGGACATTGTCCTGGGACGGCCTGGACGATGCAGGGGTAGCGCTGGCCGATGGCGCCTACAGCGTCAATGCGGTGGCCGCCACTGGCGACGCCAGGGTCCAGGCCAGCACGCTGACGTATGCAGGCGTTGCCAGCGTTTCCCAAGGCCCCACTGGCGTTGCCCTGGAGCTCGCGTCGGGCGCCAAGACGACGCTCGCCGATGTGCGCCTGATTCTCTGAACGCCCTGGCTCGGCAAGTCTTTAACCAGCAACCAATTTAAATCAAGGAAATACCATGGGTTTCGCACAAGGTGTCAGCGGGCTGAATGCCTCGGCCAGCAATCTCGATGTCATCGGCAACAACATTGCCAACTCGGGGACCATCGGCTTCAAGTCCGGCAGCGTCCAGTTCTCGGATGTCTATGCCGGCTCCCGGGTCGGGCTGGGCGCCGAAGTGGCCGGTGTGTCGCAGAACTTTTCGTCCGGCGCGGTGCAGACCAGTTCCCGGGCGCTTGACGTGGCGATCACCAACGGAGAGGGATTCTTCCGCCTTGCCAGCCCGAACGGCGAGATCGCCTATTCGCGCAACGGCCAGTTCAACATGGACAAAAGCGGTTTCATCGTCAATTCCGGCGGTTATCGATTGACCGGCTACCCGGTCGGCACCAACGGCTCCACCGCCGGCGCCAGCCCGACCCCGCTGCAACTGCCGACGTCGGCCATGGCGCCCAAACAGACCGAGAAGATTGCCGCCCAGTTCAACCTTGATTCGCGCAGCGTGACGCCGACGTCCGCGTTCGACTCCACCAATTCCGCCACCTACAACTATGCCAATGCGGTCACGGTGTTTGACTCGCTGGGCAACTCGCATGAACTGGCGACCTTTTTTGTCAAGGCCCAGGCGAATGCGGCCGCCACGCCTGTCGTGGCGGAAAACACCTGGAACGTCTATTCGGCTGCGGACGGCGCCGTGGTCAACGGGGGTGCCAGCATCTCGACCCTGACCTTTGACAACAAGGGTGCCATGAATCCGCCGAACCAGCAGATGACAGTGGCGGGACTTGATTTTGCAAACGGTTCGAGCCCCATGGCACTGACGGTCGACGTCACCGGCACCACCCAGTTCGGCAATGCCAACGAGGTCAACAAGCTGACGCAGGACGGCTACACCTCGGGGGTCCTGGCATCGTATGCGATTGAGCAAAATGGCACGATCACCGGAAAATATTCCAACGAGCAGACCCAGTCGCTGGGCAAGGTCGTCCTGTCGTCGTTCATGAACCCGAACGGGCTGAAGTCCCTGGGCGGCAACTTGTGGACCGAAACGGCCTCGTCAGGCGGGCCACTGACCGGCACTCCGGGCGATGGCACCAAGCTGGGCGCGCTGACATCGGGCGCAGTGGAGGCGTCCAACGTCGACCTGACCTCCGAACTGGTCAACCTGATCATTGCGCAGCGCACCTACCAGGCCAATGCCCAGACGGTGAAGACGCAGGACCAGGTGCTGCAGACGCTGGTCAACCTGCGCTGATAACCCAAGGGGAACACCATGGACCGGATGATCTACGTGGGCATGAGCGGTGCCAAGCAGGCGATGGAGCAGCAGGCTTCGGTCGCCAACAACATGGCGAATGTCTCGACGCCCGGCTTTCGCGCCCAGATCAACAACTTTCGCGCCGTGCCGGTGGTCGGCTCCGAAGCGGCTACGCGCGCCATGGTGGTCGCCTCGACGCCGGGTGCCGACATGCGCAGCGGGCCCATGACGCAGACCGGCCGCGCGCTGGATGTGGCGGTGCGCGGCGACGGCTGGCTGACGGTGCAGATGCCTGACGGCAGCGAAGCCTATACGCGCGTCGGCAGCCTGCAGGTCGGTGCCGAGGGCCAGTTGACGACGCTGGACGCACGGCCGGTTTCGGGCGGGACGGGTCCGCTGGTGGTGCCGCCAGGTGCGGCATTGACGATCACCGGCGACGGCATGGTCAGCGCGCTCGGCCCCGGCGGGCCGGCGACAGGCGCGGCCGAGGTCGGGCGCCTGAAACTGGTCAACCCGCCTGCGGGCGACCTGGTGCGCGGCGACGACGGGCTGTTCCGCATGAAGCCCGGCACCGCGCCGGCCGACGCCGACCCGGCCGTGCGCCTGCTGACCGGCGCGCTCGAAGGCAGCAACGTCAATCCGGTCGAGGTCATGGTGGACATGATTGCCAACGCCCGCCGCTTTGAAATGCAGATGAAAACCCTGCAGACCGCCGAGAGCAACGACCAGCAGGCCAACAAGCTGCTGTCGAACAGCTAGCGCCATGGCCTTGACATCATCTTGCGGCATGGCAGAAGCTCAGTTATTTTGCTATCAGATAACTAGCAATCAATGCAGGCAGGACAAGCGGAAAAGCCTTGTTTGATGCTGAATTTTTCATGTCGGCCATTTTCCCCCTTTCTGACTGACCCCCACCGGCCCCGGCCGACCCACAGGATTTCGCCATGATTCGCTCCCTTTCCATTGCCAAGACCGGACTGGACGCCCAGCAGACCCAGCTCGACGTCGTGGCCAACAACCTGGCCAACGTCGGCACCACCGGTTTCAAGCGCAGCCGCGCCGTGTTCGAGGACCTGATGTACCAGAACCTGCGCCAGAGCGGCGGTCAGACCTCGGACCAGACGCGCATGCCTTCGGGCTTGCAGCTGGGCACCGGCGTGCGCGTGGTCGCCACCGAGCGCATCCACACCCAGGGCAATTCGACCAAGACGGAAAACCAGAAGGACGTGATGATCAACGGCGACGGGTTTTTCCAGGTCCTGATGCCCGATGGCACGGCCGCTTATACCCGCGACGGCTCCTTCCAGACTGACCAGAACGGCCAGCTCGTGACCGCCAGCGGCTATCCGGTGCAGCCGGCCATCACGCTGCCGCCCAATGCCACCAGCATGACGGTGGGCCGCGATGGCACGGTGTCGGTGGTCCAGGCCGGCAGTGCCGCGAGCGTGCAGATCGGCCAGATCCAGCTGGCGACGTTCCTGAACGCCACCGGCCTGCAGAGCAACGGTGAAAACCTGTATGTCGAAACCGATGCGTCGGGCGGCGCCAACCAGACAGCGCCCGGCCAGAACGGCGCGGGCACGCTGGCCCAGGGCTATGTCGAATCGTCCAACGTCAATGTGGTGGAAGAACTCGTCAACATGATCCAGACGCAGCGCGCCTATGAGATCAACAGCAAGGTCGTCAAGACATCCGACGAGATGCTGGCCCGCCTGTCGCAGCTGTAAAAGCCCGCCATGCTGAAAATTCACCATTTCATCGGCTGCGTGCTGGGAGCCGCCGGCCTGCTGCTTGGCGGCTGCGCGCAACTCCCGCGCGAGCCGCTGGTGCAGCAGCCCATGAGCGCCCGTGCCGACCTTCAGGTGCGCCCCGCAGGGCCGGCCAACGGGTCGATCTACCGCACCGGCTTTGGCACCCAGGCCCTGTTTGAAGACCGGCGGCCACGGAACATCGGCGACATCCTGACCATCGTGGTGAGCGAAAACATCAACGCCAGCAAGAACTCGGGCGCCGAAGCCAGCCGCAGCGGCAGCGCCAGCGCGGTGCTGGGCCTGGTTCCCAAGCTGATCAGCGGGCTGATCTCGGGCGACCTGAATGCCGACGCCAGCGGCAAGAACATCATGAGCGCCAAGGGCGGCGCCAACTCAAAGAACACTTTCAACGGCGTGATCACGGTCACGGTGGTGGAAGTGCTTCTCAATGGCAATTTGCTGGTCAGTGGAGAAAAGCAGATGCTGATCAACCAGGGCACCGAGTTCATCCGCTTCTCGGGCGTGGTCAATCCGCGCACCGTCAGCGCCAACAACACCGTGCCCTCGACGCTGGTGGCCGACGCGCGCATTGAATACAGCGCCAAGGGCTACATCGACGAGGCGCAGACCATGGGCTGGCTGCAGCGCGCCTTCCTCAACGTGCTGCCATTCTGACCATGCAAAACCACCTGATTTCCTCATCGCAAGCCGGCCGCAAGCTGAGCGCGGCGCTCCGGCTTGGCATGAAGCTGTGCCTGCTGGCCTGCCTGCTCATCAGCCAGTCCGGCCGGGCCGAGCGGCTCAAGGACCTGGCCAGCATCCAGGGCGTGCGCGACAACCCGCTGATCGGCTACGGCCTGATGGTCGGCCTCGACGGCAGCGGCGACCAGACCATGCAGACGCCGTTCACCACGCAGAGCCTGAACAACATGCTCGGGCAGCTTGGCATCACCGTGCCGGCGGGCACCAACATGCAGCTGAAAAACGTCGCCGCCGTCATGGTCACGGCCACGCTGCCGCCGTTTGCGCGGCCCGGCCAGACCATCGACATCACCGTGTCGTCGCTGGGCAATGCCAAGAGCCTGCGCGGCGGAACCCTCCTTATGACGCCGCTCAAGGGCGCCGACGGCCAGGTCTATGCGCTGGCGCAGGGCAACATGGTGGTCGGCGGCGCGGGCGCATCGGCCAACGGCAGCAAGGTGCAGATCAACCAGCTGGGGTCCGGCCGGATTCCGGCCGGCGCGATTGTCGAGCGCGGGGTCGATTCCCCGCTGGGCGAAGGCGGCACGATGATGCTCGAACTGCACAGCAGCGATTTCGGCACCGCGCAGCTGGCCATGGAGGCCATCAACCGCAGCTTCGGTCCTGGCACTGCGATGGCGCTTGATGCCCGGGTGATCCAGGTCACCGCACCGGCCCGGCCCGAGGAAAGGGTGGGTTTCCTGGCGCGCATGCAGAACCTCGACGTTGCCCCGGCGCAGGCGGTGGCCAAGGTCGTCATCAATGCCCGTACCGGCTCGGTGGTGATGAACCAGAACGTCAGGCTCAACGACTGCGCCGTGGCGCATGGCAATTTGTCGGTGGTGATCAACACCGAGCCGGTCATCAGCCAGCCCAACCCGCTCTCGGGCGGCGCCACCGTGGCGGCGCAGAAGTCCCAGATCGAAATCAGCCAGGCGGGCGGTGCGCTGCAGGTGGTGCGCGGCGGCGCGTCGCTGGCCGACGTGATCAAGGGGCTGAACACCCTGGGCGCGAACCCGCAGGACCTGGTGTCGATTCTGCAGGCCATGAAGGCCGCCGGCGCCTTGCGCGCCGAGCTGGAAATTATCTGAGGCAAGTTGATGAACAGCGCTGGCATTTCCAACCTGAGCCCACCCGGCGCTTCTGCCAGCGGTGTGCTCGACCAGCGACTGTCGCTGGATGTCCAGGGCGTTGACGCCCTGCGGCGGACCGTTCGCACTTCGCCGCAGGAGGGCATGAAACAGGCTTCCAGGCAGTTCGAAGTGATGTTCCTGCAGATGATGCTCAAAAGCATGCGCGAGGCCACGCCGTCGGAAAGCATGTTCAGCAGTTCGCAGGAAAAAACCTACACCTCGATGCTCGACCAGCAGCTGTCGCAAAACCTTTCCGGCCGGGGCCTGGGGCTGGCCGAGGCCATGTTCACGCAGCTGAGCCGCACGATGGGCGGCAATGCGGCTGATTTGGCGCCCATGACAGGGGGTAACGGCCAGGCGCCCGGCGCCACGCCATTGGGCATGCCGCTCGTGCCGGCTGCGGTCACGCCCGCGCCGACCCGGACGTCTGACCTGTCGTTCTATGAAAAGGCGACTGCCCAGGCGACGATGAGCCGCAGCGTGTTGCCGCAGGCGCATGTCGAGCAATTCGTTTCCCGGATGCTTCCCGCTGCGCAACGGGCCAGCCAGGCCAGCGGCGTGCCCACGCAGCTGATCATGGCGCAGGCGGCGCTGGAATCGGGCTGGGGCAAGCGCGAGATTCGTGCCGAAGACGGAAAAACCAGCTTCAACGTGTTTGGCATCAAGGCCGACAAGAGCTGGAAAGGCCCGGTGGTGCAAGCCACGACCACTGAATATGTCAATGGAACGGCGCAGAAAGTCCAGGCCAGGTTCCGTGCCTACGGCTCCTACGAGGAATCCTTTACCGACTATGCCCGGTTCCTGACCAGCAACCCGCGCTATGCCAACGTGCTGGCGACGCCCGATCCCGCCGAAGCGGCGCACGGCCTGCAGCGCGCCGGCTACGCCACCGACCCGAACTACGGTGGAAAACTTGTCCGCATCATGGAGCAGATGAGCTAGCGCACCATCGTTTTGAGCAGCCTATTCATTTTTAACATCAAATATGCCTCCAGCGCAAGACTGGTATGCATAAACAGCTATGAATTCAGTAGTAAAAAATTGTCTTGCACCTTGCTCTCCGTGATGTAGGGTCAGCGTGATTTCGCAGGAAATCAGTCCATTCAGTCCATTCAGTCAATCAACCTTTAAAACGTTATGAATATCAGGAATTTGAGAATCGGCATCCGCCTGGCCCTGGGCTTTGGCGTGGTGCTGCTGCTGTTGGCCATTATTTCCGGACTCGGCGTCTGGCGCCTTCAGGAAGTGGGCAATGCCGCAGATGCGATGGCCAGACGCACACTGGTGAAGGAGCGCATTGCCTCCGAATGGCTGGTGGCCACCAGCACCAACAGCATCCGCACCTTTGCGCTGGTCAAGAGCAGCGATGCCGCTGACCAGCAGTATTTCCAGAAGGGCATTGCCCAGACCAGCCTGGGAATTACTGAAAATTCCAAAAAACTGTTTGACCTGCTCGACACGGCGGAGGAAAAGGCCCTGTTCGAAGACGGCGTGGCCAAACGCGCCGTCTATGTGGGCCTGCGCGGCAACATCATGAAACTGAAGGCCGAGGGCCAGAATGCGCAGGTTGCGCAGCTGACCGAAGAAAAACTGGTGCCGGCTTTGGCTGCCTACGATGCCAGCATCAAAAACATGCTGCTTCACCAAAAGGCCACGATTGACCAGACGGTCACGGCCATCGACGCCTTGTACCGTTCCAGCCAGTTCAGCGTGCTGGTGCTTGCCGCGATGGCGCTGGGATTGGGCGTCTTCCTGTCCTGGCGGTTGACCACCGGTATCACCCGTCCACTGGGCGAGGCACTGCGGGTGGCTCAAACTGTCGCCGCCGGCGACCTGACCAGCCGGATCGAGACATCCACCAGGGACGAGACCGGCCAGCTGATGCAGGCGCTCAAGGACATGAACGCCAGCCTGGTCGGCATTGTCGGCAATGTCCGCCAGGGCACCGACACCATCGCCACGGCGTCCAGCCAGATCGCTGCAGGCAACCAGGACCTGTCCAGCCGCACCGAGCAGCAGGCTTCT
>NZ_JAAFGZ010000058.1 GCF_010365105.1 Polaromonas sp. | reverse complement strand
CACCAATGGTGCCGATGTGGCGGTTACGGGCACCACCGCCGCGCCTGCCAGCGCCATGCTGGCCGCGCTGCGCGCCCTGCCGGGCGTCGTCGACGCGGTCCCGCTGATGCACCGCATGGCCTACGTGGGCTCGGACTTGCAGGACATCTTCGGCATCGACGCTGTGCACATCGGGCAGGTCACGACGGTTGCTGACGCCTACTTCGCCAACCACGATGCCAAGGGAACACTGGCACTCCTGCAACGCACGCCCGATGGCGTGCTCGTCGCCGAGGAGACCGTCAAGGACTTCCAGCTCAAGCTCGGTGACGAACTGAACCTGCGGCTGCAAAACACGGCCGACCACCAATACCGCACGGTGCGCTTTCACTTCATAGGCACGGTGCGCGAGTTTCCGACAGCGCCGAAGGATTCGTTCCTGGTCGCCAATGCCGCCTACTTGGCAAGCCAGACCGGCAGCAACTCCGCTGAGGTGACGCTGCTGCGCACGTCGGGCAACATTGAGGCCGTCGGCCGTGCCGCGCGTGCGTTGGCCGACAAGGTGTCGGGCATGAATGTCACAACGCTCGGTGAGACCCAGAGCATCATCAGCTCGAGCCTGACAGCCGTCGATCTGCGTCAACTGACGCAGCTTGAACTGGGCTTCTCGGTTCTCTTGATTGCGGCCATCGCCGGCATCGTGCTCGGCTTGAATCTAGCCGAGCGGCAGCGCAGTTTCGCGATCCTGGTGGCCCTCGGCGCCAAAGCGTCGCAGGTTGGCGCGTTCCTTTGGAGTGAAGGCCTGTTCATCGTGGCGACCGGCACGCTACTTGGCACCGCCACCGGGTTCGCAATCGCGAAAACGCTGGTGGCGATACTGGCCGGTGCCTTTGACCCCCCACCCGAGGCGCTGGTCGTGCCGTGGCTCTATTTGGGCGTAACTGCTGTCACCGCACTGGCGTGCGCAACGCTGGCGATTTTGCTGATGCGACGCCTTGCTGCGCGTCCTGATCTGGAGGCTTTACGCAGCCGTTAAGTCAACCCTGTTGCGCAAGTTGGCCAGAGCGGCTCTGGCTATGGCTGGGCTAAGTCTGGCCCGCCAAACTTGGCACCAACACCCCACCAATACGCAACAAACAACCCCGGAGGCTCCTCATGAACACGCTAACCGCACCCATCAATGCCAATGCCAATGCCAATGCCAATGCCGACGCAGGCTGGCTCAACAAAGTCCCGCAAGTCACGCTGTCGTTCTGGATCATCAAGATCATGTGCACCACGGTGGGCGAGACAGGCGCTGATTACCTGGCCGTCAATGCCGGCCTGGGCCAGACCGTGACGCGGATAGGCATGACGACGTTGCTGATTGCAGCGCTTTTTGTGCAATTGCACAAAAAGCGCTACACGCCGTGGATTTACTGGCTCACCGTGGTGCTGGTCAGCATTGTGGGCACGCAAATTACTGACTTGTTCACCGATGGCCTGGGCGTCAGCCTGTACCTCAGCACCTCGGTTTTTGCCGTGCTGCTGGCGATTATTTTCGCCGTCTGGTATGCAGTCGAGCACACCCTGTCCGTGCACGAAATCTTCACGCGCCGAAGGGAGCTGTTTTACTGGTCGGCCATTTTGTGTACCTTTGCGTTGGGCACGGCAGCTGGAGACTTGGCTACAGAAGCATTGAGCCTGGGCTTCACTTGGGGTTTGGTGGGCTTTAGCGCCCTGATTGCCGTCGCCTACACGGCTTGGCGCCTGGGTGGCAACGCTGTTTTGACCTTCTGGCTTGCCTACATCCTGACGCGCCCCCTTGGCGCCTCGCTGGGTGACTTGCTGACGCAGGCCAAAACCTACGGCGGCCTGGGTCTGGGCGCCACGTGGACCAGCGCATTGTTCCTGACCGTGATTGTGGTGCTGGTAGCCTGGGAGCAAATCGCTTCAAACGGCAATGTCAAGGCACCTGTCGTCCAATGAGCTTGCGCCACACATCAATCAAAAACCACAAACCATATCCCGCAAACCAAGGAAAAATCATGCGTTCTTTTCAATCTCTCACCCGTGGCTCTGCTGTCTTGTCGGCCATTGCCTTGCTGTCGTTGGCAACGGCCTGCTCCAAGCCTGTAGACACGGCCAAGACAGGCGCCAATCCCGCCGCAATGACTGCGCCTGCCGCCAGCACGGCCTCCAAGCTGGGTGATTTGTCTGCATTTCGCAGCATTGCTGCAGATGTGTCCGGCCTTGTGGACAAGGGCGACATGCCAGCGGCCAAGACCCGCATCAAGGATCTGGAAGTGGCTTGGGACTCGGCCGAGGCCGGGTTGAAGCCACGCGCCGCAGAAGATTGGCACATTTTGGACAAGGCCTTTGACCAAGCATTGAAAACAGTGCGTGCCGATGCCCCCAGCGTGGCCGACTCCAAACAGGCCATGGCAGACCTGCTGAAGACGATTGATTCGATGCAAGGCAAGAAATAAGCAGCGAAAAATAAGCAATAAAACCAGACTGCAAGAAGAAACCCTCACCCTCGAATCAAAATGAATAGTTCAACTCAAAAAGCCTTGAGCAAAGTACCAGAAGTCACCTTGCTGTTCTGGATCATCAAGATTGCCGCCACCACGCTCGGCGAGACTGGTGGTGATGCCGTCTCAATGTCGATGAATTTGGGCTACCTGATCGGCACGGCCGTTTTCGCCGTCATATTTCTGGTGGCGGTCATGGTGCAAATCAAGGCTGAAACTTTTAAGCCCTTGCTTTATTGGGCAACGATCATTGCTACCACCACGGTGGGCACCACATTGGCTGACTTTGCAGACCGCTCGCTAGGCATTGGGTACGCTGGCGGCTCGACCTTGCTGCTGGCATTGTTGTTGGGCTCGTTTTTCCTTTGGCACCGCACGCTGGGCTCGGTCTCTGTGAGCGTCAGCTCGCCCAAAGCGGAAATGTTTTACTGGGTCACCATCATGTTTTCCCAAACCCTGGGAACTGCGCTGGGCGACTGGACGGCCGATACGGCCGGGCTCGGCTACACCGGCGCAGCCGTTGTGTTCAGCAGCCTGCTGGCTTTGGTTGTGGCGGCTTATTACGGGTCGCGAGTGTCGCGTACCCTGCTGTTCTGGATCGCGTTTATTCTGACCCGCCCTCTGGGGGCCGTGGTGGGCGACTTTCTGGACAAGCCGATTGCTGCAGGGGGATTGGCGTTGAGTCGTTATTCGGCATCGGCAGCGCTCTTTGCATTCATCTTGATCAGCCTTTTGATGTTCAAACAACGGGCTGCCAAAACGGCTCATTGATTGATTGATTGGTTGATGGACTGTTACGGCACGGAGGCCAAATGCGGGCATTGCTGGTCGAAGACGACGCCATGAGGGCTTAGGCCATGATAAATATCGCAGAGTGGGTGCAATCCTATGGCTACGTGGCGGTGGCAATAGGCACCTTTTTGGAAGGGGAATCAGTTTTGTTCATCGCGGGCGCAGCAGCTTCTCGCGGCCATTTGTCGATGCCGGTGGTGATTGCGGTTGCTGCGGTTGCCAGCTTTCTGGGCGACCAGTTGTTTTTTCTGGTTGGGCGCCGCTATGGCACAGCCCTGCTGGCGAGGTATCCGTCCATGCAGCCGCGTGCTGCCCGCGTGCGTGGTTTACTCGATCGCCACCACCTGCCGCTGATCCTGTCTATCCGGTTTCTGTATGGGCTGCGCATTATTGGGCCGATTGCCATTGGCATGAGCAGCGTTTCCTGGCATCGGTTTTTGATGCTCAATGGGCTGGCGGCCGTACTATGGGCAGTGCTAATTGCCAGTATTGGCTACGGCACCGGCCAGGCTTTGGTGCATCTGCTCAAGGTAGTGGACGCAGATGAACTGTTGGGTTTGTCGCTGCTGCTAATACTGGGAATTGCATGGTGGCTGTTGGGGCGGCGCCGCGCATTGAACAACAAAAACTGAACGGAGCGCCCATGCGGGTATTGCTGGTTGAAGACGACGCGATGATTGGCGAGGCTATTCAGGAGGCCCTGAAAGATGCCTGCTACGCCGCCGATTGGGTAAAAAACGGCCAGACCGCCCTCACTTCGCTGGGCTGTCAGCACTACGACCTGGTGCTTCTCGACCTGGGCCTGCCTGGCAAGGACGGCCTGGAGGTACTCAGCAGCCTTCGCGCCAAGGACAATCCGGTGCCCCTGCTCATCATCACCGCCCGGGACAGCCTGGATGACCGGCTGCGCGGCCTGGACGGTGGGGCCGATGACTACGTGCTCAAGCCCTTTGAGATGGCCGAGTTGCTGGCCCGGATGCGCGCTGTGTTGCGACGCAAGGGCGGTAGCGCCACGCCGGTGCTTGGCAACGGTGTGGTGTCGCTCGACCCGGCCACGCGTGAGGCCGTGGTCCATGCTGGCGCCCCGGTGCAACTTTCCAGCCGGGAGTTTTCGCTCTTGCAGGCCTTGCTTGTGCGGCCAGGCGCGCTGCTGTCGCGCAGCGACCTGGAGGACCGCCTGTATGGCTGGGGCCAGGAGGTCGAAAGCAATGCCGTCGAGTTTTTGATTCACGCACTGCGACGCAAGCTGGGCAGCGAGGTCATCAAAAATGTCAGGGGGGTGGGATGGATGGTTTCAAAAAACGCCTGAACGAGTCGATTCAGCTCAAGCTGTCGCTGGCGCTGTCGATGGCGATTGTGCTTGTGGCGCTGCTGGCGGGCATATTTTCATTCGTCACCGCCTTTGACGAAGCACACGAACTGCAAGACGACACGCTGGAGCAGGTGGCGATGCTGTTTGACCGGCAAGCACTTGCGCCGCTGTCTTCTGGCAGCGCGCAAGACAGTTCGGAAGAACACCGCGTCATCGTCCAGCACCTTGCAGGTAGCAACCAGACAAGTGGCACACCAGCTGCCGGCGTGCTACTCCCCGCCACGCTTTCCGATGGCCTGCATACGCTGGAGGTCAACGGTCAGATGCTGCGCGTGCTGGTTAAAACCACGGCGCGCAAAGAGCGCATTGCCGTGGCACAAGATACCGACACCCGCGACGAAATTGCCCGCGACAGCGCCTTGCGCACGCTGCTGCCCTTGCTGGTGCTGGTGCCCGTGCTGCTGCTGGTCGTGGCAGACCTGGTGCGCAAGATGTTCCGGCCCATTGCTGCTTTATCGATGGAAATTGACCAGCGTGCCGAGCAGGAGTTGCACCCGGTGCAGGAGGCGAATCTTCCCGTCGAAGTGCGTCCTTTTATCGTAGCGATGAATCGCTTGCTTGCGCGCGTTGGCCAATCGATGGATGTCCAGCGCCGTTTTGTTGCTGATGCCGCGCACGAGCTTCGTTCGCCGCTGACTGCCATGTCCCTGCAAGCGGAACGGCTGGCTGGCTCGGAAATGTCTGCTCCAGCCCGTGAACGGCTGGCAGCACTGCGGCAAGGGATCGAGCGCGGGCGCAATCTGCTGGACCAACTCCTGACCTTGGCCAAAGCCCAGGCGACACCGGGGCTGACCAAGTCACCCGTTTCGGTACGGGATATCTATCGCCGCGTTCTGGAAGACCTCATGCCTCTGGCCGAAGCCAGGCGAATCGACATTGGCATTGAAGGCGAACAAGACGCGCAAGTGTTGGTGAGCGAGCTGGACATGATTGCCATGGTCAAGAACCTGGTCGATAACGCGATTCGCTACACCCCGCAGGGTGGGCGGGTTGATTTGTCAGTGGCCACGGTGCAAGGGCGTGCAGTACTGAACATTCAGGACAATGGGCCAGGCATTTCGCTGGCTGAGCGGGAACGGGTGTTTGATGCTTTTTATCGCACGCTGGGCAGCGATCAAGTCGGATCAGGCTTGGGGCTGTCTATCGTCAAGGCCATCTCGGATCGCATCGACGCCGAGATTGTGCTGGGTTTTTCAGATGAGGTGAAAGGTTCCGGCCTGCGCGTGAGCATCCTTTTTGCACTGGCAAAGGCCTGATCGGGGATTGGCTGGTCTGGAAATAGAAAAAGGGTTTTGGCGGCATCAACCGGCTCGCTCTATTGGTGGTTGAATCGCCGGGGATGGAGAATTCCTTTTTTTTTCAAGCCTTCCAGGTCGCATGGCGTGTCGGCATGGCAAGCCAATGAAAGCGTTCAGGGGACGTACCGACCGGCTTTGAGCGTGACCGATGCCCCGGGTTGATCAGGGGGCAAGAAGTTTTGTGTGAACGGTTTTTGGCAGGAAGCTGCTGCCTTGCCTGGAGCAATGGTTGCCTTGTAAATGAAACCCTCACCCAACGTCGAGCTGTCTGACTGTGGCGGCATATCGGGAAAGTTTCTGGCTGGCGTGCTTACCGTTCTGTCCCTGCGTTGCGATCGCAGAAGCCTCGCGCTGTTGCATGAGAAAATAGCCGCCCCATCACCTGTGCAACGGAGCCCGGATGAATTTTGCGACCGACCTTGCGACCGTGACCCATGGCATACAACTGGCCGTCGCACCGGTGTTTCTGCTGACAGCAGTGTCCGGCATGATAGGCGCCGTCGCCGGGAGACTGGCGCGCATCATTGACCGGGCCAGGTTTCTTGAGGGCCGGCTTGAAACCGGTGTTGTCGAACCCTTGCGCGCCGTCAGGATCTATGACGAACTGCGCCGGCTCAGGCACCGGGGCTGGCTGGTCAATGGTTGCCTGGCCTTGCTGACGTTTTGTGCCATCCTCATCGGCACGACCATCATTTTGCTGTTCCTGGGTGAAACCAGCGAACTGCCGATTTTCAAGATCGCGACGGTCTGCTTTCTGGCCGGCGTGGTGTGTTTCCTGTCGGCGCTGGTCTGCTTTCTGACCGAAACCCTGCTGGCCACGCACCTGCTCAAGTTTGCACAATTGCCAGCGCCGGTCAAACCATGAGAATTTCATAAGAAATTGACGGTTTGCGCTTGATCTGCATGGTTTTTCTGCTATCAATAAAATACTGGTTTTTGCCGCTGTCGTGTGCAATGCGGCGAAACTATTCACTGTCCAAACGGCATCTTTCCCGAGCATCGAGTTTTCACCCCGTCGCCGCAATGACTTTGCAGATTCTGCATTTCTTGCCTCCCGTCATCCTGTGATGAAAACCGGCCCCATCCGGAATCTGAGCGGCTTCTCATCAAGCTCTGGAAGCGCCAGCGCGCCGTGAGGGCAGGCTTGCCCGCACCTCCGGCAGATCAACCATCACCGGCTGGCCGGGCGCGGTGCAGCCGGTATCGCAGCATTTGCCAGGCTGGCGGTTTTGGGTGATGGCGCGCTGCGGATCGTGCGGCGCTGCGGCAGGTGAGCCATCGGCGGCAATGCCGCGCTCCAGGATGCGCTCGACCAGTTCCACTTTTGATCCGATCGGATAGTTGCGGTAGATTTCCTGCTTCATCGCCGCCGGTGAACCACCGCCGTGCAGGCTGATCACGCTGTACCAGCCGCCCTGGTAGCCGGCTGTCAGGTCTTCGATAAACCGCGCGGTTTCAATGCGCTGCTCGTAGGGCACGTCCGGATTGGCGCGTAAAACTTCCGACAGTTTCGCGCCGGTCTCGGGGTTGTGGTCTTCATCCGGGCCGGGCAGGGTGACGATCAGGCCGCCACTCACATAGTGGGCAATGCGGTGCATGTCGTAGATCTTGGTCGCCAGCAGCAGCTTGCCGATATTGGCAAACACCGGGTCGGGCATGAAGGTCTGGCTGTGCTCGTCGGCCTTGCCGTACACGCTGGCGGCTACTCCGCAGGCATAAAAACTTTCGGTGATGGTGATCAGTTCGACCATCTGTTCGCGCAAATGCGTTTCCTTGCCCGGATCGAAACCGTTGGCCTCGCACATCAGGGCGCCGGCGCCAATCAGGAGGTCGCCAAACCCGGCGCGCGCGCCAATGCAGGTATGGCGGTGGTGCGTGGCGTAGCTGTAGGTGAGGTGGCCCGAATGCTCCCATTCGCCGGCATAAAACACGCTGTCCCACGGCACGAACACCTTGTCGAACATCACCACGCCGGTGCTCTGACCATACTTGCGGCTGAACAGCGGCTCGCCATGCTCGACCTTTTCGCCGGGCCGCCCGGCCGGGCGCGCAATGATGGTGATGCCGGGCGCATCGACCGGCACGGCACAGCAGACGGCAAAGTCCGCGTCCTCGCGGCCCATATTGCGGCACGGCATGACGAGGAATTCATGCACATACGGCGCGCCGGTCACGATGGCCTTGGTGCCCGAGATGACAATGCCTTTGGCATTGCGCTCGACGACATGCAGATAGCTGTCGATATTCGACTGCTCGTGCGGCCGCCGGCTGCGGTCGCCCTTGGCGTCGGTCATCGCAATGCCCAGCGTCAGATCCTGGTCCTGCACGCGGTGCAGGTAATTCAGGAAGCGGGCGGTGTGCTCGGTGGTGCCACGTGCGTCGTCGATACGGGCGGATACCTGGCCGATGGCGTTGAGCGCGTCATGCGTCAGGTAGCGCTGGGCGCAGCCGGTTTCCTGGCAGACCAGCCGCACCGCTTCAAGCTTGTTCAGCAGGTCGCCGCTGCTGGTGTTGATGTGCGACAAGCGGTTGACGCGCTTGCCGCTGGTGTGCTGCACGGCGGTCATGATGGGCGCGTACTTTTCTTTCAGCGCGTAGTCGTAGGTCAGCGCAATCGCATTGATGCCCGGGCCGAAGCCGCGCTCGTCGGCCACGCTGTCCACCTGCCGGCCATCAAGGAAAACGCGCGGCTGGTAGCGGCGCAATGACTCGCGGAAGTCGTCGCCGGACATCAGTCTGGCGGCGGGTTGAGAAGTATTCATGGGCAGTCTCCAGATATTTTCAAATATTAAACACTGTTTAATTTAATAGGCAAGCGTTTAATTTGAAGCAGATTTCAGCTGGTTTGGGTTTATATTCTGGCCATGCAAGCTAAATTAGAACGCCAGCAGGCCCTGAACGACTCGCGCCGCGCACTGATGCTGGACGCTGCGCGTTCAGTCTTCCAGCGGCTCGGCATAGAAGGCGCGAGCATCCGCGAAATCGCCAAGGCGGCCGGCTACACGCCCGGTGCCATTTATTCCTATTTTGAAAACAAGGAAGCCATTTACGGTGCGTTGCTGGCCGAATCGCTGGAGCGACTGAACAGCATGGTGGACGCGGCCGATGCGCCTGACGGTTCGGCGGCTGATCTGCTGAAGGCCAAGGCCAGCGCCTGGTTTGGGTTTTATGCTGCCAATCCGCGTGATCTGGACCTGGGGTTTTACCTGGTGCAGGGCATACAGCCGCGCGGTCTGAATGCCGATCTCAATGTCCAGCTCAACGACCGCCTGCATGATGCGCTGCGCCCGTGCGAAGCGGCATTGCAGGCGATGGGGCTGACGGCGCCAGAAGCGTTGCGCGAGAACACCGCACTGTTCGCCCACGGCGTCGGCCTGTTGCTGCTTCAGCACACCGGCCGCATCCGCATGTTCGGCCAGGAGGCGACTGACCTGTTTGCCCGCTATCTTGACGACTTGCCCGGCCGCCTGGCCCGTGGCAAGACCCCCTGACACCCAAGCTGGAGAAGCCGATGAACGCACCGACAAACACGCACAACCTGTTGCCCGTGGTGGACGACGCAAGCCGGCATGCCACGCATCAGGTCATCAACCAGGCGAGCCCGTTGACGGGTTTCAACGCGTTCGAACACGATGCCGTGCTGTCCGTCGCCGTGCAGCGCGAAGCGCCGTGGGCGGCAGGGCGCTGCCAGGCGATGGGTCAGCTTGTCGGCGATGAAGACGTTCAGGAACTGGCCCGCCTGGCCAACCGGCATCATCCCGAACTCAAGACGCATGACCGTTACGGCCACCGCATCGACTGGGTCGAGTTCCATCCGAGCTGGCACCAGTTGATGGCATTGGCCTGGAAGCACGAGGTCCATTCGCTGGCCTGGACTGCGCCCGAGGCGCAGCCGCACTATGCCCGGGCTGCGCTGTCTTACCTCTGGAACCAGGTCGAACACGGCACGGCTTGCCCGACCGGCATGGCGTATGCGTCTTTCGCCGGCTTTCAGACCGAGCCCTGCCTGAAGCTGTGGGCCGACAAGGTGTGCGGCACGCAGTATGAATTCAGCCGCCGCGAAGTGGCCGACAAGGCGTCGGTGGTGATTGGCTACGCCATGACCGAAAAGCAGGGGGGCTCGGACCTGCGCGAGACGCAAACCACCGCTCGGTTTTTACACAGCGCCGACTACCACGGCGCCATCGCCCATTGGTACGAGCTGACCGGCCACAAATGGTTTTGCTCGGTGCCCCAGTCCGATGGCTTTTTTACATTGGCCAAGGTGGACGGCGGCGTGACCTGCTTTTTCTTGCCGCGCACCTTGCCCGACGGCAGCTTCAACCGGTTTTTCATCCAGCGCCTGAAGGACAAGTGCGGCAACCAGTCCAATGCCTCCAGCGAAATCGAATACGCCGGCACGCTGGCCCTGCGCGTCGGGCCTGAAGGCGGCGGCCTGCGCGAGATTTTGTCGCATGCACACCTGACGCGGCTGGACTTTGCCGTCGGTTCGGCCGGACTGATGCGCCAGTCACTGACGCTCGCACTGAACCATGCCGGCACCCGCCGGGGCTTCGGGCGCTCGCTCGCCGAGCAGCCGATGATGGCCAATGTGCTGGCCGACATGGCCATTGAGGTCGAGGCGGCGACGCTGCTGGCGCTGCGCGTCGCCAAAGCCACCGACCACATCGAAACCAGCGCACAGGAAAAAGCCTTCGCGCGTGTGGCCACGCCAATGGCCAAGTTTTTCAACTGCTCGCGGGCGCCCGCCATTGCCTATGAAGCGCTGCAATGCCACGGCGGCAATGGCTTTATCGAGGAAAACCCGATGGCCCGCATTTACCGCGAGGCGCCGCTGAACAGCGTCTGGGAAGGCTCGGCCAACATGATGTGCATGGATGTCCGGCGTTCGCTGCGCAAAGACCCCGCGACGCAGGATGCTTTCATGGCCGAAGTCAATGCGGCCAGAGGCATGGATCGCCGCTTCGATGCTTACCTGAAGGTGTTGCAGCCCTTGATTCAGGCTGCCATGGACGATGAATTCCTGGCCCGACCAGCGTGCGAGGCCATGGCCCGGGCCGTCCAGGGCGCGGAATTGCTGCGCCATTCCAGCACCGATGTGGTCGATGCCTTCATGAGCACGCGGCTCAATGCCCAGGCGGCGGGCTGGGGTTCCACCCTGGGTTCCCTGGGCGCTTCGGTTTCACGCGCCCAGGCCAGCCGCATTGTGGACAGGGCGCGTGTCGCTCGCTAGTGTCCATCAATGCTGACCCGTGTGTGAATTTTTAGTGAAAATAGTCATTTGCGCAGACTGCGTATGCGTAAGCAGCTATTAATTAGAGCCAATTGCACAATTCTGCGTCATAGGTTCAGAAGACTGGTTTTTCGTAAAAGCCAAGCTGGATGCGATCGAACTGAAGAGTTTTTCGA
>NZ_JAAFGZ010000019.1 GCF_010365105.1 Polaromonas sp. | reverse complement strand
ACTCAACACTGGGCAACTTGTCACCCATTGCTTTCGAGCATCAATCGGCAACCAAAAACCCTATCGAACTGTCCGAAAAGACTTGACCACCACAAGGAACGTTTTTATGTGAAACCTGACAACAGTTATATGTGAACGTTCATTTGCCTAAAACACTACCTGGCTAGAGCATGCAAGCGGTTGATTTCATTGACCTCTGAAAAAATCAGGGTCTGAATCAGGCCAAATGTTTTGGCGTAAAAAGCTACCCGAGGTGTCGCTTGGCCTAAAAGTGTGCAGCAAATGCGCTATTCGCCCTTCCCTTTAGTCTTGCCTTTCGGGTCGACAACTGGTTTTCCCCTGCGCTTGAGAGCAATGCGCACCATCCCATAACTACCTTGGTCCATCCAGGTACCTTTTTAGGCCAAGGATAGGTAGTCTTTTAGGCAAATTGACCTTGCCCCTGAAAAACGTATCCCTTGCTGAGTGATTCAATTCAGACAAGGAAAACGGAAATGACGAAAACATCAAGGGCGCGCTACACGCTTGAATTCAAGCAAGAGGCCGTCAGGCTGGTCGAAGGTGGAAAAACTATAGCTGCGGTGGCCAGAACGCTGGGGGTGGTCGACCAGACGCTGTTCAACTGGGTCAAGGCCCATCGGCAGGGCAAGCTCACGGGAGCGGACAGTAAAGCGCCGGTGAGCGCCGAGCAGATGGAAATCAGCCGGCTCAGGGCCGAGCTGGCGCGCGTGAAGATGGAGCGCGATATCCTGGGAAAAGCGACGGCGTACTTTGCCAGGGGCCACAGTTGAAGTACGCCTTTATCCATCGTCACCGCCATGCCTGGCCTGTCTCGGTGCAATGCCGGGTATTGCAGGTCAGCGTAGCCGGCTACCGCGCGCACCTGGTGCGCCGTGCCAGCAGCGCGCCGCGCCGTCACCTGAGCGACGAGGCGCTGCTAGTGCATATCAAGGCCCTGCACGCCGAGACCCGCAGCGCCTACGGCTGGCCGCGCATCTGGCGCGAGCTGGTAGCGCGCGGCGTGCCGGTGGGCAAGCATCGGTTGCAAAAGCTCATGCAACTGCACGGCATTCGTGCCAAAGGCAAGCGGCGCTTCAAGGTCACGACCGACAGCAATCACAAGTTGCCGGTTTCGCCTAACCTGCTCAACCGCGAGTTCGGCGTGACCGAGCCCGACAAAGCCTGGGTCGGCGACATCACGTACATCGCGACCGATGAGGGCTGGCTTTACCTGGCCGTGGTGATTGACCTGTTCAGCCGCCAGGTGGTGGGCTGGTCGCTGCGGGACGACATGACATCAAACATCGTCATTGACGCGCTGCGCATGGCCTGGTTCAGGCGCCAGCCGGACAAGCAGGCCGGCTTGATGTTTCACAGCGACCGGGGTAGCCAGTACGCCAGCGGCGCCTTCAGGGACGTGCTCAAGGGGTACGGCATCACGAGTTCGATGAGCCGGCGTGGGAACTGCTGGGACAATGCCTGCAGCGAGACACTGTTCGGCTCACTGAAGGTCGAGCGCTTGCACGGCCAACGCTTCGCAACTCGGCGCCACGCCAAGGACGAAACCATCGCGTGGCTGCTCTGGTACAACAAGGCCCGGCTGCATTCAACGCTGGCCTATGTCAGCCCGATGCAATTCGAAAGCGAATGGCTTGCCAGGCAAGCCAACTCATGAGCTCGGCTATGGGATACGCAATCCAGGGGCAAGGTCAGAGTTCGGTCAAAAGTAGGGCCAGATTTAGTTGCAAAGTAGGGTCAAATTTAGTTGTCTGAACGGTGAATGAACGCCGTGTTCAGGTTTTCCTGGCACTGTAACCTAAGATAAGATGCATTATCTCAGGGTGAAATTTCCCGGTCAAAACATGATCCCACGGGCACATCATGAAATAATCCAGGCCTGACAAGCACTTGGCACTCCCCTGTGCCCGTTCGCAATCCCCTGGGATGTTCGCGGGTACAGGGCCGGTGTATGCGCGACCTGCGCCTTGATCCTGGACCACCCGGTCAACTTGGCATGCAATGGCAGCCCCGCCAGCGGCTTTGTGAGTGCGCCCTGCCACTACCCTTGACAGCGGCCCGATCGACCCGCCTGGCGCGTTCTGGTGGGCAGTGTTTTAGTCCTCGCGCCTGGCCAGGCGCGCTACCCTGACCCTGCCAACGCCTTCATGACCTGATGACTGGCGCAGCAACAGCCCATGAACCACCGCCACCTGCTCGCCCTCCTCCTCTTTTTGGCACCCCTTGCCGGGCGCTTGGTGCGCCGCTTCGGGCCCCGCCAAGTCGCCTACCTGCGCACACCACGAAACCGTAGACGCCGCCACGGCCAGTCCGCCTGGCGCGTGGCCGGATTGCGCCCGATCGCGGACAGCACGCGCCCTGCCCTGCAGACATTCACGGAGCAGCACGGGCTGGACGGGATTTTGACAACGAGTTGTCCGCGCGCTGCCAAGAAGCCTGGTCGTGCTCAGCCAGCACCAGCCCGCGCGCCAGCTCGAACGGCTGAGACGGTTAGAAAGCTTGAAAGCCGAAACCCCGCAGCTCAACAAACCGGTCGTGAGTGGGTTCAATGACATCACAAGCGCCATCGGGCAACTCTGCTGCTGCACAAAACGATGCTCCAAGAGAGCGCTTGAGGATGCCTCCGGCGGCTAAGGGGGGACAAGGCACTGGCTACGCTGGAAAACTACCTTCTGGCACGTGGTCTGAACGCCCTGCTAGTTAATACGATGACGCCAATCGGCTACCAAGCGATCTATGAACACACAGGACCTGGCTGGTGCTGGCGACTACGCCCTATTGATCTGGCCCTGTAAAGTCTTCAGAAAAATCGACTACTGAGCTTGGGAGTCGAGCCGTAAAAATTAAGACTTCAGTGGGCTTGAGCAATAGCTGAGTCACACCTTTAGCATCAGGGCGATCGGGTGCGAAGTACCGCTCGACGTGAGTCATATACAGATCGGACACGCGAGCATCCGGACCATCACTGCGATTCTTGGCTGAGTGCCGGTCCAGAGGCGAGTGGTTGAGTTGAAAAAACGTTCATCTGAACGCTAAATCGAGGCGATATTGCCGTAGATAGATTAACTGCGGCAACTCAAGACTGTTGGTCAAAAAACTCCTGGATCAACTTGACCAGCGCTTCACGATTGCTGGAAGTCATAGCTGTTTTAAAACGAACCATCGCCCGGCCTTTACTGTCTGTGGAAAGCGTGGCCATGTTCTTGCCACGATGACCGATTAAAATTTTTCCAGATAACTCGTCCACTTTTGTAACCAGGTTCTCAGATTTTGAAACGGGTTGGTTTTTTTCATCAGAAAATATTGCCGGCTCCAAGGTTAACAACTCAAAAACCTCTTTCGCAGAAAAATTTTTCTCTGAGCCTTTTAAATCTCGAGCCCGATGAGTTACAGCCTCGGGATCTGCAAGCAACCGGTCTGTCAGCGGCTTGGCCCAGCGGTACTGAATCTCCAGCGGTGTGGGAAAGGCATCCACAACACTTGAAGGCAATCTAGCTAGGGCGAGCGCTTTGCCAATTACACCCGTATCGCGACCAACTGCAGACGCCAAACGCGCATTTGAAGGAAACAAACCCCTGTCCAATGCCTTAGCGTACATCATTCCCTGCTCCCAAGGCGAGAGATCGGCGCGCAGCCTGTTTTCTCGATCCATGTCGATAAAAAGTTCTTGCTCCGTTGTCTCCTCGATCAACGCAAGCACTGGAATCCCCAAGTCAAGACAAGCCCGATGGCGTCGATGTCCAAAAACGATCTCATATTCGTAGGGGGGGTTGAACGGTTCAACCCCCCCTTTTTCAGAGAGCTTGGCAAGCCGTTTAGCGTCCTTGCGACGCTCTTGTTCAACCGTTTCAGCCAACAATGGTCGCACCTTAATCGCCTGGACGTTGCCGCCCGCATTTTCAATTTCAGCTCGCAAATTGATAAATTCTTCCGATAAAAAAGAATCTTCATGCCGATTTGCCCATTGTGAGGGCTTGATTTTTCGTGGGTCTAGCAGACGTGCTGGCTTTGCACCTTCATGCTTTTCATACTTTGCTCGTAATGACTCAAGTTCAAGCCGTACCTTGGATTCATCCACTACAAATTGAGCCATTCCGCCGATGGCCGTACGTGGACGGCTCGCATTAGATGTTTGTAGATGCGTTGCACCAATCCCTGCCGGCAATGAGATCGAATCACCCTTTTCAAATAATTTGCGTGCCATGGTCAGTTAAATCCCGATTTTCGATTAGTGGAATCACGAAGCCAAACAGCGTGAACTAGACGCTCGACATAAGCGACCAGACTGTCATAGGCTTCACGTGCTCGCTTGTAGGTACGGGCTGATCCGTCATATCGCGAAATATCGTAAACGGTAGCGAACTCTGCGCTCGATGTCGACGTAACAATAGTCTTTGGAATTTCAACTGGCAGTACCTTGTCACCATAGGTGGAAATGATCCACTTACGGACCATTGCACTTGCTGCATCTGTTTCAACGCGTGATAAAAGCACGCTAATGAAATCGTAGGTCTTGTCCAAACGTCCGCTGCCTGCCAGACTTTCAGACAAGTCCGCAAACAAACTCCAGAACTGCGCGCCAGAAGCAAAGTCAAGCGCATTGGGTGGCAGCGGCATGATAATGCCGTTGCTGGCCATCAACGCATTGACAGTACCGTACGACAGAGCAGGGGCAGTATCAATGATGATGACATCGTAGTCTTCACGCACTTCGTCAATGCCGAGATTTAATACATTCCAAAACTCAAAACCTTCTTCGCGCACTTGCCGTGAAGGGAGCGTGAATTCAATGCTAAAGAGCAATGGTGCTGCCGCTACCAAGTCAATGCCGTCCCAGTAAGTTGGCCGGATCGCGTAGCGAATCGACTCCTCCTCTCCAGAAACGAGTAGTAAGAATGTATCCTTGTCTTCAACGTCCAAGTCAGGAAGCAAACCCGTCAGTGTGGTGAGCGAACCTTGAGGGTCTGCGTCGATCAACAGTATGCGGTGCCCGAGCAAGGATAGACCTTGCGCCAATGCCATGGCTGTGGTGGATTTTCCAACTCCCCCTTTGAAATTCGCAATGCTGATTACAACCGCTTCAGCACCTTCTGGCCGAAGCTTATCGTTGCGTACTTCCCTTACCCAGGTCCGTGCTTCGGCCAAGGTAAATTCTTTCCCACGACGTTCTGGTTTTGACACGCCTTGGGGAAGTTTGCCACTTTCGTCATTTTTCATCCTGTAGGCAAAAGGTCCACGGTCCATTCCACAAAGCGTCGCGACTTCCGTCTGGTTGTATGTGGGACTCAATTTTTTCGCAGTTGGCGCAAGCATAGTTGTCCTGACCGCACTGACCATATCGCTGGCCCTAGCTGCTTGTTGAACGATGTCGTTCATGGTCATGGGCTGCAACAAGTTCTCACTAACAGTTTTCATTTGCTTATCTTTTATGTAAGTACACGCACTATGCGAGTGTGCGTAATTTTCGTTTACGAATTGAATTTGCGCAAACTTTTTCACTAAAAATCCTGATTCCTCTCATGCAAAGGCTTTAACTTGGAGAAATTCAGCGCTAACACAGTCGTTGTTGGGTTTATTAAGTTTATATCCCTTCAATACCTATAAATACATTTGGGAGAGGAAATATTTAATAAAATCAAAGACTTATGGCGGTTTTTGGAGCTTTTTCAGGATGATTTCGAGCTACTTCGGGAGCTCATTGCAGGGGATACAGGGGAATTTCGCGTGTATTCAGGATAAGGGAAGGGTGGATACAGGAAAACGACTCAACCTTCTTACATATGCTGGATGTACTTAAATAGAGCCGTATTGGGATCAGGAAAGCGGAAGAAGGCCTGAATTTTCTTGGTTCACATGAGATGTTTCAGGAAAATTTCACGTGATTTTCTTCATCTATACAGCTAGGCGTGTACCACGACACCGTTAAAATTAACATGAATTTGATGATTCATCTAAAGCAATGCTGCGTTACAGTCGATATCATGAAGTCCATAGACGCTGCCAAAAAGCCGCACATCCGAGATATTGACCTGAAAAAGTCCGTCACGGCGCTGGCTATCACGGCCAAGAGTGAGCGCATCTCTGCCCTAGCTCGCAAAACTTACAATGTCCTACTTCACCTGTCTCAGAATGACAAGGAAGCAGGCCATGACCGCGAAGTCCATACCGCCCCGCTTTCGGACATCGTTCATTTGCTTGAATACGACTCGAACGACTTGAACCTGATCAAAAAGCATTTGAAGTCAATGATCTCAACGGTAGTCGAATGGCAGTCCCCTACGACGGGGGAGGGCATCGATTGGGAAGCTTGCGGTTTGCTGGCGCATTGCAAGATCAGGAAGCAACGCGCCGAGGTCTGGGTTGACTGGTCTTTTGCTGTTAACCTGCGAAGCGAATTGTTGAACCCGACCATCTTTGCTCGTATCAAAATGGAAGTTGTCTCTCAACTACGCACCCACCCAGCACTCTTTTTATATGAACTGGCCTGCCGTTATCAGAACATAGGACGCAGTCCACGCCAGCCTTGGCGCTGGTGGCACGATCCTATGACAGGCCGCATACCAGACGCCAGCAGGCTGGAGAAACTCGAGTATTCTTTTTTCAAACGAGACACTTTGAAGCCTGCAGTCGCCGAGGTCAACGCTGTCTCGCCGTTTGATATTGAGTTGGTGGAACATCGACGTGGTCGTTACATCTCAGAGGTGCAGTTTTTCATAAAAAAGAAGGCGCAGGAAGCCTGTACCTTACGAAAATCGCCTGAAAAAGCCGACCTACAATCCGTTCACATTGCGCGCCAATTAGGTATCCCGGATGAGCGAATCGAGCATATTGTGGAGACCTACGGTAACGAAGCTTTGATCACGGCGTTGCCAGAACTGTCTAGGCGCGTGCAGTCTGCCTATCCAGAGCCGGTGCGAGATCCCACTCGATACTTGGTATCTATCATGCCGGGACATGCTACCCAGGCGACGCGTACCGCAAGCGAAAAAGCTGCCAAGGCTATGCCCACGAGTAGCCAGTCTTTGGCTTCCAAAACTCAACGCCAGCTTGCTTGGCGAAACGCTTGGAGTACCCAGCGGCTTGCCGTCATTGAAGCGGACTTCAAGGCTATGTCCGCTCCCGAGCAAGATGCACTGACCCAACAGGTTATCAATGCCATGGAAGCGGCTGGGCTGCACTCGCAGATCATCAAGCGTCTTAGGAAGGATGGGTGGCAGCACCCTTTAGTCAAGTCCAAGTTCCTCGGGACTTATGCCGAGGCTGCGTTTGGCGCGAACTGGAATCAGCCCAGCGACCAGGAGCTTTTGACGGTGGCTGCGACTTTTGGTGATGCTGGCTTGGCCTGAACGCTATCGTGTATCGGGCTTTATTGCGTTGACCTTAACTCATTTGAACGCCTTGCCCAGTTCATCGAGCCGGCGCCGGATGGGCGCCCGTCCATAGATAGCGGTAGTGGTCTGTATGCTGGCATGGCCCATCTGCGCCTGGATCACGTCGAGCGGTACCTCGCGCGCAATGGCCCGGGTGCCAAAAGTGTGGCGAAACCAGTGCGTGGTGGCCCCGGCGAGCTTGTCCCGCTCGTTCGCTGGCAGGCTGGACGCCCGCACCGCCCGGGTCAGCCAGCCTTTCACATGCTCATACAGCGCCTGGTAGCCTACGCTGGCCATCGGGTCCAGGCTGCTCGCGAGCAGGGGCGCTGCGGGCGGCGCGGTCTGGATGGTGCCCAGCTGGCGGGCTTCGAGGTAGTCCTGCAGCGCCTCCAGCGCCTGACCGGGCACTGCGGCAATCCGGTTTCGCGCGCCCTTGCCGTGCACCTGCATGACCCAGCCCTCGGGCTCCATGCGCAGGTCCCCCAGCCGGGCCTGCAGCAGCTCGGCCGAGCGCAGCCCGACGGCCTCCACAAAGCGCAGGATGAAGCGGATCCGGGCGCGCGAGGCAGAAGGCGCCTGGCCGTCAATGAACCGGAGGACTTCGAGCATGGCCGCCTCGCTGAACGCCTTGGTGTCGAGCATCCTGTGGTTGCGGTCATCGCCGGTTTTCTGGTTCACCAGCAGCCAGGGGTTGGCAGCCAGGTACTGCGCGGATTGAAGCCAGGTGAACAGCGAGGAGATGATGGTGACCGCCTGGCGATGGCTGGTGTGCGACAGGGCTCCGCGAAAGGGCGCCCAGCCGATGGTTCCCGGGGCCGCACGTTCGCGCGAAATCCAGGCGTGCGGAATGTTCTGCAAAAAAGCCATGAAGTCGCTGCAATGGCCCACCGACATTTGCGCCAAGGTGGCGCTCCGGCATTCGTACTGCAGCCACAGCAGCAAGCGCGTCGCTTCGCGCTGGTATGCCTTGGCCGTGGCCACGGAGCCGGCCCGGGCGCGGATCCAGCATTGGACCGCTTCGACATCGTTGCGCGCTGGCAGCAGCGAAGGGGAGGAGGGCGGTCGGCCGGTCAGCGCCGCATCTCCCAAGACAACAGAATCTGCACGGCCGTGGACGGTCTCAAGGACGGCTTCATGGCCAGCGGCATGACCAGGCTGAGCTGAAAAGGTAGGATGGGAAAAAAAACCAGGCGCCGCCCGCAACGCAAACAGCGGCTTGATGGGACGGGCTTGACCCGGCAGTAGCGTGGCCAGGTGGCTGGCAATGCGCCGCGCCTTGGCCTGCCCGATGCCGGGGAGGGTGCGATACCAGCGGCCCCCCGCCGCGATGTGGGCGCGCAGCTCGCCCAGTGAAGTCAGCCCGGCGGTCATCAGCTTGCTTGCTGTGACGTCATCGAACCAGCCCGCCACCAAGTCACTCGCCTGCGGGGTTTCGGCCGCCAGGCCTTCCATGCGGCGCAGCAGCGCGAGCTGGCGTGCGCGCAGGCGCTGGCTGCGCACCGCTTTTCGCTCTGGCGAATAAGCCGCATTGTAGAGTTCGAGTACCTCGGTTTCGGAGAAACCCTCCAGGCCGCGCTGGCCAACGAAATCGTCAAGAAGCGGGCGCCCGGACCCCGCCTGCAGGCGAATGCTCAGGCCGACCAGGCGCCAGGCGGCTTCCCCCCGGCGCCGTGCCACTGCGCGCACCGCATCGACCGCTTGCTGGTGCGCCGTGCGTGCCTCTTGCCCATGCTCGATGCCCAGATAGCGCCGGGCGCAGTCCGCGACGTCAAGGCCTTCGCTGACGGCGCGCAGGTGCGCAAAATGGTGCGGCCCGAGGCGGCGCACAAAACGGTTCAGGGGGACGGCGGATCGGGAAGCGTGGGTCATTCTTCAATCATTTGCGAGACGGGGCAGGGTAGAAAATCGAATCAAGGGGTAAAACTCGCATGAGTGGAGACTCGAAATGGCCGCCCGGCTTGAACTGTTTCCACAACTCGATTCTCGAAGGTAAAAAACGGCTTTTGCGGCAACAGCTCCGGTTGAATTGACAATTATCTTAGGGATATAGCCCAAGCTAATTCCAAGTACCAGATTTCTCTTCGGCTGCGCGATTGGCTACCGTACCAAATCTTGGCGATGGTCTCACTTCGCAGGATCCCTGGGGTCAAAGTCGCCAGCATCTGTGCCACGGCGATCGGCTTGGTCGGCCGCATCAGCCCAGCCACCCCACTTTTTTAAAAGCTCGCCTGTACTGGTGTGCTTCAGTTTGGAAAATCGGTTTGCGTACAGGTTAACAACCAGTGCTGGCCCGGCATGCGGAAGATGTAGAAATAGCACCCACCTGGGTCAGTTTATGCCCACCTGATTTTCGCTTCGCTCTTGAACAGCTGGGCGTCTGCGCAGTAGAAGGTTTCGAGGCGTGTTGAAGTAGACAATTTGCGGTTTGAGGCAAACCGCAGCCTATTTTTAGGGTGGGTCTTTTATGCCCCACCGTTGTTTGGCATTCGTAGTCAAATCGCGCGCCCTGAGAAGCCGGTGAGTTATGTCATCGGGATGGCATGGGCTTTGCTGGATTAAGTGTTAAGAGTCTTTTACATGAGGATCGTTGAACGATCCTAAAAATCAGATGGACGATATTGACCTTGAACGTGCACTTCTTAAATATCTTGCGAGCAATCCGCATGCGGCTGATTCAGCAGAGGGTGTAGCCCGCTGGTGGCTGGACGACCGTGGTGCAGAAGCTACCTTGCCCGAGGTGCAATCGGCCTTGCGGCAACTGGTGGCGCGCAGTGCCTTGCGCGAGGAAAGGCTGGCCGACGGAACGGCGCTGTATTCAAAAAACGGAAGGCAGGCGTCATCGCCACGGGCATGACGGCACCCCGGCAGCAGCAGGCTCGCGCGGCGATGCTGCTGCCTTGACTGGTCTTTTTGCGCGCACCAGCAACTAGGAGCTTCACCATGCCATTGGCCTTGACCTATCCCGGCGTCTATATTGAAGAAGTGCAAAGCGGCGTTCGCACCATCACCGGCGTGGCAACCTCGATCACGGCTTTTATTGGCCGCACCTTGCGTGGACCGGTCAATGAACCGGCCATGGTCAGGAGCTTTGGCGAATTCGAGCGCCTGTTTGGCGGACTGGCGGCAGACCATACCCTGGCCTACGCGGTGCAGGATTTTTTTGGCAACGGGGGCGCGCAGGCCTTGATCGTGCGACTTTACAAGCCCTTCTTTCCTGGCGATGCCGAGCGCGCCACTGCGCTGGCCGCCGCCACGGCCCAGGCGCCAACCGCTGCCAACGCGGTCAGCGCGGCGGCTGCAGCGGCTGCCGGCCTTGCCGGGGCGACAGCCGCATCGGTGGCTGCTGCAGCAAATGGACAGGTCGCCACCGCTGGCACGCCCGGGCAGGCGGCCCGTCTGGCGGCGCAGAAAGTGGCTGACGCGGCGCAAGCCGAATCGGTGAAACCGCCCTACATGACCACCGCGCAGCGGATGGTGATTTCGGGCGGTCCGACCGGCGGCGCCATCAAGCTGAGTTTTGCAGGCAGCGAGACGGCCGATATCTCACTCGCCACGCTGACCGGCGGCACCAGCGAGGCCGACCTCAAGACCGAACTGGAAGGACTGGCAGGCATTGGCGCGGGCAATGTCTCGAGCGTGGCACGAAGCGGTGGCCCGTCCCCGGACTTTTCGTTCCTGATCACCTTCGGCGGAACGCTGGCCGGCCCGCAGCCCCTGATCGTGCTGAGCAGCAACACCCTGAGCGGTGGCGCCAGTCCGACGGCGACGCTCTCCCTGCCGCTGCCCGATGCGACCAGCGTCGCCGCTGCGGCGGCCAGTTCCGTTGCCGCCGCCGTCATTACGGCAGCTGGCGAGGCGGCACCCATCAACCGGGCACGGCTGACTTTCCCCGGCGTGCTGACCCTGGAAGCCGCCACCCCGGGCGCGTGGGGCAATGGGCTGCGGGTCAAGGTGGACCACGACACCCGCCCCAAGGACGAGGATGGCAGCGCAGACCCTACCTTGTACAACCTGACCGTGACTGACAGGGCGACCGGCAAGAGCGAACGCATGCGCAATGTCAGCAGCGCATCCACGGCAACCCGCCTGGTCAGCCGAGTGCTGGCCAGTGAATCGTCGCTGGTCAGGGTGGTGGCCGGCAAGCCCTTGGCCTCCAGGCCGGCGCCCGGGGAAATCGACGTGGACCCGGCAGGCCAGGCGGCCGACAGCCAAGCCTTGCTGGAGGCGGATTTCCAGGGCAGCCCCGGCGACAAGAAGGGGCTGTATGCACTGGACAAGGCGGATTTGTTCAATCTTCTGTGCATTCCGCCCGACACCCGCGAAGGCGACACACCCATCGGGGTTTATCAAAAGGCAATGGCTTATTGCGTCACCCGGCGCGCCATGCTCATTGTCGATTCACCGGCCGCATGGAGCGCCAACCCGGATACGGCCGTCGCCAGCGCGCTGGCCGGCCTGCCCGCCCTCGGGTTGAACGGTTCGGCAGCGCGCAACGCGGCGCTTTTCTTCCCGAGGATCAACCAGTCCGACTTCATGCGTGAGGGGCAGGCCGATACCTTCGTGCCGTGCGGGGCGGTTGCCGGCATCTTTGCGCGCACCGATTCGGCGCGCGGGGTGTGGAAGGCGCCGGCGGGCCTGGACGCGGCCATCAACGGGATTGTCGGTTTGCAGGTCAACCTCAATGATGGCGAAAACGGCGACCTCAATCCGCGCGGAATCAACAGCCTGCGCTCGTTTCCGGTCGCGGGCCAGGTGCTGTGGGGCGCCCGCACGCTGCGCGGGGCGGACAGCATCGGTGACGAGTACAAGTACATCCCGGTCCGGCGTATGGCGCTGTTCCTGGAAGAAACCCTTTACCGGGCGACGCAGTGGGTGGTCTTCGAGCCCAACGACGAGCCGCTGTGGGCGCAGATCAGGCTGAACATCGGCGCGTTTTTGCAGACGCTGTTTCGCCAGGGCGCGTTCCAGGGGCGCACGCCGAAGGAGGCTTATTTCGTCAAGTGCGACCGCGAAACCACCACGCAGGCCGACATCAACCTGGGCGTCGTCAACATCCTGATCGGTTTCGCGCCGCTCAAGCCGGCCGAGTTCGTGGTGGTCAAGCTCCAGCAGATCGCCGGCGACATTCCCACCTGATTGAACCTCTTTCCGGAGAAGCACCATGGCCCAGTTTTCTGTCAACGCGCAACGCTTCGATCCGTACAAGAACTTCAAGTTCAGGGTGAAATGGGACGGCCGCTATGTCGCCGGCATCAGCAAGGTGTCGGCGCTCAAGCGCAGCACCGAGGTGGTCGAGCACCGCGAAGGCGGCGACCCGTCCACCGGACGCAAGTCGCCGGGGCGCTCGAAGTTCGAGGCCATCACGCTGGAGCGCGGCGTGACGCACGACACCGAGTTCGAAAAGTGGTCCAACAAGGTCTGGAACTTCGGCTCCGGCCTGGGCGCCGAGGTGTCGCTGAAGGACTTTCGCAAGGACCTGATCATCGAGGTGTACAACGAGGCTGGCCAGTTGGCGCTGGCCTACAAGGTGTACCGCTGCTGGGTGTCCGAATTCCAGTCGCTGCCCGACCTGGACGCCAATGCCAACGCGGTGGCGATCCAGCACATCAAGCTGGAAAACGAGGGCTGGGAGCGCGACTACGAAGTGGCCGAGCCCGCCGAGCCGAGCTTTAGCGAGCCAGCCTGACCCCCGAAAGCCCGCATGCCCGCCCGTAACGACACCGAAGCCCTCCTGGCCCTGTGGGAAGCCGTGCTAAAGCAGCCCGCCGAGGCGCGCGCTGAAGCCCTGCTGCGGGCTTGGCCTGACAGCGGTGAGCCAGCGCCCACCCTGGGCGAGCGCAACGCCAGGCTGATCGAGTTGCATGCGTGCCTGTTCGGGCGCGAGATCGAGCTGCTGAGCCATTGTCCAGCGTGCCAGGCGGTGGCGCAATTCAGCGCCGACTGCCAGGCGCTGAGCGCTCGAATGCGGCCGGGACTGGCAACCGCGCCGCCGCATCGCCTGCAAGCGCACGGGCACACGGTTGAATTTCGCCTGCCCGGCAGCGCCGACATCGCGCAGGCGTGCGCCCCTCAAGGCGAACACAATTTCATGCAACGCCTGCTGGGCTGCTGCGTGCTGGCCTGTACCCATGAAGGCCAAAGCATTGCGCTCGCCCGGTTGCCCGAGTCCGTGCTCGATGCGCTGTCGCAAGAGATGGAAGCGCTGGACCCTGGTGCCAGCGTGTCGTTCGCGCTCGACTGCCCGCAGTGCGCGGCGCGCTGGCAGGCGCCGCTCGATGTGGGCGAGATGCTCTGGCGCAAGGTCAGGGCGGCGGCCGAACGAGTGCTGCTCGACATCGACGCGCTGGCGCGCGCCTACGGCTGGACCGAGCGCGAGGTGCTGCGCCTGTCGCCGCTGCGGCGCGCGGCGTACTTGCAAATGGTGACGGCGGGAGGATGAGCCATGATGGACTTCCTGCGCCGACTGGCCCCCGCCCGCGAAACCGATGCCGCGCGCGCGCTGGCGGTGCTGCCTTCGCGCTTTTCGGGTCTGCATCCGCTGCAGGAAAACATGGACGAGGCGCGCTCAGCCCGGCGCCCGGCCAGCGACGAGGCTTCGCCGTGGTCACCGCCAGGCTGGGCGCCCGTGGCAAGCCCGATGGCGGTGCAACGCCATGCGGTCGCACCTGTTCAACCGGGGCAAGCCATCCCGGTCGCACTGGCCAGCGAATCGCGGCGAAGCGAGCGCGAACAGGCCATGTCGCTAGCCGCTGTGCCAGCCAAAGCACCGGGCGCGCCTGAGCCGCCGCCTTCTCGCGCCGTTCAGGACCGGGCTGGCGACAACGCGGGGCGCGCCAGGCCCGTCAGCACCCAGGCCACGAGTCCGGCGGCTGAGGTGATGCCGGCTGTGCCAGTGCTTCAGGAAGCGGGCGCGCCGCCAGCCCAGGCGCAGGAGGCCTGGCCCCTCTCGGATGCCAGCCTGGCGCAGCGCGTCCCCATACCGCACGACAACGGACCGGTGGTCCATGTCACGATCGGCCGCATCGAGGTGGTCGCCCACACCGCTGCAGCGCCTGCGCCAGCGCGCGGTCCGGTGCCGCGCCAGCCCTCGGTGACGCTGGCCGACTACCTGCACGGAAGCCAGGGGGGCCGGCCATGAGCAACGCGCTGGCGATTGCCGGGGTGTCGGCGGTGCTGAAGGATTTGCTCGACTCCGGGCTGATCGACCACCAGGTCACGGACGCGCTGGGCGCGGGGGTGCTGGTGTCGTCGCTGGCGCCAGATATGGTGCCGATCAGCGGCGACGGGGCCGTGCCGAGGCTCAACCTTTTTTTGCACCAGGTCACTCCCAACGCGGCCTGGCGCAATGTCGAGCTGCCTTCGGCCAACGCCAGTGGGCGCCGCATTCGCAACCCGCCGCTGGCGCTGGACCTGCATTATTTGCTCACGGCCTACGGCATCGCCGAGCTGCAGGCGGAGGTGCTGCTGGGCTATGGCATGCAGCTGCTGCACGACAACCCGGTGCTCTCGCGCGCGGCGATCCGCGCCGCGCTAAACCCGTCGCCCGTCAGCGGCGCGCTGCTGCCCACGGTGTACCAGGCGCTGCGCAGCGCAGACCTGGCGGAACAGGTCGAGCTGCTGAAAATCACGCCCACGGCGATGAATGCCGAGGAAATGTCTCGCCTGTGGTCGGCGCTGACGGCCCACTACCGCCCGACCGCCGCCTTTCAGGTGTCTGTGGTGCTGATCGAGTCGCAGGCAGCCGCCGTGTCGCCGCTGCCGGTGCTCACGCGCGGCCAGCGCATCCCGCCGCTCATCCCCGGGGAGCCGGAGCGTGAAGAGGGCGTGGTCGTCACGCCCGGACTGGTGCCGCCCTACCCGACGCTGGAGTCGGTGAATGTGGCGGCGCACGAGACGCCCTCGACGCTGCAGGTCGGAGACCTGGCCACCGTGCGCGGACATCACCTTGCGGGAACCAGCCGCTTCCTGGTGCTGCGCAATGATGTGTTTAGGCTCGCGCATGAAATTGCGCTGCCCGACGGCAGCGATGACACTGTGCTCAATTTCACGGCCAGCCTGCCAGCCAGCCTGCCAGCGGGCCTGTACCGCCTAGAACTGCGCGTGCTGCGTCCCGGCGAAGCCGCGCCGCGCACCAGCAACCCGCTGCCGGTGGCTCTGGCACCGGTCATCACTTTCCCTCCGGTGGCGATGACACGCAGCGCGGGCAATACGCTGAGCTTGCGCATCGGCTTCCAGCCCGAAGTGCGCGTGGGCCAGAAGGTTGCGCTGCTGATGGACACGCGCGAGGCGCCGGCGCAGCCGTTCAACGCCAGCACTGGGGCGCTGGACTTCAATTTTGCCGACGCGCCGCCCGCCGGTGCCACGCCGCTGCTGCGGCTCAAGGTCGATGGCATCGAAAGCATCGCCATCGACCGCGGCGCGCGGCCGCCGGTCTTTTTCAGCCACCGCATCAAGCTGCCCGTATGACCACGCCCGCCGCCCTTTCCTGGACAGACGCCAACCAGCAGCTGATGGCGGCCGAGCTGGGCCGCCTCCGGCAGCGGCTGGGCGCGTCCGATGACGCCGAGGCCCTGGCTTCGACGCTCGACGCGGCCCGCGCCGCCATGCCGGCCCCGGCCGCCATCGACCATCTGGCGGACAGCTTTGGCCTGAGCGCCTTCGAGCGCGACGTGCTGCTGTTGTGCGCCGGGGTGGAGATGGATGCGCAACTCGCCGCGCAATGCGAAACGGCCTACGGCGAGCCGCGCCGGCAGGGCGCCAGCTTTGGCCTGGCGCTGGCGGCTCTGGCGTCGCCGCACTGGAGCGCACTGGCGCCGGTCGGACCGCTGCGGCGCTGGCGGCTGCTGGAGGTCGATGAATCGGCTGGACTGGCGCGCGCGCGGCTGCGCATCGACGAGCGCATCCTGCACTACCTGGCAGGTGTGAACTACCTCGACCTTCGCCTGCACAGCCTGCTGCGCGAAGCCGCGCCGCCGGCCGTCATGGGCGAGGCGCACCGCGCGGTCTGCGGCGCCATCGCGGATGCCTTGGCACTTGAAGACACCAGCGACGCTCCGCTGCTGTGGCTGCTGGGCGACGATCCGCCCGGGCAGGCCGATGTGGCCGCAGAGGTCGCGGCCATGCTGGGCCTGGGCCTGCGGGTGCTGCGTGCGGACGACGTGCCGGCTGGCCACGCCGAGATCGACGCGCTGGCCACGCTCTGGCAGCGCGAAGCCCTGCTGCTGGGCAGCGCCCTGCTGCTGCGCTGCGGCGCCGACGCCCTGCCCGATGCCGCCCTGCGGCTCGTCGAATCGCTGCGCGGCCTGGTGTTCGTCGGCGCGCGCCAGCCGCAGCCCCTCGAACGCGCCAGCCTGCGCTTTGCGGTGGACAAGCCCGGCGCGCTCGAACAGAAACGGCTGTGGCGGCAGGCACTGGGCCTTGGAGCAGACCGGTCCGACGGCGCGCTGGACGGCCAACTCGACGCCAGCCTCGACGCTGCCCTCGACCTGGTGGCCGGCCAGTTCAGGCTGAGCGCCCGCACCATCGAGGCCGAAGGCGAGCGCCTGGCGCCGCTCCTGGTCGCCAGCGAACAGCCCGCCAGCGTCATGCGCTCGGCCTGCCGCAACCTGGGCCACGCGCGGCTCGATGAACTGGCGCAGCGCATCGACGCCGCCGCAGGCTGGGACGACCTCGTCCTGCCCGAGGTGCAGCAGGCCACGCTGCGCGAGATCGCGGCCCATGTGCGCAACCGGCTCAAGGTTTACCTCGACTGGGGTTTTGCCGACAAGGGCATGCGCGGGCTGGGCATCAGCGCGCTGTTTGCTGGCGAGAGTGGCACTGGGAAGACGCTGGCAGCCGAGGTGCTGGCGCGCGAGCTGCAGCTTGACCTCTACCGCATCGACCTGTCTGCGGTGGTCAGCAAGTACATCGGGGAAACCGAAAAGAACCTGCGCCGCGTCTTCGATGCCGCCGAGGACAGCGGCGCCATTTTGCTGTTCGACGAGGCCGACGCGCTGTTCGGCAAGCGCAGCGAAGTGAAGGACAGCCACGACCGCTACGCCAACATCGAGGTCAGCTACCTGCTGCAGCGCATGGAGTCGTACCGGGGCTTGGCCATTTTGACGACCAACCTGAAGTCTGCGCTCGACGCTGCCTTTCAGCGCCGCCTGCGCTTTGTGGTGCAATTTCAGTTTCCGGACCAGGCGCTGCGCGAGGCGATCTGGCGCGGCGCCTTTCCGGCGAGCATGCCTCAGGGCGCCATAGACAACGCCAAACTGGCGCGTTTGAGCGTGACCGGCGGCAGCATCCGCAACATCGCCCTGAACGCCGCGTTCCGCGCGGCCGAGCTGCAGGCGCCGGTCTCGATGGCGCACCTGCTGCACGCGGCGCACCAGGAAGCCAGCAAGCGCGAGCGCCCCTTGAGCGACGCCGAGACACGGGGGTGGGCATGACGCGCGTGATCGTTCACATCGACTGCCTGGTGCTTAGGGGCTTCCGGCCCGAGGACCGGCATGCCGTCGGGCAGGGGCTGCAGGCGGAGCTGGAGCGGGTGTTGTCCGGACGCGATGCGGCTTCGCGCTTGCGCGGCATGGGCGATGTACCCCGGATGCAAGTGAGCGGCGTCCCGGCTGAAAAAGGTGCAAGTCCGCAGCGCGTCGGCGAGGGCGTGGCGCAGGGGATCGGCCGGGAGATCAGTCCATGAACACCGCCGCACCGCTGCAGCGCCTGGCCGCCAGGCCCAAGCCGCCGGGTCATCCAGGCCACGCCGGCTTGCTGCTGCAGCGAAAATGCGCATGCGGCTCGCCAACGGCGTCGCTGACCGGCGAATGCGCCGGGTGCAAAGGAAAAAAGCGCCTGCAGACCAAGCTCGCCATCGGCGCCAGCCATGACCCGCTGGAACGGGAAGCGGACCAGGTGGCCGATCAGGTGCTGGCGGCTCCGAATCATTCCGCCTTTAGCCTCGCGCCGCCGCAGATCCAACGCTTCACCGGGGAAGCTGCCGGACAGGCGGCGGCTCAAGCGCCGGCCAGCGTGGACCGCGTCCTCTCCAGCGCGGGCAGACCGCTGGAGCCCGCGCTCAGGCAGGACATGGAGCAGCGCTTCAGCCACGATTTTTCGAGGGTGCGAGTGCATACCGACAGAGCCGCAGAGCAATCCGCGTATGACGTGAACGCCCATGCTTATACGGTGGGGCACGACGTAGTGTTTGGTGCGGGGCGGTTTGCGCCGAGGACGCATGAGGGGCGTCGTTTGCTTGCGCATGAATTGACGCATGTGGTGCAGCAGTCGGGCACTGGTGCCACGGTGCTGCGGCGCTTTCTGAGCACGGAGCCTGCCGGGGGATGTGGCATCTGCTACGGTACGCCAGCAAATGCGGGCAAGGCAGCGCACGCGTTGATCCAGATGGAATTTGAAACGCTCTATCCGCTGGGCCTGGTCGAGCTTGGCCTGCACAGCGCTGACGACGAAAACGGTCGTCTCGACCTGGCCATTGCGGTGCCGGGAGGGTTCGAGATCGGCGAGATCAAGCCGGCAAATGCGCAGGGCTATGAGGACGGCATATTACAGATCGGTAAATACCTTGGGATGATTTCTTCGCAGTATCCGGGCTCGGTGGTCAAACCGCTGACCAAGCTGCTGCCGCCAGCCATTTTCCCGACGCTCTCCCCAGACTGCCCGGTGCAAGCGCTATTTGTCAATCCACCGGTGGGCGGCGTTTACGGCTATCACTGCCATCCAAGCTTCGCCAGCCTTAAGCAGAGCGGTTGCGGCTGCCCGATTCCGCGCAAACGGCAGGAACAGGAAGAAACCGAGAAGGAACCCAGCAAGAAGAAAGAGGAAAAGAAAGAGCAGGCGCCAGCGCCGCAAGCGGCACCGCAGCCTTCGCAAGTCCGATTGATACTCAACTTTGTCAAAACGCTCATCGAAGACAAAATTGTTGACTATGACGCCGCCGCCCGTGATTTTTTTGCCAAGCATCCCGAAGTTGCCGCCTTCGTCCTCGCGGCTGGAATCGTTGCAGTGCTCGCACTGGTCGCCGACGACTTCGTAGGCGGTTTTGCCGATGACGTCGCGATCCCGCCTATCTTGCTGGCCCTCTGGCGCGCCGCGCAAGCTCTATGACTAAGAACCTGCAGACTGCCCGGCCAGCGTCGCAAGCGAGCAAACCGCGCGCTGATTTTCTATTGCAGCGCAAATGCGTCTGCGGCGCATCGGGCGCATCGCTCAGCGGTGCATGCGCGCAATGCCAAGGTCTGAAACTCATGCCGTACCGCCTGGCCATCGGCGCAAGCAACGGCCCCCTCGAAAAGGAAGCGGACCACGTGGCCGACCAAGTGCTGGCCGCGCCGGCGAATGCGGCCGTCAGCGCTGCTGCGCCGCATATCCAGCGCTTCGCCGGGCAGGCGGGCGAGCCTGTTGCCGCGATGCCCGCCAGCGTGAACCGAGTACTTGCTGGGCCAGGCAGACCGTTGGAGTCGGCGCTAAGGCACGATATGGAGCAACGTTTTGGCCACGATTTTTCACGGGTACGGGTGCATTCCGATGCGACCGCCGAGCAATCGGCCCTGGATGTCAATGCCAATGCCTACACCGTCAGTAATGACATCGTGTTTGGGGCGAACCGATTCGCACCCGAATCGAACGAGGGGCGGCACCTGCTCGCCCATGAGTTGGCACATGTGGTGCAACAGTCAGGGTCAACGAGCAGCATAGCGCGGATGCAGCGTCAGCCCCGCGGCAGCGCCGCTGGGTGTGGCATCTGTATGAACGATCCTGGCGGCAGGGCCGCCGGTAACATTTCGCACGCTGAAGTCCAGAGTGCATTCATTGCGATGAATCCCGACATGGTCGCTGAGCGTCCCGTACCAGGTATACCCAACTCAGGAATCGATCTTTCCTACGAAAAACGCCGGAGTGGACAGCACGCACTGTTCATTGGGGAAATCAAGCCGCTTGACGATGCTGGACGGCAGGCGGACATCGGACGCACTCAACTGAGGGACTACGCACGCGAAATGCTGCTGAGTGGTGAATACGACGAAATATTCAGGATGCCGGATACGTCGCCGCCCGGACCACTGTATTTCCATAATCCTTTGAATCCGCCGGGTTGTCCGCAGCAAACAATCATGGTGCAGATCACCGAGCCGGGTTTGTACCAATACTATTGCGAGCCGCCATTCTCACAACTGGTCCGCAACTCGTCTTGCCGGTGTCGTCGCCCTGATGATGAGCAGCCTCCCGTGCCGCCAATTTATGTGCGACCAGGTGATCAGCCTTCTGACACGCAGGACAAGGGCAAGGGCGACGGTGAAGGAAAGAGCGATGGCGAACTGGACAAAGGAAAAGATCAGCCCGATAAGGGCAAAGATAAGCCAAACAGAGGCAACCGCAAACCCAGCCGTGATCAGCCGCAACAGCCCACCTTCATGATGCCGAGTTGGGTTCCCGGGGCAGCGATATTGGCCATTCTTGGTGCCATCGTCGCCTGGGGCTCGCGCACACTGCCCGGGAAGATCGCAGCGATGCTCGGAACGCTGCTCGGAAGATTGGCGCTTGCGCTTGGCTTGAGTCTGGGATTCTTTGGAGGCACGGGTACTGCGACTGCAGGTGGCTCTAAAGACGGCGCCCGAGGCGGACCACCAAAAGGAAACGGAAGCAAGGTTTCAGGAAAGGACACGGTCATGGTTCCACGAGACCCGGTGATCGTTCCGCGCCCGGACAAGACCCAGCCACTGGCAGGCACGGTTGACGTGCCGGCGCGCATTCCAACGTCAAAGACGCCGCTGGACAAAGGTGGCCCTGCAGTGAAGGTACCAAAGAAAGGACAACATATCAGGTTGGCGCTGATTGAGGGGTTGAACCTGGGCAAGCTCACAACCGGGAAACTGACGATGGTTGAAATTGATCCAGGCGGCCCGAATGAGAAGGTCGTGCTGATGAAAGCGAAGAGCGTCAACGCGAAGGGAAGCAATGTCACGGCGGAGTTTGAATCCATCCTGTTCGAGTGCAGCCAGAAGGGCAAAAATTGTGACTCGGGTGGGAACATTTACATCGTCACGCACCCGTATCGAGGTGGCGACACAAATCCGTTGATCGCCCATTCCATCAAGGAATTTGGAAATACGCAGGGCATGGATCAAACGCTCGAAGCTGTCGAGCAGCTTCTCCGCCAATGATTTCAGTCTGGCCTGACGCTATGAAAGCGTAGAGAAGCAGACTGCGGTTTCATTGTTTTGTATAAGGGGGAGCAGGGAAGAGAGTTAAACCGTATGTGAGGGAGTTCATTTAGCGAAAAGGTAATTGCAATCAAGGACATAGGCTACTTCGCCATGTCCGATACGACCAGCCGCCAAGTTTTAACGGATAGGAACCAGATGCTATGAGTGGCTACTCAAATTCTCCGAAGCTCGTCAAAGGCGGCCTCGTCATCCTCGACCCGGCCAGCGGCGCCGTGCGGCGAACGATCGCGCTGCAGTACAACCCCGACAGCCTGTCGCGCAGTTACCAGGTGCAGGGCGTGGGCGGGGATGGCGGCGGCGCGCGGGCGCAGCCGTTCCGCCTGAAAGGCCCGGCGGTCGAGTCGATCAAGCTCGAAGCCGAAATCGACGCGACCGATGCGCTGGAGCATCCGGAGCAGAACGCCAACGCCGTGGCCTTCGGCATCGCGCCGCAGCTGGCGGCGCTGGAAAGCCTGGTGAACCCGAGCACGGCGGAGTTGCTGGCGCTGAACGCCTTGTCGCAGTCTGGCACGCTGGAAATCCTGCCCCCCGAGGCGCCGCTGGTGCTGTTCATCTGGAGCAAGAGCCGCGTGGTGCCGGTGCGCGTGACCGACTTTTCGATCACCGAGGAAGCCTTCGACGTGGCGCTCAACCCGCTGCGTGCCAAGGTCAGTCTGGGACTGCGCGTGATGACAACGGACGACCTGGGCTTTGACCACCGGGGCGGCGGCGTCTTCATCAGTCATCTGCGCACGCGCGAGGCGCTGGCCGGCAAGACCGGTGCGGCGTCGCTGCAATCGCTCGGCCTCTCAAGCCTTCCGCTTTGAACCATGAGCCACGGAGCATGCCCATGAACGATCCTGTCCAACTCCTCATTGATGCCGGCGCGATTCCGAATACGCCGTTCGCGCCGCAAAGCCGCTACAGCGGCGTACCGCTCGCGCTGCTGCAGCGCCGCCCTGGCGAGCCCGCCATCCCCTACGTGCGTCGGCGCTTCCTGCCCGCGCCCGGCACGCTGGTCCTGGCGGCCCGGCATACCGTGGTGGCCGGCGACCGGCCCGACCTGCTGGGCGCGAAGTACCTGGGCGATTCGCTGCTCTACTGGCGCATCGCCGACGCGAACGCGGTGATCGACCCGAACGAGCTCACCGACACGCCGGGCCAGCGCGTTGACATTGCGCTGCCGGCAGGGATGTGACGGCCATGCAAGGCGGCATCCAGCTCTCGCTGCTGATCGGCCCGGTACCGGTGCCCGCGCCTGCCGAGGCGATAGAAGCGCTGAGTTCGGCGAAAGTCGATGCCGGCTCCGGCGACACGCCCTCGGGCTTCGAGCTGACCTTCGAACTGGCGGCGCGTTCGCCGCTGCGCACGCTGTTTCTGCTCACGGGCGGTGCGAGTGCTGCGCCGCTGATGCGCGTCGTGCTGGTGGCGCGCATTGGCGGCAATGCCGAAGCGTTGATCGACGGCATGGTGACCCATGTCGAGACGCTGCCGGGCGAGGGCGGCGTGGGCAAGCTGGTGGTCAAGGGCAAGGACATGAGCGCGCTGATGGACTACATCGACCTGTCGGGCATTCCCTACCCGGCCATGCCGCCGGCTGTGCGCGTGCTGCTGGTGCTGGCCAAGTACGCAGCGCTGGGCGTGATCCCGCTGGTGATTCCGAGCATCGTGGAAGACCTGCCGATTCCGGTCGAGCGCATCCCGCAGCAGCGCGGCTCCGACTACGCCTACGTGACGCGGCTGGCGCGGCAGGTCGGCTACGTGTTTTACCTGGAGCCCGGCCCGGTGCCGGGCACGTCCAAAGCCTACTGGGGGCCGGAGATACGCATCGGCCAGCCGCAGCCTGCGCTGTCGGTCAACATGGACGCGATCACCAACGTCGAGGAACTGAGCTTCAACTTCGACAAGGAAGCCAAGAAAATGCCGATTGTCTATTTCCAGGAACTGCTCAGCAAGGCGCCCATCGGCCTGCCGATTCCGGATATCTCGCCACTGAACCCGCCCCTCGGGCTGGTGCCGCCGCTGCCGCCCAAAATCGAGAACCTGCACGAGACGGCGCACCTGTCGCCGCTGTCGGCGCTGATGACCGGCCTGGCGTACGCCAGCCAGCACGGCGACTCGGTGTTCGGCAGCGGCCGGCTCGACGTGGCGCGCTATGGCCGGCTGCTCAAGTCGCGCCAGCTGGTCGGCGTGCGCGGCGCCGGTTTGCCGTTCGACGGGCTCTACTACGTCAAAAGCGTGTCGCACGACATCAAGCGCGGCGAATACAAGCAGAGCTTCAGCCTGGCGCGCAACGCGCTGATCTCGACCTTGCCAACGGTGCCGGTATGAGCGACAGCCCCTTCTACGGCAAGTACCGCGGCACCGTGGTCAACAACATCGACCCGCTGCTGATCGGCCGCCTGCAAGCCATCGTTCCCGACGTGTCAGGCCTCATCCCGTCGAGCTGGGCCATGCCGTGCGTGCCGGTGGCCGGGATCAACATGGGACTGTTCACGGTGCCGCCCATTGGCGCGGGCGTGTGGATCGAGTTCGAGCGCGGCGACCCGGACTTCCCGATCTGGGTCGGCGGCTACTGGGGCAGCGCAGCCGAAACGCCCAAGCTGTCGAACCTGGTGCTGCCCGGTGTGGCCGGCATCACGCTGCAGACCACGCTGAAAAACGGCATCGTGATCAGCGACATGCCGGGGCCGACCGGCGGGATCCTGATCCAGACCACCACCGGCGCGATGATTTCGGTGAGCGACGTGGGCATCATCATCTCCAACGGCAAGGGCGCAGTCATCAACATGACCGGGCCGACGACGGACGTCAACCTTGGCGCCCTGACCATCATCTAGAGCGAAAACCCTTTGAGGGGTCATCATGACATTCAATGAGTTTGGAACTTTTGCTATTAAATCAGTAGCTGTTTGCGCATACACAGCATGCGAAAAAGGCATTTTTGATGCTGAAAAAGTCATTTCCCGGTCATGACGGATGTGCGCTAGCCAGGAACCGCCGCCATGCCCGCTCCCATCCTTCACCTTGGCGCCACTGTGCTGTGCAGCCACGCCGGCCAGGCGCTGCCGATGTCGCCTTTCCCGCGCGTGCTGGTGTCGGCGCAACCCGTGGTCACGCTGGCCAGTCCGTATGCGATTGCCGGCTGCGCGCTGACCGGCACGCCCGTACCGCCGTGCCTGACGGGCCAGTTCGTGATGGGCGCGGCGCGCGTGCTGGCCGGTGGCGCGCCGGTGGCCACCCTGGCGAGCCAGTCCGTGTGCGTTCCCACGGGCACGCCGATGCTGCCGCTGGCGGCGCAGACGCGCGTGCTCGCCACTTGAAAGGAGTCTCAGGATGCCCACGCTGGACCACCCTTATCACTTCGACGGCCAGGGCCGCACGGCCACCACCGACCAAGCCGACCATGTGCGCGACCTGATCGAGCAGGTGCTGTTCACCGCGCCGGGCGAGCGCGTGATGCGGCCCGACTTCGGCGCCGGCCTGCTGGCGCTGGTGTTCGAGCCCAACAGCGGCACGCTCGCCGCGACCCTGCAGTTCCTGGTGCAAAGCGCCTTGCAGCAGCACCTGTCGCACCTGATCGCGGTGAACGCCGTGGTGGTGGAGAACATCGACGCCGCGCTGCACGTGACGGTCCAGTATGTCGTGCTGGCCGACGGCAGCACGCAGCAGGCGGGCTTTGCGCTGCCAGGCGCTACAGGAGGCGGCCTGTGAAATACTTTTGCTGCGACCCGAGGCGGCTGGCAGTCATCGGACGTACCGGCAGCGCCAACGGCATCGAGTTTCTGGAAGTGCGCGACCACCTGGAGCCGATCCAGCCGCTGCGCCAGCGCACGCTGTTCATGCGGCTGCTGCGGACAGTTCCGCTCAAGGCCAACGGCGACTGCGCGCTGGCGCCTGAGGACGTGCTGATCGACGGCGGCGAGCGCATCGCCATCGTTCCGGTCGAATGGGTGGCCGCCGCCGACAAGCTGCCGGTGGGCGTTGACCCGGCGCTGGTTGAAGGCATGGCCATTGGCGATTTGCCGCGCATGCTGGTGATTCGTACCACGCTGGCGGGCGACTTTTCCCGTTACACGCTGCATCTGCGCCAGAGCCCGGGCAGCGGCCAGCCCGACGGGTTCGACCCGAAACTGTCGGCTATCGAGTTCTCGTTCAAGGTCGAATGCCCGTCGGACTTCGACTGCGCCGCGCCCTTGCCCTGCCCGCCGCCCGTTTCCCTCAAGCCCGACATCGACTACCTGGCGAAGGACTACACCAGCTTTCGCCGCCTGATGCTGGACCTGCTGAACCTGCTGGCGCCCGGCTGGAGCGAGCGCTCGGCCGCCGACGTGGGGGTGGCGCTGGTCGAAATGCTGGCCTATGCTGCCGACAACCTGTCATACCGGCAGGACGCGATTGCCGCAGAAGCCTATCTCACCACCGCGCGCCAGCGCGTGTCGGTGCGCCGCCATGCGCGGCTGGTGGACTATGCGCTGCACGACGGCTGCAACGCGCGCGCCTGGGTGCAGGTCAAGGTGACCGCAAATTACACCCTTCCCCAAGGCACGCCGCTGCTGACCCGCAGTGGCCGTCTTCCACCGGTACTGGCGCCGGGCAGCAAGGAGTTGAGCGATGCGCTGGCCGCTGGCGCCGTGGTGTTTGAAACGGCGCATGAGGTCCAATTGCAGGCCAGCCTCAATGATTTTTCGTTCTACACCTGGGGCGACCAGGCGTGCTGCCTGCCGCGCGGCGCCACGCGCGCCACCTTGCGCGGGGCGCATCCGGAGTTAAAGCCAAACCATGTGCTGGTATTCCAGGAAGTCCTGAGCCCCACGACCTTGAGGAAGGACGATGCCGATCCGGCCAGGCGCTGGGCGGTGCGGCTGGTCGGGGTCAAGGTCGGTGTCGACCCGTCCGGCCGGCTGTTCGACGAGCCGCCGCTCGACGCACCGCAGGACGTCACCGAAATAGCCTGGGACGCCGCCGACGCGCTGCCGTTTGCGCTGTGCCTGTCCATTAAGGACCAGCCGGGCGTGGACATCAGCATCGCACTGGGCAACATCGTGCTGGCCGATCACGGCCAGACCGTGCGCAACGAAGCACTCGGCTCGGTGCCCCAGTCGCACCTCAAGCGTGTCGCGGCCGCCAGCATGGCCGGGCCGTGCCGGCATGCCGAGGCGGAACCCATCCCGCCGCGTTTTCTGCCCGCACTAAGAAACGCGCCGCTCACGCAGGGCTTCGATCTGGCGAAAGAGCTGGCGACGCCGCTGGCGCTGGACCCGGGGCTGGACGCCTTGCCGCTCCAGCTTCAGGACGAAGGCTGGTGGACGGCCAGTGCCTTGATCGATCGTGATCCCCATGACGCGCTGCCCCGGATCGACAAGCTGGAGGGCCAGCTCAAGTCGGCCACCGGCACCCTGACCAGCTTCTGGACGGTACAACGCGACTTGCTGGGCAGCTCGCCGGTGGCGCGCGACTTCGTGGCTGAAACCGGGAACGACGGCGCGGTTTTTTTGCGCTTCGGCGACGGTGTGCATGGCGAGCGCCCGCGTGAAGGCACGTCGTTCACGGCCCGCTACCGCGTCGGCAACGGTGTGGCCGGCAATGTCGGCGCGCAGACCATTTTCCATATCGTCAGCAGCAGCGCCGGCATTTTTGGCGCCATCACCAATCCTATGGCGGCGGCCGGCGGCATCGAGCCCGAGGACTTGGAGGCCGCCCGCCGCGATGCGCCCGAGGCGTTCCAGACGCAAGAGCGCGCGGTCACGGCTGCTGACTACGCCGCAGCCGCCGAACGCCGCCCCGACATCCAGCGCGCCGCGGCCACGTTCCGCTGGACCGGCAGCTGGCACACAGTCTTCGTCAGCGCCGACCGTCTGGAAGGCGCAGCCGTCGATGCGCGTTTCGAGGCGCGACTGCGCGCCCATCTGGAGCGTTTCAGGATGGCCGGCCATGACCTGGAAGTCAATGCGGCGCGCTATGTGGCGCTGGACATCACGCTGCACGTGTGCGTACTGCCCGGCTATTTCCGCAGCGCGGTGCTGCGCGCGGTGCAGCGCGAACTCGGCGCAGGCAGGCTGCCCGACGGCCGGCTGGCAGCTTTTCATCCCGACAACTTCACCTTTGGCCAGCCGGTGTACCTGAGCCGCATCGTCGCTGCCGCGCAGGCGGTGCAGGGCGTGGAGGCGGTGTGGGTGAAGAAATTCGAGCGCTTCGGCCAGCCCGACACGCTGCCGATGGAGGCCGGCATGCTGCCCCTGGGCCGGCTGGAAATCGCGCAACTCGCCAACAACCCCAATTTCCGCGAACGCGGGCGCTTGACGCTCGAAGCAGGAGGCGGCCAATGAGAGACACCCCACCCGTGCCCCCGGGCCTTGATGCTTGCGGCTGCTGTGACGGCATCAAAGCCAGCACGCCGGCAGGCCTTTCTAACCGCGCCGGCCTGGACGCGATCAGCTACCGCATCGGCGACTACGCGCAGTTCCGCGAAAGCCTGCACGCCGGCCTGTCGTCACCCCGCTTTCCCGAACTGGCGGGCCTGCGCACGCGCAACGCCGATGACTTCACGCTGGGCCTGTTAGATGCCGTGGCCTGCGCCGCCGACGTGCTGACCTTCTACCAGGAGCGCCTGGCCAACGAGTCCTATTTGCGCACCGCAATCGAGCGGGTGTCGCTGCAGGAAATGGGCAAGCTGATCGGCTACCGGCTGCGCCCCGGCGTTGCGGCCGAGACCTGGCTGGCGTTCGCGCTGGAAACGCCAAGGTTCGCGCCCGCCGGTTTGCCGCCCGAGCCTGGCGCCTTCGTCACCGGCATCCCGGACGCGCTGACGCTGGCGGCCGGTCTGAAGGTGCAAAGCGTGCCCGGCCCGGGCGAGAAGCCGCAGACCTTCGAGACCGTCGAGGACATGGCCGCGCGGCCCAAGTGGAACGCGATCCGCCCCTGGCTGTCGGAAGTGCGTGATCCTGGCCCAACCGACTTCTACCTGGCCGGCATGCGCAGCAACCTCAAGCCCGGTGATGCGCTGGTGTTCGTCGATCCGGCGTTTTTCAGCCAACCTGCCAGCAATACCCATTGGAATTTCCGGCGCATCGACAGCGTGGAAACCGACGACGCGAGCGACCGTACGCGCGTGAGCTGGAACGGCGCCCTGAGCGTGGCATCCAGCGGCGCCGGCCCGCTGCAGGTGCATGCGCTGCGCAAGCGCGCCAGCGTGTTCGGCCACAACGCGCCGATGTGGCGCAGCATGAGCCGGCAGTTCCGCCATGGTTATCCGGGAGGCAAGGATGCGACCGAATGGCCCGACTTCACGCTCAGCGAACTGGCCGGGCATATCGATCTGGACGCCGTGTTCGGCGAGATCAAGCCGGGCGGGATGGCGGTGTTGACGCGCCTGGGCTTCAACACCGGCGCCGTGGTACCCACAGGAAGCGTGGGCGCGCAGATTGGGGGGGCCGCCATCTTCGACATTGTGCAAAAACCGTTCACCGGGCTGTACCAGGTCAGCAGCGTCAACGATGTGTCGCTCGCCGCTTTCGCGCTGTCGGGCAAGGTCACGCGCCTGGGGCTCAGGGACCAGGGGCTGAGCAAGGATTTTTTTGATTTCGTGCGGGAAACCTCTGTGTACGCCCAGTCCGAACTGCTGAAACTCGCCCCCTACCCCGTCACCGAGGCGGTCAGTGGCCCCTCGCTGCAGCTGGCGGTATCGCCCGACGGATTTTTCTCCGGGCGCAAGCTGATCGTCACCGGCCTGCGCGACAGCGATGGCAGCCGGCTGGTCCACCAAGCCACACTGGTCGAGGCGAAGCCGCATCAAAACGGCGCGCTGCTGACCATCACCCCGCCGCTGCCCGCGACGCTCAGGCGCGAAACGGTGGTCGTGCATGCCAATGTCGCGCTGGCCACGCATGGCGAGACGGTGTCGCAAATCCTGGGCGCCGGCGACGCAGGCCGCAGCTTCCAGCGCTTTGAATTGCAGCGCCTGCCGCTGACCTACCGGGGCGCCGCCAATGCGAGCGGCGCCGACAGCGAACTGAGCGTGCGCGTCGGCGAGGTCGAGTGGGCCGAAAAGCCGACGCTCTACGGCGCCACCGCTGCCGAACGCGCCTACGTCTTGAGCGTCGATGGACAAGGCAAGTCCTGGATGGTATTTGGCGACGGCGTACGCGGCGCCCGGCTGCCCAGCGGCGTCAACAACGTTCGCGCCCGATACCGTCAGGGCTTGGGGCAGGAAGGCAATGTCGGCGCCGACCAGCTGACGCAGCTGATGAGCCGGCCGCTGGGCCTGAAAAGCGTCAGCAACCCGGTAAGCGCACAGGGCGGCACCGACCCTGAACCGGCTGACCAGGCGCGCCGCACGATGCCACTGGGCACGCGCACGCTGGGCCGGGTGGTGTCGCTGCTCGACTACGAAGACTTCGCCATGGCCTTTGCCGGCATCGCCAAGGCGCGTGCAGCGGTGCTGCAGCTCGCCGGCGGTCCGACCATCGCCCTGACCGTGGCCGGACAGGACGGCGCCCAGCTGTCGACCAGCAACCCGGTATGGAATAATTTGTTGCTCGCATTGAAGGCGAGCGGCGATCCGCACGTCAATGTCGCCTTGCTGCCCTGCCAGAAAAGCACCTTTCACCTCGGCCTGAAAATCAGGCGCGATCCGGCCTATGAACCCAAGGCGCTGCTGGCCGCCGTTGAGGCCGCGCTGCGCAGTCGCTATGCCTTCGATGCGCGCGCGCTGGGGCAGCCAGTGATGCAGTCGGAAGTGATCGCCGTCGTGCATTCAGTGCCCGGCGTCGTCGCAGTCGATCTGGACTTTCTCTACGGCGGCACGGCACCAAAGGCGCAAGCCCAGAAGTCGCGCCAGACGCGTTTGCTCGCGGCGCGCATGCACGCCAGCGGCGGCGCGCCGATGCCAGCGGAATTGCTGACGCTGGACACCGGGCCGCTGGACCGGCTGGAGGAAATGCCATGAGCACCCTTGACGCCAAGCGCCTCTATGCGCTGCTGCCGGCGGTTTACCGCATCCGGGACGAGCAGCAGGGCCACCCATTGCGCGCGCTGGTGGCGCTGATCGCGCAGGAGTTCGAGGCGCTGGAGGAAAACATCGAGCAGCTCTACGACGACCAGTTCATCGAGACCTGCGCCGATTGGGTGGCGCCCTACATCGGCGACCTGATCGGCTACCGGCCGCTGCACGGCGTGGCGCCGGCCATTGCGTCACCGCGCGCCGAGGTCGCCCACACGATTGCCTATCGGCGCCGCAAGGGCACGGCCGCCATGCTGGAGCAGCTGGCGCGCGACGTGACCGACTGGCCGGCGCGCGCGGTCGAGTTCTTCGAGCAGCTGGCCACCACGCAGTACATGAACCATGTTCGGCTGCACGCCCCGGCCAGCGCCGACCTGCGCTCGCTGCCCAGGATGCAGCAGCAGGGCGGACCGTTCAACAGGGTAGCGCACACGGCGGAAATGCGCCGGCCCGAAACCGGCTCCGGGCGCTACAACATCCCCAACATCGGCATCTTCCTGTGGCGCCTGCAGCCGTTTCGACTAAGCGACGTGCCGCTCACACCCGATCCGGGCGATAGTTCGGGGCGCAGGTTCCGCTTCAATCCGCTGGGCGCTGACCAGCCGCTGTTCCGGCTGCCAGCGACTGAAAAGCAGATCACGCACATCGCCGAGCCGGCCAATGTGCCTGCTCTGCTGCGCATCCGCGAGCTTGCGCTGCAGATGCACACGGCGCAAGACACCAGCGAGGTGGTGGTACAGACGCAGGACTACGGCAATAGCCGCAGCTTTGTGCTTCGCCGCTCTGGGGCAGTGGTGCCGGTCAACCGCTCCGGACCCGCAGCGCCACCGGGCGATCCGCCGTTCCGTGCCATTGCGGAGTTGCGAATCGCCGACTTGCGGGACATCGTCGATTCAGGCGGAACAGCGGTTGGCTGGGCGCACGAGGCGGCCACGCTGCCCGATGACATCCTGATCGACCCGGAGCGAGGCCGCGTGCTTTTGGGCAGCACGCGCGCCGTCGAGTATGTGGTCGAGCCGTTTGTCGCGAGCTTTCATCACGGTTTTTCGCTGCCCATCGGTGGCGGCGAGTACGAGCGCAGCCCGCAAGGGGGCCAGCTTGCCCGGCAACGCAGCGCGAGCGGCGGCGATGGGCTGCAGACGCAGCTCGACGCCATTGCCAGCGAAGGCCGCTTGATGCTGGGCGACAGTTTGACCTACGCGCAGACGCCGGTGTTCAAGGTCGATGCGGAGCTTGACCCCACCGCGCCGGGCAAGACCGTCGTGGTGGCCGCGCGCAACGGCGCCCGGCCTTTGATTGCTTCGGGCGCTCCGGTCACGCTGGCTATAGGCGCGCGCGGCCGGCTGGTGATCGACGGCCTGGTCATCAGCGGCGGCGCCCTGGAGTTGGCCGCCGCCGCCGATGACCAGCCGCGTGAACTGGTGCTACGCGACTGCACGCTGGTGCCGGGCGTGTCGCTCAACACCGACGGCAGCGCTGCCTCGCCCGGCGCGGTCAGCCTGCTCATCAGCCACCCGTTTGCCCAGGTCACGCTGGAGCGCTGCATCACCGGCCCGCTGCAGGCGGTGGCCGGCGCCCAGGTCTTCATGCACGACTGCATTGTTGACGCCGGCAGCGCCAGTAACGCGGCCTTCGACGCCGATGGCGCGGGCGGCGTGGGCGCCGAACTCACCGTGACCGAAAGCACCGTGATCGGCAAGGTCCACACGCGGCTGATGCGGCTGGCGTCGAACAGCATTTTTTTCGCCGCGCTAGGGGCCTTGCCGCTTGAAAGCTGGCACGCGCCGCTGATGGCCGAGCGCCGGCAGGAGGGCTGCATGCGCTTTTGCTATCTGCCTGCGGGCGCCATCACGCCGCGCCCTTTCCGCTGCGTGACGGGCGGGCTGTCCGTCCTGCCGCACTTCACCTCGCTGCGCTACGGCGATCCCGGCTATGGCCAGCTGCGGCCGGCCACAGCCAAGGAGATTCGGGAAGGCGCCGAAGACGGCGGCGAGATCGGCGTGATGCACGCTCTGTTCCAGCCGCAGCGCGAGACCAATCTGCGCCTGCGGCTCGATGAATACCTGCGCTTCGGGCTGCACGCAGGCATTTTTTACGCGACCTGATTCCACAAGGCCAACGACCATCCGGGAGAACCACCATGGCTGCCGACTTTTCCAGAGTGCGCTTGAACCCTCTGCTCGACTACGCGGGCGTCGAGCTCAAGCAGGGCGGCGTGTTGCTCGATGCCGACGCGAACGAGCTGGTGGCGCTGATCGACCGGCGCCTGCGCGCGCTCGCCAGCGACACGCTGGGCCGCGCCACGGTGTCCAGCACCACGCCCAACGCCTTCAAGGTGACCGCCGTGGCGGCAGGCCTGCTGGAGATCGACAAGGGCCGGCTGTACGTCGATGGCCTGCTGGCCGAAAACCATGGCGCCGACTCGAAAGACGCGGCGCTGCGCGTGTTTGACAGCCTGCTGTCCGAGACCAGCTTTGCGGGCAAGACCCCCTATGCCAGCCAGCCCTACCTGCCCGAGCCGCCCACGCTGCCAACCGCCGGCCGGCACCTGGTGTACCTCGATGTCTGGAGCCGCGAGGTCACGCACCTGGAGCAGCCGGGCCTGGTGGAAAGCGCCGTCGGCGTGGAAACCAGTTCGCGCCTGCAGACCGTCTGGCAGGTGCGCGTGCTGGCGCCCGATGCCGGAAGCAGCGCCAGCTGCGCCACGCCTGACGCCGGCATCCCGGGCTGGAGCGAGTTGATTGCGCCATCGACCGGCGTATTGACCACTGGCACTTTCGACGTGCCGCCCGCCGACGATCCTTGCGAGCTGCCGCCCAGTGGCGGCTACCGGGGGCTGGAAAACCAGCTCTACCGCGTCGAGATCCACGACCCCGGCCAGCCCGGCGGCACAGCCAGCTTCAAGTGGTCGCGCGAGAACGCCAGCATGGGCAGCCGCGTGGCCAGCGTGGTGTCCGGCACGGCGCTGGAACTCGACAGCCTGGGACGCGACGAGGTGCTGCGCATCAGCAGCGGCGACTGGGTCGAGATCACCGACGACGCGCGCGAATTCTCCCAGGCCGCCGGTGAAATGCGCCAGGTCACTGTCGATGAGGTCACGCGCCGCATCAGCTTTGCGTCCGCGCTGCCAGCCGCGATGCTGCCCGGCGCCTTTCCCGACAGCAACTGGCCCCTCGCGAAAAACCTGCGCGTGCGCCGCTGGGACCAGAAAGGCCGCGTCTTTCGCACCGACGCCAGCGGCACGCCGGTGCAGGTGCAGGACCTGGATGCGGCAAGCACCACCGGTCTGATCAAGGTGCCCGCAGCCGGCACCGCGCTGCTGCTGGAAAACGGCATCACGGTGAGCTTTGGCACCACCGGCGTCACCGGCACCCAGGTTTTCAGGGCCGGCGACCATTGGGAATTCGCCGCGCGCACGGCCGATGCGTCGATTGAACTGCTGGACGGCGCGCCGCCGCGCGGCATTCATCACCATTACGCGCGGCTGGGGTTCTGGGACGTGGCCAGCGGCACGGTGAACGACTGCCGCCATCCCTGGCCGCCGCAGGCAACGGCAGGCGAAAACTGCGGCTGCACCCAGTGCGTCACGCCCGAGTCGCATGCCAGCGGTCAACTCACGATCCAGGATGCCGTGGACAAGTCAAGGGATAGCGGCGGCACGGTCTGCCTGCACGCCGGCGCCTATGTGTTGCGCGAGCCGGTGCGCGTGCGCGGTGCCCGGTCGCTGCGCATCACCGGCCAGGGTCCGGCGACGATGATCGCGTCACCCGGTTCGGCCTTCATCATCGAGCGCAGCCTGGCGGTAGTCATCGACGATCTGGCCATCTTTTCGCTCGGGCGCCAGTCGGCCATCAGCATTCGCACCGTGCTGGGGCTGGCGCTGCGCCGGCTCGCCGTGGCGGTGCTGGGCAACGCCGATGCGCAGGGCGCGGCGGTCACGCTCAGCGGCGTGGTGGCCGGCGCGACGATAGAAGGCAACCTGTTCATCGCATCCGACGGCGTGCGCGCGCTGGAGCCACGCGAGGAAGAAGCGCCCCGCCTGCTGCTGTCGGCCGTGCTGCGCATCGACGACAACGTGTTCTGGTGCTCGGGCAGTGCGGTGCGGCTGGCAGGCGCCGTCGGCCATGCCTTTGAAACCCGCATGACCGGCAACCAGGTGATTGGCAGCCATGAAGTCGGCCTGGCCGCCGAAGGCTTTGCCTTGCCCGGTGCCAGCGTGCGCCTGTGCGGCAACAACCTGAATCTGCACGGCGCCGGCATTCGCTGCGCGGTCGATGGCGCCTGGATCGAAGGCAACAAGCTCCAGGCTACGGCCGATGGCGACCGCCCGCGCAGCGGCGCGGGCATCGAACTCACTACCGGCCTGGACAGGAACGGCAGCAACCAGTGCCAGGTGCTGGCCAACCAGGTGAGTGGCTTTCCAGACGCCGGCATTCTGGTTGCGGCTCCGGTGCAGGCGCTGATCGTCAAGCTCAACCTCATCGAGCAGTGCGGCAACGGCATCGTGATGGTTGACTCCGCCCGCGCCGGCTCGCTGTCGATTGAAAACAACCAGCTGCGCGGCATTGGCCTGCGCTCCGATATTGCCAATACCGGCATGACGCTGGGCATCGGCATTTTCCGCACCGAATCGGCCACCGTGGCTGGCAACACGCTGCGCCAGATTGGCCGGGACGCGGCCGAAAACAGGCAACTGGTGGCGGGCATTGCCGTATTTTCGGTGCAGCGTCCGCGCATCAGCGGCAACGACATCCTGGAAGTAGGCCCGCTGGACAACTTCGGCGGCGTCGTGGCCGGCATCAGCGTGCGCGCACCCTACGCGCAAGCCGAGATCAGCCATAACCATGTCGAGCGCGACGCCCAGCCCAGCTACCAGCCCAGCGACATCGCCTGGCTGGCGCTGCAGATCGACGAGCCCCAGCCCGGCGGCAACCTGGTCTCGCGCCTGGGGCGCTTCACCGCACTGCGTGTGGACGACAGCCGCATCCTGGTGCTGTCGGGCAGCCAGGCCTGGGTCAACACGGTTCCGTCCGGCGTGGATGCCGCCGGTGCGGCCGTGCCGGTGCAAGGCGCCAGCGCCTCGGTGCTGGGCAATGTCTTCATCGCGCGCGGACGCGCGCCGGCAGTGGACGTGAGCGCCAGCGGTGAAGTGCTGTTCAACGACAACCGCTGCGAGCTGCGCGCCAATTTCAGTACCAGCGCCGTGCTGCTGAACACACCGGTCGCCCTCATCCACGCCAACCGCGTGCGCGGCGCCGAAGACTCGATTCGCGTGGTCAACGGCAGGGCGCTGGTCGCTGCCATCGGCAACATCACCACGCGCCCGATCAATGCGCCGCTGCGGCCCGAAATGCTGCCGCTCAACCTCATCGGCTGAACGGCCCGCCAACCCTGACCCCGCCCCACCAGGAGAATCTCCCATGCGGTTCATCGTCATCGAGCAAGCATCCGACCTGCAGGCCCTGAGCGCCAGGCTGCTCAGGAACCCCGCAGGCGGCCAGGCCGGCAGCCAGGAACTGAGCCAGGCGACCCTGGAGCAGATCAGGATGCTCAATCCCCATGCGGATTTTCAGCACCTAGAAGCGGGCACCGTGCTGCTGCTGCCCGAGGCGCCCGAACTGAAGGACGCCGACAGCCAGTCGCTTGCCGGCAATTCCTTTGAAGACTTCACCACCCGCACCCGCGAAGGCCTGCAAGCGGTGGCCCAGCGCATGAAGAGCAGCGCCGAGGCGCTGGCCGCCGACCGCGCCGCTGTGACGGCCACCGTCAAAAGCGCAGCCGTCAAGCGCCTGATCGAAAGCGATCCGCTTCTGAAAAAACAGCTTGACGAGGCCGGCAGCGAATCTTCCGATGCGCAAAAGCAGGCGCAGGAAGCGTCTCGCCAGCTGGAAACCTTTCAAAAAGGCTTGGATGTTGAATTGCAAATACTGCGAATAATGTTGGAGTAAATAAAGGTTTCAGCAAAGAAATGGCCATCAGGTTTATAGCCTTGCGTTACATCAGAAACATTGATTTCCTGTTTATGAAATCAAAAATGGAGCAAATTACGACTTTGAACCGATGATCATTTGCTTTGCGGTTCATGCACCGTCAACGCAAGGAGTTGAGCTGAATGAAACGCCCTCACAAGCCGAAAATTTCGCTCCCCATTTCGATCCGCTTGCAGTTGTCAAGGTCAAGCTGATGAACGGGCCTGATACCGGGTGCCATGGCTGCCTGACTAACGAAGACGGGTGCAGTGAATTGCTGGGCGCATCGCCGGCCTTCCTTGCCACGCTGTCGCAGCTTCGCCGTATTGCAACAAGCGAAGCGCCCTTGTTGATCGAAGGTGAAACTGGCTCGGGCAAGGAACTGGTTGCGCGCGCCGTCCATTACCGGGGAACGCGCAGGGGCAGGCCGTTCGTTCCCGTCAATTGCGGGGCACTGCCAGACCATTTGGTCGAGGCCGAATTGTTTGGCCATGAGCGCGGCGCCTTCACCGATGCGAAAACCGCACGCCGCGGCCTTGTGGCACAGGCCAACGGAGGCACGCTCTTTCTGGATGAGGTTGATGCGCTGAGCGCCAAGGCCCAAGTTACGTTGCTGAGATTCTTGCAGGACCAGCATTTCCGGCCACTGGGGAGCTCTCAGGAGCAGCGTACCGATGTGCGTGTCATCGCAGCAACCAACCAGGCACTGAGCGGAATTATGCAGAACGGACATTTTCGCTGTGATCTGCTGTACCGGTTGAAAATATTGCATTTGGTACTGCCGCCACTGCGTGCACGAACCGGTGATGCAGAACTTCTGGCCCGGCAATTCCTTTGCACGCTTTCCGACAAATACAAGCTGCCGCGCAAGAATTTTGATACCGCAACACTGGCCTGGATTGGCAACTATTTGTGGCCGGGCAATGTGCGCGAACTGGAGAATTGGGTACATCGCGAGTTGCTGATGGAAGATGGCCCGACGATCTGCGCGGCACCATCGGCATCCCCTCATGAAAAATACACAGCCGGTAAAACCATGTCCAGTTTCCAGCAGGCTAAGGCCGAGGTGCTACGTGCCTTCGAGCATGACTACGCTATGGAGGTCATGCGCCAGGCAGGCGGCAATGTCACGCAGGCCGCGCGGCTGGCTGGTAAGGAGCGTCGGGCTTTTGGAAAGCTTGTCAAAAAGCACGGTATCGATCCCACAAATATGAAGGTGCAATCTTAGGGTTATGCCATGAAAATAATGAAGAACATGATCGATTAAACCGTTCATTTCCTTAAAAGACGACGTGTTCTTGTTCTAAAAAAATACCTGGATGCATGAGGGCAACAGGGGAGGGTGCGTATTGGCCCCTGACCTTGCCGATGATCAAGCGCAGACGGTTCATTTCTTGCGAATTGAGACAGCTCTGAATAAATCAAGGGTGATCAATAGTCTCATCAGACGATGGCCTCTCGCTAGTCGTTGACTAAGCTTTGATCATCAGATTGACCCCCATGATTCGTAAAGGAACAACAGATGAGACTCGCAGACAAAGTAGCCTTGGTGACCGGTGCAGGGCAGGGAATGGGACGTGCCATTGCGCGCTGTTTTATCCAGGAGGGCGCCATCGTGGTGGCGCTGGACCTGAACCTGGAAGCCGCGCAGGAGTCGCTGGCCGGGCTGGGCGGACGCAGCATGGCGCGCAGCCTGAACGTGGCCGACAGCGCAGCCGTTGCTGCCGTGGTCGATGAAGTCGTTGCCACTTTTGGCAGGGTCGATGTGCTGGTCAACAACGCCGGCATTGGCTCGGTCGATGCCTTTGCCGACATCAGCGATGAAACCTGGGCGCGGGTACTCAATGTCAACCTGAACGGCGCTTTCTACTGCGCCCGCCAGGCCGTGCGCGCCATGCTCAAGGCCGGCACGCGCGGCGTGGTGATCAATGTCGCCAGCACCGCAGCGGCCAGCGGCGACGGGCCGGCGCATTACTGCGCGTTAAAAGCGGCGCTGATGGGCCTGACGCGCAGCATGGCCAAAGTGCTGGCGTCCAAAGGCATCCGCGTCAATACGCTGGTGCCCGGCCCGACCAACACGCCCATGGCGGTGTCGGACACGCCAAATTCCTGCTTGATGGGCTGCACCAGGATGCCCATGATCTGCCGGTCGATGAAGCTCATGGTATAGACGAACAGCAGCATCAGCAGGGCGTAGTGGCTGCGCCAGCCGTGGGCGGGTTGGGTCATGGAAAATGTCCTCGCGGGTAAAACTTGGGCTCGGCAAGCCTGCCCGTGAACAAGTCAGGCTTGGCGTTCGCTGTTCGCATCTGTTGTAGGTTCATGAGCAGGGCTTGACTGCATTTTTTGGCGTGAGCGAACTCCAGTCATCGTCCGCTCAGACGATGGCGCCTGCACAGGCTGGCGCAGTGCAGGATGCCGCCGCTATGGGCATGGCCGGCACATACAGTCAATTTTAGGGTTAAAAAATGTCATTCACGCTTATCCGGCAAGCTTTGTTGGCTATGTTTTCAGGAGCAAAACCGGGCCCTCAGCAGCGCAAATCTGGCGCGGTCTTTTGCGCATCATCACGCCTTGAGGCCGGGACATGCTGCGGCGACGGTTCTTGGCAATGGCCAATACATGACACATCAACCAGGCAACCAGAAAACTTTAGCCTTGCGCTACTGAATTAATAGCTATCAACGCAAGCCAGACTTGCGCAAATTGCCTTTTTTGCTTGAAATATGTTTGAGGCTGGCAAAGGCGCATCAGGCGGTGCAGGAGCCGCCGTTCAGTGCAATGACCTGGCCGCTCATCCAGCTCGCTTCGTTGGACACCAGATAGACCACGGCCGCGCCCACGTCGTCGGCGGTGCCGGCGCGGCCGACAGCGGTGTTGCGTTTGGCGATTTCGTCGTAGCCAAAGTTGTTCATCGCGCCCAGCGACAGCGCATTGGCCGTCACGCCCTGGCGGCCGACCTCGTGCGCCAGGTGGCGCATGAAGCCCAGCGCCGCCGACTTGGCCGCTGCGTAGTTCGACAGCCCCATGGCCATTCCGTTGCGCCACGACTCGGACGTGATGATGACGATGCGGCCAAAGCCGCGCTCACACATGCCGTCCAGCACCAGCCGCGTCAGGCCCAGGATGGCGCGCAGGTTCAAATCCAGCTGGCGCTCGAAGTCCTCGTCGCCCAGATCCTTGAAGGTGCGCAGCGAATTCGGCATGCCGGGCGGCACGCCGGCGTTGTTCACCAGGATGTCGATCTCGCCAAAGGTATTGCGCGCGGTGGCGACGATCCGCTCGCGCACCTCTGGCAGGGTGATGTCGCCCGGCGCAGCGCAGACGCTGAAGCCCTCGGCCGTCAGCGCGGCGGCGGCGCTTTCGGCGCGCTCGGGGTAGAAGTCGTTGATGACGACGCGGGCGCCCTGGCGGCACAGCGCGCGCACCGCGCCCAGGCCCATACCCTGGCCGGAGCCGGTGACCAGCGCTACGCGGCCGCTGAGGTTGAACAGGGGAGCCGTGGTGTCACGCATGAAAAAGTCCTTGCATTGGAAATAAAAAAACTCAGCAAACCAGGCTGCCGCCGTTGACCGGCAGCAGCTGGCCGTTGACCCATTCGGCTTCGGACGAAGCCAGGTAGGCCACGGCCGCGCCCACGTCCTGCGGCGAGCCGGCGCGGCCGACCGAGTTGGTCTTGCGGGCGATCTGCTCGGCGCCTTCCCAGTTGTTCATGGTGCCCAGCGACAGGGCGTTGGCGGTGATGCCATGGCGGCCCACCTCGCCCGACAGGTTGCGGATGAAGCCGACAGCCGCCGCCTTGGCCGCGCCATAGGCGCACAGTCCCATGCCGGTGGCGGTGCGGGCGGCGTCGGAGTTGATGGCAATGATGCGGCCCCAGCGGCGCTCGATCATGCCGGGCAGGAGCGCCTGGCAGGCATGCATCAGGCCGTGCAGGTTCAGTTGCAGCCAGGCATCCCATTCGGACGGCGGCGAATCCAGAAACTGGCTGTAGCCCCAGCCTTGGGCCGGAATGCCGGCGTTGTGGACAAACACGTCAATCGCGCCGTGCTTGGCCGCCAGCCGTTCGACCATCGCAAAAATCGCGCTGCGGTCGGTCATGTCGGCGGCTGCGGCGTGTGCCTTCAGGCCTTCGCCCTGCAGCGTTTGTGCAGCGGCTTCGGCACGCTCGGGGTAGAAATCGTTGATGAGGACGGTCGCACCCTGGCGCGCCAGCGTCTGCGCCACGCCCAGGCCCATGCCGCGCCCGGCGCCGCTGACGAGCGCCACTTTTCCGTCAAGTCTGAACATGTTGCTTCCTGGTAAATGCATGACCTGGATGCAGTGTTACTCGGCGATGGACGCGCTGCATCCTCCAAACGGAGGGGACAAGGCGCACGAAAAGCGTGCAGTACACGGGGCCTCGCACCATGGGCACTTTTCTTTCATAGGTCGAACGCCATGCCAAAACCGTTGGCCCACAAGCCGTGATGCGCTCGCTTGCATCGCCTGCGCCTCGTTGACAGGCAGCTCAAGGCCAGGTGCTTCTCATGGCAGGATTCCGATCAACAACCGCCCCGTTAGCTTGTCAAATGGAACGTCGCCTGACGACAGGCAGCGGGCCAGGCCCGTAATTCAAATCGGTCTGCATGCGGGCTTTTCCGGCTGCGCGCGATGATGCGCTGTACCCGTGCGGCACGACCAGCACGTCACTGTCAGCCGATTCGACAAGGCGTTGTGCGACGCTGCCCAGCAAAACATCGGCCAGGGTTGAGCGCCTTTGCTTGCCGACGACAACCAGGTCCGCACCTGACGTTTTTTGCCGTACCAAGGTCTGCCGTGCCGGGTCAAAGTCGCCATGCACCCAATCCACCCGGTTCAGCCGTGTATCGAACGAGTCCGTCAGCTCAAACATGCGGCCCCGCAGAAGGCGATGCGCTTCCTGGCTGAAAACAGTCTCCCGTGCAGCGGCTTTCTTTGCCAAAGCGGGATGGGCGTGGCTGATGGTTCTGCGGGTGTGAAACAGTTCGAGTTCCGAATTGACATCGAAGCGGCTGCCATAGCGCACCAGCGCCAGTGAGTCGGCCGTGAAGTCTGTGGCGACCAGCATGCTGCTGTAATGCGTTAAGGGGGCCTGCTTGACGACCAGCACCGGGCACGGGCAGTGCCGCAGCAGCTGGACCACCTCGGTGCCCCGCCACAGGCTGCTGAGCGTGCGCTGGCGCCGATCGTCCACGACGATCAGGTCAGCGCTGCCGGCCTCCTTGACAATGTCGTTCAACGAATTGCAGGGCCGGGTGACTGCATCGACGGTGATGTCATGGCGTCGGGCCAGTTGGCGCGCACGCTGCGCCAGCCGCCCGCCCGGATTCAAAAAGCCGTGCGTCGCATATTCCGTGAAATACACAATCCGCAACTTGACCTGATGCGCTGCGGCGACCAGCGCAGCGCGCTCAAGGCCGTGTTCGGCCTGGGTGGAAAAATCAGTGATGGCGAGTATCGAGTGAAGGTGCATGGTGAATTCCTGGACAAGCTGAAGCCGGCGCGCTGCATGGGCGCCGTGGGCAATGGGCAACGGGGAAACGAACGCGGAAGCGTCAGCTAGGTGGCGTAATCGCCGCTGGCTTCGGGCTGGAACAGCATGGCCACGACTTGTGCCGAGCAGGCGTCGCCGTGCGGTGTGTGCCAGCGGGCAATCGAGCCCACGCGCAAGCCCAGCAAGCTCGCGCCTACAGGCGAAAGCACCGAGATGAAGCCAATGCCGGGCTCGGCATCGCCGGGATAGCACAGCGTCAGCTTGTGCCTGCAGCGCGAACCCAAATCGACGATTTCCACTTGTGAATACATCGTCACGATGTCCGGCGCAATCTCGGTTGACGCCACCAGGTCGGTGAACTGGTCCATGGCGACGAGCCCGACAGGCCAATACCTGTCACGCAACTTGTTCAGGCGGGCAAAGTCCAGTTCGGTCAGCGTGCGCTCACCGTCAATTTCAGCATGCATGAATGACTCCAACGAATGCGACCGGGTTTGAGGAACACGACGGCCGCTACCGCGCGGGGCTTGGGGCCCGGCGATAGATGGATTGCGCTAAAGAATGAAAGGGGTATCGCCGGGCTTAGGAATGTGCAGCCGGCTGAGGCGTCTGCGTGGCACACGCCAGCTTGCTCGTCCACGCGGCTGTAACTGCCAAGAGCGGCAGGACGGCGAAGGAGTCGAAGAGGGTGAACGTGGGGGCAGGCACGGTAACATTCTATGAGTTCCTCGATTTTTGATAATGTCCCCACACTATTTGCCAGATTTACGGTGCTGCGGCCAAGTGCCAAGTGCCAACTGCCAACAGTATCAGCTTCCGTCGGCAGAAACTTCATAAGGTGCTTGCATAACGAGAGGCGCAACGCCTGCAGGCTCTTGGTATCACTGGCTGGCTTTCACCAGCGCCAGGACCTCGGCTACGGAGCCGCCCGGCAGTCCCTGGGCCATGGCCCGGGCAAACAGGCCCAGCAGGTAATACAGCTGTGGCGTCTTGACAGGCACGGCGTAGACCGCGCTGCCTTGACCAGTGACCAGAACCATGCCGCCATCCTGGCGGCGCAGCTCTACAAACTTGTCCCTGGCCGCGCCATGCTGGCCGAACCGCACCGAAGGATACAGGTTCATCAAAACAGCCATGGCCCCTGGCATTTCTTCGGGCGTGAGCTGCACGGTCAGTTTATGGCCCCAGTCGTAGCCGCCACTTCCACCACTACCCAAGGCGCGGGCCGACTCGATGGTGACCACCTGCACGCCCATGAAGCTGGTGCTGCGGCGGTGCGTGCCAATCTCCAGAGTATGGGCCGCGTTGCTTCCAAACAGCTTGACCTGCAGGCGCGGGCTGGCCGGTGCTGCGTCATTCGGGTCCTGTACCTCGAATTCGCATCCATCCCACTCGGGGAACTCCGACGGCGCATCGGGGACCACTGCCAGCGGCGGATAGTTGTCCATGCGGCGTTCTGGGGCTGAAACGGAAGGCATCAACATTCTGGGCAGTTGTGACCTCTCGGGTTGAAGCGCCGGCGCCCGGTCCTGATCCGGCCCTGCGGGGTCTACTGGCGCCGTCGCATCAGCCCTTGCTGGCAGGGCCGGGACCTCAAGCGCCAGACGGCTCGCTGACGCCTGCAGTGCCAGGGCTTGACGAAGCGACGTCACGTCTTCGGGGTGCTGCACCAGCTGGGCCAGGCGCGCCGACATGTCCCAGCCCGAGGCCATCAGGCCCAGGCCTACGCCAAACAGATCGTGACCCGTGCACACAATGCCCTGCGCCTGCAGTTGCGCCAACAAGGTCGGCCGCGTGCAGCCAGCGGCCCAGGCAAGGACTTCGAGTTCCCGACGCTTTTCCTGACCCTTGAGGCACAGCACCAATGCCTGCGTCAGTGCCTCGAACGCCTGCCCATGAAGGTTTGTCAGGCCGGCCAGAAAGGGTAGGGCCCGCGCCGGATCGGGCGCTGGTGTGCCGCGCGAGCGGCACACCAGCAGCCACTGCACCCTTATCGACTCCACACCCGGTGCGGTAGGGTGTTCGCTACGTTGACTACTGGGCATGGAGTTGACCTCAGAAAACGACAATGGAATTGAGGTGCTTTTGCAGGCGGATGAGTACCTGCTCGTCCTTCAGCCCGCAGCGGCGCAGGATTTCGTTCAAAGGCACACCCTGGTTGAGCCAGCAGCTGATGCAGGTGTTGCGCAGCGTGTTGGGCCCCATCTGGGCGATGTCAAAACCCACCAGGCACCGCGCCATGTGTGCCTGGCACAGGTTGTACAGGCCCTTGGGGGTGATGGCCGCGCCCTCGGCGCTGCCGACGATGAGCCGGTCATGGTTGCCTGCCTTGCCTGCCTTGCCGGGCTTTCTCACTTCCAGCCAGTCGTGCAGGGCAGCGCGGGTACGGCTGTCCAAAACCAGCTGGCGCGTCTGCGCCAAGCGTGCGCCCGACAGCTGCAAGGCGTAGGCGGGCACAGGGGACGAGGAGGCCAGCGGCGCCCGGAACGGGCTCTCGGGCTGCAGCAGCGGCAGGCCCGCCAGCGCCAGTCGCTGGGCAATCTCGTCAGGCGTACCTTCGTACACTTGAACGCTGCCAAGGGTCAAGCTGATGATCTCCGTGACGGTCAGCGCGCAGCGCATCATGAGCAGCAGGACCAGACGGTTGCGTCTGGCCTTGAACTGGCATCCGCCCGGCAAACCCTCCTGAAGCAGCGCCCACAGATGCGGGGGCAGGGCGAGGGAAGAGGTTTTCTCGCTGGTGGCGGGCATCACGCAGGCGGCCGGATTGTGTGCCACAGCACCGGTCAGCCAGGCATGCGCATACAGGTCATTCAAGATGCGCCAGTAGCGCCTGAGCGTCACGGGCGAGACGCAGGGCGTGCCCGGCTTGCGCGGCGAGATGTCGCCGGCGAAAGCCTGCACATCCTCCGGACTTGCCGCCTGCCAGTCAATGTCCCGAACCGAGCAAAACGCCAGCCACTTGCGCCAGACGAACCCGGCCTGCGCCAAACCTGTGGCGCCCATGGGCTTGCGGTGCGTGTCCAGAACCCGGCTTGACTGCCAAGCCTCAAAAAAGGCCATACCGTCCAAGGCTTCGGGCGCAGCATCAAGAGTAAGCGCAGGAGCAAGAGGCATTCAAAAAATCCTGATCAAAGCAAAGAATTCAACCAACGAGCCCATCATATTACTTTTACAACCTAGCAATTCCAACCAAAAATCACCAAAGCCCCTCCCCTTGCTTAACCTCTTCCATAATGTCTTCCTCATTTCTGGAGGGTTCGAGGCGGGGAGGTCGGACAAGGGGTATATCTGGGTACGATATCGGTAGATTACATTGACAGGTTTTGCAACTCTAATTGCTGGCATTCAAGGCTGGGGAATGCCAACCTTATACGGTGCGAGGAAGCTTTAAAAGCTAAGGTCAGTGGACATAGAACCGGCGGCAGCCCACCCGCAGCGGCACCATGCCAAGGCCGAGACTGTTGTGTGGCTGCTCTGGTACAACAGGAATCGGCGGCATTCGACCATGGGTTACGTCAGCCCGATGCAGTTCGAGCAAACCTGACTTGCCGCTAAGCGCAAGCAAGCCAGTTCATGATCTCGGTTATGGGATACGGAATCCAGGAGCAAGGTCAGAAAGACGACGGGAAGTCAGTTTTCAAAAAATCACGACGAGCAGCTCAAATACGACAATCCACCGACCGCAAAGAACTCAGACGGCTTCAGCCTATAGTATTTTTCTTCCACCTCCTTCGACTGCTCGGCGTAGGGCTGCGTCATGACTTCCTGCAGCTCTCGAACGAGAGAGTAGTTCCCCGCGCTCGCTTGGCTGTACGCAGGCACAACCAACCACTCGCGCAAACTGTATTTTGGGTTCACGAGTTTCATCTGCCTAGAGAGCTCCTCACGGGTGCGGGGAGCAGCAGCATTCGCGTCGGTCGTGCGGAAGCTGCCGATGAGCGACTTCCATTTTGTGAGCCACTCTGACCAGCGCTTGTCCATCCCTTCAGGGTCTGTCTGATATGTCGGGTGCATTGCAACCATGGCGCGCTGCGAGTCTTTGTAGAAGCTTTTTTTAAGTGGGCCAATTTCGTCAGGCACCGTCGAGAGCTCGCGGAAGAATAGGGTGTAATCGACAGGCGTTTGCACCATGAGCGTTTCGAGCTCACTGAACAACGCCGCGTGAAAAATGCCGAGTCCAAGTTTGGCAGCCCACATCTGCTCCATTTGCGTTTGCATCACTGCCGAAAAGCCACTGTGAATCTCGTCGAGCTGTCGCAGGCAGTCCTGATGCGACGTCAGCAACGGCCGCAATGCCGTGCAAAACATGTGGAAGTTGCGTTCCGCTGCCACTGGTTGGTTCAGGAACGAGAAGTGATGTCCTCCACCCGTCCATGGCTGGTAGTGCGGGTTGAACACATCGCAGAATCCGAATGGGCCGTAGTCGAGTGTGAAGCCACCGGCAGCGCAGTTGTCGCTGTTGAAGTTGCCCTGGCAGTAGCCGACGCGGATCCAGTTCGCCACAAGCGATGTCAGGCGGCTGCGGAACTCGCACGCGAGCAACACCACTTTTTCGGCAGTGCTTAGTTTCTTGTCAATGACGTCAGCGTACTCACGATTGATCAAGTGCAACACAATCTTCTCTAGCTCTTCCATTGCTTTCAAGTGTTCCTTCTTGCGGGCACGGCGACCGAAGAGCTCGAGTTGGCCGACCCGGATGAACGACGGTGCGACGCGCGTCGAGATGGCGACTGGCTCCGATATAAGCATGTCCGGATCCTTGGAGCGCGAGCCCTCCGAGTACCACGGTCGCTTGACCTTCTCTGTTTTTGAAACGTACAAGCTCAGCGACCGTGAGGTTGGCACGCCGAGCGCGTGCATGTGCTCCTGTGCCAGGAACTCGCGGACACTCGAACGCAGGACGGCGCGACCGTCCGCGCCACGGCAGTATGGCGTGCGGCCGCCACCTTTTAGCTGCATTTCCCATCGCCGATCGTTGATAACGGCCTCAAGTACGGAAACTGCGCGACCGTCGCCGTATCCGTTACCTGTTTGGAACGGGCACTGTTGGTAGTATTCGGTGCCGAAGATAGAAAGTGCGTAGCCACACGCCCAACCGACTTTGCGCATCGGCTGCGGAATCTGTGAGAGATCGCCGGAGAACATCCGGACGAAGTCGGCCGACTGTGCCATGTTGTCGGCGAAGCCAAGTTCACGAAACAAGTTTTTGCTGTGCGCGACGTACTCGGGGTCTTTGATTGACATGGGATTGACGGGGACATAGTGGCCCGTACGGACTTGTCGCGGCGCGTGGTCGGCTCCGTTTGTGGTCGCGTCAGGATCGCAGTTGAGCGTGTCCATAAGCGAGTAGTTTGCCAATTTTGCAAGCTCGTCGAGCGTCTCGACGGTTGCGGAGGTTTTCTGGGCTAGTCGATTTGTCATAGGGGCACCTCATGGCGCGGGTAGAACGGCTGCTTCCCCGCAGCGTGGTCCGTAGCATCTACGATATGCTCGATTTCGGGAGCGACCCTTTTCAGCATGACTTCGAATCCCTGCCTCAGCGTCACCTGAGAGGACGCGCATCCCTGGCAGCCGCCGCTCATGGTGATGAAAAGCTTGCTTTGCCGGACGTCCACAATCGAAATCTTCCCGCCGTGGTTAGCGATTGAACGATTGACCTCCTTGTCCAGAAGTGCCTGAATAGCCGTATTCAGCTCTGCATCGGACCGTCCTTGCGTGCCAGTGTGGGCATGCATCTCCAAGATCGCCGGCACGCCAGTCAGCAGCTGCGCCCGGATGGCCGTCCCGATGGCGGCTTTCAGTCCTGACCACGAGGCGATCGGCTCTTTGCAGATGGTCACCACACTCTCGGCAATCAGGACGTTGGCCACGCCGGGGAGGGCGAACAGTCGCTCGCCGAGAGGCGATCCGACGGCCCGTTCCTTGTTGCCGAAAAAGAAGGGGCCGCCAGGATGCAAGGTACGGCTCACGATGAACTTGCAAGTGTCGGGGTCAGCGAGAGAAATCTCCACGCGAATGCTGACCGGCAGATCAACAAGCAGCAAATCAGACATTTTCAACGTTCTTCGCCGCAGCGCGCGCGCCTAAGGCATGCAGGTCGTTAAAAGAATATATACCGCTGTTATGGCCGTCGCTCCAATCGAACTGGATCGCGTAGTTGCCTATACTCACGATCTGTCGCGGGCTCACATCAGATCGTATCGTCTTTGGATCGAGCAACTTGCGGCCGCTCATCTCCTCGACGCAGAGGGCGCAATGACATGCCAAGCGCAGGTCGCGGACATCAAAGTCGTCGCGATGACCGTCCTCCCAGAGGATGGATAAGGTACGCGGATCGCGACGGAGGAAACCAATTGGAGTGTTCTGCGCGCCAGCAGGCTGCGCCGCACCTTCCATCCATCCAGGCACCCCCTCGTTGCTGTCCCAGTTCCACACAAAGGGCTTCAGCACATTGACCGCCGCGTGCAGCTGCTCAGCGAGCGCCGTGGCAATGGCGCAATACACCATGGCGCTGACCGACTTTGGCTGGTCCGCCACGATCGGACGCCCCTCATCACCGCAGGTGACGACATCGGCATCGAGAGGTAAGGCACCCAGGAATGGGACGCCAAGCTCCTGACTCATCCGCTCGCCGCCGCCGTGACGGAAGATATCCGTGCTCTCGCCGCAGTGGGGGCAGGTGAAGGTGCGCATGTTCTCGACGATCCCGAGAATCTTGACCTGCACCTTCTCGAACATCCGCAAGCCTCGGCGGGCGATCTTCAGGCTCACGGCCTGTGGTGTGGTCACGATCACCACGCCCGACAGCGGCATACTTTGCGCCAGCGTCAGTTGGGTATCGCCGGTACCAGGCGGGAGGTCGAGGATCAAGTAGTCCAGTTGTCCCCATTGCACGCCGTCGACGAACAGCTTCAGGTATTTTCCCACCATCGGCCCCCGCAAGACGGCCGGTTTGTCGTCTCCGGTGAGCATGCCCATCGACACCACCTTCAGTCCGTGCCGCTCCGCCGGGATCATTCTGCTGTCCGGGGTCATCGCAGGCGGCTCACCGGTTGGAATGCCGAGCATGCCGGGGATACTGGGGCCAAGGATGTCGGCATCTACAATTCCGACGCGTGCCCCTAGCTGCTGTAGCGCGAGCGCCAGATTGACACTCACCGTGGATTTTCCGACGCCACCCTTGCCGCTGCCGACGGCGATGATATGACGTATCCCCGGCAGCTTGTCGGTGCCAGCGGCCGCTGGGGACGGCGCGCCAGGCGTTGGTGCCTGGTTGGGGTTCTGATGAGTAGCCTGCATGGCATGAGCTCCTTGTATCTTCAATTAACCGGTGGCAACGCACTAGCTACGGCAAGCTGACCGGGGGGACAAACTTAAACCGCTACGACTTCAATGTCGGGTTCAAGCGACCTGACCAGGTTTTCGATAGCCCTGAGCGTGCCGGATATCGAGCTCGGGCAGGTTCCGCACGCACCCTGGTAGTGCACGCTCAGCAGATTGCTGCTGAGACCGACCACATGAAGGTCGCCGCCATCGTTTTTTAAATGCGGGCGAATCTGCTCGTCCAGCAGGGTGTTGATCGCGTCAAGACGTACTTGATCTTGCTCGCTGAGCGCTTCAATTGACGTGCGGGCTGCAAACACTGCGGCAGCAGATTGGGCCGCAGCCGCTGGTGCGGCGCGAATCGGCACCGCCACCAAACGAACCAAAACCGGCCAGTCGGCCCCACCGTCCTGTGTCACCGTGAGCCATTTGTCAACGTAAAACACGTTGCTGACATGCTCAATGTTGAACAGCGCGCAAGCCAGCGCATCGTCCTTTGCCTGCTCGGCGGTTTCATAGGAGCGTGTTATGCCCCAGGTCAACGGCTCGAAAAGGGTGAACTTCACAGCATTCGGGTTGGGGGTGTCTTCAATATCTTTAATTTTTGGCATGGACTGTCCTGACCGGGCGGCAATGCGCCCAAAAACGTATTCATCATCCAACCTGCGCGGAACTGACCAGCTTCTGTAACTCACCAAGCTGGTACATCTCGCGCACGATGTCGGCGCCACCAACAAACTCACCCTTGATGTAAAGCTGCGGCACAGTCGGCCAGTTGCTGTAGGCTTTGATTCCCTCACGGATTTCCGGGTCAGCCAGCACGTCTACGGCGGTGAAGTTCTGCACGCCACAAGCCCTGAGCAGTTTCACCGTCGCACCAGAAAAACCACACTGTGGGAACTGGGGTGTGCCTTTCATGTAGAGCACGACGGTATCGGCTGTGACCTGCTGGTGAATTTTTTCCTGGATGTTCATTTTTGAGTTCTCCAAAGTTATGTGATGGCTGATTGGGCCCAGGCGTCGGGCGTGAAGGTACGCATGGCCAGTGCGTGAATTTCTGAACGCATGCGGTCCCCAAGTGCCTGATACACCAGCTGATGCTGCTGTACCTTGCTTTTGCCAACAAATTGCGGGCTCACCACCACCGCCTCAAAATGCTGGCCGTCATCGCCCGACACTTCCACGTGGTCGCAGGGCAAGCCATTGATGAGGTAGTTTTTTAGTTCATTTGCTGTCAGCATCTGGTCCTTTTAAAGTCTTGCCTGATAGCGGGCAACGCATCACGGGTTGGCGATGGGGGCATGCGATGGGTCTGGTCCGGATTCGGTTGAGGCACTGGCAACTGAGTTGAGCGCCGCGTGCAGCGTGTGCCAGGGCAAAATCGCGCATTTGACGCGCGTCGGCAGGTCGCACACACCGGCGAATACCGCGAGCCGTCCGATGTGATTCAGACTGTCAACTTTGAGCTTCCCAGTGGCCATGGCGAGAAATTCCTGGATCAGAATTTCTGCGTCCGCACGCGTTTTTCCCTTGACAGCGGACGTCATCATCGACGCCGACGCCTTGCAGATCGCGCACGACTCACCCTGAAACGCAATGCAGTCGATGCACTCGCGATCAAGACTGAGCGCCACACTGATGTGATCGCCGCACAACGGGTTGTGGCCGACCGCATGGTGGCTCGCATGCGCCAGCGTGCCGTAATTGCGCGGCTTCTTGTTGTGGTCGAGGATGACCTCCTGATATAACGCTTTGTAGTTGGCCATCACGCAAACACTTTCTGCACGCTGCGAATGCCGGCAATCAGTGCATCGACCTCTGCCAGTGTGTTGTAGAACGCAAACGAGGCGCGCGAGGTGGCCGGCACTTTCAAGCGCTGCATCACCGGCTGCGCGCAATGATGACCCGTGCGCACCGCAACGCCCTCCTGATTGAGCAAGGTGCCGATGTCGTGCGGATGCACGCCGTCGACTGTAAATGACAGCACTGCAGCCTTGTTTTGGGCAGTGCCGATAATGCGCACGCCTGGCATGTACTTCATCTGCGCGGTCGCGTAATCGAGCAGATCGAGCTCGTGCGCGGTAATGGCGTCCATGCCGATGGCTGAGAGGTAATCGACAGCGGCGCCGAGCCCAATAGCCGCTGCGATGGGCGGCGTGCCGGCCTCGAATTTATGCGGGATGGTGTTGTAGATTGTTTTTTCGAAGGTCACCGACAAAATCATGTCGCCGCCGCCCTTGAAGGGCTGCATTTTTTCTAGCAGCTCGGCCTTGCCATACAGCACGCCGATGCCGGTCGGGCCGCACAGCTTGTGCCCTGAGAAGGCGTAGAAGTCGCAGTCCAGATCCTGAACATCGACCTGCAGGTGCGGCACCGCCTGGGCGCCGTCCACCAGCACCCGCACGCCATGGGCATGCGCGAAAGCGATCATCTGCTTGACCGGGTTGATGCTGCCCAGCGCGTTCGAAACTTGCATCACACCGACCAGCTTGGTGCGCTCGTTGAACAGATTTTCATATTCATCGATCATCAGTTCACCGGCGTCGTTGATCGGTACCACGCGGATTTTCGCGCCCGTTTCTTCGGCCAGCATCTGCCATGGCACGATGTTCGAATGGTGCTCAAGCGTTGTCAGAATAATCTCGTCGCCGGCCTTGATGAACTTGCGGCCGTAGCCGTGCATTACCAGGTTGATTGCATCGGTGGTGCCGCTGGTGAATATCACTTCGCGCTCGTCGGGTGCATTGATGAAGCGCTGCAGCTTGCGCCGAGCGGTCTCATATTCGGCGGTCGCGGTCTCCGACAAATAGTGCACCGCGCGGTTGATATTGGCGTGCTCGCTTGTCTGGTAGCGCACCAGGCGGTCGATCACCTGCTGCGGCATCTGGCTTGATGCGGCGTTGTCGAGATAGACCAGCGGCTTACCGTCGATCTGGAGTTGGAGGATCGGAAAGTCGGCGCGTATGCGCTCCACATCGAATGGTTCCCTAGTGGGCATCCTGCTGGTCGTTGTCACGCCAGGCACGGACGCCAGCAGGACGCGTGCCGATGGGGCGGCGAGTACGGTTTGGATGGCGTTCATGAGGGGCTGCTGGTTTGTTCAAGCACCGTCTGCTCCAGCCGGTGCTTGAGCGATGCGACGGGGATGCGCTCGATGATCTCGGCGCCGAAGGCATAGGTCAGCAGATTGCGAGCGATGCTGTCAGACAGTCCGCGGCTCTTCAGGTAAAAGACTTCCTCGCTGTCGAGCTGGCCGATGGTCGCGCCATGCGCGCATTTCACGTCATCGGCAAAAATCTCCAGCTGAGGTTTGGTGTCGACGTGGGCCTTGCCGGTGAGGAGCAGGTTGCGGCTCGACTGTACCGAGTCGGTGCGCTGCGCACCCTGGCGCACCATGATCTTGCCGTTGAACACCGCGTGCGCGCTGCCGCCGACGATGCATTTGTGCAGCTGGCGGCTCACGCCGTGCGGCTGTGCGTGGTCGATGCTGGTGTGGGTGTCGGCCAGCTGATTCGCTGCGATCAGTGCCAGCCCATCGACCGCGCACTCGGCACCTTCGGCCAGCAAGACGTCGAGGTTATAGCGCGAAATCTGTGCGCCGAGCGCGACGCTAACCGATTGAAAATTGCTCGAACGCCCCAGGGACACCGCGCAATTGGCAATATGAAATGCTTGTGCACCTTCGCGCTGAATCCGGATGTGATTCACACGCGCATTGGCTTCCAGCGCAATTTCGGTCACAGCGTTGGTGAAATGGGCTTCTTCTTGCCAACGTGGTTTATACAACACGACGTAATCCTCGATCACCGTCACTTCGCTACCAGTTTCGGCAACCACCAGGCAACGGGGAGTGCTGACAACCTCTTTTTGCGTCGCAATAAACAGTAAATGTACCGGCGATGCAAGCGCCACGTTGCGCTGCACCACAATCACTGCCGCATCCTGCAGGAAGGCAGTATTGAGCGCAGCGAATATGTTGTCGCGGAAGGCAACGTGACGGCCGAGATGTGCTTCGATGGTTGCGGCGTGCGTGGAAAGGACCGTCGGCAGGTTGGACACCATTACGCTGCTGTTTGCAGCTGCACTAGACAAGTGCGGCACATAGATACCATCGACAAACACCAGTAGAGTGCTTGCTTCTTCAATATGAAAATGAGCGATATCGGCGGCTTCCAGATAGCTTGCGCTGAGTGCCGGAGAAAACGACAGTTTCGTGAGCTGAGAAATATCGCTGAAGCGCCACTCCTCGTCACGCAGGGTGGGCAGCGTCAGCGCGTCGAGTCGATTGAGCGCCTCGGCGCGCAGCGCGTTGATCCGAGCCAACGGGCTGGGCGGCAGTTGCGGCTGGCCTGCCAGCAGCGTTTCGAGGAAACCCGCAGCGGGTCGGCGAATAGATGTGACTGTGCTCATGTCGCCACCTCTGCAGCCCTCGTTTCGCTCACCGCCTGGTGCTCGGCAGCGACCCAGTCGTAGCCCCGCGTTTCGAGTTCAAGCGCCAGTTCCTTGCCGCCGGTCTTGATGATACGGCCGGCGTCCATCACGTGGACGAAGTCGGGCACGATGTAGTTGAGCAGTCGCTGGTAGTGCGTCACCAGAACAATGGCGTTGTCCTTGTTGGCGAGTTGGTTAACGCCCTGGGAGACGATCCTGAGCGCGTCGATGTCAAGGCCGGAATCGGTCTCGTCGAGGATCGCCAGGCGGGGTTCGAGCAGCGCCATCTGCAAGATTTCGTTGCGCTTTTTTTCGCCACCAGAAAAACCTTCGTTGACGCTGCGGTCGAGAAAATCGGGACTCATCTCTAACAGCTTCATCTTCTCGCGCACAAAGTCGTCAAATTCGAGTGGGTCGAGTTCTTCCTTGCCGCGCTGCGACTGCACCGTGTTGTATGTCAGGCGCAGAAACTGGCTATTGGCGACACCGGGTATCTCGATTGGATATTGAAAGGCCAGAAACACCCCGGCACGGGCACGCTCTTCGGGCGCCAGCTCAAACAGATTCTTGCCTTCGAACAGCACGCTGCCGCCCGTCACCTGATACGCCGTGTGACCGGCTAGCACTTTGGCGAAGGTGCTCTTGCCCGAGCCATTCGGTCCCATGATGGCATGCACTTCGCCGCTTTTCACCGTGAAGTCCAGGCCTTTCAGAATATCGATGCCATTCACAGTGGCGCACAGCCCGCGTATTTCGAGTATGGTTTTGCTGTCTTGGTAAATCATCCGACACTTCCTTCGAGCTTGAAACCGAGCAGCTTGGTCGCTTCGACGGCGAACTCCATCGGCAATTGTTGAAACACATCCTTGCAGAAGCCGTTGATGATCATCGACACGGCCGCTTCGGCGCTGACGCCGCGCTGCGCAAAATAAAATAGCTGATCTTCTCCGATTTTTGAGGTCGAGGCCTCGTGCTCGACCTGGGCGCTGTTGTTGCGCACCTGGATGTAGGGGAAGGTGTTGGCACCAGACTGGTCGCCTATCAGCATCGAGTCGCATTGGGAATAATTGCGCGCGCCGGCGGCGGTCGGCGCAATCTTGACCAGGCCGCGGTAGCTGTTGTTGGAACGCCCGGCCGAGATACCCTTGCTGACGATGGTGCTTCGGGTGTTTTTGCCGAGGTGGATCATCTTGGTGCCGGTATCGGCCTGCTGCAGGTGGTTGGTGACGGCGACCGAATAAAATTCGCCCACCGAGTTGTCGCCTCGCAGCACGACGGACGGGTACTTCCAGGTAATCGCCGATCCGGTCTCGACCTGGGTCCACGAAATGCGCGAGTTGACGCCTTTGGCCAGGCCGCGCTTGGTGACGAAGTTGTAGATGCCGCCAATGCCGTTTTCGTCACCCGCATACCAGTTCTGCACCGTCGAGTATTTGATGTCGGCGTTGTCAAGCGCAACGAGCTCAACCACCGCGGCATGCAGCTGGTTGGTGCTGAATGCGGGTGCCGTGCAACCTTCCAGATATGAGACAGAAGCCCCTTCCTCTGCAATGATCAGCGTGCGCTCAAATTGACCTGACTCCTCGGTATTAATGCGGAAGTAAGTCGACAAGTCCATCGGGCACTTGACGCCCTTGGGGATGAAGCAGAACGAGCCGTCGGTAAATACCGCCGAGTTGAGCGCGGCGTAATAGTTGTCGCCGGTCGGCACCACCGTACCGAGATATTTCTGTACCATCTCCGGATGCTCCAGCACGGCCTCCGACATCGAACAGAAAATGACGCCGACCTCGGCCAGTTTGTGCTTGTAGGTGGTCGCTACCGACACGCTGTCGAAAATGACGTCAACTGCAACGCCAGCCAGCGCCATGCGCTCGTGCAGCGGCACGCCGAGTTTTTCGAAGGTGCGCAGCAATTCAGGATCGACCTCGTCCATGCTTTTCAACTTCGGCTTCTGCTTGGGCGCCGCGTAGTAGCTAATCGCCTGGAAATCGATCTTCGGGTGATGGACGTTGGGCCACTTCGGCTCTTCCATTTTGAGCCACGCCTGGTAAGACTTGAGTCGGAACTCGAGCAGCCAGGCGGGTTCGTTCTTCTTGGCCGAAATCATCCGGATGGTGTTTGCATTCAGCCCTTTGGGTGCCACATCCGACTCGATGTCTGTGATGAACCCGTGCCTGTAGGGTTGGTTGACAAGATTTTGCAGTACTGCGCTCATAGTTTTGTTCCTGAGTTAAGCTGAAAAGGACGACCCGCAGCCACAAGTAGAAGTAGCACCAGGATTGTTTTTGATGACGAACTGCGCACCTTCCAGATCATTTTTGTAATCAATCTCTGCCCCCGCCAAGTACTGGTAGCTCATCGCGTCAATCAGCAGCGACACGCCATTTTTGGTCATCGTCATGTCGTCCTCGTTGGCGATTTCGTCGAACGTGAATCCATAGGAAAAGCCAGAGCAGCCGCCGCCCTGAACAAAAACACGCAATTTCAGTTCAGAGTTGCCTTCTTCGGCAATCAATTCAGTCACTTTGGACGCGGCGGTGTCGGTAAAGACAAAATCGGCAGACATTTCGGTCTGGATGTTTTCAGCAACTGCATTCATGGTGCTACCTCTGTGTTTTTGACATCAGGCTTGGTCTTTTTCACGTTGAAACTCTCGCCGCAGCCGCATTCGCTGTCGACGTTGGGGTTGTCAAACTTGAACATCTGCTTGAGGCCTTCGGTGACAAAGTCGATGCGCGAGCCGTCGAGGAATGCTAGGCTGTCAGCATCGATCAGCACACGGGCGTTATGCGACTCGAAGCTGTGATCGTTCGCGCGAGTTTCGTCGGCGATGTCGAAGGTGTGCGCCAGTCCGGTGCAACCCACTTTCTTCACGCCGATGCGCAAGGCAATCCCCTTGCCGCGCTTGGCAAGCTGGCGCTGAATCTGTTTTGCCGCATTTTCAGTCAATGTAATTGCCATAAGTCAAGCTCCAAAGTAAGCAGAGAGAACGCTAGAACAAGTAAGAAAGAGAAGCCTATATAGTATCGATTCGAAATCACATTCTTGTCATTATGGTTTTTAGACGCTATCATAGTGACATGATTAAGGAGTTGAAAATGAACAGTCGCGCAATTGCGGAGCTGGTCTTTCACTTGGGGCGTATAGCGTCCGGCGAGGGGCTTGTGGAGGGTCTGACGGCAGCCCAGTGGGCGGTGCTCAGGTACTTTGCGCAGGCCAACCGCTTCTCACGAACGCCGTCCGCTTTCGCCGCGTTCCATGCGACGACCCGGGGCACGGCGTCACAGACCATCAAAAGCCTCGAAACCCAAGGCTATCTGACACGCATGCGGTCAGAGGACGATAGACGCAGTGTCCAGCTCGTTCTGACCGAGAAAGCCAGGGGCATTCTTGCGAACGACCCCTTCGAATCCTTGGTCCGTGCTGCGGACTCTCTACCCCCTAATATCCAAGGTCAATTCGCCAATGCCTTGCAGCGCATGCTCGGTCAGGTAGCGCAAGAGAGAGGCAAACAACCCTTCGGCACCTGCACGTCGTGTCAACATCTGGAAAGCGACAGTTGCAGCAGGGATGAACAGGCCTCTTATGCCTGCAGATTCACGCGCGAGCCGTTGCGTCTGGAAGAGCTTGACGGGGTCTGCATCAACTTCGTCCCGGGCAAGTCGATGACGATGAAAGGCTCTATCACCGGAGCCGCACAGCGATGAGTCCTGTTCCGGCATCAGCGCTCACTTTCGCAGACGGTGAGGTCACCCTTGTTGCCGCGCTGCTCGCGCCCAACACGTTTGATGAATTTCTGAGTGCAGCCCAGCAAAAGGGCTGACGATCGCGAGAAGAAATTCAACTGAAACCGTCATAGCCCCGGTACTCAACCGAAGCTTTGGAGTTCATTGGCGTGACTCCAAATCCAGCTTCTGTTGGGTGGGCGGAGGAAATCTTGGACTACCTGGAGGTAGTTCCATGTATTCATACGAAGATCGTATTCAAGCAGTCAAGCTCTAAATAAAACTCGGCAAACGCACTGGGGCGACTCTTTGTCAGTTGAGCTACCAAACCAAGAACCCGCTCAAGAGCTGGCATCGAGAATACGAGCAAGGCCGCGATCTGCCGGTGGGCTATGTGCGTTCAAGGCCAAAGTATTCGGCCGGGGGTATCAAATGCCATTAACGCCATACGGCTCAATTAAGTTTGCCTTGCAGTTGAACACCACAAGCGGCGGGGAATTTACCCGCCATGACTAGGCCGTGTTCGGAAAGTCAATGGAGCCATTTCATAGTGCCGGCGATGTGCACGAAGCCCACAAACGTGACGTCGAGCTTGTCATAGCGGGTG
>NZ_JAAFGZ010000002.1 GCF_010365105.1 Polaromonas sp. | reverse complement strand
CCCGCCGCCACCGGCACCGACACCGGCGGCTCGATCCGCCAGCCGGCGTCGCTGACCGGCATCACCGGCATCAAGCCGACCTATGGCCGCTGCTCGCGCTACGGCATGGTGGCGTTTGCCTCCAGCCTGGACCAGGCCGGCCCAATGGCGCGCAGCGCGCTCGACTGCGCGTTGCTGCTGTCCGCGATGGCCGGACCCGACCCCGACCGCGACTCGACCTCGCTGGACCTGCCCGCCGTGGATTACGCTACTGATTTAATAGCTAAAAACCCAGACGGGACAAGCGGAAAGCCGCTAAAAGGCTTGAGAATCGGTCTGCCCACGCAGTTTTTTGGCGCTGGCTGCGCGCCCGACGTGCTGGCCGCCGTCCGCGCTGCGCTGGCCGAGTTTGAAAAACTGGGCGCCACGCTGGTCGATGTCAGCCTGCCGCTGACGGAATTGTCGATTCCGGTCTACTACGTCATCGCCCCGGCCGAAGCCAGCAGCAACCTGAGCCGTTTTGACGGCGTGCGCTACGGCCACCGCGCGGCGCACTACACCGACCTGACCGACATGTACAAGAAGTCGCGCAGCGAAGGCTTTGGCGACGAGGCCACGCGCCGCATCATGATCGGCACCTATGTGCTGAGCCACGGCTACTACGATGCCTACTACCTGAAGGCGCAAAAGATCCGCCGCCTGATCGCGCAGGACTTCCAGACCGCCTTCACGCAATGCGACGTGATTGCCGGGCCGGTGTCGCCCACCGTGGCCTGGAAGATCGGCGAAAAATCAAGCGACCCGCTGGCCAGCTACCTGGCTGACATCTACACCCTGTCGTCCAGCCTGGCCGGCCTGCCGGGCATGAGCATACCGGCCGGTTTCGGCGCGGGTGGCATGCCCGTCGGTCTGCAGCTGATCGGCAACTATTTCAAGGAAGCGCAGCTGCTGGGCGCGGCGCACCAGTTCCAGCTGGCGACCGACTGGCACCAGAAAGCACCCGGAACCGCAGCATGAGCAAAACCACCCCCTCCCTGCTGGTGCAGGGCTACGAAGTCGTTATCGGCTTTGAAACCCACACCCAGTTGACCACGAAATCCAAGATTTTCAGCCGCGCCTCGACCTCGTTCGGTGCCGAGCCCAACACCAACGCGTCGGCCGTCGATTTCGCCCTGCCCGGCGCGCTGCCGGTGATGAACAAGGGCGCGGTCCAGCGCGCCATCGAGTTTGGCCTGGCCGTGAATGCGCACATTGCCGAAAGCAGCGTGTTCGCCCGCAAGAACTATTTCTACCCCGACCTGCCCAAGGGCTACCAGATCAGCCAGTTCGAGATTCCCGTGGTGCAGGGCGGCGTGGTCGATTTTTTCCTGGATGGCGAAAAGAAATCCGTTCGGCTGGTACGCGCCCACCTCGAAGAAGACGCTGGCAAGTCGCTGCATGAAGACTTCATCGGCCAGAGCGGCATCGACCTGAACCGCGCCGGCACGCCGCTGCTGGAGATCGTCACCGAGCCCGACATGCGCTCGACGGCCGAGGCCGTGGCCTATGCCAAAGAGTTGCACAAGATCGTCACCTGGATCGGCATCTGCGACGGCAACATGCAGGAAGGCAGCTTCCGCTGCGACGCCAACGTATCGGTGCGCAAGCCCGGCGAGCCGCTGGGCACGCGTCGCGAGATCAAGAACCTCAACAGCTTCAAGTTCATGCAGCAGGCCATGGACTACGAAGTGCGCTGGCAGATCGAGCAGATCGAGGACGGCCACGCCATCCAGCAGGCGACCGTGCTGTTCGACCCGGACACCGGCGAGACGCGCAGCATGCGCAGCAAGGAAGACGCCGCCGACTACCGCTATTTCCCCGACCCGGACTTGCCGCCGCTGGTGATTGGCCGGGACTGGGTGGAAAAGACCCGTGCGGAAATGTCGGAACTGCCGCGCGTGATGGCGGCGCGTTTTGTCGCCGACTATGGCCTGAGCGACTACGACGCAGGCCAATTGACGCAGAGCAAGGCGACGGCGGCTTACTTCGAGGCGGTGGCAACGGCCAGCAAGCAGCCGAAGCTGGCCAGCAACTGGGTCATGGGCGAGTTGTCGCGCCGCCTGAATGCAGAAGAAAAGTCGATTGAAGCGTCCAGCGTCAGCGCCGCCCAGCTGGCCGCGCTGATTGGCCGCATTGCCGACGGCACGGTTTCCAACAATGCCGCCCGGCAGGTGTTTGACGCCTTGTGGACCGGCGAAGGCCAGGACGTTGACACGCTGATCGACGCCAAAGGCCTCAAGCAGATGAGCGACACCGGTGAACTCGAAACCATCATCGACGGCGTGCTGGCGGCCAACGCCAAAAACGTCGAAGAGGTGCGCGCCGGCAACGCCAAAGCCTTCAATGCGCTGGTCGGCCAGGCCATGAAGGCGACCAAGGGCAAGGCCAACCCGGCGCAGGTGAATGAATTGCTGAAGAAAAAGCTGGCTTGAGGCCCTGCACTGCATGCATTAAAACGCTATTGAAATAATAGCTACTCATGCACGCCAGCATTGCGCAAACAGGCAATCTGGCTTCAAAAATTGAAGCTGCTCAGCTTGCAGAATGGAGTCCCTTCTTACTCCCTCTCCCTCTGGGAGAGGGCTGGGGTGAGGGCTCCCCGATGGCGTTTTTCGTGACTGACCCCACGCCTGCTGACCCCCATCCCGGCCTCTCCTGGAAGGGAAAGGCGTCATGCGGACTCGCGGCCATCTGTCACGGGAGATAGCTCAAAAGTTGCAAAAACTCAGTTCCTGACGGTCCGGGAACTGCCAGCGCTGCCAGGGGCAGGGGGACTGGCTGCCGGCCACAGCTGCCTGAGCTTGGCCAGCTCTTCATCAAAGCGCTGGTTGACGCGCTTTTTTTCCTGCTGCTGGTCGGCGATGAAGCGTTGCTGCACGGCGACGCTGCCCTCGTTTTCCTCCAGCCTGCGCTTGAGCGAAGCCGGCGCCCTGGACGGGTCCTTGGCATAAAACTCCAGTTCGCCGGCCAGGGACTTGCGCTGGTCAGCCAGCTCGCCGCGCCGCTTGCTTGACGCCTTGATGACTTCATCGATCTGCAGCAGCGCCGCCGAACGTTCGCGCGCATGCACTTCAGGCGTGGGATAGCGCAGCAGCAGCGCCTTGTCGCGGCGCCGCTCTTCGGCTTCGCGGGCACGCAGCTCGGCCGCCCGCCTGTCTTTTTCATCCTGCGCGGTCTGCTCATGTGCGGTCAGTGAGGGACCGATCTGGCGAGTGACGATGCCGGACGGCGACAGCGTGCGCTGGGTGCGGTCGGTGCATTCGGCAATCGGGCGGTCGGCGGTGAGGGTGCGGCCTTTCGCGTCCACGCAGGAGTAGATGTCCTGCGCCGCCGCAGCGCCGCCCAGAAGGAAGGCCAGACCGGCAAGACCGGGCGAGAGCAGTGAGGGCAGGCGCAATTTGGTTTCTTCAGTTGACGCCGTAGCGTTCGCGGTAAGCCAGGACAGCCTGGTAATGTTCCTTCAGGGGCGCTGCATCGGCGCTTTCGCCGCCGGTGGCGTCGCCGCTGTGCAAAGCCAGATACTGCAGCAAGTCGCTCAGGCGCGCAATGGCACAGACCTGCAAGCCAAGTTGCCGCGTGACGTATTGCACGGCGCTGTGGTCCACATCCAGCCCGTTCTCGGTGGCTTTTTCCTGCCGGTCCAGCGCAATCGCCACCGCATGCGGCGTGGCGCCGGCCGCCTGGATCAGCGCTATCGACTCGCGCACGGCGGTGCCGGCGGACATCACGTCATCGACGATCAGCACCCGCCCCTGGAGGGGTGCGCCGACCAGCGTGCCGCCCTCGCCGTGGTCCTTGGCTTCCTTGCGGTTGTAGGCAAACGGCAGGTTGCGCCCCAGCCGCGCGAGCTCGATGGCGACGGCGGCGGCCAGCGGAATGCCCTTGTAGGCCGGGCCGAAGATCATGTCGAAGGCCAGGCCACTGCGCTGCTCTTCGGCCAGCAGCTGGCGCGCATAAAATTGCGCCAGCCGGCCGAGCTTGGCGCCGTCGTCGAACAGGCCGGCGTTGAAAAAGTAGGGGCTCATGCGCCCGGCCTTGGTTTTGAACTGGCCAAAGCGCAGCACCCCCGATTCGACGGCGAACTGCACGAACTCCTGGGCCAGGCTGCCCTCCGGTGGCATGGCCTCGCCTTGATTGCCTGTCTGCCCTGTCGTCATATTCATTGAAAGTCCCATGTTCAAATTAACCAGCCTCAACCTCAACGGCATCCGTTCCGCCGCCACCAAGGGCCTTCAGGAATGGGTTGCCCAGTCGATGCCGGATTGTATTTGTGTCCAGGAACTCAAGGCACAGGCCACCGACATCAGTGGCAGGTTTGAAGAAATCGCCGGAAGCAAAGGCTATTTCCACTTTGCCGAGAAAAAAGGCTACTCGGGCGTGGGCATCTACACCCGCCACGAACCCAGCGACGTGATCGTGGGCTACGGCTCGACGGAGTTCGATGCCGAAGGCCGTTATGTCGAATTGCGCTTTGACCGGCCCGGACGCAGCCACAGCCCGAAACTGTCGATCATCAGTTGCTATTTTCCGAGCGGCTCGTCGGGCGAGGAGCGCCAGGCGGCCAAGTTCCGCTTCCTGGCCGAGATGCAACCGCGTCTGGCGGCGCTGAAGCAGTGCGACGGTACGCCTCGCGAGTTCGTGCTGTGCGGCGACATCAACATCGCACACCAGGAAATCGACTTGAAAAACTTCAAGGGCAACCGCAAGAACAGCGGTTTTCTGCCTGAGGAACGCGCCTGGATGACGGAACTGCTGGGCCAGGCCAGCATGGTCGATGTGTACCGCCGGCTACATCCGGAAACCACCGGCGACGCCTACACCTGGTGGAGCAACCGGGGCCAGGCCTATGCCAAAAACGTGGGCTGGCGGCTGGACTACCAAATAGCGACGCCGGACTTTGGCGCCACCGCCCACTCGGCAGCCATCCACAAGGCGCAGCGTTTCAGCGACCATGCGCCGCTGACGATCGATTACGACTGGAGGCTTTGAGCAGCGCCGACGCAAGCGGCGCATGTCCGCGCATGCTGCGCCGCTGCGCAATGGTCTGCACCAGCGCGTCAACTTCTGCATGGGCAAGCTCCCCGGCAAAGGGCTGACTCAACGGCACTCAGGAAAAGTGCGTGTTCGCCGCATCCGCCACCTTGGTGCGAAAAATCACTTCCCCGTCATGCACACGCACCACGCGCACCTCTTTTTGCACCGGCAATGTAATGCTTTTGGCGGCAATGGCCACGGCCAGCGAACTGTTGTCGTAGAGGTGGTCAAAGTTGATGGCCAGTAACAAATTACTGGCAAGCGTACCGCTGCTTTCAATTTTGTATTTGGGAGTGGACATGAAGAACCCTTGTCTTTAATAGTTATGCGCCTGAGACGTGGCGCCCAGGACTTTATCAGTCACCACTGATACGAAATCAACCAGCTGACACGGGGTGCTGCCACTACAGAAGAGACCGGCCGCCAGACGTGACAATTTTTAGAGAAATAGCCCCGCCGGCACATCCCCTCAACAAGGGATACAACGGCTTTACTTGGCAACAAACTGTAATATTCAACGCCACACCATCACCCGACTCCCTTGAAAAGGTTGCCGTCCGCGCCTTTGGGGAAAATGCATGGCCACCCACTGCGCAGGGGATGCGTGCGTTGTCTGCGTTGCCACGGCGCTGAAATTTTCCGCCTGGCTTCATCCACCGCGCTTTTGGAGATACTGCAGCGCATGCGCAGCGCTAAGGAATAAAACCATGCACATTCTCTGGACCTATCTGCGGCCACACCGCAGGCTCGCCGCCCTCGCCCTGCTGCTGGCCGCCATCAGCCAGGTGCTGGCGCTGGTCGACCCGATCATCTTCGGCCGGATCATCGACGACTACGCCATCGGGCGCGCCGGCAAATCCGAAGCCGAACTCGTGTCGGGCGTGCTGTCGCTGCTCGGGCTGGCGGTGGGGGTGGCCGTGCTGTCGCGGCTGGCCAGGACGCTGCAGGACTATGCGACGCGGCTGCTGGTGCAGAAATTCGGCACGCAGATCTTCAACGACGGGCTGCGCCAGGTGCTGCGGCTGAAATACCAGGAATTCGAGGACCTGCGCAGCGGCGAAACGCTGTCGCTGCTGCAAAAGGTGCGGGCCGACAGCGAGCGCTTCATCAACGCCTTCATCAACACCTTTTTCGCGGCCATCGTGGGCATTGCTTTCCTGAGCTGGTACTCAGTGACCAGGCACTGGATGCTGGTGCCGGTGTTTCTGGTCGGCGTGCTGCTGATGGGCGGGCTGACCGGGCTGCTCAGCCGCGAGATCAAGACGCAGCAGCGTTCCATCGTTCGCGAGACCAACCGCAACTCGGGCTTCATCACCGAGTCGCTGCGCAACATTGAACTGATCAAGAGCCTGGGCCTGACCTTTCCCGAGATACGCCGGCTGCAGGCGCAGACGATGAAGATCTTTGCGCTGGAAATGAAAAAGGTCAGGCGCATCCGCCTGCTGTCCTTCCTGCAGGGAACCACGCTGAGCCTGCTCAAGCTGGCGATCCTGTTTGCCCTGCTGTGGCTGATCTTTCGCGATGTGCTGAGCACCGGCGAGCTGATCGCCATGCAGTTCATCTCGGTGGCGATTTTTGCGCCGTTGCAGGAACTGGGCAATGTGATCGTGGCCTACCGGGAGGTCGAAACGTCGCTGTTGAACTTTGACGCGCTGATGAAAAAACCGGTCGAACGGCGGCCCGAGTCGCCGGTCAAGACCGGGCCGGTGACGTCGGTGCGCTTTAGCGATGTCAGCTTTCGCCACAAGGGGGCCGCCGACAACGCGCTGGAATCGCTGTCGTTTTCCGCCGGGCTGGGCGACACCATTGCGTTCGTGGGCCCGTCGGGCTCGGGCAAGTCCACGCTGGTCAAGCTGCTGGTCGGCCTGTATTCACCGGCCAGCGGCCAGGTGTCCTACAACGGCATTTCGACCCGCGACCTGCGCTACAACGAGGTCCGGCGGCAAATCGGCTTTGTGACGCAGGAAACGCACCTGTTCGCCGGCACGCTGCGCGAGAACCTGCAGTTCGTCAAACCCGACGCAACCGACGACGAAATCATTGCCGCGATGGAGCAGGCCGCGTGCGCCTACCTGCTGGCCAAGTCGCCCGAGGGGCTGGACCTGGTCATTGGCGAGATGGGCATGAAGCTGTCGGGCGGTGAAAAGCAGCGGCTGTCGATTGCCCGGGCCTTGATCCGCCAGCCGCGCCTCTTGATTTTTGACGAAGCCACGTCAGCGCTCGATTCGATCACCGAGGAACAGATCACCCGCACCGTGCGCCAGCTGTCGGCCAGCAGCAGCCGCATCACGCTCCTGATTGCCCACCGCCTCTCGACCATCATGCATGCCAACACCATCTTTGTGCTGGAAAAAGGCAGCATCGTGGAAAGCGGCAGCCATGCCGAACTGCTGGAAGCCAAGGGGCTGTACTACGCCATGTGGCGCCAGCAGATCGGCGAACGGCCGAGCCGGCATGCGCTGACGCTTGCCGCTTGATTGCTGTAGTTTCTGTTCTTGTTCTTGTTCTTGTTCTTTGGCTTTGGCTTTGGTGGGTTCTTCTGTGGATTGAGGGGTGAGCGCCTGCCCGGCGGGGGGTGACTTTCTTTTCTGGCAAAAAAGAAAGTAACCAAAGAAAGTTGCCCTGGGAGCGGGAGCGGATCAGAGCTGAACGCTCTGACGGGCCTTCGCTTCGCTGGGCCCTGGGCACCTGGAGGTTGGGGCTGGTAGCCATGCCAGTAGCTGGCTGGTTCTACCCTTCGTTCGCCAACAGCTTCACGCTCTGCTTGATCGGCTCGTTTGTGTTTCAAAGACTGCTGGTAGTTTCTCGCCCTGTCTGTTTCTTGGTTTGAACCTGCAGACAGCGGACAGGAAAAGGGCAATGGTGGCTCCACACCCGGCAGCTGAGAAACAAAAAATAGCGCAGCCGACAGCAAACATGAAACAGCCCAAAGCGACGCACGTAGCGCAAGCCAAGCAAGCCAAGCAGATAAAGCAGATAAAGCAGAGCGTGAAGCTGTTGGCGAACGAAGGGTAGAACCAGCAAGCTAAGCCATGGAATCCTGTCCAGCGATCAGAGAATCCAGGGCCCAGCGAAGCGATGGCCCGACAGAGCGTTCAGCTCTAACCCGCTCCCGCTCCCAAGGCAACTTTCTTTGGTGACTTTCTTTTTTGCCAGAAAAGAAAGTTACCCCCCGCCGGGAAGGCGCTCACCCCTCAATCCACAGAAGAACCCACCAAACCAAAGAACAGAAAAATAAACCGCAGCCATCAACGCCGGAAACCCCAGCAGTCACTTTTTAGCAATCAAATATGGCTTCCCCGCACATCCCGCAAGCGTAAACAGCTATTGATTCAGTAGCAAAGAGCTATCAGCTGACGTGTGCGCCTGGAAAAAAGCCAGGATGATGCCGCCGCCTCAGGACTGCGCCATGCGCACGCGGCGCGCGGCTTCCTCGGCGCTGGCGTCGTCGATCTCGCGCAGCACGCCGCCCAGGTCCACCGGCCCGGTCTTGCGCCGGAACTGGCCGGTCAGCACCGTGTCGGGGTACAGCACGCCGCGCTGGTACAAATCCCACATCTCGTTGCCGTAGTCGATCTTCAGCAGGTCGGGCGCGAAACGGCCAAAGAAATTGCGCAGGTTGGCTACGTCGCGCAGCAGCATGCGATTGGCGTGATTGTTGCCGGCGGCATCCACCGCCTGCGGCAGGTCGATGATGACCGGGCCGTCTTCGGCCAGCAGGATGTTGAACTCGGACAGGTCGCCGTGGACGACGCCGGCGCACAGCATGCGGATGACTTCGGTGGTCAAGCTGGCATGGTGCCGGCGCGCCTCTTCGGGCGTGAAATCGACATCGTTCAGGCGTGGCGCGGCGTCGCCGTTGGCGTCGGTCACCAGTTCCATCAGCAACACGCCGTCGCAGAAGTTGTACGGCTGCGGCACGCGCACGCCGGCATCGGCCAGCTTGTACAGGGCATCGACCTCGGCGCTTTGCCAGGCGGCTTCGCTGGCCTGCCGGCCAAACTTGGTGCCCTTGGCCATCGCGCGCGCCTGCCGGCTGTTCTTGACCTTGCGGTTTTCGGTGTAATCGACCGCCTGGCGAAAGCTGCGCTGGTCGGCTTCCTTGTAGATCTTGGCGCAACGCGTTTCGTCGCCGCAGCGAACCACATAGACCATCGCCTCCTTGCCACTCATGAGCTGGCGGACGACGGTATCGATCAGGCCCTCTTCAACGAGGGATTGGAGTCTTGGGGGTGCTTTCATGCCCGACATTGTGCCCGGCAACGCGAGCCGCTCATGGACAGCAGAAGACCTTACTAGACGACTGGTCTAATTTAAACGGTAAACTCCAGCCCATGAGCAACGAACACACGGATGTCAAGCAACACATCCTCGACACGGGACGCACCATCATTTTGGGCAAGGGCTTCTCGGCGGTCGGACTGAACGAAATCCTGGCCACGGCCCGCGTGCCCAAGGGCTCGTTCTACCACTACTTCAAATCGAAGGAAGCCTTCGGCGAAGCGCTGGTTGACAGCTACGTCAAGGATTACCTGGCGCATGTTGACCAGCAACTCCGGCCCGACGGAACGCCCGCTGCAGAGCGCCTGATGCGCTACTGGGAAAGCTGGGCCAGCACCGACGATGCGCAGGTCACTGAATGCAATTGTCTGGTGGTGAAGCTGAGCGGTGAGGTGTCTGACATGTCCGAAGCCATGCGCGTCGCCTTGCTGCGCGGCACCAACCTGATCATCGAGCGGCTGGGTCACTGCATTGCAGAAGGCTTGGCCGAGGGTTCGCTGGCCAGCGATTTCGATGCTAACCAGACGGCGCTGTCGCTGTACGAGTTGTGGCTGGGCGCCGCCTTGCTGACCAAAATACGACGAGATCGCAGTGCCATGGATGCTGCCATGACCGCAACTTTGGGCTTGCTGAAACTGCCACAACAGACAGCGGCCTGATCCTTTTTTTTATAACCATCCCGGCCCGCACGGCGCCCACCCTGCGAGCCATTTTTTTCAATAACTATTAGCCGACTGGTCTATTTCAGAAAGAAAGCATGCAGAGTTTTACGTTTTACAACCCCACCCAAATCATTTTCGGACGTGACAAGGTCGCCGAGCTGGCCCATCTGGTACCCGCCAGCGCCAAGGTGCTGATTCTGTACGGTGGCGCCAGTGCCGAGAAGACCGGCACGCTGGCTGAAGTCAGGGCCGCACTGGGCGACCGCGTGGTCCAGGAGTTTGGCGGCATCGAGCCGAACCCGACCTACGAAACACTGATGAAAGCGGTCGAGCAGGTTCAGCGCGAAAAGATCGACTTTTTGCTGGCCGTCGGCGGCGGCTCGGTGATTGATGGCACCAAGTTTGTCGCGGCAGCGGCTTGCTTTGAAGGCGACGCATGGGACATCTTGCTGCAGCACGGCAGCAACGTGACCCGCGCCCTGCCCTTCGGCACGGTGTTGACCTTGCCGGCCACCGGCTCGGAAATGAACAATGGCGCGGTGGTGACGCGCAAGGCGACACACACCAAGCTGGCCTTCATGAGCCGCCACGTGTTTCCGGTGTTCTCGGTGCTGGACCCGACCAAGACCTTCACGCTGCCGCCCAGGCAGATCGCCAATGGCATCGTCGATGCGTTTGTCCACACGGTAGAGCAGTACCTGACCTACCCGGTGCAGGGCCTGGCGCAAGACCGTTTCGCCGAAGGCCTGCTGCAAACGCTGATTGAAATTGCCCCCAAGGCGCTGGCCGAGCCCGAAGACTACGACACCCGCGCCAACCTGATGTGGACCGCCACGCTGGCGCTCAATGGCCTGATTGGCGCCGGTGTGCCGCAGGACTGGGCCTCGCACATGATCGGCCACGAACTGACGGCGCTGTATGGCATCGACCATGCGCGCACGCTGGCCATCGTGCTGCCGTCGCTGCTGAACGCGCAGCGCAACACCAAACGCGCCAAGCTGCTGCAATACGCCGAACGCGTCTGGCACCTCACCAGCGGCAGCGACGACGAGCGGATTGACGCGGCCATCGCCCGCACCCGCGCGTTTTTTGAAAGCCTGGGCATCAGCACCCGCCTGTCGGGCTACGACCTCGGAAGCGAAGCGGTCGATGCGGTGGTCAAGCAACTCGAAACCCACGGCATGACCCGCCTGGGCGAACACCAGGACATCACCCCGCAAGTCAGCCGAACCATTCTGGAAGCGGCGCTGTAAGGCGCGGTCCTATCCGGGGTGCTTGCGGATTCCTGAAGTCCGCAGGCACCCACCGTACGCATTTTTATTCCTCAACCTCAAAGATCCCCATGCTGAAAAAACTCCTCGCGCCCCTGAAGATGGGCCACCAGACCCTGCCCAACCGCGTCATCATGGCGCCGCTGACCCGCTCGCGGGCCGGCCAGCCAGGCGACGTGCCCCAGGCCCTCAACGTGGCGTATTACACCCAGCGCGCAAGCGCCGGCCTGATCGTCACCGAAGCCACGCAGATTTCCCGCCAGGGTCAGGGCTATGCCCTGACGCCCGGCATCTACACCGACGCGCAGGAAGCCGGCTGGAAAAAGGTCGTGCAGGCGGTGCATGCCCAGTACGGTCACATCGCGTTGCAGCTCTGGCATGTCGGCCGCATCTCGCATTCGCTGCTGCAGGAAAACGGCGCCGCACCGGTCGCGCCGTCGGCACTGATCGCCAAAGGCGCCCAGTGCTTCGTGATCCAGCCCGACGGCACCGCTGAAAACGTGCCGACCGAAACACCGCGCGCCCTGGCGACGGAAGAACTGCCGGGCATCGTCGAGCAGTACCGCCAGGCCGCCGTGCGCGGCCAGCGGGCAGGCTTTGACTTTCTGGAACTGCACGCGGCCAACGGCTACCTGCTGCACCAGTTTTTGTCCACCAACAGCAACCAGCGCACGGATGCCTACGGCGGCAGCCTGGAAAACCGTGCGCGCCTGACGCTGGAGGCGCTCGATGCGCTGATCGGCGTGGTGGGTGCGTCGCAGGTCGGCGTTCGCCTGTCGCCGCATTTCATGGCGCACGGCATCAACGACAGCGAAGCCGAAGCCAGCGCCCTGTACATGGCGCGTGCCTTCAGCGAGCGCGGCATTGCTTATTTGCACATCGCCGAACCCGACTGGGCCGGCGGCCCCGAACTGACCGATACCTTCCGGGCGCAGCTGCGCACGTCGTTTGACGGCGTACTGATTTTCTGCGGCGGCTACACGGCGGCCGAGGCCGATGCGCTGATTGCCCAGGGCACGGCGGACGCCGTGGCGTTCGGCCGGCCGTTCATTGCCAATGCCGACCTGGTCGAACGTTTCCGCCAGGGCGCGGAACTCAATACCCCTGACCGCACGACGTTCTACGGCGGCGGTGCGCACGGTTACACCGATTACCCGACACTGGACTTGCAGCCGGCGTAAGGCCCGGACGCTTCATGACGCTATTAAATAGATAGCTGCTTGCGCTCATGGCACTTGCGCAAAAGCACTTTTTCATTGATAAAGAGCAGCCACGCAGCCATTTCGACCACATTAAACGCCCCTCACTGCCCCGGCTGAGGCAGGGACGGTGCATAAAGGACATGACATGAAAATTCTGATGGTTCTTACCTCGCACGACCAGCTCGGCAACACCGGCAAGAAAACCGGGTTCTGGCTGGAAGAATTTGCCGCGCCCTATTACGCGTTCAAGGACGCGGGCGCCGACATCACGCTGGTGTCACCCCAGGGCGGCCAGCCGCCACTCGACCCGAAAAGCGACGAAGCCGACGCGCAGACCGATGCCACCCGCCGTTTCAAGGCCGACCCCGCCGCGCAGGCTGCACTGGCCCATACCGGCAAGCTGTCGGCGGTATCCGGCGATGGCTTTGACGCGCTGTTCTACCCCGGCGGCCACGGCCCGTTGTGGGACCTGGCCGAAGACGCCGATTCCATCAAGCTGATTGAATCCATGGCCGCCGCCGGCAAGACCGTGTCAGCCGTTTGCCATGCGCCCGGCGCGCTGCGCCATGTCAAGGCCGCCGACGGCACACCGCTGGTCAAGGGCAAAAACGTCACCGGCTTTACCAACACCGAAGAAGAAGGCGTGCAGCTGACCGACATCGTGCCCTTCCTGGTCGAAGACATGCTGGTGAAAAACGGCGGCCACTACAGCAAGGGCGCCGACTGGCAGCCGTATGTCGTCATCGACGGCAAGCTGATCACCGGCCAGAATCCGGCCTCGTCAGAACCTGCAGCGCAGGCTGTGCTGCGCCAGCTGAAAGGCGAATAGTCAAGCATTGACCTACGGGCATGCAGCCTGATAGCCGATGGCCAGGCAAGCCGCCCACGGGTCCAATAGTTCATCTGTCAACCGATCAAAAAGGAATTCATGGCCTACCAAAGTACCAATCCCTACAACGGAAAAGTCCTGCAGAAATTCGACGAAATCAGCGACGCGCAGCTTGAGGAAAAACTCAGCCAGGCGTCCAGCTGTTTTGAAACCGAATGGCGCGGCAAAAGCTTCGCCGAGCGGTCCGCTGTGCTGGCGCGCGCCGCCGCCATCCTGCGCGAGCGTCCGCAGGAGTTTGCCGAGCTGATCACGCTGGAAATGGGCAAGCTGCTACCGCAAAGCCTGGGCGAAGTCGCCCTGAGCGCGGCCATTCTTGACTATTACGCCGAGCATGCCGAGCGTTTCCTGGCCCCCGAAAAAATCGCCACCCCACGCGGCGAAGCGATGGTCGAAAGCAGCCCCATCGGCGTGCTGTTCGGCGTCGAGCCGTGGAACTACCCGTACTACCAGATCGCCCGCTTTGCCGCGCCCAACCTGATGGCCGGCAACGTGGTCATGGTCAAGCATGCCTCCAGCGTGCCGCAATGCGCGCTGGCCTGGGAGCGCCTGATGCTCGAAGCCGGCGCACCGGCGGGCGCCTATACCAACCTGTTCATCTCCAAAGACCAGGTGGCGCAGGTGATTGACGATGCGCGCATCCGCGCCGTGGCGCTGACCGGCAGCGAAGCCGCTGGCGCCGTGGTGGCCGCGCGGGCCGGGCAGAACCTGAAAAAGACGACGATGGAACTCGGCGGCAGCGACGCCTTCATCGTGCTTGACGACGCCGACCTGGACAAGGCGGTCAAGCACGCCGTCAGCGGCCGGATGAGCAATTCGGGCCAGGCCTGCACCGCGTCCAAGCGCTTCATCGTGGTTGAATCGATGGCCGACGGTTTCCTGGAGAAATTCCAGGCCGCGCTGGAAAACTTCAAGCCCGGCGACCCGATGGACAAGCAGACCACGCTGGCGCCGCTGTCTTCGGCCGAAGCATTGAAAAACCTGCTGGGCCAGGTGGACGAGGCGGTAGCAGGCGGCGCGCGCGTGCTGACCGGCGGCAAGCGCATTGAAGGCCAGGCTGGCACCTTCATGCAGCCGACCATCCTGACTGACATCGACAAGGGCAACCCGGCCTACATGCAGGAGTTCTTTGGCCCGGTGGCGCTCTTCTTCCGGGTGGCCGACGAGGATGCGGCGGTGGCGCTTGCCAATGATTCACCGTTCGGCCTGGGCGGCTCGGTGTTCACGCAGGACATCGAGCGCGGCAAGCGCGTGGCGCGGCGCATCGACACCGGCATGGTGTTCATCAACTCGGGCGCTTCGTCGTCGCCGGAACTGCCGTTTGGCGGCGTGAAGAATTCAGGCTATGGCCGCGAACTGTCAGGCGCGGGCATCCAGGAATTCGTCAACAAGAAACTGATCCGGGTGAGCTGATGATGCTTTTTTTGCTATTGAATAAATAGCAAATAATGCTTTCAGTGAAAGCGCAGCAGCCATATTTGGCTTAAATTATGGCTGCTGCGCACTTGATTGACCCGAAACCGGTGCCAATGGCACGCTGGGTACCGGTTCGGCGGCACGGCAAAGGGTTCAAGGTTTTCATTCACCGGAAAAAGCTCAACTGGTTTTTCATCCGGGAATGTTTTCGTTCAGGCGTGCCATTGCCATGCGTCTGAAAAATCTCCGCAAACATCGGCACAAGCAACTTGTTGCCATATTCGCTCATATGGTCGTCATCGTGGTACAGCGGCCGGTCATCCCTGGCGCCCTGGCAGCGACCTTCCGGACACAGGTAAGGCAAGGGGTCGAGGATTTTAACGCCGCAGCGGTCATGCGCGGCGTCTTGCGCAGCCCAGACAAGCGCATGGCGCTGTTGATAAGCCGCCAGGGGAATGGAAATGTCTATCTCCTGTCCGAACAACAGCGCCCGTGCCATGGACTTTGGCACATCGGCAGGCATTTCAGGGATGGGGCGGACCAGGTAAACGGTGCGGTTTTTTGCCATGAGGCAGGCCGTGTCAGTGACCTTGGCCGTGAATTCGCGCAGAAATTCTGGCGTGGCCGAATCCTGCAACTGCGAAAAGAAAACCATTGGTACGGCGGCTTTTGAGGCGTCCGGTTCGCCAAAGGCATAAAAGCTCAACCGGTGCACGACAACGAGCGGGACATGCCTGGGAACTGCATCGAGTTGATCCATGACCCATTCCACGAATTCCTCGCACGCGTACCCTTTGTTCGCTTGCGCTTCCTTGAATGCCGGCGATGCCGACACGCCCGGCAAGGCCGGACAGCCGCCGTAAGTCCATTGCATGATGCCATCGGCTGGATCGGGAACAGCAGCCGCCAGCGCGGTCGTGACCGCATCGGCATGGCTGTCGCCGATCACGATGGCTCTCAGATGCTTCCCGCCATACATGCATGAAGGCGACGTGCTGCCGCCCTGGTCAACATGGCATTCGTGCCGGCGCGGATTGATGTTTTTTGATTCCGCGGCCATCGCCTCAATGGCGTTTGAAAACCGTCCGGCAACGCCATCATTCGCCCGAATCCCCAGCACAGGCGCTGCCACGGCCACCACCGCGCCAAGCAAGAACACCCCGCCCCAAGCCCTTCGCAGTTGGCCCAATTGCATCCGGGCGGGCAATTCGACCAGACGATAGGACAGGTCGCCAAGCACCAGCGTCAGCGCCAGACCGGCGGCAATGGCTGGGGCGTCTGCCTCCCATTCGAGGTAATTCAGCGCCACCATGACCGGCCAATGCCACAGGTAAAGCGAATAGGAGCGCGAGCCCAGCCACTGTGCGGCAGCGTGTCCTGTCCAGGACGAGGCAGAACGCACAGCCAGCAGTACAGCCACCGTGCCCAGCACCGGCACCAAGGCACGCCAGCCCGGCCAGGGCGATGCGGTGTCAAAGCCGGCCATGGCGCCGATCACCAGCGCCAGCCCGGCTGCTTCGAGTACGGTGCGCTGGCGCGCCGTGAGGTTGACGCGGTGCGCCAGCAGGCAGGCCAGCCCACCGGCCAGCATTTCCCAGGCGCGCGTAGGCAGCAGGTAAAAAGCCGCCGTCGGGCGCAGCAGTGTTGTCACCACCGACAAGGCGAGCGAAATGAGCAGCACCACGGTCAGGGCCATGCCCAGCGGACGGCGACCCGGGCGCCACTTCCACACGGCCATCAGCAGCAGGGGCAGCAGCAGGTAAAACTGCCACTCCACCGCCAGCGACCAGGTGTGCAGCAACCATTTTTCATGCGACGCGGCGTCAAAATAACCAGCCTCGCGCCAGAACTTGACGTTGGAGAGAAAAACCAGGCTGAGCACCGCATGGGCACCCAGCGCCGAATACTCGACCGGCGGCAGCGTCCACCAGCCCAGCACCAGCAGGACCGTACACAGCACGATCAGGGCCGGCATGATGCGCCGCGCCCTGGCCAGGTAAAAAGTAAACAGCGAAAAATGCCCGCGCTCCAGGCTGGTGGCCACCATGCCAGTCATCAAAAAGCCTGAAATCACAAAAAACACATCGACGCCGACAAAACCGCCGCTGAACCCAGAAATGCCAAAGTGATAAAAAATCACCGCGGCAACGGCCCAGGCACGCAAGCCATTGATGTCACTTCGAAAACCGGATGCCACGGGGGAGTTCTGGAACAAACAAATCTCTCAGTGCGTTGGGTTTGGGATTGTGGGACCTGCGCCCCGACCTGGTTAGTGGCCGAACAGTGCCTTTTTACGGCGCGGTGGCGTCAACATCCATCGTTTTGAACACCCAGCAGGATGTTGTGATCCGCGCTGCACAGCAAGCCGTAAAAGGCGTCGTCAAGGTCAGTTTGAATTTGCAGGACATCCATGTGGGACAGCGACAAGCCCAATGCCTGGGATCAACAGGGTTTCAGTAGGATTTCAGTCAGTAAGATTCGCGCACTATTGAGTGCTTCAGCAGTTCGCCATAACGGCTGGTCAACAAAACCTTTTTCCCGAAATAAATAGCGCCATACTTGGTCAAATGCACTCTGTCCGTACTGATGGGAAGACCCATTTCGTCGGTAATTGGTATATAACCGTCCTTCACGACACCGGACATTAAAGACAGATAATTTTCGAAGGGAATTTCGGCCAACATTTCCTGTTCGAGCTTGATTGTTTCATCAAGCACCGGATTGAATTGATTTGCCTGTTTTTCAGGTGCCAGCCTGATTATCCAGTTAAGATTTTGTCCAAACCCTTTTGGGCCGGAATAAAATAGTTCAAAGCCATTTTTTTTGGAATATTCGACATCTTTTTTTATACATTCCTTTCGGTAGCCACTTGCAAAAACAACAATGTCAGCATTTTCAACAAGATTTTTATAAGTATCGTTTTTAAAAGGAATCATGCAATCACTGAAGTCATCGTGATAAATCATTTCAACATTTGACATGTCAAATGTCTCTGATGTCATATTAACAAAATCTCTGCCGGTGCTATTGCCCAATACCAGAATGTTAATTTTTGACAGATCAGAAAATCTATTTTTTTTAAAGTCAAAAACCCGCTCGTTATAAATTCTCTTGTCCAGATCGCCCAGCAACACACTGGCAGGAAAAACCCTCACAGGCATGCCGTAACTGTTGTTCAAATAAAATCCAGCGGCTAAAAATGCTGCAGAACATAGCGCAGAACCATAAAATATGGTTTTTTTGGAAAATATTGATTTATCCCGGAAAGGAGTCTCGATGAATTTCCAGCTGAGGTATGCGATGAATAAAGTCAAGCCGATCAGGACTGCTGCAATGTTCCTGCCTGGTGGATTCACAAAATAGATACGGGAGAAGCTGAAAAGGGGTTGATGCCACAAGTAAGCGCTGTAGCTAATCAACCCCAAACCAACCACAAACCGGTTTCCCAATAGTTTTCCGGCAAAGGTATTTTCAGATGAATAGGCAATGACCAGAACTGAACCTATCGTGGGAACAAGTATATAAATTCCAGGTGCCGGTTGATTTCGACCAAATGTAAAAATAGATATCAATATCAGGAGCAGGCCAGCCAAACTCAGCAAATCGCTACTGGCCGGATCACCGGTAACAGGTGCCTTGTTGCTCAAATAAAATGCAGTCAATGAGCCGAGCAGTATTTCCCATGCCCTTGTCGGCAAAAGATAAAACGCAAGATCCGGCGACTTGGCAACACCCCATGTTGCCAGCAAAAAACTTGCCAAAGCAATAAAAAAAACAGTTGCCCGCAGGTACTTCCGAAAGTATTTCCATCCAATTATCAGGATAAAAGGAAATATAATATAGTACTGCTCTTCAACACCCAGACTCCACGTATGAAGCAGCGGCTTGTATTCGCTTGCCAAAGCCCAATAGCCAGAAGTAAGTGCCAGTAATATATTGTTTGAAAAAATCGTTGTTGCAAAAATTGACTGGCCTAAATTTTTGAATTCGTCCGGCATCATCCAGAAGTAACCCAAAAAAATACTCGTCAGCATCACCAGATACAGGCACGGCAGGATTCTTCGAGCCCTTCGTTCATAAAATTTTGAGATTGAAAATCTGCCAGCCTGCAGATCCGCATAAATGATTGTAGTTATCAGATATCCACTAATCACAAAAAATATATCTACGCCAACAAAGCCACCACTGAAAGAATCAAATCCAGCATGAAACATGATTACTGGAATGACGGCCAATGCTCTGAGGCCATCTATTTCCCTTCTGTATTTCATAGTCAATCCCTGCTTTTATCAAAAATCCCTACCTGAAAAACATGCGAGCACTTGATATGCGAGGCTTGCTTGTAGACTGGTGAGGGCTCAACGTGCAAGGAATCAAATTCCACGCGTTTGGTTACTTGGAAATTTCAACAGGTTTTGATGAAATTCAAAGCGTGCCCGCGCAAGACGGATGCGCTGCATTGCCTACTTCCAGTCATCGAACTGCGCCAGCGCTTGCAAACCGACAAGCGCCGCACACTGCAACATCTGGCGAATATTCAAAAACTGCATGTTTTCCTGCTATGGCGTATAACGGGATTTCTTGGCGCGTTTGCACTACTGACTTCTTGCAATTTCATTTTTTACCAAATTGACTACGAAATCGACCGTCAATAAGCAGTACTGTCTTTAAAGACAAGGCGGATTGTTTTGACAATAATGATCATGTCGAGCAGCAGTGACCATTTGCGCAAATAATCCAGATCAAAATCGATACGTGCCTGCATTTTTTCCAGCTTGTCGGTTTCACCGCGCAAGCCATTCACCTGCGCCCAACCGGTGATGCCAGGCCGAACCTTGTGCCTGACCATATAACCCTTGATCAATGTGCGGTACATCTCATTGTGGGCAACTGCATGGGGCCGTGGCCCCACGATACTCATGCGGCCCTGCAATACATTGATGAATTGCGGTAGTTCATCGAGTGACGTCCTGCGCAAAAATGCACCCAGCGGGGTAATTCGCAAGTCATTTTTCGTGGCTTGCTGAATCGTGCTGCCATCTTCGATGACCGCCATGGAGCGAAACTTGTAAATCACAATCTGTTCGCCATCCAGGCCATACCGTCTTTGCCGGAAAATGACAGGACCTGGCGAAGTTGATTTAACCATCAGCGCGATCAACAGCAGCAGGGGAAAAATGAGCATCAATATGAAGGTTGAAAAAACTATGTCGCTTGCGCGCTTCAGGAAACTCCTGAAACCCCTGAACGGGGTGTCACAGACAGAGATGACATCGACGCCGCATACGGACTGGCTGCGTCCCTGAATCAAGTCTGTGATGAACATGTCTGGAACGAAATAAATGGAGCATGTCGTATCCTTGAGGCTATCAAGAATTTCCAGTATTCTTGGCTGCGCCGTCATGGGCAATGACAGGTAAACTGACTGGACCCGATGCTTTTTGACATAGGCTGCCAGGCTCTCGATCTTTCCCAGCACCCGGTATCGGTCTTCCCTGCTGATGCGATCCATTCCCCGGTCTTCGAAAAACCCCATGAATTCCGTGTCAGCATAAGGCGCGAACTCGACTTTTCTTGCAAGTGCGATTCCTTGCCTGTTCATGCCGACAACGACCATCCTGCGAGATGCAACTTGCTCTTTGAATAAACCGGGAAAAACCCCGCGAAGAACAAGATGCGCTCCGATTTGGGAAGCTGGTGCAACCCATAGCCACGTATAGATGACCTCTTTTGAAAAATACCGGGTGAAGTGCGCTGAAAAATCGCTCAGCCTGAAAATCAAAGCAATGCAACACCAGAATATTGCAATATTTAATGAATTTTCCAACATCGATAGCTTGAATTGCATTGCACCCCATGCAGACAGGGTGAAGACCACGATAGAGAGGACAAGGTAGGCCGGGCGCAACACATGCTCGAAATGAAATGCAAGCGTCCAAAGCGACAACACCAGAACCAGTCCGATAAAAATTCCTTCAGCTATTCCAGCAAGATAATTCCTTGCAGGAACGACCAATGCGGGGTCCTGATCTATTTTGAAAGCAATGCGTTTTGTCAACATAATGGTGCATTCAGCGGTTTGAACAAAATTTTAGAAAACAAATTCTGGCGTTTTAATTGACTCTCCGTAAGTTGGGCGCCAGATGACAAAAATAATGCTCCTGGCAGTGCTTCAATGCATCTTGATATAGATGGGCATCGCATGCCTGAAAAAATATTTCATGAAAAATCTGGTCCACGAGCTTGTTCAATGCTGTTCATGTCCATGATCAGGATGCGGCTGCCTGTCAGGATGACCCGGTTTGACTCCTGGGCCACCTGTCTGTGAATATCAGCTTTTGTATTCATGTAAACGAGCAACAGGCTCGAACAGTGCAATCACCGTTTCCAGTGCAACTTGAAACAGCCAGTCAATGCCCGTCCAGGCTTGAGCAGCAAAGACATTGGCATGGTCGGCATGCCAAGGCAGGTAGTGTCATGCGCTACAACTGCTCGACAGCGCCTTCAGGCATGTCTGTCAGGGTTTTCTCAAACCGTTGCAACACGGATTCACGGTCTATCTGGTGCAGCGCGTGGTTCCTTCCTGCCTGGCCAAGCTGCTCACGCCATGATCCATTGGCTGCCAGTGCAAGAACTGCACAGGTCATGGCAGCCGGGTCTTCAGGCGGCACCACAATGCCGCACATCTGAACGACGTTGGCAAGTTCCGAACCAGCAAGCGCTGTGGCCACCACCGGTCTTGCGCTGGCAAGCATTCCGGTCAGCTTGCTGGGCATGACCAGGTCAGCCGCGCCTGCTCGCTGTGGCATGAGATGAATGTCGGCCATTGCCAACAGATCGGGCAGCCGCGCTGCAGGCTGCAAGTCCAGAAAAAGAATATTCGAAATGCCTTCGCATAAGGCCAGCAGGTCTGCCCTGCCCACGCCATTGCCACAAAAGACAAACCACAGCCGGTCGCTGCCATGCCGCTGTTCTGCGCACGATTTAGCCACCTGGGCCATGATTTCCAGGCCCTGCTTGCGCCCCATATTGCCGGAATACAGCGCCACCACAGCACCTGGCGGAATGCCCAGCTCATTGCGGTAAGCCTGTCCGCTGGCAGAAATGAACGAGCCCACATCGACCCAGTTGGGAAACGACACCAGCCGATGGGCACTGACGCCTTTGGACAGCGCTCGCTCCAGCATCCGCTGTGAAATCGTGGAAACCACGTCAAAGCGGCGCATCAGCCAATTTTCGGCGGCAAGCACCACGCGCTTGAGCGTTTTGCCTTTGAGCAGGCCCAGGTCGAATGCGGCATCGACTTCGTAGTCAGAGATGTGCAGCCAGGCGCGTGCACCCGACAGCCGGGCCACAGCCCAGGCCGTGGGAGCGCAAAACAGCGGCGGCTCGACGACCCACACGGCATCAGGCAGCCACAACAGTTGCCGCAACATCACCGGCAGGCTGCTGAGCGCAAAGCTAGCCAGGTGCAGCACGCGTTTGATTCCCCCTGGCCGTGCCGGCACCCACAAAGGGCATCGCCAGACTTGCGCTCCTTGCCACTGCTCGCGGCGCCAGGACACGCCCGAATGGCCAACGCCTACCTTCCAGTCCGGGTAATACGGTGGCGCCGTCACCACCCGCACATCATGCCCGCGTGCAGCAAGCCATGCGGCCATCTCGCCGGTGTACTTGCCGATGCCTGTGAGTTCAGGTGCGAAATTGATGCAATAGATCAGTATTTTCACGGGCGTAGGCGGCCATTGCCGCAGTTGGGTGGAAGGGCTTCAGGAAAAGAGCAAATGCCAGCATCACAAAATGAGCGGATCCTTCAACCCGGAACAACAGCCTGGGGCGCTTTTTCCTTCAAGCCAGGCTCTAGCGCCTGCATCTCGCGTACCTTGAGAACAATCATGTATTCATAAATCGAGCGCAACAACGCATAAGTGAAGCCGGCCCGGCCATCAAGGAATCCCCGCTTGAAGACATAAAGCAGCATGAACATCAGCAGCGGCCGCATCGGCGCCCGGTAATACATTTCCTTTTGGTGAAACCGTCGTTCATTGATGCTTTTTGAAAAGAAGGCTTTCCAGACGCTGAAGTCGGCGCGCTTGCTTCGGTTCAGGACAATCTGCGCGGCTTCCGAAGAGCTGTACCGGTTGTGACGGTCAAACCAGTTGCTCATGCCCTTGCTGAAAGGGAAATGGTTGAAATGCTCATTGATTTCACCCACCGGGCCGTTGACCACCGTGACCGGATTGATCAGGCGCTCGTAATGCACCTTGGCACGCATAAACAGGCGGATGTTGAAAGGTGAGGGGGTGACGTGCTTGATCCAGGTGCCCAGAAAGTGGTCGTGCCGCTGAATCCGAAAGGCAACATGGTTGCCAGGCGACGCCACCGCTGCTTCAACCGCCTTGACCAGTTCGGGCGTCATGCGTTCATCGGCATCGATGTGAAATATCCAGGGATGCTTGAAGGTGATGGTTTGCAACGCCCAGTTCCGGTGCCCCGCCTCGTCGCCGCCATAAGGCAGCTTGATGTCGCCATAGTCGCGTTCAATGACATGGGCGCCAAACTGCCTGGCAATGGTTGCCGTTGCATCGGTGCTTCCAGAGTCGAAGACATGGATGTCGTCCGACCAGGCAACGCTTTGCAGGCAGGCCAGGATGTCAAGCTGTTCATTCTTGGTATGAACAAGGATGGATATTGCGGGCATTGAAAACTCCTGCGGTGATAAGTTCGCTGGCTCAGTTTGCGCAGCAGAAGGCTTGAGGATGTGAGCCGGATGACTTCCCCCGGCCCATGCCGCCGCCTTTGAATATCGGCTACGGATTTGTTGCAGCCAGTCAAAGGCTTTTTGGGGTGTCAGTTATGACTTTTGCGCATACATGGCGGGCGTAAGCGGCTATGAATTGAATAGCGAAAGTCTGCTTAGGGCAGTGCGCGCCTGTCATGTGCAGGCTCGGGACAATTTCGCTTTAATTCGGAGTGCGGGAAGAAAAGACTTTAGGCTGTCAGCACAGGTCATTCCAGCTGATCAGGGAAATATCCCGCTTGCCTGCTTCAACCGCAAAAGCAAGGCAGGCTAGCCGCTCATTATTTCGCCAGATATCCTCATGCAGCGGGCTTCCAGGATGAAATCCCACTTCGAGAACGCCGTGCAAGGGACGCGCCAGTATTTTCTGTATCCACTGCGAATCGTTGGCGTTGGTACCCATGAAAAAGTGCGGTGTGGTCACGAAATTGTTCATGATGCGTCGCCGCCAAAATGCGCCCATCCAGTAGGTCGGACTTTTAAACGGCATGACTGTGTATTGGTTCTGAACATTTCTGACTTTTGAAATGCCGTATCTGGGAAGCGTTTTGGCCAATGCCTGAACAAAGGGCTTGAACTTGTGCAGATGGCCATGCGAATCAACATGGCTGACCGGTATGCCGCTGTCGACGATGCGCTCGATCTGGGCCGCGATTTCAATGCAAAGCTGATTGACCGGCAGCTTGCCTTGCAATGCCATCAGCCGCAGTTCGTTGGACGGGTGAAAGGCGCCGTTTTCGTTTAGCAGTGCAGGAATGAGGTGGGGATCGGCAACGGGGGATTCCACCGTGTCACAGACGAAGGTCAAATGAACACCATAGGCATGCTGCGGATTTTCGCGGGCAAACTTGACGGCCATTTGAGTTGCGGGCATTTTTGGCATGATGGTGGCGCTGGTAAGCGCGCCTGCGTTGAAGCAATCAACAGTCGCCAGGGTGCTGTCCTCGTCATGGCCAAAATCATCGGCGTTTGTAATTATTTTTTGCGGTTTTTTTAAATCGACAGCTTGCATATCTGTTTCCAAGTCAAGCATCAAGGCGTGTAAAGCTATTCGGGCTGCATGGTTCTTTTGCATCGATACAGGCAGGGATTTCCAGCATGTATCGACCACGGGTCAGTGATGCTTTTGGGTACCACGGACATTGCACCCACTACGACGCCATCAGCAATTGACACTCCGGGGGCAACAAAGACACCGGCAGCGATCCAGCATTCGCTGCCAATCGTGATCGGAAAATAGGTCAATGGCATTTCCGGCAATCTGTAATTATGCGAGCCCGTGCATAAAAAACAATTTTGGGAAACTACCGTCATCGCTTCTATTTTTACAGGCGCAAAATTGTATACATTTACCATTTCTCCCAACACCACGTAATCGGAAATTATCAAATTCCATGGCATCAGAACTTTTACGCCTGGCATTATCAGGCATCGTTTTCCGATAGATGCCCCCATCAAACGCAGCATAGCCACACGCACCGGACTGGCGAACTTGGGCAACCACCGGACAAGCGGCTCCAGAATATAGGTCCACACCCCTCTTTTCAGCTTAAGGGACATCGACCAGTAAGTCCTGCTTTTTGAAAGATTAATTCTTGTTTGCACGATATCTCAGGATTTTGTAGATGCCAGGCATTTTCAAGTTGATGAAAGTTGAAAGCCGATAAGCCAATTGATTGAACAGTCTTTTGCCCAGTGGCAGTTTGAGCGTGTTTTTTTGAACAATCCAGTTCTCATGACGGCCTTTTTTGCGGTTTTTATTTGATGCACCTTTCAAATCAAATACACACAAAGGCTTCGAAATTTTGATGATCTGATCTGTTTTATTTAAAAACCGGGCAGTAAAATCATAATCTCCGGCAATATTGAATTCGGTGTTGTAGCGCATGTCGCCTATTACTTTTCGCGCATAGTACATTGCCTGATGGCAACCGAACATGCCATATGAAATACTTTCTTTCTGACGTGCAGGTTTGTATTTATAAGAATTTCCAGAATATTTTTCGAAACTGTCTCCATAAACAAAAGAGATGTTTTCTTTGTCCAAAAACGGGGCAACCAGCGACAAGGTGGAGGTTTCCGGGAAAATATCGCCGGCATTCAGGAAAAGAACAAACTTGCCTGTTGCCAGATTCAATCCCTTGTTCATTGCATCATAGATTCCCTTGTCCGGCTCACTGATTGCCCGGGCATACGAAGACGCGATCGCCAATACATCTTCAGCAGTGCCATCGGCCGACGCTCCATCGATAATCAGCCACTCAAAATCGTTAAACTGCTGGCATTCAATGCTGGCCCGTGTGACGGCCAAACCCTGTCGGTCGTTTCTCACAATGGTCACAATAGTAATGAGCGTCGTCATATGATTTTTTATTTCATAAACCCAAGGAACTTGGCGTTTTCCTGGTATTAACTGATTTGCACGGGGATGCGTGAGGGGCAATGCTGGATCCGGATTCGGTCAAAATTTCCACCAGCTGTTCGGCTGCACGTCCGATATGAAAGCGGTTAGCAAAGCATTGACGGGCCCGCTCTGTCATTTCCAGATAGGCTTTGGCATCGAGCGCCAGCCAGCGCTGAAGGCAGCGCCTGGTCCCTGCCACGGTGTCTTCGTCAATAAAGCCTGCACCATCCGACTCGATCTCCCGCCAGATGTTGACTTTGTTGCTGATCAAGACCGGCTTTGCGCAAGCAAGCGCTTCAGCCACCACAATGCCGAAGTTTTCTTGGTGCGAAGGCAGGCAAAACACTTCAGCAGCGTAAAACGCCCCCCATTTACGCTCGCCCTGCAGCATGCCTAACCAGCTGATACGGTGGGCAATTCCAAGCCGCTGAGCTTGTGATTTCAGGCTGACAGCCCAGCCTGTCTGGTCTGGTCCGGCCATGACCAGATGCAAATGCGGATCAAGCCCTGCAACCTGGGCAAATGCCTCCAGTAACAGGTCGCAGCCTTTTTTTTCATGAATCCGGCTCAGAAACAGCACGATGCGTTTTCCCTGCAATTGCGGATGATCTGCTAAAAAGCGTTGCGCTAGTTCCTGACCATTGCATGGCGGACTGGAGGTGCCAAAGGCGGTGACAGTCTCTTTGGCACGGTATAACCAAAATGACTGCCGGGCCAGTAACCGCTCTTCTTCACATGTAAAGATCACCGCCTGCGCATCCCGCAAAACCCGGTATTCGCCCCATGGCCAATACAACCATTTTTTTATATGTTTCAGCGGATAGGTGTGTTTAAACCAGGGGTCCAGCATTCCATGAGAAAAAACAAAATATGGCACCTTGCTGCCCGACAAAGCCTGATGTACCGCAAGTCCGTTGTATTGCCAAAGGCCGTTAACGATAACCGCATCAAAGCGGGTGGCATTTTGTTGTATCCAGGGCGCAAGACGTGGTGTGTAGGCATACCCCAGGTATGACGGCCCGAGGGCATGAACTGGCGGCAGTGTGTCGGCGTAGTTGCCAATTTGGCCGGGGTCATCGCAGCTGGCAATTTCAACCGACACCCCCAAATCGTTCAAGGGAGCACACAACTGCTTGACGCATTCGATTGGGCCGCCGCCCTGGGGATTGATGGAGGAAATGACTTGAAGTATTTTCATCGGAAAGCCTGTCAGGTCAGTGGCTTGAGGTATTCCCAGCCAGATGATTCAGTCTGTATAAATCTGTTTTGCCGCAAAAAATAACGGATTTCATCTGCAGGACGGGCAAAAACTCCGTGATGGACTAAAAACGTAATGGCTGGCCAGGTTGATCGCCGGCAGGCAGAACGATATTGCCGCGGACCTCGCTGCAGCACTGGACCAAGGAAAAGCCGTATCGGGTCAGACCTGAGGCTTGCTGCTTGCCAGCGCCTGCTGGTAAGCATGCTCGTAGGCATTCAGGGTTTGTTCTGCGTCGAACTGTGCAATCTGCAAAAACCCCAATTCCCGCCGGCTGCGCACTTCATCCGGCGTGAGCTGAAGTAATTTTGAAATACTTGCACCGGCCAGAGCAGCCCATTCCCCCGAATTTCCCAGCGACTTGGGCGAGATGTAAAAGGCGGCATCACCCCCGACTTCCGTCATCGGCGCCTCGCCGGTGGTCAACACCAGACAGCCGCTGGCCATTGCTTCGGCAATCGGCCAGCCGAAGCCTTCGGCCAGACTGGGAAACACCATCAATCGTGCCGCCGAATACGCAGCGCAAACCTGTTTGTTGGACAGCCCGGAAATAAAGCGTACTTTGCCTTTAGGCGTTATGCGCTGGGCCTGTTCTTTCAAAGCAATTGAGGGCTCTGTTCCAACCATCCACAGTGGCAAGGGATTTTGTGTTTGCTGCGCGTAGGCTTCATAAATCTCAAGGAGGCCCTGGCGATTTTTGTACCATTCGTTCCCGCCGACATGAAGCAAAAATCCCTCTGGTGGAGGGGTCAGTCCGGCAGGCAGCAGTTCAGCCATGGATTCCGCCGCACTCATAGGCCGGAACGGATAGTTCAGTCCGTTGTAGATCACCTCCGACACGGCAGGCTTTTGCTGCAAAAACCGCTGCAACTGCTGGCGTGTATTTTCAGAAACCGATAAAAAGATTTTTCCCCGGTTGAAACCGCGCCGTATGAGCCACTGATATTTCTTTCCTGTCCAGCTGGTTGGGTTTTGCCCATACTCGCCCAAGGCCGAGCGCAAGGCCATCAGGTCATGCACATGGATGACATGCGGCCTGTGTGCCACCAACGGAACCCAGGGACCGAGCGCCTGATCGGAAAAAATGAAAAGCGTGTTGGCTTGAAGGTGCCGAAGCCGCCAATATACTTTCAGTGGAAAAAAAATAAACTGATCAATATAACCCAGCCACTTTTTCAAGCGTACCGGCGCTGGAATGCTGTAAGCCAGGGGACTGGCTGTCCAGGTATCAACAAGATGACCACGGGCACGCATGCCTTCAGAAATCATCAAGGCAAATCGCGGCATGCTGTTGGAGTTGAAGAAATCAGGATGTACAAACTGGACAATATGCATGAATGTTTTATCCGGCTAAACAGATGATGACATGAGGAAAACCAATGGTCAGCGCCATGGCCGGGAACAAGCCTGCGATGAGATCCTTGCAATGAGCTTGAAAATTAACTGCCTGCTCTTTGCAAGTACAACTTCATCGACGATGCAAAACGGTATTCATCAAATATTTGATACTGAGAATCAGTACCAAAAGAATCAGGGTACTTCTAGCCAAACTCCAATACTGGGCCATTGAATTCTCGATGTTGAGAATAACAGTCAACACGCTAAACATCGTGAAATAAGAAAACCATCCTATGTTTGATTTCTTGACTAGAAACAAAAGGCACTTCAAGAATACAAGTACAAATACAGGAAACAAAAGCAAACCAATCCATCCAAAATCAACGATTCCGGCAGTAAGAATAGTATTTGCCTCATCATTGACAGGAAGACCGATTTTCGGGTGAATCAGCTCCTCATCAACCAGAAAATGTTTCATGCCGATAAAAGCGGAGGGAACGGTGATCAGCAAGGTTGCATAAACCGCTTTGCCGGAAAACCAGTTACCAAAGTTTATTTTATCTATGATTTGCGCAAGGTAGCGCAAAACAAAAGGTCGATCCAGCGAATTTTCGGCCAGCAAATAGTCAAAATCGTACTTCCCTGGATTGCTGAAAATATCAAGACCAATCTTGAACAGCTGAAAAAAGTCATTGGTGTCAGGAGGCAGTTCCCATGTTGCGATCCTGATTGCATAAAATAATTTGACCCCTAAATAAGCAATTGGAATTACTGCTGCCGAGAAGAGAACTTTTTTTCTCCATAGTGGTCGTCTCGAGCCATCAAAGGAATAAAAAATCAAATACAGAAATACCATGTACACAAGCATGCGCCTGGCTTGGCTGAAGGTAATAAGCCAGAGCACGATCGCCAGTGCATACAACAACCGTCGGTTAAAGTGGCTTATATCATGGCCTCCGGACGCCAGAAAGATAGCCAGTATTCCCGCAGGGACGATTGAGCTATAAACCATTGATGCAAACGGCGATATTGATTGATTGCTACCATTGATAAAAATAATACCTTGAAACTGCATCAATCCGGTAGCAATGCAGTAAATAGCCGATCCAGTCACAAAAATAATCATCCACAAACCTTCCCGAATCTGCTTTTGACTCAAGACGGGAAGTTCGATTTTTGCAGGAAACAACTTACTCAGGAAGAACAGGACAGCCGACGCAAAAGCAACACTGGCCAGAGCAACTGAAAGCGAGTACTGGTTAAGGCTAAAGTAATGCGCCACATCGATTGATTTCAGCGAGTAGACCTTTACTTGCGTAGTCAGGCTGCTGAGTGCATAGGCGAGCAGAAGAGATGTTGCAAAAAAATCAAAAAGACATATATCGGCAGGATTTTTTACATATTTATAAACGTTATAGATTGCAACCACGCTCATAAGGACCGAAGCGAAAAAAAATACTATGGCGCTCTCACCACCGGCCAGCAGAATCAGACCTGAATACATGATCACGAAAAAGACGATTGAAAGGTATTTCATATGCTGCCTGGATATAAATCTTAATCAGCTGATTTAATATGATTATTATTGCTTTTAACAATTTCCCCGAACAGAAAACTGGTGGTTATATTGTATTCAGGCAGTTTCAGTTTGAAGACCGGATAAGCTGCAATACTTGAAGAGGCTGAAACACCAAGAGGCAAATTCCTCCAGGTTGAGGAAGCCAAAGTAAAGCGGCCCCTGCAAATCTGACGGACAAACCGTGAAAATCGGGGTGAAAATACATGAATTGTCCAGTGGCGCCTAAGTACTTGAAGCAGCGATGGATCCACCTCTTTGGCAATAATTTCAAGTATTGAGTTGACCTGTGGATCAATTCGATTTGTTTGGCTGCTTACACTCGAATCCTGCATTTCATGGATACGTTCAAAAACCAGTTCTTCGTTCTGCAGCCAAATCCCGAAAGTTTTCGCCACACGCTGCCAGCCTTCATAATCACCAGCGGATGGATATTTAAGATCGAATCCCCCGGCCTGCATGACCAACTTTGGGCGGCAGGCAGCCCGACAGATATTTCCCACAAAGTTGCCGAAGGTGGCAAATGCAAGTATTGCCGCAGCGGGCTCAAGCCTTGAGGGCAACCGGCTTTCCCACTGCAATATCCCGATTTTTGAATACCGGATTTCGTCACCTTGAGCCCAGCAGCGACTCACGGCGCAGTCCGGCCGCTCCTCCATGAATCGGGCAGTGCGCTCCAGCCCTCCTTTAAGCAGCATGTCGTCGTGGCCCAGGATCTTCGCGATGGGCGCGCGGGCCTGGGTCAACAGAAAATTAAGGTTTCCCATGATTCCGAGATTCACGGGCTGTTCGTATACCCGGATACGCGGATCAGACAAGGTTCTCAGATAATCGCGCGTGCCATCCTTTGACCCGTTGTCACTGATCACCAGTTCCCAATCCTGCAAATCCTGAGACAGTACTGATTCAATCGCTTCAGCGATGTAAAGGATTCCGTTGTAAACAGGTATGAGTACTGAAATTCGCATGATTCTTGGCTCCGAAAAGGTGAAATATTCAGCTTTTAATACCCACTGCCTTGTTTAGCTGTTTTCGCAATAGCCGAGGCACAAATCGAACAGCTTGCGCCGACGCGCTCTGCCGTGCAATAGACGGTAGTTGTGACCAATATGCGATCAGTACAAAAACCTGGCTGATCAATGCAAACACAAGGCACAAGCCTGCATACGTTTGAAAACTGGTGATGGCAGCCATACCGACAGCGGCAACAACAAGTGATAACGAGGCATTGACAAAGGCCGAAGTCGGCCACCGCATCCCAACACCTGAAAGCCATTTCCGTGCGGACTGAACATAGAAAAACAGGCTGATGCTTTCTCCAAGCAGCAGGGCCAGTGCCGCACCCCTGACACCCGTCAGTGGAACCAATAAATAGATTCCAGCAACCGTGATAAACGTGGCAATCGTCGAAATCAGGACTTGCTCTCGAACCAGGTTGTTACCGGTCACCACGGCGATGGCCGGTTGTGCCAGTGCATACACCAGGACAGCCAACGAGAGCAAGGCAAACAGAACCGGATCAAATTCGATCTTCCCTTGAGTCCACATGGGAAAAAGTACGGGTGCGGCGTATTGAAGCACCAGAACTGCGGGCACCAGCACAACGCACAGCATCAACCAGATGACCGAAAATGCGCTTTCTGTTCGTGGCTGGTCGCGGTTTCCCAAAAAGGCCATCAGTTCGGGCATCAAGGGTCCGGTGATAGTTCCCACGCCCTGCAAGGCGAGATTCGCACCGGTTCGCATGGTTGAAAATGCAATCATCTGGGTCATTCCCGACAAAGGCAGCAAAATGAAACGCACGCCTTGCTGGCGCAGTATTTCAAGTCCCGATTGAACACCAAGTGCTAGCGATGCAAAAAATCTTGAAAATCCCTTCGCTAAATCGAGCTTTCTGGATATCAAATTTTCTTGCCGTGCTATTCGAAAAAGTATGATGCTTAACGTGCTATGGCATAAGAAGGTAACAATGCATGTGACCACGGTGGTTGCTACCAGGCCAGCTCCAAAATAAACAGCGGCTACGGATGCGGCCGTTGAAAAGATGGCAAACAGAACTCCGCTCCAGGCTGACAAGGGAAAATAACCAAACGGATTCAACGCGCGGCCAAGCAGACCGGTAAATGTGATGGTAAGAACCCAGGTGCCGCAGGTCAGTAAAAGCGACGTTTCAAATGGATGGATGCTTGCCTTCTCCATTCCTACCCAGTGGCTGATGGTTCCTGAAAAGGTCAGTGCGCAGATCACCAGAAAGGTGACGATTGACACGAGGAACGCAACGACGATTCCGGTTGAAAAAACCTCACCGATTACTTCCCTCTTTTGTTTTCCTATTTTCAGGAATTCGTTGCCAAGATAATTGTGGTGGGCAATGTCAAATATCGTCAAAAAGCTGACAATGCTCTGCACCAGAATCCATGCGCCATAGGTTTCAATAGACCAGTAATGCAGGTAAACAGGTACGGCAATAACTTGGCTGAAAATTGTGACTGCAATCCGCATCCATGATGCCAGACTTCCGGATACAACTCTTTTGACGGCTGATTCCGTTTTCATTGCAATATACGATCGTGTGTGAAACCGAAATCAGTGTTTTCGCATGGCAATAAAAAATAATCGTATACCGGATTGAAATGAAAATGAAACAACATGAGCACTTTCATTGATTACTGAAACAGCCTGATAGATTGAGTGTCAACCTGGACAAATATCAAACTATTTAACTATTGAAAGTTTTTATTAAAATCCGGATTTTCGACATGACCAGTCGACGTTGTACCTCTCGGGAAACCAATCAGGGATTGCCTGCCTGCGAAGCATGGATGCCGGCCGCATGATTGTTCGGTGCAGTCATCGAGGTGACCTCCCTTAACCAGGGATTGGTAAATTCACTGATCGATTGCTTGTTTTCTTTCACCACAATCGAAACCGGAAGGCTTGATTCAGTTTTGCAGTAATCAGCGTAAGCCAGCGCCAAACCTGCTTCCAGGTCCACCTTGGGATGCCAGCCCAGGTTTCTGAGTTTCGATGAGTCCAGCAGTTTGCGAGGCGGGCCATCGGGCTTGCTTTTGTCAAAACTGATCGTGCCGCCATAGCCCACGACCTTCGCCACTGCAAATGCCAGGCCGGCTATGTCAATGTCACTGCCAAATCCGACGTTGATGTGGCTTTGCGAGGGTTTGGTATGCGCGTCATAGGTGGCTTTGTCAATATCCATGATGTGCACGCTGGCGGCGGCCATGTCGCCAACATAGAGGAACTCGCGCATCGGTGTGCCTGAACCCCATATGGCCACGACAGGGGTCTGGTGGACCTTGGCTTCATGAAAGCGGCGAATCATCGCGGGAATGACGTGGCTATTTTCAGGGTGGTAGTTGTCGCCGGGACCGTACAGGTTGGTCGGCATGACGCTGCGGTAGTCAGTGCCATGGCTCTTGCCGTATTGGCGGTTGTAACTTTCGCAAAGCTTGATGCCTGCGATTTTGGCAATCGCGTAGGGTTCATTGGTGGGCTCCAGCTGGCCGCTCAGCAAGACGTTTTCTGTCATGGGTTGCGGTGCCAGCCGGGGATAGATACAACTGCTGCCCATGAACAGCATTTTTTGTACGCCGGCATGCCAGGCTTCGTGGATCACATTGGCTTCCATCATCAGGTTTTGATAGATGAATTGGGCAGGATAGGTGTCATTGGCATGAATTCCACCTACTTTGCCTGCGGCAAAGTAAACCTGATCAATCTTTTCCCTGGCAAAAAAATCGCGGACGGCTTGTTGCTGGGTCAGGTCAAGTTCAGCCTTGGTGCGGGTCACGATATTTTTTCGTCCCTTGGCCAGCAGGCAGCGCACGACAGCGCCGCCAACCATGCCGCGATGGCCTGCCACGAAAATCCGGGGTTCATTGAGCATGCTGGTTTACTCCGCGCTGACGGTCATTGGATAGCCGTGCGTTTTCAGCAGCGCATGGCGACGGGCATGGTCCAGGTCGTGGGCCACCATTTCTTCAATCAACTGGTCCAGGGTGATTTCAGGCACCCATCCGAGGGAATTCCTGGCCTTGCCGGGGTCACCCAGCAGGGTTTCGACTTCGGTCGGCCGGAAATAGCGCGGGTCGATCTTGACGATGACGTCGCCCACGGCCAGCGCCGGCGCGTTGTCGCCGCTGATGGCCTGGACCATGCCGACCTCTTCAATCCCATGCCCTTCAAAGCCCAGGGTAATGCCCAGCTGCGCTGCACTGCGCGTGATGAAGTCGCGCACGCTGACCTGTTGCCCCGTGGCAATCACGAAGTCTTCCGGGTGGTCCTGCTGAAGCATGAGCCATTGCATGCGAACGTAGTCGCGGGCATGGCCCCAGTCGCGCAGTGAGTCGATGTTGCCCATGTAGAGGCAGTTCTCCAGCCCCAGTGCAATGTTGGCCAGGCTGCGCGTGACTTTTCGGGTGACGAAGGTCTCGCCACGGCGCGGGCTTTCATGGTTAAAGAGAATGCCGTTGCAGGCGTAGATGCCATAGGCTTCGCGGTAATTGATGGTGATCCAGTAGGCGTACAGCTTGGCCACTGCGTAGGGGCTGCGCGGGTAGAACGGCGTGGTTTCCTTCTGCGGCGTTTCCTGCACTAGACCGTACAACTCGGAGGTGGATGCCTGGTAGAAGCGGGTTTTTTTCTCCAGTCCCAAAATGCGGATGGCTTCGAGCAGCCGAAGCGTGCCCAGGGCATCGACATCGGCGGTGTATTCGGGCAACTCGAAGCTCACGGCCACATGGCTCTGGGCGCCCAGGTTGTAGATTTCGTCTGGCTGGGTTTGCTGAACAATCCTGATCAGGTTGGTGCTGTCGCTCAGGTCGCCGTAATGCAAGACAAAATTACGATTGTTAATGCACGGGTCCTGGTAGATATGGTCGATGCGCGTGGTGTTGAACAAGCTGGAGCGCCGCTTGATTCCATGCACCACATAGCCTTTGGACAGCAGGAATTCAGCCAGATAGGAGCCATCCTGGCCGGTGATGCCGGTGATCAGGGCGACTTTTTGGGTGTTGTTTTTGTTCATGTGGGTGGCAGTGTGAGTGGGCAGGCATCAAGCCCGTTTCTTGTTCAGTTCAACCGGAATCACGCGTCCGTAGTTGTCTTCATAACGCTCGATGTCGTCTTCACCCAGATAGCTTCCGGATTGCACTTCAATCATTTCCAGGTGTGTCTTGCCCGGGTTGTGCAGCCGGTGAAGCTCGCCGATGGGAATGTAAGTGGACTGGTTTTCAGTGAGCAGAAAGGTTTCATCGCCACGGGTCACTTTTGCGGTGCCCTTGACGACGATCCAGTGCTCGGCCCGGTGGTAGTGCTTTTGCAGGCTCAGGGTTCCGCCAGGCTTGACGACAATTCGTTTGACTTGAAACCTTTCACCCATGTCGATGCTGTCGTACGAGCCCCAGGGACGCGAGACCTTGCGATGGATGGCGGCTTGCGGCGTCCGGCGGGCTTCGAGTTCGGCCACCACGATCTTCACGCTTTCGGCATGGCTGGAGGTGGCGACCAGCACCGCATCGGGCGTGTCGATGATGAGCAGGTCATGCGTGCCCAGCGCCACCACCGGGCGGTAGGGGGCATGGATATAGGTCTTGGTTGCCTCGATGGCCAGGCCCTGGCCATCGACCCGGTTGCCATTTCCATCCGCCAGGGTCATGTCGGCCACCGCGTTCCAGCTGCCGACGTCGCTCCAGGCACCGGCAAAGGGAACCACGGCAATGTTCGTGTGGTGTTCCATCACCGCGTAATCGATGCTTTCCGAACGGCATGCGGTAAAGGCCTGCGTCTGGGGGCGAATGAACGGTTCATCGCAAACGGCTGCGTCCATCGCCTTGCGGCAACTGGCCAGAATGTCGGGCGCATGCTGGCCGAGTGCTTCGAGCAAGGTGCTGGCCTTGCACAGGAAAATACCCGCATTCCACAACACATTGCCTTGCAGGATCAGATCCTGGGCCTTTTCCACCAGAGGTTTTTCAATAAAGCGTGCCACCGAGTAGCTGTTGTCCGAGCGGAGCTCGCCCTGCTCGATGTAGCCGTAAGCCGTGCTGGGGTAGCTCGGCTTGACGCCAAAGGAAACGATGGCGCCCTGCTCTGCTGCCAACTTGCCTTGCTCCACCATGGCGGCAAAGGCCAGTGCATCGGGAATGTGGTGGTCTGCCGGGCAAAACAGCAGCCATTGGCCGGGTTGCGCCTTCAATGCCGCCAGTGCCATGGCTGCCGCCGTGTTGCGTGCCACGGGCTCCAGAATCACCGAGCCACTGACCCTGGCGGCCTGCATGGCCTCAAGCACCAGGTAACGGTGTTCTTCAGCGGCCACGCAAAGTACCTCGACGGCGGTGGCGCCGCCAAGTTGGGCCACACGCTCAAGCGTCAGTTGCAAAAGGCTTTTGTCGCCAATCAGGGGCACAAACTGCTTGGGAAATGATTTTCGTGACAGTGGCCAGAGGCGCGTGCCGGACCCGCCGCAAAGAATGACCGGCTGCACCACATGGTGATCGGCGGGCAATCCGCTGAAATAATCGCTTGACAGTTCAGGGGCTTGAAACATGGTGCGCACCTCAGTACTGGTTGCTGGCATAACGGTGATCGTTGAAGGCATAGCCCCGGCTGTAGCGGCTCTTGCTGAGGGTGAGGCCGTTGAAAATCACGCCCTTGACCTGGGCACCGTTTTGCGACAGCCGCTTGCCGGATTCGTGAAGTTCGCCCAGGCTGGTGACCTCGGCGTGGGCCACCAGGAACACGCCCCCCACCATGGGCGCCAGGATCGCCGCGTCAGACACCGCCAGCACAGGCGCCGAGCACACGATGACCATGTCGTAATACTTGGCGGCAAGCTGCAGCAACTGCTGGGTGGCACCCGTCATCAGAAGTTCTGCCGGATTGGGCGGGATGGATCCTGCCGCCAGGAAATCCACATTGGGTGCAATCTTGCGGTGCAGCGCGTCTTCGAGCTTCACATTGCCACTGAGCACGTCGCTGAACCCGCTGCCCTGTTCCAGCCCAAAATAATGATGCAGGTGGCCCTTGCGGAGGTCGGCGTCAATGAGCAGGACTTTCTTGTTGGCCGCGCCCAGCACCGCCGCAAAGTTGCTGCTGATGAAGGACTTTCCGGTGCCTGCGGTCGGGCCGGTCACCAGCACGATAGGGCTTGTGGCATCGACCATGGCGAACTGCAGCGAAGTGCGCAGGCTGCGCAGGTTTTCAATGGCCGGATCATCCGGAGACGTGATGGCCAGAATGTGCTGGCCGGTGGTCTTGCCGCCAATCCGGAGCAACTGCCTGGCTTGTACCTTGCTGAACGGAATGGTTGAAAACACGCGCAGGCCTGCCCGCTGCTCGATGTCCGTCGGGTGCTGGATGCCGTCGCGCATGCTGTTGCGCAAAAACGCCAACAGCAGGCCGGTCAGCAGGCCCAGCATCCCGGCGATGGTCGTGATGTTCATGGGCAGTGGCCTGATGGGAATCTGGGGAACCGCCGCCACATCGACGATGCGTACGTTGCCGACCTTGCCTTCCGTGACCAGCTGGAGTTGCTGCGAACTGTTGAGCAAGCTTGCGTACAGTTCCGTGTCGACCTTCATGTCACGTGTCATGCGCAAATAATCCTGTTCAACCGCGGGGAATGATTTCATTCGGTTGTTGATCATGTTCAGTTCATTGGTCAGGCCCCTGATCTGCACATCAATGGTTTGAATGTTGGGATGTTGTGGACCGAAACGCGCGTCCAGGTCTGACCGCTTTTGCTGCAAATCGAGCAATGACGTCTGAAGCTTGATCGATTGGTCAAGCACCACCTTGGATTCGGTTGTCAGGTCAAAAGAGCCGTTGCGGTTGCGAAACTGGTTGAACCTGCTTTCAGACTGCTCAATCTTTGCGCGCAACTGTGGCAAATTGGTTTTAAGAAAAGCCAGCATTTTTTCTGCTTCCGCCACTTTGCGCGCCACGTTCTGGCGTACATACATCGAACCGATTTCGTTCAGGGTCTGCGCAATGATTTCAGGATTAGTGCCGGTCAGGCTGGTAAGGATCACGCCCGACTGGCGGCCCTGCTCAACGATCAGGAGAGACTGTTGCAGCCTTTCAATGACGGCAAGTTGCGGAAACCGCATGAGGTTGAATTCAGCCCCGGGCTTTCCGACGGCCGAGCTGACGAGCATCTGCCCCTTTTGACCACCTACCGTGAACGCAAGAGGTGTTCCAAACCGGCCATTGGCAAGGGTGTCGCCGTCAGGTGACACCAGCGCGTAGCCATCGCCGTCGAGGCGAACCAGAAAGCGCTTTGTCTCGAATTTGGGCGGAATGACAAAACTCTCCACTTTCAGCGATTCGTTGCCGGTGACGTAACCCTTCATTCCCAGAAAACCGGGCTCCGAGGGCGATGTAGCCCCACGAGCCAGCCACTTGCCGACGACGGGAATGTATTTGGGCCAGACCGCCAAATCCAGCTGAAGACTTTGCACTGCCTGTCCGACGACCAGGCGTGAGCGAAGAATTTCCATCTCGGCCGATGCGGGCGACCTGATTTCAAACAGGTTGGCCGCCGCCCCCAGTGCAGTGGCCGTGGTGCCTGTGTTTTCCTTGGTTTCCTCAACCTGTATGAGAGAGTTGGCTTCATACACGGGCGTTGTCAGGACCGCATAAGCGCCTCCGAGCAGCACTGCCAATGCGGTCACGCCTGCGATCAGCCAACGGTTGTCCGCCACCACGCCCACCAGGTCGAGCAGATTGGTTTCCGGGTCCTGGCGCAAGACGGACGGGGGCGCTGGAAGATTAAGTTGCTGGATGTACATGACGAACCTCGCTTTTTGAATCGGGCAGTGTTGGCCCAGTTACAGTAAAAACAGAATTTGCTTGATCACGCAGGAAAAGTGCAAATTGGCCAAAGGTGAAGACACCTCAGCCATTCGCAACAAGGAAATAACACGTTCAGACCTGCAGTAAATAATCCACGGCCAATTTTTAAAGCCAGTGGAGATGAATACATGCACTACATTTTTTAAATGAATTTAAAAAATTGATTAATCCGGGCACCAGATATTTGGCTGACCTGAAAAATTAACCGGGAGTCGCAAACTGTTGGAGGACTAAAAAAATGGGTAGGTACAGCAGCATTCAAGAGAACTTGAATTGACGGTTTTTTATTTGACCCGATTACCCGATATTCAGTGAGTTTCAGCCTGCTTTTTTTGACTAAAAACCGAAAGTGGATGGCTACCGCAGTGTTTTTGGCTTTTAAGGCTCAAAAACACTGTTTTTCTTATTCCTTTACTCCCGCTCAACCAACTTCAATCCATCCAGCCTGTCAACGCAAATAGCAGAGTCCAGACGACGCTGTCCCCGCTCTCTTTTTAAACGCAATGTTTATTGATCCAGCAGTTCTACCTGGTGGTGTTCGAGTTGAAGTTTTTTCTCTCGTCCCAACAGCTGGATCAGCAAGGTGACTCGTTTGCTGGAAACCGAATGAACCAGACCTTCAAGACCATTCAAGCCGCAATTTTGCAGACGCACCCTGAGTCCGGGCTGAAAAGGGCTGGTTTCACCCACATCGACCTGGTTTTGCGCACTTTCCAATGCCTTGATCATGCGGAGTTCTTCTGGTTTCAGCAGGGCAGGAATCAAGCCGAACCGAAGGACGAAGGAAATACCGCGTGTGGAACGCACCACTGAAATAGATTGTCCGGCATGTGTGGGCCTGAAAAATATATAACGGGGAAACATCGGCTGCAACACCGCCATCAAGCCATCCGGCGATTTCTTGAATGTTTTATATTGGCAAAGGTACGCCTCGAAACCCTGAAGCGTCAAATTGATCTGGGCAAGCTGCTCGCGCTGGGGCTGGGTATAGGCAACATACCAGCCTTGCTCGTCCGATTCACCTTTGGAGGGCTCGGACGGTTCAACACGCGACAGCGCAATATTCATTCCCTCAACTCCCTTGTTCCATTATTTTCTGATTTAAACCAGGAAACTTCATGTGCTGCAGCAAACCATGCAATGTTTATTGATCAAACGCTCGCCTGTATTTTTATTATTCAATTGCCTGGCATTCCTGGCCCCGGACATGCGTTTTTTTTGCGCTTGCCTCGGAACCCTGTTGATTAAATTCTGCCACTGGAAACGTACAACTGCACAATTTTTATCTTGTGGCTGGGTATATAAGAAGTAGTTAACTTGTTTGCGCGGATTTGAGCCTTGCGCATGTGGTTTTCAGAAGGGCAGGACAATTGCCAAAGTTCAAAGCTGAGCTTTAAAATAATTGTTGCCATGTATCTAAGTCGTTACCTTATGTAAACAGATGATTTGGGTTTACGTTTTGTGTGACTTGGGGGCCGCAGATGACGGCAGCAAGCACCCTGCCAGGCGTCCCGTCGTAGGTTTTTTTAAGCGTGCAGCGCAGAAAAAGGGGGGTGCAATGGAAAGCGAATGGCGCCTTGCAAACCACGAAATTTGTGAATTTCTGGTGGAGCCGCCAGGCGCTGATGGCCAAATACTTTTCCACCATGCCTGGCATCAGTCCGGCCGCAAAAATGCGGGCTCCTTGCAGGGCGCCTTGGCGATTACCGACTTGAGTCCGAATGTGACTTTTGGAAAATGCCTTGCAAGCCTTGGTCCAGGTGACGCAAGCGTTCAGGGCGCGCCGCAACCCTGCGTAAACACGGCGCTTCCAGCTGTTGGCTAGCTGCGTGCGCGCTGGTACAGGCCCTGCACCTTGGGCACATTGGACTGGAGTTCCTGGATGCGTTGCGGTCCCGAAGGATGGGTTGACAAGAAACTCGGCCCGCTGGAGCCACCGCCAGCCTGCGCCATTTTTTGCCACAGGCTGACGGCGGCCTGCGGGTTGTAACCGCCGCGTGCGGCCAGTTCAAGTCCGACCAGGTCGGCATCGCTTTCGTCGTCGCGGCTGAAACGCAGCGTAAGCAGTTCGGTGCCGACATTGGCCGCCACGTTGCCCAACTCGCCCAGCCCCAGCAATTGCGCGCCCAGTGACAGCAATGTGCCGGTGCCCTGGCTTTTGGCAATGCGGGCACGGGCATGCTCGCGCAGGGCGTGGGCCATCTCGTGGCCCATGATCATGGCCGCTTCATCGTCGGTGAGCTTTAACTGATCGAGGATGCCGGTGTAAAAAGCGATCTTTCCGCCGGGCATGCAAAACGCATTGACCTGCTTGCTGCCAATCAGGTTGATTTCCCAGCGCCATTGTTTCGCGCGTTCGTTCCATTGGGCCGCGTGCGGAATCAGCCGCCTGGAAATGGTGGTCAGCCGCTGAAGCTGTGCATTGCCCGGCGGCGCCAGTGCGCCTTGAGACTTGGCTTCGGCCAGGAGCTTTGCATATTGCTGGACAGAGGCGGCTTCAAGCTCTTCGGCAGGCACCAGGTTGCGCAGGCTCGACGACTGGCCCACGTCCACCTGGGCCAGCAAAGGCGCGGAAACCAGCGTGGCCGCTGATCCGGCAGCCGCCAGTAAAAAGCCGCGCCGACCCGGCCAGGAAGAGTGTTTGACATCGCATAGAAAGCACATGCAGGAATAATAGCCACAAACTGCAATCCACATGTCAGACAAAACCTTTTCACCTCCTCTCTCCACGTCGCCATCTTCTGCAACGGCCAGCCCTGCGCAAAGCGCGCCTGCCCCCGTCCCCAAGCCCAGCTGGCGCGAGGTCTGGCGGGTCTATTCGGAAGCGGCCACGCTGCGCATGCTGCTGCTGGGTTTTTCAGCCGGGCTGCCGCTGCTGCTGGTGTTTGGCACACTGAGCTTCTGGCTGCGCGAAGCGGGCATCGATCGCACCACGATTGGCTACCTGAGCTGGGTCGGCCTGGCTTACGGCTTCAAATGGGCCTGGGCGCCGCTGGTGGACCGCCTGCCGATTCCGCTGCTGACCCGCTGGCTGGGCCGGCGGCGCAGCTGGCTGCTGCTGTCGCAGGCGGTCATCATGACGGCGCTGGTCTGCATGGCGCTGACCGACCCCAAGCTGGCGCTGCTGCCGGTGGTGTGGTGCGCACTGGCCGTGGCCTTTGGCTCGGCCACGCAGGACATTGCGCTGGACGCCTACCGCATCGAATCGGCCGACACCCAGCGCCAGGCCGCACTGGCTGCCGCCTACCAGACCGGCTACCGGCTGGCGATGATCTGGTCGGGCGCGGGCGCGCTGTGGATCGCCGCGCGGGCAGAGATCGTCGGCGTGACGACCTACCAGCACGGCGCCTGGCAGGCGGCTTACCTGGTCATGGCCGCGTCGATGCTGCTGGGCATGGTCACGGTGCTGTTCTCGCCCGAACCCCAGCGCCGCGAGCTGCCGCCCAGCAAGAACGCCGCCGACTGGCTCAAGGGCGCGCTGATCGAGCCGTTTGCCGACTTCCTGCGCCGCTACGGCAAGCAGGCGCTGCTGATCCTGGGCCTGATTGCCATCTACCGCATCAGCGATGTGGTGATGGGCATCATGGCCAATCCGTTTTATGTTGACATGGGCTACACCAAGGACGAGGTGGCCACCGTCACCAAGATTTACGGCGTCATCATGACGCTGGTTGGCGCCTTTTTGGGCGGCGGGCTGGCGATGCGTTTTGGCGTGATGAAGGTGCTGATGCTGGGCGCGGTGCTGAGCGCCGCCAGCAATCTGCTGTTCGCTTGGCTTGGCACGCGCGGCCACGACGTGACGTCACTGATCTTTGTGATTTCGGCCGACAACCTGTCCAGCGGCATCGCCTCGGCCGCCTTCATTGCCTATTTGTCGAGCCTGACCAACATCAACTATTCGGCCACGCAGTACGCGCTGTTCAGCTCGATGATGCTGCTGCTGCCCAAGGCGCTGGCGGGTTATTCGGGGGCGTATGTGGATGCGTTCGGCTACAGCAATTTCTTTACCGCCACCGCACTGCTCGGTGTGCCGGTGTTGTTGCTGATTGCCCTGGCTTCACGGTCAAAAACGGCTCCTGCGCAATAGCAGCATGCACAAGCAGCTACTGATTACATAGCAAACCGAACCTTTTGTTTACCGCATCTTTACGACGGCTTAAAGTTCAATTGTTGCGCCTGGCGCACCATGAATCCCATGGCGACAGCCTTTCCGGCGAGCACGCCTTTCCAACTTGAGGACCGGCCCATGACCCAACAGCTTTTGATGATCGAAGACGACACCCGCCTGGCCAGCATGGTGGGTGAATACTTGCGCCAGTCCGGCTATGGCTTTACGCATGCCGCCACCGGTGCCGGCGGCCTGGAAGCGCTGCAGGCCAGCCCGACCGACCTGGTGATCCTGGACCTGATGCTGCCCGACATGGATGGGCTGGAGGTGTGCCGCCGGATCAAGGGCCAGGGCGGCGACGCGGGCCGCACCGCCGTGCTCATGCTGACGGCCAAGGGCGACCCGATGGACCGCATCGTCGGCCTCGAAATCGGCGCCGACGACTACCTGCCCAAGCCGTTTGAGCCGCGCGAGTTGCTGGCGCGCATCCGCGCCGTGCTGCGCCGGGGCGGCGACAGCGCCGGCGGCAGCAGCGTTTCGGCGGGCAGCCACAAGGTGATGCGCTTCGGTTCGCTGGAGATTGACCGCGATGCGCGATCGGTGTCGGTGTCGGGCAACCTGTGCGAGCTGACCTCGTACCAGTTCGACCTGCTGGTGGCCCTGAGCGAGCGCGCCGGCCGCGTGCTGAGCCGGGACCAGATCATGGAAGCCGTGCGCGGCCGCGAACTCGAAGCCTTTGACCGTTCGATCGATGTCCACATGGGCCGCATCCGCAGCGCCATCGAGCTTGACGCCAAGGACCCCAAGCGCATCCTGACGGTGCGCGGCGTCGGCTACGTGTTTGCCAAACAGCAAGACTGAGCGTCGCGTGAGATCGCAGATCTGGTCCCGGTTCACGTCGCACCTTTATGTGCGCATCTGGCTGGCCGTCGTGGCCACGGTGGTGGTGCTGACCTTCCTGGTTGCTGCGGCCTGGCATTTCAGCACCGATCCGCCGCAACTCCCGATCCGTGAAGTGCTGGTGCACAACGCCGCCGGCGAAGTCATCGGCACGGCACAGACCAAGCCCGACCGCCAGCGGGGCGACGACATTGAATTTAATATGGTGACCACCGACGGCCAAACGCTGAAGCTGTTGCTGCCCCGGCCCCAGAGCCCGCCTGGCAACGCCTGGAACCGGCCGCCATTTGGTTTCAGCTTTGGCTGGATGATCGGTCTGGTGGGGCTGGCCGTGGCCGTGGGCGCTTACCCGGTGATGCGGCGCCTGACGCTGCGGCTCGAAGCCCTGCAGCGCGGCGTCGAACGCTGGGGCGCGGGCGACCTGTCGGCGCGCATCAACACCGAAGGCAGCGACGAAGTGGCTTTCCTGGCACGGCGCTTCAACCACGCTGCCGAGCGCATCGAGACGCTGATGGAATCGCACAAGTCGCTGCTCGCCAATGCCTCCCACGAACTGCGCTCGCCACTGGCGCGCATTCGCATGGGGCTGGAATTGATGGGTGTGGACAAGGCGTCGCCCCAGCGCATGGAAATAGCGCGCAGCATCACCGAGCTGGACCAGTTGATCGATGAAATCCTGCTGGCCAGCCGGCTGGACACCAGGCAGGCAGACGCCGAACCGTTCGAGACCCTGGACCTGACCGGGCTGGCCGCCGAGGAATGCGCACGCGTCAATGCCGAGCTGATGGCCGAGCTGCAAACCGGGCCGGACGCCGACCATAGCCTGACGCTGCAGGGTTCGCCCCGGCTGCTGCGCCGCCTGATCCGCAATCTGCTGGAAAACGCCCGGCGCTACACCCACGGCGACATCACGCTGGAGCTGGCCCAGACCGGCGCGGGCAAGCAGCAAAAAGCCATCATTCGCGTGCATGACCGGGGGCCGGGTGTACCGGCAGACCAGCGCGAGCGGATTTTCGAGCCGTTTTACCGACTGCCCGGTGCCAGCGAGCGCGAAGGCGGCGTGGGTCTGGGGCTGGCGCTGGTGAAATCGATTGCCGAGCGCCACGGCGGCACTGTTCGCTGCGAAGCCCGACCGGGCGGTGGTGCTTCATTCATTGTCGAGTTGCCCGTGGGGAGACCTGACCGTGAACTGGTTCACGAAACTGGAAGTTTCAACTAAAAATGTGAATATCCCCTTTTTTGGGGATGTTCAGAACACCCAAGCTGAAGCACAGTAGGGGTGTTGCTGTCACAACATTGGAAACCAGAAAAAGTTAATAAAAATTCGGCCAAGCTGTCAATCCCTAAAGATGCAGCGCTTTCCTGAACAAGATTTTTCTGAGAGGACTTTTACAAGGCCACCGCAAGGTGGCCTTTTTTTTGCCCACTGATTGCATCAATGCGTGCAATGCTCTTTCACACCAGCATTCCCGTCAGCTGGAATGCAACGCCGTCAGCACCCGCTCTGCGCCAATGTCATTCAGGCAGCGCGTATGCCCGAGCGGACACTCGCGCGCAAAGCATGGGGCGCAGTCCAGCGGCGGCTGGTAGGCGGGGTCAGCCTTCAGCCAGAGCACGCGGGCACGGTCGTTCAGGGGCGGCGTGTGCAACGGGCTGGACGAGCCAAAAATTGCCACCTGCGGCACGCCCAGCGCGGCGGCGACGTGCATCAGGCCGGAGTCGTTGCTGATGGTGCTGCGGCTGGCAGCAATCAGCGCCAAGGCCTGCGGCAGCGAGGTCTTGCCGGCCAGGTTCAGGCATTTTCCCGCTTGCACGGCATTCACCGGCGCGGCAATTTCTTCGCACAGCGCCGCTTCCTTGCCGGAGCCGAGCAGTACCACCGTGGCGTCCAGCTTCGCGGCCAGTTCCGAAAAATGGCGCGCCGGCCAGCGCTTGGCCGGGCCGAATTCGGCACCCGGCGCAAACACCACATAAGCGCCGCGTAGCAAGCCCAGTTGGTGCAGCGCGGCCTCAACCTGCGCCGCATCCATGTGCAATTCAGGCCGGTCGCCGTCCAGGCCGGTTTCCCCGCTCAAGGCCGAATAGAACGCCACCATGGGCAGTTTGTTTTTCGGGTTTTTCAGCCGGTGCGTCAGCAGGCCGATGCGCGCCTCGCCCAGGTAACCAATACGCTCGGGAATACTCGCCAGAAACGGCAGCAGCGCGCTCTTGAGCGAATTCGGCAGCACGTAGGCCTTGTCGAACTGGCCGGCAAGGCGCCTGGCAATGCTGCGGCGCGCCTTGAACTGCAGGCCGCCATGGGCAAACGGGAATTCGATGACATCAGCCACCTGCGGCATGGCGCGGTACACCGGCGCCACCCACGGCAGCGCACCCACCGTGAGGTGCTCGCCGCGTGCCTGCAGCCGGCGCAACAGCGGCTCGGTCATGACCGCGTCGCCGATCCACTGCGGGGCGATGATGAGGGTGTGGGTCATTCAGGATTCAAACAACAAACCAGCGACGAAGCCTAGAAGTATCCCTCCACCCCAGCAGGGGCCAAGGAACCGGCTTTGCCGGGCCGCAGGCGCAGCGCCCCCTCGGGGGGGCAGCGCAGTACGCGAAGCGATAAGCGTGGGGGCACCTCCAACCAGCAAGGGCCGCGGGACTGGCTTTGCCAGACCGCAGGCGCAGCGGCCACCTCGGGGGGCAGCGACCCGCGCAGCGGCGGAGCGTGGGGGCTTATTTATTTCAGTGCCCGCCGCCAAAGTGTTCGCCCGCCTTGAGCTGGTACACGGTGCCGCAGTAGGAGCACTTGGCTTCGCCGGTGCGCGCCACATCCAGATAGATCCGGGGGTGGTTGTTCCACAGCTTCATGTCGGCCCTGGGGCTGGGGCAGGTGATGCAGCCCTGCTCGTTGAGGTCGCTGGCCAGCAGTTCGATGGGGGATGATTTGCGCATGGTTTCAGACTTGCCTTGTTGTTGTTTTGACGGGAGCGCTCAGACCCGGGTCAGCCAGGAAGCGTACTTGGGGTTGCGGCCATTGACGATGTCGAAAAACGCCGCCTGGATTTTTTCGGTGACCGGGCCGCGCGAGCCGCTGCCGATCTCGATGCGATCGAGTTCCCGGATCGGCGTCACCTCAGCGGCTGTGCCCGAGAAGAACGCTTCGTCCGAAATGTAGATTTCATCGCGGGTGATCGGCTTTTCCTTGATGGTCAGCCCCAAGTCCTCACAGATGCTGAAAATCGTGTTGCGCGTGATGCCGTTCAGTGCGCCGGCGCTCGAATCGGGCGTGTAAACAACGCCCTTGCGCACGATGAACAGGTTCTCGCCCGCGCCTTCAGAGGCAAAGCCCTGCGGGTCGAGCAGCAGCGCCTCGTCATAGCCTTCGTCGGTGGCTTCCATATTGGCCAAAATGGAGTTGGTGTAGTTGCTCACCGCCTTGGCGTGGATCATGGTGATGTTGACGTGGTGGCGCGTGAAGCTGCTGGTCTTGACGCGGATGCCACGCTTCATGCCTTCCTCGCCCAGGTAGGCGCCCCAGGTCCAGGCGGCCACCATCAGGTGAATCGTGTTGCCCTTGGGGCTGACGCCGAGTTTTTCGGAGCCGATCCAGGTCAGTGGCCGGATATAGCCGCTTTCCAGTTTGTTCTCACGCACCACGGCAAGCTGGGCGTCCATGACCTCTTGCGGCGTGAACGGAATTTTCATTCGCAGGATCTTGGCACTGTTGAACAGCCGCTCGGTGTGCTCCTCCAGCCGGAAAATTGCCGTGCCGCCATCGGGCATCCTGTAGGCACGAACGCCTTCAAACGCGCCGCAACCATAGTGCAGGGTATGGCTCAGCACATGGATCTTGGCATCGCGCCACTCGACCATCTGGCCGTCCATCCAGATTTTTCCGTCACGATTTTCCATGGAGGGGGCTGCTGGGGACATGCTGATGATCCTGTGGTGAGTAAAAGGTGTGGGCCTGAACGAGGGCCTGGCCCGTTGCCAGCCTGGTGCTTCATAAAAAAACAGCCGGCGCAGGCGGTGCCAAAGCCCGAAACAATGATTCTACGGCGCGGGCGGCAACTCGTTTTCAGCGGGCCTGAACAACTCGTGATGCGCCAGCTTGCCGCCGACAAACGTGCAGGTGACATGCGAGCCGGTGCCGTCGGTCCAGCGAAAGATTTCGGGCTGCACGTCTTTTTCGGACTGCAGCTTGCCCAGCGCGCGCGTCATGGCAATCACATGCATCAAATTCACGCCCGGCTTGAGCTTGGCGTTGAGCATGACGGCACTGCCGACATAGCCTATCGGCCGGTTGGCCGCGCGCTTGAGGACGGTCATCATTCGGGTGAAATGCAGCAGCATCCACATCACCAGACCGGTGACGACCGCCGCCACGCCAAGCCAGCTGTACTGCCGGTAAGCCAGCGCGACCGCCGCGATGCCGGCGACAGGAATAAAGATTTTCTGGAAGTTCATGGCCATATTTTCGCAGCCCCGACGGGCCCCCGGGCTGCGGGGAATGCGTAGCGGCAAGGGTTGTTCTTTGCAGGGCATATGTGTTGCGCAGGAACGCCCCGGTTCGTCGCCTTGGTCCCTCGCCTTGGCTGACGCAGCCGCAGGGCAGCAGCCGCCACCCGGCGGGTAATTCCCCGGGATTGCGCCTGCGGGCTGCGCGGCCGGTTTACGATGCGGGCGATGGACGAACTCAACCAGCTCGCAACTTTAGGACTTGTCCTGCCCAGCCCGGCCTACCTGGCGGGTGCCATCCTGTTCGGCATCATTGGCTATGTGGCCTTCAGGCGGGGCCGCAGGACATCGACCGCATCACTGACCTGGACCGGCGTGGCGTTGATGCTCTACCCGTATGCCGTGTCACAAACCTGGCTGCTCTGGGCTGTCGGCGCGGGTTTGTGCGCATGGCTTTACATCAGGTGGAACTGAGCCGGGGCAGGCAAGCTGACGGCACTTTCTGACAGGTGCGCAAGCCGGACAGGCTCCATTGCTTTTTCAAGCTTTTCAAGCCTTTTGCGCACAGCCAGCCTGTACAAGAAGCTATTATTTTGATAGCAATCGAGCATCCTGCGCTTTAAAGCAAGGCGCAGCGCAGGGCTGATGGCACGCAGTTGTGCCACTTCACTGCAGGCTGCGCACCAGGTCCAGCGCCTCCTCGATGCGCTCGACGGCGTGAATCGTCAGCCCCTCGATCGGCTTTTTCGGCGCATTCGCCTTGGGCACCACCGCCACGCTGAAACCCAGCTTGGCCGCCTCCTTCAGCCGCTCCTGGCCGCGCGGCGCGGGCCGCACCTCGCCCGCCAGGCCAACCTCGCCAAACGCCAGGAATCCCTTGGGCATGGCCTTGCCGCGCAGGCTGGACGCAATCGCCAGCATCACCGCCAGGTCGGCAGCCGGCTCGCTGATGCGCACGCCGCCCACGGCATTCACAAACACGTCCTGGTCCATGCAGGCGACGCCGGCATGGCGGTGCAGCACGGCCAGCAGCATCGCCAGCCGGTCGCGGTCCAGGCCGACGCTCAGGCGGCGCGGGTTCGGGCCGCCGTCATCGACCAGCGCCTGGATCTCGACCAGCAGCGGCCGCGTTCCCTCCAGCGTCACCATCACGCAACTGCCGGGCACCGGCTCGCTGTGCTGGCTCAGGAACATCGCGCTCGGGTTCGTCACGCCCTTCAGGCCCTTTTCGGTCATGGCAAAGACGCCGATCTCGTTGACTGCGCCAAAGCGGTTCTTGATGGCGCGCACCAGGCGAAAGCTCGAATGCGTGTCACCTTCGAAATACAGCACGGTATCGACCATGTGCTCCAGTACGCGCGGCCCGGCCAGCGCGCCGTCCTTGGTGACATGGCCAACCAGGATGATGCACACGCCGCTGGATTTGGCCGCGCGCGTCAGGTGCGCCGCACATTCGCGCACCTGCGCCACCGAGCCCGGCGCCGACGTCAGCAGGTCCGAATACACCGTCTGGATCGAGTCAATCACCGCAACCGCCGGCTGCGTGGCCTCCAGCGTCGCCAGAATCTTGTCGAGCTGGATTTCCGCCATGACCTTCACCTGCGAGCCGTCCAGCCCCAGCCGGCGCGAGCGCAGCGCGACCTGCGCGCCGCTTTCCTCGCCGGTGACATACAGCGTGTTCAGACCGGCGCGCTGCAGCGAATCGAGCGCCTGCAGCAGCAGCGTCGATTTGCCAATGCCCGGATCGCCGCCGATCAGCACCACGCCGCCCTCGACGATGCCGCCGCCCAGCACGCGGTCAAGTTCCTCGTGGCCGGTCGGCGTGCGGCTCATGTCGGTGGCCTCGATGTCGGCCAGCGCGGTGACGTCGGACGCCTTGGCGAGCCCCTGGCGCTGCGTGCTGTAGCGGTTCTTGACGGCGCCGGGGTTCTCGGCAACCGACTCGATCAGCGTGTTCCAGGCGTTGCAGTGCGGGCATTTTCCCAGCCACTTGGGGCTGATGCCGCCGCATTCGGTGCAGGTGTAAATCGTTTTTTCTTTGGCCATGCACCTAGTGTATTGACCGCGCGCCCAGGTCAGGTCTGCCTGGCAGTCGGTGCCGTTGAAGTCATCGACAGGAACCGGGCATGCCTGCACGGTTCCTGCCCTGCCTCGTCAGGATTTTTTGGCGGCAAGGCGATGCGCCCAGTAAGTGTGTATTCCGGTGAGGCACAGCGTCAGCCAGGCAATGCCTTCGGCAAATGCGGCCAGCACGTCGCTCAGGTAATGCACGCCCAGGTACACCCGGGTCAGCGACACCAGTGCCACCAGCGTGAAGGCCCCGAGGATTGCCGTCACGCGCCAGTGCCAGGCCGCGGTCCTGGCCACCACCATCGCCGCCATGACACCGTAAAACAGGGTGGCGCCGGCCACATGGCCACTGGGAAAGCTGTAGGTGGCCAGCAGCAGCAAGGGGTCGTCAAAGCTGGGGCGGGCACGGTGAAATGCATGCTTCATGGCCACGTTCAGCAGCATGCCGGACGGCACCGTCAGGCCGACGCACAGCAGCCAGTACCCGTTTCGCTTCCAGGCCAGCCAGGCGCACACCACCACAACCCCCAGCACGACCGCGACGGGGCCGAGAATGTTGGTCGCCGCCAGCATTGCCTGGGTCATCAGCGCGGTGGAGTGCGCATGGAACCATTGCGCCACCCGCAGGTCGATGACGGTGAGCGGGTCACCGGTCACCACGTCCTCGGCAATTCCGCCGAACAGCCAGCTTGCGCCTGTCAACAGCACCGCCCCCGCCGTCAGCTGCAACCCCAGATAGCTGGTGGGTGAGAACCGGTCCCGGACAAAAGAAATCTGCGGGGCGAAGTGCTGGCGCCAGGCGCTGACGCGCGGGCGCTGGAGAAAGCGGCGCCATGCCTGCGTGAGGGCAGCTTCATGGCGGGTCGCCCAACGCCACAGCCAGGCCACCAGCAATGCAACCACCAACAGGCCACCGACGATGGCGCTGGCCCGCCCGATCCACCGTTCGGCCGTTTGCCAGCTGGCGCCCAGAACGTAACCCAGCAAGGCGACAGCCGCTGCCCAAAGCACCGCGCCAAACACGTTGTAGGGCAAAAAAATCCGGTAGGGCATGCGCGAGGCGCCGGCCAGAAAGGGCACCAGCGCCCGGGCAAAGCCGACGAACCGGCCCAGGAAGACCGCCTGGCTGCCGTGGCGCGCAAAAAAATCGTCCGCGCTTTGCACGCGCGCCTCGTTCAAGCCGAAACGCCCGCCATAGCGCGCCAGGGCCGGGCGCCCCATCCGGCGGCCCATTTCATAGCCGAGGCTGTCGCCGATGGACGCGCCGACCGCCACGGCGATGATGAGCAGGTCCAGGTCCAGGGAGCCCTGCGCGGCCAAAAAACCGGCCACCAGCACCAGGCTTTCGCCGGGAATGACCAGTCCCAGAAACGCTGCCGATTCCAGCATCGCACCCAGGAAGATGATGAGGTAGCCCCATTGCCCAAGCCGCTCGACCAGATGGATCAAATACTGCAGCATCGGCTTTCCTGCGTTGTTTCGGGCACGTGAACCCGGTCACCATTCAGAGTTGGTCGCCAGACAGTCTACGCCGGCCAGGTCGATGCCAGGAAGGCCATGAACACGCCCAATCCTGTCAGGCTCAACACCAGCACCGCGCCGGCCGCGCAGTCCTTGGCAATCCGTATCGCCGCATGCTGTTCGGGATGAAGATGGTCCAGCGCATTTTCCAGCGCGGTGTTGAACAACTCGGCCGCCAGCACAAGGCCGCAGTTCATCAGCAGCAACGCCCACCACACCAGGGCCGGTCGGCGCCACAGCAGGATCAGCAACACGCCGGCGGCCAGCGCCGCCTGCTGGCGAAAACTCGCTTCGCCGCGCCATGCGCTCGCAATGCCTTGCACGGCAAAACCGGCACGTTGGCGAAAAGACTGGTTTTTCATGGCGGGTTCTGGTTGATTTGCGAAGGCCGGACCGACGTGGGGGCTGGATGCGCCGATGCACGTTGAAAGCTTTTCATGGCGTCGGTTGTCGTCTTTTACACCTTCTTGTTTTTCGTCGTCTGGTGCCTTTCCCGGTGCCTGTCGGCAACGCGCGACCAGGCCAGGCGGTGACGCCTGCCAGGCCATGGTGCTGACGGCTTCGGCCTTGTCGGCATCGAGGATGCAAAGTGATGCCGGCAGCGCGGACACGTTGTAGCATGCCTGCCTGCCTTCGTTCCTCCAACCCACACACGGACACCGCCCATGACCACCCCCCTCAATCCCTTCAAGCAAACACTGGCCGACAAGCGGCCGCAAATCGGCCTGTGGCTGGGCCTGGCGGACCCGTACAGCGCAGAACTCTGCGCCGGCGCCGGGTTTGACTGGCTGCTGATCGACGGCGAGCATTCGCCCAACGACCTGCGCAGCATCCTGGGCCAGTTGCAGGCGATTGCGCCGTATGCCTCGCACCCGATTGCGCGCATTCCGGTCGGCCACGGCCACATAGGGACCACGCTGATCAAGCAATACCTGGACCTGGGCGTGCAGACGCTGCTGGTGCCGATGGTCGACACGCCCGAACAGGCCGCCGACCTGGTGCTTGCCATGCGCTATCCACCGCAAGGCATTCGCGGCATGGGCGGCGCACGGGCTTCGTTCTGGGGCCGAAACCCGGCGTATGTGCATGAGGCCAATGCCCAGGTCTGCCTGCTGGTGCAGGCCGAAACCGAGCTGTCATTGCGCAACCTCGATGCGATTGCCGCGACGCAAGGCGTGGACGGCGTGTTCATCGGCCCGGCCGACCTGTCTGCGTCGATGGGCCATGTCGGCAACCCCGGCCACCCCGAGGTGCAGACAGCAATTGTGGATGCGATTGCGCGCATCGTCAAAGCCGGCAAGGCGGCGGGCATTTTGACGCCCGACGAGGCGCTGGCCCGCCGCTACCTGGAACTTGGCGCCACCTTCGTCGCCGTGGGGCTGGACACCAACCTGCTGGCCAAGACCACCAGCGCGCTGGCGGCACGCTTCAAGAGCGGCGTGTCGGTCGCACCAGCCAGCCAGACCTATTGAGCAGCCACAGCCGACGGCTATTTTTCAACTGGAGTTCTCCATGCCGCATCTGACAATCGAATACACCGCCAACCTTGAAGCTTCGGCCGACATGGGCCTGCTCTGCACCACCCTGGCGGCCACGCTGGTGGCGCTGCGCCACGACGACGGTGCCCCGCTGTTTCCAGTGGCCGGCACGCGCGTGATGGCCTGGCCTGCGCCGCATTTTGCGGTGGCCGACGGCCAGCCCGAGCGGGCCTTCATCTACCTGAACCTGCTCATCACGCCGGGCCGCAGCCCGGCGATGGTCGAGCGCGCCGGCGAAGCGGTGCTGGCCAGCGTGAAAGCGCACCTGGCGCCGGTGTTTGCCGCCCATGCCGTCGGGCTGACGCTGCAGGTTTACGAAGGCGCGCCAGTTTATGAAGGCAAGCACAACAACCTGGCGGCGCACCTGCCACCGGCCTGAGCCGGGACTAATTTGCTATTTAATCAATAGCTGCCAGTACCGGTGCATCTTGCGCAAAAGGCATTTTTCTCTTAAATTTTGACTTCTGGAGACCGTCACCATGAAAGCCATGAAAGTTTGCATTTACGGCGCCGGCGCCATTGGCGGCTGGGTAGGCAGCGGGCTGGCGCAGGCCGGTTGCAGCGTCAGCATGGTGGCGCGCGGCGCCACGCTCGACGCGCTGCAGTTGCACGGGCTGCGCCTGCGCGCGGGAAACCACGTCACTTCGCAGGCCGTCGCCTCCAGCGACACGCCGGCTGACTTTGGCGTGCAGGACCTGGTGGTGCTGGCGGTCAAGGCGCCGTCGCTGCCCGAGGTGGCGCGCCAGATCGCGCCGCTGCTCGGCCCGCAGACCCTGGTGCTGACGGCGATGAACGGTGTGCCGTGGTGGTTTCTGCACGGCTTCGGCGGCGCGCTGGCTGGCACGCGGCTGACGTCGGTCGATCCGGACGGCACGCTGGCGGGCGCCTTGCCGGTGCAGCGCATTGTCGGGGGCGTGGTACACGCCAGCTGCTCGGTCGATGAACCGGGGCAGGTCTGCCACCACTTCGGCAACAAGCTCATCCTGGGTGAGCCGTCGGGCGAGAAGACCGGACGTGTGCAGCAGCTGGCCGCGCTACTGGAAAAGTCCGGCTTCAAGGTGGCGGTTTCCGACCAGATCCAGAAAGACATCTGGTACAAGCTCTGGGGCAACATGACCGTCAACCCGATCAGCGCGCTGACCGGCGCCACCACCGACCTGATCATGAATGACGAGCTGGTGCGCGGCTTCATCTCGCAGGTGATGCTGGAAGCCAAGGAAATCGGTGCGCGCATCGGCATTCCGATTGAACAGCAGCCCGAAGACCGGCACCAGATCACCCGCCAGCTCGGCGCCTTCAAGACCTCGATGCTTCAGGACGTCGAGTCCGGCAAGGCGCTGGAACTCGATGCGCTGGTGACGGTGGTGAAGGAGCTGGGCCAGCTGACCGGGGTGGCCACGCCGTTCACCGATGCGCTGCTGGGCCTGGCACGGCTGAAAGCGCGGGTGCGCGGGCTGTATTGAGACGTTTCAGGGCTTTTACGCTTGCTGCACGGGCAAAATCCGCTATCAAATACGCAGCAACCAAAGCGCAACCGCAAGAATTTACCGTCACCCGCCCGATTGCGCCGCATCGCGCAGCAGCACGCACTGGCTGTACTGCAAAAACTCGTCCAGGTGTTTCTGGATGATGGCCACCGTGATTGGCAGCTGCAAGGCCTGGTAATCATGCAACGCAATATTGCGAAAACCGACCATGCGCTTAAGGCCATCGGCCAGCGCCGCTTCTATCCAGCCGCCCTGCGCCAGCAGCGCAAACACGTCGCGTGCGCTTTGCGGCACGCCCATCCTTTCGCGCCGGATCAGGTGCTGCCCCATGTCCAGCGCCGCTTCGCAGGCGCGCTGGATGTTCAGGATGGCCGCATCCTGGCGCGTGAAATCGGTGGCAAAAGTGGCCGGGTGGCGGTGATATTCCTCGCGTGCCCGTTTCACACAGCGCTCAATGGTGGCGGCCTTGTTGATCAGCACGTCATCGGCCATACACGCTTCCACTTTTGCCAATGTCGTCCAGCAGCCCGGCACGGGCGGTATCGAGCGCTGTTTTTTCGCTCAGGATGGCCGCCTCGTACAGGCCAGCCTGCACATCCCTGGCCCACCAGCGCTGGCCGGTGGTGATGATCTGGTGCTGCATTACGGTAGAGGCCGCGCGCAGGTCGAGCAAATCGACCGGGCAGCCGGCCACATCGGCCAGGTCGCCCGACAGCGCCCACAAGGCCAGCGGCTCGGCGTATCCGGCCACCAGCACCGCCAGGTCAAGGTCGCTTTGCGGGCCTGCAACACCCTGCGTGCGGCTGCCGAAGGCGTAGATCGCCAGCAGGTCCGGCACGCGGCTGCGCAGCATGTCAAGAAGGGCGTTCCGGTTCATGCGCTAGCGTAACCCAGCCTGGGCTTGCCGCCGTGGAGTTGCCTCGTTTGTCCTGCCGCGCTGGCCCGCTGACAGCCGCAGCCAATGGGCAGCGGGCACGAAATGGTCAACCGTCGCACTTTTTCAATCAGCCACCATGGTCACGCGTGGCGCCACGGCGCACATCAGCTCATAACCCACCGTGCCGGCGGCCCGTGCCACCTCGTCGATGGGCAGCACCGCGCCGCTGGAGGCCACGCCCCAGAGCGTGACCTCGCTGCCCACGCCGGCCCTGGGCACCGGCGTCAGGTCCACCGTGATCATGTCCATGCTGACGCGGCCGACCATGCGGCATCGAACGCCCTGGACCAGCACCGGCGTGCCGGTCGGGCAGTGGCGCGGATAGCCGTCGGCGTAACCACAGGCGACCACGCCGATACGCATGGGCGCTTCGGCGGTAAAGCTCGAACCATAGCCGACCGTGTCGCCGGCCTGCAGCTGCTGCAGCCCGATGATGCGGGACGACAGCGTCATCGTGGGCTGCAAGTCCCAGTGGGCGGCGCTGTGCTCTGGAACGTCGGGCGCGCTGCCGTACAGAACGATGCCGGGCCGGACCCAGTCGGAGCGTCCGGCCAGCGCAGCACCATGGCGCAGGATGGCCGCGCTGTTGCTGAGCGTGCGCTCGCCGGGCAGGTCATGGGTGACGGCGTCGAAGGCCTTCAGTTGCGCGCTGATGCCCCGGGGACCGTCGGCATCGGGGAAATGCTGCATCAGCGAGATTTCCTCGACCTGCGGTAAGGCGTTGAGGCGAATCCACGCGGCCCGAAAGCGCTCGGGCGTGAAACCCAGGCGGTTCATGCCGGTGTTCATCTTCAGGAAGACGCGGTGCGGCAGCTGCGTCTTGTGCGCGGCCAGCCGGTCGATCTGCTCGTTGCAGTGGACGGTGTGCCACAGGCCCAAACGCGAGCACAGCTCCAGGTCGCGCGCCTCAAAGCAGCCTTCGAGCAGCAGGATCGGGCCGCGCCAGTCGAGCGCGCGCAACCGCTGCGCCTCGGCCAGGTCGAGCAGCGCAAAGCCGTCGGCGCTGCGCAGTGCGTCAAAGACACGCTCGATGCCGTGGCCATAGGCATTGGCCTTGACGACGGCCCAGACGCGGGAATCCGGCGCGGCAGCGCGCACCCGAGCCAGATTGTGGCTCAGGGCGGTGGTGTGAACGGTGGCAAGAATGGGACGTGGCATGGCGCAATGAAAGTGGGTAAGGACAGGAATAAACGAAAAAGGGCGGGCAGGTCCGGACAGGTGCAATTGAAGCGGGCACCGGACGGCGGGCCACCCTTCATTTTGACATCTGGCCCCCATGCTATAAACAGCGATATTTTGGAGACATTCACCCCCTATCTTGAGACACCGGACCCACTGGTGCATTTTTCTGCGGTGATCAATACAGTTCAATGAAGCGCGGTTTTTACACCATCATGGCAGCCCAGTTTTTCAGTTCGCTGGCTGACAACGCGCTCTTTGTAGCGGCCGTCGAACTGCTCAAGACCAATGGGGCGCCCAAATGGCAACCGGCCGCGCTGGTGCCGATGTTTGCGCTTTTTTACGTCATTTTGGCGCCTTTCGTTGGCGCCTATGCGGATGCCCGGCCCAAGGGCAACGTCATGTTTGTCAGCAACGCCATCAAGGTCGTCGGCTGCCTGATGATGCTGTTCGGCTCGCATCCGCTGCTGTCCTATGCCATCGTCGGCCTGGGTGCCGCCGCCTATTCGCCGGCCAAGTACGGCATCCTGACCGAACTGCTGCCGGCGTCGCAACTGGTCAAGGCCAACGGCTGGATTGAAGGCCTGACGATCTCGTCGATCATCCTGGGCGTGCTGCTGGGCGGACAGCTGGTCGGCCATGCGATTTCCAGCCACCTGCTCGCCTTTGACATTCCGTTCATCGACACCGGCATCGACACCGCCCCCGAAGCGGCCATTTCGCTGCTGATCGTGCTGTACGCAATAGCCGCCTGGTTCAACCTGCGCATTCCTGACACCGGCGTTGAGATGCGCCCCATGCCGAAAAACAAGTTCGAGCTGCTGCCCGATTTCTGGAGCTGCAACTCGGCGCTGTGGCGCGACAAGCTGGGCCAGATTTCGCTGGCCACCACGACGCTGTTCTGGGGCGTGTCGGGCAACCTGCGCTACATCGTGCTGGCCTGGAGCGCGGCGGCACTGGGCTACAGCACCACGCAGGCTTCGTCGCTGGTGGGCGTGGTGGCGATCGGCACGGCCGTCGGCGCCATCCTGGCGTCTATGCGCATGCGGCTGGAGCATGCCACCAGGGTCATGCCACTGGGCATTGCCATGGGCGTGCTGGTGATTTTGATGAACTTCATCACCAACGTCTGGGTGGCCGCGCCCTTCCTGATCCTGCTGGGCGGACTGGGCGGCTTTCTGGTGGTGCCGATGAATGCGCTGCTTCAGCACCGGGGCCACAACCTGATGGGCGCGGGCCGCTCGATTGCCGTGCAGAACTTCAACGAACAGGCCTGCATCCTGAGCCTGGGCGCGGGCTACAGCCTGTCCACCGGCCTGGGGCTGTCAGCCTTTGGCGCGATCACCGGCTTTGGCGTGGTGGTGGCCGGCTTCATGTGGCTGATCCAGCGCTGGCACAACAGCAACACCGTGCACCACAAGGTGCAGCTGGACCACTTGCTCAGCATTGCCCGCAGCGACAAAACGCACTGATGGCGGGCGCGAGCGTGACACGCACTGCCACCGGGCAGACTGCGGCGCTGGCGGTTGGCGCGCTGGTGCTCAATGCGCTGGTCTGGGGCGTTTCCTGGTGGCCGTTTCGCCAGCTGCAGGCTTACGGCCTGCATCCCCTGTGGGCCACGGCGCTGATGTACCTGATGATTGCGGCCAGCCTGCTGACCGTGCGGTTCAAGGCCTGGCGCGGCTTCGTGGCCTGTCCGCAGCTGTGGTTTCTGGCCGTTGGGGCAGGCCTGACCAACGTCAGCTTCAACTGGGCGGTGACCGTGGGCGACGTGGTGCGGGTGGTGCTGCTGTTTTACCTGATGCCGGCCTGGTCGGTGCTGGTGGCCTGGCTGCTGCTGGGTGAAAAACCCACGCCAGCATCGCTGGCCCGCCTGGGGCTGGCCATGGCGGGCGTGCTGATCGTCCTGAAGACGCCCGATGCGTCCTGGCCCGTGCCGCAGGGCGCCGCCGACTGGCTGGCGATTGCCGGCGGCTTCAGCTTTGCCGTCACCAATGCCCTGCTGCGCAAATACGGCCACACGCCCGGTGCTTCGCGCATGCTGGCGATGTTTGGCGGCAGCGGCCTGATGGCGACGGCAGCAGCGCTGGCGGGCATGTCCTGGCAGCTCGTGCCCGGCCCGGCGCTGCAGACAGCCGGCATTCCGGTGTTGCTGGGGCTGAGCCTGGCCTTCATGGTCGGCAACACCGCGCTGCAATATGGCGCGGCGCGGCTGGCGGCCGGAACGACCGCCGTGGTGATGTTGACCGAAATCCTGTTTGCCAGCCTGTCGGCCGCCATGATGGACGCCGCCCAGTTCACCCCGCGCATCCTGCTGGGCGGCAGCCTGATTGTCCTGGCGTCGGTGCTGGCAGCCCTGGCACCGGCCGCCGAAGAAGTGCAAACGGGGGCAAAATTACCTTGATACGCTTTTCCCCACCATGCCTGACAGGAGTTTTTTCATGCGCACAGACGCCAAAACGGTGTACGACTTCGAAGCCCGCCAGATCGACGGCCAGGACATGGCCCTGTCCGAATTCAGGGGTCAAGTCATGCTGATCGTCAACACCGCCAGCCAGTGCGGTTTCACGCCGCAGTTTGGCGGGCTGGAAGAACTGCACAAGGCCTATGCCGCAAAAGGACTGGTGGTGCTGGGGTTCCCGTGCAACCAGTTCGGCGCGCAGGACCCGGGCCAGGACAGCGACATTGCCAGCTTCTGCCAGGTCAACTACGGCGTGACGTTTCCGATGATGTCCAAGGTCGATGTCAACGGCCCGGCCGCCCATCCGCTGTACCAGTGGCTCTGCGGCGAAGCACCCGGCCTGCTGGGCAGCAAGGCCATCAAATGGAACTTCACCAAGTTTCTGGTCGGCAGGGACGGCAAGGTCATCAAGCGCTACGCACCGCTGGACAAGCCGACCGATCTGGCCAAGGACATCGAAGCGGCGCTTGCCGCCTGACTTCAGGCCAATCCCTGAACACCAGGGCAGCGTCCTGGCGCGTGGGAAAACCTGCTGACAGGGCCCACTACACCAAAGCCGCATGAGCGGCCTGTTTTATTGATCAAAAACAGCTTTAACGCTTTACTGACGAGCGTAACAAGCTATATATTTAATAGCAAAATGAACCACTGGCGCGCGTCAAGCCGCAGGGTTTGCGTCGACCGTCCCGCCGGCAGTCGCGGCCAGGCCCGCCACGGCGCTGGTCAGGGCCGTCGCAAACTGGTCATGAAAATCCTGCTGACCCAAAAGATCAAGGACGCCGGCCTTCCATAGTTTGGCGCGCACCCGCTCATTAGCCTCGCACAACAGGGTGCGCACGCCGCGTTTTCGCAGCTTGACGATCACTTCGTCCAGCGTCTGGATACCGGTGATGTCCATGAACGGCACCCGGCGAAACCGCAGGATCACGACCTTCGGGTCCGCATGGATTTCCATCAGCACATGCTCGAACTTTTCCACGGCACCGAAGAAAAAAGGCCCGTCAATCTCGTAAATCGACACGCCAGGCGGAATTTCCTGCAACCCTGCCGCAGCCAGTTCTGTCTTGAGCTCCTTGCTGTCAACGACCTGCACATCAACGGTTTCAGCCATTCTGCGCAGGAACTGGAGAATGGCCAGAATGACGCCGATATTGACCGCCACCACCAGGTCGGCAAAGACCGTGAGCAAAAACGTGATCAGCAAAATCGCCACGTCAGCCCGTGGCGCGCGCCGAACGATATGGCTGAAATGCTTGAGTTCACTCATGTTGTAGGCCACGACAAACAAGATGGCGGCCAGACAGGCGAGCGGAATATATGCCGCGTAGGGCGCCAGGAACAGGACGATCAGCACCAGCGTCACCGTGTGGGTGATGCCGGCCAGGGGGCTGGTGCCGCCATTGCGGATGTTGGTGGCCGTGCGCGCAATGGCGCCGGTGGCGGCAAAACCGCCAAAAAATGGCGCCACCACGTTGGCCAGCCCTTGCCCGATGAGCTCCTGGTTGGAGTCGTGTTTGGTCGCCGTCATGCCATCGGCGACGACGGCGGACAGCAGCGATTCGATGGCGCCCAGCATCGCTATCGTGAAGGCCGGCCCAATCAGTGAGATGACCTGTGCCAGCGTCACGCTGGGAAAGGAAAAATGCGGCAGGCCCGTGGGAATACCGCCAAAGGCACTGCCGATGGTGGCAATGCCGTCAACGTGGAAGAACGCCTGCAAACCGGTTGCCACGATCAAGGCCACGAGCGGCCCTGGCACCCGCTTGAGCCCACGGATACGCGTGGAAAACAGCACCAGCAGCAGGCTCATCAACGCCATGCCCGTTGTGGGAAAGTGCAGTTGCGGCAGCACTTCGACCAGGTGCAGCAACTTCTGGTGGAAGTGCTCTCCCTCCACCTTGGGCAGCCCCAGAAAATCGCGCCATTGCCCAACCCAGATGATGACGCCGATGCCGGCAGTGAAGCCCACAATGACCGGATCGGGAATGAACTTGATCACCCCGCCCATGCGTGTCAGCCCCATGACGAGCAGGATCAGCCCGGCCATGAGCGTGGCCAGTTGCAGGCCTTCAAAACCATACTTGAGCGTGACCCCCGCCAGAATTGCAATGAAGGCGCCCGTGGGGCCGGCGATCTGCACCCGGCTGCCACCCAGCACCGACACCATGAAGCCGCCGATGATGGCGGTGTAGATGCCCTGTTCGGGCCGGGCGCCCGAGGCAATCGCGAAGGCCATGGCCAGAGGCAGCGCCACCACCCCGACGATCACCCCGGCAACCACGTTGGGAACGATCTTTCCTTTGCCGAACAGGCCGGCCCGCTTTGCTTCAAGAATGGTGATCATCGGCCTTCAGCCTTTCGTGCAAGAGTGGCTGACGAACTGGCGTCAGGTGGATTGCCCGCGCAGCCAGGTTCGGTAGGAGAGTAAATCCTGGTACAGGGGCGGTGCGGCAACGGCCATCAACACCAGTGCAATCGGCACGGTGGAAAAGAAACCGATGGTCTTGAAGGCAAACGCGCCCATCAGGCCCCCCCCAAAGAAAAGCAGCAAAATTGTCGAGTGGATGCGCAGCTTGTCGCGATCAGCCCTGACAAAAAACTGCACGTTGGCCTCCGACACCCCGTTCCAGTACAACAGCCGTCCGATCTCGATACTCAGGTCCGTCAGAAGGCCGGTGACGTGGGTGGTGCGGATTTCAGCAGAAGAAATCTTGGTGATGATGGCGTTTTGCAGACCCATGATGAAACAAAGCAGCAGCACCGTCGTGGGAACAAAGACCTCCACCAGCATATTGAGGTTGGCTCCGAGCAAACCGAACAGCAGCAAAAGCAGCGCCTCCAGCATCAGGGACAAGGCAAATTCGGCGTGCAGCCTGCGACGCCTTGCCCAATTGATCAGCACTGTCGTGGTGATGGCCCCTGCCACAAAAGAGCCGACGTACACCAGGCCGGCGATGATCAGGGTGAAGTTGCCAAGCGCAATGTTGTCGGCAACGGAAGACACGATGCCCGTCATGTGCGAGGTGTAGCGCCCCACCGCCAGAAAGCCTCCGGCATTGACGGCACCCGCAACCCAGGCCAGCAGTCCGCCCAACTGCCGGTTGGCCCGGCGGGTTCGGCGCTTGGTGGTCAGCCCTATCAGGCCTTTCCACAAACTGCTGATATGGCTCACGGCTTGCGGACCCGGCAGTGACAGGCGGCAAGAACGTGCCAGCGCCGGTCTGACACACCAATGCCTCGGAAATATTCACGAGATTTCTTTTTACCCATGAAAGTTGCGCTGTGTGGTCACGTCGTTTTTATTTTAACAACACCCACTGCAAGCCCACTATTCTAAAGCTGCACGCTATGAATTCAATAGCGCATCATCCAGTACTTCGATCCAGTGCCGCACTGGCGTGGCCGTGCCGCTTTGCAGGTGCGTGATGCAGCCGATATTGGCCGAGACAATCACTTCGGGCGCGATCTCGCCCAGATTGGCCAGCTTGCGGTCGCGCAGCTGGTAGGCGATCTCTGGCTGGAGCACCGAATAAGTGCCGGCCGAGCCGCAGCACAGGTTTGCCTCATTGTTCGACACCTTGATGTCAAAGCCCAGCCGTCCCAGATACTGCTCGACACCGCCGCGCAACTGCTGGCCATGCTGCAGGGTACAAGGCGGATGAAAAGCCAGTCGGGGTGAATTTTTGGCCACAGCTTCGGTCAGTTCAGGACGAGCCGACTGCAGGGCTTCGGTGATGATGGGCAGCAACTCGCTCAAATCGCGGGTCAGTGCGCTGATGCGGGCGGCTTTCTCGGCATACGCCTGATCGTCCTTCAGGATATAGCCGTATTCCTTGACCGTGACACCGCAGCCCGAGGCGTTCATGACCAGCGCTTCAATCCCCTGCTCCACATAAGGCCACCAGGCGTCGATGTTGCGGCGCATCTCGGCCTTGCCGCCGTCCTGGTCGTTGAGGTGGAATTTCACCGCGCCGCAGCAGCCGGCTTTGGCCGCCACGACGGTCTGGATGCCGGCGGCGTCGAGCACGCGGGCCGTGGCCGAATTGATGTTGGGCATCATCGCGGGCTGCACACAGCCCGCCAGCATGAGCATTTTCCGGGCATGCGTGCGCGTAGGCCAGGCGCCGGCCGCCTGTTTGGCGGGCACCTTGTTCTTGAGCGAATCAGGCAGCAGACCGCGCACCGCCTGGCCGATCTTCATGGCAGGCGCAAACAGTGGCGACGGCAGGCCTTCCTTGAGCGCCCAGCGCACGGTGCGTTCGCCGGCCGGGCGCGGTACCCGCTCATCGACCAGCTTGCGGCCAATATCGACCAGATGACCGTACTGGACACCGCTGGGGCAGGTGGTTTCGCAGTTGCGGCAGGTCAGGCAGCGGTCCAGGTGAAGCTGGGTCTTGCGCGTCGGCATTTCGCCTTCGAGCACCTGCTTGATCAGGTAGATGCGGCCGCGCGGCCCGTCCAGCTCGTCGCCGAGCAGTTGGTAGGTCGGGCAGGTGGCAGTGCAAAAACCGCAATGCACGCATTTGCGCAGGATGGCTTCGGCCTGCAGGCCGTCAGGCGTGTTCTGGAATTCGGGGGCGAGTTTGGTTTGCATGGTGCTTCAAAGTTTCCGGTGGATGTCACCGGTCCGCAAACATGCGGCCCGCGTTAAAAATGGAGGTCGGGTCAAACTGCTTTTTGAGTTCGCGCTGGATGCGGGACTGCACCTGCGACAGCGGCGTGAAGACCGGCAGATCCACCGGCGTGTGGTCGGCGCGCCGGAACAACGTAGCATGGCCGCCGGCCTGGCCCGTCAGCTGGCGCAATTGTGTGGCGGCCGAAGCCGGCGCCCAGAGCCAGCGCAGGCCGCCATGCCACTCGATCAGCGGGGCAAAGGGCAAGTCCATGGCAGCCGTGGTTTGCGGCACGCTCAGCCGCCACAGGCAGGCGTCAGGCGAAGGCGGCTGCGCAAAAAACGGCAGGGTTTGCTCGCGGCAGGCATTCCAGTCGGCGCTGGCCTGGTCGTTGTCGATGAGCATCGCCTGGCCGCCCGCCGCCTGCACATCGGCCATCATGCGGGGGCATGCGGCCTTGACAGCAGCCACCGCGCCGCGCAGCCGCACAAACAGGACATCCTGACCGGGGCTGGCGCTGTCGTCATGGACCCAGCAGCTGGCGTTCAGCGGCAGAGGCTGGCCCCCCCAGCGATTGAGCAAATCCAGCGCTTTTTGCTGCGGCAGGCTGCACTTCAAGGTGGCTTCTGCGGGCGCCATGGGCAGCACCTTGAGCGACACTTCCAGCAGCACGCCCAGCGTGCCGAGCGCGCCGGCCATCAGCCGCGAGACATCGTAGCCGGCGACGTTTTTCATGACCTGGCCGCCGAAGGTCAGGCATTCGCCCTTGCCGTTGAGCAGCACCACGCCCAGCAGGTAGTCGCGCACGGCGCCGCTGCTGGCGCGCGCCGGTCCATTGAGGCCGCTGGCGACCATGCCGCCGACCGTGGCGTTGGGACCGAAATGCGGCGGCTCGAAGGGCAGGCACTGGCCTTGCTCAGCCAGCAGCGCTTCCAGATCGGCCAGCGGGGTTCCGGCGCGCACGGTCACGACCAGTTCGCTGGGCTCGTAGCTGACGACGCCGGAAAACGCGGCCATGTCCAGCACATCGCCGTTCAGGGCCTGGCCGTAAAAATCCTTGCTGCCGCCGCCGCGGATGCGCAAGGGCGTTCCTGCTTGCGCCGCCTCGCGAATGCGTGCGGCCATCAAAGTTGTCATGTCGGTGTCTGCATTCATGGCCGGAATGGTACGCGTGCAACGCACTCAGGGTGTTTGAATTTTTTGAATGCGGTGTGTTCGGTTTTTTTGCGGGCCGGGGGCAGTCGCCTGCAAACCCCATTCAGCGCCGCGCAAACGCCCAGGCATGCTATCAATAAAGTAGCTGCGCATGCAAGGCTGTCATGCGCAAACACCTTTTTTAATAAACGGCGGAGGGTTTTTCAATCCCTGAAGAAATTCACCGGCAGCCCCGGAACCTCGACCGGCATCGACAGCACGCAGCCCGAAGCAGGCCAGTCCCGCAGTTCGCCGGCCGGGCGGTTCTGCCGCGCGGTCGTGAGGTAGAGCGTTTGGAGGTCGGCGCCGCCAAAGCAGGGCATGGTGGGGCATTGCGCAGGCACGGCGAACTCGGCCAGCACCTCGCCCGCTGGCGACAGCTTGAGCAGCCGCCCGCCTTCATACATGGCGACGTAATAGTTGCCTTGCACATCGACCGCCGCGCCGTCGGGCCGGCCGCCATAACCCTGCATACCCGGCATGCCGGGCTGCCAGCCGGCGGGCTTGGCGGGCCATTGCCGGAACACCCGCTCGTGGCTCAGGATGTTGCCAGCGGCATCCCAGTCCCAGGCGCGGACCGCATGGCGCGGCGTATCGGTCCAGTACAGCGTGGCCGCGTCGGGCGACCAGGCCAGGCCGTTGGCCGTGGTGGCATCGGCCGCCTTGACGTCAAGGATGGGCGTGCGGCCTGCGCGAACGTCCAGGCAAAAAAGCTGCGCGCGGGCGGCGTCGCGCGGTTCGTAAATGGTGCCGGCCCAGAAGCGGCCCAGCGGATCGGCCTTGCCGTCGTTGAAGCGCGTGGTGGCCGGGTCGTGCAGCGCAGGCGCGAGCAGTGCCAGTTCACCGCCCCAGTGCCGGGCGCGGTAGATGCCGTCGCGCAGGGCGATGACCAGGCCCGTAGTCTGGCCACTGCTGCGGGCCGGCGCGATGCAACCGGGCTCGGACGGCAGTGTCCAGCGTTCGACGGCGCCACCGGGCAGCGTTGACCGGCAGACCTGTCGGGCAGGAATGTCCACCCAGTACAGTCGCTGCTCCTCCGGGTGCCAGAACGGCGATTCGCCCAGTTCGCTGGGCTGTGAAATGGCGATTTGCCAGGGCATGCGTTTCTCCTTGCGGCGGTGCGGTTCAGCGAAGGGGTCCTTCGCGCCTGCGACTGTAGCGGCAAAAAAAACAGCCCGCTGGCATTGCTGCCTGCGGGCTGAACTTCCCTCGGAGACTTCTGTCAGCTTGTTGGGCAGTCCTTAGCGGTTGTAGGCGGTTTCGCCGTGCGACGTGATGTCCAGGCCTTCGCGCTCGTCTTCTTCGCTGACGCGCAGGCCGATGGTCAGGTCAACGATCTTGTAGGCAATGAAGGACACGACGCCCGACCACACCACCGTGATCAGCACCGCCTTGGCCTGGATCCAGACCTGCGAGACGATCGAGTAGTCGGCGGCAGTGATGCCGGTAGCCGTCACCCAGTCGGCGACAAAGCCGGGGCCGCCCAGGGCCGGCGAGTTGAACACGCCGGTCAGCAGCGCGCCGACGATACCGCCCACGCCATGCACGCCAAACACGTCCAGCGAATCGTCGGCACCCAGCAGCTTCTTCAGGCCATGCACGCCCCAGAGGCAGGCAAAGCCGGCAATGAAACCAATCACCAGGCCGCCGCCGATGCCGACGTTGCCAGCTGCAGGGGTGATGGCCACCAGGCCCGCCACGGCGCCGGACGCAGCGCCCAGCATGGAAGCCTTGCCGCGCATCAGCGCTTCACCGAGGCACCAGGCCAGCACGGCGGCAGCCGTGGCACCCAGGGTGTTGATGAAGGCCAGGGCGGCAAAGCCGTTGGCTTCCAGTGCAGAGCCGGCGTTGAAACCGAACCAGCCCACCCACAGCAGGGAAGCACCCACCATGGTCAGCGTCAGGCTGTGCGGCGCCATGGCTTCCTTGCCGTAGCCGATGCGCTTGCCGACCATGAAGGCGCCGACCAGACCGGCGACGGCCGCATTGATGTGGACCACGGTGCCGCCGGCAAAGTCCAGCGCGCCCGACTGCCAGATGTAGCCGGCCTTGCCGTTCATCGCATCGACCACTTCCTTGCCGGTGTAGGCGTCAGGGCCCATCCAGAACCAGACCATGTGGGCCATGGGCGCATAGCTGAAGGTGAACCAGATCACCATGAACAGCAGCACGGCGGAAAACTTGATGCGCTCGGCAAAGGCGCCGACGATCAGGCAGCAGGTGATGCCGGCAAAGGTGGCCTGGAAGGCGGCAAACACGATTTCCGGAATCACGACGCCCTTGCTGAACGTGGCCGCGTTGGCAAAGGTGCCGGCGGCGTTGTCCCAGATGCCCTTCATGAACAACCGGTCAAAGCCGCCGATAAAGGCGCTGCCCTCGGTGAAGGCCAGGCTGTAGCCGTAGATGAACCAGAGCACGACGATCAGCGAGAACGTCACCATGATCTGCATCAGCACCGACAGCATGTTCTTGCTGCGCACCAAGCCGCCGTAGAACAGCGCCAGGCCGGGCACGACCATCAGGATCACCAGGATGGTCGAAACCAGCATCCAGGACGTGTCGCCCTTGTTCGGAACCGGGGCCGGCGCGGCAGCAGCCTCGGCGGCCGGAGCCGTTACTGCGGCGGCAGGTGCAGCCGTGGCGGCGGGTGCGGCGGGTGTGGCAGCAACATCGGGCTTGGCTTCAGCAGCAGATGCAGCAGGCGCTTCTGCCGGGGTCTGCGCCAGCGCAAAAGCGCCCGTGCCGAGCAAGCTCAATCCGAGCAGCAGGGAAGCAATCAGTTTTTTCATGGCAATGGTTCTCGTTTTTTTCAGGGGGGTGATGTCAGAGGGCTTCCTTGCCGGTTTCACCGGTGCGGATGCGAACGACCTGCTCCAGGTCGTACACAAAAACCTTGCCGTCGCCGATCTTGCCGGTGCGCGCCGAGGTCTCGATGGCTTCAATCACGCGTTCCACCAGGTCATCGGACACAGCCGCTTCGATCTTGACCTTGGGCAGGAAATCGACGACGTACTCGGCGCCCCGGTACAACTCGGTGTGACCCTTCTGACGTCCGAAGCCCTTGACTTCGGTCACGGTGATGCCCTGCACGCCCATGCCGGAGAGGGCTTCGCGCACCTCGTCCAGCTTGAACGGTTTGATGATGGCAGTGACGAGTTTCATTTCAGTTTTCCTCCAGGATGAATGACGAGGCAGCAATCCGATGGCGCTGCCGGCGCATTACAGGGTTGTTGTAGGCATCACGTCCAGCGTGTTCTTGGTGCGAAAGCGGCCGCTATCAACAAGGGCGACGAAGATTGGTTTCATGGAATCCCCGAAAAATTTTTAACGTTGGCGGAACTTCTTTAGCAGGGACCGTGCCAGTTTTTTTTGCCTCCCCTGAAAGCGCCTGGCTGATTTCGTCGGCTGCCGGGTTACGCTAGTGGTTTACAAGCTGTTACGCACCGTTTTGATGCACGCGCAGTGCACAACATTGATGCATTGATAAGGAAGCCACCCCATGAGCCTGTCTTTAGTGCATAGCCGTGCCTTGCTGGGCCTGCAGGCACACCCGGTGTGCGTTGAAGTGCATCTGGCCAACGGCCTGCCGAGTTTCACGCTGGTTGGACTGGCCGACACCGAGGTCAAGGAAGCACGCGAGCGGGTGCGCTCGGCCATCCAGAATGCCGGGCTGGAGTTTCCGGCCAACAAGCGCATCACGGTGAACCTGGCGCCGGCCGATCTGCCCAAGGATTCGGGCCGCTTCGACCTGCCGATCGCACTCGGCATCCTGGCGGCCAGCGGGCAGATTGATGCGCGCAAGCTGGCGGGCTATGAGTTTGCCGGCGAGCTGTCGCTGGGAGGCGACCTGCGGCCGGTACGGGGTTCCCTGGCCATGAGCCTGGCGATTGCCCGGCCGGCGCAGGGCACGCCGCAACCCTTGCCCCGCATGGTGCTGCCCGAAGGCAGCGCGCAGGAGGCCGCGCTGGTGCCGCAGGCCGAGGTCTACCGCGCGCAGCATCTGCTTGACGTGGTGCGGCAGTTTTTGCCGGGCGATGCCATTCCCGAAGCCAAGGACGGCTGGATGCGCGTGGCGTCCGCCGCTCCGTCGCGGCAACCCGCCTATCCGGACCTGGCCGATGTCAAGGGCCAGGCTGCTGCCCGGCGCGCACTGGAAATTGCAGCGGCCGGCGGGCACAGCATTTTGATGGTCGGCGCGCCGGGGTCCGGCAAGTCGATGCTGGCGCAGCGCTTTGCCGGCCTGCTGCCAGCCATGACGACCGAGGAAGCGCTGGAAACTGCTGCCGTCGCCTCGCTGGGCGGGCGCTTCACGCTGGACCACTGGGCCGTGCGGCCCACCTGCGCGCCGCACCACACGGCCAGCGCGGTAGCGCTGGTGGGCGGCGGATCGCCGCCGCGCCCGGGCGAGATTTCACTGGCGCACCGGGGCGTGCTGTTTCTCGATGAGCTTCCAGAGTTTCCACGCGCCGCGCTGGAAGCGCTGCGCGAACCGCTGGAGTCCGGCCACATCACGATTTCGCGCGCTGCACAGCGCGCGGAATTTCCGGCGCGCTTCCAGCTGATTGCCGCTATGAACCCCTGCCCCTGCGGCTACCTGGGCTCCAGCCTGCGCGCCTGCCGCTGTTCGCCCGATGTGGTGTCTCGCTACCAGGGAAAGCTCAGCGGCCCGCTGCTCGACCGCATCGACCTGCATGTGGAAGTCGGCAGCTTGGCCGCCGATGAACTGGTGGACGCACCGCCGGGCGAATCCACCGGGGCCGTGCGCAGCCGGGTGGTGCAGGCCAGGGAGCGCTCGATGACCCGGCAAGGCAGCAGCAACCAGGCGCTCGAAGGCCAGGCCATTGATGCGCAATGCCAGATGGACCCGGCAGCGGCCAAGTTCCTCCATGTGGCGGCGACGCGGCTGGGCTGGTCAGGCCGGGGCATTCACCGCTGCCTGAAGGTGGCGCGCACCATTGCCGACCTGGCCGGCGCCAAGACGGTGCAGGTCACGCATGTGGCCGAGGCGGTGCAGTACCGGCGCGCGCTGAAGGCGGCGCACTGAAACGCCAATGGCAATGCTAAAGCCGGCCTGCGGACGGGTTTGATACCCGCCTGTTGCTCATCCATGAAGTTAATTTTGGTAATAAAGACAAGAAAATAAATAAATTTCTGCCGCCTGCCTGACCCGCCAAAACCACCGCTCACCGCCTTGAAACCGCCGGTTTTGGAAAAAGCACAAACCGGCATCCTGCGCCAGGGGTTACCCATTGCGGCGACGGCCTGCCAGCGCTCGGCATTTGCAGAAAATTCCATTACTTGCTCTGATTTTTATAGCTATAAAGACAATAAAAACGTGCGCTGAAGGCATATTTTTATTTTTAATCATGGTTTTAAAAACCGCCTGCTTTGACGCAACAAATAGCCTACGGAGACGACCGGCCCGGGACTCACCACTTTGTGAACGGGTTGTAAACGCAATGTAGCCTCCCTACAATAAATTGCCAATTGGGAGGGAACTTTGCGCATGGATCAAGCCAGCAAGCTACATATCTGGACTGCGCGCCCCAAGGATGTCGAGCTGGCTCAATGGCCTCAGCTGACCGCATGGCTTGATGCCGCGGAGCGCCTTTGTGCAGCAAAATTTCGGCGCGACGACGACCGCCGCGCCTACATCCTGGCGCATGCCTTGCGGCGTCTGGCCGTGGCTACTGAACTGGGCATGACGCCTGCCAGCCTTGCCTTTTCCAGCGAAACTGGCGGCAAGCCCATTCTCACTGCGCCCGCAGACCGGGCCATTCACTTCAGCCACGCCCGCAGTCGCACGCTGGTGGTGTGCGCCGTCACGCGCATCGGCCCGGTCGGCATTGATGCCGAATTCATTGAACACAACAGCGCCGACATGGCGCTGCTGCGCGGCCTGGTAGCGCTGCCTGATGCGCAGCAGCGGCGGGCGGCACTGGGCAGCGACAGCACGCGGCAGTTTTTCTTTTACTGGACGCTGCTGGAGGCGTACTGGAAGTCCCGGGAAAGCGGGCTGTCGTTTGACAACCCCGCGCTGCATTGCCAGCCCACGCCCCAGGGCTGGTTTGAGGTCTCGACATCGCAGGGGGGCGCTGGCAGGCACGCTGCACGCAGCGGGCTTGCATGGGCCAAGGCGCTGCAGGGGCCGCCCGACTGCATGATCATGCTGGCCGTGACGCCAAGCCCGGCCATTGCAGCGCGCAGTGCGTTGCGCCTGTGCTACCACACGCCGGTCTTTCAGTCCCTCTTTGAGCCGGTCCTTGCGAGGCAGGACGGCAGCCCCCGAAATCCGCACCCGTGGCACCGGCCTTGCGCGCCACCCAGCCCCCTATCACGCATGCAAGCTGCCACATCCCTAGGCGCATGAAAGAAATGAACATGAAAAGAAACCTGGCCAGCGCCCTGTTTGCAGGCAACGAAAGCCTGCTGATTCACTGCGCCGAAGCCTGGCTCAACGCAGGCCATGCCGTGCGCGCCGTCGTCAGCACCGAGCCGGCTATCGTCCAGTGGGCGCACACCCGGGGAGTTGCGGTGTTTGACGATGAGGCGTCGCTGGTGCAGCCGTCCGGGCAGGCGTTCGATTACCTTTTTTGCCTGGGCAAGCCGTGCGGCGTGCCGCGCGAGCTGATGGCGCGTGCGCAAGCGCTGGCCATCACGTTTCACGACGCACCGCTGCCGCGTTACGCGGGCTGGCATGCGCCGGCATGGGCGCTGATGGCGCAGGAAACGTCGCATGGCGTTACCTGGCACGAAATGACGCCTCTGGGCGAAGGCCGCATCGTGCGCCAGGCGCACTTTGACATTCCGCCGGGCGAGACGACGCTGGGCCTGCAGGCGCGCTGCTACGAAGCGGGCCTGCAGAGCTTTGAAGCGCTGGCCGAAGCCATTGGCCGCAACGACCTGGTGTTGAGCCAAGCGCTGCCGGCCGGCCCCTGTGTTGACCGCCAGCAGCGTCCGCCCACACTGGGAACGCTCGACTTTTCGCGCCCGGCCGGCGAACTGGCGGCGCTCGTCGGCGCACTCGACTTTGGACCTTACCCCGATTGCCCCAACCCGGTGGCCCGCGCCAAGCTCTACCTGGGCGACAAAATGCTGCTGGTGCATACAGCGCGCGCCCTGTGCAAGGCCGAATCCTCCGGCGCGGCGCCCGGCACGGTGCTGCAGGCCGATGCAGACAGCGTGCGGGTGTCCACCGCGCACGGCGACATCGTGCTGGACGGCTTGACCGCGCCCTGGGGAACGGCGCCCAGCCATGGCTTGCTGGCGGGCATGGTGCTGCCCGTGCTCGACAGCGTGACGCGCGCGCAGCTGGCCGCCCGCGCTCCTGAAGTCGGCCAGGGCGAGCGCTTCTGGCAGCAGATTTTGAGCACCTTGGCGCCCGTGGAACTGCCTTATCCGCACAAAACAGGTGCGCCACAGCCCGCGCCAGGGCCATTTCGGCAACTGGCGCGCATACCCCTTGCGCTGCCGGCGCGCGGCGCTGCGACGGTGGCCGGTTTTTTGAGCTGGCTGTCGGCGCTGACAGGACAGCAGCGCATTTCCCTGCTGTATGGCGACCGTGCGCTTCAGGCCAGCGCGCAGGGGCTGGAATGCTGGCTGTCGCCCTGGGTGCCGCTGACGCTGGAGACAATGCCCGACCATTGCGCCCAGCAGGCCGCAGAACAGGCCCAGGCACGGATTGACCGGATGCACCGGGCCGGTGCCTGCCCGCGCGACCTGCCGGCGCGACTTGGCGGCCAGCCGGGCGCCGGCGAACGCTGGAGCAAGCTGGGCATCAGCCTGGACGGCACCGCCGTGCCGCCCGGGGCCGAACTCATCCTGATGAGCGATCCGTCCGGGCAGCACCTCGAACTCGTCGGCGATACCGCTGTTTTTTCAGGCGAAACCCTGGCGGTGATGGCCGGCCATCTGGCGGTTTACCTCCAGGCCTTCGAGGGCGCGGACGCCATTGCAGAAATTTCCCTGCTGCCCGACGCTGAAACGGCGTTGCTGGCGCGCCTGAATGCGACGGCCACGCCGTATGACGCTGTCTTGGGCATTCACGAGGCCATTGCCGCGCAGGCGGCCCGCACGCCGCACAGCACGGCTGTTTCCTTTCGGGGCAAGATACTGAGCTACCGCGCACTCCAGGCGCAGGCCAGTGCGCTGGCAGAGCGCCTGCGCCTGAGCGGCGTGCGTCCCGGCGACGTGATCGGCCTGTGCCTGGAGCGCGGCCCCGACCTGGTTGTCGGCGTGCTGGCCATCCTGCAGACCGGCGCGGCCTACCTGCCGCTGGACCCGGACTACCCGCACGACCGCCTGCTGTACATGATCGAGGATTCCGGCGCGCCGCTGGTGCTCACCAGCCGCGCCGTCACCGCCCGGCTGCACATTCCGCCTGAAAAGGTGTTCCTGCTGGATGAAGCCGAAGCGGGCAGCGCGCCGGTCCTGACGCGCAGCCCGGCACCAGACAGGGCGCGGCGCGCGGCCTACCTGATCTACACCTCCGGCTCGACCGGCCGGCCCAAGGGCGTGGTGGTCACGCACCAGAACGTGCTCAATTTTTTCGCCGGCCTGAACGCGTGCATTCCGCATGCGCCGCCCGGCCGCTGGCTGGCCGAGACCAGTGTGTGCTTTGACATTTCGGTGGTCGAGCTTCTCTGGACGCTGACGCACGGCTTTGCCATCGAGCTGCATACCAGCGCACTGCCCTACCTGTCGGTGGCCGACGCCCTGCTTCAGGGCCAGGTCACGCACCTGCAATGCACCCCGTCCATGGCCTCGATGCTGGTGTCGGACAGTGTCGGGCGCCGGGCGTTGTCCGGCCTGGCGGTGCTGATGGTGGGCGGCGAGGCGCTGTCGATGAAGCTTGCCCGGGAACTGAGGGCGCTGGTGCCGGGGGCTTTTTTCAACATGTACGGCCCGACCGAAACCACCGTCTGGTCCACCGCCTGCGACCTGGCGACGCTGGGCGAGTTCGTGCCGCTGGGCCAGCCGATTGCCAACACGCAGCTGTCCATCCGCACGCCAGGCGGCGCGCCCTGCCCCGCGCTGGTGGCTGGCGAACTGCTCATTGGCGGCGCCGGCGTGTCCGACGGCTACTGGCAGCGGCCCGAACTCAACGCTGAGCGCTTCCTGAATGAGGCAGGCGCACGCTGGTACCGTACCGGCGACCTGGTGCGCCGCCACCCCGACGGCACGCTGGAGTTCCTCGGGCGCATCGACCACCAGGTGAAGATTCGCGGCCACCGCATCGAGCTGGGCGAGATTGAAAGCGTGCTGCTGCGCCAGCCCGGCGTGAAGGAAGCCGTGGTCATCGCCCGCGAAGACGCCGCTGGCGACTGGAGCCTTGCCGCCTACGTCACGCCCCAGACGGGCGCGGCGCTGCAGATCGAGTGCCTGCGGCGCGGCGTGGCCGAAAAACTGCCCGACATCATGGTGCCGAGGGCCATCGCACTGCTGCGCACCTTTCCGCTGACGCCCAACGGCAAGGTGGACCGGCGCGCGCTGCTGCCGATCAAGCCGCTGGCCGCAGGCCAACACCCGGCAAGCCCCGAGCCGCAACTGCCGCAAAGCCCGCTGGCCACCACCCTGACCGCCATCTGGGCGCAGGTGCTCGGGCAGACGGACATTGCCGCAGGCGACAACTTCTTTGAACGGGGTGGCAGCTTTTTTCTGGCCCTGCAGGTGCAGCGCCGGCTGCACGAGGCCTGCGGGCGCCTCGTCAGCCTGGGCGACATGGTGCGCTGGCCGGTGCTGGGTGAACTGGTGGCGCAGCTGGACGCCAGTGCGCCGGCTGCGGGTGCGGCGGGTGCCGCCAGCGCCACGCCAGACGACCCATCCGTGGCCAGCGCTGCCTTCATGGCAACGCTGCTAACCGTAAGCCCCGTGGGTCCAGCCCCGGAGAAAGTCACTCCGCACCCCGTCGAGTCCGCCATCGCCCAGATGTGGCGCGAGCTGCTGGACGTGCAGGACATCGTGCCCGAGGACGATTTTTTTGCGCTGGGCGGCCATTCGCTGACCGCCGTGCGGCTGTTTGCGCAAATCCGCAAGCAGTTCGCCGTTGAACTGCCACTGGCCACCCTGTTTGAAGCCCCCACGCTGGCCACGCTTGCCGCCATCGTCACAAGCCACCTCGGGCAGGACGCTGCCAGCGCGATGGCAACAGACACTGTGCCGTTCGACCGGCCCACCCCGCGCGCATTTTCTCCGCTGGTGACGATCTGCCGGGGGCGCCCGGGCCGCCGTCCGCTGTTTTTCATTCACGGGGCCGGCGGCAACGTGCTCAACTACAAGGTCATCTCCGACCGGCTGGGGCCGGACCAGCCCTTCTACGGTCTGCAGGCGCAGGGCGTCGATGGCCGTCTTCCTTTTCATACGACGATTGAGGCCATGGCGGCGCAATATGTCGAGGCCGTGCGTTCGGTGGACCCGCACGGCCCCTACCAGCTTGCCGGCTTTTCCGGCGGCGGCGTGATTGCCTTTGAAATGGCGCAGCAGCTGAGCCGGGCCGGCGCCAAAATCGGGTTGCTCGGGATGATCGACACGCTGTCCCCGGAAGCTGAAAAACGCAAAATTCCGCTGCTCAGGCGCTTGTGGCTGTTGCGGCACTGGTCGCTGAAATTTGCCAGGGAGCGCTCGGAGCAAAGCAAGAAGGACCGCGTGCTGCCGGCCGGCGTCACGCTGGCGCAGCAGGATGCCGCTGTTGCCGGACCGTACACGCAAGAGGTGGCCGACTTCTACCTGTTTCGCAACTACATGCAGGCGCAGAACCGCTACCAGGCGCAGCCTTATCACGGATCAATGGTTCTTTTCCGGGCAACGCAGGCCAGAACGCAGTACCTTGCCGCCGGAAACTGTCTTGGCTGGGAGGCGCACATTCGCGGCGACATCCGCGTGACCACCATCGATGGCTCCCACCTGACGATGATGGTGATGCCGGGCGTGGACAAGGTGGTGGAAGGATTTCGCAGCGAACTGGCTTTGCGCGAGGAAACCGGAGCGCCGGCCGACCAAGCCACGCTCACGCACCCGGTCACGGCGGATTCAACGCCCAAGGGCAAGCTCCGCACCGCCTGAGACGGGCGCGCCTCCGCGCCGCTTCAGCCGTATCGCCCAAGCGGGTTTTACAGGTTGGGCGCCAGCAGGCGCTGCAGGTCCTCGGCCCGGGCACCACGGCGCTGCGCCAGGTCCTGCAGCTGGTCGTCGCCGATCTTGCCGACGCTGAAGTAACTGCTGTGCGGATGGCTCAGGTAAAAGCCGCTGACGCTGGCCGCCGGCGTCATCGCCAGGCTTTCCGTCAGCGCCATGCCGATGTCTTCTGCCTGGAGCAGCTCGAACATCTCTTTTTTCGCGCTGTGGTCCGGGCAGGCCGGGTAGCCGGGCGCGGGGCGGATGCCCTGGTACTTCTCGGCAATCAGCGCGTCCTTGCCGAGTGCCTCGTCGGGCGCGTAGCCCCACAGGTCGCGCCGCACGCGCTGGTGCAGCGCCTCGGCAAAGGCTTCGGCCAGCCGGTCGGCGAGCGACTTGAACATGATGGACGAGTAGTCGTCGTGGTCGTCCAGAAAATACTTGTCCTTCTTCTCGGCGCCCAGGCCGGCGGTGACGGCAAAAATCCCGATGTAATCGGCAATTTTTGAGTCATTTTTGCCGTTTCCGCTTGTGTGACGGGCGCGAGCAGCTATCAATTCAGGAGTCAGCCGCTTGGGCGCGACAAAGTCGGACAGGCAGCGGCTGGGGCGCATCACGCCGTCAACGGCTGTTTTTTCGGTCTGCTGGCGCAGGCCGTACCAGGTCATGGCGACTTCGCTGCGCGTTTCGTCGGTGTAGATCTCGATGTCGTCGCCCACGCTGTTGGCTGGCAGCAGCGCCATCACGCCGTTGGCGGTAAGCCAGCGGCCCTCGATCAGCCGCTTGAGCATGCGCCTGGCGTCGGCATAGACGCGCACCGCCTCGACGCCGACCACCTCGTCCTTCAGGATCGCCGGGAACGGCCCCGCCAAGTCCCAGGTCTGGAAAAACGGTCCCCAGTCAATGAAATCGGCGAGTTCGGCCAGGTCAAAATTCTTGAACACGCGCCGGCCAATGAATTTGGGAACGGGCGGCGTGTAGCTGGCCCAGTCCATCGCCGTGGCATTGGCTCTAGCCTTGGCCAGTGGCCACATCGGCAGCTGCTTTTTGTTGGCGTGCTGGGTGCGCACCTTGTCGTAGTCGGCGTTGACCTCGGCGATGTACCTGGTGGCCTGGTCAGACAGCAGGCTTTGCGCCACGCTGACGCTGCGCGACGCGTCGGGCACGTACACCACCGGGCCGTCGTAATGCGGCGAAATCTTCACCGCCGTGTGCACGCGGCTGCAGGTGGCGCCGCCAATCAGGAGCGGAATGTTGTTGAGGCGGAAATGGTCGTCCTTTTGCATCTCGCTGGCGACGTACTGCATTTCCTCCAGGCTCGGCGTGATCAGCCCCGACAGGCCGACGATGTCTGCGCCTGAAGCCTTGGCCAGCGCCAGAATCTCGTGGCACGGCACCATCACGCCCATGTTGACGACCTCGAAGTTATTGCATTGCAAGACCACGGTAACGATGTTCTTGCCAATGTCGTGCACGTCGCCCTTGACGGTGGCGATGATGATCTTGCCCTTGGTCTTGACATCGCCGCCGGCGGCCTGCAGCAGCAGCTTTTCTGCCTCGATGTAGGGCAGCAGGTGCGCCACGGCCTGCTTCATCACTCTAGCGCTCTTGACCACCTGCGGCAAAAACATCTTGCCCTGGCCGAACAGGTCGCCGACCACGTTCATGCCGTCCATCAGTGGGCCTTCGATGACGTGCAGCGGCCGTCCCTTCTCGGCAAGGATGGCCTGGTACATCTCCTCGGTGTCTTCGGTGATGAACTCGTTGTTGCCATGGACCAGCGCATGCGACAGCCGGGCGCGTATCGGCAGTGCGCGCCATTCGTATTTCTTGCTGTCGTCGCGCGCGCCGCTCTTGGCCGTTTCGGCGACTTCGATCAGGCGCTCGCCGGGCGTGAGGTGTTCCTCGCCCTCCTTGTAGACAGGCTGGCGATTGAGCACCACGTCTTCGACGCGCTCGCGCAGCACCGGCTCCAGGTCGTCATACACGCCCATCATGCCGGCGTTGACGATGCCCATGTCCATGCCGGCCTGGATCGCGTGGTACAAAAATACCGTGTGGATGGCTTCGCGCACCGGGTCGTTGCCGCGAAAGCTGAACGATACGTTGGACACGCCGCCCGAAACCTTGGCACCGGGCAGATTGGCCTTGATCCAGCGCGTGGCGTTGATGAAATCGACCGCGTAGTTGTTGTGTTCGTCGATGCCGGTGGCAATGGCAAAGATGTTGGGGTCAAAAATGATGTCTTCGGGCGGAAAACCGATCTCATCGACCAGCAACCGGTAGGCGCGCTCGCAAATGCCGATTTTTCGCTCGTAGGTGTCGGCCTGGCCCAACTCGTCAAACGCCATGACGACGGCAGCGGCGCCGTAGCGCTTGAGCAGCTTGGCCTGCTGCTTGAAGGCGTCAACGCCTTCCTTCATCGAGATGGAATTGACGATGCCCTTGCCCTGGATGCAGCGCAGGCCGGCCTCGATCACGCTCCATTTGGAGCTGTCGATCATGATGGGCACACGGGCGATGTCGGGCTCGCCGGCGATCAGGTTCAAAAACCGCACCATGGCCGCCTGGCTGTCGAGCATGGCCTCGTCCATGTTGATGTCGATGATCTGCGCGCCGTTTTCAACCTGCTGGCGCGCCACTGTAAGCGCCTGTTCATAATCGCCGTTCAAAATCATGCGGGCGAAGGCCTTGGAGCCGGTGACGTTGGTACGCTCGCCGATGTTGACGAACAGGGAATCGGCGCCGATGGTGACCGGCTCCAGGCCGGACAGCTTCATGGGCGAAACGTCTTGGGGAAATTGAACTGAGGGCATGACTCACCTTGGAATAAAGGTGAGCGTCGTTGCTAAAAAGGGATAGGCATCCCTGTTTACCCAAGCCTGACAAAACTGGAGTTTCGCTGCAACGCTCCTTGGGTTAAGCTCGATTTTAAGCACCAATGCCGGCAAGCCCGCTGCCAGCGACCAAATTCCATCGGGTTGACCCATGCTAAGCACCTTCTTCAGAAAAAAAAGCTTCCCTTCGGTCAGTCCAAGCCATGACGCCACCGAAGGCTCGGAAGCGGCCGACCTGGCGGCCCGGTTGCTGATGGCGCCCACAGCCCTGATGCAGCTGACGATGCCAGAAGCGCGCATGGTGGTGCGCTACATGCAGCCGCAAATTGTCGCCAAAGGCACGGTCTTCATCCGTGAAGGCGACGTCCGCGACACCGGATTCCTGATGCTGCTGCTCGATGGCGAAGTAACGGTGGAGTCCCTGGTGGTCAGCCGCGTCGAGCCTATCGTCATCACCCTGCTGGGCCCCGGCAGCCTGATTGGCGAACTCGGCATGTTCGACGGCCTGCCCCGCTACGCCAGCTGCATTGCCGCCACGCAGTTGCGCTGCGCAATCCTGACGCGCGAGGCCCTGAACCGCATGATGGAGGAAAACGCCGCGATTGCTGCCAAACTGCTGCTGGCCGTGTCGCTGCGCATCGGCGCGCGCCTGCGCGAGGTGACAGACAAGCTCAAGATGTACGTCCAGCTGACGCAGGCAATGGAGCAGGAGATCGCTTCGCGGCCCGACGCCTGAGCCATCACCGATAGCCGGCACCCGCAGGCTCAGCCGGTCCTCAAGCCGCTTCGGCGTAGAAAACACCGCGCTGCAGTTTGCGTCCGCCCACCAGCGCCACCGAGCGGGCAATCGCCGCGATGTGATCCGGCGTGGTGCCGCAGCAGCCGCCCACGATGTTGACCAGCCCTTCGACCGCAAACTCGTGCAGCAGGCGCGAGGTCACGTCGGGCGTTTCGTCAAAGCCGGTGTCGCTCATCGGGTTGGGCAGGCCGGCGTTGGGATAGCAGCTGATGAAGGTGTCGGGCGCGGCCTTGGCCAGTTCCTGGATGTAGGGGCGCATCAGCGCGGCGCCCAGCGCGCAGTTCAGGCCCACGGCCAGCGGCTCGGCATGGCGCACGCTGTGCCAGAAGGCCGTCACGGTCTGGCCGCTCAAAATTCGGCCTGAGGCATCGGTCACGGTGCCGCTGATGATCAAGGGCAGCCGTTCGCCCGAGTCCTCGAAATACTCGTCAATCGCAAACAGCGCCGCCTTGGCATTGAGCGTGTCGAAAATCGTCTCGACCATCAGCACGTCGCAGCCGCCCCTGACCAGCGCTTCGGTCTGCTCGTAATAGGCTTTTCGCAGTTCCTCGAAACTGGTGTTGCGCGCACCGGCGTCGTTCACATCGGGGCTGATGCTGGCGGTCTTGGGCGTGGGGCCCAGGGCGCCGACCACAAAGCGCGGCTTGTCAGGCGTGGAGAACTTGTCGCAGGCCAGTCTCGCGATGCGGGCCGATTCGTAATTCATTTCCACTGCCAGGTCGGCCATGTCGTAGTCGGCCTGCGCCACGGTGGTGGCGCCGAAGGTGTTGGTTTCGATCAGGTCGGCGCCGCCGGCGAGGTAGCCTTCATGGATGTCGCGGATCACGTCGGGGCGCGTGAGGCTGAGCAACTCGTTGTTGCCTTTCACGTCCTTGTGAAAGTCCTTGAAGCGCTCGCCCCGGTACTGTGCTTCGGTCAGCTTGAAGCGCTGGATCATGGTGCCCATCGCGCCGTCAAGGATCAGGATGCGTTGCGCCAGAAGGGCGGGGAGCTGCTGGGCGCGGGTGTAGATGATGGGCTTCATGGCGTGCATTTTAGGATGCGCTTCAAGGCCGTTGACTTTCCCTGACAATAGGGCAACAGCCTGTTGGCCTTTGATGGAACCCATCATGAACCCGCCTCCCGGCCCAGATGACGGGACACAAGCCACAGGCAAGCGCTGCAAAGGTTGATTTTGAAAAATATTGATTGAAAATGGCTTTTGCGCATGTCTGACGTGCGCTAGCAGCTATTTTTTTTATAGCGCCACCGATTATTTACACCGCTCACCTGTCTGGCCTGCCCTTGTCCTCACTGCCCATTTCCTCCTCCCAGCCCACGCCGCTGGACGTGCTCGGCCAGGTCTTTGGCTACAGCGACTTTCGCGGTCCGCAGCAAGCCATCGTGGAACACGTCGTGCAGGGCGGCGATGCGCTGGTGTTGATGCCGACCGGCGGCGGCAAGTCGCTGTGTTACCAGATTCCGGCCATCGTGCGCCAGCAGGCGGGCCACGGCGTGACCATCGTGATCTCGCCGCTGATCGCGCTGATGCACGACCAGGTTGGCGCGCTGACGGAGGCCGGCGTGCCGGCTGCCTTCCTCAATTCAACCCAGACCTATGAGGAAAGCAGCGCGCTGGAAAAACAGCTGCTGCGCAATGAACTGACGCTGCTCTACGCTGCGCCCGAGCGCATCAACACGCCGCGCATGCGGGGTCTGCTGGCGTCGCTGCACGAGCGCGGCCTGCTCAGCCTGTTTGCGATTGACGAGGCGCATTGCGTCAGCCAGTGGGGCCACGACTTCCGGCCCGAATACCGCAGTCTGAGCCTGCTGCACGAGACCTTTCCCGACGTGCCGCGCATGGCGCTGACGGCGACGGCCGACCACCTGACGCGCCAGGACATGATCGAGCGGCTCAAGCTGGAGGACGCGCGCCAGTTCGTCAGCAGCTTTGACCGGCCCAACATCCGCTACACCATCGTCGAGAAAACCGATGCCACGCGCCAGTTGCTGCGTTTCGTCCAGACCGAGCATCACGGCGAAGCCGGCATCGTCTATTGCCAGTCGCGCAAGCGCGTCGAGGAAATTGCCGGCATGCTCGAAGACGCCGGCATCAAGGCCATGGCCTACCACGCCGGGCTCGACGCCAAGCTGCGCCAGCAGCGCCAGGACCGCTTTCTGCGCGAAGACGGCATGGTGATGGTGGCGACGATTGCCTTTGGCATGGGCATCGACAAGCCCGACGTGCGCTTCGTGGCGCACCTGGACATGCCGAAAAACATCGAAGGCTACTATCAGGAAACCGGCCGCGCCGGCCGCGACGGGCTGCCTGCCGATGCCTGGATGGTCTATGGCCTGCAAGACGTGGTGAACCAGCGCCGCATGATCGACACCAGCGAAGTCGCCAGCGAGGAGTTCAAGGCCGTGATGCGCGGCAAGCTCGATGCGCTGTTGACGCTGGCAGAAGGCACGCGCTGCCGGCGCGTCAGCCTGCTGGGCTATTTTGGCGAGGCCAGCGAGCCCTGTGGAAATTGCGACAACTGCTTGACACCGCCGGCCGTGTGGGACGCGACCGAGGCAGCGCGCAAGATGCTCAGCTGTATCTACCGCGTGCAGCAGGCCAGCGGCATCAGCTTTGGCGCCGGGCACATCATGGACATCCTGCGCGGCAAGCCGACCGAAAAAGTCGTGCAGTACGGCCACGACCAGCTCAGCACCTTCGGCATCGGCGCCGACCTGGCAGAGCCACAGTGGCGCGGCGTGCTGCGTCAGCTGATCGCCAGCAACCTGCTGCGGGTCAACGCCGAAGCTTTCAACACGCTGCAACTGCTGCCCGACGCACGCGGCGTGCTCAAGGGCGAAGTCAGCGTGCTGCTGCGCCAGCAGGCCGCCAGCACCAAGGCCGAGCGCACGCGGCGCGGCAGCAAGTCGGCGGTGAAAACGTCGGCGAAAGGCATGGTTGAAGCCACGCTGAACGCGGGTGCGCTGGAGCGCCTGGGCCGCCTGAAAGCCTGGCGCGCCGAGGTCGCAAAAGAACACAACCTGCCCGCTTTCGTGATCTTTCACGACGCCACGCTGCGCGCCATTGCCGAGCAGGCGCCGCAAACCCTGCAGGCACTGAGCGGCATCAGCGGCATGGGCGTGAAGAAACTGGCAGCGTATGGGGCCGAGGTGCTTCGGGTGTGCGCGCAAGGGAGTTCATAAATTTCACGCATGGCTTTGCAGGTGCCGAACTGGGGGCTCAAATCAAAATTTACAATGAAAAAGGCTCTGTCGCACTGCAGGCAAACGCAAGCAGCTATAAATTATGTAGCAAGCATCAACGCATGAAGCCCATCGCCCGCCCTTCCCGCACCTCGGGCTTGATGCGGTGTTCGGCTTCCAGTTGGGCGAGGAACTCGTCGGCGGACAGCACTGTCTCCAGAATCACCCCCTGCCGCTTGACCGCCGCAAAGTCGCCGGGGCACAGCTGCGTGAGCTGGGACAGTCTTTTTTGCAGGGGCGGCGTGAGCAACGATGCATCGCCCGCCAGCGCTTCGGTGACAAACATCGTTTCGCGCTGATTACTGGTCATTGGCATGAACTTGATCTTGAAGGTAAAGCGCCGCAGCGCCGCCTGGTCCAGGCTTTCCAGCAGGTTGGTGGTGCAGATGAAAATGCCGGCGTAGCGCTCCATGCCCTGCAGCATCTCGTTCACTTCGGTCACTTCATAAGTGCGCTGGGCGCCGCGCCGGTCCTGCAAAAAGCTGTCGGCCTCATCCAGCAGCAGCACGGCTTTCTCGGCCTCGGCTTCGCGGAACATGGCGACCATTTTTTGCTCGGTTTCGCCGACGTACTTGCTCATCAGGTCGCTGGCCTGCTTGATCAGCAGCGGCTGCTCCAGCGCCTGGGCGATGTGCTCGGCCAGCGCGGTCTTGCCGGTGCCGGGCGGGCCGTAAAAACACAGGCTGCCGTGGCCCCGGCTTTTGAGGGCCTGCACGATGCGTGGAATCTCGAAACGCGATTCGACGTTGAGCATCGCCAAATCGTACGTCGTGACGTTGCGCCGGCTAGAAGCTTCAGCTTTGTTGCCCAGCGCCACGTCGGCGTTTTTCAGCTGGCGCTCGATCAGCGACTCGATGATAGAAGCCCCCACGCTCCCCACTTCGTGTGGTTCGCTGCCCCCCGAGGGGGCGCTGCGCCTGCGGTCCGGCGAAGCCGGTCCCGCGGCCCTAACTGGTGAAGAAAGAGCCCCTACGCCCGGCTGAATGCCCATGGGCGTGTCCAAACCTGTGTCAGGGGCGCTGGCCAGGCGGGCAAAGCGCACTGCGGTGCGAATCTGCGCCGGCGTCAGGCCCTTGCGGGCGGTGAGTTTGGCGACGAAGGCATCGCTGACCTGCACGCCTTCGAGCGTCTTGCGCACGATGCCTTCACGCGCGCCGGGCGGCGGCGAACGCAGTTCCAGGTGATAGGCAAAGCGGCGGCGAAACGCCGGGTCGATCTGCTCGATGCGGTTGGTCACCCACAGCGTGGGCACGGGGTTGGATTCGAGAATCTGGTTGACCCAGGCCTTGCCGCTGACCGAATGGCTGCCGGGCGCGCTCAGTTGCTCGGAGCGCGCCATCAGCTGCGCGGCTTCGCTGGAAATCGGCGGAAACACGTCTTCGACCTCGTCGAACAGCAGCGCCGAATGCATGCTGCCCTTGAGAAACACCTGGGCGATCTGCAGCGAGCGGTAGCGGTCGCGCCCGCTCAGGGAATTGCCACCCTGGTCGGCATATTCGACCTCGAACAAATCCAGCCCGGCGGCCTGCGCCACCACCTTGGCCAGCTCGGTCTTGCCGGTGCCGGGCGGGCCGTACAGCAGCACATTGACACCCTGCTCCTTGCCGGCCACCGCATGGCGCAAGAGCGACACCAGCACCTGAGCGTCTTCCTCCACAAAGGCAAAGTCGGCCAGCCCCAGCAGGCTGCGGGTGGCGGGCCGGGTGAAAACCGCCATCAGCTCGCTGTGGTCGCGGTATTTGCGCATCAGCACCGGCGGCAGTTTTTCGCTGACCTTCATCAGGTCGGCCAGGTCGGTGATGTTGTGCTCGGAAATCAGGTTTTCGACCATGCCGATGCGCTCCAGCCGCGAGCCGGGCCGCAGCGCCTCGGCCACTTCGGGTGCCTTGACGCCGGCGACGTCGGCAATCGCTGCATAGGCTTCGGGCGCATTGTTGACCTTGAACTCGACCAGCAGCGAGCGCAGGTCGCGCTGGTAGCGCGCGAGCGTGCCATAGAGCAGCAGCGCGCGTTCGGCGCGGTTGAGCTGCAGCAGGCTGGCCAGCGACTCGATGTTTTTCTCGACCAGCGTGGACTGCTTTTTCAGCGCCAGCGTCAGCCAGTCACCGGTGGCGCTGAGCACCGACAGCAAATCCTTGGGCTGGTCCTTGGCATGCTCGTCAAGGTAGAAGAACAGCGTGCCTTCCTCGTACGGGCCGCGCCAGACACCATGGCGCGCCATGAACTCGGCATCGCTCAGGGTCTCATGGTCCTGCCAGAACTCGTTGCCCTTGCAGCGTCGGCCCAGGAATTCGCGCAGCCGCTGAAACGCCGGCAAGGGCCAGACCAGGTGCCGGCCGGACAGGGACAGCAGGCTGGTCAGGTCGCGCCGCACATTGAACTTAGCGCCCTGGCGCGCGGCCAGGGTGAGCACGAAATGCGAGCACATCAGGTCCAGCACCGGCGCGTCTTTCAGCCCGGGGGACAACAGCCACTGCTGCGGATGCTCGACAAGTGAACGCTTGTTCATGGACAGACTCCAGTTTCCAACGGTATCGCCAACTCCCCCATGCCAAATTTTTATTGATTCAAAGAAACTGCACCATAACGCATGCTGAAGCCCCATGGAAGACACTACTTCAACCGTGGCGCCCGGCCATCGCCGCAGGATGCGCTCAAAGGCGCGGAAAATGACGGTTATCAGCTTCACGCCGTGTTCTACAAGGAAATCCATGCTCAGCCTGACCGACATCGAACAAGCCGCCCAGCGCCTGCACGGCCATTTGCTGAACACGCCCTGCGTGGAGTCGCGCACGCTGTCGCAGTTGACCGGGGCGCAAATTTACCTGAAATTTGAAAACCTGCAGTACACCGCGTCCTTCAAGGAGCGCGGCGCCTGCAACAAGCTGGCGCAGCTCACCGAGTCCGAGCGCCAGCGCGGCGTGATCGCCATGAGCGCGGGCAATCATGCACAGGGCGTGGCCTACCATGCACAGCGGCTGGGCATTCGCGCCATCATCGTCATGCCGCGCTTCACGCCGGGCGTGAAGATCGAGCGCACCCGGGGCTTTGGCGCCGAAGTGGTGCTGCACGGCGACACGCTGGATGCATCACGCGCCCATGCGCTGCAGATGGCCGAACGCGAAAGCCTGGTGTTTGTCCATCCCTACGACGATGAGGCCGTCATCGCCGGCCAGGGCACGGTGGGACTGGAAATGCTGCATGCCGTTCCCGATCTGGAGGTGCTGGTGATTGCCGTGGGCGGCGGCGGGCTGATCGCCGGCATGGCCACGGCGGCCAAGGCGCTCAAGCCGGGCATTGAAATCATCGGCGTGCAGACCGCGCGCTTTCCCGGCATGGTCAACGCCATCAAGGGCACGCACCATCCGCAGGGCACCAGCACGATTGCCGACGGCATTGCGGTGGGAACGCCGGGCGTGATCACACAGGCCATCATTGCCCGGCGCGTCGATGACCTGCTGCTGGTCGATGAAGGCGACATCGAGCAGGCCATGGTGATGCTGCTGGAAATTGAAAAAACCCTGGTTGAGGGCGCGGGCGCGGCCGGGCTGGCGGCGCTGCTGAAGTACCCGGCGCGCTTTGCCGGGCTGAAGGTCGGGCTGGTGCTGTGCGGCGGCAACATCGATCCGCTGCTGCTGGCGGCCATCATCGAGCGCGGCATGGTGCGCGCCGGACGGCTGGCGCGCATCCGGGTCAGCGCACGTGATGTCCCCGGCTCGCTGGCCAAAATCACCGCCACCGTGGCCGACGCCGGCGCCAATATCGAGGAAGTCCACCACCAGCGCGCCTTCACCATGCTGGCGGCACTGAACGTCGAGATCGAACTGGTGGTGCAGACGCGCGGCCGGCCGCACATCGAACAGGTGCTGCAGGCCTTGCGCGCGGCAGGCTTCGAGGCCGAAGAGCAGCACTGAGCCGCCCGGCCATAGCGCATTGGTTTTATCCAGCCAGCCTATTTCAAGCTGAAAACGCCTCTTTCGCTTTACTGACGTGTGAAGTCAGCTATTGATTTAGTAGCAAAAAACTGCCGCGCACCTTGCTCGCCAGGATGAAAGTTCAGGGTAGATTTCGCGCCACCGGCTGTCAGCGCAGGTGCTTGGACAGCTTCGCGGCAAACAGCGCCGGAATGCCGGCGCCACGCCGGCCTGCGATGAGGTCGAACGCATCGCCGGCGCGCAGCGATCCGGGCGTTTGCACCGCCAGGTAAAAGCCGCAAAAGCCGGTCTGGGCCATCAGTTTTGAAGCGCCGCCAAAGCCCATTACCGCATTGAATTTGTAGCAAGGCTCGCGCGGCAGCGTCACGCGCAGTTCGCAGCCGGGAAACTTCAGCACGTCGCCGGCCCAGACGCCGGTCTCAAGCAGGCCTTCGAGCGTCAGGTTTTCACCCAGGCTGCCGGGGGGCAGGCTGTCGTCGATCCCGCCGAGGCCGGCTTCGCGCCGGGCTGCCTGCCACCAGGCGTAATGCTCGGACGGGTAGGCATACACGGCTTTTTCCAGTCCGCCATGAATCGACAGGTCGGCCTGCTCATCGCCCAGCAAGCCCAGCAGCATCACCGGCACGGCACCGGCCACCGGCTGCTTGCCATAGGCTGTCAGGATGCTGCGCTCGCCGACCCTGATGCGGCGGGCCGAACCCACCTGAACCGACATAACCCGCAGCATGGCGCGACGGTCAGTTCCAGCCGATGACATCAAAGCCTTTTTCACTCAGGCAGCGCTGCACGAAGCTGCGGTAAACGCCATTGGGCCGGTCGTTGTGGAAAGCGCCCGACACGGCGCCGGCCGAGCCGCCGACAGCCGCGCCTGCCGCACCCGCGCGCAACACGCCTTCGCTGCCCCGGCCAGTGATCAGCGCGCCGACAACCGATGCCACGCCGGCCACCGCAGCCCCTTCGCCGGCGCGGCGGCCCACTTCATTGGTGTTTTGCGATGGATTCAAGCCAGAGGCCTGCGCGCGCGACAGGCAGGCGTTCACCTCCATGCGGCCCTGCGCATCGCCGACGCGGCTGAGCGTGGCATTGGGGTAGAGCACCGGCCTGGCCGAGGCGCTGTCGGGGCCACTGCTGGCGCAGCCGGCCAGCCCCAAGATCAGCGCTGCGAGAGTGGCGAGCGGAAAAAGGCGGGTCGAAAAATTCATGGTCGGGGATACGGACATCTGCATATCGCAAGGTTAGCGCAATTGCCGAAGTCCGCAAGAAGCGCCCGGGCATGTCAAGAAGGTAAACTTGCAGCAGTTTTCCAAGCATTCCAGGAGCCCTCATGAACCCTTCAGCCGAACACACCACCAACGCCGCCCACAGCAGCCCGACGCCGGCCGAAGAGCAGGATGCGGTTGACGCCATCGTCCCGATGATTCCCTTTGTGCTGCCCATCGTTGGCGGCGTGCTGATTTTCCTGCTGGCCTTCATCGCCGTGTCCATGGCTTGAGTCGGCCTGGCCGCTGCCATGCCCGCTGAAAAAGTCCGCCGCGTGCGGACTTTTTTTCGTTGGCAATGGACGCAGGTTTGCAAAAACCAGGCTTGACCGCCGGTAATGCAAACACCCGGCAACCATTGAAAGGGCTCGCATGATGCGTCCGGAAACGACCGTTTTGAAGGCGCAAGGCCTGGTCTTCAGCCATTCCCCTCCACCCGCGCCGCCGCTGTTTGACCGCCTGTCTTTTGTGCTGCCGCCCGGAGTGACCTGGCTGGGCGGCGGCGAAGGCAGCGGAAAAACCTCGCTGCTCCGCTTGCTGGCCGGCGCCCTGCCCGGAAATGCGGTGCAGGGCCAGCTTCAACTCCACGGCGTCAGCCTGGCGCAAGACCCGTCTGCCTACCGGCTGCAGGTCGCCTGGCTGGACCCGCGCGATGACGCACGCGATGCCCAGACCGCGCGCGGAATCTTTGCCGGCATGCCTGCGCACCACGCCGGCTGGAATCCGGACGCACTGCAGGCGCACATGGCCGGGCTGAGCCTGGCGCCGCATCTGGACAAGGCGCTCTACATGATGTCCAGCGGCACCCGGCGCAAGGTGCTGATTGCCGCCGCGCTGGCGGCAAACGCGCCGCTCACCCTGCTCGACCAGCCGTTCATGGCGCTGGACCGGCCCTCCATCGACTACCTGCTGCAGACGCTGGCAGAGGCGTCGCGACACACCGGCCGCGCCTGGGTGGTGGCAGATTACGAAGCGCCGCCAGGCGTGACGCTGGCAAAAGCCATTGAACTGCCGGCCTGAACCCCAAAAACAAGTCTGAATCTGCCTTCTGCGCTTTACCAGCGTGAATTTTCAGCGATCAAAAAGATATTTTTCATGTCAGCCTGTGTGTGCTTGACAAGGCAATAAGGGCACCCTTTTAAGGTTAAACAGGCATAACCTCATGTTTGTTTTGCATATCTTTTGCAGGTAACACAGTGGTAACCGAAGCCGATGTTCCTAAAATGGCTCTCTGGCCAACCTCTGATGAAGCAGCAAAAAGCTGCATTCCGACAAACGTCCGAACGCCACAGCAGCTGCCATGCGTGTCGTTGCCTGACGTTTATCGAAATCTCGTTTTTTACTTTGGAGTTTTTTTCGATGAACCAACCTAGCATGCAAGGCCTTGAAATCAATACGCCCGCCTATGTCAAGAATGCAAAACTGATTGCCTGGGTCGCCGACATGGTGGCCCTGTGCAAACCCGACACGGTGTACTGGTGCGACGGCAGCGACGCCGAATACCAGCGCCTGTGCCAGCAACTGGTGGACGCCGGCACTTTCAAAAAGCTCAACGAAGCCAAGCGCCCGAACAGCTTTTTGGCCTGTTCCGACCCCAGCGACGTGGCCCGGGTCGAAGACCGCACCTACATCTGCTCGGCGCTGAAAGAAAACGCCGGCCCGACCAACAACTGGATGGAACCCGCCGAGATGCGCGCCACGCTCCACCCGTTGTTTGACGGCTGCATGAAGGGCCGCACGATGTATGTCGTGCCCTTCAGCATGGGTCCGCTGGGCTCGCCGATTGCGCACATCGGCATTGAACTGTCCGACAGCCCGTATGTGGCCGTCAACATGAAGATCATGACGCGCATGGGCAAGGCGGTGTTCGAGGTGCTCGGCACCGAAGGCAATTTCGTGCCCTGCGTGCACACCGTGGGCGCGCCGCTGGCCGAAGGCCAGGCCGACGTGGCCTGGCCGTGCAACAAGACCAAGTACATCGTGCATTACCCCGAAACCCGCGAAATCTGGTCCTACGGCTCGGGCTACGGCGGCAATGCGTTGCTGGGGAAGAAATGCTTTGCGCTGCGCATCGCGTCCAACATGGGCCGGGACGAAGGCTGGCTGGCCGAGCACATGCTGATCCTGGGCGTGACCAATCCTGAAGGCAAGAAATACCATGTGGCGGCGGCCTTCCCGAGCGCCTGCGGCAAGACCAATTTTTCGATGCTGGTGCCGCCCGCAGGTTTTGACGGCTGGAAGGTCACCACCATCGGCGACGACATTGCCTGGATCAAGCCGGCTGCCGATGGCAAGCTCTATGCCATCAACCCCGAAGCAGGCTACTTTGGCGTGGCCCCCGGCACCAACATGCTGACCAACCCGAACTGCATGCTCAGCGTTCGCGGCAACACGATTTTCACCAACGTTGCATTGACCGACGACGGCGACGTGTGGTGGGAAGGCATGGAGCAGGACGCGCCCGGCAAGGCACTGCCGGCGCACCTGATCGACTGGCAGGGCAAGGACTGGACGCCGCAAATTGCCAAGGAAACCGGCGCCAAGGCCGCGCACCCCAACTCGCGCTTCACCGTCGCCGCCACCAACAACCCGGCGCTCGACCCTGCCTGGGACGACCCGAAAGGCGTGGCGATTGACGCCTTCATATTTGGAGGCCGCCGCTCGACCACCGTGCCGCTGGTGACCGAGGCGCGCAGTTGGGTCGAAGGCGTGTACATGGCGGCGACCATGGGCAGCGAAACCACCGCCGCCGCTACCGGCCAGGCCGGCGTGGTGCGCCGCGACCCGTTCGCCATGCTGCCCTTCATGGGCTACAACATGAGCGACTACTTCCAGCACTGGCTCGACCTGGGCGAAAAACTGGCAGCTTCCGGCGCCACGCTGCCCAAAATCTACACCACCAACTGGTTCCGCAAGGGCGCCGACGGCAAGTTCGTCTGGCCCGGCTACGGCGAGAACATGCGCGTGCTGGCCTGGATGATCGACCGCATCGAAGGCAAGGGCCAGGGCGAAGACCATGTCACCGGCGTCAGCCCGAGCTACGAAGACCTGAACTGGACCGGCCTGGACTTCAGCGCCGAGCAGTTCGACACGGTCACCAGCATCGACAAGGCGGCCTGGCTGAAAGAGCTGGAACTGCATGCAGACCTGTTCAAGCAGCTGGCCTACCACCTGCCCAAGGAACTGGGCGACACCAAGGCCGAGATCGAACGCCGCCTGGCGGCCTGACACCGCTTCGCGTGCTGCACTGGCTGCCTTTCATGGGGCCAGACGCAAAAAAGCCACCTGGGCCAGGTGGCTTTTTTGCATCCAGGCGCTGCAGGAGCGCGCTGGCCGGTTTCGTTTGAAGGTGGCTTAGATGTTGTAGCGCGTGTGGGGCTGCGACATGAAAGCGGCCAGTTTCACGGCGGGCGCGACGGGTTTGGCCAGGGGCACGGCATCTTGCACGGCTTCACTGCGCGACATCGCTGCCTGCAGGTCGGCCATCACGCGGTCGTCCTGCCGGGCAATGGCCCACAGGCGCTGGTCGGCGCGGGCTTCGGCGATGCTGCGCGACCAGTTGTCGAGGCTGCTTTTGACCTGCTGGCCGGCGGTGCGCAAGGTGCCGGCAAAAAAGGCCAGCACCGCGAACAGCGCGATCCACAGTGCCATCCAGATCATCAGCAAATGGCTTTCATCCGTGCTGTCCATGACTTCGTAAGCCACCGCCACCACCGCCGCCGCCAGGGCGGAACCCAGCAGCAACGCCACGCCGCACTTGCCTGAAACATCTTGCGGAACGTGTTGCACGGCGTCCATCAGGGCCTCCATGCGGTCGGCGCCGTGGTGGTGGTCGGGATGGGGGGTGTTGATAAAGCTGGTCATGGTGATTTCCTTCGGTCTGATGTGCTTCCGGGTAGGGGTAGCGTGTAAGGTGATATTAGGGTTTTTACCAATACTATTCAACTTTATATATGTAATGTTGTTCATTCATGAAATTGATGAGTGAACCGCCATGTCCCTGCAAAAACCCGGCAAGCCGCCGAACTTTCGGACGCTTGACCTGAACCTGCTGCGCGTCTTTGACGAGGTGATGGCCGAGCGCAGCCTGACGCGGGCTGCGCGCAACCTGTCGCTGACGCAGCCTGCCGTCAGCAACGCCCTGCGCCGGCTGCGCGAGACGCTGGGCGACGAGCTGGTGCAGCGCAGCGGCCAGGGGATGGCGCCAACGCCGCGCGCATTGGTGATCTGGCCCGCCGTGCGCGAAGCCCTGCGGCAGCTGCAGGCCTCGCTGATTCCCGACGAATTCGTGCCTGGCCAGGCGACCAGCAGTTTTGTGCTGGCCATGGCCGACGCCACCGCAGCCGAACTGATACCGGGCCTGAGTGACATCCTGGAGCAGGAAGCGCCGGGTGTCAGCCTGCGGGTCATTCCCCTGACCACGCGCGACCCCCGGCAGTTGCTGGACAGCCAGGCCTGCGATCTTGCGGTGGGGCATTTCCCGTCGGTGCTGCCCGACCTGACGGCCAAGGCACAAAACGGCGAGGCGATGCCATTTTTTTTCCAGCGGCTGTATGACGGCGAATATGTCTGCGTGATGCGCAAGGACCATCCGCTGGCCGGCGGGCGGCTGAGTCTGGACGACTTTTGCGCGGCCCGCCACATGCTGGTGAGTTTTTCCGGCCGGCCTTACGGGTTTATCGACGAGTCGCTGGCCGCGCTGGGCCGGGAACGGCGGGTGGTGCTGACAGTGAACCAGTTCTTTACTGCCGGCCGGGTGGTCGCCCACTCCAACCTGCTGACGGTGCTGCCGCGACATTTCGTGCGCGTCACCGGCATTGCCCGGCAACTGGCGCTGCAGCCCCTGCCGTTTGCCGTCTCGCCGGTGCATGTGGACGCGTTGTGGCACCGGCGCTCGGACCGGCTCGGCGCACATGCCTGGCTGCGGCGCGCCGTGTTGCGGGCGGCTGAAAAGGCCTTCACGGTCTGAGAAAGACCGCCTTTGTTTTTGCGCGGGCGCAGGCGCTCAGCGAATGACGCTCAGGAAGGCGCGGGCTGCACGGCGCAACTCCAGCGCCTGGCGCGGGTCGCGTCCTGCACCGGCGTCGGCGCGTTCCATCAACTGGTGCGCGACCCCGCCGGCGGGCGCCACGGCGTTGCGGGAAGACATGAAGCCGGCGATTTTGGAAAGAATGCGGAACATAAGAAGCTCGGTTCTGTGTTGAAAGTGGTGATGTATTGATAGTAAGGGTTTTCCCTAGGTTTGCATAGTCAGTGCCATGCACAAAGCCATGCCGATATGGCATGGCCGCATTCAAGCCAGTCTTTGCGCCAAGAAAAAATTCCGGCGAGGGAGAAATTTCGCACCTTCCCGCACAATCGGCCCTGTGAACATCCAGCTTCTTTCCGACCTGCATCTTGAGTCCAACCCCTTCTTCAAGGCGACGCCGCTGCCGGGCGCCGACGTGCTGGTGCTGGCGGGCGATATCGGCTCCTACCAGGCGGGCTCGCTGCTGACCAGCCTGGCGATTGACGACTTTGGCCTGGCGCGGTTTTCGCCCTTGCCGGTGGCGCAGGGTGGCGCGGGCTGGCCGACGCCGGTGTTGTTCGTGCCCGGCAACCATGAATACGACGGACTGGAATTTAACGAAGCCGACGCCCGGCTGCGCGAAGCCTGCCAGCGCCTGGGCATCATCTGGCTGGAGCGCGAATGCGTGCAGTTGCAGGGCGTGCGCTTCATCGGCTGCACCTTGTGGACCGATTTTGATGCGCTGACCACCTCTGCCAGCAGCCGGGACCGGGCAGCGAGCAGCATCACTCTGGGCGAGCAGCTCAAGATGCGTGAAAAAGCCTTTCGCGCGGCCAATTTCTACCTCAAGAAGAACCATGCACTGTGCCAGGGCCAGCCCATGCTCGCAGAAGCCATGCGCGAGGAGAGCCTGAAAAGCCAGGCCTGGCTGCGTCAGGCGCTGGCGGTGTCGTTTGACGGCCCCACGGTGGTGGTGACGCACTTTGCGCCCAGCCTGCTCAGCGCCGACCCGCGCTATGGGCTGACGCCGGGGTCGGCCGGGTTCTGCAATTCGCTGGACGAGCTGCTGCCACTGGCCAGGCTCTGGCTGCACGGCCACTTGCATTGCCCGAACGATTACGTCAGGCAGGGCTGCCGCGTGGTGGCCAATCCGCTGGGTTATGCGCGCAAGGGCGAGCAGGAGGGCTTCCGGCCGTCGCTGCGCATAGCGGTCCATCCATAGCCTGATGCCGCGTGTTGAGTTGACGCGCCAGCAGCCTGCCGGTGGCTAAACTACGGTTTTGAACAAGGAGCACACCCCATGAAGATTCTTCTGGCCGTTGACGGCAGCAGCTACACCAAGAAAATGCTGGCCTACCTGACCACGCACGACGAGTTGTTCGGCCCGCGCAATGAATACACCCTCCTCACGGTGCAACCGCCCTTGCCGCCCCGGGCGCGTGCGGCGGTGGGCAAGGAAGTCGTTGACGGCTACTACGCCGAGGAAACCCAAAAAGTGATGGCGCCCATCACTGAATTCCTGGCGCACCACAACCTGGCGGCACAGACTGAATGGAAGGTGGGGCATGTGGGTGAAACCATTGCCAGCTTTGCCGAAGAGGGCAAATTCGACCTGCTGGTGATGGGTTCGCACGGCCATGGCTCGATTGGCAACCTGGTCATGGGCTCGGTCGCGACGCAGGTGCTGTCGCGCTGCAAGGTGCCCGTGCTGCTGGTTCGCTAGGAGTCTGGGCGGCAGAAGGCGTGCATGGCGAAAAGTGGCCCCGCCGAGGACAGTTTTCGCCGAATTTGCAGGCCAATAGCGCGCTATTGGACAAAAAGGCGGTGAAAAATGGACCGGTGCGGCCGCTTTGCAGCGCACGTCCTTCTGCCGCCCAGGCTCCTGGCACTGCGGCAAACCGATTGCAGACGGTTGAAATCGTCATGAATGCCACCAACCGGCTGACACGATTTTGCTATTCATAGCATAGCTGAACATGCCCTGCCAGTAAGCGACAAGGGCCTGAAAGACTTGAAGACTCCGCCCGGGAAACAGGTTTCCCAGGTCAGGCCGCCTCAGCGCCCAGGGTGAAATAGAACGTGGCGCCTTCTCCTTGCACCGACTCGGCCCAGACCCTGCCGCCATGGCGCGCCACGATGCGTTGCACTGTCGCCAGGCCGATGCCGGTGCCGGCAAATTCAGCAGTGGTATGCAGGCGCTGGAAAGCGCCGAACAGCTTTGGGGCATACGCCATGTCAAAGCCGGCGCCGTTGTCACGGACGAAATACACCGTCTCGCCCTCGGGGTCAACCATTTGGCCGAGCGTGATGCAGGTGCAGGCCTTGCGGGCGCTGAATTTCCAGGCATTGCCGAGCAGGTTGTAGAGCACCTGGCGGAGCAGGCGCGAGTCGCCCTGCGCCATGAGGCCGGGCTGCACCTGCAGGCGGCTCACCCGGCCCGGGTCGCGCTCCTGCTGGGCAGACAGCAGCGCCCTGGCCATGGCGCTCAGGTCCACCGTTTCCCAGGCCAGGCTCGAGCGCGACACGTGGGCCAGCGACAGCATGGCATCGATCAGCTCGCCCATCTGCCCGACGCCGGCGCGAATGCGCGCAAGGTAATGCTGGCTGCGCTCGGTCATCGGCGTTGCGCCCTGGCCGGCGATCGATCTGGCCAGCAAGCTGCTGAAGCCATTGATGCTGCTCAGCGGGCTGCGCAAGTCATGCGAGACCGAATAGGAAAACGCCTCCAGCTGCTCATTGGCAAACTTCAGCTGCGCCGTGCGCTGCTGCACCCGGTCTTCAAGGCTGGCATTGAGCAGCAGGATTTCTTCGCGCGCCTGGCGGCGCTCGCGAATGTCGGTGTTGACGATCAGCACGCCGTTGACCTGCCCACTGGCATCGCGCACGACGGTCCCGCGCATCTCGACATATACCGGCGAGCCGTCGCAGGCGGCCTGTTCCACCTCGCCGGTCCAGTCGCCCCCGGCCGCCTTGATCTGTTCGATGGCGGCGGTCAGGACCTGCGGGTCTCGGTACATCAGCGTCTGCAGGGTCTTGCCCAGCACCTGCTCCGCCGGCCAGCCGTAGAGGCGCTCCGCGCCTTTGCTCCAGAAGCGGATGCTCAGGTCCAGGTTGCGCACCACAATGGCACCCGGCGCCAGGTCGATCAGCGACGCCTGCTCATGCAGTCGCGCCGCTGTTTTGCGCTCCGCCTCTTCACTGCGCTTCTGCTCCAGCCGGGTACGCAGGCTGACGATGCCAAAGGCCAGATTGTCGGCCAGCTCCTGCAAAAGCCGGACCTCTTCGGAGGTAAACCGCTGAAGCTCGCCGGCATACAGGCACAGCACGCCAAAACTGTGTTGTTGGCTGCACAAAGGCAACGCGAGGGTGCTGCAATACCCGCGCTTTATCGCCGCCGCACGCCAGTGAAACCCGCTGTCCAGCTGGCTGACATCGTCGGTTTGCTGCGGCAACCCGGTGCGAATGGCCCGGCCCGCCGGCCCGCGACCTTCCGGAAGGTCGTCGCGCCAGTACAGCCTGATGGCTTCCAGGTAGCCTTGCTCGGCGCCCGCATGGGCCGCCGGCTGGATGGTTTTTTCCTCGTCATCGTTGGCAAAGCCCACCCAGGCCATGCGGTAGCCGCCGACTTCCACCGCCACGCGGCACACCTCGGCCAGCAAGGCGGCTTCGTCATGAATGCGGTTGATGGCTATGCCTGAACGGCTCAGCATCTCCAGTGCCCGGTGGGTAGCGGCCAGCGCCATCTCGGCCAGCTTGCTGTCGGTGATGTCGCGTACGGTGCCCACCACGCGCTCTAGTTCGCCTGTATCGTTGAACACTGGGTAGGAGCGGTCGCGCAGCCAGCGGATCTGGCCGTCCGGCGGACAAATGCGGTACTCCACGCTGGAATTTTTTCCGGCTTCATTGAGCGCATTGGCCAGTGCCAGCACCGGCAGGTCTTCGGGCAGAACGGCGTCGACCTGGGAGCCCGGTGTGGCGTACAGGCTCTCACAGCTCCGGCCCCAGACTTTTTCATAGCCCGGGCTGACATAGCGCACCCGGCCCTGGCGGGCATCGACGTTGTAGAACACGTCCTCGATGTTTTCGGCCAGTTCGCGAAAGCGCGCCTCGCTGCCGACCAGCGCTTCCTCGGCGCGCGCGCGCTCCAGCGCCAGCCGCGCCAGCCGGGTGGCCGCATCGATCAGCAGCTGGTCGGCAGGCTGCGGCCGGCCCGGGGTGCGGCGGTAGATGGCAAAGGTGGCCAGCACTTCACCATCCGTTGCCACAACCGGCGTACTCCAGCAGGCCAGCAGCCCGTGGGTGGCCAGCAGCCCCTGGAAACCCTGCATCAGCGGGTCGTGCCGAACGTCCTCGACGATGACGCTTTCGCGGCGAAAGGCTGCGGTTCCACAGGCGCCGGTGCCTTCGGCGATTCTCAGGCCGTCGAGGGCCTGGACGAAGGCTGGCGGCAGACTGGGCGCAATGGCCTGGCACAGCTGCTCGCCCTGCGTCATCAGCATGGAGCACAGGCTGTCCGGTGCGCTGCTTTCGATCAGCCGGAGGATGGCATCCATCGACTCGCGCACCGGCGCGCCGCCGGCGATCAGGACCAGCACTTTTTCCTGGGCCAGGGCGAAGCTTTCTGCCGCCTTGACCTCGGTGACATCGACAAACACTGCCAGGGCGCCGACCTGCAGGCGCTCGGCGCCGAGCAACGGATGGGTGCTCATGCGCAGGATGCGGTCGTGCGTGCCCGGCCGGGAGAGCAGCATATCCCGGTTGTCGATGCGGGCGCCCGCGAGGGTCTGGGTCAGCGGCCCGTTCGAATGCAGGCTGCTTCCATCGAGCGGGGTGAGCGGGCTGGCGTGCCGCCACTCGCTGAACAGTGTGTCTTCGCCGGGCGCGGGAAAGAGCGTGCGCGCGGTCTGGTTGAACTGCAGGAAACGGTCCTGGGTGTCGATGGCGATCACGCCTTCGCTCATGCTGTTGAGGATCAGGTCGAGCATGGCGCGCTCGGCATCGGCCTGGTGCAGTGCAGCATCCAGTTCGCTGCGCTGCGCCTGCAGCGAGGCGGCCATGCGGTTAAAGGCAAGCGCCAGCCGGCCCATCTCATTCTGCGGCGATCCTTCCAGGATGACACGCGCCAGAAAGTTGCCACGGGCGATTTCGTTGGCTCCCTTCAGGATGGCATTGGCCGGATTGACCACCAGGCGCCGGCCCATCGCCAGGGCACAGGCCATGCCCAGGGCGGCCATGCCCAGCAGGGCGGCCAGATCAGCCATCAGCAGCGTGCGCGGCGTGGCGACCAGGATGGCGCGCGGAACGCTGATGGCCACGAACAGCCCGCCGCCCGATCCGCCAACGGGCGCATACGCATACACCTGCTCGACGCCGCTGCCATCGGTCGCCTGGCCCACGCCCGGCTGCCCCGACCGGGCCGCGCCCAGCACCACCGGATCCCGCTCCCGGCTGCCGGCCAGACCGGCAGCCGGATGGGATGCCAGGACAATGCCGTGGCGGTCGATCACCCGCAGTTGCGCGCCTTCCAGGATATTTTCTGTCGCAATGACTTCGGCAAACTTCGTGACATCCACGGCGGCAAAGGCCACGCCGTTGAGGACGCCCTGGTCGCTGTACACCGGCATGCCGAACGCCACGCCAGGCCGGCCGCTTGAGCGGGAAATGGTGTAGTCGCCGACTGAAAAAGTCCGCTGCTCAAGCGCCTGGGTAAAAAAGGTCCGGTCGCCGATATAAACATCGGCAATGGGACTGGCTGCATGGCAGGACAGCTTGCCGTTCAGGTCCACAACGCCGAGGTTGGAATACGCCGTGTCCTGCGCTTGCAGGTTTTTCAGGTACTGCACGCACAGGCGGTTTCGCGTGTCCTTGATGGAAGGGCCGCTGGCGATGTCGCCGAGCAGTTGGGCGGCCCGTTCCACCAGGCGCTGCTGTTGCGCCGCCGCCAGCAGCGCCTCGGACTGCAGACCGGCCTGGGCCAGCGCCAGCACGTTCTGCTGGTTTTTTGCCGCCGACCAGGCGAACAGCCCAAACACCGGCAGCAGCGCCGCCAGCATCAGCAGCACCAGGCTGGAACGAAGACCGGGCCGGATCAACATCGGCAATTTCCGTGCGGGGTGAGTGAAGGATTCGCGAAACAGGATGCGGACATGGGGTCGGGCGAACGCCTGTGATCAACGCGTGGCGGGGTCCGGCAGACAGGCGCCCCGGGCTTACTGCTTGCGCTGCACAAACAGGTTGCGCTTGGCGTCTTCGGGGTAGGCAAAGGTCACCGCGCCATTCTTCACCATGCCCATCACCAGCATGTTCTGGGTGGTGGCATCCTTGTCCTGCTTGCTGAAGGGCTGCTCGTAGGTGGCGGTGACGCCGTAGTACGTGCGGTTACGGCTTTCCAGCGTCGCCTTGATGGCCGGGCCGGTGAGCTTGCCGTCGCGAATGCCGAACAGCGAATAGACCAGCACGTACACCGCGTCATAGCCCTGCGCCGCCGCCATCGGGACCGGAATCTTCTTGACTTTGTACTTGCGCGCATAGCCGGTCAAAAACGACGCCCGGCGCTCGTTGCTGGGTTCGGCGATGAAGGTCTGCGCCATCAGTGCGCCCTCGGCGGCCTCCTTGCCCCCGTCGATGAAGAATGGAAACGACAGTGTCCAGCCGCCGACCTGCGGCACCTTCCAGCCCATCGACTGGCGGCCCCGGGCAATCACCGCGTTTTCCGGGCCGACGGTGTAGCTGAAGATCACATTGGCGCCGGCCGTCCGGGCCGCCTTGAGTTCTTCGCCCAGGTCCTTCACCCCCAGCGCAAACCGGGCCACATGCACCGGCTTGAGTTGCCTGGCCGCCAGCGCGGCTTCGACATCCTTCAGGCCGGCTTCGCCGTAGCCGGTGGTGTCGGCAAAGATGGCCACCTTGTCCCAGCCGCGCTTGACGATGTCCTCGACCACGAAGGGCGCCTGGATGGCGTCGCTGGGCGAGGTGCGGAAGATGTAGCTTTCGGCTGCGGGGTATTTGGCGGTGAGCGGCTTTCCGGTGGCGCACGGAATGATCAGCGGCAACTGACTCGTCTGGTACACCTCCAGCGACTTGGCGGCCACGCCGGTGTTGCAAAAGCCGATGGTGGCCACGACCTTTTCAGCAACCAGTTCCTGCGACAGTTTCAGGCCGGTGTCGGGATTGGCCTGGTCGTCCTTGCGCACGATCTCGATCTTGCGGCCCAGGTAGCCGCCGACGGCATTGATTTCATCGACCGCCTGCAAGATGCCGTTGAGCATCGGCACGCCGAAGTCCGCCGACCCGCCGGTGAACGGACCGATGACGCCAATCTTCAGGGTATTGGCGGGTGCGCCCTGCGCGCCTGTCACCGGAACAGTCTGCCCACGGGCAGGCATTGAAATCGTCAACGCGGCCACAAGGGCCGCTGCAATTCCGGTCACGGCACGCAGGCCGGTAGAGCGCAAAAAAAGCATTGAATTTCTCCTGAGGTACCCGAGTATATGAAACAACATGTATGGAACCCCCGGGTTTCGAACCGCCAAGAAACCAGCAGCTTGTCAAGGTCATCGTCGGGTACAGCCTGTAGCGGATCAGACCCTCTCGCGGTGCATGATGCAACACCCGTATTCAGGCGGACAGCGCCACTTCAGCCGACCGGGTCAGTGCGCAGGTCAGGGCATCGAGCACTTCGGACTCCAGGTTCCAGCAATGCCAGTAGAGCTGGATGGGCAGTACGCAGGAAGGCGCCAGGTTGACCAGCAGACCCTGATCCAGAAGCGGCTGCGCCAGCAGGCGCGGCAGCACGCTCACGCCCCAGCCGGCCAGCACGGCGCGCACCTGGCCTTCGGACGAAGGCACGAACAGCTGGTTCAGCATGACGCGCTTCAAGCCAAAGGCCTGGCCGACAAACTCGCTCTGCATGTCGTCCTTGCGGTTGAAGGCGACGAAGGCAATCTCGCGAAAGTTGTGCGCCGTCAGCGCCTTGCCGCCGAGCCGCTCCTGCGCCAGCGCGGGCGTGGCGACGGCGACATATTCCATCGCGCCGAGCGGCACCACCTTGCAGCCGCGCAACGCCTGTTTGAGCGTGGTGACGCAGCCCAGCACCTGGCCCTGGCGCAGCCATTCCTGCGTGAAGTCCTGGTCGTCGGTGACGATTTCCATCGGCAGGCCCGACTGCGCCAGCCCGGTCAGCGCCGGCAGCGCCCAGGTGGCGATGCTGTCGGCATTGATGGCAATGGAAATGCGCTCTTCCTCGCGCGCGCCGCGCAGCGAACTGGGCGCGAGTTCCTTCAGGTCGCGCTCCAGGTCGGCGCGCAGCAGGCGCAGCATGCGCGTGTGCTTGAGCAGCAACTGCCCGGCCGAGGTGGCCTTGAGCGGCCGGCTGCGTACGATAAGCACCGTGCCCACCTGGGCTTCGAGCGCACGCAGCCGCTGCGACACCGCCGACTGGGTGATCGACAGACGCCGCGCGGCGCGCTCAAAGCCGCCCTCCTCCACGATGGCCGCCAGGCATTCCAGCGCGTCCGGGTCAAAAGTGCTCATGGGGAGGGCTTTCAGTATTAGTGGGCCTGATGATTTAGCTGACAGTTTAATTTGACTGTTATAAGCCGCCAAGCTCCTGCACACTTGCGCTTTGCACAAGGGGAACGGCATGAAGGTTGTGGTTTTGGGCGCAGGCATCATTGGCGTGAGCACCGCCTGGCATTTGCTGCAGCGCGGGCACGAGGTCACGGTGGTCGACCGGCAGCCCGACGCCGCGCTGGAAACCAGCTTTGCCAATGCCGCGCAGATTTCCGTCAGCTACTGCGAGCCCTGGGCCAACCGCGACGCGCCGCTGAAGGCGCTGAAATGGATGTTCCGCGACGATGCGCCGCTGCTGTTCCGGCCCCGCATGCCGTTTGGCGAAGGCTGGCAGCAATGGCGCTGGGGACTGCAGTTCCTGGCGCAGTGCAACGATGCCGCCTTCGAGCGCAATGTGCAGCAGCTCGTCGCCCTGGGCGCCTACAGCCATGCCGCGCTCAAGGACGTGGTGCAGTCCACCGGCATCGACTACCACCGGCTGGAGCGCGGCATTGCCCACTACTACACCGAGCAGAAATCGTTCGACACCGCAGGCGACGCCGCCGCGCTGATGCGCAAGTACGGCGTGGCGCGCCGGGTGGTGTCCACCGCCGAATTGCTGAAGATCGAGCCGGCCCTGAGCCAGTTTGCCGACCGCATCGTCGGGGGCACCTACACCGCCAGCGACGAAAGTGGCGACGCCCGCGTTTTTACCCAGTCGCTGGCCCGGCGCTGCGCCGAACGCGGTGCTCAGTTCTTGTACAACCACGACGTGCTGCGGCTGGAAAAAGCTGGCAATGCTATTGAATCCGTAGCTGTACGCGCCCGTCCATCAAGCGCAAACGGCATAAAAGATGCGCAATTGACGCACTTGAAGGCCGATGCGGTGGTGGTGGCCTGCGGCTCCTACAGCGCGCCGCTGCTGCGCAGCGTCGGCGTGGACCTGCCGATCTACCCGGGCAAGGGCTACAGCGCCACCTTCAGGCTTCTCAAGCCCGAGCTGGCGCCGTTTGTCAGCACCATCGACGACGAGGTCAAGTGCGCCATCAGCCGGCTCGGCAACGAGTTGCGGGTGGCCGGAACCATCGAGGTCGGCGGCTACGACCTGTCATTGGACACGCCGCTGGCCAGGGCCAGGTGCCGCATGCTGGCCCAGCGCATCGAGCAGGTGCTTCCCGGCGTGTGCGACACGCGGCTGGAAGAAGAAGGCGGACAGCCGAACTTCTGGACCGGCCTGCGCCCGGCCACGCCGACCAACATTCCCTACATCGGCAAGACCAAAGTCGGCCGGCTGTGGGTCAACGCCGGCCACGGCACGCTGGGCTGGACGCACGGCGCGGGCTCGGGCAAGGCCATGGCCGAGTTGATCAGCGGCGAGGAGCCGGCCATGGCTTTCGGCTTTTACGGCTACGAGCACGGCCGCCGCCAGCCCGGGTTTTCCGCTGCCTGAGGCTTTTGCTTGCGCTGCGCACGCTGACGGTTTGCTTCGGCAGCGTCCGCAGGGTCATCTTTTCCTACAGCTGCTGCTTTTTCAGGCTGACAGCCGGTACGCCACAATTCAGCGACAGTGGGAACATGACCACCCAAAAATCCCACACCTCACCTGCCAACACCCCTGACCAGCCGGCCGCCGGCAAGGGCATGCCGGCCAAGGACCCGCAAGCGCAAGCGTCCATGGTCGGCAAGCAGCCCGACCTGAAGGACGCCTCGGCTTCGGACCAGCTGGAGTTGCCCAGCGACCGCGACCAGGCGCAGGACATGACCAGCAGCCAGTCCAGCCCGCACATCGAGCAGGCCGCCAAGGATCTGAAGGATGGCAAGAAGGACACCAGCAAGGCGCCTGAAATGGACGCAGCCTACAAAAAGCAAAAGCCCTGACGCAACACGCAGCCGGGGACGAAGCGCAAGCACTGCCGCCCCAAGCCTGGCCGGTGGCGCGCAGGCCTTGGGTCGCTTGGGATTGAGCAGTCAATAACTTCCCGTCCGTCATTCCCGCGAAGGCGGAAATCCGGTAACGACATTTGCAAAGGTCATGCGCGCGGCCCTGGATACCCGCCTTCGCGGGGAGGACGGCTGGTTTTGTGTCAAGCGCTCTGCACCATCAGGCATTGCCTGAAAATTAAATTTTTCTGATCAAATCATCGTTTTACGCTGTTTCTGTATAGCTCGTCAGCTATTTAAAAGGTAGCGCCATGGATTTTTAACCCGTCTTTTTCCGCTGCTGGCCGGACTTTTTGCGATGTCAGGGCGGGCCGGCTTGCGCGTGCCCGCCTCCGGCGCAAACCCCGAAGCCTGCGCCTGCCACCGGCATCAGTTAAATTAGTCCCCTATGTTGCCCCTCTCCCCCCTTCGCAAAGCGAGCAGCCCGAGCTTTTCGCCCCGGGAATTCCGCGCCTCGCTGGCGATGTTTGCCACCGGCGTGACCATCGTCACGGCACGCACGCCGGCCGGCGTGCTGGTCGGCCTGACCGCCAATTCCTTCAATTCGGTGTCGCTCAACCCGCCGCTGGTGCTCTGGAGCCTGTCGCAAAGCGCCAGCTCGATGGCAGCGCTCAGCACCGGCTCACACTACGCCATCAACATCCTGTCGGCCAGCCAGAAAGAGCTTGCCGAACGTTTTGCCAGCCGGTATGAGGACCGCTGGACGGATGTGGCCTTCACCGAAGGCGCCAGCGGCGCGCCCTTGCTGACCGGATCGGCCGCCACCTTCGAATGCTTCAACCGCAGCCGTTACGAGGAAGGCGACCATGTGATCTTTGTCGGCGAGGTCGAGCGCTGCAGCCACCAGGCCGGCGCAGCGCCGTTGCTGTACCACGGCGGCAGGTTCTACACCGAACACCCCCTCTAACCGGGCCTCCGGCCTGTCGGCTGGCCTGGCCGGCAGACGGATTCCGCCCGCGTTTTTTGCGTTTTCCAATGCCCCGGATTCTTCATGATTGAACGAAAAACCCACCTCGACACCCTGGCGGTTTCGCTGCTGCTCGGCTGCTGCCTGTTCTGGGGCCTGCAGCAGGTGTTGATCAAGGCCACGCTGGCCGAAATACCGCCGATGTTCCAGGCCTCACTGCGGCTGGTGGGCGCCACCCTGCTGCTCTGGGGCTGGTGCGCCTGGCGCCGCATTCCGCTGTTCAGCCGCGACGGCTCGCTGGCGGCGGGGCTGCTGGCAGGTGCGCTGTTTGGCGGTGAATTTGCCTGCATCTACCTGGGCCTGCAATACACCACCGCGTCGCGGCTGACGGTGTTTTTGTACACCTCGCCGTTCTGGGTGGCGGTGCTGGTGCCGTTCTGGGCGCATTCCGAAAAGCTGCGCGGCCTGCAGTGGGTCGGGCTGCTGTGCGCCTTCGTGGCGGTGGTTTTTGCCCTGCGCGAAGGCTTTTCCGGCGGCGCGGCATCGACCGTTCGCGGCGACCTGCTGGCGCTGGCGGCAGGCATGCTGTGGGGCCTGACGACGGTGGTGATCCGCGCCTCCCGGCTGGTGAAGATTTCGGCGGAAAAGCTGCTGTTCTACCAGCTGGCCGTCAGCGCCGCCACTTTCCCGGCGGTGTCACTGGGGCTGGGCGAGGCCTGGGTCTGGCACTTCAGCCCGTTTGCGCTGGCCTCGCTGGGCGTGCAGACGGTGATTGGCGCGTTTGCCAGCTACCTGGCGTGGATGTGGATGCTGGGCCGCTACCCGGCCACGCAGATTTCAACCTTTGTGTTTTTCACGCCGCTTTTCGCGCTGCTGTTTGGCGCGCTGTGGCTGGGCGAGGCAGTCACGCCCAGCCTGCTGGCAGCGCTGGCCACGGTGGCGGCAGGCATCATGCTGGTCAACCGCAGGCCGCGCGCCGCAGCCTGAGCGACGGGGCGCCGGGACGCGAAGCCGCAGGCAAAGCCTGGTCATGCATGCGCAATGGCCGGCTGGCTCTGGCGACTGGCCTGCTCGGTCACTTGCGCCAGCCAGGCCTCCAGCTGGCTTGAGTCGATGGGCTTGGCAAAGTGAAAGTTGAAGCCCGCCGCAAAGGCGGCCTGCTTGTCCTTGGGCTGGCTGTAGCCAGTCACCGCCGCCAAGACTGCGGTCTGCATGCCGGGGATCAGGCGCAACTGGCGCGCCAGCGTGTAGCCATCCATGTCGGGCAGGCCGATGTCGAGCAGGCACAGGTGCGGCAACACCTGGCGGGCGCATTCAATCGCATCAGCGGGATGAAATTGCACGAACACTTCATGCCCGAGCAGTTCGACGAGCATGCCCAGCAGGCGCGCCGCATCGACGTTGTCATCGACCACCAGGATGCGCAGTGAATGGCGTGCGGGGCGGGAAGACGCATCGCCAGCATCGACGCAGCGTTGTTGTGCCTCTTGCGGCAGGCGCGGCAGAACCACCGTCACTTCGCTGCCCATGCCCATTCCGTCGCTTTGCATCTTGACGGTTCCGCCATGCAGCTGCACCAGACTGCGGACCAGCGCCAGGCCGATGCCCAGCCCGCCCTGTGAACGGTCGGAGCTTCTTTCGCCCTGGGTGAACAGTTCGAAGGCGACGTCCAGCAGTTCGCTGGACATGCCAATGCCGTTGTCACGCACGCGAAGCGTCAGGTGGCCGTCGTCCGCCAGCATCCGCAGGTCGATCCGGCCGCCGTTGGGGGTGTACCGGATGGCGTTGCCGAGCACATTGACCAGCACCTGGACCAGCCGCAGCCTGTCGCCCATCACCTGGGTGGGTTCCGGCGACAGCTGGATGTCCAGATGGTGCGCCTTGGCCTCCAGCAGGGGGCGAATCTGCTCCAGTGCCTCGGTGGCAATGCTTTTCAGGTCGACCGGCTGCCGATCCAGCTTCACCTGGCCCCGGGTGACGCGGGACACGTCCAGCAGGTCGTCGATCAGGCGGGTCATGTGCCTGGCCTGGCGAGAAATCACTTCGCTCAGCTGCCACACGCCGGCTTGATCCAGCGTGCCCCTGGACAGCAGGTCGGCGGCGGTTGCAATCGGCGCCAGCGGGTTCCTGAGCTCATGGGCCAGCATGGCCAGGAACTCGTCCTTGAGCCGGTCCGCATGCTGCAGACCCTGCTGCGCCAGCTTTTGCTCATGAATGTCGGTGCAGGTCCCGATCCAGCGAACGATCACGCCCTGCGCGTCGCGCACCGTCCGGGCGCGGCCCAGGACCCAGCGGTACTGGCCGGAGTGGTGGCGCAGGCGGTGTTCGATCTCGTAGGACTCGCCGGTGGCCAGGCAGTGGCGCCATTTTTTCATCACCTGCGCCCGGTCCTCGGGATGAAACAGCGCCGTCCACGCCCTGCCGTCGATGGTGCCGTGCGCAACGCCGGTGTAGTCATACCACTGCTGGTTGCAGTAGTCCAGGAATCCGTCAGGCTGCGTGCCCCAGACGATCTGCGGTATGGCATTGGCGATCGTGTGGTACTTGAAGACAGTCTGACGCAACTGGTCGTCGGCGCGGGCGTGTTCGGTGATGTCATTGCCCTCGATGAAGACGCCGCTGACGACTCCTTCGGGACTGGTAATGGGCTGAAAAATGAAATCGATGAGGCGCCGCTCGGGCTGGCCCTTGGCATGCCGCAAAAAAATCACCGGCATCCGGGTCCCGATGAAGGGCTTGCCGGTGGCATAGACCTCATCGAGCAGCGCGCCATAGTCCTGGCCCTCGACCTTGCGGCCAATCTCCCGAAAAGTCTTGCCGACCACCTCGTCGCGTCCGACCAGCCGCAGGTAAGCGCTGTTGGCCAGTTCATACACGTGGCCGGGCTCGCGCACCACGGCCATGAAGCTGGGCGCCTGCTCAAACATGCTGTAGAGCCACTGCGTTTCGCTCCGGCGGGGTTTTTCCGGCGGCGCCTTGGCAGTGGCTTGCGCCAGCGCGCAATACAGCCCGGCCACCGTGCCGTCGGGACCATCGACGGGCGCCGACGAAAAACTGAAGCAGGCCGTTTCGTCCGCGCCGTTGCGGCGCAGCAGCAATGGCGTGCACTCCAGATCAACCGCCTGCCCGGAAAGGGCCGGCTTGACCAGCCGCTCCATGTCGGGCCACACCTCGTAAAGGGGCCGGCCCAGCGCCGCCGTATGCTTTTGACCCAGGAGGTTCAGGCAAGCGTCGTTGCACAGCAGGCACAGCTCGGGACCCCAGGCGACAAATACCGGCGTTCTGGAACGCAGCATGAGGGCGACAACGGTCTGGAGCGCTTGCGGCCAGTCTTGCGGGTGACCAAGCCGCGAGTTTGCCCAGTCATGGCTGCGCATCACCGCCCCCGCTGTGCCACCGTCCCTCAAAAAGCCGGGAGATATTTTTAATTCTTGAGTCAAAATTTGATTTTTTCAACCAAGTTGATAACGTTACATAGAACGTATGCTAATCGAACATGGCCGTATCGGTACGGCTGGCGCCATTTGAATTGCTTTAAAAAAGCCGCTTTTGTGACTTCCGCCATACCCGACCCGTCAGTGATCCGGATGCCGCGAAACACCTGAACAATTCTCGTCTTCAGGATTCTAGGGATGAACCGGTATTGTCGAGGTAGCGGGACGGTGGCGGTGCCGGCGCTTCAGTGCGCTCCTGCATCAAACGGTCCACCGTCTGACAGGCAGCAAAAGAAAAGCTGGTTATCTTGCACGCATGAGTTCATTGCGCATTCACACCACGGGCATGGCGAGCGGCACTGAAAGGCAGGCACCATGACGCCCACGCTGCCGCAGATGCTGTGGGTGGTGCGCCACGGCCAGAGCGCCGGCAATGTGGCGCGCGATGCGGCCGAAGCCAATGGCCTGCATGTCATCGACATTCCCACGCGCGACATCGACGTGCCACTGTCGGACCTGGGCCGGCGCCAGTCGCAAAGCCTGGGCCACTGGTTTGGCAGCCTGCCGCTGCAGGAACGGCCCCAGGTGCTGCTGTGCTCGCCGTATGTCAGGGCGCGGCAAACGGCGCAGTTGCTGCTGGACAGCGGCGGCATCACGCAGGCCGTCAGGCTGCGCATGGACGAACGCCTGCGGGAAAAGGAGTTCGGCATCCTGGACCGCCTGACGCACCTGGGCATCACCCGGAAATACCCGGAACTGAGCGAGCAGCGTGGTCATGTCGGCAAGTTCTACTTTCGCCCGCCGGGCGGCGAAAGCTGGTGCGACGTGATCCTGCGGCTGCGCAGCCTGCTGGAAATGGTGACGCGCGAATATGCCGGCCAGCGGGTGCTGGTGGTGGCCCACCAGGTGATCGTGAACTGCATGCGCTACCTGGTCGAGCAGATGGACGAGGCCACCATCCTGGGCATCGACCGGCTCGGCGATGTTCCCAACTGCAGCGTCACCTCATACCGGACCGTGGGCGACGACGACGGCAATGACCAGCCCCGGCATGTACTCGACCTGGTGAACTTTCTGGCGCCGCTGCTGGAAGAAGGCACGCCGGTGACTTACGAGCCCGATATGCCGGTGGCACCCAGCCCCTGAACCTGGTTGCCTGCCATGCAGACCTTTGACCGACTGTCACTGCGCGACTGGCCGGGGTTCCGGGGATCCTCGATACGCTGGCCATGGACGTCTTGCTGCAGGTGCCGCGCTTTGACCAGCCGGCGCTGCTGACGCCGCATGCGGGTGAAATGGCGCACCTGAGCGGCCAGCGCAAGGATGATGTCAAGGCCGATGCGCCGGCACTGGCGCGGGCCATGGCGGCAAAGCACAACGCGGTGGTGGCGCTGAAAGGCGCGAGCACCTTCGTCATTTCGCCCCAAGGTGAAGCGTGATGCCATGTGCCGGGCAATGCAGGCCTGGGCACGTCGGGCTCTGGCGATGTGCTGGCCGGCATCATGAGGGTCTGGCGGCGCGCCGCTGGTGCAGGCCGGCGCCCGGGGTGTCTTTGAGCATGCCCTGGCAGGTCATCGGCTGGCCGAGCGCCGTGGACGGCGGGGCTTTCCGGCCCGGTAAATCCTGAGGGAAATTCTGTCGGCCATGCGCGATCTTTGACAATGCCCCCAGACAAACCCAATGCGCCGGTTGAAAAAAGCGCAGGGATGGCTTGCCGGCCTGCGTAACTTGCGGCGAGTTGCGTTCCAATCGACTTGACACCTTTTCCAGGATCTTCGCCATGCCGCTCCGCTCTGCCCTTCCCGCACTTCTCGCCGCGCTGCTGTTCGGTGCCAGCACGCCGCTGGCCAAGCTGCTGGCAGGGAACATGCCGCCGCTGCTGCTGGCCGGCCTGCTCTACCTGGGCAGCGGCTTGGGGCTGGGCGCGTTGCTGCTGGTGCGGCGCCTGCGCGAGCGCCGTGGCGGCCAGCCGCTGACCCTGCTGCATATTCCACGAGCCGAGCGGCCCTGGCTGCTGGGCGCCATCGTGGCTGGCGGCATGCTGGCGCCTGCGCTGTTCATGCTCGGCCTGGCGCAGACCAGCGCCGCGTCGGCATCGCTGCTGCTGAACCTGGAAGGCGTGCTGACGGCGGTCGTGGCCTGGCTGGCCTTCCGCGAAAACGCCGACCGCCGCGTCGTCCTGGGCATGGCGGCCATCGCGCTGGGTGGCGTGCTGCTGTCGTGGCAACCGGGCGGCGCCAGCTTCTCGCCCGGCGCCCTGTTGATCGCAGGCGCCTGCCTGGGCTGGGCCGTGGACAACAACCTGACGCGCAGGGTGTCCGGCAACGATGCCCTGCTGGTGGCCTGCCTGAAAGGCCTGCTCGCCGGCGTGACCAACACCGCCATCGCGCTGTATGCCGGCGCTTCACTGCCGGGTGCAACGCAACTGGGCTATGCCGGCCTGGTGGGCTTCCTGGGTTACGGGCTCAGCCTGAGCCTGTTCGTGGTGGCGCTCAGGACGCTGGGAACGGCGCGCACCGGTGCCTACTTTTCGGTGGCGCCCCTGTTCGGCGTGATGATTTCGCTGGTCCTCTGGCCGGACATGCCGGGCGGGCTGTTCTGGGCGGCGGCCGCGCTGATGGGGCTGGGCGTCTGGCTGCACCTGAGCGAGCGGCATGCGCATCCACACACGCACGAGGTGTTGCAGCACAGCCACCCGCACCGGCACGACGCGCACCACCAGCATGCGCATGACTTTGCGTGGGATGGCACGTCGCCGCATGTGCATCCGCACCGGCATGCGCCGCTGGCGCACACGCATGCGCATTACCCGGACATTCACCACCGCCATCCGCATTGACGCCCTGAAGCGGCGCGCGGGGCGCCGGCTGAAGGCTTTATGGCTTCACGCCGTGCCGGGCCTGCCACTTTTTCATGAAGGCGATTTCCTGCTTCTGCGCCTTGATGATGTCCCGGGCCATCTTGCGCAGCTCGGGGTCCTTGCCGTACTTCAGCTGGACATTGGCCATGTCCACCGCGCCCTCGTGGTGCGGAATCATGTGCGCCACGAAATCCTTGTCGGCATTGCCGGTGTAGGGTCGGCCCATGTCCTTCATCATCTTTTCCTCGCCTTGCTGAAAGGCCCGGGTCGCGTCAGAGGCTCCGGCATCGGCGGCGTGGTTCATGCCCGCATGCTCCGCCGGCATGGCCGCGGCAGGCTGCGCCTGGGCGGTGAAGGCGGCAGCGGACAAGGCCATGGCGCCGAGCGCACAGGCCAGGGTTTGGGAAAAACGGAAATTCTTCATGGGGAAAGCTCCTGAAAGGTGGATCAAATCGGTTCCATGCCGGTGCATGCTGGCGTCAGCATGAAGCTTCCCACCGGGGGAAGGTCAAGCGCTTTTCCCATGAAAAACCGTCCCGTTGGGCGGTGTCAATTCCTTACGTCTGTGCAGGTTTTTTTTTGCTACCGTGAGGCTCGCCTTTGCCACGCAAACCCAGCCACAGCACGCCAACCCGTCCAGTGCGATTTTTTGCAGAATCAGCGAAACCTGCATCCGCCGCACTGGCAGCCGGAACCCCATGAAATCACCTGCCCCCGTTCCGCGCCCGGAAGAAATCGAACTCAAGCTGGCCTTGCCTACCGCCGACCCGCTGGGCCTGGCCCGGCGGCTCGCGCGAACGCCGCTGCTGGCGCGCCGCAAGCCCACGCAGCAGCCGCTGCACAACATCTACTACGACACGCCCGGGCAGGACCTGTACGAGGAGCGCGTGGCATTGCGCCTGCGCCGCATGGGCAGCAGCACCGATCCGCAGTGGCGGCAAACGCTGAAGATGGGCGGCCGCAGCGACTCGGCCCTGAGCCATCGCGGCGAGTGGGAAGTACCGCTGGCCGGGGCCGAACTGTCGCGCGAGGCGCTGGAAGCCACGCCCTGGCCCGAGTTCGACCCGGACGGCAGCCTGTTTGAGGCGCTGGTGCCCTGCCTGGTCACCGCCTTTGAACGCACGTCGTGGTCGGTGCGCCGGCGCGGCGGCAGCGTGGTCGAGGTGTCGCTGGACATCGGCCAGGTCGTGGCGGGCGACCAATGTGCGCCACTGTGCGAGCTGGAACTCGAACTCGTGTCCGGAGAGCCGGCGGCGCTGTTCGAGGTCGCCCAGGAGATTGCCCGCAGCGTGGCGGTGCTGCCGCTCAACGTCAGCAAGGCCGAGCGCGGCTATGCGCTGCTGCAGGACCGCCTGAACCAGCCGCTGCACGCCCGGCCGCCAGCGCTGGCCGAGGGCATGACGCTGCCGCTGGCGGCGCAGAGCGTGCTGCGTGAAATGTTCTGCCAGTTCACCAGCAACCTCAAGCTGCTGAACCAGACGGACGATCCCGAAGTGCTGCACCAGGCGCGCGTCGGCTGGCGGCGCTTCAGGAGCGCCATGCGGCTTTTCAAACCCGGACTGGCGGCCGACCAGCTGCCCGACTGGCAGCCGCTGGCGCCGCTGCTGGCCTTCATCGGCGAGCTGCGCGACATTGACGTGGCCCGGACCGACACCCTGCCTTTGCTGGCCGACGCCTACCGTGCGGGCAACGCGCAGCGCGCTGAAAAATGGCAGGCCATGCTGCTGGCACTGTCGGACGCCGCCCGGCTGCAGCGCAAATCGATTGGGCATGCGCTCGAAGTGCCGGCCGTGGGCGCCACGCTGCTGACCATCACAGAGTGGCTGGAAAACCTGCCCAGGCAGAAAGGGCCGGCCGACCACAAGGCTGACGCGTCCAGGCGGCCCCTGCGCCGCTGGGCCCGGCAGCGCATCGGGCGGCTGCACCGTAAACTGCAGCGCGCCCTGGACGACAGCGCGCACCCGCAAAGCCTGCACCGCGCCCGCATCCTGGCCAAGCGGCTGCGTTACGCCATCGAAGCGCTTCAGCCCCTGCTGTCCAGGCGGCAGACGAAACGCTGGCTGCTGCAGGCGGTCCAGCTTCAGGCCGACATTGGCAGCGCACGCGATCTGCAGCAGGCCAGCGTGCTGGCGGCCCGGCTGGAGATCGACCCCGGGCTGGCCGAATTCCTGCGCGGTGTCGCCGCCGGGCAGGCAGTGCCGCGCTGAGCCTGCCTGGCTTCAGCCCGGCCGCGCCAGCCGCTGCTGCGCAAAACCGACGTACCAGTCCAGGCAGTGCGGGTTGGCCATCGCGTCGCGGTTGAGGACTTTTTCCAGTGGCTGGCCGAGCAGCAGCTTCTTGATCGGCAGTTCCTGCTTCTTGCCCGACAGGGTGCGCGGGATTTCCGCCACCTGAAGGATGTCGTCCGGCACGAAACGCGGGCTCAGCGCGGTTTTGACAGCGTGGTTGAGCCGCGCCCTCATCGCGTCGTCGAGCACCACGCCACTCTTGAGCACCACGAACAGCGGCATGTAACTGGCGCGGCCCAGGTATTCCAGGTCGACCACCAGCGAGTCGAGCACTTCGGGCAGCGCCTCGATGGCGCTGTACAGCTCGCTGGTGCCCATGCGCAGGCCGTGGCGGTTGATGGTCGCGTCCGAGCGGCCATAGATCACGCAGCCGCCTTCTGTACCCGGGTCAATCTTCAGCCAGTCGCCATGGCGCCAGACCGCGCCCAGTTCCGGCCCGGCATCGCCGCCGCCGGGCCTGCGGCCGTGGCCGGGCGGGTACATGTCGAAATAGCTGGCCAGCAGGCGCGCGCCGCTGTCGTCGCCCCAGAGGTACAGCGGCATCGACGGAATCGGCTGGGTGCAGACCAGCTCCCCGACCTCGCCGATGACCGGCCGGCCGCTGTCGTCCCAGGCCTCGACCGCCGCGCCGAGCAGGCGGCACTGCATTTTTCCGGGCGTCTGCGGCAGTTCGCGGTTGCCGCCGATAAAGGCGCCGGCAAAGTCGGTGCCGCCCGAGATGTTGCACCACCAGACGTCGTCAACGCCGGCACTGGCCATGAAGGCGGAGCCCCATTGCTGCACCTCGGCGCTCAAGGGCGATCCGGTCGAGCCCAGCGCGCGGATGCGGCTCAGGTCGCCGCAGGCTGCGGGCGTGATGCCGGCCTTCATGCAGCTGGCATAAAACGCCGCACCCGCGCCAAAAAAGGTCACGCCGGTATCGGCGGCAAAGCGCCAGAGCGTGGTCCAGTCGGGCTGGTCCTTGGAGCCGCCGGGGTTGCCGTCGAAGATCACGCAGGTCGTGCCGCCCAGCAGGCCGGCCAGCTGCGCATTCCACATCACCCAGCCGGTCGAGCTGTACCAGTGGTAGCGCTCGCCGAAGGAATTGGGCTGGTAGCTGCAGCCGACGTCGTTGTGCAGCGTGCCGAGCTGCATCTGCACCAGCAGCATGCCGCCGTGCCCGTGCACGATGGGCTTGGGCAGGCCGGTGGTGCCGCTCGAATAGACGATCCACAGCGGATGGTCGAACGCCAGCCAGAGCGGCTCGAAAGCGCTGGTTTGAGCATCATTTCGGGCTGTTACGCTTGTCCAGTCTGCACAACCAGCTACTGAAACCATAGCATCCAGGTTGCCCAGCAGCAATGTGTGCCGAACGCTGGGCAGCGCCTGGCGCAGCTCGGCCAGCACGCCCAGGCGGTCGTGGTCGCGCCCGCCGTGGGTCACGCCGTCGCAGGCGATCAGCACCGTGGGAGCGATCTGCCGGAAGCGGTCAAGCACCGCGTGCGTTCCCATGTCGGGGGCGCACAGGCTCCACACGCCGCCGATGCTGACCGTCGCCAGGAACGCCACCATCGTCTCGGGAATGTTCGGCAGATACGCCGCCACCCGGTCGCCAGGCTGCACGCCCTGAGCCTGCAGGTGCAGCGCCAGCGACGCCACCTGGCGGCGCAGTTCGGGCCAGCTCAAGTCGCGCTGCCGGCCCTTTTCGTTGCTGCTGACGATGGCGGGCATACCGGCGGCATGCGCCGCATCGACATGGCGCAGCACCTGCCGCGCATAGTTGACCTGCGCGCCGGGAAACCAGCAGGCGCCGGGCATGACGTTTTTGGCCAGTGCCGCGCCGTGCGGCGTGGGCGACTGCAGGTCAAAATAGTCCCAGATGCTTTGCCAGAACGCGTCCAGTTCAGTGGTGGACCAGCGCCAGAGCGCGTCGTAGCTGCCAAACACCAGGCCATGCCGGTCACGCAGCCAGTCCTGGTAGAGGCGGATTTGCGCAATGCCGGGCGCGGCTGTAGTTGTCTTGTTCATGCCTGTTGTCTCCGTGCGGGTGATGAACGGCCAGCGTAGCAGCGTCGGACGGGCCTTGCTGTCGCCAGCCGTACCCGGGAACAGGTCAAACGGCTGGAATCGCACTTTCAGGCTGCAGGGGGCTTTTTGCGCAGGACGGTCAGACCCGGGCAACTACAAGATAAACCGCGATAAAGCCCCCAGGGCGCCTGACTCAAATTCCTGCTTCAGCAAATCGGCCAGACGCAGCGCCATCGCCACGATCGTGAGGGTGGGATTGGCATAGCCGCCGGTGGGGAAGGTGGAACTGCCCGCCACGAAAAGATTGGCGATGCCGTGAACCCGGCAATCGGCATTGACGACGCCAAGCTTGGGATCGTCATGCATCCGGGTAGTGCCCATGAGGTGGTGAGAACCGACAGGCCTGACGACATTGGGCAGTCCGTCGGGGTCGTGGACAAGCTGCAGCTTGCCCAGACCGGAGCGCTCAAGCGCATCGGCAATCGCGGTCTGGGCGCGCAGCGTCTGCGCGATGTCCTCTTGCGGCCAATGCCAGCGCACTTCCAGTTTGGGACAGCCGTACATGTCACGTTGCGAGCTCAAGGTGACACGGTTGTCCGGATGGGGAGATTGTTCAATGCTGTGCCAGACTTCAAACCGCTTGAATTTTCCAGGCACATCAGGCAATGCCGACCAACCGCCATTGCCCAGGCCGTAAGCCGTTGCCTGCCGGCCGGTATGGGCCAGGTAAGCCATTCGGGCCACATAATCCGAGCCAAACAAGGTATTGAGCAAAAGTTTTGCCCGGCCCTCCTTGGGAAAAATTGCAGCATATTCGCCTTGCTGCCTTGTAAACAGGCCAACTTCCCTGAGCCTGTTGAAGGAATCGATGGCCTTGTTCTGGCGCGGATTGGGCTTGGGATAAAGAAAGCAGTTGATGTTGAGCAACTTGTGCTTTTCCATGATGGCTTGGGACAACTTCAGGTAGCCCATGACCGAACTTCCGTTGACCTGGCGCAGGTCATAAAGGGCGCTGCGCCCAAGCAGCCGGGAATCGGTTGGCGTGAAATAGCCACTGCGGCCCTGGAGATGGTCGTGGTAATACCTTCCGACCACATCATGCTGGTTTCCCATACCTGCTGACTGCTGCTGGTTGGACATCAACAGCAGCCGGGCGTTCTCGAAACCACCGGCCGAGATAATGAAGGCCTTGGCTGAAATCCAGAGGTCACTTTTGCCGGGTCGGGCAATTCGGGCACGGGTCACAGCCTTGCCGCTGTCGCCGGCCAGCAGCTCGACGACGCTGGCATAGGTATAAACCGTGACATTGCGGCTCGCAGCCAGTTCGTCCCGATAGTGCTGGTAAAAAACATTGCCGGCGCTGAACCGGAAAATACCGGTTTCCAGATCGGAATCTGGCAGCGTCATGCGCTGAACCTCGGAATCTTCAAAGCCGTCTGGCGAATAGGAAAAATTTCCCGCCTGGCATGTGGACTGTGCCCGCAGGTAATAGGGCATCAGATGGTCGCGGTCAAAAGGCCAGCCGCTGTTGGTAATCCAGTCCCGCTTGACAAAATCGATTGCATCAAACACCGCATGGCGCAGGCCCACGTTGCCATTCCCCACCTGGACATGCCAGACATTGGCGTTGCCGCCAAACTGGCGGCGATTCACATCAATGGGCGCCTTGACATCGCCACGGACCACGCCGCCGGCCAATGACTGGATTTCCGGATCAAAATCAAAACCGCCGCTTTCCAGCAGTGCCACCTCAAGCTTGTGACCGATAAATTCACGCGCCAGACCAATGCCTGCAGGACCTGCCCCAATAATGCATATATCTGTTTCAATTGTCTCTGAATGAAAATATCTGGCGTCAATTAGCATTTGATATCTGTATAAAAATATAAATGAAACAGCAATTTCAAATTTGCTTCACTCAGGGTTTCCGGACTGAACTCATCATTGGAGGTGTTTTACGAACATTGACAACTATGAACCTATTTTTTTAGGGTTTTAACGTTAATTCGGAATGTAAGTTTTATTATTTAATTCGAGGTAATCCAATCAAGCCTTTCTGTTTGCCATCGTCCAGAAAAACAGCTGCATGCAAGCCGAGTCCAGATGCGCTTGCCAGGCTGCACGATGTTGGCGGCATGCATGTGCTTGTTTGCGCGCCGATCCTGCGCCTGGCAAGCCTTGCCATTTGAGCGGCCAGCAACCACTGATGGACCAGCCCCGGGGAGTTTTTGTTTTTTTCCGATGTTTTCGCAAAGCGCGCCTGCCTCCAGTTTTGGGGGGCTCATGGCGTGCAGCAGCTGATTGCCCGGAATGACCGACGCAGCCAGACGAAAACCACTTACACACAGGCCGGTCTTTTCCTGAAAAATCAAGGACCCATCGTTATTTCTCAATGCCCGCTTTTGCCGCAGCTTTTCATCCCCTACCCGCTCCTGACCAAAGGATTTCACATGCAAGAACAATTTGCCGATTGCCTGCAGGCCTGCAACGACTGCGCCGCAGAATGCAACCACTGCGCCGCCGCATGCCTGCAGGAAGACAACGTGGAGATGATGGTGGACTGCATTGCGCTGGACATCGATTGCGCCCAGGCCTGCGCCTTTGCAGCGGCGGCCATGGCCCGCAACAGCGTGCATGCCGCCGACATATGCGCGCTCTGCGCCGACATCGGCCAGTCGTGCGGGGAGGAATGCATCCAGCATGAAATGCAGCACTGCCAGCAATGCGCCACCGTCTGCTTCAATTGCGCCGAAGAATGCCGAAGCCTGGCCAGCAGCGCTTGAGCAGCGTAGCGCGTGCCGAAATCCGGACGGTATCAGTCGACGCGCTGGTCGCGCAGCGAGATGCCGCCCAACAAAAAAGCGTCACACCCGCCGGGCGGGTATGACGCTTTCGAAGCCGTGAAGTTGCTCAGGCGGCGGCGCGTCAGTGCACTTCCTTGAGCAATTCCAGGTCCACATCACCGTTCTGGCTGGTGAAGCGCAGGCTGCCGCCATGGCTGCCTTGCGCCTGGCTCACGCCGGAAATGCGGTGCTCGCCGGTGTCGTATTGTTTGGCTTTCCCGTCCTGCTCCACCGCCAGCCGGTGCTGGTCGGGAAAGAAGGCGTAGCGCACGCCGTTCTGGCTTCCGCTGCTGGAGGGATTGGACAGCCCCTGGGGCCACCAGCTCGAGTCAGGCCCGTCCATCGGCTTTATCGGCTTCATGGGTTCCATGGGCTTCATCGCATCCATGCTCAGTCGTCCCTTCGGTTGCGCCCACGGCGCATGAGCAGCGCGGCCAGCAACGCGCCAGCGGCAGCGCCAATGGCCACCGCCTTGAGGGGCTCATCTGCAATGCGTCGGGCGGCGGTTTCCTGGAAATCGGACGCCTTGGCCTTGAAGTCGCCGAGCTTTTCGCCTGCCACGCCGCTTGCCGACTTGGCGTAGCCACGGGCCGTGTTCCAGGCGTCGCCGGCAACTGCCTTGGCATCGCTCGCCAAAGCCTTCGCGGTATTCAGGGCGTCACGGCCCGTGGCCTTGGCGTCGTCGAGCGCGGGACGCAAGGCCTGCACGGTGTTGGCCGCATTGGCCTTGGCCTCGCCGGCCAGCTGGCCTGCCGCATCGGCAGCGTTGTGGCCGGTTTTCCGTGCCTCGTCAGCAATCTGCGAGGGGGTTTTGAAATCTTCACTCATGGCGGTCCTTTGAATCTTGTTGGCAACAGCGCCAGTCACCATTGGACTATCGTTGCCCCGGCCTGCGTGTGGGTCGGCATACCCTTCTCCTGTAGGCTGAAGATTTACAAGTCCTGCGAAAACGGCGTAGGCAGCGGCTTTTGCGCACGGATCAAATGCCGTGAAGGCGTCCCTGGCAAGCCATCCAGTAGCGTACCTGCCCACGCTGCAAAAATATCAAAAATGATAGCTAATGGTGCACGGCTGTCATGCGCAAACTGCTTATTTTTCTTGAAATTTGCATCAAACCGCGACGCTCAGAAGGCGGGGGCTGGACCGCACAGCTCAGGAACGCCGAAAAGGCAGCACCACCCGGCCGTTTTCAGCATCTTTCAGTGCACTGGCGCACGTCTCAATAGACGCCTGCAACTATTTTTTTTCATGGCATCAGTCAGACACCACCCGCCCGTCCACCAGTTCGACCAGCCGGTCGCAGCCGGCCGCCAGGCGCGGGTCGTGGGTGACGATCAGGCAGGCGCTGCCGTGGTCGCGGTTGAACTCGCGCAGCAAGCCGAACACCTCGTCGGCCGACACCGTGTCGAGGTTGCCGGTCGGCTCGTCGGCTAGGATCAGGCGCGGCCGCAGCGACAGCGCCCGCGCAATCGCCACGCGCTGCTGCATGCCACCCGACAGTTCGCCAGGCCGCTTGTATTCGGCGCCTTTCAGGCCGACGCGCGCCAGCAGTTCGCGCGCATTGGCTTCGGCCGCAGCCGTGGCGGTGCCGTGGGCAATGATGGACGGCAGCAGCACGTTTTCCAGCGCCGTGAAGGCGGGCAGCAAATGGTGGAACTGGAAGACGAAGCCGATGGTCGCGCCGCGCAGCTTCGTCAAGCCTGCATCGTCAAGCGACTGGGTCGGCTGGCCGGCGATTTCGAGCAGGCCCGAGGTCGGCCGCTCCAGCAGGCCGATGATGTTGAGCAGCGTGCTTTTGCCCGAACCCGACGGCCCCTTGAGAGCGACGAACTCGGCGGGTTGCAGGGCCAGGCTGATGCCGTGCAGCACCTCGGTTTCAACGTCCGTGCCGACGTTGTAGCTGCGGTGGATGTCGGTCAGGCGCAGGATGGGGGTGGGGGGTGTGGTCATGCGCCTCGTATTGTGAACGCAGGGATTGGTGCGGGTGGCGGCTGGGCTGGCGGCCTCTGAAGGGCGTCGCTGCGACCAGGAAATGGGGGGTTGCAAGCCATTGTGAAACGGCGCGTCGCTGCAGGCGGGCCGCCAGTTTTCAAACTTCCATGCCGCTTGTCCGATCTCCAGCGCTTGCCACGGGGATAGGGTATCCCCCTAAAATCGGCAGATGATCTCTTCGCACGCTACGGCGACTCTGCAAATCTGGCAGCTGCTGACGCGGCTTGGCGAGGCGCAAATCCTCCTGCCAGCCGCAGCGATGACCCTGCTGGTGTTGTTTGCACAAGCGCATACGCGCAGGCTGGCGTTGAGCTGGATGGCGTTCATCACCACCGCCGCCTTCATCACCACCGCCAGCAAGGTCGCGTTCATGGGATGGGGCATTGGCTGGGCAGCCATCGACTTCACGGGCGTCTCGGGCCATTCCATGTTTGCTGCCGCGATTTATCCCATGTTGATGGTCGCTTTTTTGTCGGCCCCCTTGCGCAGTCACCATCGGCTTGCTGCCGCACTGGGATGCGCTCTTGCGTTATTGGTCGGCGTGAGCCGCATTGAAGTGGGGGCGCATTCCTGGTCCGAAGTGCTGGCCGGGTGGGCCGTGGGCGGTGCCGTGAGCGCGGCGGCGCTGGCTGTTTGCAAAACATCGTCCCTGCGCATCCGGCCCATCGTGCCGGTTGTCCTGCTGGCATGGGTGGCCGTCATGCCTTTTCAATTGCATGCCTCGCCCACCCATTTTCTGGTCACACGCCTGGCCATGTCCCTGTCCGGAAACGAGACGCCGTTCACGCGCAGCGACCTGATGCGCCGTGCCGATCTCGAACGCCTGACCTTTACTCGGCCTGAACCATCCCTCACGCCTTGATCGCCTGTACCGGGTCCATGCGCGCGGCGCTGCGGGCCGGAATTGCTGCCGCCAGCCTGACACCGCAGGCCACGGCGGACTGTTGAGCAGCGTGCTTTTGTCCTGAACTGACAGTCCGTTGAGGGCGAGGGAAATACCGTGCAGCACCCCGGTTTCGACTTCGGTGCCGACGTTATAGCGGCGGCGGATGTCGGTCATGCGGGGGATGGGGTGGGTGAGGTCGTCACTTTTTAAAGGCTTTTCTGCCGATGGTGGCGCTTGATGTTTGAAACCTGCCGTTCGCTGTGCAACTTTTCATGCAGCCACACCTCGATGACCGACGGACAGGGCACGTCCCGCACATTGGCCGCCACCTTGATCGAGTCCAGCAAATGGTGGGGCAAGCGCCGGGAAATCGTCTTGGTTGCGGGTTTTAAGTTTGGCAGCGAAACCTTCTTCGGCTTCGGCCATGAAGACACCCTGCTTTTCGTTCTTGCGGGCGCTGCCGTCATCCCGGTTGACCCCGGTGATGTGGCCCGGATCCATCATCTTTGTCTGTTACCAGCATGTACAAATTTTGCCAGTCAGCCCAGCCGAACGCCATATCGCGCAGGCAGCGATCCAGTCAGGCAAGAAGATCACCGAATCGATCGGTTTCTTGCGCTTGTGGAAAGTCCCTGCAGAAGCGTCCCGTCGGTCGTCAGGGTGCCTCGGAGAGAAGCGGGATGGCCTTTCGGCCCAGCGGCTCGTCTTCGAAAAAGACAAACACCGTGGGCGGCTTGACACCTTTCCAACGCGGCTGGTCGACGACCCACTTCTGCACAAATTCACTGACAGTCTGCCGGGCTGCTTCGCGCTGCAGCAGGAGCAGCTGCGGCGAAGCCGCTTTCTCCGCGAGTTTGAGGGTGATGGACTTCTGGAGCGCGCCAACGGCATCCGTTCCGGTGATTGGCGACCAAATGCCGCTCGAAAAGGACGCAAGCTTTCCCGTATCGATTGCCACCGGCAGTGAGGGCCGCACTGGGGGTGCGACGACGATGAGCGTACGACCTGAAATCCGGAAGTCCCAGTCCTTGGCCAGCGGGATGTGATAGCGATAGACGGTTGGCACCTTGATTTGGGCCACGGTGTTACCAACTGGCACGCCAAGAACGGTATGTCCGGTGGTCGAATCGAATCGCTCCTCTGCGCTGATCATGCTCACCTCCAGCAGTCCTCCGGGCGTTCGCATGACCACCACATCCTGCGTGTCATGGGTGGTTTGTACTGCAACCGGCGGGAACCACAAACGGTAGGCGAAGAAGGAGTTCAGCCCGAGGCTGGCAGCGATGAGAACGGTGACGATTGGTTTCATTGGGCGCAGGATGGGACGGGTGGAGGGGTCATGCGACCGGCCTATTGTGCTTGCACCCTCCACGCGGCCAGCCAGAACATCGCCAGCGGTGAAAATGGAGGGCAATTTCCCTGATGCCATGACCACTGACCAGTCCCTTTTCCCCTTGCGCACCGAATGCCCGCCCGGCACCTGCAACTGCGGGCGCGATGCCCTGCTGGCAAACCCAGGTGGCGACCTGCGCGTGTTACGCCTGACCCGAGAGGACGAGAAGCGGCTTTTGCACCGGCTGGAAAATTTAGGCAGCCTCAGCGATCTGCGGCATATCCAGACGCGGATGGAACATCAACTCGGCATCCGGCTGAGCATCCAGGCCAGCCACAAAGAAGTCCGCAACCTTCGCGGCATCACGGTCCTGGTGCATGAACAGCCCGGTCTGTGCCGAAAAACGCGCCAGGCCATCCCGGCAGCCCTCAAGCGCAGCCTGGAGCAGCGGCCTGAAATTGCGTATGCGTTACTCAACATAGGAAGTCTGTTCGAAAACGAGTAATCCGGCCGGATGACGGCGGCGAATCCATGGCGACCCGCCTCGCGACAAGCTGCCGTATTGCACCCCGGATTTCGATTTCGATACCGGCTCTGGCCAGGCGCAGGATTGGGGGCAGAGGGGTGTTCGTACGCTATCGATTGCGAACGCATGCGTTTTGATGGCCGGGTCCTGGCATGTGGTGTCTGAAGCCCGCCGCTGTACAGGCGTTGAACTGGTCAGAATCTGGCTTTTCGGCTTTTCGGCTTTTCGGCTTTTCGGCTTTTCGGCTTTTCGGCTTTGTGGGTTGAAGGGCTGCCAAAGGCTGAACGGAGTCACTCGAGGTTGAGCGCCTGGACAACAGCAGAGGCCGTCAATAGTCATCCGACCGTAGGCCTTGCGCATGACCGCTTCACGATCAAGACCGGGTGCTCGGCCACCGTTAACAGCGGACCGGCGGCGAACGACCAGATGGATTCAAGTTGAGCTGGTGCTCTCGACCCGAAGCTGGCTATCGGTCCTGAACCGCAGAGCAGTCACTCGATGCCTAACGGGCAAGCACATCCAACGAACTCGACTGGCCATGCCATGAACCAACCCAAATGCGAGCAGCTCGATACCTTAATCTGCCAGCGCGATGGACGAAAGTGGATTTGGCATGTGCGGTGAATTGCAGGTAGCGAATCTGGCCAAATTTGTGATCGAATGATTCAACATAAAGCGACTCCTTCATAAGGGCTGAAGAATCACCTGGAACAGGTCCGGGATATGAAAACGCAACACAGCCTTGGCGATCAAACCTTCTCGCGTTTCTATTTGAGGACCATCCTGGCAAGAGATGACAGTGTTCTTCGCGCATCTCGGCGTCTCGGTCGGCGACATGCTTTTCAAGCCGCAGGAAAAGAAGCAATCGCGACTGATCAGTGTTCTAGCTGGGCTGCGGCCCAGCGCCCAGTCACACATGGTTTCCGTCACCTCTATGCGCCGCGGCAGAAGGTAAGTCGCCGCAGTTCCCGTGGCCCGCATTCGGGCGCCGGTTGATTGATGCTCAGTGCGCCCATTCCACGCGCCGTGCCAAGCGCTCAAACCCCATGTCCACCACCACGGCCAGCATGCCGACCACGATGGCGCCTTGCAGCACATAGGCGGTGTTGAAACCGCTCAAGCCCACGATGATCGGTGAGCCCAGCGTTTTGGCCCCCACGGTGGAGGCAATGGTTGCCGTACCAATGTTGATGATGACCGAGGTGCGCACGCCAGACAGCCACACCGGCAAGGCCAGCGGCCCTTCCACCTGACTCAGGCGCTGCCACGGCGTGAACCCCATGCCGTTGGCTGCTTGTTGCACCGGGGCTGGCACGGCTTCCAGGCCTGTGATCGTGGCCTGCACCACCGGCAGCAAGCCATACAACGCCAGGGCCATCAAGGCGGGCAGTTCGCCGAACCCCAACGCTGGCACGGCCAGCGCCAGCACCGCCACCGGCGGCAGCGTTTGCCCCATGGACACCAGCGTTTCCACCACCGGCCGAAAGGCTTTGCCTCCGGGCCGGGTCACCCAGACCCCGGCCAGCGTGCCCACCAGCACCGACGCCGCGCCTGACACACCCACCAGCAGCAAGTGCTGCCACAGCAGTTGCGTGAACGGCTCCTGGCGGTACACCGGGCGCTCCAGTTGGGGAAACAGGCTGGCAAACAGCGGCTCGCTGTGCGGCAGGCCCACCACCAGCAACGCCAATAACAGCACGGCCCAAAGCAGCCTGTCACGCCACCAGGCATGGCGCGGCTTAAGCATGGGTCGCCTTGCCATCTGCCCGTACGTGGGCTGCTGTGGCGGATCGATTAAACAGGTCGGCCGCGTGCAGAACCCCGGCGTGGGCGCCCGCGTCGTCCAGCAGGTTGAGCGCAGAGCAGCCGTGCAAGGCCAGCAAGGAGACGGCTTCGCGCAGCGTTGCGCTGGCTGCCAGGCTGGGGCCGGTCTGCGCCGACCCGGCGCGCGCCAGACTGCCCGCGCTTTGCAGCGACAGCAGTTTGATGCCGACGTCGCTGCGTCCTACAAAGTCGGCCACCCGGGCGTTGGCGGGCTGGCTCAGCAGCGCCAGCGGCGTGCCCACCTGCGCGATGCGGCCCTGCTCCAGCAGCACAATCCGGGTGCCCAGTCGCAGTGCCTCGTCAATGTCGTGTGTCACCATGACGATGGTCTTGCCAGACGCTTGGTGAATCCGCTTCACCTCGTCTTGCAATGCCGCGCGAATGAGCGGGTCGAGCGCGCCAAAGGGCTCGTCCATCAGCAGCACCTCTGGGTCGCCGGCCAGCGCGCGCGCTACCCCCACGCGCTGTTGCTGGCCGCCAGACAACTGGTGCGGGTAACGGGGGCCGTAGGTGGCCGGGTCCAGGTCAAACAGGGTCAACAACTCGCTTACGCGGGTGGCAATGCGCTCGGGCGGCCAGCCCAGCATGGCTGGCACCACGCCGATATTTCGCGCCACCGTCCAGTGCGGGAACAGCCCCACCGACTGAATCACGTAGCCCATGCGCAGGCGCAAGTCGCGCACCGGCTGCTCCGCAATGTTCTGGCCGTCCATCGTCACGGTGCCGGTATCGGGTTGCTCCATGCGGTTGATCATTTTAAGCAGGGTCGATTTGCCCGAGCCTGAGGCGCCAATCAACACCACCAGCTCACCGCGTCCGATCTGCAGGCTCACATCGTCCAGCGCCCTGGGGGCGTCAGCCGCATGGGCATAAGTTTTTGACACGTTTTTAATGTCGATCAATGCGCGGACTCCCCGGAAGTTGTGGCCGGGCGGGTCAGCGTGATCAGCCCTTTGAACACACCGTCCACCAGCGCGCCCAGCACGACGATGGGCACCACGCCCAGCAACACCAGGTCTTGGGCGCTGCTGAACAAGCCTTCAAACATCAGGCTGCCCAGGCCGCCTGCGCCAATCAATGCCGTCACGCCAGCCAGGCCCACAGCCTGAATGCTGGCCGTGCGCACACCGCTCAGCACCACGGGCAGCGCCAGAGGCACCTGCACCTGCCAAAAAAGCTGGCTATCGGAAAAACCCATGCCCTGCGCCGCCTGCGTGACCGCCGAAGGTACCTGCGCCAGCCCGGCCAGCGTGCCGCGCACCACCGGCAGCAGGCTGTACAGCGTGAGCGCCACGACTCCGGGTGCCAAACCCACTCCACTGATACCTGCGCGGCCCAGCGCTGGCCAGCTTGCAGCCAACCAGGCCAGCGGCGCCATCAACAGGCCAAACAGCGCAATGGACGGAATGGTTTGAATGATGTTGAGTACCGGAAACAGGGCCGGTGCAGCGGCTGCGTAGCGGTGCGTGGCCCAACCCAGCGGCAAGCCAATGACCAGGGTGAAAAAAAGCGCCAGCGCCACGATCTGCCCATGGCGCGCAATGGCTTCCCAGAAGGCGTCATCGCGGTTGGCGTACTCCTTCATGATGGACAAATCATCTGCGGCGCCGCTGGCCAGCAAAAATGCCAGCGGCAGCAAGCTGGCGGCGGCCACGCCCAGGCGGGTCAGCGTGCCCGCGCGCAGCGCTTGCATGGCGTCGGCCAGCACCAAGCCCAACAGCAGCCAGGCCAGCCACAGGCCGCTGCCCAGCGAGGTGCGGCCAAACGGCGTGTCCGCCGACACCACTTGGCTCGCATGGCTGGCGGCCAATGCCCCCAGGCCCACCACCAGCGCGGTGGCCGTTGCTACGGTGAGCCAAAGGCTGACCCGCTTTGCGGGCACCATGGAGAACAATATGAGGCTCGTTAACAGGGCTGCCAATGCCCAGGCCGGGCCTTGAACAAGCGAAAAAAACGAGACCGACTCACCCGTCACCAGCCGGTTCGGGGCCACCCGCACCAAGGGCAGACCCAGCAAAGCGCCCACCGCCGTCAGTGAGAGCGCTGCTTGAGCTGGGCGCCAGCCGAGCGGGACGCCTGAGTTCAGGGAGCTATCCACGGTCATGCTGGCCTCAGCGAGGCGTTAACGCTGGGCTTGCTTCAACAGCCCTTTGGACTTCAGGAAGTCTGAGGCCACTTTTCGGGCGTCCTGGCCTTCAAGCTGAATCTTGGCGTTCAGGCTTTGCAGCGTGGGGCCGTCCAGCAGCTTGAATACCGGAGCAAGGGCGTCTGCGATCTTGGGGTTTTGTTTGAGGACGGCTTCGCGAACAATCGGCGCCGGGGCGTAAATGGGTTGCACGCCTTTGGGGTCGTCCAGAATCACCAGACCCAGCGCGGCTACGGCGCCGTCGGTGCCGTAAGCCATGGCGGCGTTCACGCCCGAGGTTTTTTCACCCGCTGCGCGAATCGTCACTGCCGTGTCGCCGCCGGCCAGCGTCAACAACTGGTCTGGCTTGAGTTTGAAGTTGTAGGCGGTCTGGAACGCAGGCAGTGCGTCCGATCGCTCCACAAACTCGGCCGAGGCTGCGAGCTTGAACTGACCGCCCTTGCCCAGCCACTGGCCGAGGTCGTCCAGTGTTTTCAGCTTGTTTGGGGCGGCGACATCTTTGCGAATAGCAATCGCCCAGGTGTTGTTGGCAGGCGAGGGCGCCAGCCAGACAATGTTGTTCTTCTCAAAGTCCAGCGCCTTCACGCGCTCGTAGCCCGCCTTGGCGTCCTTCCAGGCCGGGTTGGACTCTTCCCCAAAGATGAAGGCGCCGTTGCCGGTGTACTCGGGGTACAGGTCAATCTCACCGGCGGTCAGGGCGCCGCGCATCACCTTGGTGTTGCCCAAGCCACTCTTGTTCTCGGTCTTGATGCCATTGGCCTCCAGCGCCAGCACGATCATGTTGCCCAGCAACTTGCCTTCGGTGTCGATTTTGGAACCCACGCGCACCGGTGCGCCCGCCTGCGCCAGGACGCCGCCCACGGCCAGTGAACCAGCCAGCAGCAGCGCTGTTCTACGTTGGATGAGTGTCATGGTGAGCTCTCTGTGGTCAGGAAAAAAGAGTTTGACAATACCCCACCTGGTGGAACTCTGTCTGTCAGTGCCGAACAGTTCGACAGCCAAGGCGACCACCACACCCCCGCCCGCTTGTATCGAGCGTTGCACTTGGAGCTCAAACTCGACCAATCGTCGAGCAGCTTGCAGCTTTGTCAAAGGCTCAAACGGTTCGTTGAGCCCCATCGATTACCAGCTAAATCATTGTTTGCGCTACACGTGAGCACACGCAGCAAGTCTGCAACACCCCCAAAATTTGACTTTCAATCCGTGACATTCCCCTGCTCTGGCTGACCGTAACATGGATAGCGCCACGACATTGGTGCGCTTCGCCACCGTCAGCGATCGCTGCATTGCCTTCGCTCAAGCACCGGACGGGATAACTGGAACCGATCAAGGCCACCCTACCCGACACCAAACCCTCACGCCCGAATCGCCTGCACCGGGTCCATGCGCGCCGCGCTGCGCGCCGGTATCGCCGCTGCCGCCAGCCCCACGCCGCAGGCCACCACCGACGCCAGCAGCACCAGCATCGGGTCGAGCTGCGCGGAAAACAGCGAGCCGCCGTCGGGGCTCTTGAAGACGTGCGAAAACACCACCAGCAGGCCGAAGGCCAGCGCCGAGCCCAGCACCGAGCCGGCCAGCCCGACCAGCCCGCCCTGCAGCAAAAACACCGTCATGATGCGTCGCCGCCCCGTGCCCATGGCCCGCAAGATGCCGATTTCGCGCTGCTTTTGCACCACGCTGACCACCAGCACGCTGGAAATGCCGAGCGCCACGATGATGATGACAAAGCTGCGGATCAGGTTGTTCGACACGGTCTGGTTGCTCAGCGCGTTGAGCAGGCCCGAATTGGTCTGCATCCAGCTGTCCACCGTCAGGCCGGTCTGGGCGCGCAACGCGTCGGCGACCTGGTTGGCGCCGAACAGGTCCTTGACCGTGACGTCGATGTTCGACACGCCGCCGGGCAGATCCAGCAGCGTCTGCGCCAGCTTGAGCGTGACGAAGACCCAGCGCCGGTTCAGGTCGCGGTTACCCATGTCGAACAGGCCGGTGATGTCCAGCGTTTCGCTGCGGCCGCCGGCGCTGGTCACGCGCAGCTTGTCGCCGACGGTCACACCCAGGTCGCTGGCCAGGTCTACGCCGATGAGCGTGTTGCTGCCGGTCACGTCGAAGCGGCCGCGCGTCATGTAGTCGTCCATCTTCACCACGCGCCGGTAGGCGTCGGGCTGCACGCCGAGCAGCGCGACGCTCTTGTTGCTGTTGCCGCGCGATGCGAAGGCCGGGCCGCTGACCACCGGCGACACCGCCAGCACGCCGGGCGTGGCGGCGGCCAGGCCAGCCATGCGCTCCCACTGATCGACCGAGCGCAAGCGCTGGTCGCGCGGCTGCACCACGGCAGCCACGGCGCGGCCTTCGCTGGGCGTGATGACGCGCTGGGTGACTTCTTCAAGCGGGCGGATCACCACATGCGCCTGCGAGCCCAGCACGCGGTCGATGATGGTCGATTGCAGCTGGTTGATCAGCTGCGTCAGGAAGATGATGACCGCGACGCCGCCGGTCACGCCGGCCAGAATCAGCACGCTTTGCATGCGGCCTTCGCGCAAAAAGCGCAGTGCCACCAGCAACTCGAACGGCATCCAGCGGGTCCAGGAACTCAGGGCGGGGCGGTGGCGGGAAGTGGCCATGGTGGACGTTTGCGGTTCAGCGAGAAATGAAGGACGACGTTTCCATGCCCTTGACGGGCGCGAGCACCGGGCCGGGCCGCACGCGGTCGCCGGCCACGGCTTTTTCGGTCTGCGGAATCACCGCGTCGCCTTCGTTCAATCCTTGGGTGATTTCCACCGAACCGATACCCCGCAGGCCCAGCTTGACAGGCACGCGCACCGCCACACCGTCCTGCAGCGCCAGCACCCATGGCGCTTCGCGGTCGGCATCGCGCACGGCGCCAGAGGGCAGCACCAGCGCATCCTTTTTCAGGCCGCCCACCAGCTCGACCGACACCGTCATGTCGGGCCGCAGGAAAGCAGGCGGCTGGGGCACGGCCAGCCGCACCTCGACCGTGCCGCGCTGCGGGTCAATGGCCGGGGCAATGTAGTTGAGCTGAGCATCGAAGGACTGGCCGGGATAGGCATCGGCCACCGCCCTGGCGGGCATGCCGGCCTTCAGCAGGCGGAGGTTTTTTTCATCGACATTGGCGTCGATCCGGGTGCCGCCCTGCGCGGCCAGCGTGAGCAATACATGGCCGGGCTGGGCCATGGAGCCGGGCTCGACGCTGCGCGTCAGCACCATGGCATCGACCGGGCTGGTGATGCTCAGCCGGGCCAGCCGCGCCTCGGCCACGCCGACCGCCGCCAGCGCCTGGTCGATGCGCGACGCGGCCAATGTGTGCTCGATGCCGCTGGGCTGGTTGGCCTGCGCCTGCACCCGGGCCGATTGCAGCGCGCTTCTGGCCGTGTCCAGCGCGCGCCGGGCGTCATCGAGCTTTTGCTGCGAAAAGAAACCCTGCGCCACCAGGTCCCGGGCGCGCTGGTGTTCGCGCTCGGCGGCGGTGAACGCGGCTTCGGCCTGCACCACCGCCTGGCTGGCGACCGGCGCAGCCACCGTCGCCTGCTGGGTGGCGCGGCCGCGCGCTTCCAGCAGTGCGGCCCTGGCCTGCTGCAGGGCCGCCCGGGCTTCGGCATCCGACAGGCGCAGCAGCACGTCGCCGGCCTTGACGAGGTCGCCTTCGCGCACCCGGACTTCCAGCACCGTGGCGGTGACTTCAGCGCCAATGTCCATGCGCGCCGGCGCATTCAGCCGCCCGGTGGCAACCACCGACTGCACGATGCCGGTACGCGCCACAGGCACCAGTTGCACAGGCGTGCCGCGCCGGCTGGCCAGCAGCGCCGCGCCAGCCACGGCCACTACCAGCAAGGCAGCCAGGCCCCATTTGACAAGAGGTTTCATAGCCGGCAAGCGTAGCAGTTCAACAGCCCCACAACGCTGTGCGAGGTCAAGGCTTGCCAACTTCCTACGGTGCTCAGGCAGGACGGCCGACACAGCTGTGGGCCTGCGTGGCGTGGATTGACTGTTTGATTTTTCTGCAAGGCGTGGTGGTTCACATGGCCCTTTCAGTTCCCGACGTGCTGGTCCTGCCGGGCCGCTGGCTCCAGCAAACCGGCTACCGGTTCACAGTCATCCCCCCCGGCAAGCCATGACCGGGTGAATGTCCGGTACGGCAACCCTGCCGCGCGCAACCTGCGTGATGTGTTCGGCTGAAGCCGGCCGTTTGCCCCCGGCCTGCTGCCGGGCAATGCACTGGAATGGCTGCGCGACGCGGGGTTGTTGGATGAAACCTGCAACTTGCTGCGCAGCCGGGTGCGGTGTTCTTTGAGCCGGACACCTACCGTTTTGATCGCCACCTATGTCAAAGAACCCGGTGAAGGCCGCGCCGAGAAAAACCATGTGCTGCTCTACCGCAAGCTGCTGGAGGCCATGGCCTGAACCCGCTGCACGGCCTGCCGGATGCTTTTTACACGCAGGGCGTGCTGCAGCTCGCCCCGGGATGGAACGCCAGCGAATTTTTGCCTGAAATCATCGGCTTCAACCTGGCTTACGAGCAACTGCAGCTGCACCTGTTGATCACGGCCTGTGAGTTGAACGAACCGGGCATCGACCCGTACTATTTCACGCTGCACATCACCATGGACAACGCCGACAGCGGCCATGCGCAGCGGGCGGTGCAGGCGGTACTGGACACGCTGCCGCGCTTTGGCGACAGCGCCGGTTTCTGGCAACGGGTACACGATGGCAGCCGACTCAGCAACGCGGGCGTCGGCACCACCGAAGTGATTGCCGGCTTTGACATGCAGCGTGAGGTGGAAGCGATTTTCTCGCGCAAGCGCCTGACCGGCCAGAGCGCGCATTCCGACTACTGCCGGGTGGCAGGCCGCAGCGTCAACGACTGGCTTGCGCAGCCTGACGGCATTCCGGCTTTTCTGGCGGCGCTGGAGCAGGCCGGATGGATCAAGCGCCATGCGCCGGTGGGTGAAAGCCGTTTCTGGAAACTGCTGCAGGGCGACAAGGCCGAAATGTTTGGCGTGTTCAGTCCCTATGAACTGCAGGTCATCCATGACTGGATTCGCGGCGACGCGAGCGCCGATGGCCAGGCGCATGACGAACCCGCGTTGCTGTCCGGCCGGCGTCGCCCCAGTTTCCGCGCACATTCCCGGCTGGTGCAGCATCAAGCGGGCGTTACAAATCCGGGCCTGCTGAAGGTGCTGGAAACCTCGCACGAGGAAGCGCCTGACCACGACCTTCAAGCCCCGAAAGCCGAACTGGCGGCATGCCTTGATGCTGAACAGCAACGGCAACTGCTGGTCCGGGCCATGTCGTCCGATCTGCACTGGACGCCGGCAGGCCTGTACGCCACCCGCCGCTTCATGCAATCGACTGGCTGAAGCTGGCGTCCTGCCAGCCAGCATGCAGGTTGGCGCCAGCCGGTTTCTTCGCGCCGCGCTGGTCTGAAAATTCCAGGCACGGCCAATTGCCTTTAGCATTGCCCCACTTACAAACTGGAGCGATCAATGGGCATGCTGGACTGGACGGAAAAAAGCAGCGCGGTGCTGGGGCAAGGCGGCGTCATCGGGCCGGACGAGCGGCTGCCCTGGCCGCAGACGGCGCTGATGGGCGTGCAGCACGTGATTGCCATGTTCGGCTCGACCGTGCTGGCGCCGTTGCTGATGGGGTTCGACCCGAACATCGCCATCCTGATGAGCGGCATCGGCACGCTGATCTTTTTTGTCATCACCAACGGCAAGGTGCCGAGCTACCTCGGGTCGAGCTTTGCCTTCATCGGCGTGGTGATCGCCGCCACGGGTTATGCCGGCAAGGGGCCGAATGCCAACATCGGCCTGGCGCTGGGCGGCATCATCGCCTGCGGCGCGGTGTATGCGGCCATTGGCGCCCTGGTGCAGCTGGTGGGCACGCGCTGGATCGAGCGGCTCATGCCGCCGGTGGTCACCGGCGCGGTGGTTGCCGTGATTGGCCTGAACCTGGCCAGCATTCCGATCAAGAACATGGCGGCCAGCAACTTCGATTCGTGGATGCAGGTGGTCACCTTCGTCAGCGTGGCGCTGGTGGCGGTGATGACGCGCGGCATGCTGCAGCGCCTGCTGATCCTGATCGGTCTGATCGTCTCGTCGCTGATCTATGCGCTGCTGACCAACGGCCTGGGCCTGGGCAAGCCCATCGCCCTGAGCGGCATGGCGAATGCCGACTGGTTTGGCCTGCCGGGCTTTGCCGCGCCGGTGTTCAGCGCCAATGCCATGCTGCTGATCGTTCCGGTGGTGGTGATTCTGGTGGCGGAAAACCTGGGCCACATCAAGGCGGTGACGGCCATGACCGGCAAGAACCTGGACGTGTACATGGGCCGCGCCTTCATCGGCGACGGCATTGCCACCATGGTGTCGGGCAGCGCCGGCGGCACCGGCGTGACCACCTATGCCGAAAACATCGGCGTGATGGCGGCCACCCGCATTTATTCGACGGCAGTGTTTGTCTTTGCGGCGCTGATTGCGCTGCTGCTGGGCTTCAGCCCCAAGTTCGGTGCGCTGATCCAGGCGATTCCGCTGCCGGTAATGGGCGGCGTGAGCATCGTCGTGTTCGGTCTGATTGCCGTGGCCGGCGCCCGGATCTGGGTCGTCAACAAGGTCGATTTCTCGGACAACAAGAACCTGCTGGTTGCCGCCATCACGCTGGTGCTGGGCACCGGCGACTTCACGCTGAAGTTCGGCCAGTTTGCGCTGGGCGGCATTGGCACCGCAACCTTTGGCGCGATCCTGCTTTACGCGCTGCTGGACCGCAGGAAATAGCCAGGGCAGGCTAGCGCGCAGTCGGGCTGATTCAAAAACGGATTTTTCAGTGTCAAAAAGGCACTCTGCGCAGACTGTGTATGCGCCGGCAGCTATTGATACCCTAGCAAAAAATGCGGTGGTTGCGGCATGCCGCCGTTGCCGGCCAGACGGCTTGTGCGCTAGCGGGCAGCCGAGCCCTGGACCGTACGGTCTTTTGCCTTGGAATGGCCGTGCGTCTGGTCAAGCGCTGCCTGGGCAGAGGCCAGTTGGCGCTCCAGGTCGGCACGCAGGCTGATTTCTTCCTTCAATGCCAGGTTGACCTGCGCCAGTTCGTCGGCCGAATTCTGGATGCGGCTTTCAAGTTGCTCGGTGCGCTCGATGGCCTGGGCGACTTCGCCGGTTTGCAGGTGCGCCGGGACTTCCTGCGTCAGCACTGCATTGACCACGCACAGTTCGGCGGCCGACTGTTCGACCGCTTCCTGAATGGCTTCGTTCTTGTCAAGCGCGTGCTCCAGCGCGGTGGGGTTGGAGTCGTTCTGGGCTTGTGGCATGGTGGTCGCGGGCAATGGATGGGAGCGAAAGAAGCTGTGAAGCTTAGCAGAAACACGCCCGAAAGCGTCGGTTGCCGGCCTTGCAGGGCCAGCGGCGCCGCTGCATTGCCGCAGGGCTGCCGGTGGTGCCCGAACTACTTTTCGACAGGCGCCAGGCGACGCGGCCCGCCCGCCGGCTCCGCTCCCAGTATCCGGCCGATGGCCGCTCCGATGCGTGCCCCGATGGCCGTGCCGATGCCTGGCAGCACGGCGGTTCCTGCGGCGGCCCCCGCCAGGGCGCTGGCCGGCACCGACACCTGGACCTTGTCCAGAGGACCGCTGAGCATGAGCGGAACACCGATCACGCCATCGACCAGATCGACCGAAAACTCGGCGTCGATCTTCCGGTTGGCGATGTGCGCCTTGCCCGATGCGCTCAGGGCGCCCGAGCTGGTCTTAAGCCGGCTCAGACTCACCACCATGCCTTGCGAGGTGTTTTGCGTGTCCAGCTGGCCCGTGATGGCATCGAGCGGGGTTTTTCCGGCATGCTCTTTCCCCAGGCTGCGAATGGCCTTGTCCAGGTCAAAACGCAGCAAGGTCGAGCGGCCCATGGTGAAGGACGTGGTGGTGTGCAGCGACCGGGCCAACTCGCCTGCCGTGACGCCGCTGGCGGACAAGGTGGTTTCGCCTGAAGCCTTGCCTGCAACGACGGAGGGCTGGTTGATCGCCTGCAGCGCACTGTCGACTTCGATGCCTTGCGGCTGGAATTTTCCGCTCAGGCGCAGTCCGCCCCTGTCCCCGGATTGCAGCTGAAGCTCGCCGTTGGCCGTGCCGCCCCCCAGGTTGATGCGCGCTTCCCAGCGGTCCTCCTGCCCCAGGCGGGTCAGGGCCAGATCGGCCGGGGGCGTGACATCCGGGCGGCGAATCTGCGCCGTGCGCGGCCGCCAGCCCGCGTCAAAATCGGCTTCTCCGTCAAAACCAATCCGGACGTTGGTTCGGGAAATCCAGGTCACATCGCGAAAAGCAACATGCGCCAGCGGCAGGTCATCCACTGTCAATTTGCCCGACTTTTGCGCTTGACCCGGTGCTGGCGGTTCTTGCGTTTTTTGTGTCGTCTCCGAAGGCGTCTTGTCACCCAGTTGGCGCAATGAAAGCTGCGGCAGAACCGCACCCTCCAGGTCGGCGCGGTCCAGCTTCAGGCGGCGCTGCCAGAGTGCCGCCATGTTGGGGTAGGCCGTGAGTTTTTTCACTTCAATCGGCTGGCTCTGCGTTGTCACGACGTTTTCAATTGTCACGCGGAGCGACGGCAGCAGCTGCCAGTGAAGCGCGCCCACGCTGACCGGAACTCCCAGCGCAGCTTCCAGTTCGGCCGCAGCGCGCCGCCTGAGTTCCTCGTCCGAAGGAACCAGGCGGACCAGCACAATGGCAAGCAAGCCCAGTGCGCCCAGGGCGATGCCTGCTCCAAGCAGCCATTTGCGGGTGCGCGTCATGCCATTTCCGGTTTCATTGCCATAGGCTGCAGCTTAAGCCGCACACAGCAGACGCGGGCGCGACAAGGGACTCATTCGCTGTAGGTGTCCACCTTATAGTGAAGGCCATTTATCTTTATGGACCCGTCATGCGAATCTGGAAGCAAGCCATCTCTGTCGAACTGCTCACCGCCTCGAACGCCGACACCGCCGTCCACCACCTGGGCATCGAGTTCCTCGAAGTCGGCGACGATTTCATCCGCGCCCGCGTGCCGGTGGACAGCCGCACCATCCAGCCCTACGGCCTGCTGCATGGCGGCGTATCGGTGGTGCTGGCCGAAACCCTGGGCTCCTGCGGCGCGGCCTATTGCGCGCTGCCAGGCCATCGCGTGGTCGGTCTGGACATCAACGCCAACCACCTCAAGGGCACGACCAGCGGCTGGGTCACCGGCATCACCCGGCCGGTGCACATTGGCCGCAGCACCCAGGTCTGGGCAATAGAGCTCACCAACGATGCCGGCGAACTGACCTGCGTGTCACGCATCACGATGGCGGTGCTGGCGCCAAAATAAGGGTTAAAACCGGCTCTTGCGCAGGTGGGACGTGTATTCTTAGCTATGAATAAATGAGTCTTTCCTGGCTTGCCCGGCGCCGGCCAAGGCGTTGTGCCGGAAGGGTGGCAGTGGCCGGAGCGCCTGGCGCAGCGCCAAATTTAAGGGTTTACCCTAATCAAAACCACATCGACTGATAAAATCCGGGCACTTGCCTGCGCGGTTCCGCGCCATGCCCCAACCCGGAGTTTTTCCAGATGTCTTTCGCCGATCGCGTACAGAACCCTGCCCTGAGAACCAAAATCATGTCGGCCGACGAGGCCGCCGCGCTGATTCCGGCGGGCGCCCATGTCGGCATGAGCGGTTTCACCGGCGCGGGTTACCCCAAGTCGGTGCCGCAGGCGCTGGCCCGGCGGATTGAAAAGCTGCATGCGGCCGGCGAGGATTTCCGCATCGGCCTGTGGACCGGCGCCTCGACCGCGCCCGAACTCGACGGCGCGCTGGCCAAGGTCCACGGCATCGACATGCGCCTGCCCTACCAGTCGGACCCGACCTGCCGCCGCCAGATCAACGCCGGCGACATGCAGTACACCGACATGCACCTGTCCAACGTGGCGCAGTTTGTCTGGTTCGGCTTCCTGGGCAAGCTTGACGTGGCGGTGGTGGAAGTCGTCGGCATCCTGCCCGATGGCCGCTTGATTCCGTCGTCGTCGGTCGGCAACAACAAGACCTGGCTCGACCAGGCCGACAAGATCATCCTGGAAGTCAACACGCTGCAGAATGCCGGCCTGGAAGGCATGCACGACATCTACTACGGCACCCGCCTGCCGCCGCACCGCCAGCCGATTCCGCTGACCCAGCCGGGCGAGCGTATCGGCGAGGCTTACCTGACGTGCGACCTGAGCAAGGTGATTGCCGTGGTGCCGACCAGCCAGCCCGACCGCAATTCGGCCTTTGCCGCACCCGACGAAAACTCGCAGCGCATTGCCGCGCACATCATCGAATTCCTGCAGCAGGAGGTCACACTCGGCCGCCTGCCGGCCGAGCTGCTGCCCTTGCAGTCGGGCGTGGGCAACATCGCCAACGCCGTGCTGGCCGGCCTGGACAAGGGCCCGTTCAAGAACCTGACGGCCTACACCGAGGTGCTGCAGGACGGCATGCTCGACATGCTGCGCTCGGGCACGCTGGCGATGGCGTCGGCCACGGCGCTGTCGTTCAGCCCCGACGCGCTGGCCGACTTCAACCAGAACATCGACTTCTACCGCAAGCGCATCGTGTTGCGGCCGCAGGAAATCAGCAACCACCCCGAGGTGGTGCGCCGCCTGGGCGTGATCGCCATGAACGCCATGATCGAGGCCGACATTTACGGCAATGTCAACTCGACGCACATCATGGGGTCAAGCATCATGAACGGCATTGGCGGCTCGGGCGACTTTGCGCGCAATGCGTACCTGTCGTTCTTCATGACGCCGTCGGTCGCCAGGCACGGCGCCATTTCCTGCATCGTGCCCATGGCCTCGCATGTGGACCACACCGAGCACGACGTGGAAATCATCGTCACCGAGCAGGGCCTGGCCGACCTGCGCGGCCTGTCGCCGACGCAACGGGCGCGGCTGATCATCGAAAAATGCGCGCATCCCGATTTCCGCCCGGCGCTGCGCGACTACTTCGAGCGCTCGCTCACGGGCGCCTCCGGCAAGCACACGCCGCACCTGCTGGAAGAGGCGCTGTCGTGGCATTCGCGCTACCTTGAATCCGGCGAGATGCTACCGGTCAGCGCCCTGCAGGAGCCGCTGCATCTGGTGTGACGGCGCCGGACAGTGTGGGCCAGGCCCAGGCACGGGTTTTCAAGCATTTTTAGCCGTTTGCACTTACCACACAAGCGTTACCAGCTATCTTTTCGATAGCAAACGAGCGCAGCGGCGGTCTGGCTCAGGACCCGGTTTTCGCCTCTGCCGCGTCATCCTGCGCCATGCGCGTCATGCGTTCGCTTTTCCAGTACACATCGTCGCCGCCGTTCATGCGGTTGAGCACACGCGACAGCACGAACAACAGGTCGCTCAGGCGGTTCAGGTACTGGCGCGGCGTGTCTTTCAGCGCGTCCTGCTGGCCCAGGGCGACCACGGCGCGCTCGGCGCGGCGGGCGACGGTGCGGCAGACATGCGCCAATGAAGCCGCACGGGAACCGGCGGGCAAAATGAATTCGGCCAGGCGCGGCAACTGGGCGTTGTAGGTTTCCAGCGCCTCGTCCAGCTCCAGCAGCGCGTCTGGCTTGAGCAGCTCGAAGCCTGGAATCGACAGCTCGCCGCCCAGGTTGAACAACTGGTGCTGCACCTCGACCAGCACGTCGCGCACGTCAGCGGGCATGTCTTCGCACAGCAGCACGCCGATGTTCGAGTTCAGCTCATCGACATCGCCCATGGCGTGAACCCGCCGGCTGTCCTTGGAAACGCGGGTGTTGTCGCCCAGTCCGGTGGTGCCGTTATCCCCGGTGCGGGTGGCAATTTGTGTCAGTCGTTGTCCCATGATGAAGCTCCTTTTAGGAACCTATTGTCATGCCAATCAAAATAGGGCGAGGCTGCCGCCGCCTGCGGTGGTGAGCGCTGCCGCTGCAACCACCACGGCATTTTTGACCTGCACGATCTCGGCCACGATGGAGACGGCGATCTCGGCCGGCGTCTTGGCACCGAGCGCCAAGCCAACCGGGCCATGCAGGCGCGACAACTCTTCCGCGCTCAAGTCAAAGTGCTCGGCCAGTCGCTGCTTGCGGACCTCCTGATTGCGCCGCGAACCCAGCGCGCCCACATAGAAAGCGCTTGATTTGAGGGCTTCAAGCAGGGCCATGTCGTCGAGTTTGGGGTCGTGCGTGAGGGCGACGATGGCGGTGTGCGCATCCGGTAGCAGTTCGCGCACCACATCGTCAGGCATGCCCTCCACGCGCCGGATACCTTTGACACCTGCGACCAGCATGGCGGCATATTCTTCACGCGGGTCGCACACGAGCACCTCGAAGTCAAGCATCAGGGCTATTTGCGCCACCGCCTGCGACAGCTGACCAGCGCCAATCAGCAGCAGGCGCCATTGGGGGCCAAACACCGTGGTCAGCGTCGTGCCATCGAACTGCAGTGGTTGGCCGCGCACCGCGTCTGCGAGCACAACGGCGCCGGTGGCCAGCGTCAGGTTGCGCGCCACCAACTCGTGCGCGGCCGTGCGCGCCAGCAGCTCCGTGATCCAGGCCGTGTCGAGCAGGGGTTCCTGCACCAGCCGCAAGGTGCCGCCACACGGCAAACCGAAACGGGTTGCTTCTTCCTTGGTCACACCGTAGGCGATCAGGGCGGGCTTCGCCAAGGCCGGTGTGCTCACGCCCCCGGGGGCTAAACTGGTCTTGGTCCGGGCAATCAGGTCGTCTTCAACACAGCCGCCCGACACTGAACCGCTTACCACCCCGTCATCCCGCACCGCCAGCAAGGCGCCCGGTGGTCGCGGTGCGCTGCCCCAGGTTTGCACCACGGTGACGAGCGTGACGGCATGACCGGCCGTTCGCCAGGCCAGCGCGTCACCCAAAACTCTGAGATCAAGACTTTCCATCAGGCCACCTTTTTAATCTGGACGCGGTTGCGCACGACAAAGAAACCACGGTACAGCGCCACGCTCACCACCATGCCCCAAGTCATGCCGACGAACATACCGCCCAACATCCCTGGCAAAGTGCTGATGCCCGCCGCCACCTGCCAGCGCGACAGCCACAAGGCGCCAACGGTCATGCCGATCAGCATCCAGCTGGAGCACATCAGGTTCTGGGCGAAGAGCGAGCACAGGTAGCGCCCGCAATCGGCCCGCATCAACCGCAGGCTGGGGATCGCCAGCAGCCCGCCAGCCAGCATGCCGGCATGCATGCCGGGCAAAAACTCAAGGTGCAGCTGCATGCTTTCCACGAAATCCAGCGACGCGGACTGGGTGCACAGGCTGTCCAGCCGGGCGGGGCCCGCGTTGTAATAGTCGTAGAGCAGGCCCAGCAACATGCCGCCAAACCCCAGCGAGAGCATGACGTGCGGTGGAGACAGACCAGCGCGTTGCGGACGTATCCAAGCCAGAGCGGCGCAGCCCGCAGCGACGGCGGCGAGCGCGAGGAAGGTGACGGCAGACGGGTGACTGCCGGCGTCAATGGCACTGGTCTGCCCGGCCAGCCACAGCGTCGCGCCGACCAGCACAACCAGCACGAAAGGGGTCAGGACGGCGGAGCCGATGCTGCGGGCCAGCCAGTGGGAAGGTGAGTTCATGGCAATCGTTCGGTTCACAACAACAAATGAAAAATGATGCGCTAGGGGAAACCCCATGCCAACCTGGACCTTGTCACCTCAAAATATTCAGTCAAATCTGCAAAGGTTGGGAAGAATGTCATTTTCATGAACAAGGCCGCTCAGGAAAGTGACTCTAACTGCCGTTTCACGCGACCGCCGGGCCCATGAACGAAACGCGTCTGACCTGCATGAGCGTCCGTTTTCCGGCACGAAACTGCCTTCTCACAATTTGCCTGCAACCTTACTACTTAGCAAATCAGATGAAAACCTGCCCCATGGATTCCCTTTCTGCACCACCTTCGAGTTCATGGCTCTATTTGCTGGAGCGATTTGACGTCGGTGTGGTAAATCTCGACCTGGAATTGCGCGTGATGGGGATGAACGACTATGCGCGGCGCTGCCTGCCCGTGCAGGACAAGATGCCCTTTGGCAAGATCGTGACGTCGTTCCATCCCGAGTCGGCGCAGCACAAAGTCAGATTCCTGCTGGGACAGGCCGAGTGCCCGGTGAACAATGCCCCGCCCATGGCCATGATGATCAACATTCCGGATCGGATGCTGCTGATCAAGGTGTCCAAAATCGGCGATGTACAGGGCGCGACCAAAGGCTACACCCTGGTTTTCTATGACATTACCGAGGTCGTCAGCCAGGAGGCGAAAGCCGGCACTGCGCCCGGTTCGCCCGGCACGCGTGAGGGCGGCGACAAGCGGCAACTGCGCAAGATACCCACCATCAAGCAAAACCGGGTGTTGCTGGTAGATGTGCCAAGCGTCTCGTACATCCGCTCCGAGGGGCACTACACCTGGGTCCATACCGCGCAGGGCAGTCAGTTCTGCAACCTCAATATTGGGGATCTGGAGAGCCGGCTCGATCCGCACCTGTTCATGCGGGTGCACCGCAGCTACATCGTCAACCTGTCCCATATTGATGAAATTGTGCGCAGCGACGGTCGCATGACGCTGCACATGATCGGATCCATCCCGGTCGAGATTCCAGTGTCGCGAGCTAGCGCGCCCCTGCTGATGGAGCAGCTCGGGCTGACGGACACGGCCTCCGCCTACGCCAAAAGCTGACGGATCGGGCTGACGCTGGCTGATGAGTGAACATGCTTTTTCTGATCCTCCGTGCAGTGCGGCTGCCATTCGTGCAGCCTGAGCGACGGTTGGTTGTTTAGCTTCCCCATCCGAATCGGCCGGCACTAGAGTCACACTCCTAAAGGTCAATCAGGCCGTACAGGAGACAAAGTGATTCCACCTTCATTTGCGTACCACGCGCCCCGCTCCATTGGCGAGGCACTTTCACTGCTGACCGAACTGGGCGACGACGCCAAGCTGCTGGCTGGCGGACACAGCCTGCTGCCGATGATGAAACTGCGCTTTGCGCAGCCCGGCACGCTGATCGACATCAACCGGATTCCCGAACTGCGCGGCATCCGCGAAGAAGGCGGCCTGATCCGCATCGGCGCGATGACCACCGAGAGCGAACTGATCACCTCGAAGTTGCTGCAGGAACGGCTGCCTTTGCTGCCCGAAGCGGCGCTGCTGATTGCCGACCCACAGGTGCGCAACCGCGGCACCATTGGCGGCGATATTGCGCACGGCGATCCGGGCAACGACCATCCGGCCATCGCGATGGCGCTGGATGCCACATTTGTCTTGCAAGGCCCCTCCGGCGAACGCCAGGTGCTGGCGGTGGACTTCTTCCATGGCACCTACATGACCGCGCTCGCCGAGAACGAAATCCTCACGGCCATTCTGGTGGCGCCGTTTCATCCGGGCACCGGTTATGCCTACCAAAAACTCAAACGCAAGACCGGCGACTGGGCCACTGCCGGTGCGGCGGTAATGCTGCGCATGGACGGGGGCGTGGTGACGCACATCAGCATCGGCCTGACCAATGTGGCACCGACCGCGCTGCGGGCTAGCGCGGCAGAGTCAGCACTGATGGGCCAACCCGTGAATGACACCACGCTGGCGGCTGCGGCGCAAGCGGTGCGCGACGTGTGCGACCCCGCCGAAGACCTGCGCGGCGACATTGAGTACAAGACCGCCATGGCCTCCGAGATGGTCAAACGGGCGATCCGCACGGCGGCCAGCCGCTGCGCCTGAGCTGAAACAAAACAAAGAAGGAGACATTCGATGAGCAAGACACTGGTTTCAATGACCCTCAACGGCCGCCAGGTGGAAGAGGCGGTCGAGCCGCGTACCCTGCTGGTGCACTTTCTGCGCGAAAAGATGAATCTGACCGGCGCCCACATCGGCTGCGAGACCAGCCACTGCGGCGCTTGCACGGTGGATATTGACGGGCAATCGGTCAAGTCCTGCACCCACCTGGCCGTCCAGTGCGATGGCAGCGACGTCAAGACCGTCGAAGGCCTGGCCCATGCCGGCGTGCTGCATGCGGTGCAGGAGGGCTTCTACAAGGAACACGGTTTGCAGTGCGGCTTCTGTACGCCCGGCATGCTGATGCGCGCCTACCGTTTTCTGCAAGACAACCCGACGCCCACGGAAGAAGAAGTGCGCATCGGAATGGCGGGCAATCTGTGCCGCTGCACCGGTTACCAGAACATCGTCAAGGCCGTGCTGCACGCAGCCAACACCTTGCAGAAAAATACCGTCGCCGCTTAAGCGGCAGCCCCATAAGGAGACATGCATGAACGCACCAATGAGTGATCGTGAAAAGGCCCTGATGGGCATGGGCGAGTCCCGCCTGCGCAAGGAGGATGCGCGCTTCATCCAGGGCAAGGGCAACTATGTGGATGACATCAAGCTACCCGAGATGCTGCACATGGACATCGTGCGCTCGCCGGTGGCCCACGCCCGCATTCTTCGCATCAACAAGGAAGAGGCGCTGAAGGTCCCCGGCGTCATTGCCGTGCTGACTGCGGAAGACCTCAAACCCCTCAAACTGCACTGGATGCCCACACTGGCCGGTGACGTGGCAGCCGTGCTGGCAGACGGTAAAGTTCACTTTCAAATGCAGGAAGTGGCCGTGGTGATCGCCACTGACCGCTACGCCGCCGCCGATGGCGTGGAGGCGGTAGAAGTTGAGTACGAAGAACTGCCGGTGGTGATTGACCCGTTCGAGGCCCTGAAACCCGATGCCCCGGTGATCCGGGAAGACCTGGTGGGCAAAACCGAAGGCGCGCATGGCAAGCGCTACCACCACAACCATATCTTTACCTGGGATGCCGGCGACAAGGAAGCGACCGACGCTGCCTTTGCCAGCGCACCCATCACGGTCAAGCAGGACATGCATTACCCGCGCGTGCACCCGTGCCCGCTGGAGACCTGCGGCTGCGTGGCCTCGTTCGATCCGATTCGCGGTGAACTCACCACCTACATCACCAGCCAGGCGCCGCACGTGGTGCGTACCGTGGTGTCGATGCTGTCGGGTATTCCGGAGTCCAAGGTTCGCATCATTTCGCCCGATATTGGCGGCGGTTTTGGCAACAAAGTGGGCATCTACCCCGGCTATGTGTGCGCCATCGTCGCCAGCATCGTGCTGGGCAAACCGGTCAAGTGGATTGAGGACCGGATCGAGAACCTCTCCAGCACGGCGTTTGCCCGGGACTACCACATGACCGGGGAGCTGGCCGCCACCGCCGACGGCAAGATTCTGGCGCTGCGCACCAATGTGATCGCCGACCACGGCGCTTTTGACGCCTGTGCCGACCCGACCAAGTTCCCCGCCGGCATGTTCCATATCGTGTCCGGCAGCTATGACATTCCCAGCGCCTACTGCCGGGTCGATGGGGTCTACACCAACAAGGCGCCGGGTGGCGTGTCTTACCGCTGCTCCTTCCGCGTCACCGAGGCGGTTTATCTGGTGGAGCGCATGGTCGACGTGCTGGCGCAAAAGCTGGGCATGGACAAGGCCGAGATCCGGTCCAAGAACTTCATCAAGCGTGAACAATTCCCCTACACCTCGGCGTTCGGCTTTGAGTACGACTCCGGGGACTACCAGACCGCCATGGACAAGGTGCTGAACGCCGTGGACTACAAGGGTTTGCGCGCCGAGCAGGCGATCAAGCGCGCGGACCCGGACTGCCCCACCTTGATGGGCATTGGCCTGGTCACCTTCACCGAGGTGGTGGGTGCCGGCCCCAGCAAGATTTGCGACATTCTGGGGGTCGGCATGTTCGACTCGTGCGAGATTCGCGTGCACCCAACCGGCAGCGCCATCGCGCGCATGGGCACCATCTCGCAGGGCCAAGGTCACCAGACCACCTATGCGCAGATCATTGCCACCGAGTTGGGCATTTCCTCCGAAGTGATCCAGGTCGAAGAGGGCGACACCCACACGGCCCCTTATGGTTTGGGCACCTACGGGTCCCGCTCGACACCGGTAGCGGGTGCAGCCATTGCCATGGCAGCGCGCAAGATTCACGCGAAAGCCAAGAAAATTGCGGCCCACCTGCTGGAGGTGAGCGAAGCCGATCTTGAATGGGAAATTGACCGTTTCAAGCTGCGCGGCAACGACGACAAATTCAAAACCATGAAGGACATCGCCTGGGCCGCCTACAACCAGCCGCCCGAGGGACTGGAACCGGGACTGGAGGCCGTGCATTACTACGACCCGCCCAATTTCACGTTCCCGTTTGGCGCTTACCTGTGCGTGGTGGACATCGACAAGGGCACGGGTGAAACCAAGATTCGCCGCTTTTATGCGCTTGATGACTGCGGAACCCGCATCAACCCGATGATCATCGAAGGCCAGATTCATGGTGGCTTGACGGAAGGTTTTGCCGTTGCAATGGGGCAATTGCTGTCATTTGACAAGCAAGGCAATATCCAGGGCAACACGCTGATGGACTACTTCCTGCCTACTGCGGTTGAAACACCCAAATGGGAAACCGACTACACCGTCACCCCGTCACCGCACCACCCGCTGGGTGCCAAGGGTGTCGCCGAATCGCCCCACGTGGGCAGCATCCCGACGTTTACCAGCGCCATGGTGGATGCATTTGCACACCTGGGTGTGACCCACTTCAACATGCCGCACACCTCTTACCGCGTCTGGCAACAACTCAAAGCCGTTGGCCTTGCCAGCTGACCCGCAAAGGAATTCATGGAAGTCGTTCTCGATAAAAAATACCCCGTGGCCGCTGGCCTGGAGTCCAGCTGGGCCGTGCTGTCCAACATGCATGAACTCGCGACCTGCATGCCGGGCGCACAGATCACCGAAGACGTGGATGCCACCCACTACAAGGGCAGTGTCCGGGTCAAGGTCGGGCCTGCAGTGGCCGCCTTTGCCGGCACCATTGAAATTTTGACGCTGGACCCGGTGACACGCACCCTGAAGATGCTGGGAAAAGGGGCCGACAAGAGCGGGTCTTCTGCATCGATGGCGCTGACCGCCGTCCTGGTACCCGCCGAGAATGGCCACAGCACGCTGGAGGGCCATGCCGAGGTGATTGTCAATGGCAAGTTTGCCCAGTTTGGCGGACGCATGATGACCTCCGTGTCCGACATGATTCTGTTGCAGTTTGCCGAGGTCTTTTCGCAAAAAGCGCAAGCGCTGCAAGGGCCTGCCCCAGTCGCTCCTGCCGCAGCGGGTGCAGAAGATGCCGCGCCGGTGGCGGCACCGGCGGCTCCGGTCGTGGCCAAGGAATTCAACGCGCTGGCCTTTGTGTGGGTCATGATCAAGAAGTTCTTTGCGGACCTGTTCGGCCGCAAAGCCTGAGCTGGCTTCGCACCATGTCGCCAACCGCTGATACGCCGCCCACGCCGAACGGCTTGCGAGAGCGCCTGTTCAAGGCTGGCTACATTGCTGACGAGGACCTGGCCAGCCTGATCTGGATGGGGCTGACGCTGGAGCGGCCCCTGTTGCTGGAGGGCGCAGCCGGCGTCGGCAAGACGGCCGTGGCCGGCGCCTGTGCGCGGGCGCTGGGTCGCCCGCTGCTGCGCTTGCAGTGCTACGAAGGGCTGGACCTGAGCCAGGCCGTCTATGAGTGGAACTACAGCCGCCAGCTGCTGGAGATTCGCCTTGCAGAAGCCGGGCAGGCCGACCGGGCTGCGCTGCGCGACAACCTTTTTTCCGAAGACTTCTTGCTGCAGCGCCCCCTGCTCCAGGCGATTCGTTCGCCAACGCCCTGTGTCTTGCTGATCGATGAAATCGACCGCGCGGATGAGGCCTTTGAAGCATTCCTGCTGGAGGTGCTGTCGGAACACCAGGTGAGCATCCCAGAGATCGGCACGCTCAAGGCCTTGAGCAAACCGCTGGTGATTCTGACCAGCAATGGCACTCGCGACCTGTCGGATGCGCTGCGTCGGCGTTGTCTGTTTCATTACCTGGATTACCCATCACTGGCGCGCGAAACGCAGATTGTTCGTACGCTGGTGCCCGAGGCCGCTAGCCGGCTCGTCGAGGAAGCGGTGGCGTTCGTGCAGCGCTTGCGCCGGGAAGACCTGGACAAGGTGCCGGGCATTGCAGAAACCCTGGACTGGGTGCGCGTGCTGTTTCACTTGGGCCACGGCGAGCTCCCGGTTGACCACATGGTGCTGGTGCCGACGCTGGCGGCGCTGCTCAAGACTCGCAACGACCGCTGGCAGGTGACGGCGGAGCGTGTGGGCAAGCTGGTTGACGGCCCGCGCATTGCGCAGGATGTGGGCGTGGCCGGTGCCATGAAGTGAAGGGTTATGGATGATGAAGGCCACCGATCCGCGCGAACGTCTGGGCGAGTTCGCCCACTACTTGCGCGACCACGGTTTTGCACTGGGCTACGCCGAGCTTGAGCTGATGGTGCGCGCTGCCGCTGCCCTGCCACTGTCGCAGTGGGGGCGGGTCGAGGCGCTGTGGCGCAGCATCGCCTCGGGCAGCCACAAGCAGTGGCTTAAATACCCGGAACTGCACCAGGCGTTCTGGTTTCCGCACAAGGTCAGGGCCTCGACCCGTAGCTCGGGGCTGACACGGCGCGGGCGCACGCTGCCCGAGTTGGTGCAGCAGATGCACGGCGAGCAGGGCAACACACCACCCGGTCAGGTCAAGCCGACTGAAGGCATGGCCGAGCAAGAGGGCTCGGGTGATGCCGAAGCCAGCGATGCCCCGCCGCACGCACAGGGCGGTGCGGCCCGAACGGCACCGCTGGATCAGCGCGATTTTGCCGACTGGATGCCCGGTGACATGGACCGCTTCGAGCCACTGGTGGAAGCCCTCAAGCGCCGGCTGCGCCAACAGTTGCTGCGCCGGCTGCAAAGCCACCGCACCAGTGGCGTCATTCACGTGCGACGTTCCCTGCGGGCGGCGCTGGCCACTGGCGGCGAACTGGTCAAACTGCACCATGTGCGCCGCAAACGGCGGCAGCCACGCGTGGTGGTGCTGGTGGACGTGAGTCGGTCGATGGAAGTGCATGCGCAATTTTTTCTGCGCCTGAGCCGGGCCCTGGTCGAGGTCATGGATGCGCGGGCTTTTGTGTTCCACACCCGGCTGGCCGAAGTCACTCCGCTGCTGAAGCGGCGCAGCGAACGGGTGCAGGAAAAGGTCAATGCGGTCACCTTCGGCTTTGGCGGCGGCACCCGCATTGCCAGTTGCCTGCACGAGGCGCTGCACCAGCATCTGGCACGCTCCTTGTCACGAGGCGACCTGTTCATGGTGTTCAGTGACGGCTACGACACCGACGAGCCTGAAGCCTTGGCCGAGGTGCTGGCGCAGGTCCGGGCGCGCGGTGCCCGCGTCTGCTGGCTGCACCCCACAGTAGAGGTACCCCAGTCGGCGGCGATGGCCCTGGCGGCGCAACATGTCACCCGTTTCATGCCTGCGCACAATCTGGCCAGCCTGTCCAGGCTGCCAGAGCTGCTGATGTGAACATGATTTCAAACACACCTACAACTTCTGGAAATTCGACTATGGGATGCTTGCTTAAACAGGGTGGTGGACTCTACCCCCGCCTGCGAATTGGGGCGGTCGTATTGGCGGCCGGCGAAGGTGCGCGCATGGGCGGCGTGACCAAGTCGCTGATCCGCCTGCAGGGTGTGCCCCTGATCAGCCGCCAACTGATTGCGCTCAGCGGCGCAGGAGTCGATGAAGTGGTGGTGGTCACCGGGCATGCGCGTGAAGCGGTTGAAGCCCAGGTGCAGAGTTTTCCCATCACACTGGCCTACAACCCGGCCTACCGTGCGGGCCAGCAAGGTTCGGTGCGCATCGGCCTGGCAGCCCTCCATGGCAACTTTGACGCGGTATTTGTCGTGCTGGCCGACCAGCCCCTGATCGGGACCGGGGACCTGACCGAACTGATCGCTGCCTTCAAGAAGCGGCCCAGCGGCAACGTGGTGGTGCCGGTGGTCAATGGCCAGCGCGGCAACCCGATCCTGCTTGACGAGGTAGCCCGCGCGCAAATTCTGGCCAGTGACACCCATTTGGGCTGTCGTCACCTGATCGAGCGCCAGCCGGAACTGGTGCATGTGCACGAGACCGCCAACCTTCGCTTTGTCACCGATCTCGACACGCTGGAGGATGTGCAGCAACTGGCGCAGCGTACCGGCTGGAAGCTGGAACTGCCCGCCACCGAGACGATCGCGTGACGACGATGATGCCGGTGCCTGCTGCGGGCGTTCTGCAGCAACACTGGCCAGTGCCGCTGGCGGTGCACCGTTTTAAAGAAGCGTCCGAGGTCAATCCCGTGTTGGGCCGGGTGTTCAACGCGCTGCGCGCGACCGACGTCATGGCGGCGCCGGGCAGCTTTTATGCCAGTGCCGATGATTTACTGAAACGCGTGGACCTCCCCGAGTTCAGTGCCTTGCTGCAGTTCATTGCCGCCTCGTTGCAAGCCACGGCCCAACAGGCAAACGCCGGTGTCTGGCCAAAGGGTCGTCACGGCCTGCAACTGGATTTGGTGGGGGTCTGGTTTCAGATCCAGAATGGCGCCACTTTTCACGACATTCACACCCATGGCAATTGTTCCTGGTCCGGGGTGTATTACGTGCAGATCGATCCACCCGAGCAGCGCCACACCCACCCCGAGTTCGGCCTACTGAACGGCGCTACGCGTTTTTACAGCCCGCTGTTCCCCTTGCTCGGTGGAGCGTACATGGACATGGGCAACGCCTGGCTGCAACAGGCCACACTGGATGTGACGCCAGCCGAGGGGGAACTGGTGCTGTTCCCGTCGTTCATGCCGCACAAGGCCATGCCGTATGTCGGGGAGCGGGACCGCATCATCGTCTCGTTCAATGCACAAATTCGCTCACCGGGCGGCGACCAGCTATTCCGTTACGCGGGAACCTGAGTCCGGCCAGACGGCAACAAACTGCTGTCACAACAGCCATCATCCAAATACCGAGCAGATAAGGATAATGGGCAAACGAACAAGGAGATACCCAATGAACGCCCACACCGCCCTGTCTCATCTTGTGCCTGACATCCTCCAGCGCGAGACGCCGCAGGCATTGATCGACGCCCTCAAAACCCGCTTTGCCGAACGCTGCTCGACCGCCCTGGTGGTGCGCGAGCAGCACGGCCGCGATGAATCGTCGTTTAACGCGCAGCCGCCCGCTGCCGTGGTGTTTGCCGAAAGCACGCAGGACGTGGCCGACGCGGTGACGCTGGCCAGCGAGTACAGCGTGCCGGTGATTCCGTTTGGCGTCGGCACCTCGCTTGAAGGCCACCTGCTGGCCGTGCAGGGCGGCATCAGCATCGACGTGAGCCGCATGAACCGGGTGCTGGCAATCCACGCCGAAGACCTGACGGTCACCGTGCAGCCGGGCGTGACGCGCAAGCAGCTGAATGAAGAAATCAAGAGCACCGGCCTGTTCTTTCCCATCGACCCCGGCGCCGACGCCACGCTGGGCGGCATGAGCGCTACGCGCGCCAGCGGCACCAACGCCGTGCGCTACGGCACCATGCGCGAGAACGTGCTGGCGCTGGAAGTGGTGACGGCCAGCGGCCGCGTTATTCGCACCGGCACCCGCGCCAAGAAGTCAGCCGCCGGCTACGACCTGACGCGCCTGATGGTCGGCAGCGAAGGCACGCTGGGCGTGATCACCGAAGTCACCGTCAGGCTGTACCCGCTGCCCGAGGCGATTTCAGCGGCGATCTGCTCGTTTCCGAGCATCGAGGCGGCGGTGCGCACCACCATCGAGATCATCCAGCTGGGCGTGCCGATTGCGCGCGTCGAGCTGATCGACGCCAACACCGTGCGCATGGTGAACGCCCACAGCAAGCTCGGCCTGCGCGAGGAAGCCATGCTGCTGATGGAGTTCCACGGCACGCCGAACAGCGTGAAGGAGCAGGCCGAGCTGGTGCAGGAACTCGCCAGCGGCCAGGGCGGTAATGCCTTTGAATGGGCCAGCACGCCCGAGGAGCGCACCCGGCTGTGGACCGCGCGGCACAACGCCTACTTTGCCGCCATCCAGAGCAAACCCGGCTGCCGGGCGATTTCGACCGACACCTGCGTACCGATTTCGCGCCTGGCCGACTGCCTGCTGGAGTCGGTGGCCGAGGCCGATGCCAGCGGCATTCCCTACTTTCTGGTGGGCCATGTCGGCGACGGCAATTTTCACTTCGGCTACCTGATCGACCCCACCAAACCCGAGGAACGCGAAACCGCCGAAATCCTGAACCACCAGCTGGTGGCACGCGCCCTGCGGCTGGAAGGCACCTGCACCGGCGAGCATGGCATTGGCCTGGGCAAGATGGACTTTTTGCTGAGCGAGACCGGGGACGGCGCAGTGGACATGATGCGCAGCCTCAAGCGTGCGCTGGACCCGAAGAACATCATGAATCCGGGCAAGATTTTTTCGCTGTGAAACCAAGCCAATTTGTTTGTTTTTTGGTTTATTTATCGTTTTTATCAGTTTAAATGTTGCATTTTGTCTTTTTCCAAGACAAGAAAAATAGACTTTCCCCACCGCCCGGCTCTAAATCCTGACCTTGGCGCGACGGATCGTTTACCCGCTGGGGTACAGACTGCGTATCGCAGTACGCTATTTAAAACATAGCAATAAAACCTGATCCGGCCGCATTTTCAGGAAATCCTGCTGGATTTCCGTCAGCACACGGCGTTGCGTGGGAAGCGTGAATCCCTGTCAAGATGCCTTCCGTTCCTGAACGCTTGACTTCCTTCACTGCTGATGACACCCCTTCACTTTCACTTTGGCGAACAGCCCGCCTGGGGCGCGCTGCCGCTGCGTGCGCAAGTGCTTATGTTCCCTGACCGGACACGGTCATGACCACGGCTGAACTGGCCGCCGGCATCACGGCACAGCAATTCCATGACAGCGCCAGGGCCGACGTACCGCCAGAGGTCGTCAAGCGCAGGCTGGTCAATGGCTTGCTGATGCTGGTGCTGGCCTGCCTGGTTGGCGTTGGCGGACTGGCTTGTCGAAGCATGCTGGCTGCCGCCGATTCGGAACAGCGCGAAACGCACAGCCGCGCGGTCATGTCGCAGTTCGATACATTCTTGTCCAGCCTCAAGGATGCAGAGACCGGGCAGCGCGGCTTCATCATCACCGGGTTGCCGGAGTACCTGGCGCCTTACCACGCCAGCGTGGGCGTGCTCCCGGCCCAGCTGGAAAGCTTGCGCCTGCTGAACGCGGGCAACGCCCGCCAGCAGCAGCGGATTGCCGCGCTCACGCAGATGCTGGGGGAAAGAATGGCGATTCTCAAGGAAATCATCGCCGTGCGCCAGACCCAGGGCCTGCTGGCCGCCAGCCAGGCGGTCACGGCGCTTGCTGGCAAGAAGAGCATGGACCAGCTTCGCGCGCTGGCAGGAGAAGCCAGGAACGAAGAAGCCGACAACCTGGAAATCCATGCAACACAAAGCGGCGCGGACAGTCGCCGCACGCTTCAAGCGGTGTTGCTTGGCGGCACGCTGGGCGCGCTGGCGCTGCTGCTGCTGTTTGTCTGCCTGCGCCGGGAACTGGCCACCCGCCATCAGGCCGAAAAGGAACTGCGGCATATCGCCTCGCAGTACCAGATGCTGTTCAACTCGATTGACGAAGCCTTTTGCATCGTCGAACTCATTTTTGACGACGGCAAGGTGCCCGTCGACTACCGCTTTCTGGAGGTCAACCCGGCCTTCGGAAAGCAGACCGGCATGTCGGGCGCCACCGGCAGGCGAATGCTGGAACTGGTTCCCGACATGGAGGCGCAGTGGTTTGAAATCTATGGCAAGGTCGCCTTGACAGGCGAGCCGCACCGCTTCGTCAACGAAGCCAGGGCCATGGACGGCCGCTGGTTCGATGCCTATGCCTTCCGGCTGGGTGGGCCTGAAAGCGGGCGTGTGGCGATTCTTTTCCGGGATATTTCTGACCGGGTGAAAACCGAAGAAGCCATGCGCCAGAGCGAGTCACGTTTTCGTGCGCTGTTTGACTGGGGGCCGGTTGCCATTTTTTCATCCGACGCTGCAGGGCGGCTGGAGGAATGCAACCGCGCCGCGCTGGAACTCTGGGGTGCCGAACCCGCAGTCGGCGAGGGCGACAGCACATTTTTCAAGACGCTGGGCATCCGTCTGTCTGACGGTGGGCTGGCGCCCACCCTGCAGTCGCGCACGGCCGAGGTGCTCAAAGGCAACATCCCCGGGGTTTATGACGAGGCATTTGTGGTTGAGCGGCCTGCCGCCCCGGACATGACGGTCGTCGCGCATGTCGTGCCACTGCTTGGCAAGGCAGGCGAGATCACCGGCGCCCTCACCTGCTGCTATGACGTGACCGAGCGCGCCCGCCTGCAGCACGAGACCGCCGAACAGGCGCACGCCCTGATGGACCTGCACCGGCGCAAGGACGAGTTCCTGGCGATGCTCAGCCATGAGTTGCGCAACCCGCTGGCAGCGCTTTCCAATGCGGTGCAACTGCTGCGCCAGCCTGCGGACGCCGACCCGCTTCAGCAGCAAAGCCGCGGCATCATGGAGCGCCAGCTCAAGCACCTCAAGCATCTGGTGGACGACCTGCTGGAAGTCTCGCGCATCACCACCGGCAACGTCCGGCTTCGCCTGGAGCAGGCCAGCCTGAACAGCATCGTGGAAAACGCCGTGGAGTCGGCCAGCCCCCTCATCGCGAGACACCAGCATGCGCTCACAGTGTCAATGCCGCAGGCACCCGTGTTTGTGCAGGCCGATGCTGCGCGGCTGGAGCAGGTGCTGGTGAACCTGCTCGTCAATGCGGCCAAATACACCCCCAATGGCGGAAACCTTTGGCTGAGCGTTGAAAACGAGCCGGCGAATGACCCGAGGGCCAGCGGCGTGCAGGCGACCCAGCTCCAGGTGGCGATCCGGGTGCGCGATACCGGCCTTGGCATGGCGCCTGAGCTGCTGCCGCACATCTTTGATCTGTTCACGCAGGCAGACCGTTCGCTGGACCGCTCGCAAGGCGGGCTGGGCATTGGCCTGAGCATGGTGAAGCAGCTGGTGGAACTGCATGGCGGCACGGTCACGGTGTCGAGCATCCTTGGCCAGGGCAGCGAGTTTGTCGTTCGGCTGCCGGTCATGCAGGCCGTGCTTGCACCCGCAGCACCCGCCCTGGACAACAACGCCCCGCTGCCTGCAAAGGCAGCACAGCGCGTCCTGGTGGTCGATGACAACATCGACGCTGCCCAGGGCCTGGCCACGCTGCTCGAGATGACCGGCCATGACAGCCGGCTGGCGCACGACGGCCCGGCGGCCGTTCAGGCGGCAATGGACTACCAGCCTGACGTGATCCTGCTCGACATCGGCTTGCCGGGACTCGACGGCTACAAGGTGGCGCAGCGGATTCGCCAGCAGGCCGGGCTCAAACACGTGGTGCTGGTGGCGCTGACCGGCTATGGCCAGGATTCCGACCGTCAGCGCTCGCAGGATGCAGGCTTTGACCACCACCTGGTCAAGCCCGCCGATTTCAGCGAGATCGAGAAAATTCTGCTGGCTGCTGCCTGAAACGCAACCGCCCTGGCCACAAACCGGATTTTCAGCATCAAAAATGCTTTTTCCGCAGACTGCGCATGTATTGACAGCTATTGATACAGTAGCAAAAATGCTATGTGGCCTGTGTTGCCTGTGTCGTCTGTACACCGCAGTTGCCCGTCAAGCGGGGCTGTTTCTGTTAGACGTCCAGCGGTGCCAGGTACGCTGGCAGGATGACTCGATCGCGCATCAGCGGGCCGATGCACCGATCAGTTGATTGCGGCAGAAATCCGGCGTGGCTCCAGAAGCCTGCCATCGGACAGACCGAACACAGTGCCCATGGAGCGGGTTTCCGGCAGGACGTAGACAAGGGCCGGCTGCCGTCCGAACACCGGCTTGATCCGCGCGTCATAGAACGCGGCAGGCACGTTGACGCAACCGTAGGAGATACGGTTGTCGGCCGCCGTTGGCGTGGCCAGGCGTTCCAGCCGCCGGTCGGCCTTGTTGCTGGCGCGAACGCGGTGCATCGAGACGGCGGCGTCGTAGTCGATCCAGACAATGTCCTCGCCCTGCAGGTTGCGGCCCGGCTCGGACATGAAGCGGCCTGCCGGCGTGGTGCGTTCGTCAGGCCGGATGTCCGACATCTTGCGCGTGCCGATGTCGGGCGCCGAGTCGTCCCCCACCGCCAGACCGAGCAGCACCGGTGAGGAATCGAGCGGTCTGCCGGACGCGTCAAAGACGTGCAGCATGGCGGCCTTTTTGTCGATGATGGCAAAAGGCAACCCCTGGTGATTGCCGGTGGCGCGAATCCACGCGGTCATGCGGGACACGTCCGGTCCTGCGGAAGACGGCTGGGGCGCCCTGCCTGCGGCAGTCGAAGCCGCTGGAGAGGCCGCCAGCGATGGCTGCGGCATGCCGAGCAAAGCCGCCAGGCTTGCGCAAAGCAGCGCCTCCGACAGGGTGCGCGGACAGCGGAAAAAACGCGTTTTCAACGACGAGGCAACAAGGCAGGTGTTCATGGAAGGAAATGGTAAATCATTGCCGGAATGTCGGAAATCTGCAGGAACAAAATGCGGCTCTCTCCTACGGCGCCATAAGGTCGCCTCTGAAACGCAACGAAAAATGCACTCCCTATAGTCAATACAGCTTGAAACGGAAGCTGATCGAAGACACGTCAAGCGTGTTGACCGCAAATTTTTTCAGAAGGACAAGATCATGAAAAGTCATATCAAATCGATTTCCCTCGGAGCCTTGATGGCACTGGCAGTGGTCAGCGCATCCGCACAGACCCCCATGCCGGCAGCAGGTGCATCGGCACCTGCCACGTTGGGCGTGACACCCCAGGAAGCGTCAACCGCCCTCAAACAGGCTGTGCCGCGCAGCGATACCGCCACGGTTGTTAGAACCGCGCCCTCACCCGCCCAGCGGGCCAGCGATGCCATGGGCAGCAACAACACTGCAGCCCCGGCTGCCACGACCAGCAATACCGCCAGCACGGCGCCCATGAGCGGCACCGCACGTAACGGCGCCATGGGAACGACCCGCGCAGCCCGCGCCGACCGCAACTGATTGCCGCAATTCTTTTTGTTTCTTAAGTTTAAAAGGAGATTGTCATGAACATGAACACCAACGCCACCCCTTACACCGGCACCACCCCGTCCACCACAGGCTCCAGCAACATGGTGACCGGCCTGTTCCCCGACCGCGCCAGCGCTGAAGCTGCCTACAACGCTGCCCATACACGCGGCTATTCAAAGGACGATGTCAACCTGGTGATGTCGGACGACACGCGCAAGCGCCACTTTGCAGACGACAGCGTGATGGGCAAGGAAACCGAACTGGGCAACAAGGCCGCTGAAGGCGCCGGCATTGGCGGCGCCATCGGCGGCACCATTGGCGCCATCCTGGCGGGCATTGCCGCCGTGGGCACCAGCATCGCCCTGCCCGGCCTGGGCCTGGTGATTGCAGGCCCCCTGGCGGCGGCAGCGGCCGGTGCCGGCGCTGGCGCTGCCAGCGGTGGCCTGATCGGCGCCCTGATCGGCTGGAACATTCCAGAAGAGCGCGTCAAGGAATACGAGGAAGGCGTCAAGAACGGCGGCATCCTGATGGGTGTGAAGACCCGCAATGACGAAGATGCGCTGCACTTTGAAAACGAGTGGAAGCAAAACGGCGGCCAGCATATCTACCGTTAAGCATTGGCGACAGCTTCAAGCCCTTTTCAAGGGCTTGTGCAAAGGCTGGCAAGGCGGCGTTCTGTAACCGGAACGCCGCTTTTTTTGTGTCTTGTTCCGGGTGCGCCGGTACACCTTATTGCAGTTCTGGATTGATGCGGGATGTCGCGGTTTCGCCTTGCCGTGCTTCAGCCTGTCCTGCGGCTTCGCACCTGATCCCGGATTGAATTGAAAACGGAATCAGGCAGCCTGTTGATACGGCTGCCAGTTGGACGGAAGCTGGCCCAGGCGGTCGCCGACAATCTGCAGCACCGCCGGGTTCCAGCCCATGCCGATATGGCTGCCATTGATCTCGATGTCCTGCACCAGCCTCGCGGGCCGGGCATGGCGGCAGGTTTCCCAGGCCACCACGCCGTCGGAGCGGCTGTAGATCGAGGTCGTGGGCAACGGTGGCGGGGTGCGCAGGCGCTGGCTCAGCCCCGGATCGATGACCGCCGACGAACCGCTGAGAAGGCGGAACAGCCAGCCGACATTGGTGTGGTCGGCCTCGGCATTGAACGGGGTGCCGATGGTGATGACCTGGCGCACCTGCGGTGCCAGCAACTTTCCGACTTCACGGGCGTACAGGCCGCCCAGGCTCCAGCCAATCAGGGTTGCCTTGTCCTTGTGCCCGCCCAGTACGTTGGCGGTGTGCACGGCCAGCGCTTCCAGCCAGCGGTCCAGATCGCCCTTGGGGCCCGTGTTGAAGCCCCTGCCCCAGTCCAGCGTTTTGTAGCCAAGCGATTCGCAGTAATCACGCAGCGGGGCAATGGCCGAACTGTCGGTCGCGAGGCCCGGAAAGATGATGACCGGGTGTCCGTCGCCTGCGGGAACCATCTTTCTTGGTCTGACACCGTTGACTTTGAAAGACAGGAACTCCAGCGCGGCACGCCAGGGTTCGGTTCCCAGAAGGGTCAGGGGCGGGCGGCAGATTTCGAGGCTGGCAGTAGAAGGCATGGCATGGAGGGCATGGGCCAAAAGTTTCAGATACCCCTATGGTCACGCTTGCAGGAGCCCGGAAAACACGGGAATCACCCCCAGACCGCGTAGGAATAAAGCCAGCCCGCCTGCCATACTAGTAGCGCTGGCGCTGTCGGTCTGTTATGAACACCGAGCCATTCCGCCATGGAATGGCGCCGTAACTTAATGACTGAAACTTTGTTACGGAGCGCTGCAAAACCATTCTTGGCCCATGGCATGCGCGTCCGTGCGCCCTGCCCGCATCAGGCGGTTCGGCGCAGGCGCTCGATCAGCCCGTTGATCTCGTCCAGCGACGAAAACTGGATCGCCAGTTCGCCAACGGCTTCGCGCTTGCCGTTGCGCTTGACCTGCTTCCTGATGCGGACATCGACATCGGCCATCAGCAGGTCGGCCAGTTCTTCTTCAACCCGCAGGGTGTCGCGCGCCTTTTCATGCACGGCATTGTTGGGTGTCAGCGAAAACTCGCTGCCGAGTTTCTTGACCAGGCTTTCAGCCTCGCGCACCGACAGCTTGCGGGCAGTGATCTGGTTGGCAGCGGTGATCTGCGTGGCCCGGTCCAGCGCCAGCAGCGCCCGGGCATGGCCCATGTCCAGGTCGCCGGCCATCAGCATGGTTTGCACCGGATCGGCCAGGTTCAGCAGGCGAAGCAGGTTGGACGCGGCGCTGCGCGAGCGTCCCACGGCTTGGGCGGCGAGTTCATGCGTCATGCCGAACTCCTTGACCAGACGCTGCAGGCCCTGCGCTTCTTCCAGCGGATTGAGGTCTTCGCGCTGGATGTTTTCAATCAGCGACATGGCGGCGGCCGACTCATCGGGAACGTCGCGGATCAGCACCGGCAGGCTGTCAAGCCCGGCCAGCCGCGCCGCCCGGAAGCGCCGCTCGCCGGCAATAATCTCGTACTTGCCGCTGTTGGCACCGCTTTTCAGCCGCCGCACCAGGATGGGCTGCATGATGCCCTGCACCTTGATGGATTCGGCCAGCTCGTACAGTGCGCCTTCGTCCATGCGGGTTCGCGGCTGATACTGGCCCGGCACCAGGTCGTCGAGCAGCAGCGAAGCCGGCAGACCGGGGCTGCTGGCCGCGGTCAAGGCATCGGCAGCCTCGGGCGAGTCATCGACCTTGGGGCCGAGCAGCGCTTCGAGTCCGCGACCCAGACCCTTTTGTTTTTTGGTGACCATGGCGTTGTCTTGTCTTTCTTTGAATCGGTAGGAACGGCTGGCGCGGTCGGGTCGCGCTCAGGCGGGAGTATCACCCATCAGCCGCAGCAACTGCGCATGCGCCTGCGACCAGTCGCCCAGGCCGCTTTCTGCATTCAGGTGGCCGCATGCGCCGACATCGGTGAGGTCGGCGCCCCAGGCCAAGGCAAACTGCCGCGTGCGCGCCGGGCTGCAAAAGGGGTCGTTGCCGCTGGCGAACAGAACCGTTTTGAAGGGCAGCTTTGCCAGGGAAACCGGTGACCAGCTGGGCAGCAGCGCGCGCACATCGTCGCGTTCGACATCGGGCGGCGCGACCAGCAGGGCGGCTTTCACCCGATGCGTGTTGCGGCTGTGCGCGGCCCAGGCGGCCACATGCTGGCAGCCGAGGCTGTGCGCCACCAGCACGGCGGGCCCATCGCGCTCGACATCGCACGCCAGCAGCACCTCCTCCAGCCGCGCAATCCAGTCGCCGCGCAGCGGGCGCATCCAGTCGTGCTGTGCAACCCGGGTGTAGCCATGCAGGCGCTCCCAGCGGCTTTGCCAGTGGTCCGGGCCGCTGCCTTGCCAGCCGGGAAGAATCAGGACATTGGAGGGGTTCATGGCATCGCTCGGGCTTTGGGTGCAAAAAACTGGAAATACTCGGGAAACTTCAATTTGCTATGTTTTTAATAGCTGTTTATGTACGCCGGATCTGCGCAAAACACTGTTTTGACCAACAAATCCGGCGTCAAACCTACAGAATGCGTCCAACCATCTCCTGCGCAAAGGCCACGAAGGCCTGCGCGCCCTTGGAAGACGGGTCGAAAATCACGCCGGGCAGGCCGTAGCTTGGTGCTTCGGCCAGTCGGACATTGCGTGGAATCACGGTGTTGAACACCTTGTCGCCGAAATGGCCTTTGAGCTGTTCGCTGACCTGCTGCTGCAGCGTGATGCGCGGGTCGAACATGACGCGCAGCAAACCGATGATCTGCAAATCCTTGTTCAGGTTGGCATGCACCTGCTTGATGGTGTTGACCAGATCGGTCACGCCTTCAAGGGCAAAGTATTCGCACTGCATCGGAACGATCACGCCGTGCGCCGCGCACAGCCCGTTCAGCGTCAGCATCGACAGCGACGGCGGGCAGTCGATCAGGATGAAATCGTAGTCCTTGTCGACCTTGGCCAGCGCCTGCTTCAGGCGCTTTTCGCGCCGCTCCAGCGTCACCAACTCGATCTCTGCGCCGGACAATTCGCGGTTGGCGCCCAGCACGTCGTAGCCGCACTTCTCGCTGTGAACGCGCGCATCGACAATCGACGCGGCTTCGAGCAACACGTCGTAGACCGTCATTTCCAGCTTGCGCTTGTCCACGCCCGATCCCATGGTGGCATTGCCCTGCGGGTCCAGGTCGACCATCAGCACGCGCTGGCCTATCTGGGTCAGACCCGCGGCCAGGTTGACGGTGGTGGTGGTCTTGCCCACGCCGCCCTTTTGGTTGGCAATGCAGAATATTTTGGCCATAGCGTCTTGTTGAGTTGTCGTTCCGATAGGGGAAGCGAGGATTGCAGTGTCCGATTTACCGGGAAAGGGCGAGCTTGATACCAAAGGCAATCAGAAACATGCCAGCCGCTTTTTCGAGCGTCATCGATATTTTTGGGTTGGCCCGAATGCGCGCTGCCAGTTTCCAGGTCAGCAACACGGCCGTCAGGCCATAAAGAAATGTCAGCACCGCGATGGTGGCAGCCATCACGCCAAAGGTCTTGAGGCCCTGGTGCTGCGCCGGATCGACGAACAGCGGAAAGAAGGCCAGGTAAAAAACGATGGCTTTGGGGTTGAGCAGGGTGATCAACAAGGCCTGGCGAAAATAATGGCGTGGCTTGATCTGCAAGATGGGAGCCGCACCGGGCTTGGCCAGCAGCATCCTGAAACCCAGCCAGGCCAGGTACAGGGCGCCCATCCATTGAACGGCATGGAATGCAGCAGGATAGGCCGCCATCAATGCGGATACACCCGCCACAGCCGCCCAGAGCAACATCTGGTCGCCGGCAATCACACCAAAGGTAGCGCCCATGCCCCCGGCAATGCCACCCTTGCCGGTCGAGGTGATCAAGGCCAGATTGCCGGGACCGGGAATGGCCAGAAAAACCAGGATGGCAACAACAAAAGCGCCATAGTCGGCAACACCAACAAACGAGCCCGGCATGGAAGGTTCCAGTAGTAGAGACCCTGAGTTTACGACACGGGACGCAGCCAGAGAAGGCAGCGCTCGGCATCCAGATCAGGAACCTTCAATTGTTCCACGTGAAACATTGCAATGTTTTCGGGCAAGGCCAGCAATTCATCGCCTGGATGCTTGCCTTTCATGGCCATCCAGACACCTTGCGGTGCCAGCGCATCCACTGACCAATTCGTGAAATCAGCCAGTGATGCAAACGCCCGGGAACAGATCACGTCGAATGGCTGTTGAATGCTTTCGACCCGCGCATGCAGACCCGCAAGGTTCGGCAGCTTCAAGGCGAGCGCCGCCTGCTTGATGAATGCAGCCTTTTTGGCCACGGTGTCCACGCAGGTGACGTTGACGGTTGGACAGCAGATCGAAATCACCACGCCCGGCAAGCCCGCGCCGGATCCCACATCGAGCAAGCGGCTGCCCTGATCCAATCCGGCACCCAGCAGATAACGCTGCAAGGCCGGCACCACGGACAGGCTGTCTAGCAAATGATGCGTCATCATTTCCGCCGGATCGCGCACCGACGTCAGGTTGTAAACCCGTGTCCATTTTCCGATCATTGCCTGGTAGTCAAGCAACTGGCTGATTTGCGGCTCGCTCAATTCCAGTTGCAGCGCCGCAAGTCCGGCCAGCAAAGTAGGGCGCAAGTCTTTTTCCAGAACTGCCATCAAACTTCTGCCTGTTCAGCAGGCTTGAGCGGAACCGTATTTTTCCAGAGGTTCTTCTTCAGGTGCACCAAAAGCAAGGAGATGGTTGCCGGCGTGACGCCCTGGACGCGGGACGCCAGCCCAAGGGTTTCGGGCCGGTGCTTGGCAAGCGTCTGCCGCGCCTCAAAGCTCAAGGCTGACACCTGCAAATAATCCAGATCAGCCGGGAGCTTGAGATTTTCATAATGGGAAGCGCGTTCAACCTCCACTTTTTGCAGGTCGATATACCCTGCGTACTTCGCCGTGATTTCGATTTGCTCGATCACGCTTTTCACAAGATCTGCCGGCAAGGCTTCGACCATTGATGTTTCACGTGAAACATCGGATGAACCCGTCGGAATTTCAGGGTTGGCATACTTGCCATCGCTGAGCGACATCAATCCGGCGTAGTTCACATAGGGCCGGCGCAGCAGATCGGCCAGGTTGTATTCACGCTCAATCGCCTTGCCAAGCACACGTTCGGCTTCGCTCGCCGGCAGGTTGTTCGGATTGATCCAGAGTGAGCGCAAGCGCTGTGTTTCACGTGAAACAATATCACGCTTTCGGTTGAAGGCGTCCCAGCGGGCGTCATCGACCAGACCCAGTTCGCGGCCCTTTTCGGTCAGCCGCATGTCGGCGTTGTCCTCGCGCAGCATCAGCCGGAACTCGGCCCGGCTGGTGAACATGCGGTAGGGCTCGGTCACACCCTTGGTGATCAGGTCATCGACCAGCACGCCCAGGTAGGCCTCGTCACGCTTGGGCAGCCACGCTTCCTTGCCCTGGCATTGCAATGCGGCATTGATACCGGCGAACATGCCTTGCGCGGCGGCTTCCTCGTAGCCCGTGGTTCCGTTGATCTGGCCGGCAAAGAACAGCCCGCCAATGGCCCGGGTTTCAAAGCTGGTCTTCAATGCGCGGGGGTCGAAGTAGTCGTATTCAATCGCATAACCGGGCCGCAGGATGTGGGCGTTTTCCATGCCGGCCATCGAGCGCACCAGGGCGTACTGGATGTCGAACGGCAGGCTGGTCGAGATGCCATTCGGGTAAATCTCGTGCGTCGTCAAACCTTCGGGCTCCAGGAAAATCTGGTGGCTGTCCTTTCCGGCAAAGCGGTTGATCTTGTCTTCCACGCTCGGGCAGTAGCGCGGCCCCACGCCGTCGATCTTTCCGGTGAACATCGGGCTGCGGTCGAAGCCGGAACGGATGATGTCGTGCGTGCGCTCGTTGGTATGGGTGATCCAGCAGGGCATCTGCCTGGGATGCGGGATGCTGCCGCCCATGAAGCTGAACACCGGCACCGGCCCTGGCGTGCCGCCCGGCATGCCGTCGCCCGGCTGAACACCGCACTTGCTGAAGTCGATTGAGCGGCCGTCAATGCGCGGTGGTGTGCCGGTTTTTAGACGTCCCTGCGGCAGTTTGAGTTCCTTCAGGCGCGCGCTGAGCGACACCGCTGGCGGGTCGCCGGCGCGGCCCGCCGCATAGTTGCTCAGGCCGACATGGATCTTGCCATCCAGAAAAGTCCCGGCCGTCAGCACCACGGTGCGCGAGCGGAACCTGATGCCGACCTGCGTCACCGCGCCAACGACGCGGTCGCCTTCGACCATCAGGTCATCGACGGCCTGCTGGAACAGCCACAGGTTGGGCTGATTCTCGACCATGCGGCGAATCGCCGCCTTGTACAAAACCCGGTCGGCCTGCGCCCGGGTGGCGCGCACAGCTGGTCCCTTGCTCGAATTCAGGATGCGGAACTGGATGCCGCCCTCGTCGGTGGCCAGCGCCATCGCGCCGCCCATGGCATCGACCTCTTTCACCAGATGGCCCTTGCCAATGCCGCCGATCGACGGGTTGCAGCTCATCTGGCCGAGCGTCTCGATGTTGTGCGTCAGCAGCAATGTCTTGCAGCCCATGCGGGCGGCGGCCAACGCGGCCTCGGTGCCGGCATGGCCGCCACCGACCACGATCACGTCAAATTCCTGGGGGTAAACATAGGGTGAAGTCATCACACATCTTTCAATAAAGTGGCGTTCAGGCCAAGCGCTTGCGCGCCGTTGAACTGGCGAATGTCCGCCGTCACAAACAAATCCACCCCGGCCGCCAGCGCGGCGCCCACATGCATCGCGTCCATGCCGCGCATGCTGCTGACCTCGAGTGCGCGAATGGCGGACCGCTCCACATTGGCGGACAGGGGAACGACCTGCATTTCGGCAAAATTTTTCTCGATTTCGGCGCACGTGTCACGGTAAGACGCTTCGCTGGCCCGGGTTTCGCGCCGTACCCGGTTCAGCGCCGCATAAAGCTCCACCTTGCAATGCGGCGCTGCCACCACCGGCGCGGCCTGCGCCACCAGCGCCAGCACCGCGTCACGCCCGGTTTCAGGCAAATAGCGCTTGAGCAGCGCCGAGGTATCGAAAAGAATTTTCATGCCGGGATTTTTCACCACGGTGCGCTGTCGCGCTCATCAAGCAGCGCCTTGACCGCCGAATAGCCGGGTGGCAATTGCAGCAAAGGCTCGAACGGGCGCTGGTAGCTGGGCACCGGGGCAGACGGGTCGGGCTTGATGCCCACCAGCTCGGCCACCGGTTTGCCGTGGCGCAAGATGCGCACGGTTTCGCCTTGCTCGACCCGGTCGATCATGGCCGAGGCGTTGGCGCGGAATTCACTCAAGGAAATGGTGTGCATGGCTCACTTGTACAAAATAATAGTTTTGTACATTTTATGGGCTTTACCCCTGACCAGCGCCCTTCGGGGGTTTTCCTGCCGGCTGTGATGAAATCGGGCCATGAACCCATCCATACCCCGTCCCAAGCTGCTGGTGTTTGCCGGCAGCACCCGCATCGATTCCTTCAACCGCAAGCTGGCCGGCGTGGCTGCCACCCTGGCGCGTGCCAGCGGCTCCGAGGTCACGCACATCGAACTGGTGGACTTTGACATTCCGATGTACAACGCCGACCTGGAAGCGCGTGGAACGCCGCCTGACGTGATGAAGCTCAAGCAAATGATGCATGACCACCCGGCCTGGATCGTCTGCTCGCCCGAGTACAACGGCAGCTACACCGCGCTGCTGAAGAACACCATCGACTGGGTATCCAGCCCGGTCAAGGGCGATGCGCAATGGAGTGACGGCTTCAGGTCGTTCACCGGCAAGGTGGTGGGCGTGCTCAGTGCCTCGCCTGGCGCACTGGGCGGCCTGCGCTCGCAAAGCCACCTGGTGCCGCTGCTGTTCAATTCGCAATGCTGGGTGGCGCCCAAGACCTTTGCGCTGAACAACGCAGGCGCGGCATTCGATGCGCAGGGCGAACTGGTCAACGACAGCCACCGCCAGAACGTACAGGCGGTGATCGACCAGGTTTTATTCGCCGCGCAGCGGCTGGGGGCTTGACCGGAAAGACTTGGGTTGCTATATTTTTAATAGCTTTTTGCAAAGGCAGGTCGTACGTAAAAGCCTTTTTTATCTATAACTGATGCAGGTCAAGCGAATGCCTGGACCGTCTTCGCCATCAGTGCCATACTGATATTTTCCAGTTTCCGTGTCAGCCGGGCGTAGCCAAACCGGTTCACACTTCAAGCGGTTTTTTAAATACCAGGAGATATTCATGACCCGTGAAGTTGTAGTTGTCAGCGGTGCGCGCACCGCCATTGGAACCTTTGGCGGCAGCCTGAAAGACACGCCGCCCACCGCACTGGCTGCGCTGGTCGTGCGCGAGTCGCTCTCGCGTGCCGGCGTCGACGGCAAGGACGTCGGCCATGTAGTGTTCGGCCATGTCGTCAACACTGAACCGAAAGACATGTACCTGTCGCGCGTGGCGGCCGTCAACGGCGGCTGCGCCGAAGGCACGCCGGCTTTCAACGTCAACCGCCTGTGCGGCTCCGGCCTGCAGGCCATCATCTCGGCCAGCCAGTCGATCATGCTGGGCGACACCGACATTGCCATTGGCGGTGGCGCCGAGAACATGAGCCGTGGCCCTTACGCCAGCGCAGCCATGCGTTTTGGTGCGCGCCTGGGCGACACCAAGATGATCGACATGGTCGTCGGCGCGTTGCACGACCCGTTCCACACCATCCACATGGGCGTGACGGCCGAGAACATCGCGGCCAAATGGGGCATCACACGCGAAGAGCAGGACGCACTGGCCGTTGAGAGCCACAACCGCGCCCAGCGCGCCGTGGAAGCCGGCTACTTCAAGGAACAGATCGTCCCGGTCATGCTCAAGAGCCGCAAGGGCGAAGTCGCCTATGACACCGACGAGCATTTCCGCCCCAACTGCTCGATGGCCGACATGTCCAAGCTCAAGCCGGTGTTCCTCAAGGAAAACGGCACCGTCACCGCCGGCAATGCCTCGGGCATCAACGACGCGGCTGCGGCCGTGGTGCTGATGGAAGCCGGCGTGGCCCAGGCGCGCGGCCTCAAACCGCTGGCCCGGCTGGTGGCCTACGCCCATGCCGGCGTGGACCCGAAGTACATGGGCATCGGCCCGGTGCCCGCCACGCAAATGGCGCTGAAAAAAGCCGGCCTCACCGTCAATGACCTGGACGTGATCGAAGCCAATGAAGCCTTCGCCGCCCAGGCCTGCGCCGTCAGCCGCGACCTCGGGTTCGACCCGGCAAAGGTCAACCCCAACGGCTCCGGCATTTCACTGGGCCACCCGATTGGCGCAACCGGCGCACTGCTCACCGTCAAGGCCGTGTACGAGCTGCAACGCATTCAGGGCCGCTACGCGCTGGTGACGATGTGCATAGGCGGAGGCCAGGGCATCGCGGCGATTTTCGAACGGATGTAAGCGGTGGCGCATGCGCCACTGATAACTCGTCATTGAAAGCGCCCCGAGCCCGTTCCATGGGGCTCGGGGCGCTTTTTGCATGTAGTTCGTCCTTGCCTGCCCCGGGCTACGTATCGCACCGCACCGCACCGCGTGAAATTGCAACAATTGCTTTACATCAACACGGTAAAAAAGAGCCCCACTAGACTGACAGACGCATCTGGCCGCAGTCGCCAGAGCGCATTACAAGGAGACAAACCCATGCTGCCTGCCTACATCACCCACTCCGATTGCGCCCGCCACGAAATGGGCGCCCACCATCCCGAATGCCCCGAGCGCCTGGGCGCCATCAACGACATGCTGCTGGTCAAGGGCCTGCTCGACTACATGCATCCCTACGATGCGCCGCTGGCCACGCCCGAACAACTGGCGCATGCGCATTCGTCGCGCTATGTCAGCGAACTCATGGCCGCCTCGCCGACCGAGGGTTACCACAAGGTCGATCCCGACACCGACATGAACCCCTTCACCGTCACGGCCGCCCTGCGCGCGGCCGGTTCTGCGGTGCTGGCCACCGACCTGGTGCTGACGGGCGAAGCGCCCAGCGCCTTTTGCTGCGTGCGCCCGCCCGGCCACCATGCGCAGCGCGACGCCGCCATGGGTTTTTGCTTTTTCAACAACGTGGCGGTCGGCATCCGCCATGCACTCACGCAGCACGGCCTGCAGCGCGTGGCGCTGATCGACTTCGACGTACACCACGGCAACGGCAGCGAGGACATCTTTCGCGGCGACGAGCGCGTGCTGATGTGCTCGATCTTCGAGCAGGGCATCTACCCCTTCACCGGCGAAAACGCCACCGGAGCGAACATGGTCAACGTCGGCCTGCCGTCGCGCTCTGGCAGCGACAAGTTCCGCGAAGCCGTCACCACCCACTGGCTGCCCGCACTGAATGCCTTCAAGCCCGAGTTGATCTATGTTTCCGCCGGCTTCGACGGCCATCGTGAAGACGACATGGGCAACCTGGCGCTGGTCGAGGCCGACTACGAATGGGTGACCAAGCAGATCATGAAAGTGGCCGGGCAGCATTGCCAGGGCCGGGTCATTTCATGCCTGGAAGGCGGCTATGTCCTGAGCCCGCTGGCGCGCAGCGTGGCGGCCCATGTCAAGGTGCTGATTGGCGCCGACTGATGCCCTTGCCGACGCGATGCAGGCGCATCGTCTCGGTCGGAGCAGAGCGGGGCGGGCCACGGCCCATCGAATTTGAAACTAGCAATGGAACGAAAGCCCCTTATGGACAAACACTACCTCACCCCGCTGTTCGCGCCCCAGTCCATCGTCGTCTTCGCCGGCCAGGTCGATGACCCGGACAGCCTGACCTCGCGCGCCCGGGTGCTGCACCAGGCCCTGCGCGCCCAGAAATACACCGGCACGCTGCAGTTCCTGGATATCCACACCACCGGCACGCTGGCTGACCTGGCGCAGACCGGGGCCGACCTGGCGATCATTGCGCTGCCGCCGGAGGAAGTCGAAGCCGCGCTGGAGATTGCCGGGCGCATGACCTGCCGCTCGGCGCTGGTGCTCACCAGCGGCATCAATGCCGACGGTGCTGCCAGACTGAAGAAGATTGCGCGCCGCGAAGGGGTGTTCCTGATGGGGCCCAACGGCCTGGGCCTGCAGCGCCCGCACCTCATGCTCAACGCCAGCGCCGCCGGTCCGATGGCCAAGCCGGGTTCGCTGGCGCTGGTGTCGCAATCCGGCGCGCTGACGGCGTCCATTCTCGACTGGGCCAGCAAAAACGGCGTCGGCTTTTCATCGGTGGTGTCGCTGGGTCCGAACACATCGGTCGATATTGCCCAGGTGCTCGATTTCCTGGCCAACGACCGGCATACACAGAGCATCGTGATCTACCTTGAAGGCATCTCCAGCGCCCGCCGCTTCATGAGCGCGCTGCGCTCGGCCGCCAACGCCAAGCCGGTGGTGGTGCTCAAGGCTGGCCGCCGGCCGGCCGGCAACGAGGCGGCGCAAACCCACAGCGGCGCCATCGTCGGCAGCGACGATGTGTTCGACGCGGCCCTGCGCCGCGCCGGCGCGGTGCGCGTGCGCTCCTTTGTCGAGCTGTTTTCGGCCGCCAAGTGCCTGGCCTCGCGTTACCGCCCGGTCGGCAACCGGCTGGCCATTGTGACCAACGGCGGCGGTCCCGGCGTGCTGGCCGCCGACTGGGTGAATGAAATCCATCTGGAACTGGGCAAGCTGTCGCCTGAATCGACCAGCGCCCTGAAACCCTTGCTGCCCGAACTGGCGTCGCTGTCCGACCTGATCGACCTGTCCGAAGAAGCGGCGCCTGAACACTACAAGGCCGCCATCGAGGCAGCCGGCAAGGACCGGCAGATTGACGGCGTGCTGGCGATTTTCTCGCCCAAGGAAGGTATCGATGCCGCCGAGGTGGCGCGCGCGCTGGCCGAGGTCAAGCGCACCATGGGCAAGCCGCTGCTGTCGTGCTGGATGGGCGATGCGTCGGTGGTGACGGGGCGCGGCATTTTGAACGACGCGGCCATTCCCACCTTCCGCACGCCGGAATCGGCCGTCGGCGCGTTTGGCAACATTGCCTCCTTCTACAAGAACCAGCAACTGCTCCAGCAAACGCCGCCGCCGCTGTCCACGCTGGCCAAGCCCGACATCGAGGGCGCGCGCCTGATCATCGAGAACGTGCTGGCCGAACGCCGCAAGGTGCTGACCGAGATGGAATCGAAGACGCTGCTGTCGGCGTTCCACATTCCGGTCACCAAGACCATCCTGGCGCGCACAGCCAACGAGGCGATGATGATCGCCACGCAACTCGGCTTTCCGGTGGCGCTGAAGATCGACTCGCCCGACATCAGCCACAAGTCAGATGTCGAAGGCGTGGCGCTGAACATCCTGAACGCCACCGGCGTGCGCGACACCTTCACCGAGATGATGCAGACCGTGGCCCGCCTCAAGCCCAACGCGCGCATCAACGGCGTCACGGTGCAGACCATGGCGCGCGCCAAGCGCGGCCGCGAGGTGTGTGTCGGACTGGTCACCGACGATCCGTTCGGCCCGGTGATTGCCTTCGGCGCCGGCGGCACGATGATCGAGCTGATCGACGACCGGGCCATGGAACTGCCGCCGCTGAACCAGTTCCTGGCACGCCACCTGATCGGGCGCTCGCGCGTGGCCGAAACGCTGGGCGCCTGGCGCGGCGCCACCGCCGTCAACATGACGGCGCTGGAGCAGATCCTGCTGCGCGTCTCGGAAATGGTCTGCGAGCTGCCCCAGCTGCGCGAGATGGACATCAACCCGATCATCGTGGACGAATCCGGCGCCGTGGCGGTCGATGCCCGCATCGTGATCGACAATGCGCCGCAGGCCATCAACGGCCGCGCCAACACCTACAGCCACCTGTCGATCCTGCCGTATCCGGCGCGCTACGAGCAGGTCTGGCCGCTGCGCGGCGGCGGCGAATACACCGTGCGCCCCATCCACCCGGACGATGCCCAGATGCTGCAGGAAATGATGTCGCACCTGTCGCAGGAAAGCCGTTATTTCCGCTTCATCTCGTCCATTGTCGAGCTGCCGCCCAGCATGCTGGCGCGCTTCACGCTGATCGACTATGACCGCGAAATGGCGCTGGTCGCGGTGTTCAAGGAACGCCGCTCGGGCGCCAACGGCGAGGTGCCGGAAACCGAACGCATCGTCGGCGTGTCGCGCTACGTCACCAACCCCGACCAGTCAAGCTGCGAGTTCGCGCTGGTGGTCGCAGACGACTTCAGCGGCAAGGGCCTGGGCTCGCGGCTGATGCTCAGCATCATGGACGTGGCGCGGGAAAAGGGCCTGTCGGAAATCGAAGGCCTGGTGCTGGCGCAAAACCCCGGCATGCTCAAGCTCATGAAAAGCCTGGGCTACACCATCAAGCCATTTGCCGAAGACCCGGATTTCAGGCTGGTGACGCATACGCTGTAGGTGCGCTGCAGACACTTGCACAATGCTATTGTTTAAATAGCTGAAGGTGCACGTGCAGCAAGCGGGAAGGGCCGTTTTTATCAAAAAAACGTAACGGCTCACGTGAGCAGGTGGCACCTTCCCCGGTTCTGAATTCTTCTTCCCGCCTTTTGGGGGAAGGAGCCAGACGGGAAAGCCTCGGGTTCAAAGCAGCTTCATGCTCCGCGCGGCATCGCGCAGTTCGCCGCGAAAGTTGGGGTGCGCGATGGCGATCAGTGCCTCGCAGCGCTGCCGGGCGGTCTTGCCGCGCAGCTGGGCCACGCCGTACTCGGTCACCACATAGTTGATGTCATTCTTGCTGGTGGACACATGCGTGCCGGGCGACAGTACCGGCACGATGCGCGAGATGGTGTCGTGCTTCGCCGTCGAGGGCAGCACGATGAAGGCCTTGCCGCCGTTGGAGCGGTTCGCGGAGCGCACGAAGTCGGTCTGGCCGCCGGTGCCGGAGTAGGGCGTGAAACCCAGGCTTTCCGAGCCGCACTGGCCCATGAAGTCGATCTGCATCGTCGCATTGATGGCATGCAGGTTGTCGTTTTTTCCAGCCAGATACGCGTCATTGGTGAAATCGACCGGATGCATCTCGACGGCCGGGTTGCGGTGCAAAAATTCGTAGAGCTTTTTCGAGCCCAGCGCAAAGGTGGCGACCATCTTGCCGGGCAAATAATTCTTCTTGCGGTTGGTGATGGCGCCGGCCTCGACCAGCGTCATGATGCCGTCGCCGATCATCTCGGTGTGAACGCCCAGGTCGTGCTTGTGTGTCAGCTGCATCACCACCGCATCCGGAATGCCGCCATAACCGATCTGCAGCGTGGCGCCGTCCGGAATCATGTCGGCGACGTACTTGCCGATGGCTTCCTGCACCGGGCCTATTTTTGGCAGCCCGACTTCCATCAGCGCGTCTTCGCTTTCCGTCAGCGCGGTGACCTGCGAAATGTGGATGTGGCAGTTGCCGTTGGCAAACGGCACGTTCGGGTTGACTTCCAGCACCACCGCCCTGGCCTGTGCGATAGCCGCCATGGTGTAGTCGGGCGCCAGCGACAGCGAGAAAAAGCCGTACGCGTCCATCGGCGAGGCCATGGACAACACCACGTCGGCAGGCAGCAGCTTGCGGTTGAGCAGGTCGGGCAGTTCAGAGAAATTGGCCGAGATGAAATCGGTCCAGCCTTCCTGTCCACCGGCGCGTGAAATGCCGCTGAAGAAATAAGCGGCATGCCGCACATGGCCGGTGGTTTCCGGGTCGAAGTAGTCGTATTTGCGCACCGGCAGGATTTGCGAAACGGTCACGTTGCGGAACTCGCGCCGCGCGCTTGACAGCGCTGTGAGCAGGGCGGGCGGTTCGCCCACGGCGGTCGGCACCACCACCGTGTCGCCGTTCATGACGACCCCAATGGCGTCGGCGGCCGACATGCGTTTTTGCTGGTAAAGGGTCTGTACGGACATGGCTGCTTTCTGTTGGCTTCGGTCTGAATAACCATTCATTATCAAATAACACGGTACCCGAATACCTTGTTCCGTTTCTAAAACATTTCGAGATTAGGCGCGAAGCCGCAGACAGTGCTGTAGCACGGCAAGGCGAAGCAACGACATACCGGAATGATTTAAAGATGGAGTGCCAAGGATGCGCCAGGGGCCTGGCTGGCTTGAGTCGCCGCAATCGGCAGCAAGATGACCAGTGTGTCGGGTTCGGGAAGGTTGCCGCGCTGCGCAAATCCGGTAGAGCGGGCCGTTGCACAAGCCGCACTTTTGCACCTTGCCAGCTTCCTGTACACAGTGAATGCGGGCGGAACTGGTGGCAGCACCGGTAACCGCAAGCAATGCTGCCGGGCAGGTACATCCAAATCCAGGCCTCGCGGGCAGTACCTCTGTGGCCTGCAGAAACGCCACCGCCTTTCAAGCTTCTGAGGAACCCGATCATGCAAACTCCACGAGCTTTCTTCGTTCCGGCCCCGCTGGCCGTTGCCCCCCTTGACGCCTGCGGCAGCAGCGATGATGACCAGCCCGTGCCGCCCGTGGCTGTTCCCGTGGCCGTCGGCAACACCGTGGCCCTGACGGTTTCGGGCAGCGTGCTGTCCTTTGACCGGGCAACCCCCGCCACGCTCAAGGGCAGCATCGCCGTCAGCGGCCTGCTGCCGAATGAAAAACTGGTCGGCCTGCTGTATGCCCTGAGCAACCAGGCGCGGCCCTACACGCTGAACGCCGCCACCGGCGTGGCCACCTTCAAGGCCGCACTTGTTGCCGCCCCCGGAGACGACAACCCCTACACCGCACTCACGGGCAGGCAGTTCGGCGTTGACTTCAACCCCGTCGCCGACCGGCTGCGCGTCGTCAGCGACACCGGCCTCAACCTGCGCATCGACGTCACCACCGGTAACGCCATCAAGTTTTAGCAACTGCTCAGCTTCCTCCAAGCTGTTTGCATTCTCTTTTGTCATTGCGGACTTGATCCGGGGCCGGGATGACACAAGGGAACGGGGTGACAACAACACCGGTCATGCGCGCCAACCTGAAAATCGACTCAAATAGTTATTTTTTTAAGCCAAATCAGGCTTTTCCGCTCTCTGGGCGGGCACGAACAGCTATGTTTTCAGTAGCACTTAAGCATTTTCAGCTGCTCGCCCGCACCACCAGCTCGTAGCCCAGGTCAACGCAGGGCGAGGCCACAGGCTCACCGTTCATCAGCGCCAGCAGCATGCGCGCGGCGGCCGTGCCGATCTCGGCGCGCGGCGTTCGCACCGTGGTCAAGTCGCTGCCGGTCAGGTCGTTGAAGCCGGTCACCGCGACGCGCTGCGGCACGGCCAGCCCCAAGCGCAACGCGGCCAGCAAGGCGCCCTGCGCCAGGTCGTCGTTGCAAAAGAACACCGCATCCACATCGGGCTGCTTGCGCATGATCTGCCCGAACATCTGCGCACCCAGCGCCATCGACGACGGCGCCGGGTCCAGCCATTCCAGCGCCGCATCGTGCAGGCCCGCCGCGCCCAGTTCGCGGCGCCAGCCATCGAGCCGCTGCAGCGTGCGAGCATCAAGTTGCGCGGCGGCAAAGGCGATGCGCCGCCGGCCGCGTGCCAGCAGGTGCCGGGTCATCTCGGCGCCGGCTTCAAGCTGCGAAAAGCCGACGCTGTACACGCCGGGCGATTGCGACATTTCCATCAGGTGCACGCAGGGCACGCGGCTTTGCGCGATCAGCGCGCGGGCGGCGTCGCTGCGCGCCAGGCCGGTCACCAGCAGGCCGGCCGGGCGCTGCAGCAATTGCTCGCGCAGCAGCAGTTCTTCTTCGTCGAGGTTGTAGTGCGTCACGCCCATCAGCGTCTGGTAGCCGGCCGGCCGCAGGCTGCGCTGCACCGCTTCGAACACATCGACGAACAGCGCATTCGACAGCATGGGGATCAGCACCGTGACATGCGCGCTGCGCTGCGACGCCAGCGCGCGGGCCGCCGGGTCGGGCACATAACCCAGCAAGTGCGCCGCCGACCGGACCCGCTCGACCAGCGCCGGATCGACGGCGCGTTCGCCGCGCAAGGCGCGAGACACGGTGATCGGGCTTACACCGGCGGCCTGTGCCACATCGGCCAGGGTGACGCGTCCGGTGGCGCGGGAGCGAAGGGGTGCTGAAGTCATGAATCCTAGGGAAACTACTGAGAAGAGGGGGCTGATACTCGCATAGGATAGCGCTATCCCACGGTGACCGCCAGCCGGACAATCCCTGAGACGCCTTGGCAGGCGCTGATTGAAAAGATATTCCCGGCAGTCGCCTTTTATTTTGACTCGACAGGACAGCGCTGTCCAAGCGCTTTGAAAACATGACGGAATCTTTGGTGATCATGGGCGTGGCCGGTTGCGGCAAGTCCAGCCTGGGCGTGGCCGTCGCGCACGCCACCGGCCTGGCGCTGGTCGAAGGCGACGACTTCCACAGCCCGGCGAGCCGCGCCAAGATGAGCCAGGGCATCGCCCTGACGGACGCCGACCGCGACGGCTGGCTTGGCGTGCTGGGCGATCAGTTGCGCGCCCATCCGGAAGGCATGGTGCTGACCTGCTCGGCGCTGAAACGTTCCTACCGCGAGCGCCTGCGCCAGGCCGCGCCGGGCCTGCGCTTCGTTTTCCTCGACATCCCCCGCGAACAATCCCAGGCGCGGGTGTCGGCGCGGGCGCAACAGCATTTTTTCTCGACCACGCTGGTGGACAGCCAGTTCGCCACGCTGGAAGACCCCACCGGCGAAGCCGGCGTGCTGCGCGTCGATGCATTGAAACCGCTGGCCGCGCTGCAGGCTGAAGTCTGTCAATGGCTGGATGAAAAGGAGCAGGCATGACCAACGAAACCTTGATCGAAGTCCCCAAAAGCCGCTTCCAGCGCATCAGCAACATGCTGCTGGCCGGGTGCCTGGGCGTGATGGCGCTGGCGGTGTTCGTCAACGTCGTGCTGCGCTACGGCTTTGGCAGCGGCCTGCCCGCCAGCGAAGAACTGTCGCGCCTGCTGTTCGTCTGGATGGTCTTCATCGGCGCGACGGCTGCCTACCCGGCCGGCGAGCACATGGCCTTCACCAGCCTGGTCGGCATGTTGAAAAACCGGCCCGCGCTGTTCATGAGCGTGACGATCTTCATCCGCCTGCTGGTGCTGCTGGCCTGCGTGCTGATTGGCTGGGGCGCCTGGCAACAGGTGGCGGTCGGTTACGGCAGCCAGTCGGTGGTGCTGGGTTACTCGACCGCGCTGCTGCCGCTGCCGGCCTTTTTGTGCGCCACGGCCATCGGCCTGATGGCGCTTTTCGAGATCGTCCGGCGCACGCCGCTGGACCTGGGCCACAACGTGGAAGTCGAGTAACACCATGAGCAACGAAGGCCTCGCATTCATCGTTTTTTCCGTCGGCATGCTGACGCTCATGGGCATCGGCATGAACATGGGCCTGGCACTGGTGCTAACCGGCGCCGGCATGGCCTGGGTGCTGGATTTCTGGGACACCCAGCTGCTGGCGCAAAACCTGGTCGCCGGGGTGGACAGCTTTCCGCTGCTGGCCGTGCCGTTTTTCATCCTGGCCGGCGAGTTGATGAACTCGGGCGGCATCAGCCAGCGCATCATCGCCATGGCGCAGGCCTGGGTCGGCCACATTCGCGGCGGCCTGGGCTATGTGGCGATTGGCGCGTCGGTGCTGATGGCAAGCATGAGCGGCTCGGCGCTGGCCGACACCGCCGCGCTGGCGACCATTTTGCTGCCGATGATGCGCAGGCAGGGCTACCCGATGCACACCTCGGCCGGCCTGGTGGCTTCGGGCGGCATCATCGCGCCGATCATTCCGCCGTCGCTGCCGTTCGTGATCTACGGCGTGACGACCAACACCTCGATTTCGTCGCTGTTTCTGGCCGGCATCGTGCCCGGCATCATCATGGGCGTGGGCCTGATCGTGGCCTGGAAATGGGTGCTACGCAGCACCGACCTGCCCGAAGGCCAGCCGCTGCCGATGAAGGAACGGCTGCGCGCCACCGTCAAGGCGTTCTGGGCGCTCTTGATGCCGATCATCATCATCGGCGGCATGAAATCCGGCCTGTTCACGCCGACCGAAGCGGCCGTGGTGGCGGCGTTTTATGCGCTGTTCGTCGCGCTGTTCGTGCACCGCGAAATGAAGCTGCCCGAGATTCAAGGCGTGCTGGTGCGCGCTGCCAAGACGACTGCGGTGGTGATGTTTCTGTGCGCCGGAGCGCAGGTGGCCAGCTACATGATCACGCTGGCCGACCTGCCCAGCACGCTGACCGGCTGGCTCGGTCCGCTGGTGGACAGCCCGCGCCTGATGATGGCGGTGATGATGGTCGTGCTGGTCATCGTCGGCACCGCGCTTGATTTGACGCCGACCATTTTGATTTTTGCGCCGGTGATGCTGCCGATTGCGGTGAAGGCCGGCATCGACCCGGTGTACTTTGGCCTGATGTTCGTGCTCAACGGCGCGATTGGCCTGATCACGCCGCCGGTCGGCACGGTGCTCAACGTGGTGGCAGGCGTGGGCCGCATGCCGCTGCACCAGGTGATACGCGGCGTGAACCCGTTTTTGATCACCTACACGCTGATCCTGTTTTTGTTCGTGCTGTTCCCGCAGATCGTCACCGCGCCCGTTGCGTGGATGCGCTAAAAACCCTGTCCCTTTTTCCTTTTCCCATCACTCCAGGAGACTTCCCCATGACTTTTCTTCGCAGAACCCTTGTCGCCGCTGCCGCCGCCGCAACGCTGACCGCCTCGTTTTCCGCACTGGCGCAGGACATCAAGCCGCGCCTGATCCGTTTCGGCTACGGCCTGAACGAAGCCAGCAACCAGGGCCGCGCGGCCAAGGTGTTTGCCGACGCGGTGGAAAAAGCCTCGGGCGGCAAGATGAAGGTGCGCGCCATTGGCGCCGCCGCGCTCGGCCCCGACACGCAAATGCAGCAGGCCCTGATTGGCGGCGCGCAGGAAATGATGGTCGGCTCGACCGCCACGCTGGTCGGCATCACCAAGGAAATGGCGTTGTGGGACACGCCTTTCCTCATCAGCAACACGAAAGAAGCCGACATCCTGCTCGACGGCCCTATCGGCGACAAGATCAAGGACAAGCTGCAGGAAAAAGGCCTGGTCGGCCTGGTCTACTGGGAAAACGGCTTTCGCAACCTGACCAACAGCAAGCGCCCGGTCACCAAGGTCGAGGACATGGACGGCATCAAGCTGCGCGTGATGCAGAACAACGTGTTCCTGAACAGCTTCAAGACGCTGGGCGCCAACGCGATTCCGATGGCGTTTTCCGAATTGTTCGGCGCGCTCGAAACCAAGACGGTCGATGGCCAGGAAAATCCGTACAACACGATCTTGTCGAGCAAGTTCTACGAGGTGCAGAAGTACCTGACGGTGACCAACCACGTCTACAGCCCGTGGATCGTGCTGGTCAGCAAGAAGTGGTGGGACACCCTGTCGCAGGCCGAGCACAAGGTGTTGATGGATGCCGCCAAGACCAGCCGCGACTACGAGCGCAAGGACACGCGCGAAGAAGCCTCCAAGGCCATGGCCGAACTCAAGGCCAAGGGCATGCTGGTCAACGAGCTGTCGCCCCTTGAAGCCGAGCGCATGCGCAGCAAGCTGACCGGCGTGTATGCCGACATCGGCAAGGAAGTCGGCATGGACCTGTGGAACGAAACCCAGAAAGAGCTGGTGCGAATCCGCGCCGCGAAGTAACCGCCTGGACACGGTGTCAGGTGTTCCCCTCTGGTCAGGGCGGGTGCCTTGCGGATAGAGTCGCGCTTGACCTTCAGCGGGCCATTGCCTTGCGCAGCAGGAACCCTATTGATTTTCAAGCGAGTTGCTCATGAACACCCTGAAACCGAACCGCCGCGACCTGCTCAAGACCGGCGCGGCACTGGCCTCCGCCCTGTGGCTTCCCGGGTCACACGCCCAGCCGGCCTGGCCCAGCAAGCCGCTGCGGCTGGTCGTGCCGTTCGCACCGGGCGGCAGTTCCGAAATCGTCGCCCGCGCCGTCGCCAGCGAGATGGCCAAAACCATTGGCCAGAACGTGTTTGTCGAGAACAAGCCCGGTGCCGCCGGCAACATCGCCATGCAGGAAGTGGCGAACAGCACCGACGACCACACGCTGATCCTGGGGCACATCGGCACGCTGGCGGTGAACCCCTATATCTTTGCCAGGCTGCCTTACGACGCCGACAAGGACTTTGTGCCGATCACGCTGGTCTCCAAGGTGCCCAGCCTGTATGTGGTGCATCCCGACCTGCCGGTGAAAAACCTCAGGGAATTCATCGCCTATGCCAAAACCAAGCCCGGCCAGCTGAACTACGGCTCGGCCGGCAACGGCAGCGCCGGCCACCTGGCGTTTGAATACCTCAAGATGGTGAGCGAGACCTTCATGGTGCATGTGCCGTACCGGGGCACCGGGCCCATGCTGACCGACCTGATGGGCGGGCGCCTGCAGGCCGCGTCGGTCGGTGCGCCGGCGCTGCTGGCCTTCATCAAGGCCGGCAAGCTGCGCTGCATTGCCACCGGCACGGCGCAGCGCCTGCCGCAGCTGCCCGACGTGCCGACGGTCGCCGAGCAGGGCTTCAAGGGCTTCGAGATGACACAGTGGTACGGGCTGATGGCGCCAAGCAAGTGGCCCAGGGCTCATATCGCCAGGCTGGAGGACGAGGCCATCAAGGCCTCGCGCAGCCCGCAGGTCCAGGAAAAACTGGCGCAGGAAACCGCGCTGGCTGTGGGCAGCACGGGCGCGGAATTTGACGCTTTTATCAAAACCGAGCAGACGCGCTGGAAGGCAGTGATCGCCCGCGCACAGATCAAGCCCGACGGTGTGTAAAAGCTGGCGCATTTCATCACGGTCGCCGCTGGGGCCGGAAGGCGAGTCCGTGACATATTGCTACTGAATCCATAGCTGTCAGGGCAATAGCAGCCTGCGGAAACAGCTTTTTTAGCTTTATTTTGAATAGTCAGCTTGCCAAATGCAGTCCCGTTTGACGCCCTCTGCCTTTGGGAGAGGGCGGGGGTGAGGGCTACCCGATGGCGATTTTTGTGGCGGTAACCGCGCCCGCTGGCCCCCATCCCAACCTTCCCCACAGGGAAAGGAGTCATGCGGACTCGCAACCACAGATCACGGGCGATGCTGACCCGTTGTATGTGAACGGCATAAATCCCGCCCTTCAGGTCTAACCCTGTCGCCATGGCGACAACCAGGAGGCAGCCTGTCCCCAGAGATTTAGGCCATCAGTCCGGCAACCCGAAAGGCAATGCCATGCGCTTGCTGCGAAGGGACTGGCTTGTCGTGGAAACAAGCCAGCGATTGCCTTGCAGGCAGACGGGAACAAGCACTGCGGGCACCGGCCGGGAAGGGGCTTATAGTGGTATCACCTCGCGCTTGCGGCCCTGCTGTTCAACGGGCCGGGCGCGAGTTGTTTTTTTATCAGGAGTTTTTTATGTTTCCCGAATACCGCGACCTCATCACACAACTGAAAACCACGGACAACCACTTCACCCGCCTGTTCGACGAGCACAACGCCGCGGACCAGCAGATCAAGAACATGGAGTCGGGCATCGACATGGCGACACCCGACGAGATCGAAGTGCTGAAGAAGGAAAAGCTGCAGCTCAAGGACCAGCTTTACGCCATCCTGAAAAAGGCTGAAACCGAAAGCTGAAACGCAAGGCCTTGAACGGGCCGTGCGGCCGGTTCAAGCCAGCAGGGCCGTCACCTCGGCCCGGGTGGGGATGCCGGCGATGGCGCCATGCCGCGTCACCGACAGTGCAGCGGCCGCGTTGGCCCAACGCATCGCTGACGGCAGTGTTTCGCCGCGCGCCAGGGCTGCGGCCAGGCTGCCCGTGAAAGTGTCGCCAGCGCCTATGGTGTCGGCCACCGGCATCGCGCGGCCCGCCAGATTGACGGGATCCTGGCCGCTCTGGTAAAGCCGGCAGCCTGCGGCCCCCAAGGTCACCAGAACATTGCGGGTGCCGCGTGCCAGCAAGGCCATGGCAGCCGCATCGATCGACCCCGCGCAGCCGGGTCCGGCCAGTTCGAACAACTCGTTTTCATTCGGCGTCAGCACATCGACCAGCGCCAGCAGTTCCTCGGGCAGCGGGCGGGCTGGTGCCGGATTCAGCACCGTGAGGGCATTGGCCTGCCGGGCCAGCCGAAAGGCCTGCAGCGTGGCCTCGACCGGCACTTCGCACGAGGCCATCACGACCCGGCAATGCGACAGCAGGTCGGTGGCTGCCAGCGCATGCCGTGCGCCCAGACCGGCGCCGGCGCCCGGACACACCGCAATGCTGTTGTCGCCGTCGTCATAGACCAGGATCTGCGCCACGCCGCTGCGCTCGCCAGCAGCCTGCTCGACATGGTGGGTATCAATGCCTTCGGCCTTCCACAGTTCCATGCCCATGCGGCCAAAGTCATCGTCACCAATGCGTGCAATCAGCGCCACGCGGGCACCCTGGCGGGCGGCAGCGACAGCGGCATTGCTGCCCTTGCCGCCCGGGCTGATGCCAAAAGCGCGCGCCATCACCGTTTCGCCTCGCGCCATGGGCCGGGCCACATGCGACACCAAATCGGCGTTCCAGCTGGCGACGCAGACCACGTCACAGGATTCGGCCGCCATCATCATTTGCCGCCGTAGCCCATCTGGTGCGGCAGCCACAGGACGATCTGCGGAAACACCGTCATCAGCACCAGCGCCACCAGCAGCACGCCGATGAACAGCCAGGCTTCGCGGATCATGCCCTTGAGCGACACGCCGGCCAGCGCATTGATCACGAACAGCAGCATTCCGAAAGGCGGCGTGACCAGCCCGATCATCATGTTGACGGCCAGCACCACGCCAAGGTGCACCAGGTCAATGCCCAGCAGCTTGGCGGTCGGGAGCAAGATAGGCACCAGCACCAGCAGCATGATGGAGGTGTCCAGGAAGCAGCCGAGCACCAGGAACAGCACATTGACCAGCAGCAAAAAGCCCAGCGGCGACAGTTGCATGCCGGTCAGCCACGCGGCCACCAGACCGGGAACGTTTTCGGCCGTGAAAGCGTAGTTGATGACAAACGCCGAGGCAATGATCAGCGTCACCGAGGCGCTGGCCCTCGACGACTCGACCAGAATCTCGTAGAACCGCCGCCAGCTCAGCGCGCGGTAGACGATGCTCGCCAGGAACAGTGCATACAGCGCGGCCACTGACGCCGCTTCGGTCGGCGTGAAAATGCCGGTGTAGATGCCGCCGAGCAGCACGACCGGCAGCGTCAGCGGCAGGATGCCGCGCAGCAAAATGCGCGGATAGGCCTGCAGCGCAATCTTCTCGCCGCGCGGCAGGTTGCGCTTGGCGGCAACGAAGTGCACCGCCAGCATCAGCGCCACGGCCATCAGCAGACCGGGAATGACGCCGCCCAAAAACAGCGCGCCCACCGACGCACCCGACACCATGGCATAGATCACCAGCGGAATCGACGGCGGAATGATCGGGCCGATGGTCGATGACGCGGCCGTCAGCGCGCCGGCAAATTCGGCGCTGTAACCGTTTTTCTGCATCATGCGGATGCTGACAATGCCCGGGCCGGCCGCGTCGGCAATGGCGCTGCCGCTCATGCCCGAGAAAATCACGCTGACGATGATGTTGACATGCGCCAGCCCGCCGCGCAGGCGTCCGACAATGGCCAGCGCAAAGTCGAACAGCCGCTCGCTGACGGTGCCCGAGTTCATCACCGACGCGGCAAAGATGAACAGCGGCACGGCCAGCAAAATGTAGCTGTTGTACAAGCCGTTGAGCACCTGTTCGGCCACCAGCCCCAGGTCCTGGCGCTTGAACATCAGGTAGGACACGCCGCTGATCAGCATGCCAAAGCCGATGGGCAGGCGCAGCACCAGCGTCACGACCAGCATGCCGAGCAACACCATCAAGGCCTGGCTCATAGCTGCTCCCTCCAGTTGTGCCCGAGCAAACGGACAAACTTGACGACATATTGAATGCCGATGACCGCCACAAACAGGATGAAGGGCGCAAACACATAGGAAAAGGGAATGTCCAGCACCGGCGTTTTCTCGCGGTGCATGAAGCGCACATAGTCAAACGCCTCGGGCAGCATCCACAACAGCAGCCCGGCCGTCAGGGCAGCGCCCAGCAGGCCGAAAATCCGCTGGCCGCCGGGCGGCAGGGCGGCATACACCAGGTCGAGCATGACGTGTTCTTTTTCCTTGAGCAATGTGGCGGCACTCCAGAACACCATCAGGATGTACAGCACCACGATCAGCTCGTCCGACCAGGCCAGCGGCCGGTTGAACAGGAAGCGCATGCCGACCTGCACCACGAACACCCCAAAAAGCAGGGCGAAAACGGCCGCAGCCACGCCTTCGGCGATACGCCGTGAACGCTCCAGCATGGACATCTCCCTTATTTGGTCTGGTTCACGCGCTCAAGCAGCCCCTTGGGCCAGACCTTGGCGTAATCCGAGTTCTGGTAGGTGGTTTGCACTGACTTGCGAAAGGCGTCCACGTCGGGCGTGGTCACCTGCAGGCCCTGCTGCTTGAAGAATTCGACCAGCTGGCCTTCTTCCTTGAGGCGGTTGTCGTTGTTGTAGGCGGACGCGGCCTGCGCCGCTGCGATCACCTTCTGCTTTTGCGCCGCATTCATGGCGCCCCAGGCCTTGTTGGAAATGGCAATGAAGATGCCGTCCACCAGGTGGCTGGTCAGCACGATCTGCTTGGTCACCTCATAGAACTTGGCGGCGCGCACCGAAGGCAGCGGGTTGTCCTGGCCGTCGATGGTGCCGGTCTTGAGCCCCAGGTACACCTCGCCAAAGGCCAGCGGCGTGGCGGTGGCGCCCAGCGCTTCGCCCAGGAACAGCCATTCCTTGGTGCCGGGCATGCGCAGCTTCACGCCCTTGAGGTCGGCCGGCGTCCTGACGTTGCGCACTTCGCGCAGGTTGACCTGCCGGGTGCCCAGGTACACGGTGGACAGCGGCGTCACGTCCATCTTCTCCGACACGGTCTTGAACAGTTCGGTGCCGATCGGGCCGTTGAACACCTTTTGCTGGTGCTCCGGGTCGCGAATGACATAGCCCGCGGTGAAGAGCGAGAACTCGGGCACCAGCTTGGCGATGTCAAACGCGGAAATCGACGACAGCTCCAGGTTGCCGCGCGCCATGGCGGCCGGCTCGGTGCCCTGCTTGAACAGCGAGGCGTTCAGGTTGATCTGCACGTCGAACTCGCCGGGCGCGGATTTTTCCAGGTTGTCCTTGAACACCGTCCACATCTTGGCGTGCCAGTCGTCGGGCACGGCCGGGGTGGACACGCGCAGCACCATCTTGTTCTGGGCCTGGGCGGGGGACAGCAGCGCGCCCATCAGCAGGACCGCCGAAGCGCTGGCCAGCAGGGTTCGGCGAAGCAGGGAAGTTTTCATGGGGTTGTCTCCTAGTCGTTTATCGGTGGCTAACGTGTCAGAACCCGGTCCATCGGTGGGGCCGGGTTCAGTCGGATTCTGGATCAATGCCGAAATCCCGGATGGTTTTTTCCAGCCGCTGGAACTCTTCAGGCGTCAGGGCGACCAGCGGCGGGCGCACGCGCAGCCAGCCGGGCTCACCGCTGAGCATCGCCATGATGCCCTTGAGCGCCGGCATCAGCGAATAGTCGTCCAGCAGGCCGATCAGCCGGACCACACGTTCGCGTTCGGCCGGTGTGGCGGCTGCATCGGGCTGCGTGACCAAACGGTTGACCACGCGCGGCATGAAGTTGGCCAGGCCGCTGATGGCGCCGGTGCTGCCGCGCCGACCCATGTCCGGCAGGTCGGGCTCGAAGCCGACATACACCGTCAGGTCTTTCATGAAAGCCTCGGCCAGGCCGATGGAATGCGCGGTGCTGCAGGCGCTGTCCTTGATGCCCAGGATGGTGTCGGGGTACATCGCCTTGAGCGTGGCAATCACATGGTGCGACAGGCTGACGCCGGTGACCTGCGGGATGTGGTACAGGTACAGCTTGAGCTGGGGCAGTTCCTGGTCCATGCCGTCGATCACATAGCGGTAGCAGTCGATGATGCCCTGGTCGGACACGCCCTTGAGGAAAAACGGCGGCAGCATCAGGCAGCCGTGTACGCCGGCGCTGACCGCATGGCGCGTGAGTTCCAGCGTTTCGGGCAGCGCGGCGCAACTGGTGGACACCATGATGCGGTCGGCCGGAATGCCGTTGGCGATCAGCTGCTCAATCGCGTCCTTGCGCTCGGCCATGGAAAACGACGGGCCTTCGCCGGTGGTGCCAAAGGCGGTCACGCCGGGGCAGCACCGGGCGATCAGCGACTTGCAGTGCGCCGCCAGCCGGGCGTGGTCAATGCTCAGGTCGGCATTGAGCGGCGTGAGCAATGCCGGCCAGATGCCCCTGAAGGCGGCAGATTTTTGTTCAGGATTCGGGGGGGTTGTCATCCGGGCTTCTCCAAAGACCACGGCATCGCGGGCCGTGGCAGTCCAAGCACGCGAAGGTGCGCGCTTTCAATGTGGTGGCCTAGCCGCTCCAGCACGGCGTGCGCGTCGCGCCGCTTCAGGGCCTCGATAAACCAGAGGTGCTCTTCCATCGCCGGAACCAGCACCTGCGGCGACAGCGTCGAGCCTTCGAGCTTGATCAGGCGCACCCGCAGGCTGTTGATGCGGTACACCTCGGAAATCAGCTCGTTGCCCAGCGCGTCAATCATCAGGTCGTGCAGGCCCCAGTCCACCGCCGTGGCGTCCTTGAGCAGCGCATCGTCAATCGCGCCGCCGCTGCGCGCGCGCTGCACGATGTCCCGATGGCTTTGCTCGATGGCGGCCAGGTCCCGGTCGGACACCGTGGTGACGAAACGGCTGGCGGCCTCGCGTTCGAGCAGCTGGCGCAACTGGAAGGCGTTGTTGATCAGCTTCAGATCGACATGCGCGACCTGCAGGCCGCGCTGCGGCACGGTTTTCAGCAACCCCTCGGCTTCCAGGCGCGGAATCAGTTCGCGCACCGCGCCCAGCGGCATGCCGAGCAGCTGCATCAGTTCGCGCTGCGAGATGAACTGGCCGGGCCGGATGTTGGCATCGACGATCTGCTGCTGAAAGCTTTCGTAGGCCTGTGCGCGCAGGCTCAAAGGCGAGGTGTGGGGCAGGGTGCTCATGCGTTCAAGCCGCGTCGCTGGCGATGACGCCCTTGCGCAGCAAAATATTGCCGTATTTGCGCGTCTCGCCGGTGCGCAAAATCAGGAAAGCCGACTGCGCGCGCTGGTAAAAATCAAAACGTTCCAGGGTCGCGGCGGGCGCTTCGCCGGCCGCTTGCAGCGCAGCGGCGAACTCGGCCACGGGTTCGGGAATCGCATCCGCGTCGCCGACCACCTGCATGGTCCAGGCCGCTTGCGGCACGAAATCGTCGAGCGGCAGGACCTGCAGCACGGCCTTGAGCGCTTGCGTGGCGTTGGCGCCGGCCAGGTGCACCAGCCGCGCACCACCTTTGCCGGCCGTGCCGGCCGCCGGAAAATTCGCATCGACGATGGCCACGTCGTCGCCATGGCCCATGCTGGCCAGCGCATGCAGGGCATCGGGTGTGAGAAGCTGCGGGATGTTTTTCAGCATGGGGCGAGCGTGGGTTGCGGGTCGGCAGGCGTTTTTCAGTGCGTCAATGGCTTGCAGTTTGTGCTTGGAACCTCGGGATTTCCCGGTATCAGGGACTGACATGTTAGCTATACGATAGGTAAACTTTTATTGGGATTTACCCTGAAATGACTTTTTTCTTTCCTCCCTGTGCTGGCAGCGGCCTGCGGCTCGGACTGGGTGGCGCGCCGCTGGGCAACCTGTTTGAAGCGGTCAGCAATGACGAAGCCCGGGAACTGGTGGATGCGGCCTGGCACAGCGGCTGCCGCAGCTTTGACACGGCGCCGCATTACGGCCATGGCCTGTCAGAACACCGCCTGGGCGCGGCGCTGCGCGGCCAGCCGCGGGACAGTTTCGTGCTGTCGAGCAAGGTGGGCCGGCTGCTCACGCCCGATGCCGCCGCCGCTCGCACCCAGCATGGCTATGTGGACATCCTGCCGTTTCGGCAAGCCTGGGATTTCAGCGCTGCCGGCACGCGCCGCAGCGTGGAGGACAGCCTGCAGCGCCTGGGCCTGGCCCGGCTCGACGTGGCCTATGTGCACGACCCCGACGCGGCCACGCATGGCGCCCACGCGCCACGAGTGCTCCGGCAGGTGCTGGACGAAACCCTGCCGGCGCTGCGACAGCTCCAGCACGAAGGACTGGTCGGCGCCATCGGGCTGGGCACCAATGACGTGGACGTGGTGCTGCAGGTGCTCGCCGAAGCCGACTTCGATGTGCTGATGCTGGCCGGCCGCTACAGCCTGCTGGACCACAGCGCGCTGCCCGAATTGCTGCCGCAGTGCACGGCGCGCGGTGTGCGCGTGGCGCTGGGCGGGGTGTTCAATTCGGGCATCCTGGCCACCGGCACACGCGGCAGTGCGCCCACGTTCAATTACGCACCGGCGGCGCGTGAATGGGTGGAACGCACTGCGCGGATCGAAGCGGTATGCGAGAACTTTGATGTTTCTCTGCGGGCGGCGGCATTGCAGTTTCCCCTGGCGCATCCGGCGGTGGACATCGTCATGCTGGGCGCGCGCACCGTGGCGCAATGGCAGGACGCGCAAGCCATGCTGCGGCATTCAATAGCGCCTGAATTCTGGGCCGAACTAAGAGTGCAGGGGCTGATTCCTGACGCGGCACCGACACCATGAGTATCGACACCCACTTTCATTGCTGGCAACTGGCGCGCGGCGACTATGGCTGGCTCACGCCGGCACTGGCGCCAATCTACCGCGATGTGGCGGTTGATGACTGGCAGGCGCAGTCGGCGCCGCACGGCGTGACCGGCGGCGTGCTGGTGCAGGCCGCACCCACCGAAGCGGAAACCGCTTTCCTGCTGGCGCAGGCCGACGCCCATCCGGCCGTGCTGGGCGTGGTCGGCTGGGTCGATCTGGCTGCCAGCGATGCGCCTGCGCGCATTGAACAACTCGCGCGCCATCCCCGGCTCAAGGGCTTGCGCCCCATGCTGCAGGATCTGCCGGATGCCGAATGGATTTTGCAGCCCGCGCTGGCACCGGCGTTGCGGGCCATGGCCGACTGCCATCTGGTGTTCGACGCGCTGGTCAAGCCGGTGCACCTGCCCTACCTCCTGACGCTGGCCGGGCGTCATCCGGATTTGCGCATCGTCATCGACCACGCCGGCAAGCCCGACATCGCCGCCGCGCAATGGCAGCCATGGGCCGACGGCATGGCCCGCCTGGCGTCGCAGACCGGTGCCTGGTGCAAGCTCTCCGGCCTGCTGACCGAGGCGGGGCCTGCACCCGCGCCTGGTGTCGTACGGCCCTGGGCCGCGCAGGTGCTGGCCTGCTTTGGCGCCGACCGCCTGGTGTGGGGCAGCGACTGGCCGGTGCTTGAACTGGCAGGCCGCTTTGGCCAGTGGTTCGCCGAAACGAGGCACTTGCTCGCCGGCCTGAGCCCGCAGGCGCAACACGCCGTGATGGACGGCAATGCCCGGCGGCTCTACCGGCTGCCGCCGGCTTCCGATACCTGAATCCTTCCTTTCCACGCAATCACAACTTAAAAACGGAGACATCCCCATGAAAAACCCGCCTGCCACGCACTGGCTGCCTGAAGACGGACTCACCGGAACCCTGGTCGGCCGCGCGTGGGTGCCCGGCCCGGTGCCGGGGCCGTCGGTCATCGTGCTGCGACCCGACGGCGTGTACGACCTGTCGGCGCATTTCGCCACCATGAGCGACCTGCTCGATGCGGCCGATCCGGTGGCGCAGGTGCGCGCGGCCTCCGGGCGCCGGGTCGGCCGCATCGACCAGCTGATGCCCGACTCGGGGGCGCAGTCCGACGATCCGCAAGTGCTGAGCCTGCTCGCGCCCTGCGACCTGCAGGTCATCAAGGCCGCCGGCGTGACCTTTGCCGCCAGCCTGATCGAGCGCGTGATCGAGGAGCAGGCCCGGGGCGACGCCGCACAGGCGGCCGCCGTTCGCCGCCAGGTGGTGGAACTGCTGGGCGGCGACCTGGCCGCCATCCGCCCCGGCTCACCGCAGGCGATGCAGCTCAAGGCATTGCTGATCGACAAAGGCCTTTGGTCGCAATACCTCGAAGTCGGTATCGGCCCGGATGCCGAGGTGTTCACCAAGGCGCCGGTGCTCTCCAGTGTCGGCAGCGGCGCGCAGATCGGCATCCATCCCGGCTCGGCCTGGAACAACCCCGAGCCCGAGATCGTCCTGGCGGTGAACAGCCGGGGCGACACCGTGGGCGCCAGCCTGGGCAACGACGTGAACCTGCGCGACTTCGAGGGCCGCAGCGGGTTGCTGCTGGGCAAGGCCAAGGACAACAACGCCTCGTGCGCCATCGGCCCGTTCATCCGCCTGTTCGATGCCAGTTATTCCCTGGACGACGTGCGCCGCTGCACCGTCAGCCTGCGGGTATCAGGGCTTGACGGTTTCAAACTGCAGGGCAGCAGCTCGATGGCGCAGATCAGCCGCGACCCGCTGGACCTGGTGGCGCAGACACTGGGCGCGCACCACCAGTATCCCGACGGCATGATGCTATTCCTCGGCACCCTGTTTGCGCCGACGCAGGACCGGGGCCAGCCCGGCAGCGGCTTCACGCATCAGCTCGGCGACGTGGTGCATATTTCCAGCCCGCAGCTCGGCCGGCTGGTCAATGAAGTGAACCACTGCGACCGGGCGCCGCCGTGGACCTTCGGGCTGCGCGCGTTTTACGCCAATCTGTGCGCGCGCGGACTGCTGGCGCAAGCCGCTGGCTGCACGGTTCGGTAATGGGGTAACCACTGCGACATGCTCATTCTGACCCGCAAACGTGTTTTTCAGCATCAAAAAGGCTGCTTTCGCATACCACGCAAGCACAAGCAGCTATTAATTAAATAGCAAAAGTTGTCAGGCAGCTTGAACGCATGGATGGCCAGTCAAGACGATTTCACGTCAGAGCGCAATCACCCTGACTGGCAAACCTGTCACCTGGCCGGCCTGCACCAATGCGCGCCGTCATTCCTGCGAAGGCGGGAATCCACAAGCCAGGTGCCTTGGGTTGCACGACAGAAATCCAGCTGCGGGCAAGACCGGCACAGGTGCTTTCGGTTCTTTTGGGTGAACGCATGGATTTGCAAACGATGCAACGGATTGTTTGGCCATCGTCAGGGCTTGCATTGCCGGGATATGGTCGGTCCATGGGCATCACCAAGCGTTTAGAGGAATTTTTCAGGACGCGTCTGGTGCTTGGAACGGCAATCCTGGCCAAAGCACGGAACAAAGGGCGCTCGCCATTCCCCAGTGAACCGGCCAAGGCTGAGCCTGCACCACCAACCATGTCCGAGCAGGCAAAAGCCAATGCGTCATTTGCGGCATCAGCGTCTGGTCAGCCCCAGCCCGCTGCTGCGCCACCGGCGCCTGAACCAGAGCAGTCGCAAGCACTCGGTGCATCGGCCCTGCTGGACGCGTGGAAGGAACGCGAGTCCGCGTTGGGCGACACGCCTGATCCGCCGAAACCTGATGGTTTGCCGTTTGCGCAAAATCCTTCTCCATCGGCGCAAAGTGCCTCCGCCTCCAGGCCCGTTGAAACTGACCCGAGGCGACCTACGAGCTTTGCGCCCTGGTTTGTGGTCATTGCCGCGGCAGCCGGGCTGGGCGGATGGCTGTTGCTGAACACAGGCCCTTCAGACCTGTCTGGCAGGGAAAGGCCGAATGCGGCACGCACCGGGCCTGCAGAACCGGTAGCGGTGCAACTCGTCATGTGTCCGTCAGAGCCTGTGGTGCCCGTGGCAGGCGAGAAGGACGGAAAGTTTCCCATGCAGGCCGACGTGGCCGGCCTCGCAGTGTTGGACATTGCCTCTTTCGTCGTCCTGAGCATTGAAGCCTCGGCTGAAGGCCGTGCGCGCGACGCCGAGGTGGGCTTGTTGATGTCCTGCAGGATCGCCGACAAGCTCAAGGGCGCCGCTTCGGTCGAGTCCGCCGATGCAAAATACCGGCTTGGACGGCACTATGCAGACTTGAGCCTTCGGGCAAATCCTGCAGCCGCCCCGAATCGCGCCGAATGGCTGGCGCGCGCGCAAATCCTGCTGGCAGACAGCCTGCTGACGTATTCAACCCGGTTTGGCGACAACGACGACAGGTCGCGGCTTGCGGCCAGCGGGCTGGCGTCAGTCCGGCAGGGATTGGCGCAGAAAATGCAGCCGGAGCCCGCACTTGCTGTAGCGCCAGTAGCGCCTGTCGCGCCTGTCCGGGTTGTCCCGGCTGTAGCGCCGGTGCTGGCTGCATCGCCTGGTGCCAGTGGTGTTGCCGCAGCAGTCAAATTGCCCGCGCCTTCCCGGCCCGACAGGGCGGCCCAACCGCCTGCCAGGCCTTCGCCTGCCATTCAAGCCAGGGAAAAACCCCGCCCGACCCCGCCTGCCCTCAAGGAATGTCCTCCGGCTGTTGAAACGCTGGGGCTCTGCAATTGACCTTCATGAACCGAAAGGAAAACAGTATGCACAAACAGGTCTTGAGCGCCCTGCTGACAGCAGCCATGCTTTGCCACGCGTCGATGGCAGTGGGTGAAGTGAATTACAAAATCGTGACCGCCTCCGAACGCGGCACCTACATCAAGATCGGGCGCGATCTGGCGGAGTTCGTGGCGCCGGCGGCGGACATCCAGCTCGACGTGCTGCCGTCAGCCGGATCGGCCGAGAACGTCAAGCTGCTGCGTTACGAGCCCGGGGTGAAGCTGGCCCTGGTGCAGTCAGATGTCTACCAGTCGTTTCTGGACATTGCAGCAGCAGGAAATTCTGCCGCCCGCGACTTGATCAAGCCGCTGCGCGTGATCATGCCGCTCTACAACGAGGAAATCTACTTCATCGTGCGGGCAGATTCGGAGCGCGAATTCATCCACGAGATCAAAAACGCGAAGCTCAACGCAGGCGAGTCAGGAAGCGGCACGGCGCTGACATCGGCAACGCTTTACCGCCTGATGTTCAACGAGGCCATGCCCGATAGCGCAAGCTACCTTTCCAATGAGGAAGCCCTGGCCAAACTGGTCACCGACAAGACCCTTGACGTGGTCGCCATCGTGGCGGGCCAGCCTGCCAAGCTGCTGGTGGACATGAAGCCCGAGTCGCGAAAACTGATCAAGCTGCTGAAGTTCGACCCCAGCCATCCCTCCAGCGAAGCCGTTCTCAAGACCTACTTTCCAGCCAACGTGCGCGCCAGCAATTACCCCAGCCTGCTCGAAGCCGATATCCCGGGACTGGCGGTCAAGGCTTTTCTGGTGACCTACGACTTCCAGCTCAGGGACACCGAAAGCCACCTGCGCGGCATGGCGCGGTCCTTGTGCCAGAATTTTTCGGAGCTCAAGGAAAAAGGACACCCGAAGTGGGGCGAGGTTGAGCTGGCACTGCCCGAACTCGGCCGGGGATGGATCTACTACCGCCCGACGACACGCGAACTGCGGAACTGTGTGGCCGAAACCGCCAGGCCGGCAGCCGCGGTGAAATCGAGGCAGCCGGCAAGAATGTGCTCGCAGCAGGAACGCATTCTTGGCCTGTGTCCATAGCGCCCTGGTCGCCGGATCATTGAGCCGGTCGAATCAAATGCTGGCGCCAACCTTGCCGGCGGCCAGGACGATTTCCTGCCAGGTTTGAAGGTCCACCTCGATGCCGTCCTGTTCGCGCTTGAGGCGCATCGCCCGCTCGGGCTCGCCGGCAATCTGCACCGTGTCGAAACCGTCGGCAGGCGGGCTCTGGCGCAGCCAGTCCACAAACGCCCGCGCCTCGGTGTCAAACGCCGCCTGCGTGCCAAGCTTTTCCGGGTCGATCAGCACCGTCAGCATGCTGTTGAGGATGGCCCGGTTGTGGACGTTGGTGGAGTGCCAGGTGCCGCCGCCGGTCAGCGCGCCGCCCAGCAGTTCGCAGGCCACCGCCAGCCCGTAGCCCTTGTGTTCGCCAAAGGGCATCAAGGCACCAAAAAATCCGTTTGGCTGCGGCACGACGACCACGCCGGGGTCGGTGGTCGGTTGGCCGTGCTCGTCGATCAGCAGGCCGGGCTGGACTGTCTTGCCCTGGTTGTAGGCGACGCGCATCTTGCCCTGGGCCACGCGGCTGGTCGCAAAGTCCAGCACGAAGGGCGGCTGGTCTTTCAGCGGAATGCCAATGCAGCAGGGATTGGTGCCAAAGCGCCCGTCGCTGCCGCCCCATGGCGCGACCACCGCGCGCGTCCTGACGTTGACGAAATGCAGCGACACCAGCCCTTCGGCCACCGCCATTTCGGCAAAGTGGCCAATGCGCCCCAGGTGGTGCGACTCGGCCAGCGCCATGATGCAGCTGCCATGCAGCCTGGCCCTGGCCATCCCCAGCGCCATCGCCTGCTCGCCGATAACCTGGCCGTAGCCGCGCTGGCCGTTCAGGCTGAGCAGGCTGCCAGCGTCCAGCACGGTCTGCACGCTGGCGTTTGGCGTCAGGCCGCCTTCGAGCACCGCATCGACATAGCGCGGCAGCATGCCCACGCCGTGCGAGTCGTGGCCGCTCAGGTTGGCCATGACCAGGTTGGCGGCGACTTTTTCAGCCTCGGCTGTCGAACTGCCTGTTGCTATTAAAACGCTAGCGCATTGCGCCCGCAAGGTCTGCGCAGGGATCACTTTTTGCATAAAAACTTCCGGTTTACATCACCGCGCCGACCTGCCACGGCACAAACTCGTTCTGGCCGTAGCCGTGCTGCTCGCTCTTGCTTTGCCGGCCCGACGCGGTGGCCAGCACCTGCTCGAAAATGCGCTGGCCCATGTCCTGCACCGACACGCCGCCGTCGATGATCTCGCCACAGTTGATGTCCATGTCTTCTTCCTGGCGTTGCCACAGCGCCGAGTTGGTGGCCAATTTCAGCGATGGCGAGGGCGCGCAGCCATAGGCCGAGCCGCGTCCGGTGGTGAAGCAGATGACGTTGGCGCCGCCCGCCACCTGGCCGGTGGCGCTGACCGGGTCGTAGCCGGGCGTGTCCATGTAAACAAAGCCGTGGGTATTGACCGGATCGGCATATTCATAGACCGCCTCTAAATTGCTGGTGCCGCCCTTGGCCACAGCACCGAGCGACTTTTCCAGAATCGTCGTCAGCCCGCCGGCCTTGTTGCCCGGCGACGGGTTGTTGTTCATCTCGCCGCCGTTGATCTCGGTGTAATGCTCCCACCACTTGATGCGGGCAATCAGCTTTTCGGCGATGTCGGGGCGCACCGCGCGGCGCGTCAGCAGGTGTTCGGCGCCATAGATTTCGGGCGTTTCGCTGAGGATGGCGGTGCCGCCATGGGCCACCAGCAAATCGACCGCCGCGCCCAGCGCCGGGTTGGCGCTGATGCCCGAGTAGCCGTCGGAGCCGCCGCATTGCAGGCCGATGGTGATGTGCGCGGCGCTGCACGGTTCGCGCTGCACATCGTTGGCGCGCGGCAGCATCTCCCGCACCAGCGCAATGCCTTTTTCCACCGTCTTGCGCGTGCCGCCGCTGTCCTGGATGTTGAAGACGCGAAAGTTGTCGCCTTCCTTCAGCACGCTGTGTGCCAGCCAGGCATTGATCTGGTTGGCCTCGCAGCCCAGGCCGACGACCACCACGCCGGCGAAGTTGGCATGCGTGGCATAGCCCGCCAGCGTGCGCTCCAGGATCTGCATGCCCATGCCCTCGGTGTCCATGCCGCAGCCGGTGCCATGGGTCAGCGCCACCACGCCATCGATGTTAGGGAAATCCTGCAGCGCCGAAGGGTTGGTCTGGCGCGAGAAATGGTCGGCAATCGCCCGCGCCGCCGTGGCAGAGCAGTTGACGCTGGACAAAATACCGATGTAGTTGCGCGTCGCCACCCGGCCGTCGGCGCGCTTGATGCCCATGAAGGTGGCTTCACGCAGCGGGGCGGGCGGCTTCACGTCGGCGCCAATCGCGTAGTCGCGCGCAAAGTCGCCCTTGTCGGGCCCCATGTCCAGGTTGTGGGTGTGTACATGCTCGCCCGGCGCAATCGGCCTGCTGGCAAAACCGATGATCTGGTTGTAGCGCCGCACCGGCTCGCCGGCGGCCAGCGCGCGCGTGGCGACCTTGTGGCCGGGCGGGATCAGGCCGCGCACGGTGATGTGCTCGACCTGGGTGCCGCCGACCAGTTGGGCGCGGGCAATCAGCACGTCGTCGGCGGGATGCAAGCGGATAAAGGGGGTCATGGAAATAGCCTCGGCAATCGATTCATCGGGTCAATAAAACATCTTCGGCAGCCACAGCACGGCCTTGGGAAAGTAGGTGATGATGCCCAGGCTGACCAGCAAGGGAACCAGCCACGGCAGGATCGCCATGGTGGTGCGCTCGACCGACAGCTTGGCCACCCGCGCCAGCACAAACAGCACCATGCCCATCGGCGGGTGCAGCAGGCCGATCATCAAATTGAGCACCATGACCAGGCCGAAATGCACCGGGTCGATGCCCAGCTTTTGCGTGATCGGCAGCAGGATGGGCACCAGGATGGTGATGGCGGCGGTGGGCTCCAGGAAGCAGCCGACAAACAGCATCAACAGGTTGGCCAGCAGCAAAAACACCCACGCTTCCTGCGTGAAACCCAGCACCCATTCGGCAATGCCCGCCGTCACGCCGGTGGCCGTCAGCATCCAGCCGAAGATGGACGCAGCGGCGACGATGAACAGCACAGTGGCGGTGGTTTCCACCGTGTCCAGGCAGACCTTGACGAACATCCTGAACTTCAGGGTGCGGTACCAGGCAAAGCCCAGCACCATGGCCCAGACGCAGGCCGCAATCGCGCCTTCGGTGGGCGTGAAAAGCCCGGTGGTCATGCCGCCAATCAGCAGCACCGGCGTCATGATCGGCAGCACCGCTTCAAAGCTGAAGATCTTGTCGAGCACGAAGAGCGCCACCAGACCCAGAAAGACGGTGAGCTGCGGCGGTGCGCCGGCCTGGATCAGCCCCCACAGCGCCAGCGGCCAGCCGGCCACCACGGCCAGTTCGACCAGCGCCTTGCCAAAGCGGCTGCCGGAAAAATGGATGTCGCCGCCCCATTGGTTCTTGTGCGCAAAGTACGCCACCGTCAGCATCATCAGCAATGCCAGCATCAGACCCGGCAACAACCCGGCCAGGAACAGCGAGCCGATGGACACATTGGCCATCATGCCGTAGATCACAAAGGGCAGGCTGGGCGGAATGATGGGGCCGAGCGTGGCCGATGCCGCCGTCACGCCGACGGCAAATTCGGACGAATAGCCGTGTTCCTTCATCGCCTTGATCTCGATGGTGCCCAGCCCGGCCGCATCGGCAATCGCCGTGCCGCTCATGCCGGCAAAGATCACCGAGCCGACGACATTCACATGGCCCAGGCCGCCCTTGAGCCAGCCAACCAGCGCCAGGGCGAAGTTGTAGATGCGCGTGGTGATGCCGGCGTTGTTCATCAGGTTGCCGGCGAGGATGAAAAAGGGCACGGCCAGCAGCGGAAAGCTGTCAATGCCCGAGACCATGCGGTGAATCACCACAAACGGCGGCAGGCTGCCGCTGAACAGGATGTACACCAGCGACGCGCCGGCCATGGCGATGGCCACCGGAATGCCGGCGCCCATGAAGATCAGAAAGAAAATTTTCAGCATGTAGGGACCTGTTGGATGACGGGGTTTTTACCGGTCCTGCATGGTGGCGTCGGGCCGTTCCAGCACGCTGTAGCCGCGCCGGTAATGAATCACGGCGACCTGCACCGAGCGCAGCAGCATCACGGCAAAACCCAGCAGGCACAGCGCATAGACGATGTTCATCGGCAGGTCCACCACCGTAATGCGCGTCTGGTTGCCGATCTTGAGCATCATCTGCACCGTCATGACCACGGCGGCGGCAAAGAAGGCGATACGCACGAGATCGACGAAACCCGACATCAGCCTGCCCAGGCGCGCCGGCATGTGGCGGTAAAAGAAATCGACCTGGATGTGGTTGTTCTTGACCACACCGATGGCCGCGCCGATGAACACCACCGCGATCAGCTGGTAACGGGCAATTTCCTCGGTCCAGGCGGCCGAATCGTTGAACACATAGCGGGTGATGAACTGGTAGAACACCGTCAGGCCCAGCAGCCAGAAAAAGGCCAGCGCCAGCCAGGCCTCGGGTGTGGTGGTGGACAGGTCGAATTCCTCGTCCTCGGTGTGGAATTCGCCGTCATCGCTGATGATTTTGTCGCTCATGGGCACTCCGCAAACAGTCAATCGGGTCACAAGACGGGCCGCCAGGCCCGAAAGCAAGGCGGCCAGCGGGCATCCACTACTTCAGCGCGGTGATGCGGTCGTAGTCCTGCTGGCGGTAACCGTGGTCGGTCGGCTTGGTGTTCTTCAGCACCGCTTCGCGAAAGGCGGCCTTGTCCACCGTGATGACGTTGTTGCCCTTTTTCTTGAACTCCTCGACCAGGCGGATTTCAGAAGCGATGATCTCGCGACCGGTCTTCTCGGCAGCTTCCTGCATCACGTCCGAAAAAATCTTTTTCTCGTCGGCCGACAACTTGCTCCACAACTGGCCGGAGGTGATGGTCAGCAGCGAGTCGATGATGTGGCCGGTCAATGAAATGTTCTTTTGCACCTCGTAGAACTTCTTGGCCTCGATGGTCGGCAGCGGGTTTTCCTGCGCATCGACGGTGCCGTTTTGCAGCGCCAGGTAAACCTCGGCAAAGGCAATCGGCGTGGCATTGGCGCCCAGCGCCTTGGGAAACGCCAGATAGGCCGGCGCGTCGGGCACGCGGATCTTCAGGCCCTTCATGTCCTCGGGCTTGGTCACCGGCCTGGCGGCGCTGGAGGTGACGTGGCGCGCGCCGTAGTAGTTGAGCGCGGTGATGTGGTTGCCGCTCTTGTCGTCGTAGCCCTTGGCGAGTTCCTTGAAGACATCGCTCTTGGCATAGCTCAGCAGGTGCTCGGCGTCGCGGAAGATGAAGGGAAAGTAGGTGACGGCCAGCGGCTTGTAGGTGTTGCCGGCAAAGCTGGCGCCGCTCAGGATGATGTCCACCGAGCCCAGCGTCAGGCCCTGGTTGATGTCGGCTTCCTTGCCCAGCGTGGAGGCCGGGAACACCTGCACCTCGTACTTGCCATTGGTGCGCTTCTTGATCTCGTCGCCGGCCCAGACCGACCATTTGTGAAACGGCTCGGAGGTTTCATAGACATGCGCCCATTTCAGCTTGGTTTGCGCCGATGCCATGCCGGATAGGCCCATTGCGCCCGCCAGCAGGGCGCAATACGCTATGGTTTTGAGAGTGCTTCGCTTGTTCGGATGGTTCATGATGTCTCCTCTGTGGGTGGGTTGCTGGCTTTGCCGGGGGCGGGCGATGCACACGCCAGTCGTGCACCGCTTGTGGGGTAGGCGGCTACCTGGGCTTTTGCGCCTGCCGCCAGCTCACGCTGAAACGGGTGTGCGAGTTGTCCATGTGCTGGTGCATGGCCAGCCGGGCAGCGGCCGGGTCGCGGCTGCGGATGGCCAGCAGGATCGCGTCATGCTCGGCAATGGCGGCGCGCCAGGAATCCAGGGTTTCAAAATAGCCTGTCAGCCGCTCGAACAGCGGCCCGCGCCGCGAGTCCCAGAAGCGCTGCACGGTCTCGATCAACACCACATTGCCGCAGGATTCGACGATGGCGGTGTGAAAGTCGCGGTCGCCTTCCAGCGGCAGCACGTCCTGGTCGGCGTCAAGTTGCATCCGGGCCAGCGCCTGGGTCATGGCCGCGATGTGCCCGGGCCTGGCCTCGCTGGCGGCGAGGGCGGCGGTTTCGCCTTCCACGACCCGGCGGGCGCGGATCAGCTCCAGCGGCCCCCATTCGTCGGCCGGAATCTGCGGCTGGCGGGCGGCCACGCGGCTGGCCGGGCTGCTGCGGTCCAGCACATACACGCCCGAGCCGGTGCGCACCTCGACCCAGCCTTCGACTTCCAGCGCAATCAGCGCCTCGCGCACCGACGGCCGGCTCACACCCAGTTGTTTGGCCAGGTCGCGCTCGGCCGGCAGGCGGCTGCCGACGGCCAGTTCACCTGCGCTGATCAGTGTGCGCAACTGCGCGGCTATCTGCCGGTACAGGCGCTGGGGTTCGACGGTTTGAAGAAGGGACATGCGCAAAAAGCTGAAAACTCGAATTAAGGGTTAGCCAGAATTGGCCAAGTGGTAAGGCCAATTAATAATCCCATGAAACAGGTGCCCCACCCATCCGGCAAAACCCTGCCCTGGCGCCTGCGGCTGTGCGGATCGACAACCCCTCCCAAGGAAACAAGATGAGACTCGAAGGAAAAACCGCGCTGGTGACCGCCGCCGGACAGGGCATCGGCAAGGCCAGCGCGCTCGCCATGGCGGCCGAAGGCGCGCAGGTCTGGGCCACCGATGTCAATCCGGCGCTGCTCGCCAGTTATGACGGCGTGCCCAATGTCCGCACGGCAGTGCTCGATGTGCTCGACAAGCAGGCTATTCAAACGCTGATGAATGACTTGCCGCCGCTCGATGTGCTGTTCAACTGCGCCGGTTTCGTGCATGCCGGATCAGTCCTGCAGGCGACCGATGCCGAATGGGAGTTTGCCTTTCAGCTCAATGTGCGCGCGCAGTTCTGGATGATCCAGGCGGCGCTGCCGAAGATGCTGGCCAACCAGGGCGGCAGCATCGTCAACATGGCCAGCGTCTGCGGCTTCAAGGGCCTGCCCAACCGCTTCCTGTACGGCGCGTCCAAGGCCGCCGTCATCGGGCTGACCAAGAGCGTTGCCGCCGACTATGTGGGGCAGGGCGTGCGCTGCAATGCGGTCTGCCCCGGCACGGTGGACACGCCGTCGCTGCAGGAGCGCATCAATGTGTTTGACGACCCGGTCGAGGCACGCAAGGGCTTTGTCGCGCGCCAGCCCATCGGCCGGCTGGCGCAGGCGCATGAAATTGCGCCGCTGGTGGTGTTTCTGGCCAGCGACGATTCGGCCTTTGTCACCGGCCAGGCCTACAACATCGACGGCGGCATCACGATCTGACGCCGTTGACTGAAGATGAACTGATTCACCCCCCAAAAGAAAAAGGAAACCTCATGAAACTCGTTCGCTACGGCCACCCCGGCCAGGAAAAACCCGGCCTCATCGACGCGGCCGGCCAGCTGCGCGACCTGAGCAGCCTCGTCGGCGACATCGGGCCGGACCAGCTGGGCGATGCGGCGCTGGAGTCACTGCGCCAGCACGACACCAGCACCCTGCCGGCGGTCGAAGGCTCGCCGCGTTTGGGCAGTCCGCTGACCGGCACCCGCAAGTTCATCGCCATCGGCCTGAATTACGCCGACCATGCCGCCGAATCCGGCTTGCCGATTCCTGCCGAGCCGGTGGTGTTCATGAAAGCCACCAGCTGCATCCAGGGGCCGAACGATGCGGTCATGCTGCCCCGGGGTTCGGTCAAGACCGACTGGGAGGTCGAGCTTGGCGTGGTCATCGGCACGCGCGCACGCTATGTGGCGGAAGGCGAGGCCTTGAGTCATGTCGCCGGCTACTGCACCATCAACGACATCAGCGAGCGCGAATACCAGATCGAGCGCGGCGGCACCTGGGACAAGGGCAAGGGCTGCGACACCTTCGGCCCGCTTGGGCCCTGGCTGGTGACGCGCGACGAGGTACCAGACCCGCAGAACCTGGGCATGTGGCTGGATGTCAACGGCCGGCGCATGCAGACCGGATCGACCCGGACGATGGTGTTCAGCGTCGCCAGGATCATCAGCTATGTCAGCGAGTTCATGACGCTGGAGCCGGGCGATGTCATCACCACCGGCACGCCCCCAGGCGTCGGCCTGGGCATGAAGCCCCCGGTCTACCTCAAGGCGGGCGACACCATGGCACTGGGCATCGAGGGGCTGGGCGAGCAGCGGCAGGTGGTGGTCGCTTTCCAGCGCTAGGCGAAGCTTTCCCGGAAAATCGATAAAAACCCTGCTTTCCGCACTGCCCACGGGCGATATTAGCTATATTTTCAATAGCAATTGATCCAGGTTTCCCCTGGCTCCCAAGTCGGGCCGGGGCCAGCGGTGTCGCGCGGGAAACAGCGGTGCGGACGCCAGGCGTTGTAGGCTGACGGCCCCCACCACGCATATTCCAGGAGTCACCCCATGAACATTCCTTCCCTGCAGAGCACGGTCAGCGCCGAAGAATGGCAGCTGCGCTGCGACCTGGCGGCCTGTTACCGGCTCGTGGCGCTGTACGGCTGGAGCGACCTGGTGTTCACCCACATCAGCGCCAAGCTGCCCGAGTCGGTCTCCGGCGCCAGCGCGCACCATTTCCTGATCAACCCGTATGGGCTGATGTTCGACGAGATCACCGCGTCCAGCCTGGTCAAGGTCGACGAGCAATGCCACAAGGTCATCGAGTCGCCATTTCCGGTCAACCCCGCCGGCTTTGTCATCCACAGCGCCGTGCATGAAGCCCGGCCGGATGCAGCCTGCGTGCTGCACACCCACACCCGGGCCGGCGTGGGCGTCAGTGCGCAGGCCGGCGGCATCCTGCCGATCAGCCAGCAATCGACCTTCGTGCTGGCGTCGCTGGCCTACCACGACTACGAAGGCGTGGCCTTCAGGGACGCTGAAAAGCCGCGCCTGCAGGCCGACCTGGGCCGCGCCAATTTTCTGGTGCTGCGCAACCACGGCCTGCTGGTCGTCGGCAAGTCGATTGCCGATGCGTTTCTGAGCATGTACATCTTTGAGACCACCTGCCGCATTCAGGTGGATGCGCAGGCCGGCGGCGGCGCGCTGACGACGGTCAATCCGCTGATCGTCCAGGGCGTGTCCGAAGCGATGCGCGTGCAGACCGGGGGCCTGGGCGGCGCCTTTGCCTGGCCGTCGCTGGTTCGCAAGCTGGAGCGGCTAGACACCAGTTACCGGACCTGACCAGCGCCCATCAGGCGCGTGGAGAATTTAGCGACGGGCCGGCGTTCAGAAACCCGCCAGGCCCGGCGAGGCTGCAGTCGCAGGCTCTGCGTCGCTGCCCTGGCCATCGGCGGGCATTTCGCCCTCATCGACGGTGATTTCCTTGCGCAGCATCTTCACATCGCCAAAAATCGTGGCAAAGGCCACGTCCTTGGCATCGCGGCCGGTGCCGATGCGCACCAGCCGTTCGATGGGCGCCATGCGCGTGGCGTCGAACAGCACCCAGCGGCCGTCAAGCCAGGCCTCGAACACGGCGTGAAAGTCCTGCGGCGGTTCGGCAAATTTCACATAGCCCACCACCAGCCGCGCCGGAATGTTCAGCGCCCGGCACAGCGTGATGCCCAGGTGCGCAAAGTCGCGGCACACGCCCACGCGCTGGACGAACACGTCCTGCGCCGTGGTGGTCGGCTGGGTGACGCCGGCCTGGTAATCAACCGATTCGTGAATCCAGCTTTCCACCGCGCGCACCCGGCTCGTGCCCGGCGGCAGGTGGCCGAACAGCTGCTGCGCCACGCGGCGCAGCGAATCCGATTCGCAGTAACGGCTGGGCATCAGGTAACGCAGCACATCGTCAGGCAGGGCGCTGACGGGCGTCTCGTCCAGCTGCAGCGGCTGCGCGGACGGATGCAACTGCACCCGGGCGTGGTAGTTGACCGACAGCACGCCCTTGGGCGCGTCCAGGCGAATGAAGCGGTTGCCGCTGCGCTCGTCCGAAAAATGCCGCACCTTCATGCTCGGCGTGATGGTCAGCCTCTCCTCGACAACTTCGTGGCCAGGATCAAACGCGGCGCCGATGTTCAGCAGAAAATGCGCCGGGCTGCTCACTTCGTATTCGAGCAGGCAGTCAACCAAAGAAGTGTGCATGAAGGGGTGGCTCCTGTAGAGGAAAAACAAAGAAGGGCAGCGGCGTGGCAAGCCGGCCGGCTAGTCACGCCTGCGCGGCGGGGGAGTGGGCGAATCGCTGCCGGCAAACCAGTTCTTGCAGGTCACGAACACGACGCGGACGGCGCGCTCGAGCATGTCTGCGGACAGCGCGGAACGACGGCGGGCCCTGAGCCTGAACACCAGCAGGAACTCGGCAATCCTGGAGGGAAACCCGACCTGGCGCTGAGGCGGGATGGCCGGCACCGGGTGGCGCTTCGTTTCAGCGGATTCCTCCCGGGAAGACCAGCCCTGAAAAATACGGTCTTTCAAGCGTGACACCGCCGATGCGGGCGGCTTGCTGTCGGCAGGCTCCATCACTTCATCATTTTCTTGGCAGCGCCCACGCCCAGCGCCGCCAGCACGATGAAAATCAGTGCCAGGATCAGGAACAGACCGAACAGGATCTTTGCAATGCCTGCCGCACCGGCAGCAACGCCGCTGAACCCCAGGGCGCCGGCGATCAGTGAAATGACCGCGAAAATAATTGCGTACTTGACCATTTTTATTTCCCTTCAATGCCTTGGCCACAAGCCCGGGCACAAGTCAGTCATAGACAACCATTCGCAAGCAGATGACTTGTATCGTAAAAGAGCATGCCGGTTTTCAGAATAAGCACTGCCCTTTGCGCCTTGTAGGACAGCGCCTTGCCCGTCGCGCAAGTACCGCAAGCCTGCCGGTCAGAGTGTCCTATCGTGACATGGTTCCATGACCGGGGAATGACGTACTTTCCATGCCATTATGGCCCGATGGTCAAACCGGCAACCTCGGGCAAAAGCGGGTGGCCTTGAGCAGAATCAAAAAGCTTCGGCTGGCCTGCACCGCACGCCCCGGTTCATAATTGGCAGACAGTTCTGGCAACGCTTCCCATGCGCCAGACAGCCCGGACAAGCCGATCCGGTGCAGCACGCCTGTGGTTCAGTTCTGGCCGGCGGCATGCCTTTTCACACCAGAACCAGGAAATCCCATGTCTTCTTTATTCGACACCGTCCAGGCCGGCGATCTGCTGCTGGCCAACCGCATCGTGATGGCGCCGCTGACCCGCAACCGCGCGCCCGACGCCATTCCCACGCCACTGATGGCCGAGTACTATGCCCAGCGCGCCACGGCCGGTCTGCTCATCACCGAAGCCACGGCCATCAGCCACCAGGGCCAGGGGTATGCCGACGTGCCCGGCCTGTACGGCACCGAGCAGCTCGACGGCTGGAAACATGTGACCCAGGCGGTGCATGACGAGGGCGGCAAGATCGTGGTGCAGCTCTGGCACGTCGGCCGTGTCTCGCATTGCGAGCTGCAGCCGGACGGCGGCCAGCCAGTCGCGCCTTCTGCCATCACCGCCAAGACCAAGACGGTGCTGATCCGGGACGGCGTGCCGACCTTCGTGGCCACATCCGAGCCGCGCGCTCTTGACGCCGGGGAACTGCCCGAGATCGTGCACACCTACCGGGCGGCAGCGCTCAATGCGGTGGACACGGCCGGTTTCGACGGCGTGGAAATCCACGGCGCCAACGGCTATCTGCTCGACCAGTTCCTGAAGAACGGCTCCAACCAGCGCACCGACGACTACGGCGGCCCCATCCGGAACCGCGCGCGCCTGATGCTGGAGGCGACCCGCGCCATCGTGGACGCGATTGGCGGCGGCCGCACCGGCATCCGGCTGTCGCCCGTGACGCCGGCCAACGATGCCTTCGACAGCGACCCGCAGCCGCTGTTCGAGTACGTCGTCAAGCAGCTGGCCAAGCTGAACCTGGCGTATGTACACCTCATCGTCGGCGCCACCGGCGGCCCGCGCGAGATGCCCGAGCGCCCGTTCGACTATGCGGCGCTGAAGGCGGCCTACCGCGCGGCGGGCGGCAAGGGCGCCTGGATGGTCAACAACGGCTACGACAAGGCGACGGCCGAGCAGGCGCTGAAGGATGGCGCCGACCTGGTCGCCTTCGGCAAGCCCTTCATTGCCAATCCGGACCTGGTCAGGCGGCTGCGCCTGGATGCGCCCCTGAACGAGCCCGACAAGGCAACCTTCTACGGCGGCGGCGCCGAAGGTTACACCGACTATCCTGTGCTATCGAATGAATAGCTGAAAATGCCCGCGCCACCTGCGCAAGAAGATGTTTTGATACCTGAAATGGTGGTAGGGACGCTTTTCAGCCGGCGGCCAGCCGCATGCCGTCCAGTGCCGCCTTATGCGGGTCGGCCGCCAGCGTCACCGCGCTGACCACTGCCGCACCGTCGTTGCCGCCACCCAGGCAGGCCAGCACGCCAGGCAGGCGCTCCAGCGAGATGCCGCCAATCGCCACCACCGGATACGGCGCGGCCAGCGTGGCCCATTGCTTCAACTGCACCAGCCCGACCGGTTGATACGGCATGACCTTCAGCGTGGTCGGGTAGATCGGGCCAATCGCCAGGTACGACGGCTGCACCGCCCTGGCGCGCGCCAGTTCGGCCGGCGTGTGCGTGCTCAGGCCCAGCCGCACACCGGCGCGGCGCAGCGCGTCGATGTCGGCAATGTCCAGGTCTTCCTGGCCCAGGTGTACGCCGTAGGCACCGGCGGCCAGCGCGAGTTGCCAGTGGTCGTTGATGAACACCTGCGCACCCTGCACGTGCTTGCCCGCTTCGACGGCGGCGAAAACTTCGCGCTCGATTTCGGCGGCGGTGTGGCCGGCGGCCTTGAAGCGCAATTGCACCGTGCGCACGCCCCAGTCGAGCAGGCACTGCACCCAGGCGGCGTCATGCACCACGGGGTAAAAACCGATGGGGCCGGTCAGGGAAGGGAAAGGCGTGGCGGATGTATCAGTCATGGCAGTGATTCCTTGGAGTTTTTTTATGGCAAGCCCATCGGCCAGGTCAGGCGGGACAGCTTGTGCCTTGGGGTCTTTCTCCCTCTGCCGCTTGCGCAAGTGGGCGGGGGTGGGGGTTGGGCACAGGCATACAAAGCCGGGGAACCCTCACCCCTGCCCTCTCCCAAAGGGAGAGGGAGAAAGAAAAAATTCGGAAAGCCGTAAAGCCGGCTTGCCTCAACCGGCATGCCAGAACGGAACGCCGACGGTCGAGGTCGAGGCCTGCGCCGCGGCGTGCTCGGGCATGGGCGTCGATTCATATGCGGCGCGGCCGGCCGCCACGCCATCGGCAAAGGCCCGCGCCATGCGCACCGGGTCGCCCGCCTGCGCCACGGCGGTGTTGAGCAGCACGGCGTCAAAGCCCAGTTCCATCACCTGCGCGGCATGCGACGGGCGGCCGAGTCCGGCATCGACGACCAGCACCGCGTCGGGCAAACGCCGGCGCATGGTTTCCAGCGCGTAAGGGTTGAGCGGCCCGCGCCCGGTGCCAATCGGCGCGGCCCAGGGCATCACCGCCGCGCAGCCTGCCGCGTGCAGGCGCTGCGCCATCACCAGGTCGTCGGTGGTGTAGGCGAACACGGCAAAGCCGTCTTTCGCCAGCGTGGTGGCGGCTTCCAGCGTGGCCACGGTGTCGGGCTGCAGCGTGTAGTCGTCACCGATGACTTCAAGCTTGATCCAGGTCGTGCCGAAAATCTCGCGCGCCATCTGCGCCAGCGTGATGGCTTCTTCAGCGCTGTGGCAGCCCGCTGTGTTGGGCAGGATGTGGCAACCGAGCGCCTGGATTCGCTGCCAGAAACTCGTGCCGCCACCGGTTTCAGGCTGCAGCCGGCGCAGGCCGACCGTGAGCACTTCCGTGCCGCTGGCGCGCACCGCGTCACCCAAGACCTGCGGCGACGGGTAATGCGAGGTGCCAAGGAAAAACCGGCTGGACAGCGTCGTGCCGGCGACGGTCCAGGGATTGCCGTGGGCGATGGATGAATTTATGGGATTGCTCATGCTTAGCCTCCGGTGATCGGCGTGACCACATCAATTTTGTCGCCGCCCTGCAAACTGCGTTCCGGCCATTGCGGGCGCGGCACAAAGCCGCTGTTGATGGCGCAGGCAAAAGCGCTTTTCAGGTCGTAGCCGCGCTCCAGCAGCAGGCCTTGCAGCGTGGCGGCTTCGGTAGCGATGCGTTCGCCGTTCAGGGAAATTTCAAAATTGCTCATGTTGCCTCCGTGCTGTCAGTGCCCAGGAGTTTATGGGCCAGTTCATCGACCACGGCCGGCGCGCACAAATAGCCATGACGGTACAGGCCGTTGATGTGCCAGACGCCGCCCCGCAGCACCACGGCCGGCCGGTGGTCGTCCAGCGCCGGACGCAATGCCGCCGACAACCGCAGCACCCGCGCCTCGCCAAAGGCCGGGTGCAGGCTGTACAGCGCACTGCCCAGTTCCAGCGTCGAGCGCAGGGTGACCGGGCCGGTGTCTTCCGATTCCAGCTCGGTCGCGCCGACGACGAACTGGTGGTCCGGCCGGGGCGCCACGTACAGCGCGTAACGCGGGTGCATCAGCCGCACCGGGCGCTGCAGGGTGACGCCATGACATTCGACCCGCAGCACCTCGCCGCGCACGCCGCGCACCTCGGGCCACTGCGCCTTGCTGCCGACGCCGCGTGCATCGACCGCCACATCGACGGCGTGCGTGGCATCGGCGCAAACGATGCGGCCTTCTTCCAGCCTTTCCACCGCCTGGCTTTCATGCCACTGCCCGCCGAGCCGGTCGATCTCAACAGCCAGCGCAGCCATCCACTGGTCGTTGGCCAGCTGGCCTTCGCTGTCCAGGAACAGCCCGCCGCCAAAGCGCCCGGCCAATGCCGGCTCCTGCGCGGCCAGCGCGGCCGCATCGAGCGTGTGAACCTGCGCGCGGCATGATTCGGGCAGCTTGTGCTGCAGCAGCCGGGTGAAATGTTCCAGCGACGACTGGTCGGGCGCATGTGCCACGACCAGCGTGCCTTTCTGGCGAAAGTAAACCGGCGCGCCGCCGCCTTCGGCCAGCTCGTCAATCCAGCGCGGCCAGAGCACCATCGAGCGCTGGCCCAGCGCGAATACGGCGTCGTCCGACACGGCCAGTTCGGCCAGCGGCGACAGCATGGCCGCCGCCGTCATGCTGGCCGTGTCCAGCGCAGCGCGTGGGCGTGAATCAAACAAAGAGACGCGGCAGCCAGCGCGCAGCAGCCGCCAGGCCAGCGTGCGGCCAGCCAGGCCGGCGCCGGCGATACCGATGTGAAGGGAAGTCATGGTAAAAATTTGGAAATAGCGGGGTTGAATGAACTGCAAGGGTAGCGGGATGGCGATGACGGCAAGGTTTCAACGCCTCCTTCTTCCTCCCTCTCCCTCCGGGAGAGGGCTGGGGTGAGGGTTAGCGATGCGCGCAATCGTGGACGAGAAAATATACTGATAAAAGTCACTAGATTTCAATAAAAAGTGCGGCTTTCGCAACAGGGACGGGCGCAAGCAGCTATTTTCTTGATAGCAAATTTGCTATTTCTGAAGGGTGCGGAGAGCCCTCACCCTAGCCCTCTCCCGGAGGGAGAGGGAACAAGGCGGGGCGGTTCAGCGTCAGGAATAAATCTCGCTGCCGCCCTTGCGGAATTCCTCGGCTTTTTCCTCGAAACTGGTTTCGACTTCGACCGCGATTTGCTTGATGGCAATCACGCCCGAAGCCTTCGCCAGCGTCGTCGTTTCCGGGTTCAGCCGCGCAAACTCGCGCACCTCCTGCGAGATTTTCATCGAACAGAACTTCGGCCCGCACATCGAGCAGAAATGCGCCACCTTGGCGTTTTCCTTGGGCAGCGTTTCGTCGTGATAGGCCATCGCCGTATCCGGGTCAATCGCCAGGCGGAACTGGTCTTCCCAGCGGAATTCAAACCGCGCCTTGCTGACCGCGTTGTCCCACATCTGCGCGCCCGGATAGCCCTTGGCCAAATCGCCCGCGTGGGCCGCAATCTTGTAGGCAATCAGGCCCTGTTTCACGTCGTCGCGGTTCGGCAACCCGAGGTGCTCCTTCGGCGTAACGTAGCACAGCATCGCGGTGCCGTACCAGCCAATATTGGCCGCACCCATCGCCGACGAAATGTGGTCGTAGCCGGGCGAGATGTCGGTGATCAAGGGGCCAAGCGTGTAGAACGGCGCTTCAAAACAGGCCTCTAACTGCTTCTCGACGTTTTCCTTGACCAGTTGCAGCGGCACATGGCCGGGACCTTCAATCATCACCTGCACATCGTGCTTCCAGGCGATCTGCGTCAGTTCGCCCAGCGTGTGCAGTTCGGCGAACTGTGCTTCGTCATTCGCGTCGGCAATCGAGCCGGGGCGCAGGCCGTCGCCCAGCGAGAAGCACACGTCATAGGCCTTCATGATCTCGCAGATGTCCTCGAAATGCTCGTACAGAAAGCTTTCCTTGTGGTGCGACAGACACCATTTCGCCATGATGGAGCCGCCGCGCGAGACGATGCCCGTGAGCCGGTTCGCCGTCAGCGGCACATAAGCCAGGCGCACGCCGGCATGGATGGTGAAGTAGTCGACGCCCTGCTCGGCCTGCTCGATCAGCGTGTCGCGGAAGATTTCCCAGGTCAGGTCTTCGGCCTTGCCGTTGACTTTTTCCAGCGCCTGGTAGATCGGCACCGTGCCGATCGGCACCGGCGAATTGCGCAGAATCCATTCGCGCGTTTCGTGGATGTTCTCGCCGGTGGACAAGTCCATCACGGTGTCGGCACCCCAGCGGATCGACCAGGCCAGCTTGTCCACTTCTTCCTCAATGCTCGACGTGACGGCCGAGTTGCCGATGTTGGCATTGACCTTGATCAGGAAGTTGCGGCCAATGATCATCGGCTCGGTTTCGGGATGGTTGATGTTGTTCGGAATCACCGCACGGCCGCGTGCCACTTCGTCACGAACGAATTCGGCCGTGATGTCTTTTGGAATCGACGCGCCGAAGGAATGGCCGGTTTTCGGTACGCGCTCGGTCGCCAGACGCTCGGCCAGCTGGGCGCGCACCAGGTTTTCACGGATGGCGATGTATTCCATCTCGGGCGTGATGATTCCCTTGCGCGCGTAATGCATTTGCGACACATTGGCGCCCGCCTTGGCACGGCGCGGCAGGGGCGCGTCGCTCATGCGCAAGGCCTTCAGGGCCGGGTCGTTCAGGCGTTCGCGGCCGTAGGCGCTGGTGATGCCGGGCAGGGCGTCGGTGTCACCGCGCTCGGCAATCCAGGCGGCGCGCAGGGCCGTCAAGCCGCGCGTGATGTCAATGGTGGCCGTCGGGTCGGTGTAGATGCCGGACGAGTCGAACAGGCGCAGTGGGGGGTTGGCTTCACGCCGGGTTTCACTGCCTTCGGCGACCAGCGTGTCGGTCAACGTGACTTCGCGAAACGGCACGCGAATGTCGGGCCGCGAGCCTTCGATGTAGATCTTGCGCGAGCCCGGAAAGGGCGTGCGGGTGATGCGGCTGGTCAGGTCTGCTGCATCGACGGAAAGAGGGGTCTTGGCCATGGTTGTCTCCAGAAGGTAGTGGGTGCCTGCCTGGGGAGCCGGAGATGTTGCCGTGAAACCACCGCGTGAAGCGGTGAAAACGGAGTACCGGAGCCAAAGTGCCTTGTTTCCTACGCGGGGATGATCCCGATCAGGTTCAGCGGGTCTCGCAAAATTGCGATCTCAGCCTCGGATGTAAACATCCTTGGCACCCCGACAAGCTGCGGCGATTGTAAGCACAGTGGCCGGCGGCGGGCAAGACCCGAGCCGTCAGCAGTTGTACGTTTCAGCCGAAGCGGCTGGGCTGGCCGACCAGTTTTTTGGCCAGTTCATCCAGTAGCCTGGCGTTGAACTGCGCCGCCGGATAGGTGGGGTTGAGCACGCCAAACCCACCCACGTTGGTCACGCGACAGGCGATGCGGCCGGCGTCATGCTCGGGCGTCAGCGTGATGAAGGCGCGCGACTCGGTCTGGTAGTCGAATTCATAGGCCAGCAGCTTGCCGCTGTCGGGGTGGCGCAAGTCCTTGCGTTCATGCTGGATCTGGCCGACCGACAGGCGGTTTGTCACGCGTTCCAGATCGGGCAGAAAGTTGACGGTGACGGTATGGGTCGCTACCTGCCCGGTGGCAGGCAGCAAGTCCCAGCCGACGCCGATGTAGTCGAAAACCTCCGCATTGCGCAACATCTTGCGACGCGCATCGCAGCGGAAATTGCGCTGCACCAGATCGGGAAACGGCGCCTTGCCGTCCAGGCTGTAAGCGCCGGCTGCAGGCGGCTGAATGACGTTGAGCTGGGCGCACAAATCCTGCAGATAGGCCAGCGCCGTCCGGCAGGCCTTCTCGCAGGACTCGGTGCCGGCCATGAGGTCGCGCTGCGCGCCGAGTTCCAGGCCTTGCAACGCATTCGCACGACTTTTCAGTTCCGATAAAAAACTCATGGGCGGCCCGGTTCCTGTTGCATTTTGAGGACAAAGCATAGCGCAAGCTGGGTGGCCGGATGGGCGCACCCGCCGTGCTTGCAGAACGTCCGGGCGGCCGCGCGCAGGCCGGGAAAGCCGGCGGCCGCAACACGGCTTTCATGCAACTTTACAAACCATCACAACGGCGCAATGGCGGCGATACACAGGCGCGCCACACTTGCCTCCAAGCTGTCGCCAATTCCTGGTGCCAGACCTTTTTCATCCAAAGGAAGCTTCCATGAAATTCGCACTCAAGTCACTCAACGGCCTGATCCTTGCCAGCCTGCTGGCCACCACTGGCGCCGCCATGGCGCAAGGCACCGACGCGGCGCCCGCAGCGCTGAAACCCGGCACGTCGGCAACCGCAGCCCAGAACGCCAGGCAGAACCATGCCGGCGAGCACTGGATGGGCCGCCAAGACCCCGCCAGGATGCAGGCCTGGATGGCCAAGCGCCAGGCCGAGTTGAAAGCCACGCTCAAGATCACGCCGGCCCAGGAAGGCGCATGGACCAGCTTCACCGCTGCCATGCAGCCGCCGGCCCGCATGATGGGCGGCGAACGTCCCATGGCCGCGCAGCGCGCCGAACTCGACAAGCTGACCACGCCCGAGCGCATTGACAAAATGAAGGCACTGCGCACCCAGCGCATGGCCGAAATGAACGCCGAGATGGACAAGCGCAGCGAAGCCACCAAGGCCTTTTACGCCGCCCTGAGCCCCGAGCAGCAAAAAACCTTTGATGCCGAGCACAGCCGGATGGGAAAAATGGGCCGGCACGGCGGCCCCGGCCACCATGATGGCGGCATGATGCATCGCCGGGGATAAAACCCGCCAGCGTTGCCGGACCCCTTGAAAACCCGTTCGGGTTGCGCTTGCGAGCGCGGCCCGTGCGGTTTTTTCATGTCCGCATGCAATCGCTGATTTGCTATGTTTTAAATAGCTGTCTACGCAGTTGCGTATTGCGCAAACCGTGGATTTCATAATTTTTCATGGTGCCAACATTTCTCAAGCTGTTGTAGGGCGAATGCCGTCATCATCGTGACGCCGGTGTACTGGTACCAGCCGCCCAGCCCGCTCAAACTCATGATCGACCGCTTGGTGTGCTCCGACGTTGACAATCCGGACTCCACCAGCACACACGGCAAAAAGCCCGGGGAAGCCAAGGCAAGGCGCTGGAAATGAAGGGATGGGACTATCCCAAAAACCTGGCCGGCCGTGTTTACGGCCTGGTGGTGCATGGCGACGTCGCCGGCATTGAAGGCTCCCGGCGGGGCTTGTCGGACTGGCTGGACTGGATGGGACTGATCGACGCGGGCAGCAAGGCGCGCCTATACCGCTTTCACGGGGCCCTTTTTACGCGCCAGGAGTGTGGGCGACCGAATGTTTTTCGAGTGAAAAGAACCTTGTTGGCTCGGGAAAAATTCGCGGTTTGGCGCCAGACCTTCAAGTTTTGAAGCCCAAAGAAACCTGCATCGGTCGAGCAAGCGCAGCGATGCAGGTTTTTTGCATCGCGGACTGGGTATTGTTGCTATTTTTTGTATAGCTGAAAAGCATTGCCGGACTTGCGGCAAGCCTTTATTTGATACTTTTTTTAAATTTTCAAGCGCTGCGATCTGGACAATCCACGTATTTGCAGCGCATGGCCCATTACAGGCCTTGCAGCAAGTGGCGACCGGAATGAGCAGCGTGCCACAAGGGCAAGCCGCTCATAACCTGCGCGCCTTACCCGGTTTTAGCGGGTCTTGCCTGCACCCGGACCAGAAGCATCCGGCGAGCCCTGAACGCCTGATCCCGTCATGGCCGAGCCACTACCGGTGGAGCCGGAGCTGTTCATGCCCTTGCCGGCTGCGGCAGCCTTCTTGCTGTTGGCCATGCCTGTGGCCGAGCCAGAATTATCTGGCGAGCCGCTTGCGCCTTTGGCAGCCTTGGTCCCGGAATGATTCATGCTCTTTTTGTGAGTTGCCGCAGCTTTCTTCTTGCCCATGCCCGCGCCGGGGCCGGAAGCGTCTGGCGAGCCCTGCACGCCTGAGCCGGTCATGGCCGAGCCGCTGGCACCTGTGGTGGCCGAAGGGGTCATGCCCTTGGTCATTCCGGCAGCACCCTTGTTGCCCATGCCCGCGCCGGGGCCGGAAGCGTCTGGCGAGCCCTGCACGCCCGAGCCGGTCATGGCCGAGCCGCTGGTACCCGAACTGCTGGTCTGCGCCTGGGCCATACCGCCCATCATCAACGCTGCCGTGACCGCAAGGGTCAACGGAATAAATTTCATGGATGACTTTTTCAACATAAAAACTCCTTTAAATCGGGATAAAAATGCGCTCGCCACTTGAGGGCCAGCGAAAGCACTCGGCCAGTCTATTGCTCACGCCGGAGCACTTTTGCCAGAGATACACATTTCCCGCTGTAGGACGCTGACCTTGCGCAGCATGGCGCTTGCACGGTGTTTTCTGGAACTGGCTCATGCGCTGGACTGGGTGCTTTGCTTCGTCCTGGCTGCGCGTTCCTCGACATCGGTCCCTTTTTCCTCGTCACACGTGTGCCTGACCAGGAACTGCCGGACACCGCATGAAAGTCAGCAAGCCAGAGCCAAGGTTTGTATCAGACACGCCCGCACAGGCACGCAAGAAGCGCCTGTCTTGCCGATGCGGTCTGGCGGTCTGGCTTGTGGCCAGGCGATCGGGCCAGTGGATCCGGACAAGCTTGACTTTCAAGGCGCGCCAGCCGGCCCGGCAGAAATAAGTTACCGTCCTACAGTGCTGAATACGCCGCCGGACAACAATCATGCTTCGTCAAGCTTGGCCGGTTTGCGGTCTCCCGTCGCCGCCAGATTGTTGCCCCTTTTTCCTCCAACACCGCGCTGCTGCCGGCAATCCTTGACCCAGCGTCCGAGAACCTCATGCCCCACAAAATCAAAACACTTCATGCCCAGCCCCGTGCAAGGCGTCTTGCGGCCAGCGCCGGCCCCACAGCAGACGAGCAACTCACCGCAAGTGCCGACCCGGCATCTTCCTTCAAGGTGCTCACGGTCAACATCCACAAGGGCTTCACTTTCTTTAACCGCAAGTTCATCCTGTCCGAATTGCGCGACGCGGTGCGCACCGTGGGCGCGGACGTGGTGTTTTTGCAGGAGGTGACCGGCAGCCACCTCAAGCATTCGGAAAAGTTCGACAACTACACCGACCAGCCGCATTACGAATACCTGGCCGACAGCATCTGGGACCAGTTTGCCTATGGCCGCAATGCGGTCTATACCAACGGCCACCACGGCAATGCGCTGCTGTCCAAGTTTCCGATTGTCAAATTTGAAAATCGCGACATTTCCATCAGCGGCCCGGAGCGGCGCGGCATGCTGCATTGCGAATTGCAGGTGCCCGGCCAGAGTCACACGGTTCACGCCATCTGCGTGCACCTGGGGCTGGTCGAAACCCACCGCACCCAGCAGATGAAGCTGCTGTGCGACATGGTGCGCAAGGAAATCCCGGCGCGCTCGCCTGTCGTGGTGGCGGGCGACTTCAACGACTGGCGCCGTCGTGCGCATGCGCAAATGGCCAAGGACGCCAACATGCACGAGGTGTTCGTGCAGGCCAACGGCCATGCGGCGCGCACCTTTCCGGCCCGGTTGCCGCTGCTGCAGCTGGACCGCATCTATGTGCGCAATGCAGTTGGCCATTCGCCCATCGTGCTGCCCAGCCATCCGTGGTCGCACCTGTCCGACCATGCGCCGCTGGCGGCCGAGATCAGGCTTTAACCGGTTCTTGCCATGCCGCCTCACCACGCCGTTTCCCGATCATTTCAGGGCCAGTCTGCCCGCCCGGAAAAGGCATGACGCGCTGGGTCGGCGGCAACCGCTTTCACTTGCTGGAAAACGGCGAGGAATTTTTTCCGCGCGTTTTTGAATCGATTTCCGGCGCCGGCCACGAGGTGGTGGTGGAAACCTTCATCTTGTTCGAGGACAAGGTCGGGCTGGCGCTGCACGCGGCGCTGCTGGCGGCGGCCTCGCGCGGCGTGCAGGTCGACTTGACGATTGACGGTTTCGGCTCGCCCGACCTGTCGCCCGGCTTCATCTCGGCGCTGACGCAGGCCGGCGTTCGGGTGCATGTGTTCGATCCGGCACCGCGCCTGTGGGGCTGGCGCACCAACCTGTTCCGGCGCATGCACCGCAAGATCGTGGTGGTGGACGACCAGCGTGCCTTCATTGGCGGCATCAACTATTCAGCAGACCACCTGGCCGACTTCGGGCCTGAAGCCAAGCAGGACTATTCGGTCGAGATCGAAGGCCCCATCGTCTCGGTGATCCATGCGTTCGTGCACAAGGCGCTGGCGGCCGGGCAGCACAACACCGGCAGGAGCCTGGCAGGCCAGCTGCGCGAGCGCATCACTGACCGGGCGCATCTGCTGACGAATCGCTGGCGCGCAGACCCGGCGCCGGCGGGCGAGGCAGCGGCCATTTTTGTCACCCGCGACAACCGCTTGCACACCACCGACATAGAGCGGCATTACCGTATCGCCATCCGTGCCGCCCGGCACCGCGTGGTGATTGCCAACGCCTACTTTTTCCCCGGCTACCGGCTGCTCAGGGAAATGCGCCGGGCCGCCCGGCGCGGCGTCCAGGTCCGGCTGATCCTGCAGGGCGAACCCGACATGGCGATTGTCAAGATCGCCGCCAACATGCTGTATGGCCACCTGCTGTCGGCCGGCGTGCAGATCTTTGAATATTGCGAGCGGCCGCTGCACGGCAAGGTGGCGGTGTCGGACGACACCTGGTCCACGGTCGGTTCGAGCAACCTGGACCCGCTCAGCCTGTCGCTGAACCTGGAGGCCAACGTGATCATCAAGGACCGCGCCTTCAACCAGCACCTGAGCGAGCGGCTGGACGACCTGGTACACAACAGCTGCAAGCAGATTCACGTGACTGATCTGACGGAATGGAGCTGGTGGCGTTCGCTGCGCAGCTTTTTCGTCTTCCACCTGCTCAGCCGCTACCCGGCATGGGCAGACTGGCTGCCGGCGCACAAGCCGCGCCTCCTGCCGGCGAAAGTGGCCGACACGACGCTCGAAAGTGCGGGCGCTGACCGGGTCAGCCAGGCCGACGCGGCATGAGGCACCCATGAGCGACAGCCTGCAATCTTCAGCGCGCCCCGGCAGTCCGCCAGGCGTGCGGCGCAAGCTTGCCGACCGGGCCTGGTGGCCATGGCTGCGGCGCGCTGCCACGACCTTATTCTTCGGCCTGGTGGCCTGGCTGCTGGTCTCGCAGGCACGCACCATCGAATGGGGCAGGGTGCTGTCATCGCTGCAGGACTATCCGCTGTCTGCCTCCTGGGGCGCGGTGGCGCTGGCCGTCGCCAGCTACGGGCTTTACAGCTGTTTTGACCTGCTCGGGCGCCACTACACCGGCCACCCGCTGCGCGCTTTCACCGTGATGCAGCTGACCTTTGTCAGCTACGCCTTCAACCTCAACCTCGGCTCGCTGGTCGGCGGCATTGCCTTTCGCTACCGGCTGTATTCGCGGCTCGGGCTGGCCATGGGCACCATCACCCGCGTGATCAGCTTCAGCATGCTGGCCAACTGGATGGGCTACCTGCTGCTGGCCGGGCTGGTGTTCAGCCTGCAGCCGCCAGCCTTGCCGCCCGGCTGGAAAATCGATGCGTTCCAGTTGCGGCTGATCGGCTTTGCGCTGCTGGGACTGGCACTGGCCTACCTGGCCGCCTGCGCCTTTTCCAGCCAGCGCAGTTTCAGCCTGCGCGGCCACGACATCGAGCTGCCTTCGCTCAGGCTGGTCGGGCTGCAACTGGCCATGGGCGCGGGCAACTGGCTGCTGATGTCGGGCATTGTCTTCATCCTGCTGCAGCAGCGCATCGATTTTTTCAGCGTTGCCAGCGTGCTGCTGCTGGCGGCGATTGCCGGCGTCATCACCCACATTCCCGGCAACCTGGGCGTGCTGGAGGCGGTGTTTGTCGCGCTGCTGTCGCACCGCCTGCCGGAGCATGAACTGCTGGCCGGCCTGATCGCCTACCGGGTGGTGTATTTCCTGGTGCCGCTGCTGGTGGCGGCAGTGATCTACCTGGTGATGGAAACCCGGGCCCCGAAAGCAGCGCTGCCCCGGGCCTGAAGCCCCGACCCCATTGCGGCCATTGCACCGGCCCCGATGCCCATCTGGCTCAAACACTGTATATTATTACAGTGTCACATCCTACCCTTCAGTACAAGCTGGCCATCCTGGCCGATGCCGCCAAATACGATGCGTCGTGCGCCTCCAGCGGCACCGGCAAGCGCAATTCCATTGGCGGCCGGGGCATTGGCTCGACCGAAGGCAGCGGCATCTGCCACAGCTATGCGCCCGATGGCCGCTGCATCTCGCTGCTGAAAATCCTGCTGACCAATTTTTGCACCTACGACTGCCTGTACTGCGTCAACCGGGTCAGCAGCAATGTGCCCCGGGCGCGCTTCACGGTCGATGAAGTGGTGGGGCTGACACTCGATTTTTACCGGCGCAACTGCATCGAGGGCCTGTTCTTGTCCAGCGGCATCATCCAGAGCCCGGACTACACCATGGAGCAGGTGGTCGAGGTGGCGCGCCGGCTGCGTGAAGACCATGACTTCAGGGGCTACATCCACCTCAAGACGATTCCCGACGCGTCGCCCGAGTTGCTGGCCCGCGCCGGCCTGTATGCCGATCGCCTGAGCATCAACATCGAGCTTCCCACGCAGGGCAGCCTGCAGGCGCTGGCGCCTGAAAAGGACGGACCGGCGATAAGGCGCTCGATGGCGCGGCTGCGCGGGCATATCGACGACGCCAAAGGCGCTGCGCACGACCAGTCGCGCATTTCAATCATCTCGCTGCCGCAGTCGCGCCGTGCAGGGCGCAGCGCCGCACCGCTTTTTGCGCCGGCCGGGCAAAGCACGCAGATGATCGTTGGCGCCGATGCGACCGACGACCGCACCATCCTGGGCGCCAGTGCATCGCTGTATGACGATTTCAGAATGCGGCGGGTGTATTACTCGGCCTTCAGTCCGATTCCGGATGCGTCGGCGCGACTGCCCCTGAAGGCGCCGCCGCTGATGCGCGAACACCGGCTTTACCAGGCCGACTGGCTGATCAGGTTCTACGGCTTCACCCATGACGAGATCGTTCCCGCAAACCCTGCCGGTAGTGCGGCCGACTTGGCGCCGGCCAGCGGCATGCTGGCGCTCGACATCGACCCCAAGCTCGCCTGGGCGCTGGCGCACCGGGCGCAGTTTCCGGTCGATTTGAACCGGGCGCCGCGCGAAATGCTGTTGCGCGTGCCGGGCCTGGGCGTCAAGGCCGTGGTGCGCATATTGCAGGCACGGCGGGTGCGCGATGTGCGCGCCAGCGACCTGCTGCGGCTGCATGTGCCGCTGGCCAAAGTCTGGCCTTTCGTGCTGCTGCCCGACCACCATCCCGGCGCCACGCTGGATGCCGCCAACCTGGCGACTCGCCTGCGGCCCGCACCCGCACAGGCTGACCTGTTTGATGAACCGCAGGTGGCAGAACCCCTGGCGGCAGCAAAACTGCCCGTCCTGAATCCTCTGGAAAGGACACCTGCATGCACCTGAAAAATGACCGCCTGACCAGCGAGTTGTTCCCGTCCACGCTCACACCCGTGATGCTGCACGGTCCCGCCGACCTGCAAGGCTTTCGACGGGCGGCCCGCAGCCTGCTGGCCCGGCAGGTGCCCCCCGAACAGGTGTCCTGGCACACCAGCAACGCGCCGGTCCAGGACCTGTTCTCAACGCCGGATTTGACGGCTGCAGCGGGCAATGCCGAGGCATTCAGTGATGCACCGGCGGTGAAAGTGCCGGCCGAATTCATGGCGCTGTGCGAAAGCGTCATCCTGCACCGCGACCCGAACCGCTTTGGTTTGCTGTACCGTATTTTCTGGCGCCTGGCGCATGAGACCGGCCTGCGCCACGACCCGCTCGATCCGGACCGGCTACAGGCTGCGCACATGGCGCAGGCGGTGCGGCGCGACCTGCACAAGATGAAGGCATTCGTGCGTTTTCGCTCGGTGCAGGACGAGCGTTTCAGGGCGCATCCCGAAGACGGCCCGCTGCATGTCGCCTGGTTCGAGCCCGAACACCACATTGTCGAAGCCGTGGCGCCGTTCTTTGCACGCCGCTTCACGCAAATGCGCTGGGCCATCCTCACGCCCGACTGCAGCGTCGAATGGGATTGCAGCCGCAGCCCGTTGGCCACCGCATTGCCGCCCCGCACAGCGGCGCAGCCGGTTCAACCGGAGCCTGCCGCCATGAAGGGCCAGCTGCGTTTCGGCCCTGGCGCGAAAAAAAGCGATGCGCCGCCTGCCGATGCCGGCGAGCAGCTCTGGCTTACCTACTACCGGCACACCTTCAATCCGGCGCGCCTGAAGATGAAGGCGATGCAAAAGGAAATGCCGCGCAAATACTGGCGCAACCTGCCCGAGGCCGCATTGATCGGACCGCTGGCGGCCATGGCGAACGAGCGCAGCCTGCACATGGTCGCGCAGCCAGCCAGCGTGACTCGGCGGCGCCTGCCGGTGCGCAAGGAAGGGCTTGTTTCCAGGCCTGGAAACTATGATTTTGATAGCTGAATTCGCTTGACAGTCGTGCGCTAGCGAATGATTTTTCTTGTAATCGGGTGGTTTTTTCGTGGTAGGGCTGGCCGCCCCCCCCCCAGGCCAGCAGGCATAACCGCGTAAACCCA